>NZ_JBJNLL010000006.1:0-255013 GCF_052169095.1 Serratia sp. CY33802
TGTCCTGATGTTCCACCGTGCCGCTCAGCACGTAGGTCAGGATTTCCATGTCTTTATGCGGGTGAGTACCGAAACCCTGCCCTGCATCGATCATATCTTCGTTGATCACCCGCAGCGCCTTCCACTTCGAACACCATGATCAGGGAGCCGGTTTTCACTTTGTCGCCGGTCGCGATCTTGATCTCTTTCACGGTACCCGCGAACGGCGCTGGCACTTCCATGGAGGCCTTGTCGCCTTCCACGGTGATCAGAGACTGCTCGGCGGCAACCTTGTCGCCCACCTTAACCATCACCTCGGTCACTTCGACTTCGTCACCGCCGATATCCGGCACGGCGACGTCTTTGGCCGCAGAGGCCGCAGGCGCTGCAGCGGCGGCAGGAGCTTCAGCCGCAGCCGGGGCCGCAGCAGAAGCGGCGCCAGCCACTTCGAACACCATGATCAGGGAACCGGTTTTCACTTTGTCGCCGGTCGCGATCTTGATCTCTTTCACGGTGCCCGCGAACGGCGCAGGGACTTCCATGGAAGCCTTGTCGCCTTCCACAGTGATCAGGGACTGCTCGGCTTCCACCTTGTCGCCCACTTTCACCAGGATCTCGGTCACTTCGACTTCGTCGGCGCCGATGTCCGGCACAGCAACGTCTTTGGCCGCAGCGGCAGCCGGGGCAGCTGCTGCTGCCGCCGGTTTTTCTTCCGCTTTCGCCGCCGGTGCAGCTTCCGCTGCGCCTGCCGCTTCGAAGATCATGATCAGTTTGCCGGTTTCGGTTTTATCGCCGACCGCCACTTTAATCTCTTTCACCACGCCCGCCTGAGGGGATGGCACTTCCATGGAGGCCTTGTCGCCTTCCACGGTGATCAGCGATTGTTCCGCTTCAACTTTATCGCCGACCTTCACCAGAATCTCGGTGATTTCGACTTCATCTGCACCGATGTCCGGTACGTTGATTTCGATAGACATTATTCAGTACCTCTTAGGCCAGACGCGGGTTAACTTTTTCCGGGTTGATGTCGAATTTCTTGATTGCATCAGCAACCACAGAAGCTTCGATCTCACCGCGTTTAGCCAGTTCACCCAGAGCAGCAACCACCACGTAGGACGCATCGACTTCGAAGTGGTGACGCAGGTTTTCGCGGCTGTCCGAACGACCGAAGCCGTCGGTGCCCAGTACGCGATAATCGCTGGCCGGCACATAAGTACGAACCTGTTCAGCGAACAGTTTCATGTAGTCGGTAGACGCTACCGCTGGCGCGTCGCTCATCACCTGAGCGATGTACGGCACGCGTGGCGTTTCGGTTGGGTGCAGCATGTTCCAGCGCTCGCAATCCTGGCCGTCGCGCGCCAGTTCGGTGAACGAGGTCACGCTGTAGGTGTCGGAACCCACGCCGTAGTCCTTCGCCAGGATCTGCGCAGCTTCGCGCACGTGGCGCAGGATAGCGCCGGAGCCCAGCAGCTGTACCTTGCCTTTGCTGCCTTCCAGCGTTTCCAGCTTGTAGATACCCTTGCGGATACCTTCTTCCGCACCCTGCGGCATCGCAGGCATGTGGTAGTTTTCGTTCAGCGTGGTCAGGTAGTAGTACACGTTTTCTGGGTTGTCGCCATACATGCGCACCAGACCGTCGTGCATGATCACCGCCACTTCGTACGCGTAAGCCGGATCGTAAGAGATGCAGTTAGGGATGGTCAGAGACTGAATGTGACTGTGGCCATCTTCGTGCTGCAGACCTTCGCCGTTCAGGGTAGTACGGCCCGAGGTCCCGCCGATCAGGAAGCCACGCGCCTGTTGGTCGCCCGCTGCCCAGCACAGGTCGCCGATACGTTGGAAACCGAACATCGAGTAGTAGATGTAGAACGGAATCATCGGCAGATCGTTGGTGCTGTAGGAAGTCGCTGCGGCCAGCCAGGAAGAGGCTGCGCCCAGTTCGTTGATGCCTTCCTGCAGGATTTGACCTTTCTCGTCTTCTTTGTAGTAAGCAACCTGCTCACGGTCCTGCGGGGTGTACTGCTGGCCGTTCGGGCTGTAGATACCGATCTGACGGAACAGACCTTCCATACCGAAGGTACGCGCTTCGTCGGCGATGATTGGCACCAGGCGATCTTTGATCGACTTGTTCTTCAGCATCACGTTCAGGGCACGCACGAAGGCGATAGTGGTGGAGATCTCTTTGTTCTGCTCTTCCAGCAGCGAGCTGAAATCTTCCAGCGCCGGCATTTCCAGCTTCTGGGTGAACTCCGGCAGACGGGTTGGCACGTAGCCTTTCAGCGCCTGGCGACGTTCGTGCAGGTATTTGTACTCTTCGGACTCTTTCTCGAAGGTGATGTACGGCAGTTTTTCGATGTCAGCATCGGCAACCGGCACATTGAAACGATCGCGGAAGTGGTGAACCCCTTCCATGTTCATTTTCTTCACCTGGTGAGCGATGTTTTTACCTTCCGCGGTTTCACCCATGCCGTAACCTTTGATGGTGTGGGCCAGGATAACGGTCGGTTTGCCTTTGGTGTCCTGCGCTTTTTTCAGTGCAGCGAAGATTTTCTTCGGATCGTGACCACCACGGTTCAGCGCCCAGATTTCGTCGTCGGTCATGTCTTTGACCAGCGCCGCGGTTTCCGGGTAACGGCCGAAGAAGTGCTCGCGCACGTAAGCGCCGTCTTTGGATTTGAAGGTCTGGTAGTCGCCGTCCAGGGTCTCGTTCATCAGCTGAACCAGTTTACCGCTGGTGTCTTTGCGCAGCAGCTCGTCCCAACGGCCGCCCCAGATCACTTTCAGCACCTGCCAGCCTGCGCCGGAGAAGATACCTTCCAGTTCGTTGATGATCTTGCCGTTACCGGTGACCGGGCCGTCCAGGCGCTGCAGGTTGCAGTTGATGACGAACACCAGGTTGTCCAGCTTCTCGCGAGTCGCGATGGTGATGGCGCCTTTGGATTCCGGCTCATCCATTTCACCGTCGCCCAGGAAGGCGTAAACGGTCTGCTCAGAGGTGTCTTTCAGGCCACGGTGTTCCAGGTATTTCAGGAACTTCGCCTGATAGATGGCGCTGATTGGGCCCAGGCCCATGGATACGGTCGGGAACTGCCAGAATTCCGGCATCAGCTTAGGATGCGGGTAAGAGGACAGGCCGTTGCCGTGCACTTCCTGACGGAAGTTGTTCATCTGTTCTTCGGTCAGGCGGCCTTCAAGGAAGGCACGCGCGTAAACGCCCGGAGAGATGTGGCCCTGGAAGTACACCAGGTCGCCGCCGTCTTTCTCGTTGCGTGCGCGGAAGAAGTGGTTAAAGCAGACTTCATAGAAGGTCGCGGAAGACTGGAAGGAAGCCATGTGGCCGCCCAGCTCCAGGTCTTTTTTGGATGCGCGCAGAACGGTCATGATCGCGTTCCAACGGATCGCAGAGCGAATGCGGCGTTCCAGATCCAGGTTGCCTGGGTAGGCCGGTTCGTCTTCTACCGCGATGGTGTTGACGTAGTTGTGCGCTGCAGCACCGGCCGCAACGTTAACGCCGCCTTTGCGGGCTTCTCCCAATACCTGATCAATCAGAAACTGAGCTCGCTCAACACCCTCTTCACGGATGACCGATTCGATCGCCTGCAGCCAGTCGCGGGTTTCGATCGGATCCACGTCATTGTTTAAACGTTCTGACATGGTGGTATTCCTTATCTGTCTAATGGTTTGTTTGGAGCCTGTCTTCCTGTGCTCTGTGCAAAAACACACGAAGACAGGCCCATCAGTTTAGTTGCCGCTTAAGTACTTAACTAAGTACCTCGAACTTAACCCCCGCAGGCTGGTGTACCCTGAAGAGGACAGCTCTTAATCCTTGCGTTGCTGGAGACGCCGTAGCGATCTCTCGCGCCGAGTATGCTCCCGGCTGAGATCCAGCAAGATTTCCTCGATAAACGCCAAGTGGCGATGCGAGGCTTCACGGGCCTTTTCCGGCTCGCGTGCCACAATCGCCTCAAAAATTCCGGCGCGGTGGCTGCTCACTTTTGCCAACATCTCACGGCGCGAGTAGAGCAATTCAAAGTTCTGACGCACGTTCTGTTCCAGCATCGGCCCCATGCAGCGTAGCAGGTGAAGTAACACAACGTTGTGAGCGGCTTCAGTCACGGCGATTTGATACTGCATGACCGCATCGGCCTCGGCGTCGAGATCGCCGCTGTCTTGAGCCTGTTGAATCACGATGTGGCAATCGCGGATGCGCGCCAGATCTTCATCGGTGCCGCGCAGCGCCGCGTAATAGGCGGCAATGCCTTCCAGCGCGTGACGGGTTTCCAACAGATCGAACTGTGATTCGGGATGGTCGGCCAGCAGCTCGGCCAGCGGATCGCTGAAGCTCTGCCACAGATTAGTTTGCACGAAGGTGCCGCCGCCCTGACGGCGCAGGAGCAGCCCTTTCGCTTCAAGGCGCTGAATGGCCTCTCTCAGAGAAGGACGGGAGACATCAAATTGTTTCGCCAGCTCGCGCTCCGGAGGCAATTTTTCGCCTGGGCGCAGTGTCCCCTCGAGGATCAGGTATTCGAGCTGTTGCTCGATAACATCTGACAACTTGGGTTGGCGGATTTTGCTGTAGGCCATGAGTGAATTCTTCTCTGCGAATGGCGCGGAGTCAATTGGTAATACCAATTTCAAAAACGTGACGGTAAAGTAACAAAGTATTCACCTCCTGTCCATACGGGCCTTGATCGAAATCAGGTTACCCGCACATTTTAACACCCCGCTGAAAACCCCGCTGCAAACCGGTAACGCCGTGATGGTATTACCATTTACGCGATGGGTTTGGGATTTAACTTTTACCAAACCTTACGCAAGGCAGAGTGCAAACTTTTTGCCCGAGTTTTATTGCATGGTTATGACGCTTTAATGAATGGCTATTTGGCGAGCAGCGCAACGGCGGTTCGTTCATTATTTGAACGCACCCCACCGTTCAGATCTACGTTATTTTTGCGCATTATGTGATTTGTTGCTTATTTCATGCACTGAATCCCCCCCGCCGTCACACAACCCGCATTTTGTTTCCTAAACTGCTGCAATCTTAATCACTCACACGACAAAGCAGGTGCAAACCGACGCGCATAACATTATTCTCTGCCAAACGGTAGCGGCGCCGTGGAATTAATAGCTATAACGCCGTAAATAAAACAAAACACACATCGTAACCACTGCTTTACAGGCAGATGGGCATTCACAACGACAGAGGGTTAGATTGATGGATGGTCAACAGCAGGGTGACCAGCTGAAACGCGGCCTGAAAAACCGCCATATTCAGCTCATCGCCTTAGGTGGCGCAATCGGTACCGGGTTATTTCTCGGTATCGCTCAAACAATAAAAATGGCCGGCCCGTCAGTGCTTCTCGGCTACGCCATCGGCGGCTTCATCGCGTTTCTGATCATGCGCCAGCTGGGGGAAATGGTGGTGGAAGAGCCGGTCGCCGGTTCCTTCAGCCACTTCGCCTACAAATACTGGGGCAACTTCGCCGGCTTCGCCTCCGGCTGGAACTACTGGGTGCTGTATGTCCTGGTGGCGATGGCGGAGCTGACCGCGGTCGGCATCTACGTGCAGTACTGGTGGCCGGAGATCCCGACCTGGGTCTCCGCCGCGGTATTCTTCCTGGCGATCAACGCCATCAACCTCGCCAACGTTAAAGTTTACGGCGAGATGGAGTTCTGGTTCGCCATCATCAAGGTGGTGGCGATTATCGGCATGATCGTGTTCGGCGCCTACCTGCTGTTCAGCGGCATGGGCGGCCCGGAAGCCACCGTCACCAACCTGTGGGCGCAGGGCGGGTTCTTCCCGAACGGCGTCATGGGCCTGGTGATGGCGATGGCGGTGATCATGTTCTCCTTCGGCGGCCTCGAACTGGTTGGCATCACCGCCGCCGAAGCCGACAACCCGCAAAAGAGCATTCCGAAAGCCACCAATCAGGTGATCTACCGCATCCTGATCTTCTATATCGGTTCGCTGGCCATTCTGCTGTCGCTGTACCCGTGGGGCAAAGTGGTCGAAGGCGGCAGCCCGTTCGTGCTGATCTTCCACGCGCTGAACAGCAACCTGGTGGCGACCGTGCTGAACGTCGTGGTGCTCACCGCCGCGCTGTCGGTGTACAACAGCTGCGTCTACTGCAACAGCCGCATGCTGTACGGTCTGGCGCAGCAGGGCAACGGCCCGAAAAGCCTGCTGAAGGTCGACGGCCGCGGCGTGCCGGTGGTGGCCATCGGCATCTCCGCCCTCGCCACCGCGCTGTGCGTGCTGATTAACTACCTGATCCCGGGCCGTGCCTTCGAACTGCTGATGGCGTTGGTGGTGTCGGCGCTGGTGATCAACTGGGCGATGATCAGCCTGGCGCACCTGAAGTTCCGCGCCGCCAAAAACCGCGAAGGCGTGGTGCCGAAGTTCAAAGCGTTCTGGTACCCGTTCAGCAACTACCTGTGCCTGCTGTTCATGGCCGGCATCCTGGTGATCATGTACCTGACGCCGGGCATTCAAATCTCGGTGCTGCTGATCCCGGTATGGGTGGCGATCCTGGCCGTCGGTTACGCCATCAAACAGCGCAGCCAACGCGTCGACGGCGTCACCAGCCGTTGAATCCCGTGACCGCGCAATAAAATGGCCCGCAGATGCGGGCCATTTTTTTCGTCTGAACGCCGCTTACTTGCGCAGCGCTTTCACCTGCTCGGCGGTGACGTCCGCCGGCAAACCGCCCCAGGTCACCCGCAGGTAATTTACCAGTTCCGCCACGTCGGCATCGCTCAGACGCTCGCCGAAGCCCGGCATGCTCTGCATGCTTTCACCGTTCGGGAACTGCTGGGCCGGCAGGCCGTCCAGCACCGACACGATCAGGTTCTTGCCGTCCGCCTGGCGCAGCGTGGCGTTATCGCGCATCGCCGGTGCGACGTGCGGTTTGCCTTCGCCTTCGTGCGCATGACAGCCGGCGCACTGATCCAGATAGGTCATGCGCCCGGCATCGCTGCCCTGCCCCATTTTCACCGGCACCGCCGCTGGCGGCTGCTCGCCCATCAGATACAGCGCCAGCGCCTGATGGTCTTCTGGCGTCAAATGACGGGTGCTGAGATCCACCACCATATGCATCTCACTGAAGGCCGAACCCTGCGGCGCGAGGCCAGTGCCAAGGAAGCGGCTGACGTCCTGCGGTGTCCAGCCGCGCTGCGCCAGGCCGTGCGGCGTAATGTCCGGCGCCATGAAGCGGCCGAGATCGCCGCCCTGCATCGTCTTGCCGAGATCCATCTGCCCCAGCGCGCCGCGCGGCGTGTGGCATTCGCCACAGTGGCCCAGCACGTCGGCTAGATAGCGGCCGCGCTGCCATTGCGACGAGCTGCCCTGCGAGCTGGCCGGCAGCGGATCCTGGCTGCGGAACAGCAGGTTCCAGCCGATCAGCGCCATACGCTGGTTGAACGGGAACGGCATCTCGTTGGCCGGAATGGCCACGTCCACCGCCGGGCGCGTCATCAGGTAAGCGTAGATGTCATCGGCGTCCTGACGCGACATGCCCTTGTACGAGGTGTAAGGCATCGCCGGGTACAGGTGCCGTCCGCCCGGCGCCACGCCCTGCGTCAGCGCCAGGAAGAAGTCGTCCTTGCTCCAGCGCCCGATGCCGTGGTCGCCCGATGGCGTCAGGTTGCTGCCGTAAATCGTGCCGAACGGCGTGTCCAGCGGATAGCCGCCGGCCAACGGCGCCCCGCCGCTGGCGGTATGGCAGGCGGCGCAGTCGGCGGCCTGCGCCAGATAGCGGCCGCGCGCGATCTGTTCGGCGCTGGCGGTCACCTGCCGCACCGGGCCGTCGTAACGGCGGTTTTCCCGCCACCACAGCAGCGCAATCACCACGATCGCCACCAGCACAATCAACACTGCGAGACGTTTTTTCATTGCGCCGTCTCCTTCAGCAGGCCCGGCGTTTTCAGCACCACGTCGCGCACCGCTTCGTAGTAGCGCACGTAGCCGGTGCAGCGGCAGATGTGGCTGTCCAGCGCCTGCTCGATGGCGTTTTCCAGCTGTTCGCGGGCGATCGGCTCACGCTTGAGCTTTTCCACGAAAATGGTGGCGGCGTTGACGAAGCCCGGCGTGCAGTAGCCGCACTGGAAGCTGTAGTGCTCCAGAAACGCCTGCTGGATCGGCGACAGTTCAACCACCTCGCCCTGCTCGTCCACCTTGGCATGGCCTTCGACGGTACGCACTTTCTTGCCGTTGAAGAAATGCGCGCCGGTGATGCAGGTGCGCACCTCTTCGCTAGTGCCACTCGGGTGATCGACGATCGCCACGCAGGCGTGGCAAATGCCCTGCCCGCAGCCGAGGCGCGAACCGGTCAGGTCAAGGTACTCGTGCAGGAAATCGATCATCATCAAGCCTTCCGGCACCTCGATCGGGCCGTACTGCTTTTCGTTGATGGTCAGGGAAATCGGCTGGGTTTTAATGCTCATTGTAATACCTCACGAATATTTTCTGCACGAACGGGCAAATCACGGAAACGGTGGCCGGTGGCGTCGGCGATGGCGTTGACCAGCGCGGCCACGATCGGGATCATCACCACCTCCGCCATGCCTTTCGGCGGATCGGTTTCCGACAGCGCCGGCAGGATGTCGCCGCTCTGCTTCCACACCGCCACGTCGCTAGCGCGCGGCAGGTGGTAACGGTTGAAGTTCCAGGTGCCGTTGCCCGGGCCGTCTTCGTACAGTGGTAAATATTCGTGCAGCGCATGGCCGATCCCCATCGCCAGCCCGCCCTGCAGTTGGCCGGAAACCAGTTCTGGCACGATCAGGTTGCCACACTCCATGATCGAGTGGTGATTCAGCAATTCCACCTGGCCGGTGGCGATATCCACCGCCACTTCCGCCAGCGTGCCAACGGCGCTGTAGTAGGTCACCGCCGCATTGTTGCGCTGGGTCGGCGGATAATAGACCTGCCCGCGCGCCAGCGGTTTGAATTCGCCGCTGGCGTTGCGCAGCGCCATGCCGTCGACCGGCAGGCGCTCGCTTTTGCCGTTCAACGTGAAATCGGCCTCCGCCCACTGCCAGCGGTTGAACACGTGCACCGCCGCGCCGGTGACGCCGCCCATCTGATAAGCCGTCTTGGCCAGCAGCTCGAGGCTCAGCACCGACATGCCCGCCGCCGTCAGGCCGCCTTCGACCCAACGCGCATCTTCGCGCCGCACCACCAGCGGCGCCGCCTGGCCGCCGCCGATACCGGCCTGCCACAGCGCCATCGCCGCCGGCCACAGGCCGTGATCGAAGATCAGGCGCGCCGCTTCGCGGGTGCTGTGCGAGAAGTAATAGGCCGAATTGCTGGCGCTCGACGGCGAACAGTAGCTCGGCGTCCAGTTGGGGTTGGTTTGCAGCTTGTCCTGCTCTTCTTGCGACATCAGGTAAGGATCGCCGCTGGTGACCATCGGCAGTACCGACCAGTCGGTGACCGAGAAGTGCGCTTCGTCGGCCGGTTTGCCCAGCCACTGCGCGCACAGTACCGACTGCGAGGTCGACATGCCGGTGCCCATCTCCGCGCCGCTGTGATGCAGGGTGATGCGCCCGTCTTCGCTCAGCTCCACCCGGGCGAACGAGGTTTCCGCCCCGGTGCCGAAGTCTTTCTGCACGCAGCCGAAGCCAACGCCATAGCGCTTGCCGGGATAGCGGCTCTCAAACTCGGCCTTGCGTTCGGCGCGCTTGAGCCACATCTCATGCTTCGCCGCCTTCACCAGCACTTCATCGGCGCGGATCGCACCGGCCGGGATCGCCCCTTGGGTGTTTTTCATGCCGGATTTCAGCACGTTGCGCAGGCGGAACTCGATCGGGTCGATCTTCAGCTCGGCGGCCAGCTCATCCACCATCATCTCGGTGGCGGCCATGCTCTGCAGCGTGCCGTAACCGCGCGCCGAACCGGCGTCGATGGCACGTGAGGCCAGCCCGACCGACGACAGATCGCTTTTCGGGAAGTAGTAAATCGACTGGGCGGCGGTCGCGCCAACCATCACCACCGAAGGGGTAAAGTTGCTGCGGCCGCCGCCGTCCGCCGTCATGTCACCGAGGAACGACTGCATAACGCCGGTCTGGCGATTCACCGCGATGCGATAGTTCATGTCGAACGCGTGGCGCTTCAGCGCCGTCTGGAACTGCTCGAAGCGGTCATTGGCCAGGCGCACCGGGTGGCCGTCGCCGTACATCGCCGCCACTGCGCCGTAATAGGGGAAGTTGTAGTGATCTTTCGAGCCGTAGCCCACGGTGTAGCACGGGTGCAGGATCAGCTGTTTCACCGGCGGGTTGCGCTTGGCCAGCATGCGCGGCATCTCGTCGGCCACTTCCTGCGGCGACTGGGTCGGCACCACCAGATGCAGGGTTTGCGTCTGCGCGTCGAACCAGCCGTTGGCGTTGTCCGGCTCCAGCGCCGAGGTATCGATCGACTGCGTGGTGTAGCGGCGTGACATCACCAGCCAGTCGGCCGGCGGGTTGGCCATCTCGTCGGCGATCTGGCCCGCATAGCGCATGCCTTCCTGATCCAGCTTGCCGCCCTCGCGCCCTTCCGGCCACACCGGCAGGTGCTTTTTCATCGATACCGGGAAGATTGGCGTGTCCTTCAGGCTGGAGAAGCGATCGTCGTCGAACGGTTGATCGCCCCCCACCCGCACATAGCGGAAGCTGCCCCAGGGATCGCGCTCCAGCGGGCCGGTGACCGCGCCGAATTTGATGGTCTCTTCACGGAATTTCAGCTTGTCCTTGGCAAAGCGGAATCGGGCGAAGTCGTGATAGATCAGGATCGCCACCGCCTGGCCGAGGTAGGCCGGGGTTTTGCCGCTCGGCAGCAGCATGTCGTCACCGTAGAACGCCGGGAAGGCCAGGCCATCGCGCGCCAGATCTTCCGCCGTCACCAGGCGATCCGGCTGCAGGTCGTCCCCCAACAGCGACAGATCGACCCCTTCGAACAGCCGGTCGGCTTTGGTGACGCGCAGAATGAAGGCGTGCGCCTGTTTCTGCGGCCAGTGCGGCATGTCCACCGCGCGGATATCGCGCGCGAACACCTTCTGCCCCATGACCTTGGCGCGGCCATCGATGCGGAAACGGACGCGTTTGGTCTGCGGATCCCAGTTGGGCGACTGGAGGATTTTTTGCTCGAACAGCGCGGCGTAGGCGCGGCTGTACAGGGGGGCGAGATACACAGACACCCCCGCAATCACGGCGCTTTTGATAAAGCGGCGCCGCGACGGGTTGAAATTGCTCATAAATAAGTCCTTCACGTCTTTCTTGTAATTGGTTTTTGTTCGCGGTGTTGTTGCGCAAACGCTGACGACCTTGCCGTAGACGTCATAAGCATATGCTTATAACTAAAATTATGTGATGATTAACAGGCTGTTTTCAACAAAAAAACATTTGCAAAACACAGGTAGTTTGTAGGCTAATAAATAATTTGCGCAAACGCGGACTTCAAGCATGACCACGGGCATTGTCATTACCGCCGCCGGACGCGGGGAGCGCTTTATCCAGGCCGGCGGCCAGGGCAACAAATTGAACGCCGGATTCGCCGATGCAGCGGGCGAGCAGCGATCGCTGTTCGAACACACTCTGCGCCAGGCGCTGGCTTCCGGCCTGCCGGTACAGGTGGTAACCCGGCCGGATAATCTGCCGGTGCTGGCAGCCTGCGCCGCCAAGCAAGTGCCGGTCACCCTGCTCGCCAGCGCGGGCCTCGGCGACTCGATCGCCGCGGGCGTTGCGGCCACGCCGCACTGGCAGGGCTGGCTGATCCACCTGGCCGATATGCCGTTCGTCGGCGCCGACGTTTTCCGACAGGTGGCGGATGCCTTACGGCAACACGCGATCGTGCGCCCCTGCTATGCGCAACAGCCCGGTCACCCGGTCGGCTTTTCCGCCCGATTGCGCAAACCGCTTTGCCAACTGCGCGGCGATAATGGCGCGCGTGAACTGCTGCAAGGCGCGGCGGTACACCTGCTGCCGCTTGAGCACCCCGGCGTCGTGCAGGATATTGATCTTCCATCGCAACTCCCGGCCAGCGAGTAAATTCACCTATGCAACATCTTGATGTCACCGTGGTCAGCCAGGCGATAAGCTGGCTGCAGCAACAGCCGGTCTGGTTATGCACCGTGCTCAGTACCTACGGCTCTTCGCCGCGGTCGCCGGGCGCGTTGATGGCCGCGACCCGAGACGGCCGCTACAGCGGTTCATTGTCGGGCGGGTGCGTGGAGGAGGACTTTCTACGGCGCGTAGCCGCCGGGGAGTATCAGGCGGCCAGCCAGGTGATCCGTTATGGCGAAGGCGGCATGACGCCCAACGTGGCGCTGCCCTGCGGCGGCGTGCTGGACGTGCTGATCGAGTATCTGCCGGCGGGAGAAGCCAGCGTCGCTTATCTGCAACGCATCGCCGGCGCGCTGGAAGGGCATCACGCGTTGATCAAACGCCTGACGCTGCCCCACGCCTGCCACAGCCTTGAGCAGAGCCACTTCACCAGCGCCACCCAGGTCGAACGCCGGCTCGAGCAGATCACCCTGCACATCGCGGCCGCGCCGCGCCTGCTGATCGCCGGGTTGTCCAGCGTGGCGCTGTACTGCGCCGACTTCGCCGTGGCGCTGGGGTTTGAGGTGCTGGTGTGCGAGAGCCGCCCGGAGGCGCTGGATAACTTCGCCGCCGAGCTGAAACCGGGCGTGACGCTGCTGCGCCAGTTTCCGGCCAAGTTCATTGAGGACGGCGGTTGCCACGCCAATACCGCCGTCGTGGCGCTGACCCACGATCCGCGCATGGACGACCTGACGCTGATGGAAGCGATCCACACCCCGGCGTTTTACATCGGCGCCATGGGCTCGCTCAGAAACAGCGCGCGGCGGCGCCAGCGTTTGCAGCAGATTGCCGAATTCACGCCGCAGGAGTTGGAACGCATTCATGCGCCGATCGGCCTGCCGCTGGGCAGCAAAACGCCGGCGGAGATCGCCCTGGCGGTGATGGCGGCGATCGTGCAGCAAAAAAACCGGCTGCCGGCCGCCGACGGGATCAGTGCAGCGGCACCACCGGCACCAGATGTTGCAGCTCCAGATGCAGCTCCTCTTTCCCGCTCAGCGAATAGCTGAATACCGTCATGTCCGGCCCGTCACCGCGGGCCAGCCCCATTTCGGGCAGTACCTGCGTGTAAATTTTAATGATGTGATCATTGAGCGCCACCGGCTTGCCGGAATAGCGAAAACGGCAAAACTCGCCGTGGATCTCCGGCAGCGGCTCCAGCGCCACGCCTTCGCGTAGCGGGTAGTCCGTCGTCACGCCCAGGGTATAATCGACCCTGACCCGCTCGCCGTCCGGCACCAGCTGGGTAAACGAATAGGTTTGTGCCGGGCGCTCACCCAACAAGGTGTAGAACTGCGCCCGAAGCGCGCTGCGCTGCGGCAGGTGCGACTTGTCCAGCTTCTCGATATCCAGATGGTACGCGTAATGTTTGCCGTGAAAGGCATATTGCCCTCTGGCGATGCTGACGCGTTCGACCTGAATATCGCCGGGCTGGCTGGCCGCCAGCGAACGCACCAGATTGCTGAAGTCCTGCTTGCGGGCATGGCGATACACGCTGGGCGATTCGGCGAAGTGCTTTTTGAAACAGCGCGAGAATGTCTGCTGATTATCGAATTGATATTCAACCGAAATGTCTAGAATGCTCTTCTGCGTGAAGCGCAAGGCGAAGGCGGCGAGGTAGAGGCGGCGAGCGCGGATATACGAGGCTAACGATAATCCGGTCTGCTTTTTGAACATGCGCTGCAGGTACCATTTCGTGTAGCCTGACTTGGCAGAAACGATATCCAACGACAGCGGATTGGTCAGGTTATCTTCAATCCAGACCAGCAATTCCTTGATGTGACTTTCCTGCGTTCCCATGTGCTTGCCGAACCTTCTGTTGCCGATATTCCATTAGTCGAATTTTAGTGCTACCCGCGTAGGGTATACAGGTTAAAACTCGACGTCCAGCAAGCTACAGGACTTTACACACTCCCCTTCACCGCCCGCGGGCGGCGAAGGGGGCAGCGATTATTTCAGACAGCTGGAGCACTGACCGGCCTGAATCTTCTGGAAGAAGTCATTGCCTTTGTCATCCACCAGGATAAACGCCGGGAAATCTTCCACTTCGATTTTCCAGATCGCTTCCATGCCCAGCTCAGGGTACTCCACGCACTCCAGGCTCTTGATGCTCTGCTGCGCCAGCACCGCCGCCGGGCCGCCGATGCTGCCGAGGTAAAAGCCGCCGTGCTTGTGGCAGGCATCCGTCACCTGCTGGCTGCGGTTGCCTTTCGCCAGCATGATCATGCTGCCGCCGTGGGATTGCAGCAGATCGACGTAGGAGTCCATACGCCCGGCGGTGGTCGGCCCCAAGGAACCGGACGCATAGCCTTCCGGCGTTTTGGCCGGGCCGGCGTAGTAGATCGGGTGATCCTTGACGTACTGCGGCAGGCCTTCCCCGCGATCCAGGCGCTCTTTCAGCTTGGCGTGCGCGATATCGCGGCCGACGATGATGGTGCCGCTCAACGACAGACGGGTGGAAACCGGGTACTGCGACAGCTGTTTGAGGATCTCGGCCATTGGACGGTTGAGATCGACTTTGATCGCCTCGCCTTCCCCGGCCTGGCGCAGCTCCTGAGGAATGAATTTACCCGGATTGTGCTCCAGTTTTTCCAGCCAGATGCCGTCGCGGTTAATCTTGCCTTTGATGTTGCGGTCCGCCGAGCAGGAGACGCCCATGCCGACCGGGCAGGACGCGCCGTGGCGCGGCAGGCGCACCACGCGGATATCGTGCGCGAAGTATTTACCGCCGAACTGCGCGCCCAGCCCCAGGTTCTGTGCTTCTTGCAGCAGTTCCGCTTCGAGTTCCAGATCGCGGAACGCCTGGCCATGCTCGTTGCCTTCGGTCGGCAGGCCATCGTAATACTTGGTCGAGGCCAGTTTGACGGTTTTCAGCGTCGCTTCCGCCGAGGTGCCGCCGATGACGAACGCCACGTGGTACGGCGGGCAGGCCGCAGTGCCCAGCGTGCGCATCTTGTCGACCAGGTAGTTTTTCAGCTTGCCCGGCGACAGCAGCGCCTTGGTTTCCTGATACAGATAGGTTTTGTTGGCAGAACCACCGCCCTTGGCGATGCACAGGAATTTGTATTCTTCGCCGTCCACGCTGTAGAGATCGATCTGCGCCGGCAGGTTGCTGCCGGTATTGACCTCTTTGTACATATCCAGCGCGGCGTTCTGCGAATAGCGCAGGTTCTCTTCGATGTAGGTGTTGTAGACCCCGCGCGACAGCGCTTCTTCATCGCCGCCGCCGGTCCAGACGCGCTGGCCCTTTTTGCCGACGATGATCGCCGTGCCGGTATCCTGGCAGGTCGGTAAAATACCCTTGGCGGCGATTTCTGAGTTACGCAGAAATTGCAGCGCAACGTACTTGTCGTTTTCGCTGGCGTCCGGATCGTCGAGGATATCGGCCACCTGCTGTTGATGCGCCGGGCGCAGCATGAACGAGGCGTCGTGGAACGCATGCTGGGCAAGCAGGGTTAACGCTTCAGGGGCAACTTTCAGTATTTCCTGGCCTTCAAACTCGCTCACGGAAACGTGGTCGCGGCTCAGCAGATAATATTCGGTATCGTCTTTCTTCAGCGGGAACGGATCTTGATAGTGGAACGGTTTATTCGACATTGATCTCTCACTTGCAACATCAGCTGCGTTAAATTCACACTTGTGGCGCGCGAGGCGGCGCCTTGTCAAAAAACTGCCTCCACCTTACGTATTTTTAATCAGTCAGTTATTGCGCCAAATCGCAAAATAACCGCTCTTTGCGTAAGGGATTACCACAGGCGGCGTTTCAACCTTGCTCGGTGAGAACTGCGGGTACAGGCTCATCATGCACGCTTTATTATCCCGCAGTTAACACATTGATTACAATCCATCGACGGCGATCGCTTTATCAATGTGGCGAAAAAACGCGGATGCGGATTTGCGTTGGAGCATATTGTCAGCCGCCGTGCCATTGCTTAAGCTAGCCGCAATGAACAAACCAAGAATCCCCATCGCGCTGCAACAAGCGGTGATGCGCTGCCTGCGAGAAAAGCTGCAGTTGGCACGCCAGCATTTTGCCGTCGAGTTCCCCGAACCCAGCATCGTCTATCAGCAACGCGGCACCAGCGCGGGCACCGCCTGGCTGCAAAGCTGGGAAATCCGTCTGAACCCGGTGCTGCTGCTGGAAAACCAACAGCCGTTTATCGATGAGGTGGTGCCGCATGAGTTGGCGCACCTGCTGGTGTTTCGCCAATTCGGCCGGGTGGCGCCGCACGGCCGCGAATGGCGCTGGATGATGGAAAGCGTGCTACTGACCCCCGCCAGCCGCACTCACCGTTTCGAAACCGCCTCGGTGCAAAGCAAAACCTTCCCCTACCGCTGCGGCTGCGGGCAGCACCAGCTCACCATTCGCCGCCATAACCGCGTGCTGCGCGGCGAAAGCGAATACCGCTGCCGCCGGTGCGGCGAAAAACTGAAATTTCTTGCTAGCGAGAACCTTTAGTTAAACGATTTATACGTTAAAACAAGCAAATATCGCCATTTGCCACTGCCGGCAAGTTCCGTTACCCTGCCTGCTTTTCCAATTTTGAGCTGTTTTGGAATATGCTTCGCAGAATTTTGTTTATGGCGGTTTTCGCCGCAGGCGCCGTACAGGCGCACGGCATCAATAACTTCTCTCAGGCCAAAGCGGCGGCGGCCAAGATTAATCAGGATGCGCCGGGCAGCTTTTACTGCGGCTGCCGCATCGACTGGCAAGGCAAGAAGGGTATCCCGGATCTCGCCGGCTGCGGCTATCAGGTGCGTAAAAACGCCCAGCGCGCACAGCGCATCGAATGGGAACACGTAGTGCCGGCCTGGCAGTTCGGTCACCAGCTGCAGTGCTGGCAGGACGGCGGGCGCAAAAATTGCAACAAGGACGCCACCTATCGCCAGATAGAAACCGATCTGCACAACCTGCAGCCGGCGATCGGCGAAGTGAACGGCGACCGCAACAACTTCATGTACAGCCAATGGAACGGCGGTGCAGGCCAGTACGGGCAATGCCCAATGAAGGTGGACTTCAAGAATAAACAGGCGGAGCCGCCCGCCCGCGCCCGCGGCGCCATTGCCCGCACCTACTTCTACATGCGCGATCGCTACCAGCTGCGGCTGTCACGCCAGCAAACCCAGCTGTTCGAGGTGTGGAACCGGCAATATCCGGTGAGCCAATGGGAATGTCAGCGTGAAGCACGTATCGCCAAGGTGCAGGGCAACCACAACCCCTATATTCAACAGGCTTGTCAGCAGCGGAAAAGCTAACCTACTATAGCCTTTATCTTTCATGGCGCCGCCAACCCGCGGCGCCGTTTCGTCAGGATCAGACTACCCATGCGCATACCCCGCATTTACCATCCGCAGCCGTTAACCGATCGGGCGGAGATCGCCCTCAGCGAGGACGCCGCCAACCACGTCGGGCGCGTGCTGCGCATGAGCGCCGGCCAGGCGCTGCAGCTGTTCGACGGCAGTAACCAGGTGTTCGACGCCGAGATAGTCCGGGTGGACAAAAAGAGCGTGCTGGTGCGCCTCGGCGACGGCCGCGTGGAGGACATCGAATCGCCGCTCAACCTGCATCTGGGCCAGGTGATCTCGCGCGGCGAGAAGATGGAGTTCACCATCCAGAAATCCATCGAGCTGGGCGTCAACGTCATCACCCCGCTGTTTTCCGAGCGCTGCGGCGTCAAGTTGGACGGCGAGCGTCTGGCGAAGAAAATCCAACAATGGCAAAAAATCGCCATCGCCGCCTGCGAGCAGTGCGGCCGCAACCGCATTCCCGAAATCCGCGAGGCGATGTCGCTGGAGGCCTGGTGCGCCGAGCAGGACGGCAGCCTGAAGCTCAACCTGCATCCGCGCGCCAGCCACAGCATCAACACGCTGCCGCAGCCGGTAGACCGCGTCCGCCTGCTGATCGGCCCGGAAGGCGGTTTGTCCGCCGACGAAATCGCCATGACCACCGACCACGGATTTACTGATATTCTGCTGGGACCACGCGTTCTGCGTACCGAAACCACAGCGCTCACCGCCATTACCGCTCTGCAGGTCCGCTTCGGCGACCTGGGTTAAAGGAGAAAAGATGATTAAGCTCGGCATCGTGATGGATCCTATCGATTCCATCAACATCAAGAAAGACACCAGCTTCGCCATGCTGCTCGAAGCGCAGCGCCGCGGTTACGAATTGCACTACATGGAGATGAACGATCTCTATCTGCACGCCGGCGACGGGCGCGCCCGTACCCGCCTGCTGAGCGTGAAGGAAGACAAGGAGAGCTGGTTCAGCTTCGGCGCCGAGCAGGATCTGGCGCTGCACGATCTGGACGTGATCCTGATGCGCAAGGATCCGCCGTTCGATACCGAATACATCTACGCGACCTACATTCTGGAGCGCGCCGAAGTCAAAGGCACGCTGGTGGTCAACAAGCCGCAAAGCCTGCGCGACTGCAACGAGAAGCTGTTCACCGCCTGGTTCCCTGAGCTGACGCCGGATACGCTGGTTAGCCGCAGCGCCGCACACATCCGCAAATTCCACCAACAGCACGGCGACATCATCCTGAAACCGCTGGACGGCATGGGCGGCGCGTCTATCTTCCGCGTGAAGCAGGACGATCCTAACCTGTCGGTGATCATCGAAACCCTGACCGAACACGGCAGCCGTTTCTGCATGGCGCAGAACTTCCTGCCGGCGATCAAGGACGGCGACAAGCGCATCCTGGTGGTGGACGGCGAGCCGGTGCCTTACTGCCTGGCGCGCATTCCGGCGCAGGGCGAGACCCGCGGCAACCTGGCGGCCGGCGGCCGCGGCGAAGCGCGTCCACTGAGCGAGAGCGACTGGAAAATCGCCCGTACCGTCGCCCCGACGCTGAAAGAGAAAGGGCTGATCTTCGTCGGTCTGGACGTGATCGGCGATCGCCTGACCGAGATCAACGTGACCAGCCCAACCTGCGCACGCGAGATCGAGGCGGCATTCCCTATCTCGATTACCGGCATGCTGATGGACGCGATTGAAAAGCGCCTGGCGGCGAAGTAATGCGTCATGCGGGCGGCATGCTGCCCGCTATCCTGTATCGCGCCTGCCAAAGCCCGCCTTTCCGGCAGCGGCTTGAAAGGCGGCGGGTATAGCCGCATACTGGCGGCTGTTTATTTTCTCACCCATTGATTACCTTATACTAACGCCATGAATTTACAGCACCATTTTCTGATCGCCATGCCAACGCTGCAGGATCCTCGCTTCAAGCGCTCGGTGATTTACATTTGCGAGCACAATGAAGAAGGCGCCATGGGTTTGGTGATCAATAAACCGGTGGAGCAGTTCACGGTAGCCACGGTGCTGAGCAAGCTGAAGATCATGCCGCCTGCGCGCGATCCGGCCATCAGCCTGGACAAGCCGGTGTTCGCCGGCGGCCCCCTGGCGGACGATCGCGGGTTTATCCTGCATACGCCGCGCCACGGCTTCGGCGCCAGCATTCAAATTTCGCCCAACACCATGATCACCACCTCGAAAGACGTGCTGGAAACGCTCGGCACGCCAGAGCAACCGGACGACGTGCTGGTGGCGCTGGGTTATGCGGGCTGGGAAAAGGGCCAGTTGGAGCAGGAAGTATTGGAAAACGCCTGGCTGACCATCGAAGCCAACACCGACATTTTGTTCCGCACGCCGATCGCCAGCCGCTGGCGCGAGGCGGGGAACCTATTGGGTATCGACATTCGCAGCATCGCCAACCACGCAGGACACGCCTGATGAGCAACCGCACCATTATCGCCTTCGACTTCGGCACCAAAAGCATTGGCGCGGCCATCGGCCAGGAGTTGACCGGCAGCGCCCGCGCCCTGCCGGCCTT
Organism: Serratia sp. CY33802; assembly: GCF_052169095.1. NCBI lineage: Bacteria > Pseudomonadati > Pseudomonadota > Gammaproteobacteria > Enterobacterales > Yersiniaceae > Serratia > Serratia sp. CY33802. Next base: position 19,881 of record NZ_JBJNLL010000006.1, read on the forward strand.
CAAAGCGCAGGACGGCTCGCCGGACTGGCTGAAAATTGAAAAACTGCTAAAGGAGTGGCAGCCGGATTTGGTGGTGGTCGGCCTGCCGCTGAACATGGACGGCACCGAACAACCCGTTACCGCCCAGGCGCGCAAGTTCGCCAACCGCCTGCACGGCCGCTTCGGCATCCAGATCGATCTGCATGACGAGCGCCTGAGCACCGTGGAAGCGCGCGCCAACCTGTTCGACCGCGGCGGCTTCCGCGCCCTTGATAAAGGCAGCGTGGATTCCGCCTCCGCGGTAGTGATCCTCGAGAGCTGGTTCGAACGGCAGCTGGGCTAAACACCCGTTCCCTCCCCCGCACAGTCCCCCAACACACCGGCGTCAATCCGCTGCTGCAAACCTTGCTCAAAGGTTTGCATGCCGGACTGTGCGCCGGTTTGCAACACGCTCGCCAACTGATGCGTTTTCCCTTCGCGGATCAGGTTGCTGACCGCCGCCGTCGCCGTCAGCACTTCGAAGATCGCCACGCGTCCGCCGCCGGGCCGCCTCATCAGCTTTTGCGCGATCACCGCCTGCAGACTGCCGGCCAGCTGGGCGCGCACATAGGGTTTTTCTTCCGCCGGAAACACGTCCACTAACCGTTCCACTGCCTGCGACGCGCTGCGGGTGTGCAGCGTCGCCAGCACCAGGTGGCCGGTCTCCGCCGCGGTGAGCGCCAGCCGGATGGTGGTGGTATCGCGCAGCTCGCCCAGCAGGATCACATCAGGATCTTCGCGCAGCGCGGCGCGCAACGCCGCATCAAAGCTGTGGCTGTCGCGGCCGATCTCCCGCTGCTGGATCAGCGATCGCCGGCTGCGGTGCAGGAATTCAATCGGATCCTCCAGCGTCAAAATGTGCCGCTGCTGGTGCCGGTTGATCTCGTCGATCATCGCTGCCAGCGTGGTGGACTTGCCGCTGCCGGTGGCGCCGGTGACCAGGAGAAGCCCATCGTCGCGCCGCAGCAGCGCCGGCACGATGGCCGGCGCTGCCAGCTCGGCAAGCGAAGGCGATTGCCCGGCAATACGCCGCAACGCGAGAGAAATCCCCGCGCTTTGTTGAAAAATGTTGGCGCGCAACCGCTCCCCGCCCGGCCTGTGCAACGCCAGATCGACCTGCCCCAGCCGCCGCAGGCTCTCGCGCTGCTGCGCATTCAGCAATCCATCGCAGAGGGCCTGCGCGCCTTGCGCCGTCAGCGTTTGCGCCGCCGCCAGCGGCTGCAGTTCACCGTCGATGCGCAACATCGGCGGATGACCGGCACAAAGGTGCAGATCGGAAGCATTATGCTTTACACTAAGGGCCACGAATTCATCGATATCCATATCACTCTCCCGGGTCAATAATGAGCACTATCCAACAGAACCTGCAGGATGTCAGAAACCGCATCGCGGCCGCCGCGCAAAACTGCGCACGGTCGCCGGAAGAAGTTGCTCTGCTTGCAGTCAGCAAAACCAAACCTGTGGCGGCGATCGAAGAAGCCATCGCCGCCGGCCAGCGCGCCTTCGGCGAGAACTACGTGCAGGAAGGGGTAGACAAGATCCGGCATTTCGCCGAGTCGCCGCAGGGCGGTGAGTTGGTGTGGCACTTTATCGGCCCGCTGCAATCCAATAAGAGTCGGCTGGTGGCGGAACATTTCGCCTGGTGTCATACCGTGGATCGGCTGCGCATCGCCCAGCGCCTGAGCGATCAGCGCCCGGCCGACCTGCCGCCGCTCAACGTGCTGATTCAAATCAACATCAGCGATGAGCAGAGCAAATCCGGCATTGCATTAAGCGAACTGCCAGCGCTGGCCGAGGCGCTCGCTGCGCTGCCGAACCTGACGCTGCGCGGCCTGATGGCCATCCCGGCGCCGGAAGCGGATTACCAGCGGCAGTTGGCGGTATTCAACCAGATGAACGACGCCTTTCTCGCCCTGCGCCAGCGTTATCCGCAGGCCGATACGCTGTCGATGGGCATGACGGACGATATGGCGGCAGCGATTGCCGCAGGCAGCACCCTGGTGCGCATCGGCACCGCAATTTTTGGCGCCCGCGACTACTCGCAGGCCTGACAAACAGACGAGGGATTTGATGCAACATCGCAAGATTACCTTTATCGGCGCCGGCAACATGGCGCGTGCAATCATCGCCGGCCTGGTGGCGGGCGGCTATCCGGCCAAATCCATCAGCGTCTGCGCCCCTTCGGCGAAAAACCGTGACGCGCTGGCGGCGGACTACGGCATCGTCAGCAGCGGCGACAACGTCGCCTGCGCGCGTGAAGCCGAGGTGGTGGTGCTGGCGGTCAAACCGCAGATGATGGCCGACGTGTGTCAGCCGCTGCGCGAACAGGTCGATTTCGGCGGCAAACTGGTGCTGTCGATCGCCGCCGGTATTCAGGTCAGCCGTTTCTATCAGCTGCTCGGCGACCAACTGGACATCGTGCGCATCATGCCCAACACCCCGTCGCTGGTCGGCAAGGGCATGAGCGGGCTGTACGCGCCGGCGCAGGTCAGCCAACAGGATCGCGACTACACCGGCGATTTAATGGCGTCGGTCGGTAAAGTTTGCTGGGTAGATGACGAAAATGGCATCAACGGCGTGATCGCCGCCGCGGGCAGCGCCCCGGCTTATTTCTTCCTGTTTATGGAAGCGATGCAAAAAGAGGCCGAACGCATGGGCTTCGACAGCCAGACCGCGCGCGATCTGGTGCAGCAGGCCGCTTCCGGTGCTGCCGCCTTGGTGGAAGCCAACCCGGATACGCCGCTGGGCACGCTGCGCGAGCAGGTGACTTCCAAAGGCGGCACCACCGCCGAAGCGCTGCGGGTGTTCAACGAACGCCAACTGCCGGAAACCGTGGCGCAAGCGATGCAGGCCGCCGTTTCTCGTGCGCAAGAAATGGAAAAATTATTTTAAATAACCATGAGTTAAGGAGAAGGACCACTTCATGCTAACGCTGACTTTCCTGGTCAAGACCGTTATTGATCTGTACGTGATGGTGCTGTTGCTGCGCATTTGGATGCAATGGACGCGCACCGATTTTTATAACCCGTTCTCGCAGTTTGTGGTGAAGATCACCCAACCGGTGGTCGGCCCGCTGCGCCGCATCATCCCATCGCTGGGGCCTATCGACAGCGCTTCTCTGCTGCTGGCGTTCCTGTTGATGACCATCAAGTACCCGCTGCTGCTACTGATCCAGGGCGGCGCGATATCGCTCAGCCCGTATAACCTGCTGTTCGGCCTGATCTCGCTGGTCAAGTCCGCCGGCTACCTGATCTTCTGGGTGATGATCATTCGTGCGCTGATGAGCTGGGTAAGCCAGGGCCGCAGCCCGATCGACTACGTGATGTACCAGCTGACCGAACCGTTGATGGCGCCGATCCGTCGCATCATTCCGGCGATGGGCGGTATCGACTTTTCCGCCATGGTGGTGATCCTGATCCTCTATCTGATCAACTACCTGGGCATGGATCTGTTCGGCGAGATCTGGTTCCTGCTGTGAGTGCCGTCACTCCGGTGCTGGACGGGCTGGCGATCAGGCTATATATTCAGCCGAAAGCCAGCCGCGACCAAATTATCGGCTTGCATGGCGACGAACTAAAAGTCGCCATCACCGCCCCGCCGGTCGACGGCCAAGCCAACGCCCATTTGATCAAGTTTATCGCCAAGCAGTTCAAAGTGGCGAAAAGCAACGTCACCATCGAGAAAGGCGAACTGGGGCGGCATAAACAGTTACGCATCGTGAATCCGCAACAGATCCCCGCCGTGGTCGCGGCGCTCATCGAATAATTTTCAAGGTAGTCATTATGCAAAAAGTCGTTCTTGCCACCGGTAACCCGGGCAAAGTGCGCGAACTTGCCGACCTGTTGGCCGATTTCGGCCTGGACGTGGTCGCGCAAACCGATCTGGGCGTGGAATCCGCCGAAGAGACCGGCCTGACGTTTATCGAAAACGCCATTCTGAAAGCGCGCCATGCGGCACAGGTCACCGGCCTGCCAGCGATCGCCGACGACTCCGGTCTGGCGGTCGACGCGCTGGGCGGCGCGCCGGGCATCTACTCCGCACGCTACGCCGGTGAAGACGCCGACGATCGGCAGAACCTCGACAAGCTGCTGGCGGCGATGAAAGACGTGGCGCTGGGCAAGCGCGGCGCGCAATTCCACTGCGTGCTGGTCTATCTGCGCCATGCGGCAGACCCGACGCCGCTGGTGTTCCACGGCAGTTGGGCCGGCGAAATCACCGAACAGGCCGCCGGTGAAGGCGGCTTCGGTTACGACCCTGTCTTCTACGTGCCGGAACTGGGGCGCACCGCCGCCGAGCTGAGCCGCGACGAGAAGCGGGCGATTTCGCACCGCGGCAAGGCGCTGAAGCTGATGTTGGAAGCCATGCGCAATGCTTAAGCTGCCCCCGCTGAGTCTCTACATCCACATCCCGTGGTGCGTGCAGAAATGCCCGTATTGCGACTTCAACTCCCATGCGCTGAAGGGTGACGTACCGCATCAGGAGTACGTCGATCATCTGTTGGCGGATCTGGATGCCGACCTGCCGCTGGCCGGCGGCCGGGAAATCAGCACTATCTTTATCGGCGGCGGCACCCCCAGCCTGCTGAGCGCCGAGGCGATGCAGGCCTTGCTGGACGGCGTGCGGGCGCGCATTCGCGTCGCCGACGACGCCGAAATCACCATGGAGGCTAACCCCGGCACCGTGGAAGCCGATCGCTTCAGCGGCTACCAGCGCGCCGGCGTCAACCGCATCTCCATTGGGGTGCAAAGCTTCAGCGCCGAGAAGCTGACCCGCCTGGGGCGCATCCACGGCCCGGAAGAAGCCAAACGCGCGGCGACGCTGGCGACCGGCCTTGGCCTGCGCAGCTTCAACCTCGATCTGATGCACGGCCTGCCGGATCAGTCGCTGGAAGAGGCGCTGGACGATCTGCGCCAGGCGATCGCCCTCAATCCGCCGCACCTGTCGTGGTATCAGCTGACCATCGAGCCGAACACCCTGTTCAGCTCACGCCCGCCGGTCTTGCCGGACGACGACGCGCTGTGGGACATCTTCGAGCGCGGCCACCAGCTGCTGAGCGCCGCCGGATACCAGCAGTATGAAACCTCGGCCTACGCCAAGCCGGGCTACCAATGCCAGCACAATCTCAACTACTGGCGCTTCGGCGACTATCTGGGGATCGGCTGCGGCGCGCACGGCAAGGTGACCTTCAGCGACGGACGCATCCTGCGCACCGCCAAGACCAAGCACCCGCGCGGCTTTATGCGCGGCGACTACATGGACAAGCAGCATGAGGTGGCGGCGGCGGATCGGCCGTTCGAGTTCTTCATGAACCGCTTCCGCCTGCTGGAAGCCGCGCCGCGCGCCGACTTCGTCAACTACACAGGGCTGGCGGAAAGCGTTATTCGCCCGCAGCTGGACGAAGCGCTGGCCAAAGGCTATTTGGAAGAAACCGCGGAGCATTGGCAAATTACCGAGAAGGGCAAGCTGTTCCTCAACTCGCTGCTGGAACTGTTCCTGGCGGACGACGAGTAAAAAAAAAGCGCTGAATGATCAGCGCTTTTTTTCATGTTCAGGCGGCATTATGAGGGCGGTGCGTCACGTCGCCACGCCCCTTCAGCAATCCCTCAACGGAAACATCCTCGTCCAACGCGTCCCAATGGATGCCGCGAGCGCTGAGCTCATACCCCGCCCGCTGTTCTTCCGTCGCGTTCAACAAACGGGGAAACCAGGCCAGCGGCACGCCAATAATTCTGGCGTCACTTAGTTCGACCCACATCGTCGTATCGTCAAAGCTGACGCGTTTAGCCGAAATACTCATGCCAAGCCTCCAAAAACAATGCCTGATAGGTATCAACCAGACCAGCCAACTCTTTTAGCGTTCTGGCGTTAAAGCCATCATTACGCGCCAACTGCACGCCAGGAACCAACCAAAATTTCGCTTCAGCCTCAGCGTCTCTGATATGAACATGCGGCGGCTCAAGCGGGTCACCCTCATTTGAATAAAAAAAGAACCTATAGCCTTTATAACGGAATATCACTGGCATCAATGCAAAATCCTTTTGCCGATTGATTATAGTTTAGCCAGTTTCTCAGATAGCCGTCGTGAGGTCAAAGAACGCACGGCGGCTATGCCTATCCGTTACTTCAACGCCTTCAGCAGATCCTTGCGCTGGGTTTCCAGTGCGGTGACGCGGTTGCACACGTCATGACCGAAGTTCTGGAAGTCCTGCTCCTGGTTGTTCCATTCGTTCTGGATCGCCTTCTGCAAGCCGCCCAGGTTGCCCATGATCGCCTGCAGCGGGTTGCCGCCGCTGTTGGCGGCCTGTTTGACGCCCATCTCGTTCAGGCTGTCCTGCAGCACCCCGCCCATGCTCTGCTGCACGATGTTGCGGCCGTCCTGTTCCACCTGGTCAATCGCCTGGTGGTGGAAGGTCAGACCGTCGCTGCGGTGTTCGATGATGCGGTTCATCTGCTGTTTCAGTTGGCCATTCAGGGTGGTCAGCCGGTTGCGCACGTTACTGTTGCTGCCCAGCTCTTTAACGATCACCTTATCCAGCGCCGAGCGGGCTTTCTCCAGGTGTTTCTGCGCGCCGTCGTCGATCCACGGCAGCTGCTTGCGCAAGGCGCTCTGGTAACTGAAGGCTTTCTGCCGCTGGCTGTCGTTCAAGCTTAGCGCCTGGCCGTTGCGGATCACGTCGCCATCCGGCGATATTTGCAGGTCGCCACTGGCGCCTTTCACCTGCACGCTCTGCGGGCTGATGATCACATCATCCTGGGGTTTAACGCTGCATTGGTACTCAGCGTGGGCCTGTGCGGCAGTCGCCGCCAGCAGCAGTAAGGCTAACCCGGTTTTCTTCAACATAGCTTCTCCTGACTCCCATCCAGATTGGGATTAAAAAATCGAACGACCGATACGTTGAGACAACAGTTCCAGCGCCGCAGTTCCCGCCAGTGAGTTGCCGGAGGCATCCAGCTCCGGCGACCAGACGACGATCGACAGCTCGCCCGGCACGATGGCCACGATGCCGCCGCCCACGCCGGACTTGCCCGGCATCCCCACCCGATAGGCGAATTCGCCGGCGCCGTCGTACATGCCGCTGGTCATCATCAGGGCGTTGATCTGCCGGGCCTGCAGCGGGCTGATCACCGCCTCGCCGCTGAGATCGCGGCCGTGATTGGCCAGATAGACGAAGCTGCGCGCCAGCTCCACGCAGCTCATGCGCAGCGCGCAGTAGTGGAAATAGGTTTGCAGCACGGTAATCACATCGTTCTCGAAGTTGCCGAACGACTTCATCAGATAGGCGATGGCCGCATTGCGATCGGAGTGTTCGAACTCGGAGCGCGCCACCCGCAGGTCATAGGCCAGGTCGTCTTCGCCGGCCAGCTGGCGCACCACCTCCAGCATGCGCTGCTTGGGGGCGCTGAGCCGAGTTTGCAGCATGTCGCACACCACCAGTGCGCCGGGGTTGATAAACGGATTGCGCGGTTTACCCTGCTCCATCTCCAGCTGCAGCAGCGAGTTGAACGGCAGGCCGGAAGGCTCTTTGCCGACGCGCCGCCAGATCTCAGGCTCCTGATAGCGCGTCAGCGCCAGCGTCAGGCTCAGCACTTTGGAGATCGACTGAATGGAGAAGCGCTCCGCGGCGTCGCCGGCCTGGAACAGTTCGCCGTCCACCGTGCAGACGGCGATCGCCAGCCGATCGGCGGGCACTTCCGCCAACGCCGGGATGTAGTCGGCCACTTTCCCCTGGCCAATCAGCGGGCGCACCTGTTGCAGGATCTCCTCCAGCAGCGCGTTATCCAATGTTGTTACCACCTCGGTCACACTCCGGGCAAAACAAAGGCGCCGTTAAGGCACCTTAAATCCATCCCCGTCATACTTGAATCCGCATCTGTGTTGGCTGCGAGCGCTCACCCCAGTCACTTACTGAAGTAAGCTCCTGGGGACTCACACTCTTGCCGCCGTGATGCAAATCCAATTATTTAGGGGGAAATAAGCGGCGCGAAGCCGCGCTCATCGGGCAAGCGCGATCAATCCCACCAGATATCGAACAGATCGCTGACCTTAACGTCGGACAGTTTGCGCGCTTCCAGCCAGTTTTTCACCAGTTCGCGATGCTCGTCGGTGCAGTGGCCGATCTTCTGCAGGCAGATCAGACCTTCCCACTGCAGGTAGCCGCTGCCGTCAAACGCCAGACCGTTCGGCTCGATCACTTCATCGATGAAGGTATCGAGCGTGCTGTCGATATCTTCCACCGACGTGCCTTCGGCGAAGCGCCAGGCTACGGAGAAACCCAGCTCCTGAAATTCTTCAATGTGCAACTTTTTACGTAAACGACGACTGCGGTTCTTAGCCATTATTCTTTCCTCTCAAACATCAAGTCCCAAACGCCATGTCCCAGGCGCTGGCCGCGTAATTCAAATTTCGTCAGTGGGCGCGAATCCGGACGCGGCACATAATCATTATCGCTGGAAAGATTACGGTAGCCTGCGACCCCGTTCATAACCTCTAACATATGTTCCGCATAAGGTTGCCAATCGGTGGCCATGTGGAAGACCCCGCCGGTCTTCAGCTTGCGCAGCACCAGTTCGACAAACGGCGTTTGCACGATGCGGCGCTTGTTGTGGCGCGCCTTGTGCCACGGATCGGGGAAGAACAGCTGCACCATGTCCAGCGAGCCGTCCGGGATCATGTTTTCCAGCACTTCAACCGCATCGTGGCACATCACGCGCAGGTTGCTCAACTTCGCCTCGTGGGCGTCGGCCAGGCAGGCACCCACGCCCGGCGAGTGCACTTCGATCCCTAAAAAGTTCTGCTGCGGGTTGTTGCCCGCCATGGTCACCAGCGAGGCACCCATGCCAAAACCGATCTCCAGCACCGTCGGCGCTTCGCGGCCAAACAGCGCAGCGAGATCGACAGCGTCAGTCTGATACTCCACGCCCATCACCGGCCAATAGTTCTCCAGCGCGTGCTGCTGGCCTTTGGTCAGCCGCCCCTGGCGGCGGACAAAACTGCGGATACGGCGCATCGCGCGGCCGTTCTCATCAAATTCCGGGGAGATGACGTCATTAATCATAGTGCTTTCTGTCTGTTTGGCTGCCAATTAGGGAAACGCGCATTATGCAAAGATACATTGGTTTAGCAAGTGTTCATCTTCTGTACCCGCCGTGCGGCGTCGGAAAGTTCCGGTTTACAGCATCATGACTCTATGCTGCAATCTCGCTTCATTTTCTGCCGGATAACGACGCTGCTCATGATGCAAGCACAACAATTCGCACAGGTGGTGCTTGACTGGTACCAGCGCTACGGCCGCAAGACCCTGCCATGGCAGCTGGAGAAAACCGCCTATCAAGTATGGCTCTCCGAGGTGATGTTGCAACAGACCCAGGTTGCCACCGTCATTCCTTATTTTCAGCGCTTTATGGCCCGTTTTCCTAACGTGCGCGCGCTGGCGGAGGCCCCGCTGGACGAAGTGCTGCATCTGTGGACCGGTCTCGGCTATTACGCCCGCGCCCGTAACCTGCACAAGGCGGCGCAGACCATTGTCTCACAGCACGGCGGCGAGTTCCCGACAACCTTCGCAGAAATCGCCGATTTGCCGGGCGTTGGCCGCTCTACCGCCGGCGCGGTGCTGTCGTTGGCGCTGGGCCAACACTATCCGATCCTCGACGGCAACGTGAAGCGCGTGCTGGCCCGCTGCTACGCGGTGGAAGGCTGGCCGGGCAAGAAAGAGGTCGAAAACCGGCTGTGGAAAATCAGCGAAGAAGTCACCCCGGCCCAGGGCGTCGGCCAGTTCAACCAGGCGATGATGGATCTGGGTGCCATGGTCTGCACCCGCTCCAAGCCCAAGTGTGAACTCTGCCCGCTCAACGTCGGCTGCCTGTCTTACGCCAATCACAGCTGGGCCAACTATCCCGGCAAGAAACCCAAGCAGACCCTGCCGGAAAAAACCGCCTACTTCTTATTGCTGCAGCACGGCAACCGCGTGTGGCTGGAGCAGCGCCCGGCGGTGGGCCTGTGGGGCGGCCTGCTCTGCTTCCCGCAGTTCAGCGCGCGCGTGGATTTGGAACTCTGGCTGCAGCAGCGCGGTCTGAAAGGCAAGCGCCTGGAACAGCTGACCGCGTTTCGCCACACGTTCAGCCATTTCCATCTCGATATTGTGCCGATGTGGCTGTCGCTCGACGCGGCGGGCAGCGGCATGGATGAGGGCGCGGGTCTCTGGTATAACTTAGCGCAGCCGCCGTCGGTCGGGCTGGCAGCGCCGGTAGATCGCCTGTTGCAACAGCTGGCGAAGCAGCCCCCGATCCAACAAAACTTATATGGCGATAGCGCCATCGATGAGGAATTAGCATGAGCCGCACCATTTTTTGTACTTTCCTGCAGCGCGACGCCGAAGGCCAGGACTTCCAGCTTTATCCCGGCGACGTCGGCAAGCGCATCTACAACGAGATCTCCAAGGAAGCCTGGGGCGAGTGGATGAAGAAGCAGACCATGCTGATCAACGAGAAGAAGCTGAACATGATGAACGTGGATGACCGCAAGCTGCTGGAAGAGGAAATGATCAAGTTCCTGTTCGAAGGGCACGACGTACACATCGAAGGCTATACGCCGCCGAGCGAATAATGCTGTTGGGGCCAGGCGCTGGCCCGCTTCAATCCTCTTATACTTCTTCCAAACGGCTTTAAGATGAAGAAAATTTTAGCTTTGCTCGTAATAGCGCCTTTGCTGATCTCCTGTTCCGGCAAAAAAAGTGAAGAAATCAACGAAGCCTGGATCAAAGATACCAACGGCTTCGACATTCTGATGGGCCAATTTGCCCACAACATCGAGAACATCTGGGGTCTGAATGAAGTTCTGATCGCCGGGCCGAAAGACTACGTTAAATATACCGACCAATACCAAACCCGCAGCCACATCAACTTCGACACCGGCGCCATTACCATCGAGACCATCGCCACCACCGATCCGGCTGCGCACCTGCGCCAGGCGATCATCAGCACGCTGCTGATGGGTGACGATCCGGGTTCGATCGACCTCTATTCCGACGCCAACGATATCCAGATCAGCAAAGAGCCGTTCCTGTACGGCCAGGTGCTGGATAACAAAGGGGCGCCGATCCGCTGGGAATGGCGCGCGGCGCACTTCGCCGATTACCTGCTGCAAACCAAGCTGCAAAAACGCACCTCCGGCCTGCACGTGATCTACTCGGTCACCATCCAGCTGGTGCCGAACCACCTGGACAAACGTGCGCACAAATACCTGCCGATGGTGCGCAAGGCGTCGGAAAAATACGGCGTGGACGAGTCGCTGATCCTGGCTATCATGCAGACCGAATCGAGCTTCAACCCGTATGCGGTGAGCGGTTCGGACGCGCTGGGCCTGATGCAGGTGGTGCAGCACACCGCCGGTAAGGATGTGTTCCAGATGCGCGGCAAATGGGGCACCCCGAGCCGCAGCTACCTGTTCGATCCGGAGAACAACATCGACACCGGCACCGCCTATCTGGCTATCCTGCAGAACAACTACCTGGGCGGCATTCAGAACCCGACCTCGCGCCGCTATGCGGTGATCACCGCTTACAACGGCGGCGCAGGCAGCGTGCTGCGGGTGTTCTCCAGCGACAGAACGCGTGCGGTGGGCATCATCAACGGCATGCAGCCGGGCGACGTGTACCAAACGCTGACCACCAAGCACCCGGCCGCCGAGTCGCGCCGCTATCTGGTGAAAGTAAATACCGCGCAGAAGAGCTACCGCAGAAAGTAACGCTTCCCGCGTGGATAAATGAGAAGGGCCGGTGCGAGCCGGCCCTTTTTCTATGGCTTGATCATATAGCCGAAGATGCGCTTCCAGCCGTGATCTTTTTTCTCGATGTAGACCCCCTGCAGCTCCGGCGAGAAGCCCGGCAGGCGGTTGATGCCCTCTTCCAACGCCAGGAAATAGCGCTGCACCGCGCCGCCCCACACTTCGCCCGGCACCACGCACAGCACGCCCGGCGGGTACGGCAAGGCCCCCTCCGCCGCGATGCGCCCTTCCGCCTGGCCGATCGGCACCAGCTCGACGTTGTCGCGGATAAACTCCACGTTGGCATCCTGCGGGTTCATCACCACCGGCGGGAAATGATCCTGGCGGAACATCTCTTTTTGCAGCTGCTTGACGTCGAAGCTGACGTACAGATCGTGCATCTCCTGGCACAGCCGGCGAATGCTGTAGCCACGATAGCGCTGCTCGTTCTTGCGGTACACCGTTGGCAGCACCACGCTCAGCGGCGCGTCTTCTGCAACATAGCGCTCGAACTGCGCCAGCATCTCCACCAGCTGTTCCATCTTGGCCGGGTTTTCCGCCGGAGTCAGCAGGAACAGGATCGAGTTGAGATCGCACTTCTCCGGCACGATGCCGTTCTCGCGCAGGAAGTTGGCCAGAATGGTGGCCGGCACGCCGAACTCGGTGTATTGGCCAGTCGCGGCGTCAATCCCCGGCGTGGTCAGCAGCAACTTGCACGGATCCACCAGATACTGATCCTGGGCATAGCCTTCGAAGCCGTGCCACGTTTCCCCCGGTACGAAGGTGAAGAAACGCGCGTCGTTGGCAATCAGATCGGTATCGTAATCCTGCCAGTCCTTGCCCGCCACCTGCAGCGGAATAAACGGCTTCAGCTGCGAGCAGCGCGTGAGCAGCTGTTTACGCGTCTCGATGCCCAGCTTGACGCAGTCCATCCACATGCGACGTCCGGCGGCGCCGGCATGCATCTTGGCGTTGACGTCCAGCGCGGCGAACAGCGGATAGAACGGGCTGGTCGACGCATGCAGCATGAACGCATTGTTCAGATGCTTATGGTTGCAGTGGCGCTTCTGCCCTTTGATATGGTCGTCTTTCTTGTGGATCTGCGAGGTCTGCGAGAACCCCGCCTGCTGTTTATGCACCGACTGGGTGACAAAAATGCCCGGATCGTGCTCGTCCAGCTCCAGCAGCAGCGGCGAGCACTCTTTCAGCATCGGAATAAAGCCTTCGTAGCCCACCCAGGCGGAGTCGAACAGGATGTAATCGCACAGGTGGCCGATGGTGTCGATCACCTGGCGAGCGTTGTAAATCGTGCCGTCGTAGGTACCGAGCTGAATGATCGCCAGCCGGAACGGCCGTGCCGCTGCGGCTTTCTCCGGCGCCACTTCGCGGATCTGCTCGCGCAGGTAGCGTTCGTCGAAGCAGTGCGCATCGATACCGCCGATAAAGCCGAACGGGTTGCGGGCGGTTTCCAGATAGACCGGCGTGGCCCCAGCCTGGATCAGCGCCCCGTGGTGGTTGGATTTGTGGTTGTTGCGATCGAACAGCACCAGATCGCCACGAGTCAGCAGCGCGTTGGTCACCACCTTGTTGGCCGCCGAGGTGCCGTTGAGCACGAAGTAGGTTTTATCGGCGTTGAACACCCGCGCCGCGTGCTTTTGCGCATCCTTGGCCGATCCTTCGTGGATCAGCAGATCGCCCAGCTTGACGTCGGCGTTGCACATATCGGAACGGAACAGGGTTTCACCGTAGAAATCGAAGAACTGCCGGCCGGCCGGGTGTTTGCGGAAGAACTCTCCGCCCTGATGCCCCGGGCACGCAAAGGTCGAGTTTTCCATTTCGACGTAGGTCTTCAGCGTTTTGAAGAACGGCGGCAGCAGCACCTGCTCGTAGGCGTCGGCGGCGGCCTCCAGCTGCGCCATGTAGAATGGCTTGCTGGCGCCGGCCAGCAGCGCGAAGACCCCGCTGACAAACGGCAGATAATCCGGGGAAAGATGCTCGTCCCCTTCCACCGCCACGAAGGTCGGAATATCGAACCCCGTCGCCTGCAAGCGCGCCAGAATGCCGGCGTCCACGTCAGCGACCGACACCACCACCGCCGCCACGTCGGTGTAGTCCGTCTGCTCTACGCGCACGATCTGGCGCAGCGTCTCAATGGTGGCGACCAGGCTGGCGCTGGTCGCGATTTTCAATTCTTTCATCATGCTGACTCTCAAACGGTGAAGGATGAGGGTGTGCCACCGGCACGGTAATGAGATAACGCGGTTATCCCGGTAAAAGCGATACCCGGGCACGGCAGCATAAGCGGCGTGCGTGACCGGCTCATGATCGGGGGATCATCAGGCGGCTATCGGGGGAACTGGTCTTGGCAGCATCCGACAGGCATCAGTAAAATCAGGGCAGAAGCGCTGGCTTTACGCATGCCTAACAGCGAGCATCAGGCGGCCTTACCGCATGATCGGCAGGCGTATTCGGACGGATGGCGTTCGGAGCAAGCAAAGACGGAAAGGTGGCGTCAGAGGTCTGGTGCGCGACAGCGCTTGAGCGACAAAACCAGTCATGCCAATAACCCTCTGACTTATAAGAAGCGGGAACACCGTCAGGGAACGGAGAGTGTTAAAATTTGCGCAATGATTGCATGATTCGTTGCGGGGTTCAAGCAAGAATCGTCTTGATTGAATGCCTATTGAACCAAGCATAACTAATTGTTATTTAATTTAAAAAAAAGAAATCACGCATTTTAAAGTGGTATAAATACACGTTTTATATGCATATTTATTGAGTAGCGTTGGCTCCCTGCGCCACTCCCTTTTTGGTTATCTGCCTGAAAATAGAGCAACCGATCGGCTTTGTGACAGAAAGCGATTGACGCCATCCGGCCAATACGGTTTAATGCGCCCCGTTGCCCGGATAGCTCAGTCGGTAGAGCAGGGGATTGAAAATCCCCGTGTCCTTGGTTCGATTCCGAGTCCGGGCACCATATTCAGAAGAACCCGCCTATGGCGGGTTTTTCGCTTTCTGGAGTACGGACTCTCCATCGAACTGCGTTCGATTATTCGGTCTGAAGACCTCACCCTGCGGGCCAGCGCTGAAGCGCTGTTCAACACGGCGCCAGCGCCGGTTGTCCGAGTCCGGTCGCCCTATTCAGAAGAACCCGCCTATGGCGGGTTTTTCGCTTTCTGGAGTACGGACTCTCCATCGAACTGCGTTCGATTATTCGGTCTGAAGACCTCACCCTGCGGGCCAGCGCTAAAGCGCTGTTCAACACGGCGCCAGCGCCGGTTGTCCGAGTCCGGTCGCCCTATTCAGAAGAACCCGCCTATGGCGGGTTTTTCGCTTTCTGGGGTACGGACTCTCCATCGAACTGCGTTCGATTATTCGGTCTGAGACCTCACCCTGCGGGCCAGCGCTAAAGCGCTGTTCAACACGGCGCCAGCGCCGGTTGTCCGAGTCCGGTCGCCCTATTCAGAAGAACCCGCCTATGGCGGTTTTTTCGCTTTCTGGGGTACGGATTCCCCATCGCTTCATCCGATGGGGTGTAACTTCGCATTACAGGTGGACTCTCTCGAAAGAGCGCCCCCAATCCCCAACTACCCGAACGTCAAACGAACGCGCTCATATTCCGTGTTTATTAAGTGTTTTATTGTCGAACGGTGATGGGATACAGTTACGAACATATAACCGCATCCCATTGTTAAATAATAATATATTGCACAAAAACTAGGAACATTCCGAATAAAAACGACATTACTGTCAATTCATTCATATAGGGCTATGCTGAATTTTACCCATTGATAAGGCATTTTTAACCTATTCCGCTGCCAACACGAAATAATGGAGGATCCGGCGACAATGGCCATTGATATGTATATGAAAGTTGAAGGAATGACGGGCGAGTCCCAAGACAGCAATCATAAAGGATGGACCGACGTACTTTCGTTTAACTGGGGCGCTTCACAGCCAGGAAATATGGCTGTTGGCGGCGGGGGTGGCTCCGGAAAAGTGAATTATCAAGACCTCCGTATTCAAGCCCTTATCGACAAATCTACGCCCGCTATTCTCAAATATTGTTCCAGTGGAAAACATGTCGCGAAAATCGAGCTTTCCGTATGCAAAGCGGGCGGCAACCAGGTGGAGTATTCCAAAATCGTTCTCGAAGACGTTCTGGTGACGCAAACCGATTTTAACGGTGTAGGCCAAAATGATGCGATCGTGGTTGATTACGCCTTCCAGGCGTCAAAAGTCACCATGAGTTACTGGGAACAAGGCAGCAGCGGCACTAAAGGCGCGGAAAGCAAATCTGGTTGGGATATCAAGCAGAATAAAGAGAGCTAAGCGCATTCTGGCACCTAACAATACGTTAATGATCGGGTGATAAAATCATGGCAATGGATATGTTTTTAAAAGTTGAAGGCATTAATGGTGAATCGAAAAATGCGAATCACAAGCAATGGATCGATGTCTTTTCCTTTAACTGGGGCGCGCGACAGCCTGGCAATATGGCCGTTGGCGGCGGCGGCGGTGCGGGTAAAGTGAACTTTCGCGATCTGACCGTACAGGCTCTGATAGATAAAGCGACACCTGCCTTATTGAAATACTGCTCGGCCGGTAAACATCTCGCCAAGGTGCAGTTGTCTCTTTGCAAAGCCGGTGGGCAGGAAGTGGAATATACCCGCATTACCCTGGAAGATGTATTGGTGACTCATACCGACTTCATCGGTGTCGAGCACGGTTCCACGCTAGGCATTGAGTACTCTTTTCAGGCCGGTAAAGTGTCGATGGAATACTGGGAGCAAGCGAAGCAAGGTAATAAAGGGGCTTCGGTGCAGATGGGCTGGGATATTAAGCAAAATAAAGAAAGCTAATCACATTACGGTGCATATCGTAATGACGGGGGCATTATGGCATTTCCTAAGTCACATGAAATTTTAGCTCTGACATCGCAACACGAATCGAATAATCGGGTGTCGGCCAACTTTTTGACCCGCGAGATTTTAAATGAGGCGCTGATCCTCGTCAGGTCTCTGTCACCAGAAGAAGTCTTTCGATTAACAAAAACGGAGACCGGCCAGATCGCGTTTACGCTGGGTGAACTCAAAGATGAAAACAACCGCCGGTTGACAGCCAATACTATTGAGTCAGGACAACGACCAGGCGGAAGAATTAATCACCTGGATAACCGAATTAATGTCTCTTTTCCCGGAACCTCATGGCAAATGGGAGCCCGTGTTCAGCATTTTGAGAATATCGCATCGAGTACCGTAGGCGGGGCCGGTCTGGTTTTGATCGCGGGATTATGGACGGGAGCCGGTTCTGGCGTTGGCAGCATTTTAGGCCGAAATGCCGCCCAGCTCGCTGTAGTGACAGGCACTTATTTGGGTAAACGCTTCGTGACCAATAAAACCATGGTCGTGAATCAGATGGCGGCGCATATCAAAAACCTTGCCGATATGTTTAACTCTACCCACAATGCCTTTAATGATTTCAAGTTTGAAAGCGCAGCCAAACGCGCACAATACAGCCCCGATCCTCAAGCAGAGTACCCTATTACATTTGAACAAAAAGTCACGGATAATAATGCAGTTCCTGCTAACTATGCCGAGACCATTCAGGCCATCGTGCGCCGTTTTGTAACGGGAACCTACGAGCGTGTAGATATCGTCGGCCAGGGCGATATGTTTATAAAAGTTTTTTTCAGCGATGGGGAACTGGACATTTCGAAAGCTCAGTATGACTATCTCAGCAATTTGAAGCTCCCGTGATTGATCAACCTGGCAGGTCTTCACGCTTGTGGCGCAACGGTAGCCATTCAGTCCAGGGGGCAAAAATGCCTCGAGCTGACCAAAAGATTTTTATTGTCGGTAAGAATGGTCAATGATGATGACAAGGCAGATTGCCGGATCGGATTCAACCGTTGCGCCAGCGTGGCCAGGTTTTTCACACTCGCCTCGAGCAAGCGTCCTCTCCGGCCAGCCTTTGCCCGGCATTAATTAAACGAACCCTAACACCGGTAGTTAACGCGAACCATCCGCGCCCATAGGGTGATGCAACTCGGGGTAAAATATTGCCGTTCGGGGGGCAACAAGAAGAGATAAAGGTACAGAAGTGTGCGTATCACCTTAGTGAAAGAGTGTGATACCCTGCCGCAAAAAACAAAATAACACATTGAATTTAATGATAAAAACTAAATCACAACGCGCAGATTTCATAATTTCACTTCCGATTTCATCTTTGCAAAAAGCATCCTGCCTCTAATATCACGTTATTTCACCTTCCCCGTGCCTATTTTAAGGCTATTCTAAGCAACGAATACACCGATCCCGGCAATGCAATGGCATAGACACCAGAAAAGCAGATAAGAACTCATACGGTGGGCATCCTCCCTGGTGGCCGTTTTCATGGCTTGATGAATCAGGGAGAGATCGGATTTTTACTTAGGAATATTCATTAAATACACGCGCAAAACCTTCATAGGAATTTTCATGGAAAGAAATACACCCGTAGCCTTTACCTAATGCGCTACCGAATTCTAAACGGGCATTTAAAAGTGCGGTATTTTTGGCCAGCACACCGTTTAATTACATTTAATTCGTGAAGCTTACTTATAAGAAAAAGGCAGCCTGGTTGCTATAAGCCACCCTATCTGCGGCCGTATTTCTGGGTATTATTCTCATTATACTGGAGCTTATTAATGAATCAGCATTTGGATATCATCGGTATTGGCCTTGGCCCGTCGAATCTTAGCCTGGCAGCCTTAGGAAGTGAAATAGAGGGATTTACGGGACAATTCCTTGAACGCAAACCTCATTTCTCCTGGCACCCAGGGATGATCCTGGCGGACTGCAGTATGCAGACCAACTTTTTAAAAGATTTAGTGAGCGCGGTTGCCCCAACCAATCGCTACAGCTTTCTCAACTATCTGGTAAAAAACAGAAAATTTTATCGTTTCCTGACGACGGAGCAGCGCACCGCATCGCGCGAAGAGTTCGCCGATTACCTCACCTGGGCCGCCGCCGGGATGGGATCATTGGCATTCAATCAAGACGTTCAGCGGGTCGAATTTGACGATCGGCAGCGCCAGTTCGTGGTGACCACCTCGAATAAGGTCTTCCACGCCAGGCACGTAAGTATCGGTATTGGCAAGAAAATAAAGCTGCCTGATTGCGTGACAACGCAAAGCGATCGCTGTTTCCACGCCAGCGAAATGATGCTGCGCAACCCCGATCTGACCGGCAAACGCGTGGCGATCGTCGGTGGCGGCCAGAGCGGCGCAGACCTGTTCCTCAATATTTTTAAAGGGGAATGGGGGCAACCGGAGCAGCTCGACTGGATATCGCGCCGCAACAACTATAATGCGCTCGATGAAGCGGCCTTTGCCAACGAATACTTCACGCCCGATTACGTCGAGAGCTTTTACTCACTGGATAGCGCGGCCAAACGGCATATGCTGGCCGAACAGAAAATGACCTCAGACGGCATCACCAGTGAGTCGCTGCTAGCGATTTATCGCGCCATGTACCACCGCTTCGACGTCCTGCGCGAGAAATTATGGGTGCGCCTGCTGCCCAGCCGTTCGCTGACGGCCGTGAAACACACGCTGGATAACGCCTACCAACTCGAAACGCGTCATCATCTCGATCACGGCGAAGAAACCTTCAAGGCGGACGTGGTGATCTTTGCCACCGGTTATCAATCGGCCACGCCAGAGTTCCTTGAACCTTTGGCCCACCGCTTACTAACCACTGCGGAGGGCGAATACCGCATCGCCCCAGACTTTACCTTTGAGTGGGAAGGCCCGGCGGAGAACTGCTTATTCGCCATGAACGCCAGTATGCACAATCACGGCATTGCCGATCCGCAGTTGAGCCTGATGGCGTGGCGGTCGGCTCGCATTCTTAATCGGGCGTTAGACCACAAGCCATTTGATCTGGGAACAACGCCGACAGCCATTCAATGGCGCAGTGAAAGCGCACCACCCGCGTTTTAAATACAAGAACGACTTAATCATTGTCACTACGCTTTGATGGAATTACGTATATGAAAAGACAAGTCATTAAATTTATTACGAAGCAGCTGGCCGTATTGGCCCCCGAATTCAAGGCCAGATTGCTCTACAAAAAAGCATTTGGCAAACCGTTAAACTTGCAGGCGCCGTCCACCTGGAATGAAAAGATCAATCACCTGAAATTGAATGGCTATAGTCACAATGCGTTGGTGAAGCAGTGTGCAGATAAATATGCGGTAAGACAGTACATCAAAGATCAAGGGTGCGAAGAGATCCTTAATGAATTGTACTTTGCCTGTGATTCAGTAAACGATATTCCGTGGGACGCATTGCCGGATAAGTTTGTGATCAAAGGGAATCACGGTTCCGGGTATAACCTGATTTGCCAGAATAAAAAATTGCTGAATATCAAGAGCGCAAAAAAATTGATCGACGGTTGGATGAAAGACGATTATTGGAAAACTTATGTAGAGCTCAACTACAAAGGGATACAAAAAAAGATCATTGGGGAGAAATATATCGAATCGGCCAATGGTCACGGACCTGAAGACTATAAAATCTATTGTTTCCGCGGTGTACCTTACTGCACGTTGCTGTGTGTCGGCAGAGAAACCGGGTCGCCGAAGTATTACTTCTTTGACAAAGATTTCAAGTTTCTGTGCTACAGCGATGACTGCCTGGCCTTGAGCCAGGAAGAAATAGACGCCTTCGTGAAGCCAGAAGGCTACGATGAGCTGTTTGAGTACGCCTCACGCTTGTCCGCGCCCTTCGAGTTTGTTCGCGTTGATTTCTACATCTCCAAAGGCCAAATCATTTTCGGCGAATTGACCTTTACCCCATCCGCCGGGCTGGATACGGATATTCTGCCGCCAACCGATGTTTTGCTTGGCGAGATGTTGACGTTGCAACAGCACTGATTTTCACCTGGTCCCACATCCCACAGTGAAGATCGGCTGCGCCTGAGGATAAATACCGGCCGGCCTTTTTGCAGCCCGCGGGCCGGTATTGCCCTGAGGGATATCGGGCCGATGACCTCGCCTGTTCATGCCACCGTTACAGCAAAATCTCTGCTGCCTATCCCTGGCAGCCCACACCCGACCCAAGTGCAATACGCCAGTCAGATCACATAACCATTTGAAAAACAATGGTATTAAATGATTAATAAGAATCACTTACATATTTATAATAAAATGTTCTATATGTATAGGAAGCTATAATATAAGATACAGGAAAGTTTCCCTGGTGTTGTTGTGTGTCTTTGCCCTATTTTATAGGGCTTTTTTCGCTAAAAATCGTTGATAACCGTGTGTTTTTACCTACCTTCACCATTTCCCCCTCCATAAAAACCATAACCATTTCTAATTAATTGTAATCCCTCTTATTCCTGACTTACCAATAATAACAATGAGTTGCTATTAACCTGGCAAAGCAACGGCTGGCAGCGCTTCGCGACCGGAATGCCCGCCCTAAAGGTAGGTTTTTACCGGGCGCGAACGGATGCTACTATCGGCCTTTTTCGAGGATGTTGATCCGCATGTTATTGTCCAACCGGCATTTTATCTCCGCGCTTCTGGCGCTCGCCATCGGCCTTTGGCTGCCGGGCTCCGTGATGGCCAGGCCCGATTTGGAACGCAAGATCGGCACTACCGTAGCCGATAGCGATACTGCGGATTACCGCTTCAGCGATCTGCGATTCACCTCCGCCGATGGCCAACGGCATTATCGTGTTCGCATCGCCCAACCGCGTCAGGCGCCTGTGCCAGACGGCTATCCAACGGTTTATTTCCTCGACGGCAATGCGGTGCTGATGGAGTTGAACGCCGCCTTACTGGCCAAATTGGCAGCAACGAAGCGGCCACCGGTGCTGGTGATGATCGGCTATGACAACGATCTGCGCATCGATGCCGCCGGCCGCACCTACGACTATACGCTCCCTCTGCCGGCAGGCATGAAGAAACCGCCGCGGGCCGTCGGGGGCGCGGATGCGTTCCTGCAATTGATTGAGACCCAGATCAAACCGGCGATCGCCGCCAAACTGGCGGTCGATCCTCAGCGGCAAACGCTGTGGGGGCACTCCTACGGCGGGCTCTTCGTTCTGCATACGTTGTTCACCCATCCCACCGCCTTTCAGCGCTACATCGCCGTGGAACCCTCGCTGTGGTGGGGCAACGGCATGATCCTGCAAGAAGCGCAGCAGATGACAGAACGGCGCGCGGCGCCGGCGGCCAGGTTGCAACTGTGGGTTGGCCTGGCAGAACGCGATCGCGCTGCCCCGCCCGGCGTGAAGAGCCCCGCTCTGCCGGCGGACGCAACGCGTTTATTGGCCGAACACCTGGCACAGCTCGACGGTCTCACCGTCGGCTATCGCGAATGGCCTGCCCTGGGACACGGCGCCATGCTGGGCGCGGCCATCGAGCCGGCGCTGGGCAGCGTCATTGCAGAGGACTAAATCAGCGGATCAGAAGCTATCGGCCATATTTTCATCTGCGGCGCATATCTTCTGATAAGAAGAGTGTTTACTATCTGAGACAGCGAATGACGGGCGCGGGTGGGGGCGTCAAAAAACAAAGTGGCTCCCCCGTCGGCAAGTGAGCTTGCTCTATCCGGTGGAGCCATACAGTACTGCAGTTTTCCCGGTGGGGCCCTGGTGAGGCGCAAGTAGGAAAAGATGGTGTTAGCAGGGCATTTCAGCGTTTTAATACCGCCTGTTTCACTATTTTCTTCTCCCTGTGGCACCTACTATAAGCGGCCTCTCACCTGGCGGAAAAGGGTGAAAACCACCCTTGAAATACATTAATGAAAGTGATATTAGAAGCGGTTAGGGCGAAAGCGCCTAGTTCAGTTTTGAATAATTAAATCAGGGAATTATATTAAAAATGAATATTAATATCACCGACAAACCCAACCCGCAGGATGAAGAGTTCGTTATCGACAGCCTCTGGGCTCACAACCATAAAACCCAGCCCGTAGACATTCACCCACTGTTCCTGACCGTCACTGACGACAACCAGCAGATCGTCGGTGGCCTGGTCGCACGCACCTGGTGGGGCGGCCTGGAAGTGCAGTATCTGTGGGTCGGCGATCAATGTCGCAAAAGCGGTTACGGCCGCCAGCTGATGCAACTGGCCGAAGAAGAAGCCCGCAAGCGCGGTTGCCATATGGCCTATGTCGATACTTTCGATTTCCAGGCCCGAGGCTTCTACGAAAAACTGGGCTACCGGGTCTACGGCGAGCTGGGCGACTACGCGCATCGCCACACCCGCCATTACCTGGCTAAAAGCCTGTAACGCGGCCTGAGCGGCGCAGAGGTAGGTATGGATTCATCGCATAAAAATAATGAATCTTATTTTAAGGGCCTCATCACCATGATGGAGCACCTGAGCGAGCCCTGGGGCATCAAAGACCAGCTGTCCCGCCACCTCTATATGAACCGTGCCGCTTATCTCTATACCAATACGCCGCTGAATTTCGACGTCGCCGGCAAATATGACCACGAATTCCCCGCCGACTGGGCCGACTCCGCCGCCGACTTTATCGAGCATGACAAGATGACCGAAGCAGCGCGCGATCGGGTCACGGTCATAGAAACCCACTACTGGTACGGCAAAGACAGCCTGACGCCGTTTATCAGCGAAAAGCTACCGGTGTACAACGATGACAAACAGGTGATTGGCGTGATCTGGAACGCCAAGCCGATGAACAGCCTGTCACCGCTGAAATACATCAATCAGCAAAAACCCAGCGTGTTGACCACCGAAGTCAATAACGAGCTGTTCACCCGTGCCGAACTCGATGTCATTTTTCTTATGCTGCAACGATTTACGGTAAAAGAGATCGCAAAAATCTATAACGTCAGCAATAAGACCATCGAAAACCGCATTTATAACATTTACCAGAAGGCCAACGTGCATACTCAGCAACAATTTGAGGAATACTGCAAATACGCCAATCTGGATAACTACATTCCCGATCGCCTGATAACCAAAGGCATTCAGTTTATTTGAACCGCAAGGAAGATCTCACCGTGATAAAGATCGAAGATTATCCGCTCACCCGGGTGCCGCAGGATAAAAGAGTCTCGTTTTTAAGCGTGGCCATCGTGCATATGGGCATGTTGACCGCGCTGGACCAGTTCATGCTCGGCGCCGTACTCGGCAACTCCATGACGCTGATTGACGCTTTCACCGCCATTTTCGTCGGCAGCCTGATCTTCGGCGTGGTGACCTACGGCCTGGGGCTGGCGGGCATGCGTGAAGGCATTTCCGGCAGCCTGCTGGCGCGCTGGTGCGGCTTCGGCCGTCTGGGCTCGGTGCTGATCGGCGTGGTGGTGGCCGTCAGCCTGCTGGGATGGTTCGGCATTCAGAACGCCATTTTCGCCAAGTCGCTCGACTTCGCGCTCGGCAATAAGCTGGGCTTTGGCTTGGCCGCCGGGCTCTCGGGCACGCTGTTGACTATCCTGGTGGCATTCGGTTTCAAGGCGCTGCGCATCGCCGCACGTATCGCGGTGCCGATGTTCATCATGCTGGTGGCCTTTATTTCAGTGACCGCGCTTTCCGGGCATAACCTGCAGGAGATCATCCAGCTGGCGCCGCCGGGTGAACCGCTGACCATCAGCGCCGGCATCACCATCGTCGTCGGCGGCGCCATCGTGGCCAGCCTGATGACCCCCGATCTGACCCGTTACTCCAAAAACGGCAAGCACGTGCTCGGCGTCACGCTCTTCACCATCATCGCCGGCGAGTTCGTGGTAAACGGCCTGGCGATCCTGATCGCCAAAACCCTGGGCACCGCGGATGTAGTCACCATCATGTCACAAGCGGCCGGCGGCGCCGGTTTGCTGGTAGTGGTGTTCTCCACCCTGCGCGTCAACGATCTCAACCTGTATTCCTCTTCGCTGGGCATCGTCAACGCGGTGGAAGGCATCACCGGCAAAAAGCTGAAGTACACCTACACCACGTTGGTGATCGGGATTCTGGGCACTACGCTGTCGGTGCTGGGCATTCTCGACCGCTTCGTCGACTTCCTGACGGTGCTTGGCGTGGTCTTCCCGCCGATTATCGGCATCATGTTGGTGGACTATTACCTGCTGCGCAGCCACCGCAAGATCCTGGACGAGAGCCGCCGCATGGGCCAGTTGCCGAACGAAACGCCAACCATCGGCTGGGCGGCGATCGTCGCCAGCATCGCCGGCGGCGCCGTTGGCCTGGCGACCGAATGGGGCGTACCGACCATCAATTCCCTGGTAGCGGCCAGCCTGCTGTATTGGGTGCTTAAACTGGCCTTCAGTCGGGCGCAAAAACCGCTGGCCTCGCAGAAGTCTCTCTGATTTTCGCGCACGCGGTAATGCACTCCTCCGGTATCGGGGGAGTGTTTGACGCTCGAAAAGGGGATTCAATGCAAAAGATGGGGGCCGATCGCGCAGACAAACGGCCGTGGTGTTTAGGGTCCCTGGTGTCGGTAGCAAGCTATCCATTTATGCTCAGAGTGTGGCAATGCCCCCTCTGAGCTTTTTATTATAAAAACTGTCGGCTTCCGTATTTTGATCGTAAAGAAAAACTTCAGCTTGCATGAACAGTAGCCCATGAAATCGGCTTTGGTCAACATAAAAGTAAACATAAAACCGGCTTTTGTGTTCACTTTTCTATAAGTAAAACCTAATCAATTGATTTGCACGGCTTTATCTTTCTCGCAGAGGAAGCAGGCTACCCCCGCTGACATCACTGCGCTAAACGGCTGACGGTAAACAATAATTACCGCTAATAATCAGTTCGTTACCCGCTCGTCTGCGCCTTTTTATCTGGACAACGCCAATGCGTAAGATATAGTGAAGCCTGCGTAATGTTTGTAAGGACAGCCAATGAAAACCACCAACGCACAGCGCAAAATCAACATCATTAAAAATATTGAATATCTGATGCGTACCCGCGGTGAAACCAAGGCTTCCTTTTCCAATCGCAGCGGCCTGACGCGCACTACCCTCTACAAAATTCTTGACGGAAGAGTGAACAACGTTCAGCAATCCACCGTGAATCGGATCTCCGACTTCTTCGGTGTCTCCTGTGAAGAGATCGAAGACTACGATCTGGAAAAACTGGAGCTGCTCAACGAAACGCTGTCCACCGAAGGCAACAAGAACCCTTCCGCCATTCCGGTGATCCCCCAGTCGCGCTATCTGGCCGTCTCGCAGCGCAAGATCGGGCAGCTGGTCACCGAGTTTCCTCTGACTTATTTCTTCGGCGATGAGTCGAACATGTTGGCAATGAAAATAGAGACCGAAATTAAAGGGTCATTTATTCCCGGCGAGGTCATCATCATCAAAAGGCCGCCGGTACTGATTTGCGATTCACCTTTGCTGTATCACTCGGGAAAACGCGGCTTCTTTGTGGTTGACGACAAAGACAGCGAAAGCATGGACAAACGCCCTCAGGACACCGTGCAATTCCTGGGTTACATCGTTGGAGAAAGGTTATAAATGGAACCGAATCAGAAGTTCAAGCTGTTGGGCTTCACCCGGCATGGCACCATCGCGGCCAATGTCATGGTATTGGCCACCGGCAAAACCATTACCATGGGGCTGAATGAGCTGGCCGACAGCGAAATATCAGAAGATCTGAGCCGGCACGAGCTGCAGGCGCTGTACCGCAAACTCTATGGCGATAACCAACAAAAAACCGCCTACGAGCTCAGCGATCGCCACGAACGCTCCTGGTACGCCTACCTGATTATTACCGTGGCGCTCAGCGTGATTTATATTTTCTCAACGCTGTGCGGCGTCAAGCCGATCCAAATCCCGGTGCTGAATCTCATCACGCCGCCGGCGATCTTCATCTACCCGCTCACGTTCATTCTGGTGGACATACTTAACGAATTCTATGGGTTGCGGCTGGCTCGGCGCACCATCATCATCTCGTTTATCGCCAACCTGACCTTCGTCCTGGGGGTCTGGGTAACAACGCTGGTGCCGAGTATTCCGCAGTGGGAGTACAGCGAGACCTACAACGGTATCGTGCACAGCATCATGGCGGTGCTGGTGGCCTCGTCGGCGGCCTATCTGATCTCCGAGAACGTCAACTCCTACCTGCTCTGCAAAATCAAAGAGTTGACCAACTCCCGCTACCTGTTTGTGCGCGTGATCACCAGTACCGTAGTGGCGTCGGCCATCGACAGCGTGGTGTTCTGTACGCTGGCGTTCTACAACGTGCTGAGCTGGGACATCATCAAAACCATGATCCTGTCGCAGTTCCTGATCAAGGTGGTTTACGCCCTGCTGGGCGTCGGGCCGATCTACGCCACCCGCAGTCTGTTTAACCGCTACATCAATACCGAACAAGCAAAGGGCAATGAATATGCATATCCAAAAGCAAGATAAGATCACCCATCTTGGCGCGAACTCCGATTATCCGGATCAATATGCTCCCGCATTGCTCGAAGCCCTGCCGCGCGCGCGCGGCCGCGATCTGATCGGCGTGGACGAGCAGCAGCTGCCATTCAGCGGCTTCGATCTGTGGACCGCCTTCGAGTTGTCGTGGCTCAACGGCAAGGGCAAACCGGTGGTGGGCATCGGCGAATTTACCTTCCCGCACTCTTCTTCCAACCTGATCGAATCCAAATCGTTCAAGCTGTATCTCAACAGCTTCAACCAAACTCGCTTCGACAGCGTGGAACAGGTGAGCGCCGCCATGCAGAAGGACCTGTCGCAGGCGGCCAATGGCCAGGTCACCGTCAAACTCTATCCGGGGCTGGAAGGTTACCCCGCGCAGATCGATCGCCTGCCGGGCATCAACATCGACGATCTGGATATCGCGGTCGACGACTTCGCCTTCAAACCGGAGTACCTGAGCGGCGCGGCCGATCAAGGGGAACCGGTGTCGGAGACGCTGTCTTCCAATCTGCTGAAATCCAACTGCCTGGTCACCAACCAGCCGGACTGGGGCAGCGTGGTGATCCGCTATGAAGGCCGCAAAATCGATCGCGAAAGCCTGCTGCGCTACCTGATCTCCTTCCGCCAGCACAACGAATTCCACGAGCAGTGCGTCGAGCGCATTTTCAACGACATCAAGCAGAGCTGCCGCCCGGAAAAACTCAGCGTGTTCGCGCGCTACACCCGCCGTGGCGGCCTAGACATCAACCCCTTCCGCAGCGATTTCGAAACGGCGCCAGCGCTCGGCCGCCTGATCAGGCAGTAAGCGTTACCCCCCAATGCTCCCGCCAGGGAGCATTGTTTCCTCGCTTTCATCTCCCTGTTATTTTTCGCCATTATCGTCATCAGCGGCTATCTTCAAAGCACACTGACGGAGATTAACGACGCATGCCTGACCTTTCTCGCAGAGACCTACTGCGGGCCGCCGCCATTGGATCGGCTTTCACGCTGTTGCCCGCCTCGATTCGCAAAGCGCTGGCCATTCCCGCCAATAACCGCACCGGCACCCTGCGCGACGTCGAACACGTGGTGATCCTGATGCAGGAGAATCGCTCTTTCGACCACTACTTCGGCACCCTGCCGGGTGTACGCGGCTTCAGCGATCGCTTTACCATCCCATTGCCCGGCGATCGCCTCGTCTGGCAGCAGCAGGGCGCCGAGCGGCTGGTGCTGCCCTACCATCTGGACAGCAAACGCGGCAACGCACAGCGCGTCACTGGCACGCCGCACTCGTGGGTGGATGAGCAAGCCGCCTGGGATCACGGCCGCATGAGCGCCTGGCCCACCTACAAAACGCCGGCCTCGATGGGCTACTACCGCCAGCAGGAGCTGCCGTTCCAGTTCGCACTGGCCAACGCCTTTACCCTGTGCGACGCCTATCACTGCGCTATCCACGCCGGCACCAACACCAACCGGCTGTTCCACTGGACCGGCACCAACGGCCCGTCCGCCGCCGACGTGGCGGTGGTGGTCAACGAGTGGGACAGCCCCGGCCCGGCGGAGATCGGCTACCAGTGGACAACCTATCCGGAACGGCTGGAGGCGAGCGGCGTCAGCTGGAAGGTGTACCAATTCCTGCCGGACAACTTTACCGACAACCCGCTGGCGGGCTTCCGCCAATACCGCGCCGCCAGCATTCAGGTGGGCAACCCGGCGCGGCCGCCGAAAGGCTTCAACGCCTTCGTACCTTATCGCGACGAGCTCAACGCGACCGCGCCGCTGTACAAGGGCAACGGCAACACCCTGCCGGCCGCCGACGGCAACGATCTGGACGCCATGCTGGCCGGATTCCGTGCCGACGTGCAGCAGGGCAAACTGCCGCAGGTCAGTTGGATCATCGCGCCGGCGGCCTATTCGGAACATCCCGATCCCTCCAGCCCGGTGCAGGGCAGCTGGTTCACGCAAGAGATCCTCAACGCGCTGACCGATAACCCGGAGGTGTGGAGCAAAACCGTCCTGCTGGTCAACTACGACGAAAACGACGGCTTTTTCGATCATATGCCTTCGCCTTCCGCGCCGTCGCTGCGCGAAGACGGCAGCTTCGCCGGTAAATCGACGGTGCCGTTCGATACCGAGATCTTCCAGCACGTGGCGCCGCCCGGCTCGCAGGATCAGCCGCCGCCGGACGGCCGCATCTACGGCCCCGGCCCGCGGGTGCCGATGCTGGTGCTATCGCCCTGGAGCCGCGGCGGCTGGGTCAATTCGCAGGTCTTCGATCACACCTCGGTGCTGCAATTCCTGGAAAAGCGCTTTCAGGTGCATGAACCCAACATCAGCGCCTGGCGCCGCGCGGTGTGTGGCGATCTCACCTCAGCGTTCAATTTTGTCGACCCTAACGGCGAAGCGCTGCCAAGCCTGCCCGCCACCAGCCGCCACGCCGCCGATGGCCTGCGCCAGCGCCAGGAACAGCTGCCGCAGGTGCCGCTGCCATCGCCCGCCCACCAGCGTTTGCCGCACCAACGCCGCCTGGCGCGCCCTTCCCGCGCACTGCCCTACCAGCTGCACGTCGAGGCCACCGTCGCGACCGAGCAGCGCCGCGTGACGGTGAACCTGTTCAATACCGGCGAGCAGGGAGCGGTATTTCACGTCTACGACCGGCGAGACCTGACGCAAATCCCGCGCCGCTATACCGTCGAGGCCGGCAAGGCGGTCAGCGACGACTGGCAGGCGGACAATGAGTACCATCTATGGCTGCTCGGCCCCAACGGCTTTCATCGCGAGCTGCGCGGCGTCCTGAGTCGGCCGCAGCCGGAAGTGCGTTTGCGCCCAACGGGCCGCAGCCTGCAGCTGCAGTTGAATAATCCGGGCACCGAAGCGATAGCGGTCACCCTCGAACGCTGCCCTTACACTCAGCAAGGCCCGTGGCCTATTACGCTGCCTGCGGGCGGCAGCCACCAGCAAACGTTTGACGCCCGCACCAGCGGCGGCTGGTATGATCTTACGCTGCGAGGCCCCGGCTGGCTGCGACGCCTGGCGGGGCGGCTGGAGGACGGTGAGCACAGCGTCAGCGACCCGCTGATGGGCCAGGGATGATCTATCGGCATCAAGGGAGTTCAAAAAGCGAAAGGATATCGCTTATCATTGCGTTCTCGTTCTTCGCCGATTACCCAAGGATCTTCATGCCCGCTGTTCTTATCGCTAAAGCCGGCCGCTGGTTGGCCGCCTGTGTGTTGCTGTTGGCCGGCACCGCTCAAGCCGCGCCGATCGTCGTCACCGATGTCGCCGGCCGCCAGGTCACCCTGCCGCAACCGGCCAAACGCGTTATCCTGGCCGATGCCCGTGCGCTGCTGGCGCTGAATATTCTGCATCCGCAGGAGCCGCTGAAAAACATCATCGCCTGGGACAACTCGCTGAAGGTCAAAGCGCCGGATCTGGTGGAGGCCTACGCGAAAAAATTCCCGCAGGTCATGCAGATCCCCACCTTCGACAACCCCTACACCAGTGATTTCAGCGTGGAAAGCGCGGTGGTGCGCCAACCGGATCTGATCATTTTCGACATCGGCCTGCTGAGCAAATTGAAAGACAGCGGCGTGCTGACCCAGCTGGAAAAAGTCGGCATCCCAGTGCTGATCATCGATTTTCGCCAGCAGCCGCTGACCAACACCGTCGCCAGCATGGCGCTGTTGGGAAAAGTGTTTGACGAGCAGCCCAACGCCGATGCTTTTATCCGCCTCTATCAGCAACGCCTCGAACTGGTGCGCCAGCGGGTCGCCACGCTGAAACCGGAGCAGCGCCCCAGCGTCTTCATCGAGCGCAGCGCCGGCATCAAAGGCGAACAGTGCTGCAACACCTTCGGCAAAGGCAGCTTCGGCCAGTTCATCGATACCGCCGGCGGCAACAATATCGGCAGCAAGCTGTTTTCAGACATGGGCGGAGAAGTGAACGTCGAGCAGGTGATCAGCAGCAACCCGGATTTCTATCTGCTGACCGGCGCCGACTGGAGCCGTGGCCATCGCGGCACGCTGGCGGTACCGCTGGGTTACACCACCGATATGGCCACCAGCCAAAAGAAACTGGCGCATCTGCTGGATCGTACCGGTATTAACGTGCTGAAAGCGGTGAAAGAAAAACGCGTGATGGCGATTTATCATCAATTTTACGACACACCGCTCAACTTTATCGCGGTTGAAGCGATCGCCAAATTCCTGCACCCGGCGCTGTTTAAAGATATTGATCCGCAAGCGGATATCGAAATGGTGCACCAGAAATTCACCGCGCTGGATTACAGCGGCGTCTTCTGGCTTACGCCACAATAACCTCCCGCAGGGCCCGCCAGTCGGGTCCTGTTTCCCGCATTCATTATTTAGTTACCCACTTAACTATCCCGTAACAATTCTATTTACTTGCCAATAATTATCATTAAGATTGTCTTTTCTAAAAAAACACATCCGGGTCTGAAACTCTTAAGGCATTATTATGTCACCTCTTTTTCGGCTTTCCCTGCTGACGGCTTCCATCGCCGTCGCATTCCCTGTCCTTGCTACTGATAACTCATCTCAGAACGATACCGACACCGTGACCGTCGTCGGCAACTGGCTGGACAACCCTGATACCAGTTCGGTGCTGCTCAACCATCCGGGCGCGCGTTCCATCGTCACCCAGCAGCAGATGCACGAACAAGGCGACCAAACCATCGCCGATAGCCTGCGCGGCATACCCGGCGTGCAGGTGCGCGACAGCAACGGCACCGGCGGCAGCGATATTTCGCTCAACGTCGGCGTGCGCGGCCTGACATCGCGTCTTTCTCCGCGCTCCACCATTCTGATGGATGGCGTCCCGCTGGCGGTTGCGCCTTACGGCCAGCCGCAGCTGTCGATGGCGCCGCTATCGATCGGTAACCTGCAATCGGTGGACGTGGTGCGCGGCGGCGGTGCGGTGCGCTACGGGCCGCAAAACGTCGGCGGCGTGATCAACTTCGTTACCCGCGACATTCCCAAAACGTTTGGCGGCACCGCCAGCGTACAAACCCAGGGCGCCAGCCACGGCGGCCTGAAGACCCTGACCAGCGCCTCCGTGGGCGGAACCGCAGACAACGGCCTCGGCGCCGAGCTGCTCTATTCCGGCCTGCACGGCCAGGGCTACCGCGACAACAACGACAACACCGACATCGACGATTTCATGCTGAAAACGCGTTATGCGTTCACCGATCGCGACGAACTGCTGGCCAATTTCCACTACTACGACGCCAAAGCCGGCATGCCGGGCGGGCTGAGCAGCGCGCAATACGCGCAGAACCCGTTCCAGTCCACGCGGCCGTGGGATCAGTTCGAAGGCCGCCGCAAGGATATGTCGTTCAAATACAAACATCAGGAAGACGACAAGCAGTTCGAAGTGTTGACCTACTTCACCGACAGCTACCGCGGCAGCAACATCGAATCGGAAGGCACCGGCAAAAACGCGGGCCAGCGGCGCATGGTCTCCTATCCGCGCCACTATTCAACCTGGGCGATCGAACCAAGCTATTCGCAGCTGTTTCGCTTCTGGAATATGGCGCACGAGATCACCCTCGGTTACCGCTACCTGAATGAAACCATGGACGAAAAAGCATCGCGTTCCGCCTGGTATAATCCGGCG
The DNA here is from genome assembly GCF_052169095.1 of Serratia sp. CY33802. NCBI lineage: Bacteria > Pseudomonadati > Pseudomonadota > Gammaproteobacteria > Enterobacterales > Yersiniaceae > Serratia > Serratia sp. CY33802. Next base: position 52,656 of record NZ_JBJNLL010000006.1, read on the forward strand.
AATATCGGCTCGACGCCGGATACCCCGGACTATTACCAGCATACCTCCGGCGGTACCGCAGCCAACGCGTTCTATATCGACGACACCATTAACGTCGGCAACTGGACGGTCACGCCGGGCCTGCGTTATGAAAGCATTCGCACCCACGTGGACGATTCGTTCAACAACATCAGCCGCGAGAAAAGCTACAGCGAGCCGCTGCCGTCATTGAACGTGATGTACCACCTGTCCGACGCCTGGAAACTGTTCGCCAACGCCAACACCTCGTTCGGCAGCATGCAGTATTTCCAACTGACCAAAGGCGGCAACGGCAACCAGCCGGCGCCGGGGCTGACGGCGGAAAAAGCGCGCACCTATGAATTCGGCACCCGCTACGACGACACCGTGGTCAAGGCCGAGGCCACGCTGTTCTACATCGACTTCGATAACCAGCTGCAGTACATCAGCAACGACGTGGGCTGGACCAACATGGGCGCCACCAAGCACAAAGGCATCGAGCTGGCGCTCAGCTACGATCTCAGCGAGCTGAATCGGGCGCTCGACGGCGCCAGCGTCTACACCAGCTATACCTACACCAAAGCCAGCACCGACAAGGGCGACTTCGCCGGTAAAGATCTGCCGTTCTACTCGCGCCAGGTCTATACCGTCGGCACGCGTTACGCCACCGGCAGCTGGGTATGGAATCTGGACGGTTATGCGCAATCGAAACAGCATTCGCCGGGCACCGGGCCGGAGTACATCACGCAGGAAAGCGCCGATGGCCAGTTCGGCAACATCGCCGGTTACATGGTGTGGAATATGCGCGGGGAATATAACTTCGGGCCGCAGCTGTCGAACCTGACGCTGGGCGCCGGGGTGAAAAACCTGTTCGATCAGCGCTACTTTACCCGCTCCAACGACAATAACTTCGGCAAGTACGTCGGTGAACCGCGCACCTTCTTCGTGCAGGGGTCGATCGCCTTCTGATACCCGGGCCCCCGATGGGGCTTCGGTATCACCGACAGTAAAGACGAAACAGGCGCGCCAAGTGCGCGCCCATCGGCGTCAAGGTGGTGTCCTTGCGTTGGATAAGATAAAACGTCGCTTTCGGCAGACTCTCTTCCAGCTCAAGCGGCACCAAATGCTTGCCCAGAATCGGATCCGAAATCACGTCCACCGACAGAATGCTGACAAAATCGCTCTGCGCCACCAGGCTGGTACAGGCCATAAAGGTCTCGCAGGTCACGCTGATCGACGGCGCCATGCCCAAGTCCCCGAACAGATCGTGCAATAGCCGGTAATAACTGCCTTTCGGCGTCGGCATGGTCCAGTCGCAGTGCTGCAGCTGTTTCAGCGAGGTTGCCCCTTCCATCGGATGCCCTTTACGTACCACCACCCGATACTCTTTTTCCATCAGCCGTTCGTACTGCAACTCGTTGTCGAGGCTGCTGGGGTAGTAGGTATTGACGGTAAAATCCAGCTCGCCCTGTCGCAGTTCAGGGATCATCGACACCAGCTGCCCCTCGACGATGCGCACCTTCACGTTGGGATACTCACGATGAAACTGAGTGACCACCTGCGGCATCACAGTGCGCGCAATGCTGCCACCAACGCCGATATTCACCGTGCCGCCTGCCAACCCCAGCCGCTGCTGGATATCTTCCTGCGCCACCCGCAGCTCCTCAAGGATCAGGCTGGCATGCTGGAAAAAGTTATCGCCACAGTCGGTCAATACCACACCCTGGCTACGGCGAATAAACAACTTGGCGCCCAGCACCTCTTCCAGCTCCTGAATGGCTTTGGTCAGTGCAGGCTGGGAAAGGCGCGAGGTACGGCTAGCGGCGCGGATGCTGCCCTGGCGGCTAACGTCCACAAATGCACGTAATTGGTGCAATTTTATCGAGGCTGGCATAGGCGAAAGGCGATAACCGTTATTTATCAATAGCAAGATATTGGCATCTTATTTAGCCAGATTCCATTGTGTACATTCGGAAAAAACATAATAAATAACCAAATTCTTATTTCGCTTAATTAAGCGCATTTTCTGCGCCAATAAGCGCCATTCACGGCAGTTAGTAACCAAATACACCTTTTTATTTGCAAGAGCATCACCGTCTGATTTCAGTTCAGAGCATAACTGCTGCCTGGAGCAATCCAGCGCGCGATAACTTATGAGATATCACTATGACTAATTCGCTTTCGATGTTGGTGGCCGATCTGTACCCGCAATTGCAGGCCTGGCGCCGCGACTTCCACCGCTATGCCGAATCCGGCTGGTTTGAGCTCCGCACCGCCACCCTGGTGGCGGAAGAACTCGATCGGCTGGGTTACCGCCTGCAGCTAGGCCGCGAGGTCATCAAGGCCGAGGCGCGCATGGGACTGCCCTCGTCCGATGAGCTGGAGGCGCAGGAACTGCGCGCCCGCAATCAGGGCGCGTTGGAAAAATGGTTGCCGCATTTTTCCGGCGGCTTCGCCGGCATCGTCGCAACGCTCGATACCGGCCGCCCCGGCCCGACTATCGCCTACCGCGTGGATATGGACGCCCTCGATCTCAACGAATTGCTGGAACCCGAACACCTGCCGTTCCGTGAAGGCTTCGCCTCTTGCAACAGCGGCATGATGCATGCATGCGGTCATGACGGCCATACCACCATCGGCCTGGGGCTGGCGCACGTGTTCAAAAGCCTGGAGTCCCAGCTTAGCGGCACCGTCAAACTGATCTTCCAGCCGGCGGAGGAAGGCACACGCGGCGCAAAATCGATGGTGGAGGCCGGCGTGGTGGACGACGTCGATTTCTTCACCGCGGTGCATATCGGCACCGGCGTGCCGGCCGGTGAGCTGGTATGTGGCAGCGACAGCTTTATGGCCACCAGCAAGCTGGACGTTACCTTCCGCGGCGTCGCCTCCCACGCCGGCGCCAAGCCGGAAGACGGTCGCAACGCACTGCTGGCGGCGGCGCAGGCTGCGCTAGGGCTTTACGCCATCCCGCGCCACAGCGAAGGCAGCTCACGCATCAATGTCGGCGTGCTGCAGGCCGGCACCGGCCGCAACGTGATCGCCGATCGGGCGTTTATGAAGGTGGAGACGCGCGGCGCCACCAATGAGATCAATACGTTCGTCTATCAGCAGGCCCTGAACGCCATCGAAGGCGCCGCCAAAATGCACGGCGTCGCCTGCGACATCGCGCTGATGGGCGCGGCGCAGAGCAGCAAACCGACCCAACCGTGGGTGGATTATATCCGCCGCCAGGCGCAGCAGATAACCGAGCTGACCTCGGTGGTCGATCGCCGCGAACAGGCGGCGGGTTCAGAAGACGCCACCTACATGATGGAACGGGTGAAATCCCGCGGCGGCCAGGCCTCATACGTCATTTTCGGCACCGAGCTGAGCGCCGGGCACCATAACGAGAAATTCGACTTCAACGAACAGGTGATGGCGGTGGCGGTGAAAACGCTGGCGTCGCTGGCGCTGAACCTGCCGACATTCGGGAGCGGAGCATGAGCAACTCAGAACTGCAGGCATTTATCGACGACTACATTGACCAACGTCAACCCCGCTTCAGCACGCTGAGCGACGCGATTTGGGATCACCCGGAAACGCGCTTCAACGAGACCTATTCCGCCACGTTGCTGGCCGATGCGCTGGAACAGGAAGGCTTCTCGGTCGAACGCGGCGTGGGCGACATCGAGACGGCGTTTATCGCCAGCTACGGCAGCGGCCACCCGGTCATTGCGCTGCTGGGCGAGTACGACGCGCTGGCCGGGCTGAGCCAGCGGTCCGGTTGCGCCACGCCGCAGCCGCTGGTGGAAAACGGCAACGGCCATGGCTGCGGCCACAACCTGCTGGGCACTGCGGCGCTGGCGGGCGCCTTCGCCGCCAAGGCGTGGATGCAGCAGAACCGGCTGACCGGCACCCTGCGCTTCTACGGCTGCCCAGGCGAAGAAGGCGGCTCCGGCAAAACCTTTATGGTGCGCGAAGGTCTGTTCGACGACGTCGACGCCGCCCTCACCTGGCACCCAGAAGGCTTCAGCGGCATGTTCAACACCAGCACACTGGCCAACATTCAGGCGGCGTTTCACTTCAAGGGCGTCGCCGCCCATGCCGCCAACTCGCCACACCTGGGGCGCAGCGCGCTGGACGCGGTGACGCTGATGAATACCGGCGCCAACTTCCTGCGCGAACATATCGTGCAGGAAGCGCGGCTGCACTACGCGGTCACCCACACCGGCGGCAGCTCCCCCAACGTGGTGCAGGCCGACGCCGAGGTGTTGTACCTGATCCGCGCACCGCAGCTCGACCAGGCGCAGGACATTTACCAACGGGTGATTAACATCGCCAAGGGCGCAGCGCTGATGACTGACACCCAGATGGACGTGCGCTTCGACAAAGCCTGCTCCAACTATGTGCCGAACCGCAGTCTGGAACGCGCGATGTATCAAAACCTGTGTGATTTCGGTCTGCCCGAGTACAGCGACGCCGAACGCCGCTTCGCCGAGGAAATCCGCCAGACGCTGAGCCGCGACGATCTGCGCAACGCCAAACTCAACATAGCCCGCACCGGTGGCGCAGCCGGGCGCGAGTGGGTACAACTGCTGGGAGATAAGGTGCTGATGGACGAGGTCGCTCCTTATGTGGAGTCCGACGACCTGCTGTACGGTTCTACCGACGTTGGCGACGTGAGCTGGGTGGCGCCAACCGCCCAATGCTTTAGCCCCTGTTTCGCACTCGGCACTCCTCTGCACACCTGGCAACTGGTGGCGCAGGGCCGCACCGCTATCGCCCATAAGGGCATGTGCCTGGCCGGCAAGGTGATGGCGGCGACCGCCATCGATCTGCTGAGCGACAGCGCCCTGCTGGCGGGCTGCCGCAGCGAGTTTGAGCACCAGCGCGCCGAACAGCCGTATCGATGCCCTATCCCACAGGGGGTAAAACCCTCCCCATTGAAATAGCATGAACAGACAGGGCCCGGTTCACCGGGCCACTAAGCATAATTATAAATAAATCAAATAATAACAATCACACAACAGAGCAAACACAGAGGGTAAAATCATGAGTGAGGCCACAACGCCAATCAATAAAAGCCCCGGACGCTTTTTTTACTGGGTGGAACGCATAGGCAATAAGATCCCTAATCCGTTTTTACTGTTCGTCTATTTGATCCTGGTGCTTATGCTGGCCACCGCGCTATTTTCCTGGCTCGACGTGGCGGTGAAAAATCCGGCCACCGGCGAGCTCATCAAGGTGAATAATCTGATGAGCGTGGCGGGCATGCAGTGGATATTTCCCAACATCATCCATAACTTCAGCAGCTTTGCGCCGCTGGGGGCTATTTTGGCGCTGGTGATAGGCGCCGGCCTGGCGGAAAAGGTCGGCCTGCTGCAGGCGCTGATGTACAAAATGGCCTCGCGCGTCAGCGCCCGCTACGCCAGTTATATGGTGCTGTTTATCGCCTTCTTCAGTCATATATCGTCGGACGCCGCGCTGGTGGTGATGCCGCCCCTTGGCGCACTGATGTTCGTGGCGGTGGGCCGCCACCCAATAGCCGGACTGCTGGCGGCGATCGCCGGCGTCGCCTCCGGCTTTACCGCCAACCTGTTGATCGTCACCACCGACGTATTGCTTTCCGGTATCAGTACCGAAGCCACCAAAGCGGTGGATGGCGCGGTTCACGTCAGCGTGATCGACAACTGGTACTTTATGGCCACCTCAGTGGTCGTGCTGACCATCGCAGGTGCGCTGCTCACCGACAAATTTATCGAGCCCCGTCTGCCGAAGTGGCAAGGCAGCGCCGAAGACAAAATCGCAGCGCTGACCCCGCTGCAAAACCGGGGGCTGATGATGAGCGGTATCGCCGCGCTGGTGTTTATCGCCATCATCGCCGCTCTGGTGGTGCCGGAGGCCGCGCCGCTGCGTGACCCGAACACCGGTTCGGTGATCCCTTCCCCGTTCATCAAGGGTATCGTGCCGATCATCATCCTGTTCTTCTTCACCGTCGCCATTACCTATGGCGTAGTCACCAAACAGATCCGTCGGCCGGACGATATTCCCCACCACTTGCTCGATCCGATGAAAAGCATGGCGGGTTTTATCGTGATGGTATTTCCGCTGTCGCAGTTCGTGGCGTTCTTTAACTGGAGCAACATGGGCAAGTTTATGGCCGTCGGCCTGACCGATATGCTGGAAGCCGCCGGCATGAGTGGCGCACCGGCATTTCTCGGCCTGATGTTCCTCTCCGCCTTCCTGTGCATGTTCATCGCCAGCGGCTCGGCGATCTGGTCAATTTTAGCGCCGATCTTCGTGCCGATGTTTATGCTGCTCGGTTTCCACCCGGCGTTCGCCCAGATGATCTTTCGCATCGCCGACTCTGCGGTGCTGCCGCTGGCGCCGATGTCGCCGTTCCTGCCGCTGTTCCTCGGCTTCCTGCAGCGCTACCGCAAAGACGCGCAGCTCGGCACCTATTACGTGCTGATCCTGCCCTATCCTTTGGTGTTCTTCAGCGTGTGGATTTTGCTGCTGCTGGTCTGGTATGCGCTAGGCTTACCAATCGGTCCCGGCGTCTATCCGAAGCTGGGCTAAACGCTCTGCTATCTCGCCCCGCGCTGGTTCGCGGGGCAGATTCCCTCCCCCCAAGCCCAGCAGAAAGATTGATCTTCCTCACTGCCCAAGCGGCTCTGAGGATTATTTCATTGCCTTGCTAAATCGGTTCTTCTATTTTAGCTAACCATCTGACAACGACAAAAATAGGGATTAAGCATGATGAATCGCGTATGGGTACTGGGCGACGCCGTGATCGACCTGGTGCCGGAAAATGCCAACGGTTATCTCAAATGCCCCGGCGGCGCGCCGGCGAACGTGGCGGTGGGTATCGCCCGGCTCGGTGGCGACAGCGCTTTTATCGGGCGTGTGGGGCAAGACGGCTTCGGCGCCTTTCTGCAGCAGGTACTGAGCGATGAAGGGGTGGATATCGGTCATATGCGACCGGATCCCGACCACCACACTTCCACGGTGGTGGTGGATCTCGATCTGCAGGGTGAGCGCTCATTCACGTTTATGGTGCAGCCCAGCGCCGATCTGTTTTTGCAGCCCGACGATCTGCCGGCTTTCCAACGGGGCGAATGGCTGCACCTCTGCTCCATCGCGCTTTCGCAAGAACCCAGCCGCAGCGCGGCCTTTGCGGCGATGGAACGCATTCGGGCGGCCGGTGGCCGGGTCAGTTTCGATCCCAACATCCGCGAAGAGGTCTGGCGCCAGCCGGAAGCGCTGCGCCCCTGCCTGCAAAAGGCGCTGTTGCTGGCGGACGTGGTGAAACTGTCGCGCGAAGAGCTGGCTTTCATCAGCCACCTTGACGATGTAGAGAACGGCATCCGCTGGATGATGCAAACCTACCCGACACGCCTGCTGCTGGTGACGCTGGGCGGCGACGGCGTCTGCGTACACGATGGGCATCGCCTGCGCCATTTCCGCGCGCCGTCGATCGTGCCGGTCGATACCACCGGCGCCGGCGACGCGTTTGTCGCCGGTCTGTTAGCGGCGCTGGCACGCCTTCACGAATTGCCGCAGGAAACGCAGTGGCCGGCGGTTATCGCCCAGGCTCAGGCCTGCGGCGCACTGGCCACCACCGCCAAAGGCGCCATGACCGCCCTGCCCCGCGCCGAAGAGCTCACCGCTTTTCTGCGCTGATCCCCTGCATCCACGGCGATCCCCTGGGCGCCGTGGTCTTTTACTCCCCACGATTTGCGCACTCGATCACAATAGCTGAATCGGGTTAGCAAACTTGATTGCCAGCCTGCTTCTTGATCGTTATCTTTCGCCATGAAAAACCGGTTTAGCAATTTAGCAAAAAATAATAACAACCCTTACCCGGATGATAGACGATGATGAAAAAACTCAGCTATTTGGCGATAACAACAGGGCTTTTCCTCTCTGCTTCCAATGCAGCGGCCTCGGGCAGCGGCAGCATCGAGGCGCGCCTCAACGCGCTGGAACAGCGCCTGGCGCAGGCGGAACGGCGCGCCGCACAGGCTGAAACCCGCGCGACGGCGGCGGAACGCCGGGCGAAACAGCTGGAGCAGCGCACCGCCAACACGGAACGGCAAACCGCGCAGATTGCGCAGCATACCGCCGCGCCGCAAACGCCAATTGCCCCGATCAGCGCACTGAAACTGAATGGATTCAATGATCTGAAACTGTACGGCGACGTGGAGTTCAATCTGGACGGCGCCAGCCGCAGCGGCCAGCTGACGTCGCTGAAAGGCAGCGACCACAAAGACTGGAAGCCTGGCAACAAAGAACGCTGGGATATCAACGGCCGCATTCTGGTCGGGCTGGACGGCTACCGCCGCAATCCGGACGGCAACTTCTCCGGCTTCAGCGTGCAACCGCTGGCAGACATGAGCGGCAAAATGAACCTGGATGACGCCGCCTTCTTCTTCGGCAATGAAAAGAACTGGCAAACCAAAATCGGCCGCTTCGAAGCCTACGACATGTTCCCGCTGAATCAGGACACTTTCATTCAATACTCCGGCAATACCGCCAACGATCTGTACGCCGACGGCTTCGGCTATATCTACATGATGAAAGAAGGCCGCGGCCGCAGCAGCAGCGGCGGCAACCTGATGTTGAGCAAATACGCCGGTGATGTCTATTTCGAGCTGAACACGCTGGTGGAGGACGGTACTTCGCTGTTCCAGGACAGCCGCTATCACGGCAACGCCCTGGACAATAAGAAAAACGTCGCCTATTTGCGCCCGGTGATCGCCTGGAAAAAAGACGCCTTCAGCATCGCGGCGGCAATGGAAAGCAACGTGGTAAATAACGCCTACGGGTATCAGGACAGCCAGGGCCGCTTCGTCGATCAGTCCAAGCGCAACGGTTACGGCATGACGATGAGCTGGAACAACAGCGCCGCCAACCCGGATAACGGCGTGGTGGCCAACCTGAGCACCGCCTATCTGGATGCCTCAGGCGAGCAAGACTTCACCGCCGGCGTGAACGTGCTGTGGCGGCGCTTCGAACTGGGTTATATCTATGCCCATAACAATATCAAAGAGTTCAATACCGCCGGGATCGCCGCCGATATCCACAACCCGCTCAGCGAACCGGGCAACTACGACATCCATACCGTTCACGCGTCGTATCAGATACCTAACATTATGAATATGAAGAATTTCAATCTGTATTTAGGCGCCTATGTGTCGCTGCTGGAAGCCAACGCCGACAACAAGATCGCCAACGGCGACAACGATCAACGTTACGGCATGCGCGCCAGATTCAAGTATTTCTTCTGACATCGATTCACGACGCTGCGTCGCAAACTGCGCGGCGGCATTTTTATTTAGCAAGGGGACAACATGGACATTACCGCAACCGCCAACGCGCTGTTGCCGCTGCTCGGCGGTAAAGAGAACATCGCCAGCGCCGCCCACTGCGCCACGCGCCTGCGTCTGGTGCTGGTGGACGACAGCAAGGTGGACAAAGAGGCCATCGGCAAACTGGACGGCGTCAAAGGCTGCTTCAGCAACGCCGGTCAAATCCAGGTAATCTTCGGCACCGGGCTGGTCAACAAGGTGCATGCGGAATTCATCAAGGCAGCGGGCGTCAGCGAATCCAGCAAGGCCGAAGCCGCCGATATCGCGGCGAAAAAGCTCAACCCGCTGCAGCGCATCGCCCGCCTGCTGTCGAACATCTTCGTGCCAATCATCCCGGCGATCGTCGCTTCCGGCCTGTTGATGGGGTTGCTCGGCATGGTGAAAACCTACGGCTGGGCCGATGCCAACAGCGCGCTGTTCATCATGCTGGATATGTTCAGCTCGGCGGCGTTCATTATCCTGCCGATTCTGATCGGCTTCACCGCCGCACGCGAATTCGGCGGCAATCCCTACCTGGGCGCCACGCTCGGCGGCATTTTGACGCATCCGGCGCTGACCAACGCCTGGGGCGTCGCCGGAGGGTTCCACACCATGAACTTCTTCGGGCTGGACATCGCCATGATCGGCTATCAGGGCACCGTATTCCCGGTGCTGCTGACGGTGTGGTTCATGAGCCTGTTGGAAAAACGCCTGCGCAAGGTGATCCCCAACGCGCTGGATTTGATCCTGACGCCGTTCCTGACGGTCGTGATCTCCGGGTTTGTCGCCCTGCTGTTTATCGGCCCCGCCGGCCGGGCGCTGGGCGACGGCATCTCCTTCGTGCTCAGCACGCTGATCGCCCATGCCGGTTGGTTCGCCGGCCTGCTGTTCGGCGGCCTCTATTCCGCCATTGTCATCACCGGCATCCATCACAGCTTCCACGCGGTGGAGGCCGGGCTGCTCGGCAACCCCAACATCGGCGTCAACTTCCTGCTGCCGATTTGGTCGATGGCCAACATCGCTCAGGGCGGCGCCTGCCTGGCGGTGTATTTCAAAACGCGCGACGCCAAAATCAAAGCCATCGCGGTGCCTTCCGCCTTTTCCGCCATGCTCGGCATCACTGAGGCTGCGCTGTTTGGTATCAACCTGCGCTTCGTGAAACCCTTCCTGGCAGCGCTGGCGGGCGGTGCGCTCGGCGGCGCCTGGGTGGTGGCCAATCACGTCGGCATGAACGCGGTCGGGCTGACGGCGATCCCTGGCATGGCGATTGTGCAGGCCAGTTCGCTGGTCAGCTATATCATCGGCCTGGCGATCGCGTTTGGCAGCGCCTTCGCCCTCTCCCTGCTGCTGAAATATAAAACGGACGCGCAATGATGGAGGAGCTCAGCTTAATCAAACAGGCAATGCGGGCGGTCATGAACGGCCTGCCACTCGCGCTGCGCGATCCGCACCGCCCGGCCTGGCATCTGGCGCCCAGCGTTGGCCTGCTGAACGATCCCAACGGCTTCATTCAGCACAACGGCATTTATCATCTGTTCTATCAATGGAATCCGCTGGGCTGCGACCATCGCAACAAGTGCTGGGGACATTGGCAGTCGACCGACTTGCTGCGTTGGGCGCATCAGCCGATCGCCCTGGCGCCGGGCGCCTGTTACGACAGCCACGGCTGTTACTCCGGCTCGGCGGTGGTGGCGGAAGACAAAATCACGCTGATCTACACCGGCAACGTGAAATTCCCCGACGGCTCACGCACCGCTTACCAGTGCCTGGCTCAGGAAAGCGATCGGGGCGAGTACCGCAAACTCGGGCCGGTGCTGCCGCTGCCGGCGGGCTACAGCGGGCACGTACGCGATCCGAAAGTGTGGCGTCATCAGAATGCGTGGTACATGGTGCTCGGCGCGCGGGACTTGCAGGATCGCGGCAAGGTGCTGCTGCTTCGTTCCAGCGATCTGCGCGGCTGGCAACCGCTGGGCGAGATCGCCGGTTCCGGCCTGCACGACCTGGGTGAATTCGGCTACATGTGGGAGTGCCCAGACCTGTTCTCGCTGGAGGACGCCGACGTGTTGATCTGCTGCCCGCAGGGGCTGGCGCCGCAGCCGGAACGCTATCTCAACCGTTATCAGGCCGGCTATCTGCTCGGCAAGCTGGATTACCTGCAGCCGGCCTTCAGCCACGGCGAATTTCGCGAGCTGGACGCCGGCTTCGAGTTCTATGCACCGCAGACGACGCTGGCGGAAGATGGCCGCCGCCTGCTGTTCGGCTGGATGGGCGTGCCCGAGCAAGATGAAGAAGCCCATCCGACGCGCCGTTACGGCTGGATCCACACCATGACCTGCCCGCGCGAGCTGTCGCTGCGGCATGGCCGCCTCCACCAGCGCCCGGCGCGCGAGCTGCAACAGCTGCGCGGCGAGCGAGCATGCTGGCAAGGCCGTGCCGATGATGCCCCCGCCTATGCGCTGGGGGCTGCGGAGCTGCAGCTGACGCCGCAGGGCGCGTTCAGCGCCGCGTTTGGCGAGGCAATGACGCTGAACTGGGACGGCGAAAGGCTGCAGCTGACGCGCGCTTCCCTGGCCGACGGCCAGCCGGAGCACCGTTACTGGCGCGGCCCGGTCACGCATCTGCAGTTGCTGTTCGATCGTTCCAGCGTGGAGATCTTCATCAACCGCGGCGAGGCGGTGATGAGCGCGCGCTACTTCCCGGCCAGCGAACCGCAACTGCGGCTATCCGGAAGCGCGCCGCTGGCGTTGGAATACTGGCCGCTGACGCCATGCATGCTAGAATGACGCATCCTCCGATGACTTCAGATGGCGTCAGTGAAAAAAAATAAACGCATTACCATCAGTGACATCGCCACGCTGGCCGGGGTGTCGAAATCGACCGCCAGCCTGGTGCTGAACGGCCGCAGCAAGGAATATCGGGTGTCCGACGACACCCGCGACCGCGTTCTGGCGCTGGCGCACGAACACCATTATCAGCCCAGCATCCACGCTCGTTCTTTGCGCTCCAATCGCAGCCACACGCTGGGGCTGGTGGTGCCGGAGATGACCAACTACGGCTTTGCGGTGATTTCGCGCGAGCTGGAAACGCTGTGCCGCGAAGCCGGTCTGCAGCTGCTGATCGCCTGCACCGATGAAAACCCGGCGCAGGAGATGATGGCGGTGAACAGTCTGGTACAGCGGCAGGTGGACGGCTTGATCGTCGCCTCCAGCCAGTTGAACGATGCAGAATACCAGAAGATCAACGCCGGGCTACCGGTGGTGCAGATGGACCGCCTGATCGCCGGCTCCGAACTGCCGCTGGTGATCACCGACTCGGTTAATGCGACCGCCGACCTGGTGGAAAAGGTCGCGCGCCAACATCCGGATGAGATCTATTTTCTCGGCGGGCAGCCGCGCATTTCGCCGACCCGCGATCGCCTCGCCGGCTTCCAGCTTGGCCTGGAGCGCGCCGGCATCACGTGCAAACCGGAATGGATCATCAACGGCAACTATCACCCCAGCTCAGGTTACGAGATGTTCGCTCAGCTGTGCGCACAGCTGGGGCGTCCGCCCAAAGCGCTGTTTACCGCCGCCTGCGGCCTGCTGGAGGGCGTATTGCGTTATCTGACGCAGCATCAGCTGATGGAGAGCGACATCCACCTGTGCAGCTTCGACGATCACTACCTGTTCGATTGCATGACGCTGAAGATAGATACGGTCGCGCAAGACTGCCGGGCGCTGGCGCAGCATAGCTTCGACCAGGTGACCGCGCTCATCGACGAGCGGCCGCTGGAACAGCATGCGCTTTATCTGCCGGGCCGCATCCACTGGCGCCATGCCGGTTCCCGGGCGTTGTTGGCCGGGGAGTGATATTTCTGAATCAATAAAAAAGGGCGCCTGAGCGCCCTTTATCGTTGTGCTACCGCTACTTGGCGGCGCCTTCCATGCCCACCAGCCCCACTTTCAGGTAGCCGGCTTTACGCAGGGTGTCCATCACGCTCATCAGCGTTTCATAGTCCACGCTCTTGTCTGCCTGGAAGAAGATGGTGGTTTCTTTGTTCGCCTGAGTGCGTTGATCCAGCACCGAAGTCAACTGATCGGCATTCACCGGCTGATCGCCAACGTAGAGCTGCTTGTCGGCCTTCACCGACAGGAACACCGGTTTTTCCGGCCGCGGCTGCGGTTTGGCGGAGGAGGCCGGCAGATCGACGCGAATATCTACCGTTGCCAGCGGCGCGGCCACCATAAAGATGATCAACAGCACCAACATGACGTCGATAAACGGCGTCACGTTGATTTCATGCAGTTCGCCGCTGTCGTCCAGATCTTCATTTAAGCGCATCGCCATGACTCACCCCGCCCGCAGTTGGTGTGCGTGCTGTGAGCGCTTGGCTTCCGCCGTTGCGGCCAGATCCAGATCGCGGCCCTGCAGCAGCAAGACCTGCGCCGCCACGTCGCCTACCTGGGCGCGATGGCCGCTGATGACGCGGGCGAAGATGTTGTAGATAACGACCGCAGGGATCGCCGCTACCAGGCCCATCGCAGTCGCCAGCAGCGCCTCTGCGATGCCCGGCGCCACGACCGCCAGGTTGGTGGTCTGCGAATGGGCGATGCCGATAAAGCTGTTCATGATGCCCCAGACGGTACCGAACAGGCCGACGAACGGCGAGATGGCACCAATGGTGGCGAGGAAGCCGTTGCCGCGGCCCATGTTACGGCTGTAGGCCGCTACGCGGCGCTCGAGACGGAAACCGGTGCGTTCTTTGATGCCGTTGTTGTCGTTGGATTCCGCAGACAGCTCCAGCTCATTTTGCGCATCGTTCAGCAGTACCGCACTGACGCTCTCCGGGGAGAAGTTTTGCGCCAGCTCGGAAGCTTCATCCAGCGAGCGCGCTTCGGCCAGTGCCAACTGCTCGCGACGCAGACGGCGCTTGGCGCGCAGCAGTTCACTGCCTTTAGCGAACAAAATGGTCCAGGTCACGATAGACGCCAGCACCAGGCCGATCATCACCGCTTTCACCACCGCGTCGGCGTGCTGGTACATGCCCCAAATGGACAGGTCCATGCCGCGGGTTTCCGGTGGCTGGATCGTCGGTGCCGGGTTCACCGGCGTGATGCTTTCCGGCGCAGCGGCTGCAGGTGCAGGCGCGGTGGTCGGCGCAACGCTTTCGGTAACGGCCGGATTGGCCGCCGGCGCTGCCTGCGCGCTGCCGGCCAGCCCCACAACCAGCACCATAGAAGCCATCAGGCTGCGGCCAAAGGCCTTGCCCCACTGCGCCCGGCCCTGGCCGAACGATCCTTGATTTAAATTCTTGCCAGCCGTTTTCACGCTGTGCCTCCACCCATTACCGATCAAAATTAAGGAATAATTCAGCATGCGATCATATCAAACCAACCGGGGATTGATAGTAGTTCTCATTATTATTTACCAAATAAACGCGAAAATTTTAGCCAGCCCCGCGGCAAAGCGCCAATCCGCGCCCGTTCACCGCCAAACGCTCCTTTTATGGGGTTATTTCGTTACTTTTCTCCCACAACGGTGCAACAAGACCACCCTGCCGAACGACGTCTCGACCGATGAATGGGCTTCTCTCTCGCCGCTCGGCAGAAGGATGAGGCGAGAAATGCGCCGCTGACAGCCAATTATAGCCGTTTCTATATCCAGAAGTTAAAACGTCTGGATGGCTATATCAACTCATGCTAACGTAAGGGCTATCGTAAACGGGCACGTGCAGAGCAACCAGAGGTGAGCCAGGTACCATGACGTCAAAACACATCGAAACCACGCTGATCGGCGCCGGCCGCGGCAAACGCTACACCCAGGGCTCCGTCAATCCCGTTACGCAACGCGCCTCTTCCTTGGTCTTCGACTCCGTCGCCGCCAAAAAGCACGCCACCGCGCAACGCGCCCATGGCGAGCTGTTTTACGGCCGACGCGGCACGCTGACCCACTTCGCCCTGCAGGATGCGATGGTCGAGCTGGAGGGCGGCGCCGGCTGCGTGCTGTACCCCTGCGGCGCGGCGGCGGTGGCCAATGCGATCCTGTCGTTCGTCGGCGCCGGCGATCACCTGCTGGTCACCGGTTCGGCGTACGAACCGACCCAGGATTTCTGCACTCACATCCTCGGTCGCATGAACGTCAGCACCACCTATTTCGATCCGTTGATCGGCGCCGATATCGCCACGTTGATCCAACCCAATACCCGCGTGGTGTTCCTGGAATCCCCCGGCTCCATCACTCTGGAAGTGCAGGATATCCCGGCCATGGTGCAGGCCATTCGTGCCGTGGCGCCGGAGGTGGTGATCATGATCGACAACACCTGGGCGGCGGGCGTGCTGTTCAAGGCGCTGGATTTCGACATCGATATCTCCATTCAGGCCGGCACCAAATACCTGATCGGCCATTCCGATTACATGCTCGGCACCGCCGTCGCCAACGCGCGCTGTTGGGATCGGCTGCGCGAGTACTCCTATCTGATGGGGCAGATGGTGGATGCCGACACCGCCTACATGGCGAGCCGCGGCCTGCGTACCCTGAGCGTGCGCCTGAAACAGCACGAGCGCAGCAGCATTGAGGTCGCCAACTGGCTGGCCGAACGGCCGGAGGTGGCGACGGTCAATCACCCAGCCCTGCCCAGCTGCAAGGGCCACGAGTTCTACCGCCGCGACTTCAGCGGCTGCAACGGGCTGTTCTCTTTCGTGCTGAAAGAGCGGCTGGATGATGCCCAGTTGGCCGCTTACCTGGACAACTTCAGCCACTTCAGCATGGCCTACTCCTGGGGCGGCTTCGAGTCGCTGATCCTGGCCAACCAGCCGGAAGAGCTGGAAGCCATCCGGCCGGCGGGCGGCGTCGATTTCTCCGGCACGCTGGTGCGCATACACATCGGCCTGGAGAACGTCGAAGACCTGATCGCCGATCTGGCGGCCGGTTTCGATCGCCTCAACGGCGTGCGCTAAGGCGGATTCCGGTAATTTTCTTCGTCTCGTTTAATGTCGGCTTAAGCTATTAGCGGTACACTAACCGGATAACTGTCAGATACGGTAACCGCCGCATCCTGGAGAACGTGACCCCGGGCGCAACCGGCATGCAACAGGACATAAAATGGATGTATTACGAGAGATTATTCATGCGCTTTGGCAGCAGGACTTTATCGCCCTCGCCGATCCTAGCGTGATTTGGGTGGTTTATGCCGTGCTTTTCACCACCCTGTTTTTGGAAAACGGACTGCTGCCCGCCTCCTTCCTCCCCGGCGACAGCCTGCTGCTGCTGTCGGGTGCGCTGATCGCCAAAGGCGTGATGGGCTTTGCCCCCACCCTGTTGATTCTGACCGCCGCCGCCGGTCTCGGCTGTTGGCTGAGCTATATCCAGGGCCGCTGGCTGGGCCACACCGGCCTGGTGAAAGGCTGGCTGCTGCAATTGCCGGCGCAATATCACCAGCGCGCTCATAACCTGTTCAATCGCCACGGGCTGACGGCACTGCTGATCGGCCGTTTCCTCGGCTTCGTGCGCACGCTGCTGCCGACCATGGCCGGCATTTCCGGGCTCAACAGTTCGCGCTTCCAGGTGTTCAACTGGCTGAGTGCGGCGATCTGGGTCTGCGCGCTGGTCGGCCTCGGTTACGCGTTCAGCCAAATCCCTCTGGTGAAACGCTACGAAAGCCAGGTGATGACCGGCCTGATGCTGCTGCCGCTGTTGCTGCTGTTCGTCGGCCTGCTGGGCGCCATGCTGGTGATCTGGCGTAAAAAGCGCGCCTCCTCCTCCTGATCCAGGCGCACTACAGCGCCTTCTCAACCAACGCCAGACTGGCGGGCAACTTGCTCACCAGCGTATCCACCGCCAGCCGCACCTTCAGCGGCAGGTGCGGCGTGTGTGGCCATACCGCATGTGCATCAAAGGCGGCGCCCGGCCGATCGCGCAGTAAGCGTACCAGCGCCCCGCTCAACAGCTGCTCACGCACCAGCCAGCACGGCAGCCAGGCGATGCCGAAACCCGCCGTCGCTGCATCCGCAATCGCCTGCAAATCGTCCATCTGCAACCGGTTATTCGGCATCACGTCCTGCGGTTTGCCGTTCTCGTCCAGCACCCGCCAGCTGCGCCGCGCGCCGGCGCGCATATAGGTCACCGCCTCGTGCTGAGCCAGTTGCTCAATGCTGTGCGGTTCGCCGCACCGCTGCAGATAGGCCGGCGAGGCGCACAGCGTCATGCGGTGATCGCCGATACGACGCGCCACCAGCCCGCTGCTGTTGGCCAGCGTGCCGTTACGGATCGCCATATCGAAACCGTCCTCAATCAGATCCACCACCCGATCGCTGAACGACAGCTCCAGCTCCAGGCCAGGGTGCTCACGCGTCAGATCGGTCAGCAACGGCGCAATACACATGCGGCCAAACAGCACCGGCATCGACACCCGCAGCCGGCCGCTGACCTGCCGCTTGCCCGACTCCAGCAACGTTTCCGCGCTGCGGATCTCCTCCAGCGCCCGCAGGCAGCGCTCATAGAACAACGCACCGTCGTCGGTCAGGCTCTGGCTGCGGGTGGTGCGATGAAACAGCCGCACGCCCAGCCGCTGTTCCAGCCGGGCGATGGTTTTCCCTACCGCCGAACGCGACAGGTGCAACCGACTGGCCGCCAACGCAAAACTGCCCGCCTCCACGGCGGTGACGAATACCGAAATGCCGCTCAATCGATCGCTCATGATTTGTCGCTCTGAAAGAAACAATCTGCGGAAATCTTATCGCCACTGGCGAACCTCTATCAACGATATTATCGACAGGTCGTTAATCGCTGACTTTGGAGAACATCATGACCGACACGATGCAACGCTGGACGATGGATACCCTGGGGCGTGAACACCTGCAGCTGACCACCGAAGCGGTTCCGCAGCCGGGGCCACACGAAATCAGAGTGAAAGTGAAGGCGGTAGCGCTCAACTACCGCGACAAAATGATGATTGAAAGCGGCATGGGGCTGACGCTGCCGCAGTCGTTCACCCCCGCCTCTGACATGGCCGGCGAGGTCGACGCTATCGGCCCCGGCGTCAGCCGGTTCCAACCCGGCGCTCGGTTCATCTCCACCTTCAGCCCCGGCTGGCTCGACGGCCGGCAAAAACCGTACGGCGATGCGCGCCAGGTGCCTTACCACACCCTTGGTGGCTTCTATCAGGGCGTACTGGCGGAATACGTGATTTTGCATGAAGACTGGCTGGTGGCGGCGCCGACGTCGCTGGACGACGCGCAGGCCAGCACCCTGCCGTGCGCCGGGCTGACCGCCTGGTTCGCGCTGGTAGAGCAAGGCAAACTGCATGCCGGCGAGACAGTGCTGGTGCAAGGCACCGGTGGCGTGGCGCTGTTCGCGCTGCAGATCGCCAAAGCGCACGGCGCCGAGGTGTACGTGACCTCCGGCAGCGATGAAAAGCTGGCGCGCGCCCGGGCACTGGGCGCCAGTCACGGCATCAACCGGCTGAACGACGATTGGGTGGAGGCGGTTTATGCGCTGACGCAGGATCGCGGCATCGACCATGTGATCGACACCGTCGGCGGCCCGAATCTCGGCAACTCAGTACGCGCCGTGGCGGTGGGCGGCCGCATCTCGGTGATCGGCGTGCTGGCGGGCGCCGAGATTTCCGCGCCCGCCGGCCTGCTGCTGCTGAAATCGGCGCAGATCCAGGGCATCGGCGTCGGCCATCGCCGCGCGCTGGAAGATCTGGTGCGCGCCGTGGACGCCGTCAACCTGCAGCCGGTGATCGATCAGGTATACCGCTTCGACCAGCTGCCGCAGGCGTTGGATCATCTCGATCGCGGGCCGTTCGGCAAGATCGTTCTGACCCCGTAAACGCGGCTCAGCCCTCCAGCAGCAGCGGATTGGCATCGCGCAGCCGGGCGACTTCATCGCTCGGCGTCATGCCGAACAGCCGTTTGAATTCACGACTGAACTGCGACGCGCTCTCGTAACCGACGCGGATCGCCGCCGTGCTGGCCTTCAGACCGTCATGCACCATCAACAGGCGCGCCTTATGCAGCCGGTACGATTTCACGTACTGCAGCGGAGAGGTGTTGGTCACCGCCTTGAAGTTATGGTGAAACGCCGACACGCTCATGTTGACCTCGCTGGCCAACTGCTCGACGTTGAGATTGTCGGCATACTGATTTTCTATGCGCCGCAGCGCCTTGGCGATCTGGCTGAAGTGGGTATGTCGATTAACCAGCTCCTGCAGCGACGCACCGCAGGTGCCGCGCAGCACATAGTAGAGGATCTCGCGCACAATCTGCGGCCCCAGCACCCGGGCGTCGAGCGGCTTGGCCATCACGTCCAGCAGGCGTTCAGTGGCACACAGCAGCGCTTCCGTCAGCTCGGCCAGATTTACCCCGTTGCTCTCCGCCCGCGGCTGCATCAGGTAGTCGTCGTCGCCGATGTCGATCAGCAAATCCTGCAGCATTTGGGTATCGATATTGACCGCCAACCCCACCAGCGGCAACTCCGGGCTGGCGAAGGTTTCGCACTCGAACGGCAGCGGCACCGTCATCAGCAGGTAGTTGCGCGGATCGTATTGGAACACCTTGTTGCCGCAATAGCCGACCTTGTGCCCCTGAAAGATGATGACGATCCCCGGTTCGTACATTACCGGTTGACGCGGGCAGTGGCGATCGACATACAGGATCTTCACCCGCGGCACCGGTGACGACGTGTAGCCGTTGCCGGTGGCGATAGCCATCGCCTGGCGTGCCATGCGGCTGCGCAGCGCATCGATTTCAGTCACGGAAACACCCTCTTACAGTCAGAACGATTCGGCATAAATCATAATTTAAAGCTCTCCATTTCTACAGGCAGTTGTAGAAATAGGCAAGAACCAAACAGGAATGTGCATTGTGCGTTGCCGCCAGGTTCCTGACAATACGGGCCAGACACCTTTGCGCCGCGTTGGCGCCCGCCTGACAGAAAGAGAGAAATCAACCATGCAAAACTTCATTCTGCATACCCCAACCAAAATCCTGTTCGGCAAGGACCAAATTGCCGACGTGGCCGGCCAGATCCCAGCGGACGCACGCATCCTGATCACCTACGGTGGCGGCAGCGTGAAGAAAAACGGCGTGCTGGATCAGGTGTACAGCGCGCTGGCCGGCCGTGACGTGCGTGAGTTCTCCGGCATCGAGCCGAACCCGACCTACGAAACGCTGATGAAAGCGGTCGAGGTGGTGAAAGCGGAAAACATCGATTTCCTGCTGGCGGTCGGCGGCGGTTCGGTGGTTGACGGCACCAAGTTCATCGCCGCCGCGGCCCGTTATACGGCCGACAGCGATGCCTGGCATATTCTGCAGACCGTCGGCAGCCACATCACTGACGCGGTGCCGATGGGCTGCGTGCTGACGCTGCCGGCCACCGGTTCCGAGTCCAACAGCGGCGCGGTGATCACCCGGAAGAGCAGCGGCGACAAACAGCACTTCTTCTCGCCGCTGGTGCAGCCGCGCTTTGCCGTGCTGGATCCGGTCGTGACCTACTCGCTGCCGCCGCGCCAGGTAGCCAACGGCGTGGTCGACGCCTTCGTACACACCCTGGAGCAGTATCTGACCTACCCGGTCGACGCCAAGGTGCAGGATCGCTTCGCCGAAGGCCTGCTGCTGACCCTGCTGGAAGACGGCCCGCGCGCGCTGGCCGAGCCGGAAAACTATGCGGTGCGCGCCAACGTGATGTGGAGCGCTACCATGGCGCTGAACGGCCTGATCGGCGCCGGGGTGCCGCAGGACTGGGCGACCCACATGCTGGGCCATGAACTGACCGCCATGCACGATCTCGACCACGCACAAACGCTGGCCATCGTGCTGCCGGCGCTGCTGCACGAGAAGAAAGCGCAGAAGCGCGAAAAACTGCTGCAGTACGCTGACCGCATCTGGGACCTGCGCGAAGGCAGCGAAGACAGCCGCATCGACGGCGCCATCGCCGCCACCCGCGCCTTCTTCGAACAGATGGGTGTACCGACCCGCATGGCGGATTATCAGCTCGACGGCAGCAGCATTCCGGCGCTGCTCGACAAGCTGCATCAGCACGGCATGACCGCCCTGGGCGAGCATCAGGACATCACCCTGGACGTCAGCCGCCGCATTTATGAAGCGGCGCGTTAATCGCAAAACGGCGATTTTTTGCTAGGCTTTAGTCTCCGTCAGCCATTTTTCGCCGCATCCGGCGCCCGGCCGATCGCCGGGCGCCGTCGGGCGCCTCAGCGCGCCGCCGATCGTTTCGCACCCTTCGTCTTACCGCTCATTCGCAGGGAGAGCGGGGAGAGAATCGCCCTCCCGCCACCGCTGAAATTAGGCTGGCAAACCCGGCAACCGCCCATTTTGCCAACTAGAATTTATCTATAGCCGTTTCGGTGCCGCAGGCGCCGCAATCCGTACACAAGGAGATGCGCATGACAACGCAACAACCCATCATCAAACTCCACGATGGTAATCTGATGCCGCAGTTGGGTCTCGGCGTTTGGCAGGCGAGTATTGAAGAGACCACCCGCGCGGTCAGCAAAGCGCTGGAGATCGGTTACCGCTCCATCGACACCGCCGCGATCTACAAGAACGAGGAAGGCGTCGGCGCCGCGCTGCAGTCCAGCGCGCTGCCGCGCAGCGACCTGTTCATCACCACCAAGCTGTGGAACGACGATCAGGGCGATCCGCTGGCGGCGCTGGAAACCAGTCTGGAAAAGCTCAAGCTGGACTATGTGGATCTGTATCTGATCCACTGGCCGCGCCCACAGCAGGATCAATACGTCTCCGCCTGGCGCGAGCTGATCAAACTGCGCGAACAAGGCCTGGTGAAAAGCATCGGCGTATGCAACTTCCATACGCCGCACCTGCAGCGTCTGTTGGATGAAACCAACGTGGCGCCGGTCGTCAACCAGATCGAGCTGCACCCGCTGCTGCAACAGCGCCAACTGCGCGCTTGGAACGCTACGCACCATATCGCCACCGAATCCTGGAGCCCGCTGGCGCAGGGCGGTGAAGGGGTATTCGACCAGCCGCTGATCAAGGCCCTGGCCGAGAAATACGAGAAAACCCCGGCGCAAATCGTGGTGCGCTGGCACCTGGACAGCGGTCTTATCGTGATCCCGAAATCCGTCACGCCGTCGCGCATTCGCGAAAACTTCGAGGTATTTGATTTCAAACTCGATAAGGACGAACTGGGCGAGATCGCCAAGCTGGACGTCGGCAACCGCCTGGGGCCGGATCCGGATACCCTGTAAACCCACGCTCAAGCCCTCTCCCGCCGGAGGGGGCTTTTCCTTCCCACACATTGCTCCTTTGCGCCGCCTGACGTTATGATGACGACGCCGGAGGCTCCGGCCACCGGTTAACGCCGTTAAAAAACAGACAAGCACGGAGCACCATGAAATTCTCTTTCTCACACGGGTCACGGCTGGGCATGCTTTGCATCATGCTGGTGCTGGCGGGTTGCGCCGGCAAGAAACAGCGCGTCAGCTACGATCGCCACGCCTTCGATAGCGCCATCAAAGACGCCGCCAGCGAATACGGCGTGGACGCCAAGCTGATCACCGCCATGATCCAGGTGGAGTCCGGCTTCAACCCTTCCGCAGTGAGCAGATCCAATGCGATCGGCCTGATGCAGCTGAAAGCCGATACCGCCGGCTGCGATGCCTACCGCTACAAAGGCAAACGCGGCTGCCCGGACGACGATGACCTGCGGGATCCCGACACCAATATCGATCTCGGCGCCGCCTATCTGGCCACCTTGCAAAAACAACAGCTTAAAGGGATCGCCAATCCCGTCACGCTGCGCTACGCCACCATCATCGCCTACGTCAACGGCACCGGCGCGCTGCTGCGCACCTTCTCCAGTAATCGCCAGCAGGCGATCGCGATGATCAACAACCTGTCGCCAGAAGCCTTTAACTGGCACGTGCGCAAATACCATCCCGCACCGCAGGCGCCGCGCCATTTGATGAAAGTGGAAGCCGCTTACGAACGGTTGTAATTAGCTAAAGTAAAAAGGAGAACCCGGGGGTTCTCCTTTTTGTTTGCGCACGCGGCGTGGTCGTTACGGCTTGGCCTTGCGAATCGGCTTGCGCGGCGGCCGGTTGGACGGCGTGCGCTGCCGATTAATATCGGTATGTTTGGTCAGCGCCGGCCGGGTGTGGCGCTGCAGCCGTTTCGCCTCGCGCTGCTCGTCGATGCTCGGCGCCGGCACCAGACACTCGCGGCGGCTGCCGATCAGGTGCTTCAGCCCCATCTCTTCCAGCGCGGTGCGGATCAGCGCCCAGTTGGCAGGATCGTGGTAACGCAGCAGCGCCTTATGCAGGCGACGCTGGCGCTCGCCGCGCGGCACCACCACGTCTTCACTCTTGTACCCCACCTTGCTCAGCGGGTTTTTGCCGCTGTAATACATGGTGGTGGAGTTGGCCATCGGCGAAGGATAGAAGTTCTGCACCTGATCGAGGCGGAAACGGTTCTTCTTCAGCCACAGCGCCAGGTTCACCATGTCTTCATCGCGGGTGCCCGGGTGCGACGAGATGAAGTACGGGATCAGGTACTGCTCTTTGCCCGCCTGCTTCGAATAGTGATCAAACAGCTGCTTGAAGCGATCGTAGCTGCCCATGCCGGGTTTCATCATCTTTGACAGCGGGCCTTCTTCGGTGTGCTCCGGCGCGATCTTCAGGTAGCCGCCGACGTGGTGGGTCGCCAGTTCCTTGATATAGCGCGGATCTTCCACCGCCAGATCGTAACGAACCCCGGAAGCGATCAGGATCTTCTTGATGCCCTCCAGCGAACGCGCGCGGCGGTAAAGCTTGATGGTCGGCTCGTGGTTAGTGTCCATATAAGTGCAGATCTCCGGATACACGCACGAGGCGCGGCGGCAGGTCTGCTCGGCGCGCGGGTTAGTGCAGCGCAGCATGTACATGTTAGCGGTCGGGCCGCCCAGATCGGAGATCACGCCGGTAAAGCCCGGCACCTTGTCGCGGATCTCTTCGATTTCGCGAACGATCGAATCTTCCGAACGGCTCTGGATGATGCGCCCTTCATGCTCGGTGATCGAACAGAACGAACAGCCGCCGTAGCAACCGCGCATGATGTTCACCGAGAAACGGATCATGTCATAGGCCGGAATGCGATCCTGGCCATAGGACGGGTGCGGCACACGCTGATAAGGCAGGGCAAAGACGCTGTCCATCTCCGGCGTGGTCAGCGGGATCGCCGGCGGGTTGATCCACACGTAGCGGTCACCGTGTTTCTGCATCAGCGCGCGGGCGCAGCCTGGGTTGGTTTCATGGTGCAAAATGCGCGAGGTGTGCGCATACAGCACCTTGTCGCCCTTCACTTTCTCGAAGGACGGCAGCAGCACGTAGGTCTTCTCCCACGGCTTCGGCTTGGCGGCGCGCACCGTGACAGGCTTGGCTTCCGGCTCTTTCGGCTTGGCGCCGTCGGCGCACGGCAGATCCTCGCCGTACGGGTTCGGGATAGGTTCGATGCGGCCCGGCTTGTCGAGGCGGGTGGAATCCACGCCGCTCCAGCCCGGCAGCGCTTCTTTGCGCATCACCGCGGTATTGCGAATATCGTGGATATCGCCGATTTTCTCGCCGGCGGCCAGACGGTGCGCCACTTCCACCAGCGGGCGTTCGCCGTTGCCGTAGATCAGCATGTCGGCTTTGGAGTCCACCAGCACCGAACGGCGCACGGTATCCGACCAATAATCGTAGTGGGCGATGCGGCGCAGGCTGGCTTCGATGCCGCCCAACACGATCGGCACGTCTTTATAGGCTTCTTTGCAGCGCTGGCTGTAGACCAGGGTGGCGCGATCCGGGCGTTTGCCGCCGACGTTGCCGGCGGTGTAAGCGTCGTCGTGGCGCAGTTTGCGATCGGCGGTATAGCGGTTGATCATCGAGTCCATGTTGCCGGCGGTGATGCCGAAGAACAGGTTCGGTTTCCCCAACCGCATGAAATCTTCTTTGTTGCTCCAGTCCGGCTGCGCGATGATGCCGACGCGGAAGCCCTGCGCTTCCAGCATGCGGCCGATGATCGCCATGCCGAAGCTCGGGTGGTCGACATAGGCGTCGCCGCTGATGATGATCACGTCGCAGCTGTCCCAGCCCAGTTGATCCATCTCGGCTCGCGACATCGGTAAAAACGGCGCGGTGCCATAACATTCCGCCCAATAAGGCTTATAGGAAAACAGTTCACGATCGGGTTGGATCAGGCTGGTGGTGCTCATTCTGCCGCTCTTTTTACAGGTTAATTAATCGCCGGGCGGCGATTATACGCACTAGTGACAAAAAGAGCATGGTTATTTCGCTAACCATTCACCTCGAATTCATAAACATCGCTGCGGCACAAGATATCACTGTACTCCAAT
Source organism: Serratia sp. CY33802 (assembly GCF_052169095.1). Classification (NCBI taxonomy): domain Bacteria; kingdom Pseudomonadati; phylum Pseudomonadota; class Gammaproteobacteria; order Enterobacterales; family Yersiniaceae; genus Serratia; species Serratia sp. CY33802. The sequence continues at coordinate 78,311 of NZ_JBJNLL010000006.1, forward strand.
GCCTCGCCCCGGGCGTTGCGGCTGGTCTGGATGATGTGCAACAACGGCGCGCCGCACGGTACGTTGAGCAGTTCGGCGACCTCGTCGCTGCAGGATACCGCCTTCAACAGAAAGTGTTTATCTTCAGGCACGATGCCGCGCGATTGCCATAGCGCATACAGCGAATGTTCCAGCTGCCCCGGTTCTGGCAGGAAGCGCGGCGGTATATAGGTAGTTTCCAGCGAGACCGGGCTGCCGTTCAGCAAGCGCAACCGCCGCAGTTTAATCACCTCGTCTCCCTCCGCCAGCCCCAGCGCCGCCGCGGCCTTGGCCGGTGCGCCGACCCGGGTGCGCAGCAGCCATCGATTGCTGACGCGGCTGCCGTGACGCAGCGCCTGAGCGGTGAAACCGCTGTCCTTATCGAGGGAATAACCAATGTGCATCGCCACGCGGGTACCGACGCCCTGCTGCCGCGAAATCAGCCCCTTCTCCTCCAGCAGCTTCATCGCCTTGCTGACGGTGACGCGCGACAGCGCCAGGCCTTCCGCCATCTGCCGTTCCGGCGGCAAAAACGCCTCCGCCGCCAACACCTGCTGCCTGATTGCAGTTTCTATCGCCGTCGCCAGCTGAATATAACGCGGCGCTACCGCCCCCTGCGCCAGATGGCCACGCAGCCAGGCCATAAAATCCGTCATTCGCCCGCCCTCCTGCTTATGCCATTTGTCTGAATTTCATTTTTATCCTATCGCCTGTCCAGCGATAAGCCCCTCACCTTAACTAAAATATCGCTAATGTTTTCAGAGTGGCATCACAATTTTTGCCTAATGGACTTTCATTGGATCTAGATCGCGCGTAATCTGTGCTTATTGATGTTGATACATCAATAGCACCAACACCAGGGACCCACTTTAAAAACAATAAAAAACCCGCTGCCAGCCCTAAAGGATACCCTTGATGGCCGGCAGCGGGCATATACTGCCAGCACAAACGGCCGATAATAAGCAACGGAGCTAATGGATAGCTTGCTCACGGCTCATAGCCGCGTCACAGGATCCTATCGCGTGAGCGAACCGGACTGATGTCGGCAAATAGAAACGTACCCGCTTCGCCAACCCCCGCTGCAGACCCACTCTTTGGCTACACTCATTGGCGCCGTGCGGCCGACGTGCCTCACCCGATAAGGCGGATACCGCCCTCATTTTGACAGACCTGGCGGTCTCAGCCGCTACACACTGCGCGGAATCGGCGTCGTCCCCCGACAACGGGATAGCCGGCCTCAACCGCGCCAACGGAATCGATTTTCAGTCAACTGCGGCGGCCCTCGCGGCCCTGCGCAACAGGGATCATTTGCTATGACCGATATCAATCGCAATGAAGCATGGAAGGTAGAAAGCACCGGTATCGACCGGGTGCCGGACGCGGAGCAGACCGGCAAGCCCATCGAGCTGTTTTGGATCTGGTCGGCGGCCAATATCGGCATCCTCGGCGTAGTGTACGGCGCCATCATCGTCGGCTTCGGCTTATCTTTTCTGCAATCGGTGCTCGCCGCGCTGGTCGGCGTCGCCAGCTTCGTGCTGGTCGGCCTCACCAGCTTCGCCGGCAAGCGCGGGCGCACCTCTACGCTGACGCTGTCGCGAGTGATTTTCGGGCTGAAGGGCAACGTGGCGCCCACCCTGTTCAGTTGGATCAATCTGATGGGCTGGGAAGCGGTCAACGTGATCACCGGCACCCTGACGCTGGCGGCGCTGTTCGAGGCCTTCGGACTGGGGAGCAGTCACCTGCTGACCGCGCTCAGCCTGCTGCTGTTCGGCGGGCTCACTGTCGTCGTCAGCCTGCTGGGGCAAAATACCGTGGTCTGGATGCAAAGCTGGTTCAGCCGCATCTTCGGCACCATGACGCTGATCGTGGTGCTCTATATCCTGTTCAACACCGAGTGGAGCCAGGTGTTGGCGCTGCCTTCCGGCAGTTGGTTGACCGGCTTCCTGCCGGCGGTATCGGTGATCGCCGCCGGCACTGGCATCAGCTGGGCAATCGCCGGCGCCGATTACAGCCGCTATCAAAGCCCGAGCTCGTCGAGCAAAAGCATTTTCGCCGCGGTAATGGGCGGCGCCTGTTTGCCGCTAATGCTGCTGATGCTGGCCGGTATTCTGCTTTCCGTGCAGCTGCCCGATCTGGCCAGCGCCGCCAACCCCATCGCGCTGATTGGTTCGGTGCTGCCCGCCTGGATGGCGATCCCTTATCTGCTGGCCGCCACCGCCGGCATCGTCACCATCGCGGTGCTCAGCCTGTATTCAGCCAGCCTTAACCTGCTGACCATCGGCGTGCAGGTCAAACAGTGGTTGGCGGTATCGATCGACGCGGCCGTGGTGCTGGGCATCGCCCTGTATGTGCTGTTCATCTCCGGCGACTTTATGGGGCCGTTCATCTCCTTCCTGGTGTTCTGCGGGGTGTTCCTGGCGGCCTGGGAGGCGATTTTCCTGCTCGATTACCTGTGCCTGCGCCGTCGCCACGGGTATGATGGCAACGCTTTGTACGGCCTGCATGGCCAGAACCGCGGCGTGCGCAAAGCCCCGCTGTTTTGCTGGTTCCTCGGCGCCCTGTGCGGCCTGCTGGTCACTAAAACTGGTTTTATCGACGGCCCGCTGGCCAAAGGCTTGTTTGCCGATTCCAGCCTGGGGCTGTTTGTGTCGTTTGCGGTGAGTCTGATCGCTTACGGTCTGTACCTGACCCAACGCAGAGAACATCAATGAGTGAGTGGGAAGCTGTAACACCTGTCCTGGTGATTGGGGGCGCGGTCGGCGATCTGGTGATGACGCTGCCCCGCCTGCCGACCAGCGGCGAAGATATCGAAGCCCAGCCGCAGGCGCGGCAAATCGGCGGTTGCGCGTTCAACGTGGCGCGCGCGCTGACGCGCCTTGAAGTGCCGGTGATCAACGGCATGCCGGTTGGCAACGGCGAATGGGGCGCGGCTGTCGAAGCCGCCATGGGCGAACTGGGGCTGGAGGTGCTGTTGCGCCACGGCCAGATGGACAACGGCTGGTGCCTGGCGCTGGTGGAGCCGAACGGCGAACGCACCTTCATCACGGTTTCCGGTTGCGAAAGCCAATGGAATAAAGCGCAGCTGGCCACGCTGCCGCTGACGGAACACACCCTGATCTACGCCAGCGGCTACGAGCTGGCGGGCGAAAACGGCGAAGCGCTGCGCGAGTGGCTGACGCGCATGCCGTTCGACCAACCGCGTCTGATCGATCCCGGCCCGCGCATCGCCCAGCTCAGCGAAGATTTCTTCGCCATGCTCAGCGACAGCCACACCCTGCTGACGCTCAACCGTGACGAAGTGGCCGCGCTGTGCGGCGCCGGCGACGCGGTGGATGCCGCGCAGCGCTATGCCGCCGCCCGTAACCTGACGTTGATCTGTCGCCTGGATCGCGACGGCGCGTGGATCTGTGACGGCCGCACACCGCCGCTGCACGTTCCCGCCTATCCGGTAGACGTCATCGATACCATCGGCGCGGGCGATGCCCACTGCGCCGGTTTGCTGGCGGGGCTGTCCGCCGGCTGGCCGCTGCCGCAGGCGGTCGATTTGGCCAACCGGGTCGCCGCCTGCGTGGTGGCCAGCCTCGGCGCCGCCAATCCGCCGGACCGGCACCAACTGCAACAGCGCTTCCCTCAGGCCTGACGTTTCAAGGCGCCGTCACTCGGCGCCTTCTGCCTTAGTGCGCCGCCGCCGCGCTCTCCTGCGGCGAGTGGCGATAGTTGAAGCTCAACGCGAACACAATCCCCAGTACCAGTGTATACAGCGCAAACACCAGCCAGATGCTCTGCCAGTCTTTCACGCCGTCATGGCTGAAGAAATCCACCACTTCGCCGCTGGCGAGCGCACCCACATAGGCGCCCAGACCATTGACCATGGTCATGAACAGCCCCTGCGCACTGGCGCGGATGCGGTGGTCGGCCTCCTTCTCGACGAAGATGGCGCCGGAGATATTAAAGAAGTCGAAGGCGCAGCCGTAGACGATCATCGACAACAGCAGCAGCACGAAACCAAAGCCGACCGGCGTGCCGTAAGCCAGAAACAGGAAACGCAGCGTCCAGGCCGCCATGCTGATCAACATCACCTGCTTGATGCCGTAACGGCGCAGGAAGAAGGGAATGGTAAGGATAAAGAACACTTCGGAGATCTGCGACAGCGACAGCAGCACCGCCGGATACCGGACGCTGAGGCTGTCCTGATACAGCGGATTGAGCGACAGATCGTGCAGAAACGGGTTACCGAAAGTATTGGTTATCTGCAGCGCCGCGCCAAGCAACATGGCGAACAGGAAAAACAGCGCCATGCGCCGCTGGCGGAACAACACCAGCGCATCTAGCCCCAGCACGCTCACCCAGCTCTTCGACTCGGCCGCGCGGTTGGTCGGGCAGCGCGGCAGCGTCAGCGAATAGGCGGACAGCAGCAGCGACGCCGCAGAAGCCAGATACAGCTGCAGATTGCTGAGCTCGATTTGGCTGAAACCGACCAGCCACATTGCCAGAATGAATCCCACCGTGCCGTACACCCGCACCGGCGGAAAGTCCTTCACCGTGTCAAAGCCGTGCTTCTCCAGGCAAAAATAGGAAATGGCGTTGGAGAGCGCGATGGTCGGCATATAAACCATGGCGTTGAACAGCATCACCCAGAACATCAGCATCGGTTGCTCGACCTGCGCCGCGCAGTACAGCGCCAGCGCCCCGAACAGGTGGCAAAGCGCATACAGGTAGTTGGCCTTCATCCATCGATCGGCGATGATGCCCGCTAGCCCCGGCATGATCAGCGCGGCGATACCCTTGGCGCTGTAAACCATTCCCACCTGCATACCGCTGAAATGCAGCGTGTTGATCATGTAGGAGCCCAGCGTCACCAGCCAGGCGCCCCAAATAAAGAACTGCAGGAAAATCATGACTTTTAATCGTGTTTTTATCGCCATCGCCATCACCTTGTTATTATGCTTTCAACGATGATTGGTGCAGCAGGCCCCCTGCAGCCCGCCGCCGGTTTGCTTGCGGTCTTACAGCGTTTTGAACAGCTCGCGGATAAGGCGCATGAAATCGTCCGCCGCCAGCGCCGCGCAGCTGAGCGTTTGTTCATGGGAGAGCGGCGTGTCCGACAACCCTTCGGCGTAGTTGGTCATCGCGGACACCACCAACACCTTGAGACCGCAGTGGCGCGCCGTCAGGACTTCCGGCACGATCGACATGCCCACCACGTCGCAGCCCAGGGTCTGCATCATGCGGATCTCCGCCGGCGTTTCGAAATTCGGCCCGGTGTAGGCGGCGAATACCCCTTCCGCCAGCGGGATGCCCGCGCTTTCGGCCACCGCCGCCAGTTGGGCGCGCAGATCGCGATCGTAGGCGTTCGCCAGGCTGAAGAAGCGCGGCCCGAAGCGCTCGTCGTTGGCGCCGACCAGCGGCGATTCCGGCATGAAGTTGATGTGATCGGTAATGGCCACCAGGCTGCCCGGCGCCACCGAGCGGCGCAGCGAACCGGCGGCGTTGGTCGCCAGCAGGAATTCGCAGCCCAGCAGTTTGAAGGTGCGCACTGCGGTGGTCATCACCTGCATGCCGCGTCCTTCATAGAAATGACCACGCCCTTTCATGCACAGGACCGGCACGCCCTCCAGCTTGCCGGCAACCAGTTGCCCAGCGTGGCCGGCGACGCCGCTCACCGGGAAACCCGGCAGCTCCGCGTAGTCGAGGGTGACGGTTTCGGTCATCACCTCCGCCAAAGCGCCGAGCCCGGAGCCGAGAATCAAGGCCGCTTTCGGCTGGAAGCCCGGCAAACGGGTGCGGACGACATCGGCGCAGGTAAAAGCATCTTCTTGATTAAACATCGTATTCTCTCTTTCAGCGGGGGATAATAATCCCCATAGTAGAGAGCGAGGCGCGGCCGAGACCAATACATTCTTGGCGGCCGATTTATTCCATTTACCTATAAGTTGAGCTGCGTCACAGGAGGCCTTACCCCGGATGAACCCGCCCCAAGCCCTGCCCGATCCCGGCCGGATTAACTTCCGCCTGCTGCACTATTTCCGCGTGGTGGCGGAAGAGATGAACTTCACCCAAGCGGCGCGACGGCTGAATATGTCACAGCCGCCGCTCAGCAAGCACATCAAGGATCTGGAAAGCCAGCTCGGGGTGGTGCTGTTCAAACGCACCACCCGCTCCATGACGCTGACGCCGGCCGGCCGCACGCTGCTGCGCAACGTCGAGCGACTGCTGGATCAGGCCGACAGCGCGCTGCATCAGGTGCAACAGATGGGGCGTGGCGAAGGCGGCCATATGGTGGTCGGTATGGTCGGCACCTCGGCCTGGGGCGGCCTGATCGCGACGCTGCGGCGATTCAGCGAGCGGAGCGCCGGCGTCACCTGGTCGTTGAACGAGCTGACGCCCAGCCAGCAAATCATCGCGCTGCAAAAGCGGCATATCGACATCGGGGTCTGGCGAGAGGCACAGCAACAGACGCTGCCGGGGTTGACCTGCCAACGGTTGGCAAGCGAAAGCATCGCCGTGGTGCTGCCGCTTGATCATCCGCTGGCGCAGCAGGAAAACATTCCGCTGGCGGCGCTGCAGAACGACAGCTTCATCGTGCTGCCGCCGCATGAGGCCAGCCTGGGGCTGTATCTGCACAATCTGTGCCTGCAGCAGGGATTTTTGCCGGACGTCGCTTATCAGGTTAACGAGCCGCAAACCCTGCTGGCGCTGGTGGCGGAAGGCTGCGGCATTACGCTGCTGCCGGACAGCTACGGCCGCATTCCGTGGCCCGGCGTACGCTTTTGCTCGCTGCAACAGGCGCCGCCGGCGGATCTGTACGCGGTTTACCGCGCAGACAGCGTCACGCCGGTGGTGCAGGCCTTCCTGGAGATGCTGCGGGCGCCCTAAGCGGCCCGCAGAGCGGGTTACATTGTCGGCTGTACCATCAGCTGGCCGGCAGTGCCGCGATCGGCCATCTCCAGCGTCTGGCTGTAATACAGGAACGGGAAGTGTTCGGAGGTAGGTTGGTTGAAATACACCAACAGCTCGACGTCGCCATCGACCCAGACGGTGTCCTTCCAGCCGCGATCTTCCGCCATCGGCTGCGCGCCGTTGACGCGTTTGATCAGGAACTGCACGCCCTGAATATGGAACGACTGCGGCGTATCCGCATGAATGTTCCAACGTTCCCAGGTGCCTTGCTGTGCCTGTACGTCGATGCGGTTCATGTCCCAAATCGCGCCGTTGATGCCGGCGCCGCCGTCGCCCAGGCGGAAATCGCGGGTGCGGCTGGCGCTGCCGTCCAACAGCTGATCCGCCAGCAGGCGCATCGGCAGGTTGTCGGTCACCAGCGGCAGCAGGCCGGTCGGGCGCAGCGTCAGCACCTGGGTGGACACCAGAATGCTCGACGGCTCGAACAGGCCGCGCAGGCGATCCATGATGCCCGCCGCTTCACCGGCGGTGATGGTCACCTCCTCGCCCTTCGACATGTCGATCAGCACTTCCCGGCGTTCGCCCGGCGCCAGCGAAAGCTGTTGCACCGCGACCGGCGCAGGCAAGAAGCCCTGATCGCTGGCGATCACGTTGAACGGCCGCCCGTCGCTGAGCTGCAGGGTATAACGCCGCGCGTTGGAGGCATTTAGAAGGCGCAAACGCACCCAGCCGCGCGATACGTCGACATACGGGTTTTGCACGCCGTTAACCAACAGCGTATCGCCGACGAAGCCGCCCTGCGACGGCGCGTCGTATTGTGGCGTGCCGAAGTTATCGAAGCGTTTGTCTTGAATGATCAACGGGAAATCGTCGACGCCATAGTGGTTGGGCAGCGGCAGCGCTTTGCTGACGGCATCCTCCACCAGCCACAGCCCGGCCAACCCGTTGTAAACGTGCGGCGCCATACGGTTTGGGGTGTTGGCGTGGTACCAGCAGGTAGCCGCCGCCTGACGGATGGGCAGCACCGGCGACCAGTCAACGTTGGGTGACATCATGCGCGGCGCGCCGCCCATCAGGGTGCCCGGCACCTGCAGACCGCTGATGGTCATCGCCACCGGCTCCTGCAGACGGTTGCTGTAAATCAGTTTGACGTCGTCACCGCTGTAAACCCGCACCGTCGGCCCCAGGTACATGCCGTTGATGCCCCACACCGCCGCTTTGCGGTTATCCATAAACGCCCAGTGGGCGCGCTGCAAGGTCAGGAACAGCGGCTGACCGCGGCGAGACTCCAGCAGCGGGGGAATGGGTAACGGGGTCTGCGTTCCGCTCGCTTCAGCCCTCAGCGGCACGGCGCCCGCGCACAGCGCCAGGCCCGATGCCTGTAAAAACTGACGTCGACTGAGTGACATATCTTCTCCATGAAAAGCAATAACTAAACCGTGTGCAAAACCCAAACGCCCGCCAATCAAGATTAGCAGGCGTTCAGGCGTTAACGGCGCTGAACGCCAATTAAAACCTTATTCTTTGAAGCCGGTAGACTCTTATTTTTTGGCGGCGTTGCGCTGGGCGACTTCAGCGTCCAATTCGGCGATTTTCGCCTCCATCAGCTCGCGGCAATGGGCCGCCAGCTCGCGCACGTTTTCTTTGCCGTATTTGCTGGTATCCACCGGCGCCAACATCTCGACGATCACATGCCCGTTATTCCAGCGATTAAGATTTATATTACCGCTGGTGGTGGATACACAGATCGGTACAATCGGCACGCCGGCGGCGATGGCCGCGTGGAACGCGCCGGTTTTAAACGGCATCAGCCCACGGCCACGGCTGCGGGTTCCTTCCGGGAACATCCAGATAGAAATGTCTTTCTTTTTGAACTGCTCCGCCACCTGGGCGATGGTGCCGTGCGCCTTGGCGCGATTATCACGATCTATCAGCAGATTACCGGTCAGCCAATACAGCGGGCCGAAAAACGGGATCCATACCAGACTTTTTTTACCGACGGTCACGGTGCGCGGCTGCACAATATTAGAAGCCGTCACCATGTCGTAGTTATTTTGGTGGTTGGCGATATAGATGCACTTGCCGTTGTTGGCCGCATCGGCCGGCACGCGGGTTTCAACCTTGATGCCGAACAGCGTCGACAGGCGGCCGAAAAGATGGCCGAAGGTCGCCACATGGCGGGGGTTGCGCGGGCTGAACAAGCAATAAATAGAACCGAAAATACACACCAGAATACAGAAGAGAGTGGCGAGAACGGCACGCAAAATCAATAACATAACAACCTCATTAGCACACTGCCAACGCAGTTTACTTCGCTGCGCAGATTCCTTTACTCATTATTTGCCGGCCGGGCGATAAGCACGCCCATGTCGCCCGCATTTCTCGCTATTTTCCTGCCAGGCGGCAGTACGCACAATAATTTTATGCGCAGAAATGTTAACTATTTGGAAAATAAACGCCAGCAAAAATAAATAAGGCGGCCACAGCACGCTGCGACCGCCCGTTAACGCTAGCGCCAACGCTTACTCTTCGCTGTCGCCGCCCGACGCCCGCACCGGCGCATCCACTTCGACGCGATCGATGCGCTGCAGGCCGCGCGGCAGCTGGGTCCCCTTGCGGCCGCGCTCCGCGCGGAACTTCTGCAGATCTTCCGGGCGCAGCGTCAGCTTGCGTTTGCCAACGTGCAACGTGACGGACGCCTGCGGCGGCAGCACGAACAGCCAGGCCAGCTTGTCTTCACCGGCTGCGGCCTGCGCCGCCGGAATGGAGACGATCTTGTTGCCCTTGCCCTTCGACAGCTGCGGCAGATCGGCGACCGGGAACATCAGCATGCGCCCGGCGGCGGTGATCGACAGCAGCATATCGTCTGCGCCGTGAATTTCCATCGGCGGCAGCGCTCTGGCGTTGTCCGGCAGCGTGATCATCACCTTGCCGGCGCGGTTGCGCGCCACCAGATCGTTGAAAGTACAGACGAAGCCGTAACCGGCGTCGGACGCCATCAGCAGCTTCTGATCGTCGGCCGCCATCAGCACCTGCTCAATGGTGGCGCCCGGCGGCGGTGTCAGCTTGCCGGTCAACGGCTCGCCCTGCCCGCGTGCCGACGGCAGCGTCATCGGATCGAGCGCATAGCTGCGCCCGGTAGAATCGATGAACACCACCGGCTGGTTGCTCTTGCCGCGTGCCGCACCACGGAAACTGTCGCCGGCCTTGTAGCTCAACCCGGCAGGATCGATATCGTGGCCCTTGGCGCTGCGCACCCAGCCCATTTCCGACAGCACAATGGTCACCGGCTCGGACGGCACGAAGTCATGCTCGCTCATCGCCTTGGCTTCCGCACGCTCGGTCAGTGGTGAACGGCGATCGTCGCCATAGGTTTGCGCATCGGCCTGGATCTCTTTCTTGATCAGCGTATTCAGCTTGCGCTCGGACGCCAGCAGCGCCTGCAGCTGATCGCGCTCTTTCGCCAGCTCATCCTGCTCACCGCGGATCTTGACCTCTTCCAGTTTGGCCAGGTGACGCAGTTTCAGCTCGAGGATCGCTTCCGCCTGGGTATCGGAGATGCCGAAACGCTGCATCAGCACCGGCTTCGGCTCATCCTCGCTGCGGATGATGTGGATCACCTCGTCGATGTTGAGGAACGCCACCAGCAAACCTTCGAGGATATGCAGACGCTTGAGCACTTTCTCGAGGCGGTAGTTCAGGCGGCGGCGCACCGTATCGCGACGGTAGGCCAGCCATTCGGTGAGGATCTCCACCAGCCCTTTCACCTGCGGGCGGTTGTCCAGACCGATCATGTTCATGTTGATGCGGTAGCTGCGTTCCAGATCGGTGGTAGCGAACAGGTGATTCATCACCTGCTCCAGATCGATGCGGTTGGAACGCGGCACGATCACCAGACGCGTCGGGTTTTCGTGGTCGGATTCATCGCGCAGATCCTCGACCATCGGCAGCTTCTTGGCGCGCATCTGGCTGGCGATCTGCTCCAGCACCTTGGCGCCGGAAACCTGATGCGGCAAGGCGGTGATCACCGCGCTGCCATCCTCTTTCTTCCACACGGCGCGCATGCGCACCGAGCCGCGGCCACTCTGGTAAATTTTGCGAATCTCATCGCGCGGAGTGATGATCTCGGCTTCGGTCGGGAAGTCCGGCCCCTGCACGAACTCGAGCAGATCATCGAGCGAGGCGCCCGGTTTGTCGAGCAGCGCCACCGCCGCCGCGGCGACTTCACGCACGTTGTGCGGCGGAATGTCGGTCGCCATGCCGACCGCGATGCCGGTGGTGCCGTTCAGCAGGATGTTTGGCAGACGCGCCGGCAGCATCTTCGGCTCTTGCAGCGTGCCGTCAAAGTTCGGGATCCAATCGACCGTGCCCTGGCCCAGTTCGGCCAGCAAGACTTCGGCGTATTTGGACAGGCGCGATTCGGTATAGCGCATCGCCGCGAACGACTTGGGATCGTCCGGCGCGCCCCAGTTCCCCTGGCCGTCCACCAGCGGATAGCGATACGAGAACGGCTGCGCCATCAGCACCATGGCTTCATAACACGCGCTGTCGCCGTGCGGGTGGTATTTACCCAGCACGTCGCCCACGGTACGGGCGGATTTCTTGAATTTGGCGCTGTTGTTCAGCCCCAGCTCAGACATGGCGTAGATGATACGGCGTTGTACCGGCTTCAAACCGTCGCCAATGTACGGCAACGCCCGATCCATGATGACGTACATGGAATAGTTCAGATAGGCGTTTTCAGTGAATGTGTGCAGCGGTAAACGCTCTACACCGTCATGAGTCAGATCACTCATTACTCAATTATCCTCAGACCGTGGCTTGGCAATCCCTTGGACGACAAAAGGCATCGCTTGTCGATTCTGCCCGCGATAGTAACCCATCTGCGGGGTAGCTGTCACAGTTGGCGCAAGGATCGCCGGCGGCGGCCGGTTGCGCAATGCGGTTTATGCAAAATTTCGCTACCTGGCGGCTTCTTTATTGACTGGCAGTCAACACTGTTGTGCGCCGGATCGCATTTTTACTTGCCTGACTAACGATTACACTCGTCGCCAGCGAGATGTTTTCCGCCTTTTCGGCGGGAAGCATGCCATATCTTAACTCTGACGGGAGCCGCGAAAGATGAGCAATATCCTGATTATCAACGCTAAAAAACAATTCGGCCATTCCAACGGCGAACTCAATCAAACCCTGAGCGACGTGGCGGAAAGCTTCCTGCGCGATCTGCAGCACGATGTGCAGGTCACCGTGGTCGACGACGGCTATGACATCGAAGCCGAAGTACAGAAATACCTGTGGGCCGACGCGGTCATCTATCAGATGCCGGGCTGGTGGATGGGCGAACCCTGGATCCTGAAAAAATACATCGATGAAGTGTTCACCGCCGGCCACGGTAGCCTGTATGCCAACGACGGCCGCTCTCGTTCTGACGAAAGCAAAAAATATGGCTCCGGCGGCCTGATCCAGGGCAAGAAATACCTGCTGAGCCTGACCTGGAACGCCCCGCTGGAGGCCTTCACCGATCCCGATCAGTTCTTCCACGGCGTCGGCGTCGACGGCGTTTACCTGCACTTCCACAAGGCCAACCAGTTCCTGGGGATGGAAGCGCTGCCGACCTTCATCTGCAACAATGTGATCAAAGAGCCGAATATCGCGGACGACATCACGCGTTATCGCGAGCATCTGGCGAAAATTTTTGCTTAACTGGCGCAGAACATTCTCATCAACGAGGTAAGCATGATCACCGTAATCGCAGAAATCAAAGTGAAACCCGGCCACCGCGCCACCGTACTGCAAGCCATTGAAAAGCTGGTGCCGCTGGTGCTGGCGGAAGACGGCTGCGGCGAATACACGCCGATGGTCGACAGCAATACCCAGGCGCCGTGGCAGAAGCGGTCGCCGGATTCGGTGTTCATGCTGGAGAAATGGGAAAGCATGGCGCATCTGGAAAAACACCTGGCCATTGAACACATGCTCAAACACCGCGACACCCTCAAAGACAGCGTGCTGGACACCGAGATCTACATCCTGGAAAACGCCCTGTAAGCCCCGCCTTATAACGTCTGCGCGTCGATGTGCGCGCTGACGTAGTCAAGAAAACAGGTGATGCGCGCCGCTAATTGCGTATTGCGGTAATACACCGCATTGATTGGCTGGCGCACGTCCAGCGTCTCCTGCTCCAGCAATGTCACCAACCTGCCGGCTTCCCGATCGCGACGGGTCATAAAGTCTGCCAGCTGTACGATCCCCTCGCCCCGCAGCGCCAATTGCCGCAGCGTTTCACCGCTGGACGCCGAGATCGTTGGCGTGATGGTGAAATGCGGCGCCTGGCGATAGCGCAACGGCCACTGGTTCAGTGATTCCGGCTGGGTAAAACCGAGCAGACAATGCCGATGCAACGCCTCCACACTCTGCGGCGTGCCGTGCTGCTGCAGATAAGCCGGGCTGGCGAGGATGCGCAGCCGGCTGGCGCCCAGCGCGCGCGCATGAATGGTCGAATCGCGCAACGCACCGATGCGAATAGCGATATCCGTGCGTTTTTCCAGCAGATCGATAACCAGGTTGTCGGTGTTCAGCTCGAGCGAAATTTGCGGATAACGTTCCCTGAACCCCGCTACCAGCGGCACGATGACGTGCTCCATAAAAGGCGCAGCCGCATTTATCCGCAACCGCCCGGCCGGCATCTGCCGGCGCACCGCCATTTGTTCTTCGGCATTTTCCACCGAGTTGATGATCGTACGCGCATGGCTCAGGAAGCTTTCCCCCTCTTCGGTCAGCTCCAGGCGACGCGTAGTGCGGCGCATCAGGGTGGTATCGAGTTTGTTCTCCAGGCGGCTGAGCGCGCGGCTGATGCCGGATGTCGTCTGGCCGAGCCGATCGGCAGCGGAGGTGATGGAACCGCTGTCGACCACCGAGGTGAACGCCAGCAATTCTTCGAGCGTGATCTTCATGCATTTCGGCCCAGGTTATCGGGCGCCGCATGAACGCCCTGCGGGAAAGCAGGCCCGGCGTTCACCGGGCCAGGGTCAGGCTCAGACCGCCAATTCGGCCATGTCGCCCTTGTCTTGCAGCCAGTTACGGCGATCTTCCGAACGCTTCTTGGCCAACAGCATGTCCATCACCGCCAGCGTCTGATCGACATCATCTTCCGCTACCGTCAGTTGCACCAGCCGGCGGGTATTCGGATCGAGGGTGGTTTCGCGCAGCTGCAGCGGGTTCATCTCACCCAGCCCTTTAAAGCGCTGGACGTTCGGCTTTCCCTTCTTGCGCTTCAGCTGTTCCAGCACGCCGGCCTTCTCTTCTTCATCCAGCGCGTAGAACACTTCTTTACCGAGATCGATGCGGTACAGCGGCGGCATGGCGACATAAACGTGGCCGCCTTTCACCAGCGAACGGAAGTGGCGTACGAACAGCGCGCACAGCAGCGTGGCGATGTGCAGGCCGTCGGAGTCCGCATCCGCCAGGATGCAGATTTTGCCGTAGCGCAGCTGGCTGAGATCTTCGCTGTCCGGATCGATGCCGATCGCCACGGAAATGTCGTGCACTTCCTGCGAGGCCAGCACTTCGTCCGAGGACACTTCCCAGGTATTCAGGATCTTGCCCTTCAGCGGCATGATCGCCTGATATTCGCGATCGCGCGCCTGCTTGGCCGATCCGCCCGCCGAGTCCCCTTCCACCAGGAACAGTTCGGTCATGGCCAGATCCTGCGAGGTGCAGTCCGCCAGCTTGCCCGGCAGCGCCGGCCCGCTGGTCAGCTTCTTGCGCACCACTTTCTTGGCGGCGCGCAGACGGCGTTGGGCGCTGGAAATCGCCAGCTCGGCCAGCTGTTCCGCCGCCTGAACGTTCTGGTTCAGCCACAGGCTGAAAGCATCTTTCACCACGCCGGAAACGAAGGCCGCGCACTGACGCGAGGAGAGACGCTCTTTGGTCTGCCCGGCGAACTGCGGATCCTGCATCTTCACCGACAGCACGTAAGCGCAGCGATCCCAGATATCCTCCGCCGACAGCTTCACGCCGCGCGGCAGGATGTTGCGGAATTCGCAGAACTCGCGCATCGCGTCCAGCAGCCCCTGACGCAGACCGTTGACGTGGGTGCCGCCCTGCATGGTCGGGATCAGGTTGACGTAGCTTTCGGTCAGCAGCTCGCCGCCTTCCGGCAGCCACAGCAGCGCCCAGTCCACCGCTTCGGTATCACCGGCGAAATTGCCGACGAACGGCGCTTCCGGCAGGGTGATCAGGCCGTTAACCGCTTCCATCAGGTAGTCGGTCAGGCCGTCCTGGTAGCACCAGCGCTGCTCGGTGTTGTTCACCTTGTCGATGAAATAGATCTCGACGCCGGGGCACAGCACCGCTTTGGCTTTCAGCAGGTGAGTCAGGCGCGATACCGAGAAACGCGGGCTGTCGAAAAACTGTTCGTCCGGCCAGAAGTGCACGCTGGTGCCGGTGTTGCGTTTGCCGCAGGTGCCGGTCACCGTCAGGTCTTGCACTTTGTCGCCGTTTTCGAAGGCGATGCCATAGACGTTGCCGTCGCGGCGCACGTTGACTTCTACCCGCTTCGACAGGGCGTTGACCACCGAGATCCCAACGCCGTGCAGGCCGCCGGAGAACTGGTAGTTTTTATTCGAGAATTTACCGCCGGCGTGCAGCCGGCACAGGATCAACTCAACCGCCGGCACGCCCTCTTCCGGGTGGATGTCCACCGGCATGCCGCGGCCGTCGTCGATCACTTCCAGCGACTGATCGGCGTGCAGGATCACGTCGATACGCTTGGCGTGACCAGCCAACGCTTCGTCGACGCTGTTATCGATCACCTCTTGGCCGAGGTGGTTTGGGCGCGTCGTGTCGGTATACATGCCGGGACGACGGCGCACTGGTTCTAGACCGCTGAGTACTTCAATGGCATCAGCGTTATAGCTGGATTGAGTCATCGTTGATTATTTTTTCGTGGTTAAAGGGAGGTGCCGGAACGGTCCGTCAGACCGCGTTTAGCCCTAAAAAATCCACAATCTGGGGGAAGTAGTGCTCGAAACCGACGAAGGCGTGGTTTCCACCCGACTCCACCGTTTGCCGACACGCGGTGTAATACGCCACTGCCTGGCCGTAATCGAGAATTTCATCGCCCGTTTGCTGCAGCAGCCAGATTAAATCCGGCGACTCCAAGGGATCGATCTGCATCACTTTCAGATCGTAAACGTGCCGAGACTCTAACACATATTGCTGGCCGGTGTAGGGGTTCTCGTTGGCGCCGAGATAGTCCACCAGCAGCTCAAACGGCTTGACCGCCGGGTTGACCACCACCGCCGGCAGGGAAAAACACTGCGACAGCCAGGTGGCATAATAGCCGCCCAGCGATGAGCCGACCAGCCCGAGCGTTTGCCCGGCGCGTTCCAGCACCATATTTTCCAGCATCTCGGCGGCCTCCGCCGGAAAGGCCGGCAGCTGCGGCACCAGCATCTCGATGTCGGGATGGTGCTCGGCCAGCCAGGCCTTGAAGGCCACCGCCTTGGCCGACTGCGGCGAACTATTGAAACCGTGCAGGTAGAGCAGCGTCGAAGGCATCAGTATCCATCCGAGTCCATATCGGGGCGGAAATCGTCGTTTTCCAGGCGGAACACCTGCGTCTCGACGCGGCCGTCCGGCAACAGATCGAGGTAACGCCAGCCGGGGGAGACGTCGTCGATGGTAAAGTTAGTGCAGTGCGGCTTGAATTGCACGCAGGTGGACGGCGTCGCCAACAGGCGCCGGCCCTGCCATTCCAGATCCAGATCCTGATGAATGTGCCCGCACACTACGGTATTCACTTTCGGATAACGCAGCAGGATCGCGCCCAGCATATGCGGGTTGCGCAGGCTGTGCTGATCGAGCCAGGTGCAACCGGACGGCAGCGGATGATGGTGCAGCAGCAACAGCGTATAGCGCTCGGGGTGAGCCTGCAGGCAGCGCTCCATCCACTCGAGCTGATACTCGCTCAATTCGCCGTGCGGCACGCCGAACACCTGGCTGTCCAGCATCAGCACCTGCCAGTCGTCGCCCAGCAACACCTGTTTGGAAGGGGCAATGCCGGCGGCGGCCAACGCGTCGACCATCGCCGGTTGGAAATCGTGGTTACCCGGCAGCCACACGCAGGGGGCCGGCAATTGCGCGATGCCGGCGGCGAAGTGGCGGTACGCCTCTTGCGAATGATCCTGCGCCAAATCTCCCGTGGCGACGATCAAATCAACGTCGCGGCGCTGCGCCTGGATGGCGTCCAGCACCGCGTGATAGCTGCGATAGGTATTGATGCCGAGCAACGTCTCGTGTTCGCCGGCAAAAAGGTGGGTATCTGTTATTTGTAGAATCCTGACCGCGGCCCCACTCGCCACGGGCAGTTTAAACAGGCTTTCCAAATGGTGTCCTTTGTTATTTCAGTCTGTCTAACAAACCGGAACCGCCATCGCTCCATGCGCCAAACAGTAGCGCAGCCAATCAGCAAGAAACTGGTTAATTTGATGCTTTTCGTCGCGTTGATGCAACTTTTTATTAGGATAATCATAACGCGCTTTAAAGCGGTAGATCTGCTGACTGGAACACACTTCCGCAACCATGGCGTCATGGTACAACCGCACCGTCATCGCGGGCAGGCTCCAGTAGCTGACCGCCGGAAAGATCTGCTCGATCTCCACCAGCGACGTGTAACGCGTGGACTCAACGATGGTCAAACGATAGCCGGCGCCGTTCACCTGATAAGTCACCGTTTCGCCCGCTTCATCGTTGCGCGGCAGCAAGCGGCGCAATTGCGCGAAGTTGGTTTCGCACAATCTCATCATTTCGGGGAAATCAGGGGTATAGCGCTGTTTCATTAGTTGGCCCACTCTTTTCTCAACGATTCATGGTGCAACGCCAGCCATTGCAATGCAATCACTGATGCGGCGTTATCGATCGCGCCCTCCTCTACCCAGCGGTAAGCCTGCTCGCGGCTGACCACGTGGACGCGGATATCTTCATGCTCTTCCGCCAGACCGTGGATGCCCTCGGCGGTGCGGGCGTCCACTTCGCCGACCATGATCGACAAACGTTCGCTGGTACCGCCGGGGCTGGCCAGGTAGCTCAGCACCGGCTTACAGCGCCCGACCACCACGCCGGCCTCTTCCTGCGCTTCGCGGCGGCACACGTCTTCGACGCTTTCGCCGGTTTCGATCATACCCGCCACCATTTCCAGCAGCCAGGGCGAATTACGGGTATCGACCGCGGCGATGCGCAGTTGTTCAATCAGCACCACTTCATCGCGCACCGGATCATAGGGCAGCAGCACCGCCGCATGGCCGCGCTCGAAAATTTCACGCGTGATTTCAGGGCTCATTTCGCCATTGAACAACCGATGGCGAAACCGGTATAAATTGAGTGAAAAAAAACCACGGTACAGCGTCTCGCGTGCAATAATTTCTACATCTTTTTTATCGAAAGTAACGGGCGACGGCTGCGAACGGTTCATGCGCGAATTCTCCTGCTTGAGTATGCCGATAAAATAAACGGTTTTGATGACAGAAACAGCGGGACTCTCCGCCGCGGCTTTATGTTAGGCTGTTTCTCGCCGCCGGATGCGGCACGTTTGTGCGCTCGCAGGTAATAGCGGGAAACAATCCGGATTGTCAGCCATAATATCAGCTGCAGTCGACCGGGGCAGTACGCCAAGGTAAATGGGCGGTCTGAAAGGTAAAAGTTACGTGAGATGGCACATTCAGCCACCTGATGCGTACCGCAGACTCTGCTAGAATCGGCAACTATTTCGTCTATCGTCAGCGCTAACATAGCAATATTGCTGCACAACAAGGAATGCAAATGAAGAAACTGCTCCCCCTTCTTATCGGACTGAGCCTGGGCGGCTTCAGTGCAATGAGCCAGGCAGAGAACCTGCTGCAGGTCTACAAACAGGCCAGGGAAAGTAACCCGGATCTGCGCAAAAGTGCTGCTGACCGCGACGCCGCATTCGAAAAGATCAATGAAGCGCGCAGCCCGCTGTTGCCGCAGCTCGGTTTAACCGCAGGTTACGATTACACCAACGGTTATCGTGACAGCAATGGCGTTAACAGCAACGTGACCAGCGGTTCGCTGGCATTGACGCAAACCCTCTTCGACATGTCGAAATGGCGCCAGCTGACGCTGCAGGAAAAGACCGCCGGCATCTCCGACGTCACCTTCCAGACCGCAGAGCAGTCGCTGATTCTCAACACCGCCACCGCTTACTTCAACGTGCTGAAAGCGATCGACACGCTGTCCTATACCCAGGCGCAGAAAGACGCGGTCTACCGCACGCTGGATCAAACCACCCAACGCTTCAACGTGGGCCTGGTGGCGATCACCGATGTGCAGAACGCCCGTTCGAACTATGACACCGTGCTGGCGGCCGAAGTCTCCGCCCGCAACGATCTGGATAACGCGCTGGAAACGCTGCGCCAGGTGACCGGGGCCTTCTACCCGGAGCTGGCCTCGTTGAATACCGATCGCTTCAGTACCCAGCGCCCGGAAGCGGTGAACAACCTGCTGAAAGAAGCGGAAGCGCGCAACCTGAGCCTGCTGTCCGCCCGTCTGAGCCAGGATCTGGCGCGTGAGCAAATCCGCGCAGCCCAAACTGGCTATATGCCGACGATTGACGTCAGCGCGTCGACCGGCATCAGCAATACCAAATACAACGGCTCCAACACCGGCGGCGCGAATGCCGCACGCTACAGCGACTCCGATGCGGGCCAAAATAAGGTCGGCATCAGCTTCAACCTGCCGCTATACAGCGGCGGCGCGACCAACTCGCAGGTCAAACAAGCGCAGTACGGCTTCGTCGGCGCCAGTGAGCAGTTGGAAAGCTCCCACCGCAGCGTGGTGCAGACCGTGCGTTCGTCGTTCAACAACGTTAACGCCTCGATCAGCAGCATTAACGCCTACAAACAGGCGGTGATCTCCGCGCAGAGCTCCCTGGACGCGATGGAAGCCGGTTATCAGGTCGGTACCCGCACCATCGTCGATGTGCTGGACGCCACCACCACCCTGTATAACGCCAAACGTCAACTGTCCGACGCGCGTTATACCTATCTGATCAACCAGCTGAACATCAAGTCGGCGCTCGGCACGCTGAACCAGAACGATCTGCTGCTGCTGAATGGCGCGTTGGGCAAACCGGTGTCGACCGCGCCTGACGCCGTCGCACCGCAAAACCGCGCGCAGGACGCCTATGCGGACGGTTATCAGGACAATGCGCCGATGCAACAAACCGCGGCGCCGGCACCGGCGGCCACTCGCGTATCCGCGCCGGCCGTTACCTCCAGCCAACCGGCTCGCCACAGCGGCAACCCATTCCGCAACTGATGCGCGCACGTTGATAAACACGGGGTCCGGCCTGCGCCGCGCCCCGTTTTTTTTTGCCCCGATTTCCCCGCTTCTGCCCACCGCCTCACAGCCGCCGCTACACCAGGTGGTATCATCTTCACTCTCGTTTTCGCAGTCTGGATGAGGTTCGATGGACAACGATTCACGCTGGCAGCGGCTGATTAACGACGGTGAACTGCCGCCGCCGCTGCGCCCGACACAAGCCGTTTACGCCTCCTGGCTACGCTGCCGCAGCCTGATGCAGCCAGACGTTTGGCAGGCACCGCACCGCGCTCAGGGCGCCACCTTCGAATCGATTTGCCGCCGCAAGAACGATCTGCTGACGCTTGGCCAGGCGGCGCTGGAAGACGCCTGCGAATACATGGAGCCGCGACGTTGTCTGTTGCTGATCCTCGACGAGAGCGGCTGCACGCTGTGGCATTGCGGCGACGCCCAAACCTGGGAGCATTTGCAGCAACTGGGATTCGCCCCCGGCGCTTACTGGGCCGAGGGACAGATCGGCACCAATGCTCCGGCGCTGGCGGCGGCGGAAGGCCACCCGGTACGGGTGAGCGGTGAAGAGCATGTGCGCCAGGCGCTGCACGGCTGGTCGTTCTGCGCCACGCCGGTCTACGACAACAGCGGCCGCCAGCGCGGCTCGATCGCCCTGGGTTGCCTGCTGCCCGATTGCGCCGCCGGCGATCTGTCGCTGACGCTGGCCATCGCCCGCGAAATCGGTAACTCGCTGAACGCCGACGGCCTGCTGGCGGAATCCAACCGCCATCTGAATCAGCTTTACGGCCTGCTGGACGGCGTGGACGACGGCGTCATGGCCTGGGATCACCGCGGCTACCTGCAATACATCAACCAGCGCGCCGCCGGCCTGCTGAAGCTGGACGAACAGCAGAGCCAGGGCAAGCCGCTGACGCAGCTGTTGACGCTGCCCGCGCTGCTCAAGCGCGCCATCGCCGATCGCCAACCGCTGCAACACGTCGAAGTCACCTTCGAAAGTCAGCGACAATTTATCGCCGCATTGCTGACGCTCAAGCCGATTTTCGACGGCGATCGCTGCAGTTTCATCGCCCTGCTGCACCCGCTCGAACGGCTGCGCCAGTATGTCAGCAGCCAGCTGGGGCGCGTCAGCCACAGCTTCGAACAGATGCCCTCCACCTCGCTGGAAATGCGGCGACTGATCCGTTACGGGCAGCAGGCGGCCAAAGGCCAGCATCCGATCCTGTTGCGCGGAGAAGAAGGCGTTGGCAAAGAGCTGCTCAGCCAGGCTATCCACAACGCCGGCGAACGCGCCGCCGGGCCGTATATCGCCCTCAACTGCCAGCTGCTGACGCAGGCGCAGGGGCTGCGTGAGCTGCTGGGCAACGACGCCAGCGAAGAAGAGGCGGGCCAGCTCAGTAAATTCGAATTGGCCAACGGCGGCACGCTGTACCTCGAACAGATCGAATACCTGCCGGCGGAGATGCAGTCGGCGCTACTGCAGGTGTTGAAAACCGGCGTGGTGATCCGCCTCAATTCCAGCCGGGTGATCCCGGTCGATGTGCGTGTGATCGCCGGCAGCGCCGCCGATCTGCCGCTGCTGGTGCAGCAAAACCGCTTCCGCCGCCAGCTGTTTTACAGCCTGCAGGCGTTCGAAATCCTGATCCCGCCGCTGCGCCAGCGGCTGAGCGATATCCCGCTGCTGGTCAAACACCATCTGCGCACGCTGGAGCAGCATTTTCAGTGTCGCTTCCGGGTGGATGACGAGGTGATGACCCAGTTGGCGCTTTATCTGTGGCCGGGCAACGATTTGGAACTGAAAGGGGTGGTGGAGCGCGCGGCAATGATTTGCCACGGCCACCACATCCAGTTGGCGGATCTGCCGGCGCACCTGCTCGGCCAGCCGTCGCTGCTGGAAAGCGATCCGCAGCCCGGCGCACCGCTGTTGACGCTGACGGACATGGAACGCCAGGCGATCCTGCGCGCGGCGACCGTCAGCCGTGGCCAGGTGACGGAGATGGCGCAGCTGCTGGGCATCGGCCGCACCACGCTGTGGCGGAAGATCAAACAGCACGGGATCGACATCCGCCAGTTCAAGCTGCGTGCCTAGTGGCTGAGCTGCAATACCCCGCGCGCGGCGTCCAGCATCGCCTTCTGCCCGCTGCGGGTTTTGCTCAGGCAATCCTGCATGCCGACCACCATCGGAATGCCCATCGCCTTCGCCAGAATGGCGCTGTGCGACAGGGCATTGCCGCCGCTCAGGCAGATGCCGAGCACCAGCCGCCTGTCGAGCATCACCACCTCCGAGGGCATCAGCTCGTCCATCACCAAGATTGACGGTTCTGCGAGCGCCATGGCCGGCAGCGGCAGCCCCTGCAGATGGCACAGCGTGTGGCGCAGCATGTCGCGCACGTCCAATTCGCGCGCCCGCATGTAGTCGTCATCCAGCTCACGGTACTCTTCGGCGATCGCCCCCAGCACCTGCCGCCAGGCCTGCTCGGCGCAGCACAGCTGCTGCGCGATGCGGGTGTAAGCCGCCTGCTGCAGATCCGGATCGTCCAGCAGCATGCTGTGGGCGCCGAAGATCGCCGCCTGCGGCTTGCCGATCAGCGTGCCGGTACGCTCCGCCAGCCGGTTCAGATCGCTCAGCGTGTGCTGTAGTGCCTCCCGCAGGCGTTGCTGTTCGCCCAACACCTCGTCCGCACCAATCCGTCGATCGACGGTTGGCGGCCAGAAGCTGTGGGCCTGGAACACGGGTCCGCTGGTGACGCTTTCCGCCACCGGGATACCGTGCAGCGAAGGCTGCTGCCGCTCGGAGACCGTCTCGCCGAAATGTTGTTCCGCCAGCGCTTTGAACGCCGCCAGCGCCTCGTCCGCCTGCGCACCGTCGGCGATCAGGCGAACGGTGTCGCCGTGACGCACCTGCAGCAGCGCCAGCTGATTGAGGCTGCGCGGATCGACGCACTGCCCCTGCTTCTCCAGCACCAGCTCGGCCTTGAACGGCGCCAGCGTCTCGACCAGCCGCGCCGCCGGGCGCGCATGCAGCCCGTGCGGGTTCTGCACCGTCCAGGTTACGCTTTTGCCCTGCGCCAGCGGCAAGGCCACGCTTTTCGCCGTCGGTGAAGCCTCACCCAGCTGTGCCTGCTTGGCCTGCAGCGCCCCCTGCGCCTCCGCCACCACCTGTTCCAGCGAAGCACCGGAGTTGGCGGCCACCACCGCCGCCAGGGTGCCTTCAACCAGCGGCGCCGCGCACAGCCGCACTTTGGCGGCCAGGTCCGGGTCCAGCAGATCGAGCGCGGTTTCGGCACTGAGCAGCGCGCTGCCCAGATCCATCAGCACCAGAACGCCGTCGCCGTCGGCGACCGCTTCGATCGCCTCCATCACTTTGACCGCGTCGGTACCGATCGGGTGCTGCTCGTCATCCACGCCCGCCGCCAGCGCCAGTTTGCAGCCGTCGCCGCGCATCATCTGCCGCGCCAACTGCTCAACGCCGCGCGCCAGCAACGCGCTGTGCGAAACCACCACGATATTAATCATCTCGCCTCCTGCTAACTGCCGGCGACCTCGGCCAGCGTTTTCATCATCAACATCACCGAAGTGGCGCCGGGATCCTGGTGGCCGATGCTACGCTCGCCCAGGTAACTGGCCCGCCCTTTACGCGCCTGCATGGTAATGGTGCTCTCCACCGCCCGCTCGGCGCTGTCGGCGGCGCGCTGCAGCGCCTCCGCCACGCTCAGGTTCTGCTGCGCGGCCTGGCCGAGGCTTTCCACCACCGG
This sequence comes from Serratia sp. CY33802, assembly GCF_052169095.1. Taxonomy (NCBI): domain Bacteria; kingdom Pseudomonadati; phylum Pseudomonadota; class Gammaproteobacteria; order Enterobacterales; family Yersiniaceae; genus Serratia; species Serratia sp. CY33802. Next base: position 102,331 of record NZ_JBJNLL010000006.1, read on the forward strand.
CCACCAGACGTCGCACATGGTCTTGTCGCCCGGCTCCGCCTTACCGCGCATCACCACGCCTTCCACCCCTTCCTGCATCACCTGATGCAGCTCCACCAGATCCAGGCTTTGCTTGGCGTTCGCCGCCTGCGCCGCGCGGATGAAGAAGGTGCCGAACAGCGGACCGCTGGCGCCGCCCACGCTCGACAGCAGCGTCATACCGGTGTTTTTCAGGATAAAGCCGATATCCTTGTCCGCCACCGACGGCAGCTTTTCCACCACCTTATTGAAACCGCGATTCATGTTCAGACCGTGGTCGGCATCGCCGATCTCGGTGTCCAGTTGGGTGAGAAAATCGCGCTCCCGGTTGAATACTTCGCCGCAACGCATCAGCCAATCGACGACCTGTTGTTTGGTCAACGCCATAATTCCTCCTCAGCAACCCCAACGCAGCGCAGGCGTTTTCACCGGCGCATCCCACAAGGACAACAGCTCGTCGTCCACGTTCAACAACGTGATGGACACGCCCTGCATATCAAGCGAGGTGCAATAAGAACCCACCAGGTTGCGTTCGATAATGATGCCCGCCTCGGCGCAACGCTCCGCCAATCGATGGTAGACGCCATACAGCTCGGACAGCGGCGTGGCACCCAGGTTATTGACCAGCGCGATCACCCGATCGCCGCGCGTCAGCGGCTGCTTGGTCTGCATCTCGTCGCGCCACTCGCCCTGCTGACGATCCCAGACGCGGATCGTGCGCTGATAGTGGCCGTGGTCGATCAACGTATGGAACATGTCGTCCACCGCCGCGTTGAGCGTGGTGAACGGGCGGCGCGCAATGCCCGGCTCGCCGTGAATGCCGACGCCGAACTCCATCTCGTTCTCCGCCAGGGTGAACGACGGTTTGCCGGCGGCGGGGACGGTACAGGCACCCAGCGCAATGCCAATCGAATGCCCGTGGTTGTTGATGCGATGCCCCAGCGTCACCACGCTGTCCAGATCGTCGCCGCGCGCTGCGGCGGCGCCCAGCAGTTTCTCCATCAGCACGGTGTTGGCCACCCCGCGTCGCCCAGCAGTGAACAGGCTGTCTTTGACCGCCACGTCGTCATCCACCAGCACCGTCGCCACCGCGACGCCGCTGTCGTGCAGCAGTTCGGTGGCAGTTTCGAAGTTGAGCACGTCTCCGGTGTAGTTCTTAATCAGCAGCAACACGCCGGCGCCGCCGTCGATCGCCTGACCGCACTCGTACATTTTATCCGGCGTCGGCGAGGTGAAAATCTCGCCCGGACAGGCGCCGTCGAGCATCCCTTCGCCGACGAAACCGCAGTGCATCGGCTCGTGGCCGCTACCGCCGCCGGACAGGATCGCCACCTTGCCCGCCACCGGCGCGTCGGCGCGGGTCACGAACACCGGATCCGCGTGCACCAGCAACTCGGGATGGGCCTCCGCCAGCCCCTGCAACTGCTCTTCCAACACCGACTCGACCTGATTAATCAGTTTTTTCACGATGATTTCCTCTGTAAGCCCAGGGGCGCGGCGCACCGCGCCCCAACGGTATCAATGACGCTGCAGCCAGGCGGTGCCCAGCCTGTCCGCCGTCAGGATCGCCGCCTGCACGCCCGCAGGGGTGACCTTGAACGGCATGTTGTGAATGGTTTCGCCGGCGGCGCAACTGGCCTCGGCCACCGCCATCATCTTCGCCGTCGCGTCGCCGGTGACGCCCATCTGCGCCAGCGTGATCGGCAGGCCGATGTCATGGCAAAACGCCAACACGGTTTCAATCTGCGCCATCGGGCTGTTCTGCAATACCAGCTGCGCCAAGGTGCCGAACGCCACTTTTTCGCCGTGATACAGGTGGTGGCACTCTTCCAGCACGGTGAAACCGTTGTGAATGGCGTGCGCCGCCGCCAGCCCGCTACTCTCGAAGCCGATGCCGCTCAAATACGTATTGGCCTCAATAATGCGCTCCACCGCTTCCGTTACCACGCCGGCCTCGACCGCCAGCTTGGCCTTCACCCCTTCGGCCAGCAGCGTGTCATAGCACAGCCGCGCCAGACTGAGCGCCGCCAGCGTCGATTTGCCGCCGGCCATGCTGGTGGCCTGAGCGTCGAAGCAGGCCTGCGCCTCGAAATAGGTGGAAAGCGCGTCGCCCATGCCGGCCACCAGCAGGCGCACCGGCGCGTTGGCGATGATGGAACTGTCCATCACCACCATATCTGGGTTGCGCGGGTAGATCAGGTATTCGGCGAATTCGCCCTGTTCGGTGTAGAGAACCGACAGCGCGCTGGTCGGCGCATCGGTGGAAGCAATGGTGGGAATGAGCACCACCGGCAGCTGTTGGTAGTGGGCGACGGCCTTGGCGGTGTCGAGCGTCTTACCACCGCCGACGCCGATCACTCCGCGGCAACCGTGGGCCTGCAGCTCGCGGCCGAGCCGGTCTATCTCTTTGCGGCAGCACTCGCCGTTGAAGCGGGCCGCGTGATGTTTCACGCCGTGCTGCTGCAGGCTGCCCATTAGGGTGTCGCCCGCCAGCTGCATCACGAAGTCGTCGGCGATCACCAGGTAATGATCGGCGAGGGATTTGGCGTATTCGCCGACGACGGCTAGCGCATTGGCGCCCTGAATGTATTTACCTGGTGACTGGATGATTCTCAACATAACTGGATCCTTGTAGGGAGTTGGCGATGGTAACGTTCAGATATCAGGTGATGACGCGCCGACTTCGCCGCCGGCTTGTTGTTGTGCTTCGACTATGAGCGCCTGCCACCCGCCTGGCGAGCTTCGCGATTTTTGTTCCATTATGGAACATCATCATAGCGATAACGTTTCATGATGAAACGCCAACGCGCGTTTTTTCGCCGCGAAAGCGAACTGGCGCACACCCCAACGTATAACTGCGTAAAGAGTGGATTCTACGGGCGTTTCAGCTTTAATTTTGACCATGTTTCCCCTATCCTTAGCGCCACTACTGGGAAAGGGCGAAAACAGCCCGCATGATGGGATTGATAACGATGAAACGGACAAAAAACATCAACCAAGAGACGTTCCGCAAATCCTGGCGCAGCTACCGTGTCGCGCCCGTGGCCTTGGCGATCAGCGCCGTCTTTATGCTGGCCGGCTGCGAGAAGAGCGATGAAACGGTCTCCCTGTATCAGAATGCCGATGACTGTTCGCGCGCCAATCCTTCGATGAGCGAGCAGTGCACCACCTCCTACAACAACGCCCTGCAAGAAGCGGCGAAAACCGCGCCGAAATACGCCACCCGCGAAGACTGCGTCGCCGAGTTCGGCGAAGCGCAGTGCACCCAGGCGCCGGCACAGGCCGGCATGGCGGCGGAATCGCAAAGCAGCGGCAGCTTCTGGATGCCGCTGATGGCGGGCTACATGATGGGCCGCCTGATGGGCGGTTCCGGCTTCGCGCAGCAGCCACTGTTCACTTCCAAGAACGCCGCCAGCCCGGCGAACGGCAAGTTTGTCGACGCCAGCGGCAAGAGCTACGGCCCGGCCACCGCCGGCGGCCGCACCATGACGGTGCCGAAAACCGCCATGGCGCCAAAGCCTGCGGTCACCAACACCGTGACCCGCGGTGGTTTCGGCGAGACCGTGGCCAAGCAGACCAGCATGCAGCGCAGCAGCGCCACTTCCAACTCCGGCTCTCGCAGCATGGGCGGTTGATGCATGAAACGTATTGCTATTACCGAGCGCCCGGACTGGCGTGAAAAAGCGACCGAGTTCGGTTTCCGTTTCCACACCATGTACGGCGAGCCGTACTGGTGTGAAGACGCCTATTACCAGTTCACGCTGGCGCAGATTGAAGAGATCGAAAACGCCACCGCCGAGCTGCACCAGATGTGCCTGCAGGTGGTGGAAAAGGTGGTCGGCAGCGATGAGCTGATGGCCAAGTTCTGCATTCCGAAACACACCTGGGAGTTCGTGCGCAGCTCCTGGCGCACCAACCAGCCGTCGCTGTATTCGCGTCTCGATCTGGCCTACGACGGCGTCAACCCGCCGAAGCTGCTGGAGAACAACGCCGATACGCCAACCTCGCTGTATGAGGCGGCCTTCTTCCAGTGGCTGTGGCTGGAAGACCAGATCAACGCCGGCAAGCTGGATCCGGAATCGGATCAGTACAACAGCCTGCAGGAGAAGCTGATCGAGCGTTTCGCCGAGCTGAAAGCGCATCACGGCTTCGGCCTGTTGCACCTGGCCTGCTGCCAGGACAGCGAAGAAGATCGCGGCACGGTGCAATATCTGCAGGACTGCGCGCAGGAAGCCGGTCTGCCGACCGAGTTCCTGTTCATGGAAGAGATTGGTCTTGGCGAGAAAGGCCAGTTTACCGATCTGCAGGATCAGGTGATCGGCAACCTGTTCAAGCTCTACCCGTGGGAATTCATGCTGCGCGAGATGTTCTCCACCAAGCTGGAAGACGCCGGCGTGCGTTGGCTGGAGCCGGCCTGGAAGAGCATCATCTCCAACAAGGCGCTGCTGCCGCTGCTGTGGGAAATGTTCCCTAACCACCCTAACCTGTTGCCGGCTTATTTCGCGCAAGACGATCATCCGCCGATGGATCATTACGTCACCAAACCGCTGTTCTCACGCGAAGGCGCCAATATCCAGATCGTCGAAAACGGTCAGGAAGTGGCGCGCGTCGATGGGCCGTACGGTGAAGAAGGCATGATCGTGCAGCAGTTCCATCCGCTTCCGAAGTTCGAAGACAGCTACACGCTGATCGGCAGCTGGCTGGTGAACGATCAACCCTGCGGCATCGGCCTGCGCGAAGATCGCGAACTGATCACGCAGGATCTGTCGCGCTTCTATCCGCACACCATCCTCGGCTGATCACCCCGCTGAAGACAAAACGCCAGTCTCTGACTGGCGTTTTTTCTTTACCCCACCTGCACCGACAGCATGCTCAGCGCCCCCATTTCGATACCGTCGATCGGCACGCTGATGGCTTCTTTTCCATCCCAGCCGCCGAGCACGTACAGCAACGGCAGATAGTGTTCCGGCGTCGGGTTTGACAACGCCGCGCCCTCATGGCGCATGAAATCCACCAGCGGGTGGTTGTCGCCCCGATAGCGCAGGTTATCCCGGACAAAGTTATTGAACGATTCCGCCCACGGGTAGGCGCTGGTATCGCCCTGCCATTTCACCATGCGCAGGTTGTGTACCACGTTGCCGCTGGCGACGATCATCACCCCCTCATCGCGCAGCGCCGCCAGTTTACGACCCAGCTCATAGTGATAGGCTGCCGGCTGCGTGCCGTCGACGCTGAGCTGCACCACCGGGATATCGGCATTGGGATACATCTTGATCAATACGCCCCAAGTACCGTGATCCAACCCCCACTCACCGAGATCGGCCGTCACCGGCACCGGCGCCAGAATGTGCTGCAGCTGCGTGGCCAGCGCGGGAGAGCCCGGCGCCGGATAACGGGTATCAAACAGCGCCTGCGGGAACCCGCCGAAGTCGTGAATGGTTTTGGGTTTTTCCATCGCAGTGACCGCAGTGCCACGGGTATACCAATGCGCAGAAACCGCCACGATCGCCTTCGGCCGCGGCAATGACTCACCCAACGCACGCCATGCCCGGGTGTAACGGTTGTCTTCCAGCACGTTCATAGGGCTACCGTGGCCAAGAAACAGTGCCGGCATACGAGAGGTGTTCATAGTGGGATCCTCAGTTCAAATTGTGCTATGCCGCTACATTACGCGCTTTGACGCATCAACACAGCCGGATAACCGTGATGAAGATATTCAATAAATTTGAAATAAAAGCCGGAAAAATAGACTGGCAAACAAAAAGTTAAAAAATGCATATTTTTCAAATAATTAATAATCAACGTGAATACCATGGCATTACTGCCACACAGATCTAATTTGTGAACAATTTATGTACTCTTTGTTAACGCGATCTATACACTCCTCCTTCAGTCGACAGGGTGTTGGCAGCCCGTCGGCGCTACGGGAATCACGTCTCACCAAGGAGGAATTCATGTTCAGACTCACACTGGCAACCCGCCTGGCGCTTTCCATGACCTTGTTCGCCACGGGGGCAGTCGCCGCCGGCGCGGTGGACAACGCGCCGCTGACGCAGCGCAAAGACCCTTACTTCCTTCAGGCGCAAGCCCAGCTGCAACAGCGGCTGAAGCAGACACCAAACACCAACCGCGCCAAAAACGTCATTCTGGTGGTCGGTGACGGCATGGGATTTTCCACCGTGACCGCCGCCCGCATTTTTGAAGGGCAGCAGCGCGGCGTGGATGGCGAGTCCAACGTGCTGGCCTGGGAAGCCTTCCCCTATTTGGCGGCGGCCAAAACCTATTCCGCCGACGCCCAAATCACCGACTCTGCGCCCAGCGCGGTGGCAATGACCACCGGCGTCAAAACCATCAACGATCTGATGGGCCTAAACCATACGGCCACCCTCAACAATTGCGAGGATCAGCAAACCAAGGCCGTCACCACGCTCTGGGAGATGGCCGCAACGCTCGGCATGGCCACCGGCGCCGTGACAACCGCGACCATTACCCACGCCACGCCGGGCGCCACCTATGCCCATATCGCCAACCGCGACTGGGAGTCTGACGCCAAAATACCGGCGGATGCCCTGGCCGCAGGCTGCCGCGACATCGCGCGCCAGCTGGTGGAAATGAAATACGGCAACGGCCTGAACGTGGCGATGGGCGGTGGGCGCGCCAACTTCCTGCCCGACAGCGTGAGCGATCCGGAATATCCCGGCAAAACAGGCGCCAGAAAGGATGGCCGCGACCTGACGCAGGCCTGGCTGCAGCGCTACGGCGAGCGTGGGCAATACGTATGGAATCAGGCACAGTTCGATAAAATCGAGCCGGGTAAGGTCGACCATCTGTTGGCCCTGTTCGAGCCATCACACATGAACTTCGAGCACGATCGACGGCAAGACGCGGCGGGAGAACCTTCACTGGCAGAGATGACCGGCAAGGCCATCGATATTCTGGCCAGGAATCCCGAAGGCTATCTGTTGCTGGTAGAAGGCGGGCGCGTCGATCACGGCAGCCATAACGGCAACGCCTACCGCACGCTGAGCGACGCGGTCGCCCTGAACGAGGCGGTGAAAACCATCGTCGGCAAGGTCAACCTGGACGAAACGCTGGTGATCGTGACCGGCGATCACAGCCACACGCTGACCATCGCCGGCTATGCCAAGCGCGGCAATCCTATCCTCGGCATTTCCGTCGGCGTCGACGGTAAACCTCGGCTGGGCAGCGACGGCAAGCCCTACACCACCCTCGGTTTCGCCAACGGCCCCGGCGGCACAATCCCGCTGGCCGAGCGCCCGGCATTGACCATGGAGCAAACCACCGCGCCCGACTTTATTCAGCCGGCGCTGGTGCCGCTGAAAAGCGAGACGCACGGCGGGGAAGATCTCGGCATCTACGCCATCGGCCCCTGGGCGCATCTGTTCCAGGGTACGGTTGAGGAGAACTACACCTTCCACGTGATGAATTACGCCAGCCGCATCGGCGAACGCCTGTCAAAACGGTAGCCACAAAAAAAGCCGCGTTACGCGGCTTTTTTATCGTTGAAAGCGGCCGGCTATCAGCTGGCTTTTTTCTCGTGCGCCTGGCGGTAGGCCACCAGATCTTCGATGGTCAGCACTACCATGTCGTGCTGTTTGGCGAAGGTAATCACTTCCGGCGCATGCGCCATGCTGCCGTCGTCATTGGTCAGTTCACACAGTACGCCGGCAGGTTTGAAACCGGCCATGGAGACCAGATCGATGGTTGCTTCGGTGTGGCCGCGACGGCTCAGCACGCCGCCCGGCTGCGCACGCAGCGGGAACACGTGGCCCGGACGGTTCAGGTCGCTCGGCTTGGCGCTGTCTGCCACCGCCGCGCGGATGGTGGTCAGGCGATCGGAAGCGGAAACCCCGGTGGTCACGCCCTGCGCCGCTTCGATGGTCACGGTGAAGGCGGTCTGGAACTGGCTGGAGTTGTTGGTCACCATCATCGGCAGCTCAAGCTGCTGACGGCGTTCTTCGGTGATGCACAGGCACACGATACCGCTGCCGTGGCGGATGGTCAGCGCCATCTGCTCAACGGTCATGGTTTCCGCGGCGAAGATCATGTCACCTTCGTTTTCACGATTTTCATCATCGAGCACCATTACGCCGCGCCCGTTGCGCAGTGCGTCGATCGCGCGTTCAACGCGTTCTGTCGGCGTGCCGAAGTCTGAAAGTAGCGTCTGATTCATGGTAAAAAACCTCATTAAAAATTATGGATTACCAGAACCAGGGCGATCTTGAGGAGTAGCTAGCAATAGCTAAAAAAATAACGCAAGCGGGCGCATGCCCGGCAGATACCGTTACTCTCTCCCATCCGGACTATAACCGTCGGCCCCGGAATTACACCGGATCTGCTGACCTCTAACCGGCCTTTACAGGCTGGCTGAGCGCTCGCGGGCTTTCACCGTAGAAGGTGATTTACCGCCGGTGGGGACTTTCACCCCGCCCTGAGAATAAGCAAGATGACTATAACGCTAATGGGTAGGCAGGGCAATTGGCAAAAGCACAATTCGGCCACGTACGGCGAATGCGCTTAATGGTTTATCCGACGGGCAACTCGCATTACACTAAGCGGCAGCTATTAAACTCTGAAAGGGATACGCCATGATTGACCCGAAAAAAATCGAACAAATCGCACGCCAGGTTCATGAGTCCATGCCTAAAGGCGTTCGTGAATTCGGGGAAGACGTTGAGAAAAAAATCCGTCAGGTGCTGCAATCGCAGTTGACCCGCCTGGATTTGGTTAACCGCGAAGAGTTCGACGTGCAGACTCAGGTGCTGTTGCGCACCCGCGAGAAGCTGGCGCTGTTGGAACAGCGCATGGCCGAGCTGGAAAGCAAACTGAGCGCGGCGCCGGCAGCCAAGCAGGAAGACGAATAATTCCCGCCAAGGGCGCGCACCTGTATGAACCGCGCGCCCTTGTTCTTTAGATTACCCGGCGTTAGCCGCGCCCGTCTTTAATCGCTTTGATGATGTTGGTGGTCGACAGGCCGTCTTCAAAGTTCAACACTTTGACATCGCCGCCGTTGGCCCACACTTCCGCACTGCCGGCAATCTCTTCCGGTTTGTAATCGCCGCCTTTCACCAGCAGATCCGGCAGAATGTCGGCGATCAAGCGCTGCGGCGTGTCCTCTTCGAACGGCACCACCCAATCCACCGCTTCCAGCGCGCCCAGTACAATCATGCGGTTCTCCAGCGCGTTGACCGGGCGTGTTTCCCCTTTCAGGCGCTTGGTCGACGCATCGCTGTTCACCGCCACGATCAGGCGATCGCCCAGCTTGCGGGCGTTGGCCAGATAAGAGACGTGGCCGGCATGCAAAATGTCGAAGATGCCGTTGGTCATCACCACTTTTTCGCCGCGCTGACGCGCCTGCGCGACGGCATGCTTCAACTGCGCTTCGGTCATCACGCCAAAACCGGTCTCGGCGCGGCCGCGCACCGCGTTTTCCAGCTCGATCGGCGACACGGTGGAGGTACCGAGCTTGCCCACCACCACGCCGGCGGCGGCGTTGGCCAGGAAACAGGACTCTTCCAGCGAGTTACCGGCGGCCAGCGAGGCGGCCAGCACGCCGATCACGGTGTCGCCGGCGCCGGTCACATCAAACACTTCCTGTGCCTGGGTCGGCAAGTGCAGCGGTTCAACGCCCGGCTGCAACAGCGTCATGCCGTGTTCTGAACGGGTAACCAGCAGCGCCGACAGCTCGAAATCCGCCACCAGCTTCATACCGCGTTCCACCAGTTCCGCTTCATCCTTGCAGTGGCCCACCACCGCTTCGAACTCGGACAGGTTCGGCGTCAGCAGCGTCGCGCCGCGATAGCGCTCGAAATCAGATCCTTTCGGATCGATCAGCACCGGCACCTTGGCGGCGCGCGCCAGTTGGATCATGCCCTGCACCTGGCTGAGCGCGCCCTTGGCGTAATCGGACAGCACCAGCGCGCCGATCTGCGGCAGCGCCTGCTGAATACGCTCCAGCATCGGCTGTGGATCAACGTTGGAGAAGCCTTCTTCGAAGTCGAGACGGATCAGTTGCTGGTTGCGGGACAGCACGCGCAGCTTGGTGATGGTCGGATGGGTCGGCACCGAGACGAAGTCGCAGCGCACGTTGACTTCATTCAGCTTGGCGCTCAGCGCCCGCGCCGCATCGTCGATGCCGGTCAGGCCCACCAGACGGGAAGTGGCGCCCAGCGAAGCGATGTTCATCGCCACGTTAGCCGCGCCGCCGGGACGCTCTTCGATGGTATCGACCTTGACCACCGGCACCGGGGCTTCCGGTGAAATGCGGCTGGTCGGCCCATACCAATAGCGATCCAACATGACGTCACCGACCACCAGCACACCGGCGCGGCGAAAATCAGGCAGCGTAACTTTCATCCGATAACTCCAAAAAAGAACAAAATTTTTGTGGCGCAGATATTACCACAGACCGCCGGAATACCCGCAAAAAGGTATTAATCCAGCCATTTGGCCCAGCTGGCGCGTACCTGTTCGCGCTCGGCGGCAAACAGCCCGCTGCCGACCTTGCCGGAATGCTCCTGCAGCGCCAGGTGGTGGATCTCGTCGCGCATGGTGACATAGGCCTGGGTCAGCGCGCGCGCTTCCTCTTCCGGCATGATGTCGTAATTGGCCATCAGCTCGAAGATGCGCACGTTGTCCGACCAACGCGTCAGCCGCGGTTCACCCGGCGCATAGCGTAAGACCAGATATTGGGCGATAAATTCGATGTCGGTAATGCCGCCCTCATCGGTTTTGATATCAAACAGATCGCGCTGCTTGCTGCCGAGATGGTTGCGCATCTTTTCGCGCATCTCGCGGACTTCGCGCTTCAGGGTCTGCGCATCGCGCGTTTTGCACAGGATCTCGCGCCGGATTGCGTCGAACTGCTGATGCAGCGCCGGGTCGCCGTGCACGATGCGCGCGCGCACCAGGGCCTGATGCTCCCAGGTCCAGGCTTCGTTTTGCTGGTAGTCGGCGAACGCCTCGACGGTGCTGACCAGCATCCCCGCCGCGCCGGAAGGCCGCAGACGCGCGTCAACCTCATACAGAATGCCGGAGGAGGTGCGAGTGCTGAACAGATGCATCACCCGCTGCGCCAGCCGCAGGTAGAACTGACGGCCGTCGATGCAGCGATCGCCGTCGGTCATCACTTCCGGCGGGCAATCCAACAGGAACACCAGATCGAGGTCGGAACTGTACCCCAGCTCCCAACCGCCCAGCTTGCCGTAACCGATCACCGCAAAGCCGCGCCCTTCGCGTTCCTGCAGATGGGTCGGCTGGCCGTAACGCGCCACCATGTCGCTCCAGGCCTGTTGCACCACCGCGTCGATGATCGCCTCCGCCAAATAAGTCAGATGGTCGCTCACTTTCATCACCGGCAGCGCGCCGGCGATATCCGCAGCGGCGATGCGCAGCTGCTGCGCCTGCTTGAACTGGCGCAGCGCCTCCAGCTTTTGCTCTTCGTCGTCTTCCGGCACCCGCAGCAGATACTGGCGCAGCTCGCTGCGGTAGGCGTCCAGCGCCACCGGCTGATACAGCGTGGCCGGATCCAGCAGTTCGTCCAGCAACAGCGGGTAACGCGACAGCTGGTTGGCAACCATCGGCGACGCGGCGCACAGGCGGATCAGATGGCTGAGCGCCGCGTGGTACTCCACCAACAATTCGAGGTAGGTGGTGCGGGTGACGATGCTGAGCAGCAGCTGCGCCAGCCGCACCAGCGCGGTCGGCGCGTCCTGGCGCGGGCACACCTCCGCCAGCAGGCGCGGCATCAGTTGATCGAGCACGTCGCGGCCGCGCGGGCCAATGGTGCGCTTGTCGACGTCGTGGCGGAAATCGGCGATGGTGCGCAGCATCTGTCGACGGCCTTCTTCATCGAGGTGTGGCGTCAGCGGCGCCAGCTCGTTCTCCTCCAGCGCGTCCTGCCACAGGCTGTGGTAGTGCTGGTAATCGGGATCTTCGCCGACATCCGGGCTATCGTCGCCGATCAGGTCGTCGAACACCGCGCGCACCGCCTGCATGTGCGCGTCCAGCGCCGCCATCAGCGCCGGCCAATCCGCCAATCCCATACCGTAGGCCAACCGCGCCTGATCGAGTGCCTCCTGCGGCAGCGTCTGGGTTTGCTGATCGCCGATCGCCTGCAGCAAGTTCTCCAACCGCCGCAGGAACAGGTAGGCGGCGCTCAGCGCCCGTACCTGCTCGGCCTCCAGCAGCCCCAGCTCACCCACCGCCTGCAGCGTCGGCAGCAGCGAACGCCCCTGCAGCGCCGGCTCGCGGCCGCCGCGGATCAGCTGGAATACCTGAGTAATGAATTCGATTTCGCGAATGCCGCCGGCGCCCAGCTTGATGTTGTCCTTCAGGCCGCGACGCCGTACTTCACGGGCGATCATGCCCTTCATGTTGCGCAGCGACTGGATGACGCTGAAATCGATATAGCGGCGGAACACGAACGGCCGCAGGGTTTTGCGCAGCTCCTGGCTGTAGGCGTCTTCCGCCCCGCCCATCAGGCGCGCCTTCACCATCGCATAGCGCTCCCAGTCGCGCCCCTGCTCCTGATAATAATCTTCCAGCGCCGCGAAGCTCATCACCAACGGGCCGCTGTCGCCGAACGGTCGCAGCCGCATGTCGACGCGATAGACGAAGCCGTCGATGGTCTGTTGATCCAGCGCCTTGATCAGCCGCTGGCCGAGGCGGGTGAAGAACTGGGCATTGTCCAACTCGCGCCTTCCGCCCTGGGTCTGGCCGTTTTCCGGGTAGGCGAAGATCAGATCGATGTCCGACGAGAAGTTCAGTTCGCCGCCGCCCAGCTTGCCCATGCCGAGGATCAGCAGCGGCTGCGGTTCGCCGGCGGCGTTGCACGGCGTGCCCCACTCGCGGCAGCAGGTTTGGTACAGCCAGTCGCGGGCGCTGACGATCAGCGTCTCCGCCAGCCCGCTCAGCTGCAGCAGCGTTTCTTCGGTCGAACACAGCCCCTGCGCCTGCGCCCAGGCGATACGCACCAGCGTCTCGCGGCGAAACAGGCGCAGCGTGCGCATCAGCTGCGCTTCGTCACGCACCTCTTCCAGCTCGTCCTGCAGCCAGGCGGCATAGTGTTGCCACTCGCCGGGCGCCGGCGGCTGCTCGCGCAGCGTCGCGAGCCAGGCCGGCTGGGCGAGCAGCGCGTCGCTGACGAAGTCGCTCGACGCCAGCACCCACTGCTCCTGCTCGCTAAAGGCGCTGTCCGCGCCGTGAACTTCCTGAAAACGCTGCACAACCTGCTGTGCCTGAGCCTGTAACGCGGCTGAAAGTGGCGACATAGTGTATGACCCGTTCTGCGGCCCACGGCTGGCGGGCCGACTGGATTAACGAAGCGCGCCGTTTAACCAGAATGGCGCATGCGATAAGGCCTGTTTGCGGCTGGCTTCATACCAGCCCTGGCGGCGCTCGCTCAGCGCCGCCTGCAACTCGCGCCAGGCGTCGATATAAGGCCCGGTCTGCTCGTCGGGGTAAGCGCCCGACAGCAGGATCAGCGCCGAAATCTGACGCGTCAGGCGCGGCAATTGTTCCTGATATTCATCTTCGTTCAGGGTACGGCTGAAGGCTTCTTTCAGCTCCGCGCCGCTGCGCCCCAGCATGATGTCGCTAAAGCGTTTGAAAGAACCGTCCAGCTTGGTCTGCCCTTTGGCATCGATAAACGGCCTCCAGGCGCCGCTCACCAGCCATGATGTGAGCGCCAACTTACATTGCAGGTAAGCTGTGCTGTAGCACAGGGTCTCTGGTTGCGCGGCTTTATCCGCCAACAATGGTTCGAGTTCGGTCAGACGGGCGCGCAGATCGGCGCTGGCCTTGCGCGGCACCAGGCCGCCGAAGATCACCAGAGCCTGGCGGATCGTGCCGACCGCTTCGATGACCGCCCCGCGCGCCTGCGCGTCGCCGCGCAGCCACAGCTCTTCATGGTACTGCCAGTGGTTCAGCGCCAGTTCGAAGGCGGCGATCATCCCCTGCTCCACGGTCGCCTTCGCCGCCGGCTTCAGCACCTGCAGCGAGCGCACCTCGCGCGGCGGATTGCCCTGCGCCAGGTGGTAACCACGCGCCGCCTTGCTCAGGCTGCCCTGACGCAGCCCATCGTGCGCCGCCAGCTCACCGGCCAATGCCAGCAGATCGGCGGTGTTGCCTTTCAGCAACTCCAGTTCTATCTCGCTCAGGGCTTCGCTGAGATCACCGGCGCGCACCTCACCCTGATCCAGGCCAATCTCTATCTCACTTTGGCCGTAAGTAACCACCCACTTCTCACGCACAAAATCGGTACGGAACAGCGGTTGCAACGCCTGCTGCAGCGCCGCGATATCGCAATCCTGCGGCCAGATGTCGGCAGGAAACTGCGCCAGCGCCAGCTGCGGTTCGGCGATGGCGACATTGTATTCCGGGCGCTGGTGCAGGCCGGCCACCACTTTACCGGCGGTTTTGATGGTCATCTCATAGCGATCGTCGAAACCGCGAATGCGCAGCCCCATGTCGTGACGGCGCAGGAAGTTGTCGGCCGTTTCGAAGTAAATGTTGGTCAGCTTTTGCGGCGCGGAATGCTGATGCGGCCAGGCGGCGAGCCAGTGTGGCAGAGCGGCCACCGCTTGCGGCGCGGCGATGAATTTCAGTTCAATTTCAACGGTCATAATTCTTTAACACCAATAAGTTACGCATTCGCGTCGGTTTCAGCGCGGCGCGCTCGGCCCGCCGTATGCTGCCCACTGACGCACAGTTGCCGTTATCTTACCGCGATTCCCGGCGCCTTAACCCTGCTAACTGTAGAAAAAACCTGTTACGTTATAAAACGCTGCGCAACTCACAGAATCAGCCACAGTAAGATAGTTCTCATTCCGGTTTTGGCGTTGCGTCGTCAGACTGAACCCTCTACTATCGTTCCATAAATTCACCCAGAAACGATGAACTAATGCAGAAATTACGCCTGATTTTCCTTGCCGCGCTGAGCTTCAGCATCACTTGGGCCGCACATGCCGAAGATAAACGCTATATCTCCGATGAGTTAAGCACTTATGTCCATAGCGGCCCAGGTAATCAGTACCGTATTGTCGGCACTCTGAACGCCGGTGAAGAAGTGACCCTGCTGAGCGTCAACGACAGCACCAATTACGGCCAGATCCGCGATCCCAAAGGCCGCACCACCTGGATCCCGCTCGATCAGCTCAGCCAGACACCAAGCCTGCGCACCCGCGTGCCCGAGCTGGAACAGCAGGTGAAAACCCTGACCGACAAGCTGGCCAACATCGATAACACCTGGAACCAGCGCACGGCGGAAATGCAGGAAAAAGTCGCGGGCAGCGACAGCACCATCAGCAGCCTGCAGAAGGAAAACCAGGATCTGAAAAACCAGCTGGTGGTCGCGCAGAAGAAGGTTAACGCCGTTAACCTGCAGCTCGACGACAAGCAGCGCACCATTATTCTGCAGTGGTTCATGTACGGCGGCGGCGTCGCCGGCGTCGGCTTGCTGCTGGGCCTGCTGTTGCCGCACCTGATCCCGCGCCGCAAGAACAACAATCGCTGGATGAACTGATCTCAGTATCGTTCAGTTTGAGTATGGGCGCCTGCGGGCGCCCTTTTCATTGGCGCCGACATCCCGCGGCCAATTCATGTAATCTGATAGACAGAGCCTTACACGATATTCAGGAGTCAACAGTGCAGATTTATCTGGTCGGCGGCGCCGTTCGCGACAGCCTGCTCGACATTCCGGTGGTCGATCATGATTGGGTGGTGGTGGGCGCCACGCCGGCCGACCTGCTGGCATTGGGCTACCAGCAGGTCGGCAAAGATTTTCCGGTATTCCTCAATCCCGACACCCACGAGGAGTACGCGCTGGCGCGCACCGAGCGCAAATCCGGCCAGGGGTACACCGGTTTTACCTGCTATGCCGCGCCGGACGTCACGCTGGAGGAGGATCTGCTGCGGCGCGATCTGACCATCAACGCCATCGCCCGTTCCGCCGAGGGGGAGCTGATTGATCCTTACGGCGGCGTGGCCGATCTGCAGGCGCGCGTGCTGCGCCACGTTTCCGACGCCTTCGGCGAAGATCCGCTGCGCGTACTGCGCGTGGCGCGCTTCACCGCCCGCTTCGCCCATCTGGGTTTTCGCATCGCCGACGAAACGCTGGCCCTGATGCGCCGGATGGCGCACAGCGGTGAACTGGCCGCGCTGACCGCCGAACGCGTCTGGAAAGAAACGGAAAAGGCGCTGCAAAGCCAGAGCCCGCAGGTCTATTTTCAGGTGCTGCGCGACTGCGATGCGCTGGCGGTGCTGTTCCCGGAAATCGACGCGCTGTTCGGCGTGCCGGCTCCCGCCAAGTGGCACCCGGAGATCGACACCGGCGTGCACACGCTGATGGCGTTGGCGATCGCCGCCCGC
The DNA here is from genome assembly GCF_052169095.1 of Serratia sp. CY33802. Classification (NCBI taxonomy): domain Bacteria; kingdom Pseudomonadati; phylum Pseudomonadota; class Gammaproteobacteria; order Enterobacterales; family Yersiniaceae; genus Serratia; species Serratia sp. CY33802. Next base: position 118,738 of record NZ_JBJNLL010000006.1, read on the forward strand.
CTCACGCCGGAGGTGGACGTGCGCTTCGCCACCCTGTGCCATGACCTCGGCAAAGGGTTGACGCCAAAAGAGTTCTGGCCGCATCACCACGGCCACGGCCCGGCGGGCGTACGGCTGGTCGAGGCGCTGTGCCAGCGGCTGCGGGTGCCTAACCCGGTGCGCGATCTGAGCAAGCTGGTGGCCGAGTACCATGATCTGATCCACACCGTGAACAAGCTGCGGCCGGAGACCCTATTGAAGCTGTTCGACGCCATCGACGTCTGGCGCAAGCCCCAGAGGCTGGAGCAGATGATCCTGACCAGCGAAGCGGACGCGCGCGGACGCACCGGCTTTGAGAAGAATCCCTATCCGCAGGGCGACTATCTGCGCCAGGCGTATCAGGTGGCGAGCGCGGTATCGATTAAAGAGGTGGTAGCCAGCGGGCTGCAGGGCACCGCGATCCGCGACGAGCTCAAACGCCGCCGCCAGCAGGCGCTGGCCGAGTGGAAGCTCACCCAAACGATTATCAACGATCAGGCATAAAAAAACCCCGCAGAGCGGGGTTTTTTCTTGGTATCGGGCTTACAGGAACACCATGTAAACCACGGCCGCCACGATAAAGCGGTAGATGGCGAACGGCACGAACGAGATGCGTTTGATCAGCGACAGGAAGGTCTTGATCGCAATCAGCGCCACCACGAAGGCAGTAACGAAGCCGACGGCAAACATCGGCAGATCGCCCCAGGTCAGGAAGTGCAGGCTCTTGTACAGATCCAGGCCGCTGGCACCAATCATCATCGGCACCGCCAAAATGAAGGAGAACTCGGACGCCGCATAGCGGTTCACGCCCACCAGCATACCGCCGGCGATAGTGGAACCCGAACGGGAGAAGCCCGGCCACAGCGCCAGGCACTGGAAGCAGCCGATCATGAACGCCTGGCGGTAGGTGATGTCATCCAGCCCTTCCGCGCTCGGTTTCTTCGGCTTCAGCCATTCCGCCGCCAGCAGCAGCAGACCGCCGACCACCAACGCATACATCACGTTTTTCGGCGCGAACAGCGACTTGATGAAATCATGGAAGGCCAGGCCCAGCACCACCGCCGGGATCATCGCCAGCAGGATGTGCCCCAGCTTCAGCTGACCGCTGGTTTTACCCTCGTGCTCCACCGGCTTGCCGCCGAAATGGATGCCGATCAGGCCGAACAACCTGCGCCAGAACATCACGACGACGGCCAGGATCGACCCCAGCTGGATGATGACTTCAAAGGTTTTGGCTTTGTCGCCGGTAAAGCCCAGCCACTCGCCAACGATAATCATATGCCCGGTGGAAGACACCGGCAGAAATTCGGTTAACCCCTCGACAACCCCAAGAACAAACGCAATAAACAGTGAATGCATGTCAGCCATGTGCTTCGCTCACCCTATAAAATAACGGCTATCACATAAAAAAGCGGCAGTGCTTAAAGACAATGCCGCTAAAACAATTCTCAGGATTAAGACCAGCTTAACGGTCTTTCGTTGCAAGCAGATGACATAAAATCATGCGGGACGAGTGCCGCGCTCAATGATCACGCCGACCCGATTGGCATGTGCTACAGCGCCCGGTTTGCTGACCTTAATACGGACCCACGGGGAATTGAAGCGCTGAAGCAAAATTTCAGATATTTCCTCCGCCACGCGTTCCACCAGGGCGAAGCGGTTCGACTCCACGTGTTGGATCACGGCATCGCTGACGTCGGCATAGCTCAGACAGTCAGTTACGTCGTCGCTGGCGGCGGCCGGCCGGTTATCCCAGCCCATTTCGATATCGAACACCAGCTTCTGACGAATGCCCTGTTCCCACTCATAAACGCCAATGGTGGTAATTACGGTAAGCTCTTCAATAAATACGATATCCATCACGTCATTCTCTGTTTTTGGCCTTGCCGGATACCACTTCCAGCGGAATGTGCGTATTATCCATAGATGTTGCGAGTAAAACGACCATTATTAAACGGAACCGCGTTATGAGTGCTACCGCGCTTGGCATGATTATCTTCGCGTATCTGTGCGGCTCGATTTCGAGCGCGATCCTGGTTTGCCGGATCGCCAGGCTGCCGGACCCGCGTGAGCATGGCTCAGGAAATCCCGGGGCGACCAACGTCCTGCGCATCGGCGGCCGGCTGGCGGCAGCGGCGGTGCTGGTGTTCGATATTCTGAAAGGGATGTTGCCGGTCTGGCTGGCCTACAAACTCGATGTACCACCGCTGTACCTCGGCCTGACGGCGATCGCCGCCTGCCTGGGGCACATCTATCCGGTGTTCTTCCACTTCCGCGGCGGTAAGGGTGTGGCGACGGCGTTTGGCGCCATCGCGCCTATCGGCTGGGATCTGACCGGCCTGATGACCGGCACCTGGCTGCTGACGGTGCTGCTCAGCGGCTACTCTTCGCTCGGCGCCATCGTCAGCGCGCTGATCGCCCCGTTCTACGTCTGGTGGTTCAAACCGCAGTTCACCTTCCCGGTAGCGATGCTCTCCTGCCTGATCCTGATGCGGCATCACGACAATATTCAGCGCCTGTGGCGCGGCCAGGAAGGCAAGATTTGGGGCAAGTTCCGCAAGAAGAAAAACGACGCGGATAACGGCGATCGGCCGAAAGACGAATAACAGAAGGGCCGGATTATCCGGCCCTTTGCTTTATACCGCAGGCAGTTCCGCCAGCGGCCAGCGCGGCCGCACCGAAACGCTCAGCTCCGGGCTGGCGCCGCTCTTCAGGCGCACCATGCCGGCATAGGCGATCATCGCGCCGTTGTCGGTGCAAAATTCCGGGCGGGCATAGAATACTTCCCCACCGCGCTTGTGCATCATCTCCGCCAGCTTGGCGCGCAATGTGCGGTTGGCGCTCACGCCGCCGGCCATCACCAGGCGTTTGAAGCCGGTTTGCTCGAGGGCACGTTTGCATTTGATCGCCAGCGTATCCACCACCGCATCCTCGAAGGCGCGGGCGATGTCGGCACGCGTCTGATCGTCGTTGCCGTTGGAGCGAATGGTGTTGGCGGCGAAGGTTTTCAGCCCGGAGAAGCTGAAGTCCAGCCCCGGACGATCGGTCATCGGCCGCGGGAAGGTGAAACGCCCCGCCGTGCCCTGCTGCGCCATCTTCGACAGCATCGGCCCGCCGGGATAATCCAGGCCGAGCAGCTTGGCGGTTTTGTCGAACGCTTCGCCGGCGGCATCGTCGATCGACTCGCCCAGCAGTGCATACTCACCGATGCCGGTGACGCTGATCAGCTGAGTGTGGCCACCGGAGACCAGCAGCGCGACGAACGGGAACGCCGGCGGGTTATCTTCCAGCATCGGCGCCAGCAAGTGGCCTTCCATGTGGTGTACCGGCACCGCCGGCACGTTCCAGGCGAACGCCAGCGCACGCCCGACGGTAGCGCCGACCAGCAGCGCGCCTACCAGGCCCGGCCCGGCGGTATAAGCCACGCCGTCGATATCGGCCGGAGTCAGGTTGGCCTCTTTCAGCGCCGCCTGAATCAGCGGCACGGTTTTGCGCACGTGATCGCGGGAGGCCAGTTCCGGCACCACGCCGCCGTAGTCGGCGTGCAGCTTCACCTGGCTGTATAATTGGTTGGCCAACAAACCGGTTTGATCGTCATACACTGCAATTCCGGTCTCATCGCAGGACGTTTCTATACCCAGTACTCGCATTACATTTCCCATCATTCACGTGCGGCCGCCAGTCTACCACATTCCGCCGCATTTACCGCCGATGCGGCGCATCTTGTCACCGGCTTGCGCCTATGTCGATGATTCATCCAGAAAATGCCCGAGCGATTAAATACGAGCATTTTTTTCTGATTAGTCTATAATCAGCGCCCGGTGCAAAATTGCGCACGTTGCGGCAGAGCGACGCGGGTTTCAATTTGCTGTGATGCTTTACAAAGCAGCATCCATTGGAGTAAAATTCCGCACCATTTTGAAAAGGCTGGCGCTTGGCCAGCAGCAAACCGAATTTTATTGAGGTGAGAGGCACATGCCGGTAATTAAAGTACGTGAAAACGAGCCATTTGACGTTGCTCTGCGTCGTTTCAAACGCTCTTGCGAAAAAGCGGGTGTTTTAGCTGAAGTTCGTCGTCGTGAGTTTTATGAAAAACCAACTACCGAACGTAAACGCGCTAAAGCTTCTGCTGTGAAACGTCACGCGAAGAAACTGGCTCGCGAAAACGCACGCCGCACTCGTCTGTATTAATTCTTCGGGGGCAACCCCACCGCGTGAATTTCTGATTTTCAAAATCGCGCAGACCGAGTAGTTGCATACGAAGGCCGTGCTTTCCGAAAGGAATGCGCGGCTTGTTCTCGTTTATAGGCTAATGAAGTAAGGGCTTATGGCTGGACGAATTCCGCGCGTATTTATCAATGACTTGCTGGCTCGCACCGACATCGTCGATTTGATCGACGCCCGCGTGAAGCTCAAGAAGCAAGGCAAGAACTACCACGCGTGCTGTCCGTTCCACCACGAAAAGACGCCTTCCTTTACCGTTAATGGCGAAAAGCAGTTTTATCACTGTTTTGGGTGTGGTGCGCACGGCAACGCCGTCGACTTTTTGATGAATTACGACCGACTCGAGTTTGTCGAAACCATCGAAGAGCTGGCGACCATGCACGGGCTGGAAGTGCCTTACGAAGCGGGCACCGGGCCGACCCAGATCGAACGCCATCAGCGCCAGAGCCTGTACCAACTGATGGAGCAGCTCAGCGCGTTCTATCAACAGTCACTGCAGCAGTCCTCCGGGGCACCGGCGCGCAGCTATTTGCAGCAGCGCGGATTAAGTGACGACGTTATTCGCCATTTCGCCATCGGCTTCGCGCCGGCGGGATGGGACAACGCCCTGAAGCGTTTCGGCCGCGATGCCGACTCGCGCCGCGCATTGAACGATGCCGGCATGCTGGTGACTAACGATCAGGGGCGTTCGTACGACCGTTTCCGCGAACGGGTGATGTTCCCCATCCGCGACAAGCGCGGGCGCGTGATCGCCTTCGGCGGCCGCGTGCTGGGCGACGGTATGCCGAAGTACCTGAACTCGCCGGAAACCGAAGTTTTCCATAAGGGCCGCCAGCTGTACGGCCTGTATGAAGCACAGCAGAACCACCCTACCCTGCAGCGGCTGCTGGTGGTGGAAGGGTATATGGACGTGGTGGCGTTGGCGCAATTCGGCATCGATTATGCCGTCGCCTCGCTCGGGACCTCGACGACGGCTGAACACATTCAGCTGCTGTTCCGCGCTACCGACAACGTCGTTTGCTGCTACGACGGCGACCGCGCCGGCCGCGAAGCGGCCTGGCGGGCGCTGGAAACCGCGCTGCCGTACCTGAACGATGGGCGCCAGCTGCGGTTCATGTTTTTGCCCGACGGTGAAGACCCGGACACCCTGGTGCGCAAAGAAGGCAAAGAAGCCTTCGAACAGCGAATGGAGCAGGCGCAGCCGCTGTCCACTTTCCTGTTCGAAAGCCTGCTGCCGCAGGTGGATTTGAGCAGCCCGGACGGGCGCGCCAAGCTGAGCACGCTGGCGCTGCCGCTGATTACTCAGGTGCCGGGCGAAACGTTGCGCTTGTACCTGCGTCAGGAGCTCGGCAACAAGCTGGGGCTGCTGGACGACAGCCAGCTCGACAAGCTGATGCCCAAGCAGGCGGAAAATGCGAATCCTTATCAGGCGCCCCAGCTAAAACGCACAACCATGCGTATACTGATAGGGTTACTGGTGCAAAATCCGCAGTTGGCTACACTTATCCCTTCGCTGGAAGGGTTGGAGCAGACCAAACAGGCGGGATTGCCGCTGTTCGTCGAACTGGTGCAGACCTGTTTGGCGCAGCCGGGCCTGACAACCGGGCAATTGCTGGAGCTGTATCGCGACAACAAATTCAGCCAGCAGCTTGAAACCTTGGCGACATGGAACCATATGATCGTTGAGGACATGGTCGAACAGACCTTTTTGGATACGTTGGCCAGCCTGTACGACTCGGTGCTCGAGCAACGGCTGGAAACGCTGATCGCCCAGGCCAGAACGCGCGGCCTGAGCCCGGAGGAACGTGAGGAAGTCCGTTCTCTCAACCAGGTTTTAGCGAAGAAAAACTGAATACCAAACGGCTTAAGTGCCGATAATTGCGAGGGCAGAGCCCTGCACAGTGCCGCCATAGTGGGCCGCGGCGATAACGAAAACGCCCCAAATGCTATTGTTGGCGGTTTCGCCGACCGACACCAACCTAAATACTCTGAAGTGTGGATACCGTCTTATGGAGCAAAACCCGCAGTCACAGCTGAAGCTACTTGTCACCCGTGGTAAGGAGCAAGGCTATCTGACCTATGCTGAGGTCAATGACCATCTGCCGGAAGATATCGTCGACTCCGATCAGATCGAAGACATCATCCAGATGATTAACGACATGGGCATCCAGGTGATGGAAGAAGCACCGGACGCCGATGACCTGCTGCTCGCCGAAAACTCGAACAGCACGGACGAAGATGCGGAAGAAGCCGCCGCACAGGTTCTGTCCAGCGTGGAATCCGAAATCGGCCGCACCACCGACCCGGTGCGCATGTACATGCGCGAAATGGGTACCGTCGAACTGCTGACGCGCGAAGGCGAAATCGACATCGCCAAGCGCATCGAAGACGGCATCAACCAGGTGCAGTGCTCGGTTGCCGAATACCCGGAAGCCATCACCTACCTGCTTGAGCAGTACGATCGCGTCGAAGCGGGCGAAGCGCGCCTGTCCGATCTGATCACCGGCTTCGTCGATCCTAACGCGGAAGAGGACATCGCCCCTACCGCGACCCACATCGGTTCTGAACTGTCGAGCGAAGAGCAAGACGACGACGAAGAAGATGAGGACGCCGAAGACGACGACACCGAAGACGACAACAGCATCGATCCTGAGCTGGCGCGTCAGAAGTTCGCCGAGCTGCGCGATCAGTATGAAGCGACGCGTCTGGTGATCAAAAAGAACGGCCGCAGCCACGCCAGCGCAGCGGACGAGATCCTGAAGCTGTCTGAAGTGTTCAAGCAGTTCCGCCTGGTGCCGAAACAGTTCGACTTCCTGGTCAACAGCATGCGCACTATGATGGACCGCGTTCGCACCCAGGAACGCATCATCATGAAGCTGTGCGTTGAACAGTGCAAAATGCCGAAGAAAAACTTCGTCACCCTGTTCGCCGGCAACGAAACCAGCGATTCCTGGTTCGAAGCCGCAGTGGCGATGGCCAAGCCATGGTCGGAAAAGCTGAAAGACGTTGCCGAAGACGTGCAGCGCAGCCTGCAGAAACTGCGTCAGATCGAAGAAGAAACCGGCCTGACCATCGAGCAGGTCAAAGACATCAACCGTCGCATGTCGATCGGTGAAGCGAAAGCCCGCCGCGCGAAGAAAGAGATGGTTGAGGCCAACCTGCGTCTGGTTATTTCCATCGCCAAGAAATACACTAACCGCGGCCTGCAGTTCCTGGATCTGATCCAGGAAGGCAACATCGGCCTGATGAAAGCGGTAGACAAGTTCGAATATCGCCGCGGCTACAAGTTCTCGACGTACGCCACCTGGTGGATCCGTCAGGCTATCACCCGCTCCATCGCCGATCAGGCGCGCACCATCCGTATTCCGGTGCATATGATTGAGACCATCAACAAGCTCAACCGTATTTCGCGCCAGATGCTGCAAGAGATGGGCCGCGAGCCGACGCCGGAAGAGCTGGCCGAGCGCATGCTGATGCCGGAAGACAAGATCCGCAAGGTGCTGAAGATCGCCAAAGAGCCAATCTCGATGGAAACGCCGATCGGCGACGACGAAGATTCGCATCTGGGCGACTTCATCGAGGATACCACCCTCGAGCTGCCGCTGGATTCCGCGACCTCGGAAAGCCTGCGCTCCGCCACCCACGACGTGCTGGCCGGCCTGACCGCGCGCGAAGCGAAAGTGCTGCGCATGCGTTTCGGCATCGACATGAACACCGACCACACGCTGGAAGAGGTAGGCAAGCAGTTTGACGTTACCCGTGAGCGTATTCGTCAGATCGAAGCCAAGGCGCTGCGCAAGCTGCGTCACCCGAGCCGTTCCGAAGTGCTGCGCAGCTTCCTGGACGATTAAGTCCGGTTGCCGCACCAAAAGCAAAAACCCCGGCTTGCCGGGGTTTTTTTATGCCTCAGAACATGCTGTTGCCGCTGACGGTCTTCTCCGGCACCGGCTGCGTCACGTCCCAGTGTTCGACGATCTTCCCGGCGCTGTCGAGACGGAAGATATCGACGATCGCCGCGGTCTTGCCGGCCTCGCGCCCGCTGACTTCCACATGCAAAATCACGAAGTCGCCGTCGACAAACGCCTGTTTCACCTCACTGTGCGAATTGGGGTAACGCGTTTTCAGCAGCTCGACAAATTGACGAAAACCCGCCACGCCGTCTTTAGCGTTGGGGTTATGCTGCTTGTACTGCTCGCCCAAAAACGGCCGCGCCGCCGCAAAATCCTTGTTGTTCAGCCCCTGCCGATAAAACTCCAGCACGTTCTGCTTGTTGCGCGCCTCCTGTGGCGAATGCCCCGCCTGTGCAGTGCCGGTCACCAATAACAGCGCCATCACACAACCTTTCATCATCGATGTCATCGCAACTCCCTTATGTCATTGCAGCGCCAGGAACAGCTCGCGATAGCTGGCAGTCAGCTGCTCCAGCGTGGCGCGGTTCAATCCGCTGGGGTTGGGCAATACCCACACCTCGGTTTGCCCCAGCACCATCGTCTGCTTGCCCCAGGGCGCGTTTTTCACCCCGAAGGCGGTGGTGAACGCCTGCTTGCCCAAAATCGCCAACGCGCGCGGCTGGTAGCGCAGGATCTTCTCTTGCAGCGCCTCGCCGCCGCTGCGCAACTCGTCGCGCGACAGCTCGCTGGCCGCCACCGTCGGGCGCGCCACCAGCGCGGTAATGCCACAGCCATTATCCTTCAACTGCTGCCACTGCTCCGGCGCCAGTTGGCGCTCGGTAAAGCCGGCCTGATGGATCACCTTCCAGAAGCGGTTGCTGCCGTTGGCGAAAGGGTAGCCCTGATGGGCGGAAGAAAGGCCGGGGTTGATGCCGCAAAACACCACCCGCAGATTGGGCGCCAGAAGTTCCATGAGTGTCGTGAGTCCATTGCAGGGATTTACTGCGGTTATCGCAAAATCCGCCAGCAATTACAACAGGCTAGAACTGTGCAGAAAAGCAACATACGGGCGGGTAACAGTAGACCGCCGCTTAAGGATTCCCTATAATCTCGCGGCTTGGCCCCTTAGCTCAGTGGTTAGAGCAGGCGACTCATAATCGCTTGGTCGTTGGTTCAAACCCAACAGGGGCCACCAAATTTTAGCTTTAAAATCATATAAAAAAGCCACTTCCCTCGAAGTGGCTTTTTTATTTCTTGCTCACAGTGGCGGCAAAATGGCGGCGGTATGCCGGCACTCTCAGCTATCTTTCCCCTCTTAACCAGCCTATAGCCAGACTTACCAGGAAGCCGGCAAAGAAGATCGCGACAGCCGCAGCGATAGATTTCCACCACTCATCAAACCAGAACAAGGCAACAAATGCCGCTATAGAGAACAGGCCAATGACTATGGACTCAGCCAAGTCAGCAGTTTGCCGGCCAACAAATTTAACGAACTTCACAAGAAAGGATTTTAGCCAGTTCATTGATTTTCTTACTTAACGATAGGAAGTCATCATCACTTGATCATTAGTTAAAATCCAACCGCTGGCTTTTGATTGATTTATCCGCTATCGCTCGCCTCTCACAAGGCTACACAAAGCAATAGTGACAAACACCAGCAACAGGAATATTGCCGCGCTTAGAATTCGTTGCCACCATTCGTCGAACCAGAACAGTGAGCCAAACGCAGCGATAGAAAATATCCCGCCCAAAATCGCTTCCACAAGGTGCGACAATCCTTTACCGAGCTTACTGCCCCAAGACTTTAGATAGCTCATGATTCACACCTTCACAGAACATTTTCGATTTGCTGGTATAGGCAACAAAGGGTTCAAGATACTCCTCCGCCAGAAAGTAGATCATGTCCAAATTTCGTGGCGTGAGCTTATGGTACGTTGAGGGATATTGTTCCCGCAAACGACGCGAAGAAACGGCGGCCTTTTCAATAATTCCTTGTAAAAGAATGATGTTTAGCCCAGCAATGGTGACACCTTTGAATACCCATTTGAAAAGTGTGCTGCCGATAACCTTTTTCAAAATATGGTGTGTGATTTGCTGAACCAGAATGAACTGCGTCCCCATACGTCCTGTAAGATAACCCTCTGCATGGTTAAATTTTTGGCTTAGCGCGGTTTGTGTTTGCAGATCCATCCGCTGATAGCAGTCACGGATAATCACCACTATCAGCTCACGTAGCGGGGTTTCGATACCATAACCGGCACGAACGACCTTAATAAATCGTTCCGTTTCAATTTCATTGCGGTGCTTAAGCTCTCGGCCGCCGAGCCCTGCTCCCTGCCATGTCCTACGAGCACTATAGGCAATGCCCCTTGGTAAAGACTCTATTCCCTCAAGAATTCCTTGAGCTACGGCTTTCGCATCCATAACAATCCCTTATCAGCGCCCTGGCCGTACCCTATACTAACTTCGCTTAAAATATCAACATCCCTTTCATCCTAATGAAGGGCGCCCCTCGGCATAATGGCTTTTTTGTTTCCCGCCGCCGTGCCACACTTCCCTCTCGGCATTCCTGATTTATTCCGACTCATAAGGCCCCTGCATGATCGTCAACTGCGACCACGACAACCTCGACGCCTGGCTGGCGCTGCGCTCGGCGCTGTGGCCCACCTGCCCGTTGGAAGAGCACCGCGCGGAAATGCGCGAGATATTGGCTTCGCCGCACCACACCGCGTTTATGGCGCGGGGGCTGGACGGCGCTTTCGTTGGCTTTGCCGAGATCGCGCTGCGCTACGATTACGTCAACGGCTGCGAATCGTCGCCGGTGGCGTTTTTGGAAGGGATTTATACCGTCGAACGCGCCCGCCGCCAGGGTTGGGCGGCGCGCCTGATCGCGCAGGTGCAGGAGTGGGCGAAGCAACAGGGGTGCAGCGAGCTGGCGTCGGATACCGACATCGCTAATCTGGATTCCCAACGCCTGCATGCGGCGCTGGGCTTTGCCGAAACGGAGCGGGTGGTGTTTTACCGCAAAACGCTGGGCTGATCAGGCACCTTGCGTTGCCGCTGATGCGTCAACGGCTCGGCGCGCAGCAGTCTCTTCCCCACCAATATTAACCAACCCCCTTCCTCATCCAGCGTTTTCGCCGTGGCACTCTCATCGGCACAGCAATCGTATCGGTCGCCCATCAATATAATGCTATCAAATACAATCACAATGAGCGTAATTGGTTCTATTTTGATTGGATTTGTCACCTTACTTTATTTTGAAAAACTTATAATGGGGACATCACATACCCGCAGATACCGCTCAATAGAACAGGAGATTGGCATTTATGAAACTGACCAGCCAAAGCTTTAAAGAAGGAGAGTTCATTCCCGGTGAGTTCGCCTTCGCTATCCCCGATGCCGCTAACCATGTCGCTTTATCGAGAAATCGCAACCCCCATCTGGCCTGGAGTGAAGTGCCTGCAGGCACGCAGTCTTTCGTGATCGTCTGCCATGATCCCGACGTGCCAAGCCGTGGTGATGATGTGAATCAAGAGGGTCGGGTTGTGCCCGCATCGTTGCCGCGCGTTGATTTCTTTCACTGGCTGCTGCTGGATGTTCCGGCCAGTACCGTGGAAATTGCGGCGGGCTCTCAATCGGACGGCGTAACGCCGCGTGGCAAAGCCGGGCCAAACGCCCCTTCGGCCTATCGCCACGGCATCAATGACTATACCGGTTGGTTTGCCGCCGACGAGCAGATGAAGGGGGAATACTACGGTTACGATGGCCCATGCCCACCGTGGAACGATACGTTAGTTCATCATTATATTTTCACGGTTTATGCGCTTGCTACCCCCGGTTTGGATGTACAAGGGCCTTGGACAGGGGCTAATGTGAATGCTGCCCTGGCGGAAGCGCCGGTGTTAGCCCAGGCGAGCCTGACAGGCCTTTACAGCCTGAACCCTAACGTAGCATCAACGGCGAAATAATCGCATAAAGGAGTCGAATATGAGCCGGACCGGTTCCTTCGGATCAGTGCGAACCAGACGCGAGCAGGGTGCGAAACTTTTGCACTGGCACTCTCCGTCGGGGGCTCCGGTGTTGAGGCGCCGCTTGTGCGGGGTGTGCCAGCCGACATTGAAACGCCAGCTGCACACGCCGCAGTTCGTCTTCCATGAAGCGACGGTCTTGCTGATCGTGGCGGGCCAACTCGGTATCACATCGGCTTCACAACATTTGTCTCTGGAGACCCCCGGCGAACTGCTCCTGGTCCCCCCCAACACCCGCGCAGATTTAGTCAAAACGCCGGGCGATATCGATCGGCCTTTTCGCTCGATACTCCTGACGCTGTCGGCAGAACTGCTGGATGTCTTTCACCGAACCCGGCAGGCTTCACCCCCTATTCCCCCGAAAGATGACGCGTGGAAAACGCTGCCTCTGGACGAAGACCTGTCGGCGACGTTTTATCACGTGATTGAAAGCGTGGAAAAACAGGAAATCAGTGATATTCGCCTGCAATACCGCCTTCTGGACTTTTTGACCGCGCTGGCCGAACGGGGACATGTTTTTACGCATTTGCCATTGGATAGCCCATCACAGCGCCTGCGCACTTTGATTTTTGAGGCTCCGGAACAAAACTGGACGGCAGAAACGGCGGGAAAAACGTTAGCGATGAGCCCGGCAACGTTGCGGCGGCGCCTTGCCGCCGAACAAACGCGCTTCGAAGACTTGCTGATAGACGTCCGTATGCATCACGCCATGATGTTGCTTCAAACCACCCGATGGGATATGACCCGCATTGCAGAGGCCTGCGGTTACAAATCCAGAGCGCGTTTTAGCGAACGCTTTCAAAAGCGTTTTGGTTACGCGCCTTCCGCCATCCGATAAAACGCTGGGCTGATCAGGCGATCTTGCTTTGCCGCTGATGCGCCAACTGCTCGGCGCGCAGCAGGATCTCCTGCAGATCGTCCTCGTCGATATCGAACAGATCCCCCTCCATCAGCGCCTCGTGCAGATCGGCGCGGGTGATGGAAACGGCATCGATCGGCAGATTGGCCGGCTTGGCCTCCGCCGGCGCCAGTGCGTGCGGGTAGCGTCGCCCGGCCAGGTTATTGAACAGAATGGCCAGCGCCGCCAGCAGCACCGAGTTCAGCAGCACCGGGTACAGTACGAAGTGGTAGCCCATCTGGTGAATGCCGGGGCCGCCGAGGATGGCGGTCAGCGCCACCGCGCCGCCGGGTGGATGCAGGCAACGCAGCTTGAACATCAGGCCGATGGCCACCGCCGCCGCCGCGCCGCAAGCCAGGCCCGGATCGGGGATCAGCAGACCGGCGCTGACGCCCACCGTTGCCGCCAGCGCATTGCCGCCGACGATCGACCAGGGCTGCGCCAGCGGGCTGTTGGGCACGCCGAACAGCAGAACCGCCGAAGCGCCCATCGGCGCGATAAACCACAGGTTCACCTCGCCCAAAATAAAGTGGCTGATCCAACCGGCGAGCATCAGCCCCAAACCGGCGCCGACGCTGGAAATCAGCATCTCTCGCTTGCCCACCGCCAGCGGGTGCGGCCACAGGCGCGCAACTCCCACTTTTACCCGTTCAATCCACTGCGTCTTCATGTTACCCAATACGGCTCAATTCACTTGTTGGCAACAAATATATCACATCATCCTGAAGGAACTCACGGCGCCGTAAACCGCGCCGCCCAAGAACTTTTAGCTAACAGATTGATTTTTAGCCTCCCCTCGACAATGATGAATGTTCCCCCTTTAACCCCGAGGAACCGCCGATGTCTCAACCGATCACCGAGCTTTATACCGACAGTGAATTTTTCAGCCCGTACGCCATGTCCGCCTTTGTCGTGCTGACGGAAAAAGGCATTCCGTTCACCGTGAAGCCGGTGGATCTGGCGAAGGAAGAGAACAAAGAGGCGGCCTACGCGGCGCTGTCGCTCACCCGCCGGGTGCCGACGCTGGCGATCGGCGAATTCCAGCTCTCGGAGTCTTCGGCGATCGCCGAATACCTGGAAGACATCCACCCGGCCCACGCCGTATACCCGCGCGACGTGAAGCTGCGCGCCAAGGCGCGCGAGATCCAGGCCTGGCTGCGCAGCGATCTGCTGCCGATCCGCGCCGAGCGCTCGACCGAGGTGGTGTTCAACAACGGCAAGTTCCCGCCGCTGTCCGAAGCCGCGCAGGAGGCCGCACGCAAGCTAATCGCCGCCGTGGAAAAACTGCTGAGCCACGGGCAGGACAATCTGTTCAGGGAGTGGTGCATCGCCGACACCGATCTGGCGCTGATGCTCAACCGGCTGGTGATGCACGGCGATCCGGTGCCGGAGCGCGTGCGCCACTATGCGCACAAGCAGTGGCAGCGCCCGTCGGTGCAGGCCTGGCTGGCGTTGTCGGAAAAACGGCGCGCCTGAGAAAAAAATCGGCGGCCACGACGCCGCCGTTCTCAATGCCGAGAAACAACATCACTGCTTGAGGGAAGGCAAATCACCATCCAGAGGGCAGATAGCCTAACAATGAAGCGATGGCGTACACCGCACTGGCCAGATACAGCAACACAATGCTGACCTGCAGCAGCGGGTGCGTGATCCAGTTGCACTGCCAGCGCGGGGTCTGGTCGCCATGTTTGCGCGCGCCGCGCAGGATCAGCATCGGCATGATCGACAGGATCACCCCGCTGAACACCCCGGCGAAGTAGAGCGCGTTGACGAACGACACCAGCCCGCTGTAGGCCAGCACGAACGGCGGCACCACCACCAACAGCAGCACGCCGAAGCGGCGCAGCGGCAGCTCGTCGTTGCCCAACCGGAACTTGTCGAAAATATTGGTCAGGAAGCTGCCGCCCAATCCCCAGTACGAGGTCAGCATCGCACACAGCGCGAAGATGTTGGCGGAGAAGAACGCCCACTGCCCCAGCGCCTGGCCCCAGGAAATGGTGGCCACGTCGGAGATGTCATCCAGCCCGCTGAGCGCGATCACCGACATCGGCACCGCCGCCAGCAAAATGAAGGTCACCACCATGCCGACGATGATCGCCTTCGGCAACTGCTCCGGCTTGTCGGCGAAGCCGCGCGCCATTTCCGGCACGATGTACTGCGCCGAGAAGCAGAACACCACCACGTTGAACACCGGCACCATATAGCGCCAGTCGCCGTCCAGCAGGTTGCGCATCTGGGTGGTGTCTTTCAGCAGCGTCGCCGCCACCAGGGCGGTCAACATCACCACCATGCCGATGCTGATGAACTTCTCGCCGCGGCCGATCGCTTTCAACCCCAGGTACAGCACGCCGGCGGCGGGCACGAAGAACAGCAGGCTGCCCAGCGCCGGCGAGATACCGAACAGCGATTGCAGCAGCTTGCCGCTGCCGGTCATATAGGCGGTGAGCGCCCCAACGCTGTTGACGCACACCGAAGCGAACATCAGCCAGGCGCCCAGGCCGCCGACGTAGCGCTTCGCCAGTCCGCTCAGCTGCAGATGCGCGCGGGTGCGCAACGTAGATTCGGCAACGTACAGCATGGTGATGGTGGTCAGGCTCCCCACCAGCACCAGCCAAAACAGCAGCGGCAGGAAACCGGCCTTGCTGGAGGCGTAGGCGATGGAGAGTACGCCGGCGCCGATGTTGGTGCCGACGATCATCGCCACCCCTTCGAGGAAACTTAACGATTTGGCGGGTGCAGGTGCTCGCACCCCGGCAGCAAGCGCCGGAGAAACAGAGATATTATCAGACATGCATCATCCTTTATCGCCCGGCGACGCTGGCCGCCGGGATGGGTTAACGTCCTGACGCTCAACAGCTCACATCGATACACAGGTATTTCAGCTCCAGATATTCTTCTATCCCGTAGCGCGATCCTTCACGCCCGAGCCCTGACTGTTTCACACCGCCGAACGGCGCCACTTCGTTGGAAATCAGCCCGGTGTTGATGCCGACCATGCCGTACTCCAGCGCTTCCGGCACGCGCCACTGGCGCGCGGCGTTCTGCGTGAACAGGTAGGCGGCCAGGCCGAATTCGGTGTCGTTGGCCATGGCGATGGCTTCCGCCTCGTCATGGAAGCGGAACAGCGGCGCCACCGGCCCGAAGGTCTCTTCTTTGGCGAAGCGCATCTTCTGCGTTACGCCGGTCACCACCGTCGGCTGGAAGAAGGTGCCGCCCAGCGCGTGCGGCTGGCCGCCGGTGGCGATCTGCGCCCCTTTGATCAGCGCGTCGTCGATATGGCTCTGCACCTTCGCTACCGCATCGCTGTCGATCAGCGGCCCCTGGGTGGTGCCTTCCTGGCTGCCGTCGCCGACGTTCAACTGCTCGACCGCCGCCACCAGTTTCTCCGCCAGCCGCTCGTAGATGCCGTCCTGCACGTAGATACGGTTGGCGCACACGCAGGTCTGGCCGCTGTTGCGGAATTTGGAGGCCATGATGCCCGCCACCGCCGCATCCAGATTGGCGTCGTCGAACACGATGACCGGCGCATTGCCGCCCAGCTCCAGCGACAGTTTCTTGATGCTCGGTGCGCACTGCGCCATCAGGATGCGGCCGACCTCGGTCGAGCCGGTAAAGCTCAGCTTGCGCACCACCGGGCTGTCGCACAGCACTTTGCCCACCTGCGCCGCTTCGCCAGTCACCACCTGCAAAACGCCGGCGGGAATGCCGGCGTCCTGTGCCAGCTTGGCCAGCGCCAGCGCGGTCAGCGGCGTTTGCTCGGCCGGTTTGACGATGATGGCGCAGCCCGCCGCCAGCGCCGGCGCCACCTTGCGGGTGATCATCGCCGCCGGGAAATTCCACGGGGTGATGGCCGCGCACACGCCGATCGGCTGCTTCACCACCACCAGGCGCTGCGAAGCCTGCGGCGCCTGCAATACCGCGCCGTCCACCCGCTTGGCCTCTTCGGCGAACCAGGTGATGAACGACGCGGCGTACGCCACTTCGCCGCGCGCTTCCGCCAGCGATTTGCCCTGCTCGGCGGTCATCAGCTGCGCCAGATCTTCCTGCGCGGCCAACACCTTGTCGGCCCAGGCCAACAGCAGCGCAGAACGCTGCTTGGCGGTCAGCTGTTTCCAGTCATTTTGCGCCCGCTGCGCCGCCGCGATCGCCTGCTGGGTTTCCTCTTCGCTGACCAGCGGAATGCTGGCCAGTTCGGCACCGGTGGCCGGATTGATCACCGCTTCGCGCTTGCCGCTCAGGGCATCGCACCATTCGCCGTTGATCAGACACTGGCTACGCAGCAGCTCGGGATTGTTCAATTTCATGCCGTTCGCTCCTTAGTGGGCCAGCGCGCGGGACAGAATGCCCATCGCCTTGGTGAACTGATCGTCCGGGATGGTCAGCGGGTAGAGGAAGCGGATCACGTTGCCGTTCACGCCGCAGCTCAGCAGCAGCAGCCCTTCCGCCATCGCCTTCTGCTGCACCTGACGGGTGATCTCCGCCGAAGGCTTGCCGGTAGATGGATCGTTGAACTCCACCGCCACCATCGATCCCTGCGCGCGCACATCGGCGATCGCCGGGCTGGTTTTGCGCGCCTGCTGGAGCACTTCCACCAGGTGCTGCCCCAAGCGCTGGGCGCGCTGGCACAGCTGCTCTTCGTCGATCACGTCCAGCACCGCGTGCGCGGCGGCCACCGCCAGCGGGTTACCGGCGTAGGTGCCGCCCAGCCCGCCCGGCGCCGGCGCGTCCATCACCTCGGCGCGGCCCGCCACCGCCGACAGCGGCATGCCGCCCGCCAGGCTTTTCGCCATGGTGATCAAATCGGGCTTAACGCTGTAGTGCTCCATGGCGAACAGCTTGCCGGTACGGGCGAAGCCGGTCTGCACCTCGTCGGCGATCAGCAGAATGCCGTGCTGGTCACACAGCGCACGCAGCGCCTGCATGAACTCGGCCGGCGCCACGTTGAAGCCGCCCTCGCCCTGCACCGGCTCCAGCACGATCGCCGCCACCTGCTTGGGATCGATATCCGCTTTAAACAGGCGATCCAGGCTGTTCATCGCGTCTTCGGTGGTCACGCCGTACAGCGCATTCGGGTACTGGCCGTGGAACACCGAGCCGGGGAATGGGCCAAAGCCCAGTTTGTAAGGCGCCACTTTGCCGGTCAGCGCCATGGTCATATAGGTGCGGCCGTGGAAGCCGCCGCCGAAGGTGATCAAGCCCGGACGGCCGGTGTAAGCGCGGGCGATCTTCACCGCGTTTTCCACCGCTTCCGCGCCGGTGGTGAAGAAAGCGGTTTTACACGGACCGGCGATCGGCGCGCGCTGGTTGATGCGCTCCGCCAACGAGACATAGCTTTCGTAAGGAACGATCTGATAGGCGGTGTGGGTGAAGGCCTGCAGCTGCTTTTCAATTGCGGCGATCACTTTCGGGTGGCGATGCCCGGTGTTCAGCACGGCGATCCCCGAAGCAAAGTCGATCACTTCTTTGCCTTCCACATCCCACAGCGTGGCGTTCTCTGCGCGCTCGGCGTAAAAACCACACATCACGCCCACTCCGCGCGGGGTGGCGTCCTGACGGCGTTGGTTCAATTCTGCGTTTTTCATGCTGTTCTCTCCGGTCGGTGCCAGTTACACGTTTCGTTCACATTCGTGAAACAATGCCGTTTATTTACACAGGATGTGGCCCTATAATCGAGTGCCAGTTACGAATAATTGAGGGATCCAATTGCGCTCATTGAGTGGTGATCTGTTGCTGCAGCGCCTCGGCGAACAGCCCGATGACAAGCTGCACAAGCGGCTTTACAACGCGATCCGCACCAGTATTCTCGACGGCAGCCTGCCGCCCTCCAGCCGCCTGCCCGCCTCGCGCGATCTGGCGCAGGAGCTCAGCCTGTCCCGCAACACCGTGTTAACCGTTTATGAACAACTGCTGGCGGAAGGCTACGTATCGGCGCGCGCCGGCAGCGGCACCTTCGTTGCCGACACGGTGCCGGACAGCTGCCTGTCCACCGGCGGCGCTCCGGCGGACGGCAGCGGGCAACCGCGGCGCGTCGAACTGTCGGAGCGCGGCGCCACGCTGCTGCACCACGCCAGCGCCAGCCCCAAACAGTGGGGGGCATTCATTCCCGGCGTCCCCGACGTCAACGCCTTTCCCCATCAGCTGTTCAGCAAGATCCAGGCGCGCCTCAGCCGCCGCCCGGCGCCGCAGCGGCTGACCTACAGCAATCAGGGCGGCAGCCCGGAGCTGCAGCATGCGTTGGTGGAGTATTTACGGGTGGCGCGCTCGGTGCGCTGCTCGCCGGAACAGATCCTGATCACTGAAGGCATCCATCAGGCGATCGATCTGGTGACGCGCATGTTGTGCAATCCGGGGGATGACGCCTGGATCGAAGAACCGGGCTATTGGGGGATCCGCAATATCCTGCGCATCAATGCGTTGAACATCTGCCCGCTGGCGGTGGACGAGGCCGGGCTGGTGCCGCCGGA
The DNA here is from genome assembly GCF_052169095.1 of Serratia sp. CY33802. Classification (NCBI taxonomy): domain Bacteria; kingdom Pseudomonadati; phylum Pseudomonadota; class Gammaproteobacteria; order Enterobacterales; family Yersiniaceae; genus Serratia; species Serratia sp. CY33802. The sequence goes on from NZ_JBJNLL010000006.1 coordinate 138,263, forward strand.
GCAGCCAACGACGCCACCCCGCCTGATTTTCGTCACCCCGTCGCACCAGTATCCGCTCGGCTCGGTGATGAGCCTGGCGCGCCGCCAACGGCTGCTGGCGCTGGCGCGCAACGCCGGCGGCTGGATCGTCGAGGACGACTACGACAGCGAATTCCGCTTTTCCGGCCAACCGATCCCGGCGCTGCAAGGGCTGGAGGCCGACGCGCCGGTGATCTACATCGGCACCTTCAGCAAAACGCTCTACCCGGCGCTGCGCCTCGGCTATGTGGTATTGCCGCCGCCGCTGGTGCAGCCGCTGAAAACCGCCCACGCCGAGCTGTATCGCGGCGGGCACCTGCTGATCCAGAGCGCGCTGGCGGAATTCATCCAAGAGGGGCACTACACCGCGCACATCCGCCGCATGCGGCTGCTGTACGCCCGGCGGCGCGCCTTCCTGACCGGCCTGATCGAACAGCACCTCGGCAAACAGGCGCTCAGCGAATTCAACAGCAACGCCGGATTGCACCTGATCCTCAACCTGCCGGACGAGGCCGACGACGTGGCGATCGCCGCCGCCGCCGGCGCGCAGGGGGTGCTGGTGCGGCCGCTGTCGCGCTACTACATGCTGCCCAACCGCCGGCGCGGCCTGCTGATGGGGTTTGCCTGCGTGCCGGAAGAACAGATGGCCGCGGCCTTCACCCAGCTGCTGGCGTGCATCAACGTACCTGCAATGAAAAAGGCGGCTCCTTAAGGTCGCCTACGCATTACCAGGCCTGAAGCCGCCAGCCATCCGCCTGCCGGTGCAGGCGGTGCGTCGGCCGCAGCGCCTGCAGGAAGTCTTCGTCGTGCGACACCACCAGCATCGCGCCGGGGAAATCCGCCAGCGCAGTTTCGATCGCCAGCGACGACGCCAGATCCAGGTGGTTGGTCGGCTCGTCGAGCAACAGCAGCTGCGCCGGTTGCTGTCGCCACAGCGCGCAGGCCAACGCCGCCTTGAGCCGTTCACCGCCGCTCAGCGAGCCCAGCGGCAGCGCGATGCGATCTGCGCCAAGCTGCAGCTGCGCCAACCGGGTGCGCAACGCGCCTTCCGCCAGCGGCGAATCCTGCAGCCCCAGATGCTCCATCACCGACAGATTCGGGTCGAGCTGCGACAGGGTTTGATCGAGGTAAGCCGTCGGCAGCGGGCAATGACAATGGCCGGAAAGCGCCGTCAGCTGACCGAGAACGGTCTTCAGTAAGGTGGATTTACCGCAGCCGTTGGGGCCGGTCAGCGCCACGCGCATCGGGCCGTCGATACGCAGATCGAGCGGCGGCGCGCTGACGAACGGCAGCTGCAGCCGCTCGAGCACCAGCACCTGCTTGTTCGCGTTCACTTCGCTGCCCGGCAGCGCCAGCAACACCGGCTGTTCCTCTTCCACCCGCTGGTAGGCTTCGCGCACCGCCGCATCGAGGCTGTCGCGCCGATCCTGATGCTGTTTGCGCAGCGTGCCGAGGCTCTCTTTCGCCGCCGACTTGTAGGCCACCCGCTCGAAAGAGGCGATATTCAGCGTATCGACGACGCGCAGCGTTTGCGCCGAGCGCCGCTGGCTCATGTCGTGCTCTTTCTGTTGGCGGGCGCGGGTGCGGCGGCGCTCCTCGCGCGCATGCTCCAGATCGGCGCGCGCCGCCTGCTGCTCTGTATCGCGCTGGCGCCGGTAGTCATCATAGTTGCCGCCGTAGCTGCGCAGCGCGCCGGGCGTCAGTTCGACGATGCGCTCCATGTGCGCCAGCAGCTGCCGGTCATGGCTGGCGATCAGCAACCCGCCCCGCCACTGATCCAGCTGCTGATACAGCCAGGCGCGCCCGACGCTGTCGAGGTGGTTGGTCGGTTCGTCCAGCAGCAGAAAATCCGCTTCGCCGAGCAAGGCGCCGCACAGCGCCGCGCGCATCCGCTCGCCGCCGCTCAGCGAACTGGCGGATCGCAACGGATCGAAGGCCGGCAGCCCGGCGGCGGCGAAGGCGTTTTGCAGGCGATCGTGGAGATCCCATCGCCCTTCCAGACGATCGATATCGTCCGCCAGCGGCCGCCCCTGCTCGAGACGCGCCAGCGCGGCGAACGCCTCGCCATAGCCCAACAGCTGGGCCAGCGTGGTGTCCGCGGCGATCTCCGGCTGCTGCGCAACGTAAGCTACTGCGGCATGAGATTCGACGTGACCGTTACCCGGCCGATCCAACCCGGCGATCAGGCGCAGCAGCTGGGTTTTGCCGACGCCGTTGCGTCCCACCAGGCCACAGCGCTGCCGATCGAAAGCGAGATCCAGCGGGCCGAACAGCGTTTCGCCGTCAGCAAATTGGCAGGTCAGTTGATGTAAAACGAAATAAGGGGACTGCGCAAAATGAGCCATAAGCACTCCTGAATGAGATCAAAACATCCCCACAGGGCGCAAGAGCGCACAGCGTGGGACCAGATATCAACAGGTGTGGGTGTTCATTTTCGGTTATGGCTCCGCAGAGAGAAGGAATTTACAACGCGCAAAGGTTAACCGATCTTTTGTTCGTTATGCAAACAGAGTCTGAGATTCATGACGTCTATCACATTCGGCGCAACGCAGATTCCCAAGCGGCATGACAACGGCTAGATTTATCTCATCCGACCACTTGTGTTCACATAATTATAACAACGGGCCCCGATTTCACCCGATGGAGAGTGCAATGAGCAATTACCCTCACCTGCTGGCGCCGCTGGATCTCGGCTTCACCACCCTGAAAAACCGGGTGCTGATGGGATCGATGCATACCGGCCTGGAAGAGCTGCCCGACGGCCCGCAGCGCCTGGCCGCGTTCTATGCCGAGCGCGCCGCCGCCGGCGTGGCGCTGATCGTCACCGGCGGCATTGCCCCGAACGAACAGGGCGTGGTGTTTCGCGGCGGTTCGATCCTCAACAGCGAAGCGCAATTGCCTCACCACCGCCCGGTAACCGAGGCCGTCCACCGGGCGGGCGGCAAAATTGCGCTGCAGATCCTGCACACCGGCCGCTACAGCTATCAACCCAAGCTGGTGGCCCCTTCCGCGCTGCAGGCGCCAATCAACCCGTTTACGCCGAGCGCCCTGAGTGAAGCGGAGATCGCGCAGACCATCGCCGACTTCGCCCGCTGCGCGGCGCTGGCGCAGCAGGCCGGCTACGACGGCGTTGAAGTGATGGGTTCCGAAGGCTACCTGATCAACCAATTCTTGACGACGCGCACCAACCAGCGCGATGACCAATGGGGCGGCAGCTTCACCAACCGCATGCGCTTCGCCGTCGAGACCGTCAGGGCGGTACGCCAGGCCGTGGGCCCGGAATTCATTCTGATCTACCGGCTGTCGATGCTTGATCTGGTGGAAGACGGCTCCAGTTGGGAGGAGATCGAGCAGCTGGCGCTGGCGATCGAACAGGCGGGCGCCACGATCATCAATACCGGCATCGGCTGGCACGAAGCACGTATTCCGACCATCGCCACCATGGTGCCACGCGCCGGGTTCAGCTGGGTGACCCGCAAGCTGATGGGCAAGGTCGGCATCCCGCTGATCACCACCAATCGCATCAACGATCCGGCGGTGGCCGAGCAGGTGCTGGCGGACGGCTGCGCCGACATGGTGTCGATGGCGCGCCCGTTCCTCGCCGACGCCGCCTTTGTGCAGAAAGCCGCCGAGGGGCGCGCCGACGAGATCAATACCTGCATCGGCTGCAACCAGGCCTGCCTCGACCAGATATTTGAAGGCAAGCTGACCTCCTGCCTGGTCAACCCGCGCGCCTGCCGCGAAACCGAAATGCCGCTGACGATGGCGGAGAAACCGAAAAAGCTGGCGGTGATCGGCGCCGGCCCCGCCGGGCTGGCCTTTGCCACCACCGCCGCCAGCCGTGGCCATCAGGTGACGCTGTTCGACGCCGCCGAGCAGATCGGTGGCCAGTTCAACATCGCCAAACAAATCCCCGGCAAGGAAGAATTCCATGAAACCCTGCGTTACTTCCGCCGCCAGCTGGCGCTGCGCGAAGTGACGGTCAGGTTGGGCGTCAAGGTCGAGGCGGCGGATTTAAGCGAATTCGACGAAGTGATCCTCGCCTGCGGCATCGTGCCGCGCACCCCGGACATCCCCGGCATCGGGCACGCCAAGGTGCTGAGCTATCTGGACGTGCTGCGCGATAAAAAACCGGTCGGCCAGCGGGTGGCGATCATCGGCGCCGGCGGCATCGGCTTCGACACCGCCGAGTACCTCAGCCAGCACGGCGTATCCAGTAGTCTGGATCAGGCGGAATTCAACCGCGAATGGGGCATCGATGGTCGCCTTGAGCAGCGCGGCGGGCTAGCGGTAGAAGGGCCGCAGGCACCGCGTGCCGCGCGGCAGATCTATCTGTTGCAGCGTAAAACCAGCAAGGTGGGCGAAGGCCTGGGGAAAACCACCGGTTGGATCCACCGCGCCAGCCTGGCGATGCGCGGCGTGAAGATGCTCAACAGCGTCAGCTACCGGCTGATCGACGATGAAGGGCTGCATATCACCCGCGCAGAGCAGGAAAGTTGCCTGCCGGTGGACACGGTGATCGTCTGTGCCGGGCAGGAACCGCGCCGCGAACTGCAGCAGCCGCTGCTGGCGATGGGGAAAAGCGTGCACCTGATCGGCGGCGCCGACGTGGCTGCCGAGCTGGACGCCCGCCGTGCGATCGATCAGGGCACGCGGCTGGCGATGTCACTGTAAAAAAGGGGCGCCCGGCGCCCCTGATATTGATGACAAACCTCATCCCCATGCCGGGTAGGCAGAGACCAGCGAAAAGAAAACAAGGAAAATCAATTTATTGATTTTCGGCTGATAACCACAAAGGGGGAAAAACCACGCTTTTTCCCCCTTTGTCTACAGACTGAGGGGCGCCCGGCGCCCCTGGTTATTCACGCTCAGCGACGCGCGCCGGATTTCACCGCTTTCAGGATCACGAACTTCTTGTTCGAGGCCACCAGCGTGCAGTTGCCGAACAGGCGCTTGAGTTTCTGATGGTAGTCGAGGTGACGGTTGCCGACGATGCGCAATTCGCCACCCACCTGCAGGCAGCGCTTGGCGTCGCAGAACATCTGCCAGGCGGTGTGATCGGTAATGGCGTGTTGCTGGTGGAACGGTGGGTTGCACAGCACCGCCTGCACGCTTTCACGCTCGATGCCCGCCAGCGCGTTGTTCACCTCAAACTGACAGCGATCCAGCTCTTGCGGCAGGTTGTGCTCCACATTCAGCTCGCTGGAAGCCACCGCCATGTAAGATTCATCGACGAAGGTCATCTGCGCTTCCGGGTTTTGCGCCAGCGCCGCCAGGCCAATCACGCCGTTGCCGCAGCCCAGATCGATGATATGGCCGTTCAGGCCACGCGGCAGATGATCCAGGAACAGGCGCGCGCCGATATCCAGGCTGCCACGCGAGAAGACGTTGGCGTGGTTGTGGATCAGCCAATCGGTGCCGTCCAGCGTCCAGTTGGTGGTTTCCGCTGCCGCCGGCGGGACGATGTCCGCCGCCTGACAGAAGATCAGGCGCGCCTTCTTCCACGCCAGGCTGGTGCGCGTCGGGCCCAGCACCTTTTCAAACAGCTGCATCGTCGAGGTATGCACGTCGCGCGCCTTGGCGCCGGCGACGATCAGCGTGTCTTCGGTCACGACGTGGCGCAGCGCGCGCAGCTGCTGTTCCAGCAGCGCCAGCGCTTTCGGCACGCGAATCAGCACCACCGCCGGCGCCGCCGGCAGCTCGGCGAGGCTGTCCAACAGCGTGACCTGCTCAGGATCCAGACCGTTGAGCTTGAGGTTGTGACGCGTCGCCAGCTGGCTCATGTACGAGTCGCTGACGCTGTAAGGACGATGCGCGTGCAGCGCACAGGCCAGGGTGCCGAAGTTATCGTTGAAAATCAGCACCGGGCGGCCACCGATATCTACGTTTTCAAGCTGTTGCAGCAGATATTCGTCCGCCGCTTCCCACGCCTGCAGCTGGGTGGATTCTTCCTGTTGGGGATAACGCTCCAGCTCAAGTTGCTGTGTTCCCAGATCGAGTTGGCTCATTGCCCCTCCTGACTGATAAAATTTGGGCTGTTTATCCCCTAAAAACGCCCGTCAGTAAAATGTTTTTTCGGATAAATTGCGTATGTCAGGATTTGAGCGAAAAAACAGCATAGAATGACCGGCTGAATGGCCGTTGATACGGAACAAGAATGTCTGAATTGACCTACCTGCAAGGCTACCCAACGCATCTGCAAAGCCAGGTGCAACAACTGATCCATCAGAATCGGCTGGGGGACGTGCTGCTGCAGCGCTATCCGCAGGTGCACGACTGCACGACCGACAAATCGCTGTATCAGTTTACCGTCGATCTGAAAAACCAGTATCTGCGCAACGCCCAGCCGCTGAGCAAGGTAGCCTACGACAGCAAGATCCACGTCATGAAGCACGCGCTGGGCCTGCACACCGCCATCTCGCGCGTGCAGGGCGGCAAGCTGAAGGCCAAGGCGGAAATCCGCGTGGCGACGGTGTTCAAGGTCGCGCCCGAACCGTTCCTGCGCATGATCGTGGTGCATGAGCTGGCGCACCTGAAAGAGAAAGATCACAACAAGGCATTCTACAGCCTGTGCTGCCATATGGAGCCGGATTACCACCAGTTGGAGTTCGATACCCGGCTGTATCTGACGCACCTTTCGCTGTTCGGCGAGCTGTATGCATAGCGAGTGAGGGCGTGATAATCTGCGGTTTTAAGCCTGGACCGGAGCTCGCCATGATTCGCTTTGCCGTCGTCGGCACCAACTGGATTACGGAACGTTTTATCGATGCCGCCCATGAAAGCGGCAAACTCAAGTTGAGCGCCGTGTATTCACGCTCGCTGGAACAGGCGCAGGCGTTTGGCGCCAACTATCAGGTCACGCAGTTTTTCGACTCTCTCGAGGCGATGGCCCAGTCCGACGCCATAGACGCGGTGTATATCGCCAGCCCCAATTCCCTGCACTGCCCGCAATCGCTGCTGTTCCTGCGCCATAAAAAGCACGTGATCTGCGAAAAACCGCTGGCCTCCAACCAGCGCGAAGCGGAACAGCTGGTAGCCTGCGCGCGGGAAAATCAGGTGGTGCTGTTCGAGGCGTTCAAAAGCGCCTATCTGCCGAATTTTCTGGCGCTGCAACAGGCATTGCCGAAAATCGGCCGGCTGCGCAAAGCCTTCATCAACTACTGCCAATACTCTTCGCGCTACCCGCGCTACCTGGCCGGCGAGAACCCCAACACGTTTAATCCACAGTTCTCCAACGGCTCCATCATGGACATCGGCTACTACTGCCTGGCCAGCGCGGTGGCGCTGTTCGGCGCGCCGCAGTCGGTGCTCGCCAGCGCCACGCTGCTCGATACCGGCGTGGACGCCCACGGCACCGTCTGCCTGAACTACGGCGATTTCGACGTCACGCTTTCCCATTCCAAGGTCAGCGACTCGGCGATCCCCAGCGAGATCCAGGGGGAGGAAGGCACGCTGATTATCGACAAGATTTCCGAGTGCCAGGGCGTGGCGCTGACGCCGCGCGGCGGCAACCGCCAGGATCTGAGCCAGCCGCAGCACATCAACACCATGCTGTATGAGGCGCTGGCCTTCGCCGAGTTGGTTGAGAAGCGTCAGGTGGAACATCCAGGGCTGGAGAATTCGCTGATCGTCGCCCGCCTGCTGACCGACATCCGCCGCCAGACCGGCGTCGTTTTCCCCGCCGACGGAGAATGAGATGAAACCGCTGCTCGTGATGCAAACCGGCGACGCGCCGCAGGCCATTCGTCAGGAATTGGCCAACTTTGATGGCATGTTCCTGCAACAGGGCAATATCGACGCCGAACGCGCGCACATCGTACACTTGCCCGCCGGCGAGCGGCCGTTGCCGCCGGCCGCCTATTGCGGCGTGGTCATCACCGGCTCGCCGGCGATGGTGACCGAACGGCTGCCGTGGAGCGAGGCGGCGGCCGAGTGGCTGCGCCAGGCGATGGCGATCAAACTGCCGCTGTTTGGCGTCTGCTACGGCCACCAGCTGTTGGCCTACGCGCTCGGTGGCGAAGTGGGTTACCACCCGCAGGGCATGGAGGTCGGCACGCTGGAGATCGAACTGCTGCCCGCCGCGGCCGAAGACCGGCGGTTCACCCTGCTGCCGCCGCGCTTCAAAGCCAACCTGATCCACTCGCAGAGCGTGCTGACGCCGCCCGCCGGCGCGCAGACGCTGGCGCGTTCGCAGCAGGATGCGCACCAGATCCTGCGCTATGGCGATCATGCCCTGACCACCCAGTTCCACCCGGAATTCAACGGCGCGGTGATGAGCCAGTATCTGCAGTGGCTCGGCGAGCTGCATCCCGAGCAGCAAGCGCGCTACCACCAGCAACAACAACAGGTTAGCGACACGCCGTTCAGCCGCCTGCTGCTGCAGGGATTCGTCGTCAGCCTCGGCGCGCAAAAAGCGATGGCCGGCTAACGCGATTCACGTTGACCGCCGACACATTTTGCATTACTTTCTGCTCTGCAAAGGGGAGTAACTTCATTGCCGGTCAATCGTCATTACGATGCGCAAGCATCCGGTTACCGGGCAACCTGATGTCAAAGGTGTAATCACCTTCATCAACGTTGTAAGTGAGACCTTGCCGGAAGGCGAGGTTTGCTTGCAGCGTTCACAGAGCGGCTGGCGTCTTCCGACGTTGGCCGTTTTTGTTTTTGAAGGATACCTCTGATGATGAATTCCGTTGGCACACCGTGGTTATGGGGCAGCTTCGCCGCCGTCATAGTCGTGATGCTCGCAATCGATCTCCTGTTGCAGGGCCGTAAAGGCGCACACACCATGACCCTGAAGCAGGCCGCCAGCTGGTCGCTGGTGTGGGTCAGCCTCTCTCTGCTGTTCAATTTCGGTTTCTGGTACTACCTGAATGAAACCGCCGGGCGCGCCGTCGCCGATACCCAGGCGCTGGCCTTCCTGACCGGCTACCTGATCGAAAAAGCGCTGGCGGTGGATAACGTGTTCGTCTGGCTGATGCTGTTCAGCTACTTCGCCGTGCCGGCCAACCTGCAACGGCGGGTGCTGATCTACGGCGTGCTGGGCGCGATCGTGCTACGCACCATCATGATCTTCGCCGGCAGCTGGCTGGTCAGCCAGTTCCAGTGGCTGCTGTATCTGTTCGGCGCTTTCCTGCTGTTCACCGGTATCAAGATGGCGCTGGCGAAGGAAGATGATTCGGCGATCGGCGACAAGCCGCTGGTGAAATGGCTGCGCAGCCGCCTGCGCATGACCGACAGCCTGGAAGGCGAGCGTTTCTTCGTGCGCCGCAACGGCATCCTGTTCGCCACCCCGCTGGTGCTGGTGCTGATCCTGGTGGAACTGAGCGACGTGATTTTCGCGGTGGACAGCATTCCGGCGATCTTCGCCGTGACCACCGACCCGTTCATCGTGCTGACCTCTAACCTGTTCGCCATCATGGGCCTGCGCGCCATGTACTTCCTGCTGGCCAACGTGGCGGAACGTTTCTCGATGCTGAAATACGGCCTGTCGGTGATCCTGGTGTTTATCGGTATCAAGATGCTGATTATCGACTTCTTCCACATCCCGATCGGCATCTCGCTCGGCGTGGTGGCGGGCATCCTGACGCTCACTTTGCTGATCAACGCCTGGGTCAATCGCCGCAACGATCGCCTGGCGAAGAAATAACCATAATCTGTTATCCGGGGCGCTAGTCGCCCCGCGATTGTTTGGCAATTCCCCCAAAACGCCAAACGTTATTGCGATCACACAAATGTAACCAGTATGTTATCAAGTGTTGATCCGCGCTCAGAATTTCACCCTCGCCTCTTTCCAACCTCATTCGATTGCTGAATACTAATTCGGCAAACACACTTAGTTACAGAATCATATAAAGCTGCCCGACGTCGTTCCCGCCGTGGCGGCCAGATAACATCAGGAAGAAAGCACTATGCAAAAACTATTACAAAGGATCACGCAGGGTAGCCTGGTCAAACAAATCATGGTCGGCCTGGTGGCCGGCATTCTGGTGGCGCTGGTTTCGCCGGCGGCCGCTGCGGCCGTCGGCCTGCTCGGTTCCCTGTTCGTCGGCGCGCTGAAAGCGGTGGCGCCGGTGCTGGTGCTGATTCTGGTGATGGCCTCGATCGCCAACCATAAACAGGGGCAGAAGACCAACATTCGCCCGATCCTGTTCCTCTACCTGCTGGGCACCTTTGCCGCCGCGCTGGTGGCGGTCGTCGTCAGCTTTATCTTCCCTTCTACGCTGGCGCTGACCACCGGCGCGACGGACATTACCCCGCCGGGCGGCATTGTGGAGGTGATGAAGGGTCTGTTGATGAGTGTGGTGGCCAACCCGTTCCATGCGCTGATTAACGCCAACTACATCGGTATTCTGGCGTGGGCCGTCGGGCTGGGGCTGGCGCTGCGCCACGCTTCCGAAACCACTAAGGGGCTGATCAACGACATGTCCCATGCGGTCACGCTGGTGGTGCGCGCAGTGATCCGCTGTGCGCCGCTCGGCATCTTCGGCCTGGTGGCTTCCACGCTGGCGGAAACCGGCTTCGGTGTGCTGTGGGGCTACGCCCAGTTGCTGATGGTGCTGCTCGGCTGCATGTTGCTGGTGGCGCTGGTGCTCAACCCGCTGATCGTTTACTGGAAAATCCGCCGCAATCCGTATCCGCTGGTGTTCGCCTGCCTGCGCGAGAGCGGCGTGACCGCCTTCTTCACCCGCAGCTCCGCCGCCAACATCCCGGTGAACATGGAGCTGTGCAAAAAGCTGAATCTGAATGAGGACACCTACTCGGTTTCCATCCCGCTGGGCGCCACCATCAACATGGCTGGCGCGGCGATCACCATCACCGTGCTGACGCTGGCGGCGGTGAACACGCTGGGCATCGCGGTGGACGTCCCGACCGCTCTGCTGCTGAGCGTGGTGGCCGCCCTGTGCGCCTGTGGCGCCTCCGGCGTGGCCGGCGGCTCGCTGTTGCTGATCCCGCTGGCGTGCAACATGTTCGGCATTCCGAACGACGTGGCGATGCAGGTGGTGGCGGTCGGCTTTATTATCGGCGTGCTGCAGGATTCGGCGGAAACCGCCCTCAACTCCTCCACCGACGTGCTGTTCACCGCCGCCGCCTGCCAGGCGGAAGATCAACGGCTGGCGAACGAAGACCCGCTGAAGGTGCGTTAAGCGCAAGTTGCTTCATAAAAAGGCGCTCCCTCGAGCGCCTTTTTTGTCAGCTTTAGAGCGTCACCCCGCTTTTAAAGATCGCCAGCTCGCGGAAATCGTTGGCTTCATTGCGCGCCGGGCGGCCGCTGGCGATCTCGACAATCAGATCGATGAAGCGGCTGAGCAGCGTCTCCATCGCCACGCCGTGAACCAGGCTGCCGGCGTCGAAATCGATCCAGTGCGGTTTCTTCGCCGCCAGCTCGCTGTTGGTGGCCAGCTTCACCGTCGGCACAAAGCCGCCGTACGGCGTGCCGCGCCCGGTGCTGAACAGCACCATATGGCAGCCGGCGCCGGCCAGCGCGCTGGTCGCCACCGCATCGTTGCCCGGCGCGCTGAGCAGATTCAGCCCCGGCACACGCAGCCGCTCGCCGTATTTCAGCACGTCTACCACCTGACTTAGCCCCGCTTTTTGGGTGCAGCCGAGCGATTTCTCCTCCAGCGTAGTGATGCCGCCGGCCTTGTTGCCCGGCGACGGATTCTCATAAATTGGCTGTTGATGGGCGATGAAATAGCGTTTGAAATCGTTGATCATATCGACGGTTTTTTCGAAGGTCTCCCCATCGCGGCAGCGGCTCATCAGAATGCGCTCGGCACCGAACATCTCCGGCACTTCGGTCAGCACCGTGGTGCCGCCGTTGGCTATCACATAGTCGGAAAAGCGCCCCAGCAGCGGGTTGGCGGTGATACCCGACAATCCGTCCGAACCGCCGCACTCCAGGCCGAACTTCAACTCGCTCAGGCGGCCCGGCTCGCGGCGATCGTGGCGCATCTCCCGGTACAGCTCGTGCAACAGCGCCAGCCCGGCTTCCACCTCGTCGTCCTGTTGTTGGCACACCATAAAGCGCAGCCGCCGCTCGTCCGCCATCCCCAGCGTGGCGCGAAAAGCATCTACCTGATTGTTCTCGCAGCCCAACCCGATCACCAGCACCGCGCCGGCATTGGGATGGCGCGCCATGTTCTGCAGCATGATGCGGGTGTTGGCATGATCCTGCCCCAGCTGCGAGCAGCCGAACGGATGGCTGAACAGATGCACGCCGTCGATCCCCTCCGCCTGCGTTTGCTGCAAAAAGCGCTGTTGGATCTGACGGGCGATGCCGTTGACGCAGCCGACGGTCGGCACGATCCACAGCTCGTTGCGGATCCCCACGTCGCCGCCGGCCCGGCGGTACAGCTGCACCTCGCGATCCGCCGCCTGCGGCGGCAACGTTGGGAACTGCGGCTGGTAACGGTAGCTGTCCAGATCGCTCAGGTTGGTTTTGACGTTTTGCGAATGAATGTGCTCCCCAGGCGCAATGGCCGCGAGCGCATGGCCGATCGGCTGGCCGTATTTGATGATGTCTTCGCCCTCGGCGATCGGGCCGAGCGCAAACTTGTGCCCGCGCGCCACCGGCTGCGCCAGCTGAATGCGCTCCCCGTCCAACTCAAGCATTTCTCCGGCGGCCAGATCGCGCAGCGCCACCGCCACGTTATCCTGCTCGTGAATCTTTATCGTACTTTGCATAAACCAGTCCCGGATAACGGCTACGCCAGTTCGATGGCGAAATAGTTTTTGGCGTTGTCGAAGCAGATGTTTTTCACCATCTCGCCCAGCAGCGCGATATCCGCCGGCGCTTCGCCGTCCACCACCCAGCGGCCGATCATCTGGCAAAGGATGCGGCGGAAGTATTCATGCCGCGTATACGACAGGAAGCTGCGACTGTCGGTCAGCATGCCGACGAAGCGGCTCAGCAACCCGAGCTGGGCCAGCTGCGTCATTTGGCGCTGCATGCCGTCCTTCTGATCGTTGAACCACCAACCGGAGCCGAACTGCATCTTGCCCGGCGTGCCTTCCCCCTGAAAATTGCCGATCATGGTGCCGATCACTTCGTTATCGCGCGGATTGAGGCAATAGAGAATGGTTTTTGGCAGACCGCCCTGCCGCGCCTGAGCATCCAGCAGCCGCGACAGCGGTTCCGCCAGCGGCCGGTCGTTGATCGAGTCGAAGCCGATATCCGGCCCGACGGCGGCCAACATGCGGCTGTTGTTATTGCGCAGCGCGCCGATGTGATACTGCTGCACCCAGCCTCGGCGCCGGTATTCGCCGGCCAAAAACAGCAGCACCGCGCTTTTGAACTGGGCGCTCTGTTCCGCCGTCGGCAGCTCGCCGTTCAGGCGGCGCAGCAGGATCGCATCCAGCGCCGCTTCATCGGCCTCGCCGAACACCACCACGTCCAGCGCATGATCGGCCACTTTGCAACCGTGAGCGGCGAAGTGATCCATGCGCTTGTACAGGGCGTCGCACAGCGCGCTGAAGCGGCCGATGGCGGTGTCCGCCGCCGCCTCCAGCTGCCGCAGATAGTCGTTGAAGCCGGACGCATCGATAGTGAAAGCTTTGTCCGGCCGCCAGCTCGGCAGCACCTTGATATCGAAGCTATGATCCTCGGCGATCGCCCGATGATGGCGCAGATCGTCGATCGGATCGTCGGTGGTGCCGACCATTTTCACGTTCATTTGCTGCATGATGCCACGTGCGCGAAACGCATCCTGCGCCAGCAGCGCATTGCCGCGCTGCCAGATTTCATCCGCCGTGGCCGGCGACAACAGCGTATCCGTGATGCCGAACGGCCGGCGCAGCTCCAGATGCGTCCAGTGATAGAGCGGGTTGCCGATGGTGTGCGGCACCGTGGCGGCCCAGGCGTCGAATTTCTCGCGATCGCCCGCATCGCCGGTGCACAACCGCTCCGCCACGCCGTTGGTGCGCATCGCCCGCCATTTGTAGTGATCGCCCCGCAGCCAGATATCGTACAGGTTGCTGAAGCGGGTATTCTCCGCGATCTGCTGCGGCGGCAAATGACAGTGATAATCAAAAATCGGCTGCTGCGCCGCGTAATCGTGATACAAGCGCCGGGCAAATTCGCTGTCCAGCAGGAAATCTTCGCTCAAAAACGTCGCCATCTCGGGCTCCTTACTTGCCGTGCGGCACGGGGTTCGAATCACAAAAGTTATCACACCAATTTTTACTAACGTCCAGCAGATTTTTCCCGAGGTCTGCCGTTCATCCTCTCTCTACGCCCTTTTTCGCTCAATTTACCGGCAAAAATGCCCTATTTCACCGGCAACAGTATTGCTCAGGCGAATAATTCCTTTTGTGATATCACTCAACTTTTAAACCTGTATGACAGGTTATTGTCTCGCCAGCCGCATCGACGGCCACACCTTCAAACGGGGAGACACTTCGGATGCGTAAAATTAAAGGGTTACGCTGGTACATGATCGGACTGGTGACCATCGGCACCGTGCTGGGTTACCTGACCCGCAACGCCATTGCCGTGGCGGCGCCGACGCTGGAAGATACGCTGCACATCACCACCCAACAGTATTCCTATATCGTCGCCGCCTACTCCGCGTGCTACACCGTGATGCAACCGGTGGCGGGCTACGTGCTGGACGTGCTGGGCACCAAGGTCGGCTACGCCATGTTCGCCATTCTGTGGGCGCTGTTCTGCATGGGCACCGCACTGGCCAACAGTTGGGGCGGGCTGGCGTTGGCGCGCGGCGCGGTCGGTATGGCGGAAGCGGCAATGATCCCCGCCGGGCTGAAGGCCAGCAGCGAATGGTTTCCGGCCAAAGAGCGTTCGATCGCCGTCGGCTATTTCAACGTGGGCTCGTCGATCGGCGGCATGATCGCCCCGCCGCTGGTGGTATGGGCCATCGTCGCGCACAGCTGGGAGATGGCGTTCATCATCACTGGCGTGCTGAGCCTGATCTGGGCCATCTGCTGGCTGCTGTTCTACAAACACCCGAAAGATCAGAAGAAACTGAGCCAGGAAGAACGCCGTTACATCCTCGAAGGCCAGGAAGCGCAGCACCAGACCTCTAACGCCAAAAAGATGTCCGCCTGGCAGATCGTGCGCAATCGCCAGTTCTGGGGCATCGCGTTGCCGCGCTTTCTCGCGGAGCCGGCGTGGGGCACCTTCAACGCCTGGATCCCGCTGTTCATGTTCAAGGCCTACGGCTTTAACCTGAAAGAGATCGCCATGTTCGCCTGGATGCCGATGCTGTTTGCCGATCTCGGCTGCATCGTCGGCGGTTATCTGCCGCCGCTGTTCCAGAAATATTTCAAGGTCAACCTGATCGTCTCACGCAAGCTGGTGGTGACGATGGGGGCGGTATTGATGATCGGCCCCGGCATGATCGGCCTGTTCACCAGCCCTTACGCGGCTATCGCGCTGCTGTGCGTCGGGGGCTTCGCCCATCAGGCGCTGTCCGGCGCGTTGATCACCCTCTCTTCCGACGTGTTCGGCCGCAATGAGGTGGCGACCGCCAACGGGCTGACCGGCATGGCGGCCTGGACCGCCAGCACGCTGTTCGCCCTGGTGGTCGGCGCCCTGGCGGACACCCTCGGCTTCAGCCCGCTGTTCGCCGCGCTGTCGGTCTTTGACATTCTCGGCGCCATCGTCATCTGGACGGTGTTGCAAAACCGCCCGGCCACCGAACCGCAACCCGCCGCGCTGCAGCCCACCCCGGCGCGCAGCTGATCCCCCGCCCGGCCGCTGCGCCGGGCCCCTTGCTCCTCTGGCAGCGGTGCCGAATAAGTGGTATAACAAATCCGATGGCCACGCGCCCCTTCCCACCGCACCGTATAGAGCATTCACTATGGAATTCACTGAAACCAGACGCCTGTATCAGCAACTGGCCGCCGAGCTGAAGCAACGCATCGAAAGCGGCCGTTATCCGGTAGGCGACAAGCTGCCGGCCGAGCGATACATCGCCGAAGAGATGAATGTCAGCCGCACCGTGGTGCGCGAGGCGATCATCATGCTGGAAGTCGAAGGCTATGTGGACGTGCGCAAGGGATCCGGGATCCACGTGGTGTCCAACCAGCAAAAACACCTGGTGGTGCCGGGCGACAGCATCGAGTTCGCCACCGCCGGCCCGTTTGAGCTGCTGCAGGCGCGCCAACTGATAGAAAGCAACATCGCCGAATTTGCCGCCACCCAGGTGACCAAGCAGGATATCGTGCAACTGATGGAGATCCAGGAGCATGCCCGCAAAGAGGATCGTTTCCGCGACTCGCAGTGGGATCTGAAGTTCCACGTGCAGGTGGCGCTGGCCACCCAGAACACCGCCATGGCCACCATCGTGGAAAAAATGTGGGTGCAGCGGGTCAACAACCCTTACTGGAAGAAACTGCACGAGCATATCGACGAACGTTCGATCGCCAGCTGGTGCGACGATCACGATCAGATCCTCAAGGCGCTGATGCGCAAAGATCCTTACGCCGCCAAACTGGCGATGTGGCAGCACCTGGAAAACACCAAGCAGATGCTGTTCAACGCCACCAGCGACGACTTCGAATACAACGCCGATCGCTACCTGTTCGCCGAGAATCCGGTGGTGCATCTGGATGGCGTGAGCCACGAGCCGAAATAGCCACGGCGGTCAAAAACCGTCGGCTTATGTCAGGTAATGTAAAATCCGCTGAATCGATGCCGGAACCGCCGTTTGCCGTGTACTATTTCACCGTCGGCAACGTAGATTTCCCTGTTGCCAATCGTGCTATTTTGGTAGAGTTAGCCCACTTTTTTACCCATTGCTGCGGGGGCGGGACGCGAATAAATGCGCTGGTTGTTTGCCATGCTGATTGCTGTTTTCTGCTGGACCGGTTCGGTCTCCGGCCCACAGCTATGCGTGGCGTCACCCAAGCCCACCCCCAGCGCGCTGAGCAGCCTGCCGCTGTTGGCGGAGCCGGCGCTTTCCCCCTATGATCAGGTGTATCGGGCGCCGGCCGAAGCGCGCCGCAAAGCCCCCGGCAAGTTGCCGCTGCTGCTGCCCAGAGCGCACTCTTTCTCCGGCTCGCTGCTCGCCTCCTCCCTGCCGGTGCCGGTCTATACCCTGGCCGCAGAGCCGGGCTACCGAATTCGCTTCCCCCGCCAGGACACGCCGGCCCCCAACCGGCTTGCCCAGGTCGACGGGATGCTGGACGCCTCCAGGCAACAGAGTCGGCAGGCCGGCTGGAAAGAAAGTAACATGCAGTACCGTGGCACGCTGACTTACCACCTATGACCGGTGTCGCACCGCTTAGAAACCTTAAAGCAACGCCGTTTCATCGTTATCAGCATTCAGGATCGCCGCGCGTTTTCAGCCCACGCCCGTTCCACCGCTGAGATAAAAATAAACAATGACGTTTTAGGAACACCGGATGGATATCATTAAAGAACTGATACATGCCTTATGGCAGCAGGATTTTGAGACGCTGGCGAACCCTTCGCTGGTGTGGACCCTCTACATCCTGCTGTTCATGATCCTGTTTTTGGAAAACGGGCTGCTGCCGGCCGCTTTCCTGCCGGGCGACAGCCTGCTGATCCTGGTCGGCGTGCTGATCGCCAAAGGCACCATGGGCTTCCCATTGACCATCGTTATCCTGACCGTCGCCGCCAGCCTGGGCTGCTGGGTCAGCTATATACAGGGCCGGTGGCTCGGCAATACGCGAACGGTGCAAGGCTGGCTTTCGCATCTGCCGGCCCACTACCATCAGCGTGCGCATAACCTGTTCCACCGCCACGGCCTTTCCGCCCTGCTGGTCGGCCGCTTCCTGGCCTTCGTGCGCACCCTGCTGCCAACCATCGCTGGCCTGTCCGGCCTGAACAACGCGCGCTTCCAGTTCTTCAACTGGATGAGCGGCCTGCTGTGGGTCTTGATCCTGACGACGCTGGGCTTCGCCCTCGGGAAAACCCCGGTGTTCCGCAAGTATGAAGATCAGCTGATGTTCTGCCTGATGATGTTGCCGCTGGTATTGCTGGTGGTTGGGCTGGTCGGCTCGCTGATCGTGCTGTGGCGCAAGAAACGCGCCAGCGGCCAGAACCCGGGGAAAGGGGCGTGACAGCAAAGCGCCCGCGCTGGCAATACGTCTTGATGATCGCGCTCGCCCTACTGGCGTTGGCGACGCTGCTGGTGCCCTGTATGGTGCGCACCGAGAGCGAGCTGCGCATTCGCGCCAGCCAGCAAGGGCTGTCGCTGCCCGACGGCTTTTACGTCTACCAGCGCCTGGATGAGCGCGGCATCCGCATCAAAAGCATCACGCCGGAAGGTGATGGCCTGGTCATCCGTTTGGATTCGCCGGAGCAGCAGTTGCTGGCGCGCGAAGCGCTGCAAACCATCCTGCCGCCCGGTTACCACATCGCGTTGAGCGAATCCCCCGTGCCATCGCATTGGGTGCGCGAATTTGCGCGTTCCCCACTCAATCTGGGATAATCCCCCTTCAGATGAAGGGGTTTCCTTTCACTGCCATTATCTTCATTTTCATTCGCACCGATTAGCTCAAGAATTAATCAGTCAGCACTGAGTCACGGCTGATTCTTTGGGGGCACGCCGGTTTCATGACTATGCTGAAGGATAACTTCAGCCGGCGATGAACGCCCTCCTCTCGCGCTGCCGCCTTCGGCAGCCAGGAAAGCGGGTGCCTGTTCAGGTACCCCATGAAAAGGAACTGAAAGATGAAATTACGCCACTCCCTGTTACTGCTGTTGCCTCTCTGCACACTGCCGGCCCTCGCTGCGGCCGCTGAGGGCGGTTGTGCCGCCAAAGCGCAAAACATCCAACAGCAAATCGACTACGCCACCCAGCACGGTAACACCCACCGCGTGGACGGGCTAAAAAAAGCGCTGAGCGAAGTGCAGACTCACTGCACCGAAGCCGGCCTGCAAGCCGAACGCCAAAAAAACATCGCAGAGAAACAGCGCAAGGTCGACGAGCGCCGGCAGGAACTGAAAGAAACGCAGCAAACCGGCAAGCTGGACAAGGTCGCCAAGAAGCAGCAAAAGCTGGCGGAAGCGCAAGCTGAGTTGAAACGCGCCCAGGCGGAATAATTTTTTCACACCAGCGGATTTATCGATGAGAGCCCCATCACACGGGATTTCTTAAGCATATGAAATTGATGTCTGGTGTTATCTGCTGGCCATCACCCCTTTGCTCCGGCGAAAAAATCCGCTATGTTAAAAGTCTGTCGAAATAAACGTTAAGGAATAATCACATGGCACATGATTCAAATGCAGAAAACTTACGCGCTGAACTGAAGTCCTTAGCCGATACGCTGGAGGAAGTGCTGAACTCCTCCACCGACAAGCCGAAAGCCGAGCTGGAGAAGCTGCGCTCGAAAGCGGAAGGCGCGCTGAAAGAGACCCGCGCTCGCCTGAGCGACGCCGGTGACAAGCTGGCTTCGCAAACCAAGCAGATCGCCGGCCAGGCCGACGACTACGTGCGCGACAACCCGTGGACCGGCATCGGTATCGGCGCGGCGGTCGGCGTCGTGTTGGGCGTGCTGCTCGCGCGTCGTTAATCATGGCTGAACAACCGCAAGTGCGCGCGCAGGGCCCCGCTAAAGGGGTCCTGGATATCGGTCAGCGCATCATCGCGATCCTGGTCGGCATGGTGGAAACCCGCGTCCGGCTGGCAGTGGTCGAGCTGGAAGAGGAGAAAGCCAACCTCATTCAGCTGCTGATCATGGCCGGCATGACGCTGCTGTTCACCGCCTTCGGTTTGATGAGCCTGCTGATCCTGATCTTCTGGGCCATCGATCCGGTCTACCGGCTGGTGGCGCTGGGCGCGACAACCGGCGTGCTGCTGTTCCTCGCCGTGGTCGGCACCATCTGGACGCTGGTCAAGGCCCGTCGCACCACGCTGCTCGGCGCCACGCGCAAGCAGTTGGAACTCGATCGCGCCGAGCTGGAGCGCGAGCCATGAGCCGCCGCCGCTATCTGGAATGGAAAAAAGAGAGGCTGATTCGGCAGATCCAGCAACAGCGTCTGGATCTGGCCGAACACAAGTCTCTGTGGCTGGAAAAGACCGAACGCATCGACCGCGGCTGGCAAACGGTGTTTGGCCTGCGCCGCTATCTGGTGCTCGGTTCCAGCGTCATGGCGCTGTACGGCATCCGCCATCCCAGCAAGATGATCCGCTGGTCGCGTCGCGCTTTCGGCGCATGGAGCGCTATCCGTCTGTTTAAAAAGACGTTTTCTGCCAAGTAAGCCGCTTAGTCTTTCCTTCAAACCTCCTGTTGCTCTGCCCGCATTTTCTCCCTTGATACAACGCGTCCAACCCCGGGGCCGGGCAACCTGCTGATCGGCGGCATTTTATTAGCACGCTAAAGATTCAGATTTTTTGAAAAATTACGACAGTTTTACTTGCTAACAACCTGAGCACTTCCCGCTTAACATTCACTCCATCAATACGATACGGAGCGGACAGGGTCAGAGACCCGCTACGCCGCCCGTTGATATGACTACCGCCGAACAGGCGCACAAAAACACTTTGGAGTAGATGATGAAAAAATTAGAAGATACAGGTTTGTTGGTTGCTCGTATTCTGATGCCAATCCTGTTTATCGTGGCAGGCTACGGCAAAATGGGTGACGCATATGCCGGTACCCAACAGTACATGCAATCGATGGGCGTGCCTGGCTTCTTGCTGCCGCTGACCATCCTGCTGGAATTTGGCGGCGGTCTGGCGATCCTGTTCGGTTTCCTGACCCGCACCGTGGCGCTGTTCACTGCCGGTTTCACCATCCTGACCGCGCTGCTGTTCCACACTGACTTTGCGGAAGGCGTAAACCAGCTGATGTTCATGAAAAACCTGACCATCGCCGGCGGCTTCATCGTGTTGGCGGTCGCAGGCCCGGGCGGCTTCAGCATCGACCGTCTTCTGAACAAGAAATGGTAATCTAAACTGTCATTCAGGGCCCGGCATGCCGGGCTCTGTCGTTTTTTAACTCGGACACCAAGGAGATTCCCATGGGACAACTCGTCGATGGCGTTTGGCAAGACATCTGGTATGACACCAAATCTACCGGCGGCCGTTTCAAACGTTCAACCGCTCAGTTTCGCAATTGGGTGACCGCCGACGGTCAGCCGGGCGAACACGGCGTGGGCGGCTTCCAGGCCGAAGCGGGCCGTTATCACCTTTATGTTTCTCTCGCCTGCCCTTGGGCGCATCGCACGCTGCTGATGCGCAAACTGAAAGGGCTGGAGCAGATCATTCCGGTCTCGGTGGTGCACCCGCTGATGCTGGAAAACGGCTGGACCTTCGGCCAGGATTTTCCGGAAACCACCGGCGATCCGCTGTATCACGCCGACTTCCTGTACCAGATCTACCTGCGGGCCGATCCGCACTACAGCGGGCGCGTGACCGTGCCGGTGCTGTGGGATAAACAGCGGCAAACCATCGTCAGCAATGAATCCGCCGACATCATCCGCATGTTCAACAGCGCATTTGACGGCGTCGGCGCTCGGGCAGGCGACTACTACCCGACCGCGCTGCGCGGCAAGATCGATGAGCTGAACGGTTGGATTTACGATCAAGTGAACAACGGCGTGTACAAAGCCGGTTTTGCCACCAGCCAGGAAGCCTATGACGAAGCAGTCAACGGGGTATTCAACGCGCTGGAGCGCCTGGAGCAGCTCCTGGGGCAGCATCGCTATCTGACCGGCGATCGGCTGACCGAAGCCGACCTGCGTCTGTGGACCACGCTGGTGCGTTTCGATCCGGTGTACGTCACCCACTTCAAGTGCGATAAACACCGCATCAGCGACTACCTCAACCTGTACGGCTTCCTGCGCGACATCTACCAGATGCCGGGCATCGCCGAGACGGTCAGCCTGCCGCACATTCGCAACCACTACTACCGCAGCCACGCCACCATCAACCCGCACGGCATCATTTCCATCGGGCCGGCGCAGGATCTGGACGAGCCGCACGGCCGCGACCAGCGCTTCGGTTAAGGCGAAAAAAATCCCCTTGCCGCCCGGCAAGGGGATGTCATCCAACCGACTTAACGCTGCGCGAACAGGCGCGGAATTTCGCGCAGGAACCAGGCTTTCGCCTCCCCCATGCTGTCGCGCCGCCAGGCCATGATGATATCGGCTTCGCGGCTGTATTCCGGCCCCACCACGCGCAGCCGCCCGGCCTCGATATCTTTCTCCACCATCGGATACGGCATGGTCGCCACCCCCAACCCGGCCAGCAGCGCCAGACGTTTATCTTCAATGGTGCTCACCGTCAGACGCTGCTGCTTATCCAGCAGCTGTACGGTCAACACCGGGCGCTCACGAGCGGTATCCGCCACCGCGATGCCGCGGTATTTCACGCGGGTCACTTCGGAAAGCGGCTCCGGCTCCAGGTGGATAGGATGATCCGGCGCGGCGACATAAACGCTCATCACCTTATACAGTTTGCGGGTGTTGATCTCCGACGACGCGCGAAAATGCATGTCCGGCGCGATCACGATGTCGGCGCGCCCCTGCTCCAGCCGCTCCCAGGCGCCCGCCAGCACCTCGGTGAAAATCGACACCTGGGTGTTGGCCTTCAGCGCCAGCTTGTCCACCAGCGGGAACAGCAGGCTCGGCGGCGACAGCGCTTCGCTGACGATGGTCAGGTGAGTTTCCCAACCGCGCGCCAGCGCCTCGGCGTCGGTGGTCAGCTTGTCGGCCGCTTCCAGCAGCACCCGCCCGCGTTCCAGCAACATGCGCCCCACGTTGGTGAACTTGGTGCGGTGGCCCGAACGGTCGAACAGCACCACGTCCAATTCTTCTTCCAATTTTTGCATGGTGTAGCTGAGTGCCGACGGCACCCGGCCCAATTCGTCGGCGGCCGCGGCGAAACTGCCGCGCCGGTCGATTGCATCCATCACCCTTAGTGCCTCAAGCGTGAGCGCCCGATCTCTGGCCATCGCATCCCTCTGTCAGGAAATTTGAATATGCCGACCAGATTAACTGGCTAACAATCCGACGTCCAGATGCTTACCATTTGGATAATGAATTTAGAGAGCCGATTGCCATGATTACATGCAGAACAGCACAACAATGCGGGCAAGCTGACTTTGGTTGGCTGCAGGCTCGCTACACCTTTTCCTTTGGTCATTACTTCGATCCCAAACTGATGGGCTACGCGTCGCTGCGCGTGCTGAATCAGGAGGTGCTGGCGCCGGGCGCGTCGTTCCAGCCGCGCACCTATCCCAGCGTCGATATCCTGAACCTGATCCTGCAGGGCGAGGCGGAATACCGCGACAGCGACGGCAACACCGCACGCGCCAAAGCCGGCGAAGCGCTGCTGTTGGCCACCCAGCCAAGCCTGAGCTACAGCGAACAGAACGTCAGCAGCGATACGCCGCTGACTCGTCTGCAGCTGTGGCTGGATGCCTGCCCGGAACGCAACAACGAGCGGGTGCAGCGTTTGACGCTGCCGGCGGCAGGCAACCTGCTGCTGGCCTCGCCTGACGGCGCGCAGGGCAGCCTGCAGCTGCGTCAACAGGTCTGGATCCATCATCTCGATCTGCAGCCGGGCGAAGAACAAACGCTGACGATTAACGGGCCGCGCGCTTATCTGCAGTCGATACACGGCACCATCGCCGCCACCGGCGAGCGCCACGAGGAACAACGCCTGACCTGCGGCGACGGCGCCTTCGTGCGCGAGGAGAATCGCCTGACGATCCGCGCCGAGACGCCGCTGCGCGCGCTGTTGATTGACCTGCCGGTGTAAGGCCGGCCGGAAAACGAAAAACCCCGCGCAACGCCAGTTGCGCGGGGTTTTCTTTTGTCGAGGGAGTTGACCGGTAAGCCGGGTTCTGTCGTGGACAGTCATTCCTCTAGGCCAGCAATCGCTCACTGGCTCAAGCAGCCTACCCGGGTTCAGTACGGGCCGTACCATGTGAACCCCTATTTGGCCTTGCTCCGGGTGGAGTTTACCGTGCCACGAACTGTTGCCAGCCGCGCGGTGCGCTCTTACCGCACCCTTTCACCCTTACCTGATCCCGCTTGCGCGGGCCATCGGCGGTTTGCTCTCTGTTGCACTAGTCGTAGGCTTGCGCCTCCCAGGCGTTACCTGGCACCCTGCCCTATGGAGCCCGGACTTTCCTCCCCTCCATCTGTCTCCCCGAAGAGGACGGCAATGAAGCGGCGACTGTCTGGTCAACTCCGGCGCGGATAGTAGCGTTGCGGCGGCGGCAGGTCAACCGCTTTACGGCTGTTGTTGCTCCAGCGCGTGCTTATACAACGCATTTTTCTTCACGCCGTGGATTTCCGCCGCCAGCGCCGCCGCCTTTTTCAACGGCAGCTCTTTTTGCAGCAGCGCCAGCGTGCGCAGCGCCTCGAGCGGCAACGCATCCTCCTGCGCTTTGTGGCCTTCGACGATCAGCACCATCTCACCGCGGCGGCGCACTTCATCTTCCTGCACCCACGCCAGCAGCTCGCCCACCGGCGCGCCGTGGATAGATTCCCAGGTTTTGGTCAGCTCGCGCGCCAGCACGACATAACGCTGCGGGCCCCAAACGGTGACCATGTCCTGCAGACTTTCCAGCAGACGGTGAGTGGATTCGTAGAAAATCAGCGTGCGCGGTTCCTCCGCCAGCGCCATCAGCGTATCCTTGCGCCCCTTGGTTTTCGCCGGCAGGAAGCCTTCGTAGCAGAAGCGGTCGGAAGCGACACCCGCAGCGCACAGCGCGGTGGTGGCGGCGCAGGCGCCCGGCAGCGGCACCACGCGAATGCCGGCCTCGCGGCAGCGGCGCACCAGGTGATAACCGGGATCGTTGATCAGCGGCGTGCCGGCGTCGGACACCAGCGCGATGCTCTGGCCTTCCTGCAGTTTCGCCAGCAGCTGATCGGCCTTTTGCTGTTCGTTGTGGTCATGCAGCGCGAACAGACGCGCGTTGATCGCGAAGTGTTGCAACAGCAATCCGGTATGGCGCGTGTCTTCCGCCGCGATCAGATCAACGCTTTTCAGTACCTCTAACGCACGGTGAGTGATATCGCCCAGATTGCCGATGGGGGTGGGCACCACATACAGCGTTGATGCAGAAATGACTGATTGTTGGTGTTGATTCATTGTTTCATCCGGGTTGCCGATTTAATATTGAGCATCTTGAAAAAAACATCACTGGATACAGTATGCTTTCCTCAACATTCGTTCGTACCAAAGCAGGGCGTTCCAAGCCTGTCCGACTTACCGCAGTCATCGCGGCCGCCCTTTTCCTGGCAGGCTGTCCAAGTCGGGCCCCGCAAACGCCGCCCGCCAATATACAGGACGAAGCGAGCGCCAGCTCCGATTACTACCTGCAGCAGTTGCAGCAAAGCAGCGATGATAACAAGGCTGACTGGCAATTACTTGCTATTCGCGCCTTGCTGCGCGAAGGAAAACTGCCGCAGGCCGGCGACCAGTTGAATCAGCTGCCGAAAAACCTCAGCGGCGCACAGCAGACTGAGCGCCAGTTGCTGACCGCCGAACTGCAGATCGCCAACAAGAGCTACGTCAGCGCCCGCAGCACGCTGGGCCACCTGGACAGCGGTGCGCTGTCGCCGAATCAGAAGGTGCGCTACTACCAGGCGCAGATCGCCGCCAATCAAGGCAAAGCGTCGCTGCCATTGATCCGCGCCTATATCGCTCAGGAGCCGTTGCTGACCGGCAAACCGCACCAGGACAATCTGGATCAAACCTGGCAGGCCCTGCTGCAGCTGACGCCGCAGGAGATGAACAGCCTGGTGATCAACGCCGACGAGAACGTGCTACAAGGCTGGCTGGATCTGCTGCGCGTCTATCAGGACAACAAGCAGGATCCCGATCTGCTGAAGGCCGGCATCAAAGATTGGCAGAACCGTTATCCGAAGAACCCGGCAGCCAAAACGCTGCCGGCTCGCCTGAACCAGGTGCTGAACTTCACCCAGGCCTCCACCTCGAAAATCGCCCTGCTGCTGCCGTTGAACGGCCAGGCCAAAGTGTTCGCCGACGCCATCCAGCAAGGCTTCGAAGCGGCGAAAAACGGCGGTTCCATGCCGGCGCCGCAACCTCAAGCCGCGCAACCTGCCAGCGCACCGGCCCAAACGGCGCCGGCCGATCAGGCCGCAGCGGGTGACATCAACGCCAACGGCGCCGTCAGCCCTTCGGCGCAAGAGAGCCAGCCGGCCGTGACCGCTGCACCGTCCAGCGCGCCGATAACGCCGCTGCAGGCCGCTAATGCGCAGGTCAAAGTGTACGACACCACCAGCCAGCCGCTGGCCGCCTTGCTGAGCCAGGCGCAGCAGGATGGCGCTACTCTGGTGGTCGGGCCGCTGCTCAAAGAGAACGTCGATCAGCTGTCCGCCAGCACCACCACGCTGAACGTGCTGGCGCTCAACCAGCCGGAAACGCCGAAGGACAACCTGAACATCTGTTACTTCGCCCTGTCGCCGGAAGATGAAGCGCGCGACGCCGCCCGCCACATCTGGGAACAGCAGAAGCGTCAACCGCTGCTGCTGGTGCCGCGCGGCGCCTTCGGCGATCGCGTCGCCAAGGCCTTTAACCAGGAATGGCAGAAGCAAGGCGGGCAAACCGTGCTGCGTCAGGACATCGGCTCTGCCGGCGAGCTGCGCCAGATGGTGAACAGCGGCGGCATCCGCATGACCGGCACGCCGATGTCGAGCGCCCCGGCGCCGCAGAGCGTCACCATCGCCGGGCTGACCATTCCTGCGCCGCCGAGCGACGTGCCCGCCGCCACCGGCGGCAGCGTCGACGCGGTGTATATCGTCGCTACCCAGTCCCAACTGACGCTGATCAAACCGATGATCGACATGGCCACCAGCTCGCGCGGCAAACCGGCGATGTACGCCAGCTCGCGCAGCTACCAGGCCGGCGCCGGCCCGGACTTCCGTCTGGAAATGGAAGGCCTGCAGTTCAGCGATATCCCGCTGCTGGCCGGCTCAAACCCTCAGCTGCTGCAGCAGGCCAGCGCGCGCTTCCGCAACGATTACTCGCTGGTGCGCCTGTATGCAATGGGGATGGATGCCTGGACATTGGCCAACCACTTTGCTGAAATGCGCCAGCTGCCGGGTTTCCAGGTTTCCGGCACCACCGGTACGCTGAGCGCATCGCCGAACTGCGTGATCAACCGCAAGCTGCCTTGGCTGCAATACCGTCAGGGTACGGTCGTTCCGGTCTCTTGAACCCACGCGCCTCCGGGGCGGGCTACGAGTTACTGGCCCGCCGTCACCTGGAACACGCCGGGCTCACCTTCTGCGCCGCCAACGTCGCGGTGCGCGGCGGTGAGCTCGACCTCATCATGCGCGACGGCACTACCTGGGTATTCGTCGAAGTGCGCTACCGCCGCAACGACGCCTTCGGCGGCGCGGCCGCCAGCGTCACCTTTCGCAAACAACAGCGGTTGCTGCACGCCGCCGCCGTCTGGCTGGCGGGGCGCGGAGCCAGTTTTGACACATCATCTTGCCGTTTTGATGTTTTGGCCATTACCGGTAGCCAGTTAGAATGGATACCCAACGCCTTCAATGCGGATTAATTGGGGTTTTGCGGCGCAGACCGGCCCTTTGACTTAGTGGATTAATACAACGTGCTGGATAGAATTAAAGTCTGTTTTACCGAAAGCATCCAAACCCAGATCGCGGCGGCGGAAGCACTGCCGGACGCCATTTCCCGCGCTGCGATGACGCTGGTTCAATCCTTACTCAACGGCAACAAAATCCTGTGCTGCGGCAACGGCACCTCGGCGGCCAACGCGCAGCACTTCGCCGCCAGCATGATCAACCGTTTTGAAACCGAGCGCCCCAGCCTGCCAGCCATCGCCCTCAACGCCGACAACGTGGTGCTGACGGCGATCAGCAACGATCGGTTGCACGACGAAGTGTACGCCAAGCAGGTGCGCGCACTTGGGCACACCGGTGACGTGCTGCTGGCGATTTCCACCCGCGGCAACAGCCGTGATATTGTGAAAGCGGTCGAGGCGGCCGTGACCCGCGATATGACCATCGTCGCGCTCACCGGCTACGACGGTGGCGAACTGGCCGGGTTGCTCGGCCAGCAGGATGTCGAGATCCGCATCCCGTCGCACCGCAGCTCGCGCATTCAGGAAATGCATATGCTGACCGTAAACTGCCTGTGCGACCTGATAGACAATACGTTATTCCCCCACCAGGACGATTAAGGAACTGAGATGAAGCTAAAAGCCACATTTGCAGTGCTGTCCAGCGCCCTGCTGTTGCAAGGCTGTATCGCCGGCGTCGTCGTCGGCAGTGCGGCCGTCGCGACCAAAACCGCCACCGACCCGCGCAGCGTCGGGACCCAGGTGGATGACGGCACGCTGGAAGCCAGGGTCGAAAGCGCCCTGAGCAAAGACCAGCAGTTGAAGAAAGATGCCCGGGTGGTCGCCACCGCCTATCAGGGCAAGGTGCTGTTGACCGGCCAGTCGCCTAACGCCGATCTCACCGCGCGCGCCAAGCAGATCGCCATGGGCGTGGAAGGCACGACCGAAGTGTATAACGAGATCCGTCAGGGCACGCCGGTCAGCCTGAGCACCGCGTCCTCCGACACCTGGATCACCACCAAGGTGCGTTCGCAGCTGCTCACCAGCGATACGGTGAAATCGTCCAACGTGAAGGTTACTACCGAAAACGGCGAAGTGTTCTTGCTGGGCCTGGTCACGCAGCAGGAGGGGCAGTCAGCGGCGCAGATTGCTAGCCAGGTCAGCGGCGTGAAGCACGTCACTACCGCCTTTACCTATGTGAAATAAACCGCTTGGCGGGAGCGGCACCGTGCCGCTCCCGCCCGTTTAATCCAGCTTGTTCTCGCGTAAAAACGCTTCCCCGCCCAGTTGCCGCATTTGGCGCATAATCCATTGTTGACGCTGCACCACATAGCCGGACGGCGCATCGGCCCTGAAGCGGTGCGGATTCGGCAATACCGCCGCCAGCAGCGCCGCTTCGGCCGCGCTCAGACGTTTGGCCGGCTTATGGAAAAAGCGCTGTGAAGCCTCTTCCACGCCGAACACCCCGTCGCCGAACTCGACGATGTTCAGATACACCGTCAGAATACGTCGCTTGGTCCACACCAGCTCGATGCCCGACGTCAGCCCGGCCTCCAGCCCTTTGCGCAGCCAGCTGCGGCCATCCCACAGAAACAGGTTTTTAGCGGTCTGCTGCGACAGCGTGGATGCGCCGCGGATGCGCGTCGGGCGTTTCTCGTTGTGGCTGAGCGCCTTTTCAATGGCCGCCACATCGAAGCCCCAATGGTCTGGAAACTTCTGATCCTCCGCCGCCATCACCGCCAGCGCCATTTGCGGCGAGATATCGTCCATCGACACCCAGTCCGAATGGGCGACGTAGCCGAAGTCGCCGCTCAGCCAGGCGCTGACTTGCCTCTCCACCATCACGGCGGAAAACGGCACCGGCAGGAAGGCAAAGAGCACAATGCCCAACACCCACAGGCCGATAATCGCGATGACACCGCGCTTCAGCCAATACCACGGGCGCAGCCGCCGCCATCCGCCGAGCGATTTTCTCATTCAGACAGTTCCAGCACCCGCGCCACCAGCTTATCGATGCCGAGGGCCGCCTGCGCGATCGACGGCGCCAGCATATAGGCTGGCGTAGTCACGATCTTGTGCTCGCTGTCCACCACGATGTCGTCCACCGGACAAATCACCGGCTCGCCGCCCATGGCGTCAATCACTTCCCCCAGGTCCGGATCGTTGCCAATGGTGAGCCGCGCTTGTTGATCCAGCAGTTTCGGCAACAGCGCCGGCGCGATGCACATCAGGCCAATTGGTTTGTTGGCCTTATGCATCTCGCGCGTCAGACGCGCCAAATCTTCATCGACCCAACATTCCGCGCCGGCTTCGGCGAAATTGCTGAGATTCTTGGCGGCACCAAAGCCACCGGGCACGATCAGCGCATCCAGCTGGGCGGCTTCCGCCAGCGCCAGCGGCTGCACTGCCCCGCGGGCAATGCGCGCCGATTCAATCAGGACATTGCGCGACTCCGCCATCTCCTCACCCGATAAGTGATTAATAACATGGCATTGTGGTTTATCAGGCGCAAAGCACACCGCCTGGGCGCCGGCACGGTCCAACGCCAGCAGCGTCAGCACCGCTTCATGGATCTCCGTACCGTCATAAACGCCGCTGCCGCTGAGGACTACACCCACCTTTTTCATCACTCTTACTCCTGTCGCTGCTGTCAACTGGTTCGTGCTCTGAGTTGACAAACACTAATCTACATCACACATTTTAATGAATCTTCTAACAAGAGCGCTTACATTTGCTATGTTGTTGGCTGTATGATGTTTAGGAATTCGCAACAACCTGCTCGACCAGAACACTGAAACCAATACGCAGGTTCACAATTTCCCTGGTGTTGGCGCAATATTCGCGCACCCCGGCTTAGGTCGGGGTCATTTTTTTTCAGCGTTCTCAACCCAAGCCCGCAGTACCTGCACATCGTTGCGCCACTCTTGTTTCAACTCATCCACCCAATCCTGCACGTTATCCCACCAGGCCGGCAGCGTCGGCGTTTGAATCTGCTGCGCCAGCTGCTGCAGATGGCGCAGACCGACCGAACCGGCGGCGCCCTTGATCTTGTGCCCTTCCTCGGTGATGCCTTTCTGATCGCGCGCCGTCATGTTGGAGTCCAGCACCGCCAGGTAGCCCGGCATCATCTGTTCGAACATCTCCAGGCTTTGGTGGATCAGCTGCGGGCCAACCAGATCCATGTACTGTTCCAGCATCGCGGTATCGAGTAACGACTCATTAATCTGCATCGCCTTGTGCTCCGTTTTCTTTGAAGTGTGAGAAGGTTGATGATCCCAATAGTGTTTGATGACCTGGGTCAGCGCCGGCACCGACAACGGCTTGCTCAGCACATCGTCCATGCCCGCCTCGAGATACTCTTTTTTGTCTTTCAGCACGTTGGCGGTCAAAGCCACCAGCGGCGGCAGCGCCTGCCCGGCATAGCGTTCGCGCAGCGCCCGGGCGATATCCAGCCCGGTCATGTCCGGCAGTTGGATGTCCAGCAGTACCAGATCGAACTCGTCCGGGTCGAACATCGCCAGCGCATCGTGGCCGTTCATCGCCACATCGACGCTGTTGCCCAATTTCTCCAGCACCGATCGCGCCACGATCACGTTCAGTTCGATATCCTCCACCAGCAGGATGTGCAGCGCCGGCAACGGCAGCTCCTCCTCCTCCGATACCTCGCTGACGGCTTCCTGCACCGCCGGCGCCTGGATGGTCAGAGTGAAGCAAGAACCGTGCCCCTGTTCGCTGCGCACGGTGATGTCCCCCCCCATGCTCTGCGCCAGCCGCTTGGAGACCGCCAGCCCGATGCCGGTGCCGGTGGCCGGACGGCCGCCGCGCTGATCTTTCACCTGGTAATACATGGCGAAGATCTTGTCCTGCTCGTCCTGCGGGATGCCCATGCCCGAATCTTCCACCTCGAACACCAACTTCTCCTGCGCCTCGCGCCGCACGCGCACCACGATTTTCCCCTGCTGGGTAAATTTCACCGCGTTGCCGATCAGGTTCCACAAGATCTGCCGCAGGCGCGTGCCGTCGGTCACGATCTGCTGCGGCAGCGGCGTCTGCGGATCCATGATGAACTGCAGCCCTTTCGGCTGCGCCAGCAGGCCGGAGAGGTTCTCCAGATCTGCCAGGAAACCGGTGAAGTCCACCGGCTGGTTGTCGAGCTGCACCTTGCGCCGCTCGAGCTTATCCATTTCGATAATGTCGTTGAAGATATTGCCGAGGGTGATGGCGCTGACGTGGATGGTCTTCAGGTATTTCAGTTGCTCGTCATTCAGCTCGGTATCGAGCAGGATGCGGCTCAGGCCGACGATGCCGTTAAGCGGCGTACGCAGCTCGTGGCTGATGGTGGAGATAAAGGTGGTCTTCTCCCTGCTAGCGTTCTCTAGCGCGTCCTGGTAGCGCTTACGCTCGGTAATATCGCGGCCGAAGCCCATCAGCCCGTGGCGTTTGCCCACCCGGTCGTAAAACGGGACCTTGCGCAGCTCGAAACAGGCCTTGCGGCCGTCGGGATACACCAGCCACTGTTCGTAGGTCAGCGAGACGTTGTGGCGGAACACCTTCTCGTCGGTCTCAATGACCTTTTCGGCGATCTCCTGGCCGTAGACGTCGAACGGCGTCAGGCCGATCAGCTGCTTCTCGCTTTTGCCGGTCAGCAGCTCCATCGCGCGGTTGCAGCCGGAGAACTCTTTGTCTTCGTTGCGGTAGTAGACCAGATCCGGCGAGGCATCGAGGAAGGAACGCAACAGCGCCGATTGCTGGCCCAGCTCAATCTGCGCCAGCTCGCGCTGTTCCATCTCTTCGGTCAGCTTTTCCATCACCTGCAGGCGCTCTTCTTCCGCCTTGATACGGTCGGCAATCTCCTGATTCAGCTGGCTGATATTGTCTTTGAGCTGCTGATTGAGCTCCAGATCGCGGTGGCGCATCTCTTCGAGCTTGTCCACCAGCCGCGCCAGCCGTTGGCGCGACTCTTCCAACTGTTCCACCACCACCGAGAGAAAATAGACCGCCCACGGGGTGATCAACAGGCCGAAGAAGATCGAACGCACCACGTCGATGCTTTCCACTTCGCCGCGCAGCAGCATGGTCACCGCCATCTGCACCACCATCGCCAGCACCACCAGCGCCGAGGCCAGCAGCAGCGAGAAGCGTACCAACCCCAGTTTCACCATTAAATCAACGTAGTACTGGGCCAACACCCGGATTTGCTTCATAGCGGCTCCATTCAGACACAATCTTTTGAATCATACCGTAAAACCGCGGTGAGATAAGGCGGCAAACGCCGAAGTGTGGCAAAGATTGCACTTCAGAACGGCATTCCAGGGCGGTAGCGCCACTTTTCATCCAGCGCGCTGCCCTGCCCACCGCGCTGTTGCAGATAAGCACCGACCGCCTGCATGCCACTCCAGCGGTTTTCGCACCACAGCGGCGCCAGCAGCGTCGGCCGACGGGCGCTGGCGGAAAGACGGTGATACACCACCTCGCCCGGCGTGTGGCGGATCATCTCCCCGGCGCTGACGGCGTAGTCCTCCAACGCCAGTTCGGACAAGCGCCCGGCGCGCCACGCTCGTGCCAGGGTACTGCCGGTCACGACGTGCAGCGGATGCAGTTTGATGCCATCCACGCCAGTCTCCACCACCCGCTGCAGCGTGAGCAGATGATCGCGCTGAGTTTCTCCCGGCAGCCCGACGATCAGATGGCAGCACACCTTCAGCCCGCGCTGCCGGGCCAGCCGCGCCGTCTGCTGATAACAGCGAAAATCATGGCCGCGGTTGATGCGCTTCAGCGTTTTATCGTGCGCCGTCTGCAGCCCCAGCTCCAGCCACACTTCATAGCCTTGCTCGCGGTATCCCGCCAGCAGATCCAGCGCGGCGGGCGGCACGCAGTCCGGCCGGGTGCCGACGCACAGGCCGACCATGGCGCTCTGCGCCAACGCCTGCCGATACATCGACGCCAGCCGTTCGATCTGCGCATAGGTGCTGGTATAGGCCTGGAAATAGGCCAGATAGCGCCGCGCCCGATCGACCCGCGCGGCCTGTTGCGCCAGCTGTTCGTCGATGCTCTGGCGCTGCATCGCTTCATCGGCGAACGAGGCGACATTGCAGAACGTACAGCCGCCGCGCCCCAACGTGCCGTCGCGGTTAGGGCAGCTGAATCCGCCGTGCAGCGTGAGTTTATGGATCTTTTCGCCATAGCGGCGCTGGAGATCTGCGCCAAACATATTGACTAATTGCGGCAACTGCATAATCTTGGTGATTCTCTGTGTTCAAAGCCGCGATGCTAATAAGAAACGGCTTTTCCCGCGATGACAGAGATCAACGCTTTCCCCGCAAGGCGCCACCAGGCATAACTATTCATCATAAACGCAAATCAATTCACTATAATTCTGATGAATTATTCTAATCGTCACGCAACCGTTAACGGCAATATGACAACACGGTGAAAAATAGTCATAAACATCATCCAAGCAATATCTTATAGAATAAAATTCTGGCATTAACCCCCGCACTAGCATGGTGCAGAGATTAAGGGGTTGCACTATAGTGAGACAGCTCACACTTCTGCGGGGATCGGTGTTGCCCCACGACAGTGCAAAAATGCATTAAATTACTTATTTATCAAATAAATAAACATCATTAATTCGATAAGAATCTATCTTAAGCCCACATTTGACCTGCGAATTCTTTCTCGCTAAGTTGGAAGTCCGCTGGAAGCTTTCTGGACGGGCAAACGTCTCGTCATATTTATGCAGTAATTGAAGACTCCCTCTTAAAACAAGTCCTATACCACTTGTGAGACCGTCACGAGAGGCCATTGATGGAGGGCGGAAAAGCAGATTGGCGGGGTTAACTTGCTGATTGGACTTCTGCCTGAAATTGGGAAGCCCCCTCGCAGTAGGTTGTGAGAGTCACGCAGAGCCTGGGGAGGTTCACGATATGTTGTACGATAAATCCCAAGAGAGGGACAACTGTGGTTTCGGCCTGATCGCCCACATAGAAGGCGAACCTAGCCACAAGGTGGTGCGCACCGCCATTCACGCGCTGGCCCGCATGCAGCACCGCGGCGCGATCCTGGCCGACGGCAAGACCGGCGACGGCTGCGGCCTGTTGCTGCAAAAACCCGATCGCTTCTTCCGCATGGTGGCGGAAGAGCGCGGCTGGCGTTTGGCCAAGAACTACGCCGTCGGCATGATGTTCCTCAGCCAGAATGAAGAGGAAGCGCGCCTCAGCCGCCGCATCGTGGAAGAAGAGCTGCAAAACGAAACGCTGTCGATCGTCGGCTGGCGTGAAGTGCCGACTAACCCGGACGTGCTGGGTGAAATCGCCCTCTCCTCCCTGCCGCGCATCGAGCAAATCTTCGTTAATGCCCCGGCCGGCTGGCGCCCGCGCGATATGGAGCGCCGCCTGTTCGTGGCGCGTCGCCGCATCGAGAAACGCGTGCAGGACAACAGCTTCTACGTCTGCAGCTTCTCCAACCTGGTGACGATCTATAAAGGCCTGTGCATGCCTGCGGATCTGCCGCGCTTCTATCTCGATCTGGCGGACCTGCGCCTGGAGTCGGCCATTTGCCTGTTCCACCAGCGCTTCTCCACCAACACCGTGCCGCGCTGGCCGCTGGCGCAGCCGTTCCGCTACCTGGCGCACAACGGCGAAATCAATACCATCACCGGCAACCGCCAATGGGCGCGTGCCCGTACCTACAAATTCCAAACGCCACTGATCCCGGATCTGCAGGCCGCCGCGCCGTTCGTCAACGAAACCGGCTCCGACTCCAGTTCGCTGGACAACATGCTGGAGCTGCTGCTGGCGGGCGGGATGGATCTCATCCGCGCCATGCGCCTGCTGGTGCCGCCGGCCTGGCAAAACAACCCGGACATGGACGGCGATCTGCGCGCCTTCTTCGACTTCAACTCGATGCACATGGAGCCGTGGGACGGCCCGGCCGGCATCGTGATGTCCGACGGCCGCTACGCCGCCTGTAACCTCGATCGCAACGGCCTGCGCCCGGCGCGCTACGTGATCACCAAAGACAAGCTGATCACCTGCGCCTCCGAAGTCGGCATCTGGGATTACCAGCCGGATGAAGTGGTGGAAAAAGGCCGCGTCGGCCCCGGCGAGCTGATGGTGATCGACACCCGCAGCGGCCGTATCCTGCACTCAGCGGAAACCGACAACGATCTGAAAAGCCGCCACCCGTATAAAGAGTGGATGGAGAAAAACGTCAAACGCCTGGTGCCGTTCGAAGATCTGCCGGACGATCAGGTCGGCAGCCGCGAGCTCGACGACGCGCAGCTCGAAACCTACCAGAAACAGTTCGGCTACAGCAGCGAAGAGCTGGATCAGGTGATCCGCGTGCTGGGCGAGATTGGCCAGGAAGCCACCGGTTCGATGGGCGACGATACCCCGTTCGCCGTGCTCTCCAGCCGGCCGCGCATCGTTTACGACTACTTCCGCCAGCAGTTCGCGCAGGTCACCAACCCGCCGATCGATCCGCTGCGCGAAGCGCACGTCATGTCGCTGGCCACCAGCATCGGCCGTGAAATGAACGTGTTCTGCGAAGCCGAAGGCCAGGCGCACCGCCTGAGCTTCAAATCGCCGATCCTGCTGTACTCCGATTTCAAACAGCTCACCACGCTGGAAGGCGAATACTATCGCGCCGAGACGCTCGATCTGACCTTCGATCCGCAGCAGCAGGATCTGGAGCAGACCATTCGCGCCCTGTGCGACGAAGCGGAACGCAAGGTGCGCGAAGGCGCAGTGCTGTTGGTGCTGTCCGACCGCGCCATCGCGCCCGGCCGCCTGCCGGTACCGGCTCCGATGGCCGTGGGCGCCGTGCAAACCCGCCTGGTGGAGAAGAGCCTGCGCTGCGACGCCAACCTGATCGTTGAAACCGCCAGCGCCCGCGATCCGCACCACTTCGCCGTGCTGCTCGGCTTCGGCGCGACCGCCATCTACCCGTACCTGGCCTATGAAACCCTGGCCAAGCTGGTGGACAGCCAGGCGATCGACAAGAAATACCGCGACGTGATGCTGAACTACCGCAACGGCATCAACAAAGGCCTGTACAAGATCATGTCCAAGATGGGCATCTCGACCATCGCCTCTTACCGCTGCTCCAAGCTGTTCGAAGCGGTCGGCCTGCACCGCGATCTGGCGGATCTGTGCTTCCAGGGCGTGGTCAGCCGCATCGGCGGTGCCAGCTTCAGCGACTTCCAGCAGGATCTGCAGAACCTCTCCAAGCGCGCCTGGCTGAAACGCAAACCGCTGGAGCAAGGCGGCCTGCTGAAGTTCGTACACGGCGGCGAATACCACGCCTACAACCCGGACGTGGTGAACTCACTGCAAAAAGCGGTGCACAGCGGCGAGTACAGCGACTACCAGGCCTACGCCAAGCTGGTGAACGAGCGACCGATCGCCATGCTGCGCGATCTGCTGGCCATCACGCCGAAAGGTGAACCGATCCCGGTCGATCAGGTCGAACCGGCGGAGTCGCTGTTCAAACGCTTCGACACCGCGGCGATGTCGATCGGCGCACTGAGCCCGGAAGCGCACGAGTCGCTGGCGATCGCCATGAACGGTCTCGGCGGCTTCTCCAACTCTGGCGAAGGCGGCGAAGATCCGGCGCGCTACCGCACCAACAAGGTGTCGCGCATCAAACAGGTGGCCTCCGGCCGCTTCGGCGTGACGCCGGCCTACCTGGTGAACGCCGACGTGATCCAAATTAAGGTCGCGCAAGGCGCCAAGCCGGGCGAAGGCGGCCAGCTACCGGGCGACAAAGTCACTCCGTACATCGCCAGATTGCGCTATTCAGTGCCGGGCGTGACGCTGATCTCCC
The DNA here is from genome assembly GCF_052169095.1 of Serratia sp. CY33802. Classification (NCBI taxonomy): domain Bacteria; kingdom Pseudomonadati; phylum Pseudomonadota; class Gammaproteobacteria; order Enterobacterales; family Yersiniaceae; genus Serratia; species Serratia sp. CY33802. The sequence goes on from NZ_JBJNLL010000006.1 coordinate 175,604, forward strand.
CGCCGCCGCACCACGACATCTACTCGATCGAAGATCTGGCGCAGCTGATCTTCGACCTGAAGCAGGTCAACCCGAAGGCGGTGATCTCGGTGAAACTGGTGTCCGAGCCGGGCGTGGGCACCATCGCCACCGGCGTGGCGAAAGCCTATGCCGATCTCATCACCATCGCCGGTTACGACGGCGGCACCGGCGCCAGCCCGCTGTCCTCGGTGAAATATGCCGGCTGTCCGTGGGAACTGGGCCTGGTGGAAACCCAGCAGGCGCTGGTGGCCAACGGCCTGCGCCACAAGATCCGCCTGCAGGTGGACGGCGGCCTGAAAACCGGCGTGGACATCGTCAAAGCGGCGATCCTGGGCGCGGAAAGCTTCGGCTTCGGCACCGGGCCGATGGTGGCGCTGGGCTGCAAATACCTGCGCATCTGCCACCTCAACAACTGCGCGACCGGCGTCGCGACTCAGGACGACAAGCTGCGCCGCGATCACTACCACGGCCTGCCAGAACGCGTGACGAATTACTTCCAGTTTATCGCGCGTGAAACCCGCGAGATCATGGCCCAACTGGGCGTGAGCCAACTGGTGGATCTGATCGGCCGCACCGAGTTCCTGACCGAGCTGGACGGCATCTCCGCCAAGCAGAACAAGCTGGATCTGTCGCCGCTGCTGAAAACCGCCACGCCGCATCCGGGCAAAGCGGTGTACTGCACCGAAAGCAGCAACCCGGCGTTCGACAAGGGCCTGCTGAACAAAGAGCTGCTGGCGCAGGCGCAGCCGTACATCGAAGCGAAGCAGGGTAAAACCTTCTACTTCGACATTCGCAACACCGACCGCTCCGTGGGCGCCATGCTGTCCGGCGCGATCGCCGACGTGCACGGCGATCAGGGCATGGCGGCCGATCCTATTAAGGCGCACTTCTCCGGCACCGCCGGGCAGAGCTTCGGCGTTTGGAACGCCGGCGGCGTCGAGCTGACCCTGACCGGCGATGCCAACGACTATGTCGGCAAAGGCATGGCCGGCGGCAGCATCGCAGTGCGTCCGCCGATCGGCTCCGCCTTCCGCAGCCATGAAGCCAGTATCGTCGGCAACACCTGCCTGTACGGCGCCACCGGCGGCAAGCTGTTCGCTGCCGGCCGCGCGGGCGAACGCTTCGCGGTGCGCAACTCCGGCGCCATCACCGTGGTGGAAGGCATCGGCGACAACGGCTGCGAATACATGACCGGCGGCATCGTCTGTGTGCTGGGTAAAACCGGCATCAACTTCGGTGCCGGCATGACCGGCGGCTTTGCCTACGTGTTGGACGAAGATGGCGAGTTCCGCAAGCGCGTGAACCCGGAGCTGGTGGAAGTGCTGGATGTCGATCAGCTGGCGATCCATGAGGAGCACCTGCGCGGCCTGATCACCGAACACGTGCAGGCGACCGGCTCTTCCCGCGCGGAAGAGATCCTGGCCAACTGGCCGGAGTGGGCGCCAAAGTTCGCCCTGGTCAAACCGAAGTCTAGCGATGTCAAAGCGCTGTTGGGTCACCGTAGCCGCTCCGCAGCCGAGCTGCGGGTGCAGGCGCAGTAAGAGGTAGGTCATTAATGAGCCAGAACGTTTATCAATTTATCGACCTGCAGCGTGTTGATCCGCCAAAGAAACCGCTGAAGATCCGCAAAATCGAGTTCGTCGAGATCTACGAACCGTTTTCGGAAACCCAGGCCAAGGCCCAGGCGGACCGCTGTCTGTCCTGCGGCAACCCGTATTGCGAGTGGAAGTGCCCGGTGCACAACTACATCCCGAACTGGCTGAAGCTGGCCAACGAAGGCCGCATCATGGAAGCGGCGGACCTGGCGCATCAGACCAACAGCCTGCCGGAGGTGTGCGGCCGCGTATGCCCGCAGGATCGCCTGTGCGAAGGGTCTTGCACCCTGAACGACGAGTTCGGCGCGGTCACCATCGGCAATATCGAGCGTTACATCAGCGATAAGGCCATCGAAATGGGCTGGAAGCCGGACATGTCGCACGTGCAGCCGACCGGCAAGCGCGTGGCGATCGTCGGTGCCGGCCCTGCCGGGCTGGCCTGCGCCGACGTGCTGACCCGCAACGGCGTCAAAGCGGTGGTGTATGACCGTCATCCTGAGATCGGCGGCCTGCTGACCTTCGGTATCCCGGCCTTCAAGCTGGAAAAGGAAGTGATGGTCAAACGCCGCGGCATCTTCAGCGAGATGGGCATCGAGTTCCAGCTGAACACCGAAGTGGGCAAAGACATCAGCATGGAGACCTTGCTGAGCGAGTACGATGCGGTGTTCCTCGGCGTCGGTACCTATCAGTCGATGCGCGGCGGCCTGGAGAATGAGGAAGCGCAGGGCGTGTACGACGCGCTGCCGTTCCTGATCGCCAACACCAAGCAGCTGATGGGCTATGAAACCGAGCAGCACGAGCCTTACGTCAGCATGGAAGGCAAGCGGGTAGTGGTGCTGGGCGGCGGTGATACCGCCATGGACTGTGTGCGTACCTCGGTGCGTCAGGGCGCGACGCAGGTCGTCTGCGCCTACCGCCGCGACGAGGCCAACATGCCGGGTTCCAAGCGCGAAGTGAAGAACGCGCGGGAAGAAGGGGTGGACTTCCAGTTTAACCTGCAGCCGCTGAGCATCGAACTGAACAGCGCCGGCCGCGTGGCCGGGGTGAAAATGGTGCGCACTCAGCTGGGCGCACCGGATGCCAACGGCCGTCAGGCGGCGGAGCAGGTACCGGGTTCCGAACACGTTATCGACGCCGACGCGGTGGTGATGGCGTTCGGCTTCCGCCCACACCGTATGGACTGGCTGGCGGCGCACGACGTGCAGCTCGATAAACAGGGCCGCATCGTGGCGCCGGAAGGCAGCGACAACGCATTCCAGACCAGCAACCCGAAAATCTTCGCCGGTGGCGACGCGGTCCGCGGCTCCGACCTGGTGGTGACGGCGATCGCCGAAGGCCGCAAAGCGGCAGACGGCATCATGAACTACCTGGAAGTGTAAACCTTCCGTACCGCCAAAGGCCCGGCACGTTGCCGGGCCTTTGTTTTAACCGGCCACGCTTTGTAACAACCGCCCCTCTCCTCACTGCCTCAACGCGCTATAGTATTGAGTTAGCACCATTGCAGGGCGCGGCTGCGCCTGACACCGAGATAAGGATAGCGAACATGAAATGCTCCATTTCCCTGTTGGCCGGCGCGCTGCTGGCCGTCAGTTTCAGCGCCTCAGCCCTGGCGCTGGATTCGCAGGAGGTCGGTTACAATATCGAAGCGCGCGGCGCGCGGCCGGTCGTGGCGCAGTTGGGCAAGGCCGGGCAGTTCAGCGCCGTGGAAAACAGCATCCGGTTGGGGGACGACAACTGGATTGCTCTGGCGCCCAAGCTGGCCGGCGGCGGCAATGCCGGATTTACCGCCGGCATTAAATCTGCCCTCTCCGCGGCCCTGATCTACAACCCGGCAGCGGTATTGCAGGCGCTCAACAAAGGCAACGATCTGCCGCTCAATGACATCTGCACCGCGCCACCGGAAGTGCAAGGCGACACCGCCATCACCAGCTTCCGTGAGCGTGCAGCCCACGCGCTGTCCACCGTGCGCGTAGGCGATCTCAGCGCGCCGCGCGATGCCTGCATTGCCGCCTTGAAAGGCTGATCCGCTTCGTCCGGGCAAAAAAAAGCACCCCACGGGGTGCTTTTTCGTTTGTTCACGCGGGCTTATTTCACCACACGCAGCGCCGGGCGGCCACCGCGCGGCGGCTGCGGCGGTTCGTCGTCCGGGCCGTCATCTTCCGCGGTATCCGGGCGATCGCCGTCGATCACTGACATCAGGGTTTCCGAAGGGATCGTCTCATTGTCCAGACCTTCGAACACGCCTTCGCTCTCGTCGTAGGCGGCTTCCGGTTCGAACATCGTGCCGGCGCCGTTTTCACGCGCATAAATCGCCAGTACGGCTGCCATCGGCACCGAAACCTGACGCGGCACGCCGCCGAAACGTGCGTTAAACTGCACGTCTTCGTTGCCCAACGCCAGGTTGCCTACCGCGCGCGGCGCGATATTCAACACGATCTGGCCATCACGCGCGAACTCCATCGGCACCTGAACATCCGGGCGAGTCACGTCGACCACCAGGTGCGGCGTCAGCTGGTTATCCAGCAACCAGTCGTAGAACGCCCGCAACAGATACGGGCGACGCGGCGTCATCTGAGACATGTCCATCGCGCTTAGCCCCGGGTTTGCAGGCGCATTTCACGCTCGGCTTCGGTCAGGGAAGCCAGGAAAGCGTCGCGTTCGAAGACGCGGGTCATGTAGCCTTTCAGCTCTTTAGAGCCGGCGCCGCTCAATTCGATGCCCAGCTGCGGCAGACGCCACAACAGCGGTGCCAGGTAGCAATCCACCAGGCTGAACTCTTCGCTCATGAAATACGGCGTCTGGCCGAAGATAGGCGCGATCGCCAACAGCTCTTCACGCAGCTGACGACGGGCGGATTCCGCTTCCTGACCGCTGCTCTTCTCGATCTTGTCCATCAGCGAGTACCAGTTCTTCTCGATGCGCAGCATCATCAGACGGCTCTCACCACGGGCAACCGGGTAAACCGGCATCAGCGGCGGGTGCGGGAAGCGCTCATCCAGGTATTCCATGATGATGCGGGATTCATACAGGGTCAGTTCGCGATCGACCAGCGTAGGCACCGTCTGGTAAGGGTTGAGGTCAATCAGATCTTGCGGCAGGTTATCCATTTCGACCTGCTCGATCTCGACGCTGACACCTTTCTCCGCCAGTACGATACGTACTTGATGGCTAAAAATGTCGGTCGGGCCAGAGAACAGCGTCATTACCGAACGTTTGTTGGCAGCGACAGCCATGAAAACCTCCAAGTTATCTAGAAAATACTGCGAATAGCCAACTGACAGGCTGCTATCCTGAATAATCTTGCCGCAGGCCGGCAGCACGCAGCGCGACCCGAACCCATAAAAAACCGGCCCAGGAGATCAACTGCACGGCGAACAGGCGCAAAAGTGGGTGATAGTTTACCAGATTTTGCTTGTTTTGTGGGGGCAGTGCGGCGAATTCATGTTGAATTGTCTGATATGCCACATATTTTAGTCGGGGACGGCGGATTTCAGGCATAAAAAAACCCGGTGAAGCACCGGGTTTTTTGCGTAAATCGCACTGCCGAAGCAGCGAAAATTAACGCTTGGAGAACTGCGGACGACGACGTGCTTTACGCAGACCGACTTTCTTACGTTCAACCTGACGAGCGTCACGGGTGACGAAGCCAGCTTTACGCAGTTCAGAACGCAGAGTCTCATCGTACTCCATCAGTGCACGGGTGATACCGTGACGGATAGCGCCAGCTTGACCGGAGATACCACCACCTTTAACGGTGATGTACAGATCCAGTTTGCCAACCATGTCGACCAGTTCCAGCGGCTGACGAACTACCATGCGGGCAGTTTCGCGACCGAAGTACTGTTCCAGGCTGCGCTGGTTGATAACGATGTTACCGTTGCCCGGCTTGATGAAGACGCGAGCGGCGGAGCTTTTGCGGCGACCAGTGCCGTAGTATTGATTTTCAGCCATTGCCATTAATCCCGATTAAATGTCCAGAACTTGCGGTTGCTGTGCCGCGTGATTGTGCTCGGTGCCCGCGTAAACTTTCAGTTTACGGAACATAGCACGACCCAGCGGGCCCTTTGGCAGCATGCCTTTAACCGCGATTTCAATCACGCGCTCAGGACGGCGGGCAATCATCTCTTCAAAGGTCGCTTGCTTGATACCACCGATGTGGCCGGTGTGGTGGTAGTACACTTTGTCTGTACGCTTGTTGCCGGTTACAGCAACTTTGTCAGCGTTCAGAACGATGATGTAATCACCGGTATCCACGTGCGGGGTGTATTCCGCTTTATGCTTGCCGCGCAGGCGACGAGCCAGTTCAGTAGCGAGACGGCCTAAAGTTTTACCATCTGCATCAACAACGTACCAGTCGCGTTTTACGGTTTCTGGTTTAGCTGTAAAAGTTTTCATTAGAAAGCTTACCCAATAATTAGTTACACGTTGGTGAACACCCAAACGCTCGAAAACAGTTGAGGCTCACACGACCATACAAGTCCAGCAAACCTACCCCTTCGAATAGCCATTGCCGGCACTATAAAGTTTTTGGGAAAAAAAACTTTGTTGTAACGTGGGGTCGCAAGATTATAGAGAAGTCGCTCACAAAGATCGAACGGTTTTTGAATGGAAAATAAATTTATCGCCGGCGGCGGACAACCGGCGATATGGCGGCGGCAAGCCCGGCAGATTCAGGGCAGATGCGGCAGCTTGAGGTACTCTTCGCTCTGCATTTCCTGCAGGCGCGACAGGCAGCGCTGGAATTCAAATTTCAGCTGCACCCCCTGATAGATCTCGAACATCGACGCTTCGGCGCCGATCACCAGCTTGATGTGCCGTTCGTAGAATTCGTCCACCAACGCCAGGAAACGGCGCGCGGTATTCTCTTTCAGCGGCCCCATCACCTGCACATTATACAGGATCACGCTGTGATACAGCCGCGACAGCGCGATGTAGTCCAGTTGGCTGCGCGCCTCTTCGCACAACGTGTGGAAATCCACCGCCAGCACGCCGTCCACCGAACGGATCGCCTGCAGCGGCCGATGGTTGATCTGCAGCACCGGCGCGTCCTCCCCCGCCTTGCCCGCCAGCTTGACGAACATCCGATCCAGCGTCTCGCGCGTCTGGTCGCTCAGCGGCGTCAGGTAGAGGTGCGCCTGGGTCAGGGTACGCAGACGATAGTCGATGCCGGCGTCGACGTTCATCACGTCGCAGTACTCGTTGATCAGATCGATGGCCGGTAGGAAACGCGCCCGCTGCAGACCGTTGCGGTACAGATCGTCCGGCGGGATGTTCGACGTGGCCACCAGCGTGATGCCGCGCGCGAACAGCGCCTGCAGCAGCGTGGCCAGCAGCATGGCGTCGGTGATGTCGGACACGAAGAATTCGTCGAAGCACAGCACGTCGGTCTCGGCCTTAAAGCCGTCGGCGACGATTTCCAGCGGGTTTTCCCGCCCCTGCAACTCGGTCAGCTCTTCATGCACCCGCAGCATGAAGCGGTGAAAGTGCAGACGCATTTTGCGATCGCCCGGCAAACTGTGGAAGAACATATCCATCAACCAGGTTTTGCCGCGCCCGACGCCGCCCCACATATACAGCCCCTGCACCGGGCGCTGTGGCGCCGTGTCGCCGCCCTTGCCCAGCAAGCGGCTGAGCTTGCCGCGCAGCCTGCCGGCAGGCGCGCTCGCCGCCGGCTTTTGCAGCAGAGCCTGATAAATGCGATCCAGTTGAGTCACGGCCCGGCGTTGAACCTCATCGGCCTGATATTCACCCGCATCCAGCGCCTGCTGGTAGCGAGATAACGGTGATAGTGCCTGCATCTGTTCGATGTTCCCTAAGAACGCTTAGAAATTATTTAGCCAACGTTGGCGGCAAGTTGATGCCGATTCGCACCGTTATCGCCACAAATGCCCGCTGCGGGCACCGCTGAAAACCCTGTAAAAATTAGGTGGAAGCGCATCAGGATTCCACTCGGACAAGGTTAACGGTTATAGTGGATATTATTAAGTGAAAAATCCCTGCGGAACAACGAAGTCAAAATAGGAGTCATCATGACCTGGGAGTATGCGCTGATTGGTTTGGTCGTCGGTATCGTGATTGGTGCGGTGGCGATGCGTTTTGGCAACCGTAAATTACGTCAACAACAAGTCCTGCAGAACGAATTGGACAAGAGCAAAACCGAGCTGGAAGAGTACCGTCAGGAGCTGGTCGGCCACTTTGCCCGCAGCGCCGAGCTGCTGGACAACATGGCACGCGATTATCGTCAGCTGTATCAGCACATGGCGAAAAGCTCCAACAACCTGCTGCCGGACCTGCCGATGCAGGAAAATCCGTTCCGCTATCGCCTGACCGAAGCGGAAGCAGACAACGATCAGGCGCCGGTGGAAATGCCGCGCGACTATTCGGAAGGCGCCTCCGGCCTGCTGCGCGGCCAAAGCGCGCGCCGCGACTGATATCCCTTCGCCCGCGGGGCCACCCGCGGGTTTTCCCCGTTTACCGTCTTGACCTTCCCTCGTATTACCTTTACTGAACTTTGCACGCAAATTCACGGTCTTACCCTTCACTATGACAAGGTGATTGCCTTATCATCAAATTTTCATCGGCAGGTATTGAGAGAGTTATCATCAATGAAGAAAAAGTCTTTAATTCTTAGTGCATTGGCAATTAGCCTCGGCCTGACGCTCAGCTCCGTACCGGTGGCCAACGCGGCCCTGCCCGTTGCCGTTCAGGGGCAGCCGCTGCCGAGCCTGGCACCGATGCTGGAAAAAGTCCTGCCCGCCGTAGTGAGCGTGCATGTCGCTGGCACTCAGGTGCAGCGTCAACAGTTGCCGGAAGAGTTCAAACGCTTCTTCGGCCCTAACTTCCCCGGTCAACAGCAGAGCTCCCGCCCGTTTGAAGGGCTGGGTTCCGGCGTCATCATCGACGCCACCAAAGGCTATGTGCTGACCAACAACCACGTCATCAACAACGCCGATAAAATCCGCGTGCAGTTGAACGACGGGCGCGAGCTGGACGCCAAGCTGGTTGGCCGCGATGAGCAATCCGATATCGCCTTGCTGCAGCTCAGCGACACCAAAAACCTGACCGCCATCAAGATGGCCGACTCCGATCAGCTGCGCGTCGGCGACTTTGCCGTCGCGGTCGGCAACCCGTTCGGCCTGGGCCAAACCGCTACCTCCGGCATTATCTCGGCGTTGGGGCGTTCCGGCCTGAATCTGGAAGGGCTGGAAAACTTCATTCAGACCGACGCCTCGATCAACCGCGGTAACTCCGGCGGCGCGCTGGTTAATCTGAATGGTGAGCTGATCGGCATCAATACCGCCATTTTGGCGCCGAGCGGCGGCAACGTCGGCATCGGCTTCGCTATTCCGAGCAATATGGCGCAGAACCTGAGCCAGCAGCTGATTGAATTCGGCGAAGTGAAACGCGGCCTGCTGGGCATCAAGGGCAGCGAAATGACTCCGGATATGGCCAAAGCCTTCAACACCGACGCACAGCGCGGCGCCTTCGTCAGCGAAGTGTTGCCGAAATCCGCCGCCGCCAAGGCCGGCATCAAGGCCGGCGATATTCTGGTTTCCGTCGACGGTAAACCGGTGAGCAGCTTCGCTGAGCTGCGCGCCAAGGTGGGCACCACCGCGCCGGGCAAAACCCTCAAAGTGGGCCTGCTGCGCGACGGCAAACCGCAGGAAGTCTCGGTCACGCTGGACAACAGCGAGAGCGCCTCGACCAATGCCGAAACGCTGTCGCCGGCGCTGCAGGGCGTTTCCCTCAGCAACGGTGCGCTGCCGACTGGCGACAAAGGCGTGAAGGTGGAAAACGTGGACAAAGGCTCGACGGCGGCGCAGATCGGCCTGCAGAAAGGCGACGTGATCATCGGCGTCAACCGTCAGCGCGTGGACAACATCACTACGCTGCGCAAAGTGCTGGAGGCCAAGCCACCGGTGATGGCGCTCAATATCGTGCGCGGTAACGAAACCATTTATCTGCTGCTGCGTTAATTTGTGCAAAAACCGGGCTCGGTGACATACTGCGCCCGGTTAACTCATGCTATCCTCCGAACATCGTTCACCACACCACGAAAACTCCATGTTTGCTAAGCTCTTGCGTTCTGTCGTTATCGGTCTCATCGTTGCCGGCCTGCTGTTGGTCGCTCTGCCCATGCTGCGCTCTTCCAACGGCCTGTTTGCAGAGAAAACCGAGAATACCAGCGACGAAACGCCGGTGAGCTACAACAAGGCGGTGCGCCGCGCCGCGCCCGCCGTGGTGAACATCTACAACCGCAATCTGAACGGCGCCGCCAACGTGCTGTCGCTCGGTTCCGGCGTGATCATGAACGAACGCGGCTATATCATCACCAACCGCCACGTGATCAAAGACGCTCAGCAGATCACCGTGGTGTTGCAGGATGGCCGCCGCTACGAAGCGCTGTTGGTCGGCTCCGACGGCCTGACCGATTTGGCGGTGCTGAAGATCGATCCCGGCAATTTACCGGTGATCCCGACCAATAAAAATCGCGTTGCCCACGTCGGCGACGTGGTGCTGGCAATCGGCAACCCGTATAACCTGGGGCAAACCGTGACTCAGGGCATTCTCAGCGCTACCGGGCGCATCAGTATGAGCACCACCGGCCGCCAGACGTTCCTGCAGACCGACGCCTCAATCAACCGCGGCAACTCCGGCGGCGCGCTGGTCAACTCGCTGGGTGAGCTGATCGGCATCAATACCCTGACCTATGACAAAATCACCGACGGCGAAACGCCGGAGGGTCTCGGTTTTGCCATTCCGATCGAGCTGGCCACCAAAATCATGGACAAGCTGATCCGCGACGGCCGCGTGATCCGTGGCTATTTCGGCATTCAGGGCAAGGAGATCATTCCGCTGCGCTCCTCCAATTCCGGCATCGATCGCCTGCAGGGCATCATCGTGACCGAAATTACGCCGAACGGCCCGGCGAGCAGCGCCGGTTTCCAGATCAACGACATCATCATCAACGTGGATAACAAACCGGCGGTATCCGTGCTGGAAACCATGGACCAGGTCGCGGAGATCAGGCCGGGCACCGAGATACCGGTTATCGTACTGCGCGACGGCAAACGCATTACGCTGAAAATGACGGTGGGTGAATTCCCGGAAGACAGTAATTAAAAAAGGGCCGGCATTGATAGCCGGCCCTTTGATTTTCATCCTGCCGACGCAGCCGCGCCGGCGCTAATGACTTACTCGCCTTTCACACGCTCGATGTTCGCACCCAGCGCGCGCAGCTTGTCTTCAATACGCTCATAGCCGCGATCGATGTGATAGATGCGATCGACGACGGTCACGCCGTCGGCGATACAGCCGGCGATCACCAGGCTAGCGGAAGCGCGCAGATCGGTCGCCATCACCTGAGCGCCGGACAGCTGCTCAACGCCATGGCAGATCACGGTATTGCTCTCGATTTCCGCGTGTGCGCCCATGCGGATCAATTCCGGCACGTGCATGAAGCGGTTTTCGAAGATGGTCTCGGTGATAACGCCGGTGCCTTCCGCCACCAGGTTCAACAGGCTGAACTGGGCCTGCATGTCGGTCGGGAAGCCCGGGTGCGGCGCGGTGCGCACGGTGACCGCTTTCGGGCGTTTACCGTGCATGTCCAGGCTGATCCAGTCTTCACCCACTTCGATATCGGCACCGGCTTCGCGCAGCTTGGCCAGCACCGCATCCAGCGTATCCGGGCGGGTGTTGCGGCACATCACTTTGCCACCGGAAACCGCGGCGGCGATCAGGAAGGTCCCGGTCTCGATGCGGTCAGGCAGCACGCGATACACGCCGCCGCCCAGACGCTCGACGCCTTCGATGGTGATCTTGTCGCTACCGGCGCCGCTGATCTTCGCGCCCAGCGTATTGAGGAAGTTGGCGGTATCGACAATTTCCGGCTCACGTGCGGCGTTCTCGATAACGGTGGTGCCGGTCGCCAGAGTCGCGGCGCTCATGATGGTTACGGTCGCGCCCACGCTCACCTTATCCATGACGATGTGTGCGCCCTTCAGACGGCCCTCGACGGACGCCTTAACGTATCCTTCTTCCAGCTTGATCTCGGCACCCAGTTGCTCCAGGCCGGTGATGTGCAGATCGACCGGACGCGCGCCGATCGCGCAGCCCCCCGGCAGGGAAACCTGACCGCGGCCGAAGCGCGCCACCAGCGGCCCCAGCGCCCAGATGGAAGCGCGCATGGTTTTCACCAGATCGTAAGGGGCGCAGAACTCGTTCACGCCGCTGGCGTCCACGAAGACCGAACCGTTACGCTCAATCTTGGTACCCAACTGGTTGAGTAGTTTAATGGTGGTGTCGATGTCCTTCAGCTTCGGGACATTCTGCAGCTCGACCGGCTCTTCCGCCAACAGGGCGGCGAACAGGATCGGCAGGGCGGCGTTTTTGGCCCCGGAAATAGACACTTCACCGCTCAGGCGGGTCCGACCCTGCACACGAAATTTATCCATCTGACTACTCTCTGTTATCTAATCTGAAGCTGCCCGCCCAGCAGGGCAAACAGCCTTAAAATCCGTTGAGTTTGCGGTCTCGCTGCCACTCTTCAGGGGTGTACGCCTTGATAGACAAGGCATGAATGCGGTTGTCAGCAATGTATTCCATCAGCGGTGCGTAAACCGTCTGCTGTTTTTTGACGCGGCTCATGCCGGCGAACAGTTCACCGACCACGATCGCTTGAAAATGGCTGCCGTCGCCCGTCACATGTGCTTCATCCAGTGCCAATGCCTGCATCAGCACGTCTTTAATCTCGTTGGTTTCCATAGTATCCAGTTCTGCCGCTAAAGGATCATAAACAGCCTAGTATCTTAGTGGAATACGATGTTTTCTTAAACTAAAGAAAAAGCCCCTGCATAACAGGGGCTTTGTATCGTTTTACCACGCAATGGCGGCGTAAAACGCCGCTAACCGACGGTATCGACAGGCATTATCGCCTGCAGGTTGTAGAGCGCGATCAGCGTTTTCAGGCGCTCGGTGGCACCGAAAATTTTCAGCGCTACGCCGCGTTGGCGCTGCTCTTCCTGCAGATGCAGCAACAGCGCCAGCCCGGCGGAGTCCACGCGCTGCAGTTGCGCCACGTCGATCGCGGTTTTATCCGCCATCAGCGCGTCGCGCTGCCGCCACAGCGGCTGCAGCGTTTCCCGATCCAGTTCACCGCGCAGGATCAGCGTCTGCTGCTCTGATTCGAAGCTGAGCGCTGCCGACATCAGTTTTTCTTGTCCAGCGTGATAGGCTGCGCGGCGGCGGCCTGCAGCTGTTTGGTCAGGCCGTCGATGCCCTGAGTACGCAGCGTAGACGCCCACTCGTTCTGCTTGGTAGTGATCATGCTGACGCCTTCGGCGATCATGTCATACGCCTGCCAGTAGCCGGTTTTGCTGTTCTTACGCCATTGGAAATCCAGACGCACCGGCGGACGGCCGCCGTTGTCGATGATGGTGACACGAATAGCCACGATATCGGCATTGCCCAGCGGCTGTTCAGGCGCGATCTGGTAAGTCTGGCCGTGATACATCGCCAGCGCCTGGCCGTAAGCCTGCTCCAGGTAAGCCTGGAAGGCGGTGAAGTAAGCTTCGCGCTGCGCAGGCGTTGCCTCTTTGTAGTAACGCCCCAGCACCAGCGCGCCGGCGTATTTCACCTGCACGAACGGCATCAGTTCCTGATGCACGATGGCACGCAGGTAGTTCGGGTCCTGCTTGATCTTCGGCTGTTCGTTCTTCAAACGGCTGAAAGTCTTCTGCGCCGCGTCTTGCATCATGCTGTAAGGATTGGTTTGGTCGGCTGCGCTCGCCAGCGGTGCAACCACCAGCAGAACCACCATCAGTAAACGTTTAAACATGCAGGTATCCTCTCTTAATGATTTGGAACAGCGGGTTGCGGTGCGGCGCCGGCAGCCGGCTCAGCGGCCGCGTCTCCCGATTTGGCGCTGTCCTGACCGCCGCTTTTATACAGGAACTGGCCGATCAGGTCTTCCAGAACCATGGCTGATTTGGTGTCCTGAATGGTACCCCCGTCTTTCAGGATGGTGGTGCCCATATCAGGATCTTCAAAGCCCACGTTAAGCGCCAGATATTGCTCGCCCAGCAGGCCGGAGGTGCGGATCGCCAGCGAGCTGGTATCTGGGATTTGGTCGTACTTTTTCTGGATATCCAGCGCCACGCGCGGCGTGTAGGTTTTCGAATCGAGTTCGATGTCAGCAACGCGGCCGATCACCACGCCGCCAATCTTCACCGGCGAACGCGGTTTCAGGCCGCCGATGTTGTCGAACGTTGCGTAAATGCGGTAGGTCGGCTCGCTGCCGATCGATTTAAGGTTCGCCACCTGCAGGCAGATAAACACGATGGCGCACAGCGCGATCAGCATAAATGCCCCAACCCAGATTTCACTCTTCTTCGTTTGCATCGAATCAATTCCCAAACATCAGTGCTGTCAGCACGAAATCCAATCCCAACACCGCCAGTGACGAATGCACCACGGTACGCGTCGTCGCCCGGCTAATCCCTTCAGAGGTAGGCACGGCGTCGTACCCGTTGAAAATGGCAATCCAGGTTACGGTAATGGCGAATACCACACTCTTGATCAGGCAGTTGAGCAGATCTTTTTTCCACTCTACGGCGCCCTGCATCGCCGACCAGAAGAAGCCGCTGTCGATGCCTTTCCAGTCCACGCCGACCACCGAGCCGCCCCAAATGCCGATCGCCACGAAAATGATGGTCAACAGCGGCATGCTGATCAGCCCCGCCCAGAAGCGCGGCGCCACGATGCGCCGCAGCGGATCGACCGCCATCATTTCCAGGCTTGAGATCTGCTCCGTCGCCTTCATCAGGCCGATTTCCGCCGTGAGCGCGGAACCGGCGCGGCCGGCGAACAGCAGCGCCGTGACCACCGGCCCCAGTTCGCGCAGCAGCGACAGCGCCACCATCATGCCGAGGCTGGCCTCGGCGCTGTAGGTGGTGAGCACGATATAGCCCTGCAGGCCCAGCACCATGCCGATAAACAGCCCGGAAACCATGATGATCAGCAGCGACTGCACGCCGACGCTGTAGAGCTGTTTCAACAACAGCGGCCACTGCTTGCCGGGTTCCGGCCGGCCAATCAACGCGTTGAACAGCATCAACCCGGCGCGGCCGAAGCTGGCGCTGGTGTTGATGCCACTGCGCCCCAACGACGCTAACGCTCTTAATAACATGAGCTTATTTACTCCCTAAGCCTAGCAGTTCGGCCTGATAATCCCCGGCCGGATAGCGGAACGGCACCGGCCCATCCGCTATACCATCCAGGAACTGGCGCACGCGCGCATCAGGATTGTTCTGCAATTGCTGCGTGGTGCCTTCAGCGATCACCCGGTGATCGGCCACGATGTAAGCGTAGTCAGCGATGCTCAGCACCTCCGGTACGTCGTGCGACACCACGATGCAGGTAATGCCCAGCGCATGGTTCAGCTCGTCGATCAGCTTGACCAGCACCCCCATGGTGATCGGATCCTGGCCAACGAAAGGTTCGTCGAACATGATCATTTCCGGGTCCAGCGCGATCGCACGCGCCAACGCCGCCCGGCGCGCCATACCGCCGGAAAGCTCATTGGGCATCAGCTGAGCCGCGCCGCGCAGCCCCACGGCTTCCAGCTTCATCAGCACCGTGCTGCGCAACAAAGGCTCCGGCAGGTTGCTGTGCTCGCGCAGCGGGTAAGCCACGTTTTCGAATACGGTCAAATCGGTAAACAGCGCGCCCGACTGGAACAGCATGCTCATCTTTTTGCGCGCGTCGTATAACTGACGGCGGGACAACGCGGGAATGTTGTCGCCGTCGAACCAAATCTCCCCGCTGTCCGGCGCCAGCTGGCCGCCTATCAGGCGCAGCAGCGTGGTTTTGCCGATGCCCGATGGCCCCATGATCGCCGTGACCTTACCGCGAGGCACCGTCAGGTTGATGTCTTCAAATATCCGTCGGTCGCCGCGCGAGAAGCTCATGTCGCGCACTTCGACCAAATTATCTGCCTTTTGGAGCATGTTAATGGACCCTTTACGACTCATCTTTTGCTGAATCTACCCGTGATGTTAAAGCAATGGGCGCAATCCGTCTCATCTTTACAAAAACTTACTGCCATTTCGCAACCAATGGTGCCATTGGTTTTACTTTTCCGCGCCACCCGGTCAAAATTGGCGCCATAACGAAAAAAAACGAAACTGTTCAACAATTAGCCGGGAAAAACCGTTGCTGCGGCTCAAACGCGTGCAACGGAGGGCAAGCAATACCGCCGCATTGACGGCTTTAACCAACGAACCGGGATAATACCCGACAAAGGACCCTGCATGTTTCTCGCGATAGCATTATTAATCGTTGGTTTATTTCTACTGGTGTATGGTGCAGACCGCTTAGTTTATGGTGCTGCCGTGATTTCCCGCTCGCTCGGCGTACCGCCGTTGATCATCGGCATGACCATCGTCGGCATCGGCACGTCGCTGCCGGAGCTGATCGTGTCCACCACCGCCGCGTTGAACGGGCAGATAGATATGGCCGTTGGCAACGTATTAGGGTCCAACATCACCAACATCTTATTGATCCTGGGGGTGGCGGCGCTGATTCACCCGCTGGCCGCGCGCTCCGAGATACTGCGGCGCGAACTGCCGCTGATGTTAGCGGTCACAGTATTGTGCGGTTTCGTGTTGATGGACGGTACCCTGAGCAGGCTGGACGGCGTGCTGCTGCTGACCGCCGCCGCCGGCTTCATCTTGTTGATGCTGAAAATCGCGCGGCTGGCGCAGCGCGAGGGAAGCGACAGCCTGACCATGGAGCAGATCGCCGAACTGCCGCAGGACAGCAGCAATACCGTGGCGGTGCTGTGGCTGGTGCTGGCGTTTATCATTCTGCCGCTCTCTTCCAGAATGGTGGTCGATAATGCGACGGTGATTGCACACTATTTCGGCCTAAGCGAACTGGTGGTTGGTTTGACCATTATCGCCATCGGCACCAGCCTGCCCGAACTGGCCACCTCCATCGCCGGGGCGCTGAAGGGCGAGGATGATATGGCGATTGGGAATATCATCGGCTCCAATATTTTCAACACGGTGATCGTGCTGGGCGTCCCCGCCCTGCTGTCGCCGGGCAGCGTGGATGCCGCCGCCTTCCAGCGCGATTACTGGGTGATGCTGGCGGCCAGCGTGCTGCTGAGCGTGCTGTGCATCGGCCGCAAACATCGCATCGGCCACCTGGCGGGCGCGCTGTTATTATGCGGCTTTATTGCGTATCTTGCGGTGCTGTTCTTTAACCCTTTCAGTACTTTCGGCTAAACCGACGGGAATGAGTATGTCGAACATTGAGTTGCAACCGGGCTTCGATTTTCAACAGGCCGGCAAAGAAGTGCTTCAGATAGAGCGTGAAGGGCTGGCTCAGCTCGACAGCTACATCAACGCAGACTTCACTCGCGCCTGCGAAACGATCGCCGCCTGCGGCGGCAAAGTGGTGGTGATGGGCATGGGCAAATCCGGCCATATCGGCTGCAAGATCGCCGCGACCTTCGCCAGCACCGGCACCCCCTCATTCTTCGTTCACCCGGCGGAAGCCAGCCATGGCGATTTGGGCATGGTCACCCCGCAGGACATCGTGCTCGCCATCTCCAACTCTGGCGAGTCCAGTGAGATCCTGGCGCTGATCCCGGTGTTGAAACGCCAACAGATCACCCTCATCTGCATGACCAACAATCCGGAAAGTTCGATGGGCAAAGCGGCGGATATCCACCTGTGCATCAAGGTGCCGCAGGAGGCCTGCCCGCTGGGGCTGGCGCCGACCACCAGCACCACCGCCACGCTGGTGATGGGCGATGCGCTGGCCGTCGCGCTGCTGAAGGCGCGCGGTTTCACGCCGGAAGATTTCGCGCTGTCGCATCCGGGCGGCGCACTCGGCCGCAAACTGCTGCTGCGGGTTAGCGATATCATGCACAGCGGCGACGAAATGCCCCACGTCAGCGCCGACGCCTCGTTGCGCGACGCGCTGCTGGAAATCACCCGCAAAAATCTGGGCCTGACGGTTGTCTGCGACGACCTGATGAAAATCGCCGGCATCTTCACCGACGGCGACCTGCGCCGGGTGTTCGACATGGGCATCAACCTGCACGAGGCGAAGATCGCCGATGTCATGACGCCGGGCGGCGTGCGGGTGCGCCCCAACATCCTGGCGGTCGATGCATTGAACCTGATGCAACAACGCCACATCACCGCGCTGCTGGTTGCCGATGGCGACCAACTGCTGGGTGTGGTACATATGCATGACATGCTGCGCGCCGGCGTCGTTTAATTAAGGAATAGAACGGAATGGGTATGGTAGAAACCTGCTACGGGCCGGTAGAACAAGAGGTTATGGCGCGTGCCGGTAACATCCGCCTGTTGATTTGCGACGTTGACGGCGTTCTGTCGGACGGCCTGATCTTCATGGGCAACAACGGTGAAGAACTGAAGGCGTTCAACGTGCGCGATGGCTACGGCATCCGCTGCTTGAAAACCTCGGACATCGAGGTGGCGATCATTACCGGACGCTCCGCCAAGCTGCTGGAAGACCGTGCGCAAACGCTCGGTATCACCCATCTGTATCAGGGGCAGTCCGATAAGCTTTTGGCCTTCCGTGAACTGTTGGATAAACTGTCGTTAACGGCGGATCAGGTCGCCTATATCGGCGATGACCTGATCGACTGGCCGGTGATGGCGCAGGTCGGCCTGGCGGTCGCGGTGGCGGACGCCCACCCGCTGCTGACGCCGCGCGCCCACTACGTCACCCGCATTGCCGGCGGCCGCGGTGCGGTACGCGAACTGTGCGACATCATTCTTTTGGCTCAAAATAAGCTGGAGGACGCCAAAGGGCTGTCGATATGAGTAAAACCAAACTGTGGATCACCATCCTGTTGACGGTGATCGTTCTGGCGCTGATCGGCTGGAACATGACGGACTTCAGCGACGACACGGCCCCAGGCCCGGTCAACGATCAGGATCCGACTTACCAGAGCCAGCACACGGTCACCGTGGTGTACAACCCAGCCGGCAAGCTGAATTATAAACTGGTGGCGGAAGACGCGAAGTATTACACCGCCGGCGAGCTGAGCTGGTTCACCCAGCCGGTGATGACGCTGTTCGATGAGAATGCGGTGGCCACCTGGTCAGTTCGCGCCGATCGCGCCAAACTGACTAAAGACCGGATGCTGTATCTGTATGGTCACGTCGAGGTGAACAGCCTGACCACCACCTCGCAGCTGGAAAAAATTAAGACGGACAACGCTCAGGTAAACCTGGTCACCCAGGACGTCACCTCCGATGACGAAGTCACGCTTTACGGGACCAATTTTACCTCTAACGGCATGAAAATGCGTGGGAACCTGCGGACCAAAACCGCTGAGCTGATTGATAAGGTTAAGACCAACTATGAAATTCAGAACCAAAAACCAACTCCGTAACCTGTTGCTCGGCAGCTTAGTTTTGGCCGCCAGCGCCCCCGCTCTGGCGCTGAAATCCGACTCCAGCCAGCCGGTCAGCATCGACTCGCTCAAGCAGTCGTTGGACATGCAAAGCAACGTCAGCACCTTCACTGACAACGTGGTGATCAAACAGGGCACCATCGATATTCGCGCCGACAAGGTGGTCGTCACCCGCCCGGGCGGAGATCAGAATAAGACCTATATTGAAGCGTTCGGCAACCCGGTAACCTTCTACCAGATGCAGGACAGCGGCAAGCCGGTCAAAGGCCACGCGCAAAAAGTGCGCTACGACGTGGCGACCCAGCTGGTGACCCTGACGGGCAACGCCTATCTGGAGCAGCTCGACAGCAACGTGAAAGGCGATCGCATCACCTATCTGGTGCAACAGCAGCAAATGCAGGCGTTTAGCGACAAAGGCAAACGCGTGACAACGGTTCTGGTACCGTCGCAGTTGCAAGACAAAAACGGGCAAAAAAAGAGTAACTAATCACTTATGGCAACACTCATCGCAGAAAACCTGGCGAAAGCCTACAAGGGCCGTAAAGTTGTCGAAGACGTCAGCCTGAAAGTGAAATCCGGCGAGATCGTCGGCCTGCTCGGGCCGAACGGCGCCGGTAAAACCACCACCTTCTACATGGTGGTCGGCATCGTGCCGCGCGACGCCGGGCGCATCGTGATCGACGAAGAAGACATCAGCCTGCTGCCGCTGCACGCCCGCGCGCGCCGCGGCATCGGCTATCTGCCGCAGGAAGCGTCGATCTTCCGCCGCCTGAGCGTGTACGACAACCTGATGGCGGTGCTGGAGATCCGTCCCGATCTCACCAGCGAACAGCGCGAAGACCGCGCCAAAGAGCTGATGGAAGAGTTCCATATCTCCCATCTGCGCGACAGCCTCGGCCAGGCGCTGTCCGGCGGCGAACGCCGCCGCGTCGAAATCGCCCGCGCGCTGGCGGCCAACCCGAAATTCATTCTGCTGGACGAACCCTTTGCCGGGGTGGATCCGATTTCCGTTATCGATATCAAGAAAATCATCGAGCACCTGCGTGACAGCGGCCTGGGCGTGCTGATCACCGACCACAACGTGCGCGAGACGCTGGACGTGTGTGAACGCGCCTACATCGTCAGCCAGGGCAAACTGATTGCCCACGGCACGCCGGATGCTATTCTGGCCGACGAGCAGGTTAAACGCGTTTATCTGGGCGAAGAGTTCCGCCTCTAAGCGCCGGCGCGCCCTGCGGGGCGACACCGTTAACGGAAGTAGACAGAAAACTATGAAGCAAGGTTTGCAACTCAGGCTCAGCCAACAGCTGGCCATGACACCTCAGCTCCAGCAGGCGATCCGCCTGCTGCAGTTGTCCACGCTTGAGCTTCAGCAAGAGATCCAGCTGGCGCTGGAGAGCAATCCGCTGCTTGAACAGACCGATCTGCACGACGAAATCGACGCCAAAGAAACCCAGGAGACCGAGGGGCTCGATACCCGCGAGGCGCTGGAACAGAAAGACATGCCGGAAGAGCTGCCGCTGGACGCCACCTGGGATGAGATCTACACCGCCGGCACACCGTCCGGCACCGGCACCGACTACAGCGACGACGAGCTGCCGGTCTATCAGGGCGAAACCACCCAAACGCTGCAGGATTATCTGATGTGGCAGGTGGATCTGACGCCGTTCTCCGATACCGACGCCGCCATCGCCACTTCCATCGTCGACGCGGTGGATGACACCGGCTATCTCACCGTCCCGCTGGAAGACATTCTGGAAAGCCTGGGCGACGAGAACGTGACCCTCGAGGAAGTCGAGGCGGTGCTGAAGCGCGTGCAGCGTTTTGATCCGATCGGCGTCGCCGCGCGCGATCTGCGCGATTGCCTGCTGGTGCAGCTCTCCCAATACGCCAAAGATACGCCTTATCTGGCCGAAGCGCGGCTGATCATCAGCGAGCATCTGGATCTGTTGGCCAACCACGACTTTCGCAGCCTGATGCGATCAACCCGGCTAAAAGAAGATACACTGAAAGAAGCGATGCTGCTGATTCAGTCGCTCGATCCGCGCCCGGGGCAGTCGATCAATACCGGCGAATCGGAATATGTGATTCCGGACGTGCTGGTACGCAAGACGCAGAACAAATGGACGGTCGAGCTCAACGGCGACAGCGTGCCGCGTTTGAAGATCAATCAGCAGTACGCCGCGCTGGGCAACAGCGCCCGCAGCGAAGCCGACGGCCAGTTTATCCGCAGCAACCTGCAGGAAGCCAAGTGGTTGATTAAAAGCCTGGAGAGCCGCAACGAAACGCTGCTGAAGGTCACCCGCTGCATCGTCGATCAGCAGCAGGCGTTCTTCGAGCAAGGCGAAGAGTTTATGAAACCCATGGTGCTGGCGGATATCGCCCAGGCCGTGGAGATGCATGAATCGACGATCTCGCGCGTTACCACGCAGAAGTTTCTGCACAGCCCGCGCGGCATTTTCGAATTGAAATATTTCTTCTCCAGCCACGTGAATACCGACAGCGGCGGCGAAGCCTCCTCGACGGCGATCCGCGCGTTGGTGAAGAAATTGATTGCGGCGGAAAACCCCGCCAAACCACTCAGCGACAGCAAGCTGGCCACCCTGCTCGCCGATCAGGGGATCATCGTGGCCCGGCGCACCGTCGCCAAGTACCGAGAGTCTTTGTCCATCCCGCCGTCGAACCAGCGTAAACAGTTGGTTTGACCTCTATTGAGAAGGAAGACACTATGCAGCTCAACATTACCGGACACCACATCGAAATCACCGATCCGTTGCGCGAGTTCGTGAACAACAAGTTCGCCAAACTCGAACAGTATTTTGATCGCATCAATCAGGTGTATGTTGTATTAAGTGTGGAAAAAGTGCAGCAAATTGCGGAAGCAACGGTGCACGTGAATGGAGGCGAGTTGCACGCCACCTCGGAAGACGAGAATATGTATGCCGCAATTGATACGCTGATCGATAAATTGGCACGTCAATTGAACAAACATAAAGACAAATTGAAGCAACACTGACACCCTAACCCATTCCGTGAGGTTGCCTCCGTCGCAGCCTCGCCCTTCGGCGCGTGACCCGCATGGGTGACGCGCCGAACGGTAATCAGGGTTAAAACCGACGAAAAACCGCCTTGCCGGGTGCGCCCGGCGGCGCGGTTTTAAGTGAAGATGAGATGAACAACGAATATATGCAATTAAGCTCGGTGTTAAACATCGAGTGCACCAAAAGCTCGGTACACTGCACCAGCAAGAAGCGGGCTTTGGAAATTATCAGCGAACTGGCCGCCAAACAGCTCAATCTGCCTTCACAGGTGGTGTTTGACGCGGTTCTCACCCGGGAACGCATGGGCAGCACCGGTATCGGCAACGGTATCGCCATTCCCCACGGCAAACTGGAAGAGGACACACTGCGGGCCGTTGGCGTGTTTATCCGTCTCGACCAACCCATCGCTTTCGACGCTATCGACAACCAGCCGGTCGACCTGCTGTTCGCGCTGCTGGTGCCTGCCGATCAGTGCAAAACCCATTTGCATACCCTGTCGCTGGTCGCCAAACGCCTGGCCGACAAAACCGTATGCCGCCGCCTGCGCGCCGCGCAAAGCGACGAAGAACTTTACCAAATCATCACCGAGTGATACCCGGTCGGCGTGACTTCCAGCCCGGATAACGTTACTGTTTCACGATGATGGATCCGGCCTCGGCCGGAATAACAAAGTTTACACCGGTGGCGATGAACGCCGCCGCGATGCCAGGGGAGTTGCCACATGGTGCTGATGATTGTCAGCGGCCGTTCCGGTTCCGGAAAATCCGTCGCCTTGCGGGCGCTGGAAGACATGGGTTTTTACTGCGTTGACAACCTGCCGGTGGTTCTGCTGCCGCAGCTCGCCAATACGCTGGCGGAACGCAATATCTCCGCGGCGGTCAGCATCGACGTGCGCAACATGCCGGAATCGCCGGAAGTGTTCGAATACGCGATGACTCAACTGCCGGACAGCTTCTCGCCGCAGCTGCTGTTTCTCGACGCCGATCGCAACACGCTGATCCGCCGTTACAGCGACACCCGCCGCCTGCACCCGCTCTCCAGCAAAAACCTGTCGCTAGAAAGCGCCATTGACGAAGAGAGCGATCTCCTCGAACCGCTGCGCTCCCGGGCCGACCTGATTATCGACACCTCGGAAATGTCGGTGCACGAACTGGCCGAAATGCTGCGCACCCGCCTGCTCGGCAAGCGCGAGCGCGAACTGACGATGGTGTTCGAATCCTTCGGCTTCAAGCACGGTATTCCGATCGACGCCGACTACGTGTTCGACGTGCGCTTCCTGCCGAACCCGCACTGGGATCCGAAGCTGCGGCCGATGACCGGTCTGGACAAGCCGGTGGCGTCGTTCCTCGATCGCCATACCGAAGTGCACAACTTCATCTACCAGACCCGCAGCTACCTGGAACAATGGCTGCCGATGCTGGAAACCAACAACCGCAGCTACCTGACGGTCGCCATCGGCTGTACCGGCGGTAAACACCGCTCGGTGTACGTGGCGGAACAGCTGGCCGATTACTTTCGCTCGCGCGGCAAGAACGTGCAGTCGCGCCACCGCACGCTGGAAAAGCGTAAACAATGACGGTCAAACAGACGGTTGAAATCAAAAACAAGCTGGGCATGCACGCACGCCCGGCGATGAAACTGTTCGAGTTGGTGCAAAGCTTCGACGCCGAAGTGATGCTGCGCAACGAAAGCGGCACCGAGGCTGAAGCCAGCAGCGTCATCGCACTGCTGATGCTGGACTCCGCCCAGGGCCGGCATATCGAAGTCGAAGCGACCGGCCCCGACGAAGTCAACGCGCTGACGGCGGTGGTCGAGCTGTTCAACTCCGGGTTTGATGAAGATTAGTCGCTGAGACTCTCCCCATGCGTCGCCTCGGCGCATGTGTTGCCTCCGCCCCACCCATAACGTAGCCCTCCCGTTTCTCACTTTGCGAATCCGCTTCCAGAATCAGCCGTAACCGCCTGTAAATTCACGTCATGGATTTACCCCCACCGCGGTAATCGCAATAGTGTGTAACGCAAAAACAGACAACTGGCGGGAGTTTCCCCACGCTTTGCTGGCGGGACAACGAAAAGTTTACAATTTGTGAACTTCACCGACAGTCGCTATAATGTTCACCGGGTAGGAATCGAAGGAACGATGCATATCATTTCCAGGGAACCGTTCAATAACGCAACGAAGCAATATCCCAATGAAGCCACTGCTCTCGAGGCCATTTATAAAGCGTTGCGACGGGGCGAGTTCCGCACGCCGGACGAGTTAAAAGCGCTTTTTCCTTCGCTCGATCGTATGAAATACAAAGAGAAATGGTGGGTCATTGACGTCGGCGGCAACCACCTACGGATCTTGTTCTTTGCCAGCTTCGAGACACAGAAAGTCTTCATAAAGCATATCGTTAGCCACGCCGAATACGACAAGCTGATGCAGCACTATCGAAGGAGTTCGTCATGATTACAGATGCCATTAAGGCGGCCGATGCGCTACTGCGCGCCGTACCCTTATTGCAGGGCAGCCACGCTCAGCAAGACTACCGAGAAGCGCTCGAATTGGTGGAATATCTGCTGGAAAACGATGAACACCATCCGCTGATTGACATGTTGGCAAAAAAAATCGCCGAATATGAAGACAACAGTGCCGAATTTACTGCATTCAACCAGCGTATCGCCCAACTCCCGCAGGGGGTGGCCGCGCTTCGCGTATTGATGGAACAGCACCAACTCAGCCAAAGTGATTTTGAACATGAGATCGGTAAAAAGTCGTTGGTTAACCAAATCCTGAACGGCAAAAGATCGCTGACCATTCCGCACATTATGGCGCTGGCCAAACGTTTCAATCTGCCCCCGGCCCTGTTCCTGCCGGAAGCGGATTAGCCCCTCAACTCCGGCTCAGGCAGTCCAGCGCCACCGCTTTGAAGCTGTCGAAGCTGTCGCTGCCCAGCAGGCGGCTCATTGAGCGTTCACGCACGAAGGTGACGAACAGCTCGTAGATCGCCATCGCCTCTTCATAGTCGCTCTTGCTGATCGCCAGCAGGAAAATCACGTGCGCGACCTCGCCCTCGCCCCAGGCGACGCCCTGCGGCGCCAGCAGCGTCACCACCACGGTCTTTTTCGCCAGCAGCCCCAGCGAGTGCGGCAGCGCGATGCCTTCGCCCAGCAGCGTGGAGACGATCGCCTCGCGCTCGACCACCGACGGATAAAAGTCCGCGCCGACGTACCCTTCCCGCTCCAGCTGGCCGCACACCCGGCTGAAAAGTTCCGCCTGCGTCAGCGGCTCGTTGAGCACCATGAAATGCTCAGCGTCGAAGAACTTCTCCAGCATGTACGGCCTGGTGCGATCCACCAGCACCAGTTTGCCCAGTTGCTCCAGCTGATAATCGGTCGGGAACGGCGACATTACCACCACCGGCTTGTTCTTTTCGCCGATGCGGGCGTTGGAAATCACGAAGTCTTCGTCGATGTGCGCAAGCATCTCGTAATCGCGCAGCGAGACGATGCGCGTCATCACCAGCTGCGGGTACTTGCGCGCAATCTGCGCCTGGATCATCCGCACCGTTGAGTTGCCGGTATCGCACACCAGCATCACCTGCGGGTGGCGTTCATAACCGATGTTGTAATGCCGCTCCAGCCCCACGCCAATATGCAACACCAGATAGCCTATCTCGTTCTCGCTCAGGGTATAGGGGGTGTATTTGCCCCAGCTGGAGACCGCCGCCAGCGTCACGTCGTAAGCCATCGGATAGTGCTGCTTGATATTGGCCAACAGCGGATTGGGGATGTTGATCTGGTATTTCACCCGCGTAATCATGGTTTTGATATGGGTAAGCAGATCGGCCCGCAGCTGCTCGTCGCCCTGCAGGTTATAGTTATAGTGTGCGTTGATGTAGGACAGGATGTAGTCCACCAGCGCTTCTTCATCATCGGCGTTGATCTCGGTCGGCTGCACATCCTGCACGCGCCGCGCGGCAATGTTGACCCGCAGATAGGCCTCTTCGGCCATCGAGATCTCTTTGCCGGAGGCCGCACGCAGCTCCGCCGCCAGGCGGGTCGATACCTGACGCACCGCGTCGTCGCCGTCCTCCACCTCGAAGTCCGGCAGCGGATAGCCGTCGTTGATGCGCCGCAGCGCCACCGCGCAGTAGAAGATCAGGTACTGCTCGCCCTCGTCGGTCAGGCGAATGGCATATTGCGACAACAGCGGGTGCAGCAATCCGGCGAACGCCGCCACCTGTGGCTGCAGCAGGATCTCGTTGTTGAGCAGCGGGTTCTCGGCGTCGGCCAGCTGCAGTTGGAACAGCAGATCGGTGAGGCAGGCGCGGATCGCCATCTCGGCGCCGAACAGCTTCATGCCGTAGCGCGGCTTGGTTTCGATCGTCAATTGATAGTGCGCCAGGCGCTCTCTCACCTCAGCCATGTCGTTTTGCAGCGTGCCGCGGCTGACAAACCACTCGTCGGCCAGATCTTCCAGTTTAAGGGAGAAGGCTGAGGTCAAAAAACGCACCAGCAGATAATGCACCCGCTCCTGCGCGCTGCGCGGGGTGGCGTGCTTGCGGCGCTCCTGATGCTGCAGGGCGCTGAACAGCGCGGCGTTATCGACCTGCAGGCGATAGCCGGCTCCGCGGCTATGCACGAAACGCGCGCCGTACTTGTCCAGGATCTCGTTCAGCGCGGTGATATCCGCCCGCACCGTGCGGGTGGACACGGCGAAACGCTTCGCCAGTTCATCCTGCGGCAAAGTCTCGGTTTGCAAAGCATCGAACAAGTAAGCCAAACGCGGGTAAGGAAATCGCACCATTCTGTATCCGTCAATCAGGCGGCCCACCCGGCGAACCGGGCGGGCCACGGGTTACTTCGCCGGCGGCAGAAACGCCATTTGCGAGGGGCTGCCGATCGGCAGATAGCCGCCCACAAAGCTGAGCTTGCCGTCCGTCGGGTTGACGCTGAAGCGAGTGACGTTATCGCTGCGCTGGTTCAACGCATACAGATAGCGGCCATCCAAGCTCAGCGCCAGCGAACGCGGGTAATCGCCGCGGGTCCAGGTTTCCGCCACCGGTTTCAACTCGCCGCCGGCGCCCACGCTGAACTGGGCAATGCTGTTATGCAGCCGGTTGGCGACGTACAACGTGTCGCCGTTCTTGCTGAGCGCCAGCCCCGAAGCGAAGCTGGTACCCTGATAGTCGGCGGGCAGCGCGGAAACTGCATGCAGTTGTTTCAGAGTACCTTTTTGACGATCAAAACGGTAGCTGGTCAACGTCGAAGCCTCTTCGTTCACCAGCAGCACGGTGTCGCCGTCCGGATGAAACACAAAGTGACGCGGGCCGGCGCCGGCGGACGAGGCAGCGATCCACGGTGGATCGTTCGGCGTCAGCCGGCCGCTCGCGGCGTCAAAGCGCCATTGGTAGATGCGATCCAATCCCAGATCGGTAGAGAACACAAACTTGCCGCTTGGATCGCTGGCGATCATATGGGCATGCGGGCCGTTGTGATCGCTGATGGCGAAGCTGCCGTTCACCGCCGCCGCCGGTTTGGCCGCGCCCGCCGGGCCCTGTTGCTGCTGCACCGAGCTGGCGGCGCCCAGGCTGCCGTCCGCTTCGATCGGGAAAGCCGCCACGCTGCCGCTGACGTAGTTCGCCACCAGCAGATGGCGGCCGTCCGGCGTCGAGGTAAGATACACCGGCCCTGCTCCCTGCGAATCCACCTGGTCGAGCTGCGTCAGGCCGCCGTCGGCCGGATTGATCCGGTAGGCGGTGATGCCGCCGTGCTTACCGCCGTTGAAATCGGCCACTTCGCTGGCGACATACAGCGTCTTGCCATCAGCGCCCAACGTCAGCTGCGCCGGATTCGGCACGTTGCTGACCAGCGTAACCTGGCTCAGCGCGCCGCTGGCCGGATCGACCCGCACCCGGTAAACGCCTTCGCCGTTGGGATTGTAGGTGCCGATATAGGCAAAATGAGATGACGTGGAGTTCATTGCATCCTCAGCATGCAGCGCCGGGCCGGTCACGGCCAGCAGCGCCAGGAACAACGCGGTGCGTCGGGTTGGAGCCTGCCAGTTTCGCATAGTAGTCCTCAGTATATACCCGTCATCTTTCAAGCCGCAGCGTTGTTGGCTGCCCACACTCACCCCAGTCACTTACTTAAGTAAGCTCCTGGGGCTCCTGCGCTTGCCGCCTAGCTGCAACTTGAAAGCTATAGGCTATAGGTAACGGCGCGGCATGCCGCGCCACGGGAAAACCTTCGCCTCCCAGCGTTTACCTCATCCCATTGTGCGTTCAGCCCACCAGCTTTTTGGTCATCGCCAGCAAGGTTTTCACGTCCTGCGGACGCGTGTCGCCGCTGGCGGCGTCGATGATCGAGCTGTAGATATGCGGGATCACGCGTTTCACGCCGGCCGCCAGCGCGATCTCGACGATCGGCTCAAAGTTCTCCAGATCGATGCCGCCGGTCGGCTCCAGCATGAAGTCATGCTCGGCGCAGGCCTTGGCGACGTACTGGTATTCGTCCTTGCACTTCAGGCCGCCCATCGGGAAATACTTGATGGAGCTGCCGCCCATGTCCTTCAGCAAGGCGATGGCGGTTTCCACCGGCACGATGCCGTCCGGCGCCGCGGCGCTCAATGGGCCGGTAGAGATCTTCACCCAACCGACGCGGCCGGTCGGCGACACCAGGCCGTTGACCACGCTGTCGTTCTGGCCCAGCAGCGCGCGGCTAGCGCCGACGCCGGTAAACACCTGGTTAACGTGCTGCGGCTGCACCTGCTGAGCGATCAGGCTGACCATCGCCGACTGCTTCGGATCGCCGGCGCCCAGGCCGACCGACAGCGCGTTTTCGATCAGGCGCGCATAGCGCAGCATGTCGGTCACCGCGCTGTCGACGTCCGGGTAGTTCTTGGAGAGCACGCCCACCAGCACATGGCCTTCCGCCGCGGCGTAGATGTCCTGCGCGTTGGCTTTGGAGCCGGCGAGCACGTTCAGGCAGACGCGGTCGCGATAGTAGTTAGGCTGCAGCTTCATGCTTGTTTCTCCGTAAACAGGTTTTTGATACAGCTAAAGACGGTCATCAGCTGTTGCTCGTCGACGCTGCGCACGTCGACCTCAATCTTGCCCTCGTTGGCCTTATAGCCGCGGAAGTAGATGGCGATATCGCCGGTTTTCAACGCCTGGACGATGTCATAGGTCGAACGCCCCAGCACCGCTTCGTCAAAGGCGATCTCGGCGCGGGCAATATCGCGGCCGGCACTGTCCCAGACGGTCTTGGCGCTGACGCCGGTCAGGGTGTTGAGGCTGTTGAGGAATGGCGTCATCCGCTCCACCATCTGTTGCCCGGTGGTTTTCTCAAGCGTCAGATAGCTTTCAATCGCCTGCGTCAGGCCGAGGATGCCCTCTTTACCGACCTTCATCGCCCGGCCGATGCCGCCGGATTGCAAC
This sequence comes from Serratia sp. CY33802, assembly GCF_052169095.1. Taxonomy (NCBI): domain Bacteria; kingdom Pseudomonadati; phylum Pseudomonadota; class Gammaproteobacteria; order Enterobacterales; family Yersiniaceae; genus Serratia; species Serratia sp. CY33802. Next base: position 205,142 of record NZ_JBJNLL010000006.1, read on the forward strand.
TTCACCCACTCGACGTACTGTTTCTTGCCGACAACCAGACCGCTGGTCGGCCCCTCGATGGCTTTGGCGCCGCTGTAGATCACCAGATCGGCCCCCATCTGGTAGTAACACATCAGATCTTCTTCCGCCGCGGCGTCGACGATCAGCGGCAGGTTATGCTTGCGCGCCACCACCGCCGCCTGTTCGACGGACAAAATGCTTTTCTGCACGCAGTGGTGCGATTTGACGTACAGGATCGCCGCAGTCTGCGGCGTGATGCAGGCTTCAATCTGCTCCGGCGAACATTCGTTGGCGTACCCCGCCTCCACCACCTTGCCGCCGCCCAGCGCCACCATGGTGTCCACCGGCGCGCCGAAGTTGACGTTGTGACCGCGCGGCAGCACGATCTCGCGCGGCACGGTCACCGGCGCCGAATGCAGGTTCACCAGCAGATTGGCGTTATCTTTAACGATCACCGCCGCCACCGACTGGGCGATGCCCGCCGAGGCGCAGGAGACGATCACCGCATCCTCCACGTTGAGCAGATCGGCGATATAGGCGCCGGTCTTGTTGACCAGATCCTTGATTTCGAAATAGTGGTTCAGGCCGTAATCAACGGCGTCGATCACGTCCTGGCGCGGCGTAGAAACGCCGAGAATGGTCATGCGGCCGGAGGTGTTGATCACCTGCTTCAAACCGTATTTTTCATAAATCGAAGACATGGCTTGCCTCCCCTTGTTCGGTTAATAGGATTTCCCCGGCCACCACCGCGGCCAGCGGTACCAGCAGCCGTTCGCCCTCGGCGGTTTGCCCTTCGGCGTCGGCGAAGACCTGCGGTTCGCGGCGCAGTTCAAACAGCGTGAAATCGGCGTCATAGCCCGGCTCCAGTCGCCCTTTGCCGCTCAGCTGCAGCGCCGACGCGGCGTTCTCCGTCACGCAGGCGATCACCTGCGGCAGCGTCAGGCCGACGCTGAAGAATTTGGACATCACCGTCGCCAGGCTGTGCACCGGTCCGTTCATGCGGTTGCGGCAGTAAATATCGGAGCTGATGGTGTGCGGCAAAATACCCAGCGTGATCGCCTGACGCGCCACCTCGAAGCTGAAGCTGGCGGTGCCGTGCCCCACGTCGAGCAATACGCCGCGCCGCAGCGCGCGCTGGATAGACTCGCGCAGCGTGCCCGCCGGCGTCAGAATGCGGTTCGGTTTGCCGTTGTAGCAGTGGGTGATGATGTCGCCACGGGTCAACAGATCGGCAATCTCGTCCAGATCCGGCGGGTTATTGCCGATATGCACCATCAGCGGCAGCTGGCGGTTTTCCTGCTGGATCTCTTTAGCCAACACCAGCGGGCGGGTGCCGTTCTTGCCCACCACGCTGCTGCTCATGCGCGCCTTGATACCGATGATGAAACCGGGATGGTTGGCGATGGCCTGGCCGGCCTCGCGCTTGTCGATGTCCGTCAACTCCGCCAGCTCGTTCTGCCGCAGCAGGCCGATGCGCGAGATATTGAGGAAGGCGAAAACGTTGGTTTTGGCGCTGCGCGTCAGCTGATAAAAGGCGTCGATATCGTCGGCGCCGGTGCTGCCGGCATCGACCACGCTGGTGACGCCGCTGGCGACGCCGACCCGATCCGGCTCGTCATGATAAATCGGCGATTCGGGATAGCAGTGCACGTGCGCATCGATCCAACCGGCGCTCAGGCGGCAGTTGCCCGCCAAATCCAGCTGGCGAACGGCGCTGATGTCCGCCGCCAGCCGCCCCACCGAGGCTATTTTGCCGTCTTTCACCGCCAGATCGATCAGCGTATCGTCCGCCAGTCTGGCGCCTCTGATTACTAAGTCATACATACCGCATTGCTCCTGTTAGCCCGGGCGCCGCCGCAGCATCGGGCGGCGCCTGGCGCAGGCCTCTTAAGAAATGGCTACCGGGAAGATCGCCCCCAGGATCATCGCGCCGAGGATCGCTCCGCCGGTGATCGGTTTACCCCAGATATAGAACAGCAGCGCGCCGAGCAGCGAACCGATGCCGATCGGGATCGAGGCGGTCATTGCCGACAGGATGATCAACGGCCCGAGGAAGCGGCCCGAGGAGTTGCCCGCCCCCATCATCACGTCCGCCCCGTAGGTGGAGTTGCTTTGATTGATGGTGAATTTTCGCGCCAGAATGATCACATAACCGATCGCCAGGCCGATGATCAGGCCGGTAGCCAGCGAAGCGGCGAAGTTGGCGACCGGGAACACGATGCCGGCCCCCAAAAGCAGCGCCGGTACGCCCAGCCCGACGCCGGTCTGGATCGCGCCGCCGATGTCCAGGATGCCCACCAGCGAGCCTTCGATGATGCGCGCGAACAGGAAGCTGGCGCCGAACGCCGCCACCGCGCCATACACGCCGGTATCCATCCCCGCCCGCAGCATGGAAACGAACGCCACTTCGTTAAAGGCGCCGATGCCGTACAGGTAGTACATGTGCGTCCCGGCGAACACGCCGGAGGACAGCAGGCCAACAAAAATCGGGAATGACCAGTCGGCGTACCAGAAGCCTTTTTGGGTTTGTTCTTCCATCATCCCGCTCCTTATTTACCGCTCAGGGTATTGTGAATGGCGTCCAGCCAGCCCGGCACGCCGAGGCTGAAGGACTCGAGAACTTTCATGTCGAAGCCGCGGAAGAAGCCGCTCAGCACGAACAGCAGCACGATCACCGCCATCATGATCTTGGTGATCTTGTTCCAGCCGCTCTCTTCCACGCCTTTGCCGATCAGAATGCCCAGCACCAGGCCCGGTACGGCGTTGCCCATGATCAGCTGCGCCAGGCCGCCGAAGATGGTGCCCCAGAAGCCGGAACGGCGCCCGGCGTCGATCGCCGCCAGCCAGAAGATCACCGGCATCACGGTATTCACCAGCAGGTTGGCCGCCGGCACCAGCACCTTGATCGCGGTGACCTGCAGCGCGGCAGGCACGGCGGAAGCGGTGGTATTGAGGAAGGCCACCACCAGCATGCCGATGATGCCGCAGGCGATGGCCATTTTTTTCGGATCGTGCAGCGTTTGCGCCAGATTGCGGTTCTTGACCATCAGGGCCGCCGCGCCCCAGTGCGGGATGATGCGGTGATCGACGTCCTGCGTGAAGGAACCCGCCGCTACGGAAGACGCCCAGGCGTTGAAGAAGAAGCCCAGACCGAATGAGAAGTGGGAAGCCGGATCGCCCTCGCAGGAGTTCAGCTCGCCCAGGGTGCGAAACGCCCCCATGCCCTGTGTTGTCGGTGCGTGGAACATGCGTGCGGCGCCGGCCCCTACGCCGACTCCCACCAGCCCACCGATAATTATCGATTTAAATAAGATGATTAAAAACATCAGTATACCCTTTCATTTATGCTAACGTTTTTATTTCGTGACGAAGACAACCTTCTCGGTATTGATAATGGTTACGTTCACGGTTATTTCCAGAGAAACGGCATAGCTCTTTCTTTCACGCGGCAAAAAGAAGAAAAGAAATTTCTCTTTAGTTATTTTCTCTTCCGCTTTCACTACGCTGACGTCCTGCGGCTCGATGCGCAGCAGAATATTGTTGGTGGACTTTAATACCGCGCCCTGCACATTAGCCAAGGCGGAAGCAAAAGCTTTCGCTTTGCTGTCGCCTTTACCCTCCACCTTTACCGATGTGGTATATTGCTCTTTCATTATGGGTTGCCATGTTTTTTGACGTAGGCTTCCACCAATTTCTGGCCCAGCTCTTCTTTATCCATAAAGCCGAAACCCAGCACGTTGCAGCCTTCATTAATTGCCGTCACGCCCTCTTCCACCGAACGCATGCCGTATTTGGCTTTGTAGCCGTATTTGGTTTGCGCGGTAATTGCGCCGGCGCCACCGCTACCGCAAAAAGAGATGCCCAGCTGCGCGTTTTCCGCTTTCATGACGTCGCCCAGCTTCATGTCCGCCGCCACGCCGGGGATAACCACCGCTTTTCCGCCTGCGTTTTCAACACCCTGGCCGACTTTTTGCCCTTTGCCCAAACGATCGCCGATCACTACGGTAATTTGACCCATGTTATATTCTCCTGATTTAAATCGATGCATTAACCGCTATGCGTTATTATCTTTCGCCACTTCGAAGTGCACTGACAATAAATAGGCTTCTTCGATAGGCAATGTGTCAAACTGATCCACCACGCGCTCCGCCATTTGCATGGATTCGGCGGAGATTTCGTCGAACAATGATTTATCTACCTCCGGCAACGGCTCGCCGGTTATTGAACGCAGCACCATGGCACGAATATGCGATTCCAGCATCTGTTGCTGCACCGCATTGGTATAAATATTTTCAGCATTCAGCATCGCGGTAATATCCGCCAACACCCGAGCGGTGATCGCCCCGGCCTCGCTGACATCGGATTGTTCAATTTCTTTTATCGAAGCAGATCCATCATTCACTTTTCAGTACCCCTAGATCCCACATTAATCAGTAAGCCGTAAAGCGCATCACCTGAATAACCCGCTTTCTGTGATGTCTTTACCCTACTCCCGGTAGGATTTTCTGTGTAGACCGGTTTTTTCCAGTTCGAAGTGGAAATCGAATGACGCGCGGAGATCCATTTCGCAAAACGGCGCTGCGGCGAAAAAGTGAATGAGATAACAATTACATAACCCGGCTAACGGTTTTTTTTGCCTCGATTGACGATAAAAGCCTTCGTGATCGGGATCTCTTTCTTTTCTTGCCCCAACCGCCTACTATCACTAGGACAAATCGACATTACCCACACCCCCGCTCCTCTGGCGCGGGGGTGTTGCTTTGTGTTGTTTTTCCGAATTTATGGGCGCACAGACTGGCGCCCTTTGATTTGACTGGAGAGTGGAATGACCAAACCCATCATTACTATTAATGAGCTGGATGCGGAACGCCTGGATGCGCTATTGGAACAACCGGCCTTTGCCAATACCGACGTCGCCGCCGCGCTCAACGACGAATTGGATCGCGCGGAAATCCTGCCGCCGGAGAAAATGCCGGCCAACGTGGTGACCATGAACAGCCGCGTGCGTTTTCGCGATCTGCACACCGATGAAGAGCACGTGCGCACGCTGGTTTACCCGGCATCGCTGAAAGACAGCCACGATCAGCTGTCGGTGATGGCGCCGCTGGGCGCAGCGCTGCTTGGCATGCACGTCGGCAAGCAGATCTCCTGGCAATTGCCGAACGGTGAAGAAGCGCGGATTGAAGTGCTGGAGTTGTTGTACCAGCCGGAAGCGGCGGGCGAATACCACCGTTAAGCGGTTTTCAGGGCGGCATCCGGCCGCCCTTTCTGCCTCAGAGGCAGATAGCGATCAGCACGGCGATCAGCAGCAGCACGTAGATTTTGGCATGCAGCGCATCGCTCACCTTCGGCAAACAGCGCCTGGCAAACACGATCCCCGCAATCCCCGCCACCACCAACAACCCCAGAATGTTCAGATTGACGTAGCCCAGATACTGCGGCCCGCTCATCTCGTGCCACCCCAACACGATATACATCAGCGCCCCGATCACCGCCACCGGGATCGACAATGGATTGGCGGCGCTGACGCAATATTTCATGTCGTAGCCGTGGCGGCGCAGCAGTGGCACCGTCATAACGCTGCCGCCCACCCCCAGCAGCGTGGCGATACCGCCTATCAGCGGGCCGCCGCCCCACAACGTGGCGGGGGACAGGTCGGCGCGCGCCGGTTTGACCAGAAAACCCCGGCGGAACAGACAGTCGGCGATGGTCACCGCCATATAGACCACAAACAGCCCGCGGATCACGCCGTCCGCCAGCAGTGAGGAGGCGAACGCGCCCAGCGCAGCGCCGATGCCGATGAAAAAGATCAGCGGCACGATGGTTTCGCGCAGCAGGTTGCCGCTGCGCCAGTTGGCCAGCGTCGCGTAACTCGCGTTGAGGATCATCACCGCCGTCGAGGTTGCCACCGCGATATGCATCGCCTGGCCGGGCTGCTCGCCCGACACAGAGATCAAGTGATAGACGAAAGGCACCACTACAAAGCCGCCGCCGAAGCCGAACAGAATGGTGGTGATGCCGGTCAGAAAACCGGCCCCCAGTACAATCAACGTTTCAATCATGGCCGTGCGCCCGCACGAAGTCGTCGAACCCGGCGCAGAACTGCCCCGCCAGCGGGTGGAAGCGATCGCCGACGAACAGCCCCAGATACTGCTCACGCACGGCGTCATGGTCCACCAGCTCAATGCCCGCCTGTTCCGCCTGCGCCAGCGTCTGCGCATCCGGGAAACCCCAGTAGCACGAATCGCCCTGCTTTTCCGCCGTTATCGCTTCGCTGTGCTCCGCCCGCATCAGCTGGCGCGCCAAAAAGGTGCCGCTTTGTACGCCCAGCAACATCATGTTTTCCAGGAACGACAGATCGTGGCGCAGCTCGGCGGGCAGACGGGCGATCACCGGGCCGGCGTCCCAGTGCTCATCCATTTCATGCAGCGTTACCGCACAGTCCCTGTCACCGTTCATCATCGCGCGGAACAGCGTCATCACCCCGCGATAGCGTGGCAAATCTCCCGGATGCAGGTTCCACAGCAGCTTGCCGCGCCGGCTGAAGGCGCGCACATAGTCGGCGGAAAATTTCTGATAACAGCGTAAAGAGATCACCCCGTCCATATGGCCCAGGCTGCTGATAAACGCGGCGTCATTGATGTCGAGAACGCGATGCGCTTTGACCCCGGCGGCGGCCAGGAACAGAGCCGGCGGCTGATAGGCGCCCTCACAGGCGGCGGCGTTACGGCCAACGAACGGGAACACGAAATCATTCAGCACCTCGCGCTCATACAGCCCCAGGCGGCGAACCGCCGGCTCCTGCGTGCGCCCGGCGCTTTTCGCCAGGGGAAAATACACCGTAAAAGTACACTCGTCCCTCAGGGCGGCGATCAGATCCTGACACACCAGCCAGGAGAAAATGTCGTTGCCGACAAAGAGCGCTACGTTTTTCATACTTCAGCCTTCTTTGCATTGAAAATAGGGTTGTTGAACACGATCTTGCTGATATCCCGCGTGATGGATTCCATCGCCGAGGTGTAAAACAGATCGCCCTTGGCGGGCGCGCCGAGCGAGTAGAGATGCTGCTCACGGCCGCGTCGGTCGGCGATTTTCAGCGTGTGCGGGTTGCACTTCACGCCGCCGAACAGGTTCTCTTGCACCAGCCCGTCTTGCAGCAGCTGATGGCTCAGGCGGTTGGGCGGCAGTTGATAAGAAGGCGTGGTGCAGTTGAACAGATACTGCGCATGCACCCGCGTCTCATGGCAACGAAGGATAAACCCGTCCGTCCCCTTACTGATATCCACCAGGCCGCCGCAGGCACGCAAGCGTTGGCTCTCAAGCGCCGCCACGATCTTGCTGGCGTTCTTTAGCGGCATGGCATGTCGATTGCGCATCCAGGAGGAGTTGTAAAAGCGCATGAAGACCTGCCGGTTGTTGGCATCCATCTTGACCCAGGCGGCGCACACCGCCGGGTGGATCGCCGCCAGATAGCTGCAGATATGCTCCCGGGCAAAACGCGCGCGATCGAGACTGTCTGCCAGATCGCGATAGCAATCGCGCCTTTCCCCCAGCGCCGAGAGCACCGTCAACCGCTCCGGCCCCGGATAGTGGCGCGCCAGCGCGGCATTGATCGCATGTACCAGCTGATGCGCGTCAATAAAATCGCGGCCGGCGACAAAGCGCCGCAGCGCCTCAACAAACGCTTCCGGCGGCGGACGCATCAGCGCCGGCTGCACGCTGGGGAACAGGCCCGAGCGCGACAGGGCACAGATGTCGGTCGCCCCCAGGCGCTCCATCAGCTCAACGATGGCGTCAATCGCCGTCAGGCTGCAGCCGATCACGCCGATGCTCGAATAAGGGTTGATCGGCGGCAGATCCTGGTGGGCCTGATAAGCGATCACGCCATCCACCGGATAGAGACATTCCGGCGGGTTGTGCCCCGAACACAGCACCAGCGCATTCATCTGTTCGGCGCTGCCACAGGTGGTGGTCAGCCGGTAGCCGGCTTCGAGCGGCGCGATGGCATTTACTTCGGCGGTCACGAAATTCAGCGCGACGTTACTGTCCGCCGCCATATAAATCGTCATGTCGCGAATAAAATCGAGATATTCCCGATACAGCCAGCGCGGCGGATAACGATCCTGGCAAAACTGCGGGAAATGCATGGCGATCCAATCAACGAAGTGCGTGTCGTCGAAAATATCCGCCGACATATTTTCCGGCGTCATATTTAATATATGGCTGTCAAAATCGCTGCTGTATGCCATTCCGCCCTTGAAGCCCTGCTTGTCGAACACCGTCAGGGAAAGCGGCCTTTTGCAATGATTAACCGACTTATTTTTTATAAAGTTATACGCAAAAGCGATCCCGGCGGCTCCGCCGCCAACCACACCGAACTTATACATGAAATATCACCTTATAGTCATTGAACTGCGCTAAGAACTATTGCTTCAGGTGTTGGAATAAAATGACGCTTTATTCCTTATTAACTTCTTGTATTGCGAGAACGAAAACCTTCGTCCCACCCCGGTGTGAAAACTTGCACGGGCTTTATGGCCGATAAAATAACGGCACCGCGAACAAGCATTATTTTTCTGCCCCGATAGTAGGGCGGCGGCCGCTGGCTTGCTTTATATGAAAGGCCAACTATCATTGCGTTTCGGCCAATCTGCCCGCCAAAGGAAACACATGCGCAACGTCCGCATTGATGACATCGACCACGTAACGCGCGCGGTGATCGCCATCGGCACCGATTATCCGCCGGGACACCTGCTGCCGATGCACAGCCACCGGCGCGCGCAGTTGCTGTACGGCGCCACCGGCGTCATGCACGTTTTCACGCAGCAAGGCAATTGGGTCGTCCCGCCGCAGCACGCGGTATGGCTGCCGCCGCAGATGCCGCACGCGGTGAGGATGGTCGGCGTCACCACCCGCAGCCTGTACCTCGAACCCGGCGCGTTGCCCGCCGAACGGCCGCAGGTATGCCAGGTGGTCAGCGTCACTCCGCTGATGCGCCAGCTGTTGATGGCGGCGGTGGATATGCCGCTGGAGTATGAACAAGAGGGGCGCGACGGAGCGCTGGCAACACTGCTGCTGCATGAGCTGGCCAGGCTGCAGCCCTTGCCGTTGCACATCCCGCTACCCGCCGATCCTCGGTTAGGCGAGCTGTGCCGCGCCTTTTTGCAGCACCCCGACGCCCACGACTCCGCGCAGCGGTGGGCGCCTCGTCTGTACATGAGCATTCGCACCTTCAGCCGCTTCTTTCGCGCGCAGACCGGCCTGCCGTTTTCGCAATGGCGCCAGCGCGCCTGCGTGGTACTGGCGTTGGCGCTGCTGGCCGAAGGGCGCAGCGTAACGCAGGTGGCGATGGAAATGGGATATGACAGCAGCGCGGCGTTTTCAACCATGTTTCGCCGCGTGCTCGGGCAGGCGCCCTCCTCCTATTTGACGGAAGACGGGCGCGACGGTTGACGGATTAGCGGAATTTCTTGTGGTTGGCGTCGCGGGTTTGCTTGAAGCCCTGCGCCAGCTGCTTCGCTTCGGCGACTTTGCCCTGATTGGCCAGGGCCAGCGCCTGATCGATCTGGCCGATCAGGGTATCCAACCCGCTGCGGAAATCTTTCATCTCCGGGCTGTCGGCGGCTTTGTCTTCCAGCTTCGGCGGAGTGCCCTGTTTGGCATCCTGCGCGGCGGCGCGCATGTTTTGCAGGCTCTGTGTGAGGGTAGCGGCGGAATCGGTATTCAGCACCGTTTTATAGTTTTCCGCCAGGGTGTCCATATCGTCGCCCAGATCGGCAGCGACCGCCAGCGAACTGGCTGCCAGCAGCGTCAACGCCGCCAGCGCTTTCAGGGTATTCTGCATGTTTGCTCACCTTCCAGTTATTGTTTTAATTAACCCACCGTTACCATAGGCAAGGCCGGGCAAAACCGAAACCGGAGATTTGTAAGCAAGGTTGAGACGGGATAACGCGCGACCGGCGGGCGCCGGCCGCGCAGAGGATCACTGACCGGCGATCTTCATTTCCGGCAGCAGCACCGAACCGCACTGGATATTGCTGCGGGTTTCAATATCGCTGCCGACGCTGACGATGTTGCGCAGCATGTCTTTCAGGTTGCCGGCAATGGTGATCTCGCTGACCGGGTACTGGATCTCGCCATTTTCCACCCAGAAACCGGCGGCGCCGCGCGAGTAATCGCCGGTGACGCCGCTGACGCCCTGGCCCATCAACTCGGTGACCACCAGGCCGGTGCCAAGCTGTTTCAACATGCCGGCGAAGTCCGCGCCCTGCCCGGCAATGCGCCAATTATGGATGCCGCCGGCATGGCCGGTGCTGTGCAGGCCCAGCTTGCGCGCCGAGTAGCTGGTCATCAACCAGGTCTGCAGCACGCCGTCCTTGATGATATCGCGCCGCTGGGTGCGCACGCCCTCGCTGTCGAACGGCGTTGACGCCAGCCCTTTCAGCAGGTGCGGATGCTCCTCGACGGTCAACCATTCCGGCAGGATCTGTTTGCCGAGCGAGTCCAGCAGGAAAGTGGATTTACGGTAGACGCTGCTGCCACTGATGGCGCCCACCAGATGGCCGAAAAGCCCGGTGGCCACTTCGGAGGCGAACAGCACCGGCGCCTTCATGGTCGACAGTTTGCGCGGCGCAAGACGTGCCAGCGTGCGGCGGGCGCACTCCTGCCCCACCCACTCGGGGCTGTGCAGATCGCCCATCGCACGGCCGATGGTGTAAGCGTAATCCCGCTCCATATCGCCGTCCTGCTCCGCAATGACGCAGCTGGACAGCGAGTGGCGGCTGGAACAGTAGCTTTGCAGCATGCCGTGGCTGTTGCCGAACACCTTGATGCCGTAGTGGCTGTTGAAGCTGCCGCCTTCGGTATTGGTAATGCGTTTGTCCGCCGCCAGCGAAGCCTGCTCGGCGCGCGCCGCCAGCTCGATGCCGCGCTCGGCGTCCAGCTCGGTCGGGTGGAACAGATCGAGATCCGGCGCCTCGAACGCCAGCAGATCTTTCTCCGCCGGGCCGGCGCAGGGATCTTCAGAGGTGTAGCGCGCGATGTCCAGCGCCGCCTGTACGGTGCGGGCGATGGCGTCCGGACTGAGATCGGTGGAAGAGGCGCTGCCTTTGCGTTGGCGGTGATACACGGTGATGCCCAGCGCGCCATCGCTGTTGAACTCGACGTTTTCCACCTCGCCGAAGCGGGTGCTGACGCTGATGCCGGTCGATTTGGTGACCGCCACTTCCGCCGCGTCGGAACCGGCGCGGGCCAGCTCCAGCGCCTGAGAAACGGCCTGTTCCAGCGCCTTGCGCTGTTCTGCAACTTGAGTGACTACTTTCATCAATCTGCCATAATTAATCAGAAAATCGTTGAGAAAAGTGCCGGAGCGGCGTAGTTGTGCACGCGGGGCGGCGCGCAAAAATCCTGAGATCTCTGCCGTTGAGTCTAACAGGAACCGCGTTGAATTTCGCATAAAGCCGGCAACCTGTTAGGATTAGCCTCTTTTTAACGGAGCCTACCATGAACAAACAGCCTGAAGACTGGCTCGACGATGTCCCGGAGAATGAAAACGAGGACGATGACGAGATTATCTGGGTCAGTAAAAGTGAAATTAAACGTGATGCCGAAGCGCTGAAAGACCTGGGGGCCGAAATGGTCGATCTGGGCAAAAACGCGCTGGATCGCATTCCGTTGGACGAAGATTTGCGCGCCGCCATCGAGCTGGCGCAGAAGATCAAGAAAGAAGGCCGTCGCCGTCAGCTGCAGCTGATCGGCAAGATGCTGCGCGCCCGCGATATCGAGCCGATTCAGACCGCGCTCGACAAGCTGAAAAACCGCCACAACCAGCAGGTTTCGCTGTTCCATAAGCTGGAAGCGCTGCGCGACCGCCTGGTGGAAGAAGGCGATGACGTCATTCCGTCGATCCTGGATCTGTATCCAGCAGCCGATCGTCAACAGCTGCGTTCACTGGTGCGCAACGCGCAGAAAGAGAAGGCCGCCAACAAGCCGCCTAAGGCTTACCGCCAGATCTTCCAATACCTGCGCGAGCTGGCCGAAGCGGCTGACTAAGCGCCGCCGCCGTCCCGGGATGAACCCGTTTCATCCCCGGTGATGCGCCGGTTCGCCGCTGCTTTCGCGGATATTGAAGCGCAGGCTGCCTTCCAGCTCTTCTTCCGCTTCTTCAAACAGCAGAATGATTGCGCCGAAACGACGCTTGCTGCGGGCATTGAGGTGGGTGAACTCGATTTCCACCGGCAGACCGATATCGCCGGTCACCACGTCCCACAGCGCGTCGAGGTTGGCGCCAAACCCCTCGTCCAGCGCAAACTTGTGCGCGAAATCGCGGTAGAAGGTTGGCACGTCCTGGATCTGCTCAAAATCAAACTCTACTTTTGCCATCAAACTCACTCCACACGAATGAAGTTTTTGTAATGGTCGCGCGTAACGAAGATCAGACCGTCGCTCGAATACAACAGGCGATCGGCGCCGCGCCGGCCACACTGGTAATTGATGTCCGCTTCGCGCCAGACCCGGCCGCCGGCGCTCGGCAGTTGCCCTTCACGGTTAGAGAATCGATCGCCGCCAATCGCCTTGCCCGGCAATACTGCACAGAGGTTGCCTGAACGCGGATCCCAGCCCTGCTCGCGCGCCTGCTTCTTGGTGACGTAATAGTCCGGCAGCCGCTGATGCTGCTGCAGGTAGCTCACCACCGTTTGCTGCTGCGTGAGCCGGTCGATGCTCTGCTGCTGGCCCGCCGATGCCGGCACCCTCGCCGGATTGCCGTCGATCGCACGGTGCTCGTTGCCGCGCAGCGCGCTGAAGACGGCGATGACCACGGCGATGACAATCGCCAACAGAATCCGCTTGTTCATGACATTCCCTGAAATTATGCCGCCGAAGGCGCCGCAGCTCCCCCAGGCTAGTTAGGTATATAGTCGACCTGGATGAAACTAAGATGACCGGCACGTCACGTTTTCGCGGCGGTAAGCGTTTCATCCATTCATGACAATGATGCCACTTTCCAGCCGTTCTGGCACTCGGAGTCTCTCTGAAAACGGGCCGCCTCTTATGAGACGGCCCGCCAGATCGGGCACTGCTTTCAGTATAGTCAGGGAAGACGCCGCACAACGCGGCGCAGCAGGAGGGAACGCATCAATCGATCAAGGCATGACGATAGCGATGCAGCATATCGGCCAGGCGTTTCACCGGCCCGGTGACGCTGAGCGGCGCCTGATTGTCCACCAGCTTCTGCTGGTACTCGTTCATTTCACCCAGCAAGCGATCGTAGTAATAGGCGCGCTTGACGTCGTTTTTGGCGGAGACCACCCGATCGGCGGTGCTGCGGATCTGACGGTGGAAGGCCGACAGCTCTTCGCTGACCGGAATTTCCGCCCGTTGCATGCGCTGGTGAGCGATGATCAGGTTCAGCGCCAGACGATACTTGGCGATGTCGTTCGGGAACATCATCAGCAGCTGGTTAAGCTGCTGATACAGCGCAGGCAGGTGGTTTTGCCGACGGCGCGCCGCCTTGGTAGTCAGCGCCGACACCGCGCTGCTGACGAACTGGTTGAGCAACGTGCGGCCGGTGCGTTCGCGCGAATTATCGCGGATCAGCAGCAGCACCATCAGCCCAACGCAGCTGCCGAGGAACTGGCCCAGCGCCCCATCGAGAAACTGGGTCACGTTGAACTCCATCGGGTTGCTCAGCACCAGAATGTTGATGGTCCCCGCCAGCAGCCCCAGCGAACCGAGCCGCCGCTTCTGAACCTCGATGCCGATGAAAAACGCCAGCAGGCCGAGGCTGAGACACAGCAGCAAAATGCTCTGCTGGGTCGCCGGCAGGATCACCATGAAGAACAGGGAACCGACCGGGATCGCCGCCAGCATGCCCAGCACGAAATCCATCGCCACCATGCGCGGCGCCGGGGTGCGCATCGCCAGCGAGGTGATCACCGCGATGATCACCATAAAACCGCTGCCGGACGTCCAGCCGGTCCACAGCCACAGCAGGCTGCCGAAGGCCGTCGCCACAAAGGTACGCAAGCCGTTGATCATCGCGTGATGCCCTTCCGCCGAGGTCGGTTTGACCACGGTTTCGTTGCTCAGCACCCCTTCTTCCACCGCGCTGATGCTGCAGTTGGCGTGCACGCCTTTCGACAGCAACAGGTAGCGCGTCGCCGCGCCGACCCAGCCGGTGATGGTCGGCAGCGTTTCCTCGGAACGATGCGTGGTCAGCACCTGGCGCAACAGCTTCATGCGCTTGTGGATCTCCTGCGGGGTTTCCGCCGGGACCATCAGTTGCTCCCGCAGGCTGTCTTTCAGTGCCTCCGGGTGATTCAACAAGATCAGATAGGTTTCGCAGGCCTGGGTGATCAGCGTCAGCGACAGTGTATGCAGCGCCTTCACCCGTCGATTGACCTTCTGCCAGCGCGAGGACTCCATCATCAGGTTGTTGCGCATGCCGTCCAGGGCCGTGGTGCTCTTGACCAGATTGCTCCAGGCGCGATCGATGTCTTCTTTGTCGGCGTTGCTGATGCACATCTGCATCAGGCGGTATTGAGCCACCAGCAGCTGATCCACCGCCCGATCGATGTCCTGTTTGATCGAACGCGGCGAGAACAGCAGATCCGCCAACACGGCGCTGACGATCCCCAGCACGATCTCGCTGCAACGCTCGATGGCGAACTGCGGCGCTTCCAGCAGATGAGACTCGCTGGTAGCGACCGTCACGATGATGATCAGCGCGGTATATCCGGCCAGCCCCCAGGCATAGGAGTTCTCCACCTTGATGAGTGAAGAAAGCCAGGTGCAGAAACCGGCCCAGATGCAGCACAGCAGCAGCATCACCACCGGCGCGCGGGCGGTGGTGATGATAATGATCAGGCCGACGAAGCAGCCGATAAAGGTGCCGATGATACGCAGCCAGCCGCGGTGGCGGATGGCGCCGGAGAAGGGTTCACCGCCGGCGGCAAAGGCCGGGCCGGCGGCGACGATGGCGGCGGTCATCGCCGACCAGCGCGGGGTTTCCAGATTGAGATGGAAGCCGACGAACAGCGCAAACACAATCGCGAAGCTGAGTTTGAAGGCGAATCTCAGCCGGATAAAGGTTGGGCTGCTCATTAGCCGAACTCACGCAGCCGGTGCATCAGGCGCACAAAAGGTGAGCCGCTGTCGGCATTGCGATCGTTTTTGCCAACGATCACCACGGTGGCAGTGGTGCCGGCCGGGTACGGATGCTGTTGATCCTTGGCGTCCAGCAGGATTTTCACCGGCACGCGCTGCGCCAGGCGTACCCACTCCAGGTTGCTGTCGATCGAGGCCAACCCTTTGTTGTTCACCGTGCTGCTGCTGTTGTTCACCGCCGCCGCCACGCTGTCGACGGTGCCGTGCATGATGCGGTTACTGCCGAGCGGAGTGATCTCCGCGCGATCGCCCTTATTCAGGCCGTTCAGCTTGGTCTCTTCCAGGTACGCCAGGATGTAGAAGGAATCTTTCTTCACCAGCGCCACCGCCACCGACCCACGGGTGATGTATTCACCGGCGTGTACGTTGAGGTTGGTGATCCAGCCATCGGCCGGGGCGCGCACCGTGGTGCGCTCCAGATCCAGCTGCGCCAGCTCGCGCGCCGCAATGGCCTTCGCCAGCTGGTGCTGCACGGTCTGCAGCGAGTTGTTCGACTGGTCAATCTCTTCCTGCGACATCGCCTGCACGCCCAACTTCACGCGGCGGCCGGCCTCACGCCGTTTCTCCGCCGCCAACGTCTGATAGTAGGCGACGTCGGCGCCGGCTTCCGCCAAGGCCTGCTCATAACGCGGCCGATCGACCACGAACAGCACCTGACCTTTCTTCACCAGCTGGTTGTCCACCACCGGCACGTCGGTCAGCAGGCCGCTGACGTCCGGCGCGATCGCCACCACGTCGGCGGTGAACTTGGCATCACGCGTCCACGGCGACTCGGTGTAGAACACCCAGGCCTTGAATACCGCGGCAATGCCCAGCAGCACAAGAATCAAAGTGATCGCGATTCGGGTTATTTTTATCGAAAAATTTTTCACAGCGACCTCAAACAAAAAGACACGAAATCAGATAAAACAAGCAGCAATACAGCGCGGTGTTAAACAGCGCCGGATGCCAGACAAAATCGTAAATCCCCGTCGGCTGCAGCAGGCGGCGCAAGAGAAAAAACAGCGCCAGCGACACCAGCAGCTCGAAAAACACCGGCGGAAACGACAGTCCGAAGATGACCATAACCGGAAGCAAACTCATCACTTTTTCCTTATTGTTCACTGCGCCGGGGAAAGACACATCTCGCCATTCACATTCTCTTTACATTTTAGCGTGCGCGCGCCACAAATCTTGACCAGACAGCTTGTCCAGGTCACGAACCCGAAAAAAGGTTAAACTTTGGGGCAGACGTCCACGACAGGGATTGCGAGGGTGCCGGAGGAGCGGCAGGATTACGTCGCCGATCGCTCTCGCACGTTGGTAAGGTCTATTCACCCGACCACGTTATATTAGCCTGCTTACTATCAAGGCATCAACAATCTGTGATCTAAATCACTTTTAAGCCAGAGTGAATAATGGAAAGATTAAAACGGATGTCGGTATTCGCCAAAGTGGTTGAGTTCGGGTCGTTTACCGCGGCCGCGCGCCAACTCGGCATGAGCGTTTCATCGATCAGCCAAACCGTCTCGAAACTGGAAAATGAGCTGCAGGTCAAGCTGTTGAACCGCAGCACGCGCAGCATCGGCCTGACCGAGGCCGGCAAAATCTACTATCAGGGCTGCCGACGCATGCTGCAGGAAGTCAGCGAAGTGCATGAGCAACTGTATGCGTTTAACAATACGCCCGCCGGTACGCTGCGTATCGGCAGCTCATCCACCATGGCGCAAAACGTGCTGGCGAACATGACCGCCGAGATGATGAAAGAGTATCCGGGTCTGACGGTCAACCTGGTGACCGGCATTCCGGCACCGGACCTGATCACCGACGGGCTGGATCTGGTGATCCGCACCGGCGCGCTGCAGGACTCCAGCCTGTTCTCCCGCCGCCTGGGGCAGATGCCGATGGTGGTGTGCGCCGCCAAAAGCTACCTGAGCCAGCATGGCACGCCGCAGAAGCCGAGCGACATGGTCAACTTCTCCTGGCTGGAGTACAGCGTGCGGCCCGACAGCGAATTCGAACTGATGTCGCCGGAAGGCATCACCACGCGCATTTCCCCGCAGGGGCGCTTCGTCACCAACGACTCTTCCACCATGATCCGTTGGCTGAAAAACGGCGCCGGCATCGCCTACGCTCCGCTGATGTGGGTGATCGAAGAGATCAAACGCGGCGAAATTGAGATCCTGTTCAAAAGCTACCATTCGGATCCGCGGCCGATCTACGCGCTCTATACCGAGAAGGACAAACTGCCGCTGAAGGTGCAGGTGTGCATCAATTATTTAACCGACTATTTCGAACGCGTCGCGGCAGTCTATCAGGGCTATCGCTGAGCCGTGCTCAAATAACGGTGCGCCAGCGCGCCCAGCAGCACCAGCGCCAGCATGCCGAGGCCCCATAGCAGCCAGACGGCGTAGCCCGCCCAGGTCAGCAGCAGAGGAAAATAGCTCGCCAGCCCGCTGCCCAGCTGTTTCAGCCACGGCAGCCAGGCATCCAGCACCGTCTGCGGCACCAGGCTCAGCGCACCGTTCACCGGCAACGATGCGTTCCCGGCCGCCTCCGCCAACGACGGGAGCCAGGCCAGCACCCCGGCGACGCCCCAGGCTAGCAGCGTCCACAGCACCATGGCGCCCAGCAGCAGCGCGAGTGTCCAACCGCCCCGGTTCACGGCACACCGCCGCCGCACTGCGGACAAAAGCGGCTCCCCGGCGGCAGCGGCGCGGCGCACTGTCCGCAGGTGGCGCTCGCCGCGGCAAACGGCTGACCGCAGCGGTGGCAATAACGGGCGCCCGATTTATTCACGGCCCGGCATTCCGGACACTGCGGCCCCGGCTCGCCATGCTGGTTATAGCGGTTGCCATGATGCCCACCGCCGTGGCTCGCACGCAGATGACCGCCGTTAATACCGCCTTGCCCCAACAACCGTTTCAGTAAGCTCATCCCGCCTCTCCTCTGTGCATTGACGCTGAACCTCACTGTAAACCCTGGAGTAAACTCCAGGGTAAAGCCCGACGAGCAGGATTTACGTTTCATTACATCGTAAAAGTGGCAAGGCTTTGATGCCGTTAACAAAAGCACCATCGGCATTATCCCACGCCACCGCGCTGCGTTATGCTGCGGAAACCTCTCCCTGCATCAGGAATAACCATGAAAAAAATCATACTGGACTGTGACCCGGGGCATGACGACGCCATCGCCCTGTTGCTGGCCTGGGGCAATCCGCAGATCGACCTACTGGCGGTCACGACCGTGGTGGGTAACCAAACGCTGGACAAAGTGACGCGCAACGCGCTGGCGGTGGCCCGCATCGCCAATATCACCGGCGTACCCTTCGCCGCCGGCTGCCCGCGCCCGCTGGTGCGCAATATCGAAGTGGCGCCCGACATTCACGGCGATTCCGGCCTCGATGGCCCGGTGCTGCCGGAACCCCACCTGCAGCTGGACTCGCGCCACGCGGTGGATCTGATCATCGAGACCGTGATGGCCCACCCGCCCGGCAGCGTGACGCTGGTGCCTACCGGCGGCCTGACCAATATCGCCATGGCGGTGCGTAAAGAGCCGCGCATTGCCGAGCGGGTCAAGGAAGTGGTGCTGATGGGCGGCGGCTACCATGTGGGCAACTGGAGCGCGGTGGCGGAGTTCAATATCAAAATCGATCCCGAAGCGGCGCACATTGTATTTAACGAAAAATGGCCGCTGACCATGGTCGGGCTGGATCTCACTCACCAGGCTTTGGCCACGCCGGCAGTCTGCGAACGCATCGCCGCCCTCGGCACCCGGCCGGCCGCCTTCGTCGGCGAACTGCTGGCATTCTTTGGCCGTATGTACCGGCAGGCGCAGGGCTTCAGTGCCCCGCCGGTGCACGATCCTTGCGCGGTGGCCTATGTGATCGATCCGAGCGTCATGTCGGTGCGCAAAGCGCCGGTGGATATCGAGTTGACCGGCACCCTGACGTTGGGCATGACGGTCGCGGACTTCCGCGCGCCGCCGCCGCCGGACTGCCACACCCAGGTCGCGGTCAAACTGGATCAGGATAAATTCTGGGATCTGGTGGTGGATGCGCTGGAACGGATCGGCGACGTGGAGTAAGCGCACAAGAGACGAGACTAACGCGCTTGGGCAAGCGCGTTAGTCTGTATTCTGCCGCGGCAACGGGGAGGCTCAAGTCATAACTGCTTTTATTTCCAATGCAGCAGAACAATCCTAATAATAAATCATTTCATGAAAATTTAAAAAAACAGATAAAGACAAGAAGAATCCTAATAAAAATAATAAAATGAAAATCACATTGAATTTAAAAATCAGCAATGAGAAACGATGAGATAAATTTCCGCCGTCGCGCCGACACTGACGACATCAATTAAAAAAGCAGATACCTCTTCTATTCTTCACAGGGCCTGCCAATATAGGCCATTGCCGGGATACTCCACGATATTCGCGCACGTAGAAATCACAACCAACCATTTGATTTCAATTGATAAAAACAAGAATTAGATAATGAATTGACTGAATCACAATAGATTTGAGAAAATGGCGCGTCTGTTTTTGCAAACAACAAACATACCTTTTGCGGGTGAAAAATACGGCTTAAACTTTCTTTGGGTACACAGCCTCGCGCATTCTCAGGGCAAACATTATTTATCGCTTCACCATAAAGACGGTTTAAATTTCCCGTGAGACATTTGCGAATTGAACATTACACGCATTTCAATATCAGGACAAAGGAAAGGGAATAATAAAAACATGCATTCAATAAACGCTATCAGGCCATGGCAGGTTAACCATGGCCGATAAATCTTCCGCTAACGCAGCGACCATCGCCGTGCTGCCCCTGCTGCTGATCTGGATGACGGTGATCCTGCCGATTTATTACCCCAATATGGGCGGCGACGGTCTGGCGCTGCCGCAAAACATTCTGGCCTGGGCCGTCATGGCGCTCACCACGCTGATAGTGACGTTCACCGTTTGCCTTGGCCGTACCCGTCTTTCGCTGACCCCCACCGCACGCCTGTTGCTGCTCGGCATCGCCGTGCTGGCGCTGCCGCTGCTGTATACTCGCTCCGAGTGGCGCGAAGACGCCCTGTGGCGCTGCGCCGGTCTGCTCGGTGGTTGGCTTTTCTATGTCGCCTGCCTGCAGCTGCGCCTAACCCCCAGGCAGCGCAACCTGTTGCTGTACGGTCTGCTGTTCGCCGTCGGCGTTCAGGCACTGCTGGCGGCTCTGCAACTGTTCGCCCCCGCGCTGGCTTGGGTATCCCCTAACGGCAGCCGGGTCTACGGCGTCTTTCAGCAACCGAACGTGCTGGGCAGCTTTATCGCCACCGGGTTGGCTTTGGCGCTCTGGCAGCTGCTGGCTCCCCTCTCTGCGCCAACGCGGCGGCGGCAAATCCCGCTGCTCGCGCTGCTGGCCGCGTTCTCAGCCCTGCTGGTGCTGATCCAGTCGCGCGCCGCCTGGTTGGGGGCCGCATTGGCGGCGCTGCTACTGCTGTGGCGCTTTGCCCGCCACCGCACGCTCGAAAGCCGCTGGGCGGGTGGCGCGCTGCTGCTGGGCGCCGCGATCGGTCTGACGGTGCTGTTCACCGGCTTTGGCCTGGATGGCCGCGCAGGTCTCATCGCACGCGAAGGCTCTAATTATTCACGTCTGACCATGCTGCAAGACACCGTCGCCATGATTTTCGCCAAACCGCTGCTGGGCTGGGGCTATGGCGGCTTTGAATACAGCTTCGCGCACTTCCGCCTGCAGACAATGCCCTGGCGAGAAGTGCTGGAAGTCGCCGGGCATCCGCACAATGAAATCCTGCTGTGGTGGGTTGAGGGCGGCCTGCCGGCGCTGGCAGGTATCGCTATCGTCATCGTCGCCGGCGCGCTGCTGCTGAAACGCGCCTGGCAACGGGATCGCGAAGCGCCGGCCGGTGCGCGCGTCGGGCTGTTTCTGGTGCTGCTGCCAATGTTGATACACACCCAACTGGAATACCCTTTCTATCTGTCTGCGCCGCATTGGCTGGCGTTTCTGCTGCTGCTGGCACTGTTGGACGGCCAAACCGGCGCCCCACGCCCGCTGCCGTTAGCCAAAGCCCTAAGTCTGCCTGTAGCAATGGCGGCGCTCGGCGTGTTAGTGATGGCGGTCTTCGCCTGGCAAGGGCGCATGGCGCTCACCCAATCGGAGCGCACGATGCTGGCCTCCATCGACAGCATCGAGCAGATGCCGCCGCCGGCCGCCTGGATCTACCGGGAGCGCAAAACGTTCGACGAGCAATCTCACGCGCTGCTGGTCTATAACCAAACGCGCGATGATGCCCTGTTGACCGGCTATCGGCAGTGGGCCAATGCCTATCTGCAGCGCCGCATCGACGCCAACGTCTACGCCACGCTGATCATGATCTTGCGCTATCAGGGGGATCAGGCACAAGCCGAGGCTCGCCTGCGGGAAGCCGCTTTTCTGTTTTCTCGGGATGCGCGGTTTAGGTAGGGACAACAAGGTGAGAGCGATGCCTCGTCGCTCTCACCTGTGTCATTTTATGTAGTAAAATCAACGCGGCAATATCGCGCACTCTTTATCCAGCAGCGACTCTACCGAAGCGCGGTTGCCAACGTCCCAGCCGCGCTTCGAGGCCAGCAAGATAAAACCCCGTTGGCCGGCAAACGTGGTGGGCACTAACGCCACGCCATATTCCGCCAGCTGCTGCGGCGACAGATGGAAATAACCCGCCAGATCCTTAATCGGGTAAATGCCCATCGCGGTTGGCTGCATCACGCGTCGGGCATAGTAAGTGTGGCGCAACAGCTTATCCGGCAAAGGCCGCCATTGTTCCTGTATGTAGGGGCGTTCCGCCTGCAATTGACGCCGAACATCTTCGCGCAGACAGGTCAGGTGAATATGCAATTGGTTCTGGCTACGGCCGTAAGCGGAGTTGATCGCCATGCCCAACATATCATCCGGCACCGGCCCGCCATACTCGGCGGCCAACCGGTAACGCATCAGCCATGCATAGCCAAAATAGTCCGTCCGTTCCCCGGCCAGCAGCTGCGGGCTTTCAATACCGGAGAGCGGCGCCGTCGGCACCAGGATGAAGTGATAGGGATAACGCGGGTTTTGCAGCACGCTGAAGCCTTGCGCTTTCCCCTGCGGCATATAAATCTGCTCACACGGGGCCGGATCGCGCTTTTGCTGATAGTTGGCCATGCAGAGCTTATCGACCACGCCCCACAGCGCATCGGAACGGGCGCACCCCGTCAAGGAGAGAACCCCCAGCACCAGCAGCCAACGCCGGGTAGACACACCAAAGCACGCCATCGTCATCTTTCTCGGCATCATCGCCGCACAGCACTCTTTGCGCGGGCGAGAGAAAACTCAAAATGGGGAATGAACAAGGGGCCAATGCGGCCCCTTGAGGAAAAATTACGCCGTGCCGCCGACGGTCAGCGTGTCCAGTTTCAGCGTCGGTTGGCCGACGCCCACCGGCACACTCTGGCCTTCCTTGCCGCACACACCCACGCCTTTATCAAGCGCCAGATCGTTGCCGACCATCGAAATCTGCTGCATCGCCTCGATGCCGGAGCCGATCAGCGTCGCCCCCTTCACCGGCTTGGTGATACGCCCTTTCTCGATCAGATAGGCTTCGGTGGTGGAGAACACGAACTTGCCGGAGGTGATGTCCACCTGGCCGCCGCCAAAGTTCGGCGCGTACAGACCGTACTCGACGCTGGCGATGATCTCTTCCGGCGTCGATTTACCCGCCAGCATGTAGGTGTTGGTCATGCGCGGCATCGGCAGATGCGCATAGGACTCGCGGCGGCCGTTGCCGGTCGGCGCAACGCCCATCAGCCGCGCGTTGAGCTTGTCCTGCATGTAGCCTTTCAGCACGCCGTTTTCGATCAGTACGTTGTACTGGCCCGGCACGCCTTCGTCGTCGATCGCCAGCGAGCCGCGGCGCCCTTGCAGGGTGCCGTCATCCACCACGGTGCACAGCTCGGACGCCACCAGCTCGCCCATATGGCCGCTGAACACCGAGGTGCCGCGCCGGTTGAAGTCGCCTTCCAGGCCGTGGCCCACCGCCTCGTGCAGCAGCACGCCTGGCCAGCCGGCCCCCAGCACCACCGGCATATTGCCGGCCGGCGCCGCCACTGCGCCAAGATTGACCAGCGCCATGCGCACCGCCTCTTGGGCATAGATATCGGCGCGCACCTCGCCGTCGACGGCTTCCAGGAAGTAGTCATAGCCGAAACGGCCGCCGCCGCCGCTGGAGCCGCGCTCACGCTTGCCGTCCTGCTCCACCAGCACGCTGACGGAAAGGCGCACCAGCGGGCGAACGTCCGCTGCCAGCGTGCCGTCGGTGGCGGCTACCAGCACCTGCTCGTAAACGCCGGTGATGCTGGCGTTCACTTCCTGCACCCGCGCATCGGCGGCGCGCGCCACCTTGTCGACGCGGTGCAGCAGGGCGATTTTCTCTTCGCGCGGCAGGCTTTGCAACGGATCGAGCAGCGGGTACAGCGCCTGATAACCGATTTCGCCCAGAGTATGCGCCCGCCCGTCGCCCTGCTCACGCACGATGCTGCGCGCCGCCTGGGCGCTCTGCTGCAGCGCATTCAGGGTGATCTGATCGGCATAGGCGAAGCCGGTCTTCTCGCCGCTGACGGCGCGCACGCCGACGCCCTGGTCGATATTGTAAGAGCCATCCTTGATGATGCCGTCCTCGATCACCCAGGCTTCGTGATAGCTGGACTGGAAATAGAGATCGGCGTAGTCGATACGGCGTTCTGCCAGTTGACCCAGTACCCTGTACAGGTCTTGATGACTCAGCTTGTTGGTAGCGAGTAACTGCTCACTGACAAACGTCAGGCTCATAATGGTTTCACTCTTGATTGGAGGATTACTTGTCAGACGGCGCCGTCAGCGACGTCTGGAATCGGTTGTGCTGCAGCACCGGCATCTGCGCACGAATATTTTTCAGGCTTGCGGCGTCCACACGCACCTTCAGTGCCGCCACGGCGTCCGCGTTCTCGGCCAACACCTTGCCCCAGCCGTCGACAGCCATCGAGTGGCCCCAGGTGCGGCGGGTCGGCCCGTGGCGCCCCACCTGCGCCGGCGCCAGGATCATGCACTGGTTTTCGATCGCCCGGGCGCGCAGCAGGATTTCCCAATGCGCCTCGCCGGTCACCCGGGTAAAGGCAGCCGGCACCGAAATCAGTTCGGCGCCCTGCGCCCGCAGTGCCTGGAACAGCGCAGGGAAGCGCAGATCGTAACATATGGTCATGCCCAAACGCCCGACCGGCGTATCCACCACCGTCAGGTGCTGCCCGTGCTGGTAGGTATCCGACTCGCGGTAATGGCCGTGCGCGTCGTTGATGTCCACATCGAACATGTGCAGCTTGTCGTAGCGGGCGCGGATCTCGCCCTGCTCGTCGAACAACAGGCTGCTGGTGGTGATAAGCTCCGGGTTCTCACGGCTGACGAGCGGCATCG
Source organism: Serratia sp. CY33802 (assembly GCF_052169095.1). Classification (NCBI taxonomy): domain Bacteria; kingdom Pseudomonadati; phylum Pseudomonadota; class Gammaproteobacteria; order Enterobacterales; family Yersiniaceae; genus Serratia; species Serratia sp. CY33802. The sequence goes on from NZ_JBJNLL010000006.1 coordinate 229,743, forward strand.
AGCCCACCAGCAACCACACGCCATAACGGCGCGCCAGTTCGCGCACCGCGTTCTGCAGCGGACCATCGCCCTGTTTTTCCGCCTGTTGGCGATAGGCCGCGGAGTTGGCGAACAACAACGCGTTCTCCGGCGTCATGACCAGTTTTACCCCGGCATTGAGCTGCTTGATCTGCTGTTCAATCTGGGCCAGGTTATCGCGCACCTGATCGCCACTGCACAACTGCAACAACGCAACGTTAGCATTCCTCATGACGCCTTATCCTCCTTTGCCTTACGAAGTACCTCATTGATCTTCGGCTGGTCGAGATCGCCGCTGATATGGTAGCGAATCAGCGAAATCTTGCTCCACAGCGGCCCCAGCACCTGCGAGGCGGCAAATACCGCCGCGCCGACGATCGGGTTAACGACAAACGCCGTGGCCACGCCGACCGTCGCCGAAATCGCCGGCGCCACCACCGCTTCCATATCGATGCGGCGGCGCGCCAGATCGATCTGGCCGCTCATGGCGATATCCGCCGCCAGGCCGTCGATCAATAGATTATCTGTATGCATTATGCCATCTTTCAGCCAGGCGGTACTGCGGATGGAATCAAAGTAGAAGCCTTTGCCGAAGGTATCGCTGAAATCGAACTGCAGCTTGCGCAGCAGGGCATCGAAACTGACCAGCCGCAGCAGCTGACCGGCACGGCCACCGCCCATACTGTCGATTTCACCCTTGCCCATCTTGACCTGCAGCGCACCGCTCAGCGTATCGACCCGTGGCTGCCACGGCGTGCCATGCCAGTACAGATCGAAATCCACGTCATAAGGCGCGCCTTTAAGCGGAATGGTGATGCCGAAGAAGGCGGCGGTTTCATCGATCTTGCCGCCAAGCAGCTTGCCTTTCAGCGAGCTGCGCTCTTCCTGCGCATTTTGTTTCCACAGGCCGGTGGCGGTCATGCGCCCTTTGCCGGTATCGACCAGGCCGTGATCCAGCGTCAGGGTATCGCCCCGATTGGTCAGATCCGCCTCGACCCTGCCGAGGTTCTGCCCCAGCACCCAGCACGATTTGCAGCGCAGCATCAACGAAGGCCAGTCGCGGAAGGAAACGTTCTCGGTCGACGGCGGCGGCGTGCCCGCCGCGTTTTTCGTCTCTGCGAACTGCGGGTTGTAATACAGGTAGTTGATATCGGCGCGCCACGGCCCGCGATCGGCCACCCGCAGGCTACCATCCACTTCGTCGCTCTTGGCGCTCACCAGGGTAGCGCCAAGCTGTTTCTCGGCCGACAGCGTCAGCTTATGCCAGGCCTGGCCGCCCAACAGCAGCTGCGGCGTGGTCAGCGCCACGGTGGTGGGGAAGCTGAAACCGCCCACCTGACCGCTGCCGCCGCCCTGTTTCAGCGCCGGTGCCAACAGCGCCAGCCACTGCTCGCCGTCCAGCGCCGGCAGGTTCAACGTCATCGACTTGCCGGCCGGCAGAGGCGGGGTGCCGCCCCCGTTGGTTTGCCAGGCGGCGCGCGCCAGGTTCACCTGTTTTTTATCGAAGTTCCATTCGCTGTTGAAGCGGTTCTGTTTGCCCGCGCTGCCGGTCAACATAAAGCCGTTCAAACCGCCTTTGACCTTGACGTTCACCGGCAGCGCCTCTCCCGACGCCTTGTCCAGTGGCGAAGGTAAGTGACTGCTCACTTTCTTCAGGTCTGCGTCAAGGCCGATATCGTAGCTGGCCGAGCCCTGATGCGGCAGCGTGATGGCCACCTGGCTCTGCCAGGGCGCACTGCCGCTGAGCGCATCGGCGGCCTCTTTTGGCAGGCCGGGGAACTTGCCCGGCTGCCAGTCTCCTTTCAGACCGACGTTGACCTTGTAGTCACGCTCGCCTTCCTGCGTAGTGAAATTGACCGCCACCGGTTGCCCGAACCAGTTGGCCGACAGGGTGTCGCTCTCCAGATTGCCATTGTCGAAGCGGAACTTGCCGCTGAGCTTCTGCAGCTCGCTTTCCAGCGGTTTTATCAGCAACGAATTGTTGTTCAGCGCCACTTCACCGGTGGCTCTGACCTGCTCGCCGTCCAGGGGGATATCGAGATGTAAGCGCCCACTGACATCACCGCCAATCTGCAGCTGATCCAGCGCCGCCCCCAGCGAATCGTGCAACGGTGTCTGCATGAAGTAGTCATGTACGTCGCTGCCCGCACCCGCGACTTCGGCGTCGATCAGCAACCGCTCTTTCAGGTAATCCGGGATCACCGCGCTGATATTTTTGCCCGCCACCTTGCCCAAGCGGGTTTGCGGCGCATGCATCCACAGCCCCTCGTTGGCGAAATCGAGATCGATCGCCAAATCGGTCAGCGCCGGCCAGCCCGGTTGGAACTGGAAGGTGGCGTGACGCAGCGGTACGAAGACTTCGAACTGCCCTTCGTTTTTGCGGTACGGGAAATGCTGCGGATCGCCGGAATAAATCAGCGTGGCGTTATCCACCTGGCCGCCCTGAATGGCGCCGCCCAGGTAGTCCACCAGATGCTTGCCCATCAGCGGTTCCGGGAAATAGCGCCAGGCGTCGGCGCCGTCATACAGGCGGATGCCCGCCAGGATATTCAGCCACGGATCGCCCTTGGCCGGCTGCTGATAACGGAAATCGCCGTTGACCCACAGCGACTTCGCCTTGACGTCCAGCCCCTGACTCGCCAGCTCCCAGCCTTGATCGTTGTAACGCCAGGTCAGCGCGCCACGCGCGCTGCTGATTTCAAGCGGGGCGCGGAACATGTCGCCGTAAGGCAGGGTGCTGTCGGTGAGCCCCAGCGTCAGGCGGCCGTTCTCCACCCCGCCACTCAACGCGCCGGAGAAGTGGTTGACGCCCGGCAGCAGTTCCCAACGCTGCCAGCTGACATCGCGCCACAGCGCCTGAAAACGGCTCTTTTCCGGCTGCTTGAGCGGGATGTCCAGCGCCAGCGCTTCCACCTGCCCCTGCGGCTGCAGATCGTTCCAGCGATCGAGCACGTCCGGGCTGAGGAACGAGAAGGTCGGCAGCAGCGCCGACAGACGCTCCAACTGAAGATGGGTCGCGCGCACCCGCAGCTCTTCATTCTGCGCCGGCCCCATAAATTCGGTGTTTTCCGGCAGCCACAGCGCGGAAAGCGCGCCCTGCGGCCAGGCCTGGCCGTCGGTGCTCAACCGCAACTGCGGCACGTCGAGCTGCCAACCGGTGCCCTGGCGGCGCAGCGAAAGCGCCAGATTGTCGACGTCCAGCCGGTGCTGCGCGGCGCCGGTATTCCAGTTGGCCGCCCCCTGCTTGAGCAACGCATGGCCGCCGGCGATCTCGCCGTTTTGCACCTGCAGCCAGGCCGCCAGGCTGAAGTCGGCGCTTTCCAGCCCGGTGTTGGCGCGCAGCCAGCGGGTAAACCAGGGTTTCATGTCGATGTTATCGGCCTGCAGATAGACCGTGCCGGTGTCCAGCAGGCCCTGATTATCGCGCAGGTCCATGCGCAGCTGCACCACACCGTGCTGGCCGTTCAGCGTCGACAGGCTGATCTGCCCCTCGGCGCGGTGGCGATCGCGGCCGTTGAGCCAGGTCAGTTGGGGAATGTCGAATTCGGCGCGCGCGCCGGCGGGCGTCAGGAACGAGATACGGCTGTCGCGCAGATCGAAATGGTCGAGCTGGCGCAGCATCAGATCGCTGATTTTACCGGGCTCAAGGCCGTCGCCCTCACGATCGCCGCCCAGCGTGGCGTTCAGATCGAGGCGGAATTGATAGAAGGTCAGATCGCGGAACTGCCAGCGCCAGTGCAGCAGGGATTGCCACACGTCCAGCGCCAGCGTCACGCGTTCGATATGCACATCGCTTTTGGGCAGCGTAACGCTCAGGTTGCGCACTTCAAGCTGTGGGCCGAACGTTTCCCAACTGCCCTGCAGGAAATCCATCTGCACAGGCACACCGGATAGCTTCTCCACCTGCGCCAGCAGTTGGGGACGATAGTCGTTCAGCTTCGGCAGCATCAGGCGCAGCCCGCTGATCAGCAGCGCCACAATCACGATTAGGGTGGCGCCTGTTGCTAACAGAATCCCAGGCAGTCGCCTCACGCAGTTCTCCTTGCTCCGCTGCCTGGCAACGGGAATATCTATGCACTGACGGGCCCGGCGTGCCGGGCCCCTACCGATGTCGGGCGGGCTACATCATGACGACGTCGAACTGCTCCTGGCTGTACAACGGTTCGATCTGCACCTTCACCTGTTTGCCGACGAAGATCTCCACTTCGGCCAGCGCATGCGACTCTTCGCTCTTCAGCGCTTCGCCAACCGCCGCGGAGGCGTACACCAGGAAGCGATCGGAATCGTAAGCATGGTGCACGCGTACAATCTCGCGCAGGATCTCGTAGCACACGGTTTCCACCGTTTTCACGGTGCCGCGCCCATTGCAAGTAGGACAATCGTGACAGAGCACATGTTCAATGCTTTCACGCGTGCGTTTACGCGTCATTTCAACTAAGCCTAGCTGAGAGAAGCCGTTGATCGTGGTTTTTACCCGATCTTTACTCAATGCCTGCTCCAGCGAGTGCAGCACCCGGCGGCGATGCTCTTCGTTGTTCATATCGATAAAGTCGATGATGATAATGCCGCCCAGGTTGCGCAGCCGCAGCTGGCGCGCGATGGCCTGCGTCGCCTCGATGTTGGTATTGAAGATGGTTTCGTCGAGGTTGCGGTGGCCGACGAAGGCGCCGGTATTGATATCGACGGTGGTCATCGCCTCGGTCTGATCGATGATCAGATAGCCACCGGACTTTAGCTCAACCTTGCGCTCCAGCGCGCGCTGGATTTCGTTTTCCACGTCGTACAGATCGAAAATTGGCTGGCTGCCGGTGTAGAGTTCGAGCTTGTTGGTAATGTCCGGGATGTACTCGCCGGTAAACTCCACCAACAGATCGTGCGTCAGCCGCGAATCGACGCGAATGCGATCCAGCGCCGCGCCGGCGAAATCGCGCAAGATGCGCTGCGCCAGCGCCAGCTCGCCGTACAGCTTGTATTTGGTCTGGTTGCGCTTCTTGCGCTCCATCACCTTGGTCCACAGGCGTTTGAGGAACGCGGCATCCTGCGCCAGCTCTTCCTCGCCGATGCCTTCCGCCGCGGTGCGGATAATAAAGCCGCCCAGCTCGTCGCAGTGCGGCGCAACGATGGACTTCAGGCGCTCGCGCTCGGCTTCGCTGTCGATGCGCTGCGAAACGCCGACGTGCGCCGCGCCCGGCATGAAGACTAGATAGCGCGAAGGCAGCGTGATATCCGTGGTCAGACGCGCGCCCTTGGTCCCGAGCGGATCTTTCACCACCTGCACCATCAGGTCTTGCCCCTGGCGCACCAGCTCGGCGATGTCGCGCACATGAAAGTTTTTCCGCTCGTCGCCGGCGACGCATTCGGTATGCGGCATGATGTCGGAGGCGTGCAGGAAGGCGGCCTTGTCCAGGCCGATGTCGACGAACGCCGCCTGCATCCCCGGCAGGACGCGGCTAACGCGCCCTTTATAGATATTGCCGACGATGCCGCGTTTGGATTCGCGTTCGATATGAATCTCTTGCAGAATGCCGCCATCGATATAGGCGACCCGCGTTTCAGACGGTGTGATATTAACCAGTAGCTCAGCTGTCATGCCTTCTCCTCAGAGCCGGTCGATAATGGCAGCGCCCATCAACCGGTTCTTACATCACGTAATGCGACAAAATTACTGAGCAGCTCATGTGTTTCGACCAGCGGCAGACCGACCACCGCGTGATAACTCCCGGTTATCGTTCTGACGAAACAACCACCCTTTCCTTGAATTCCATAGGCGCCCGCTTTATCCATCGGTTCGCCCGTAGCAATATAGTCGCGGATATCCTGTTGTGACAGGCTGCGGAACGTCACGTCGGTCACCACCAGCTGGCAGCGCACGTCGTGGCGATCGGCGATCGCCACCGCCGTCATCACCTGATGCTGTTTGCCCGACAGAGCCGCCAGCATGTCCGCCGCATGGGCTTCGTCGCGCGGCTTCTCCAGCACCCGGCCGTTGAGCACCACGATGGTGTCTGCGCCCAGCACCGGCCGATCTTCCTGCGCCAGCGCCACGCCCGCCTTGGCCTTGTCCTGCGCCAGACGGCGCACATAGGCCTCTGCGGCTTCGCCTTCCCGGCGCTGCTCTTCGGTATGCGTCAGCAGAATGTCAAACGACACGCCCAACAGGGTCAACAGTTCACGTCGACGTGGGGAGCCGGAGGCCAGATAAAGCGAAGTCATTGATATACCCTTACTGTACGGCGAACTGACGGCGGATTTTGCGCATCAACAGGAATAACCACGGCCACAAAATGCCGTTTACCACACTACTCCAGAATACCTCTGGGCGGAAAGAGACGTTGATCACTAAAAACTCAGCCCAGAACACCACCACATCCATCGACAGCGACAGCAGCACGACGATCAGCGCCTGTTGCCACAGCGCCATATTGCGGAACAGTTGGAATTTGAACGCCACCAGATAGGCGATGATGCCCAGCGCCAGCGCGCGTACGCCCAGCGTAGAGCCGAGGATCAGATCCATAATCAACCCCAGCACGAAGCCGGTACCGACGTTGACACGATGCGGCAAGGCCATTACCCAGTAGATCAGGATCAGCACCAGCCAGGAAGGCCGGAACATGTAGATCTGCTCCGGCCACGGCATGATTTGCAGCACCAACGCCACCAGGAACGACAGCCAGATGATCCAGCGCCCGTGGCTGCGGTAACTGTTCATTGCACCACTCCCGCCGCGGCAGGCTGAGCCGATGGCGTAGCGCCGGCGGGTTGCGGCGCCACGCCGGTGGCCGGTGCGGGCAGCTGCGGCCCAACGGAACCGGCAGGCGGCAACACCTGCGGCATCATCTGCATCAGGCGCTCATTGGCGACGCGGTGCACTTCGTCCGGCGGCAGCGGCATGTCGCCGTTGCGATCGGCGCCCCACAGCAGCAGCAGGTAGCGCAAGCGCTGCAGACCGGCGGTCGGCCGCGCCTGAATCACGGTGTAAGCGCGCTGATTGTCGACCTTGACCGAGGAAACGACCGCCACCGGATAGCCTTCCGGGAAGCGGCCGCCGAGGCCGGAGGTCACCAGCACGTCGCCAACGCGGATATCGGTGTTGTTCGGCAGATGCTCCAGTTGCAGATCGTCGGCGCAGCCGCTGCCCGCGGCGATCACTCGAATATCGTTACGCAGCACCTGAATCGGCAGCGCGTGCGAGGCGTCGCAGATCAGCAGCACGCGGCTGGTGACTTTCGCCACCGCCACCACCTGGCCAACCACGCCCTTGTCGCTGATCACCGGCTGGCCTTCATAGACGCCGTTGTCCGACCCTTTGTCGATAACGACCTGATCGCTGTAAGGATCGGAGCCGGTGGAGATCACCTGGGTGACCATCTTGTGTTCGTCCTGGCGCAGCGGAGAACCCAGCAGCTCGCGCAAGCGGGCGTTTTCCTGCTTGAATTGGCCAAGAAGAAGAATATCGCTGTTTTTCAGCAGCAGTTCCTGCCGCAGAGCGCGGTTTTCCAGCTCCAGCTGTTGGCGGGTGGCCAGTGTCTCTGACACGCTGTCCAAAACTTTACGTGGCCCGTTGGCCAGAAAATAGAAAGGGCTGACTGCGGTGTCCATGTAGTTGCGTATCTTCACGAACGTGCCGAGCCGGCTGTCGGCAACGATCAGGCCAATGGCCGCAATCACCGCCAAAAAAAGTCGCAGTTGCAGGGAAGGCCCCCTGCTAAAAATCGGCTTCATAAATTATGCGAGTTCCTCGACAACAGAAAGAGGAACCGTACCCGATTTTCGCTGTGCGCATTCATCCGATACGATTCCTCCTTCCTGGGGCTGACTATTCTTCGCTGAACAAATCGCCGCCGTGCATGTCGATCATTTCCAACGCCTTGCCGCCACCGCGCGCCACGCAGGTCAGCGGATCTTCCGCCACCACGACCGGAATGCCGGTTTCTTCCATCAGCAGGCGATCAAGGTTGCGCAGCAGCGCGCCGCCGCCGGTCAATACCATGCCGCGTTCGGAAATGTCGGAGGCCAATTCTGGCGGGCACTGCTCCAGCGCAACCATCACCGCGCTGACGATACCGGTCAGCGGCTCTTGCAGGGCTTCGAGGATTTCATTGGAGTTCAGGGTAAAGCCGCGCGGTACGCCTTCAGCCAGGTTACGGCCGCGCACTTCGATTTCGCGCACTTCGTCGCCCGGGTAGGCAGAACCGATTTCGTGCTTGATGCGCTCTGCGGTGGCTTCGCCGATCAGCGAGCCGTAGTTGCGGCGCACATAATTGATGATGGCTTCATCGAAACGGTCACCGCCGATGCGCACGGAAGAAGAGTACACCACGCCGTTCAGCGAGATCACCGCCACTTCAGTGGTACCGCCACCGATATCCACCACCATGGAGCCAGTCGCTTCGGAGACCGGCAGACCTGCGCCGATCGCCGCCGCCATCGGCTCTTCAATCAGGAACACTTCACGCGCGCCGGCCCCTTGGGCGGACTCGCGGATAGCGCGGCGTTCAACCTGGGTCGCGCCGACCGGCACACAGACCAGCACGCGCGGGCTTGGGCGCATAAAGCTGTTGCTGTGAACCTGTTTGATAAAGTGCTGCAGCATTTTTTCAGTCACGAAGAAATCGGCGATCACGCCGTCTTTCATCGGGCGAATGGCCGCGATGTTGCCGGGGGTGCGGCCCAGCATCTGTTTGGCGTCATGACCGACGGCCGCGACGCTCTTTGGGGAGCCGGCACGATCCTGACGAATGGCAACCACCGAAGGTTCATTCAGTACGATGCCTTGCCCTTTAACATAAATCAGGGTATTGGCGGTACCCAAGTCGATGGACAAGTCGTTGGAAAACATGCCACGAAATTTCTTAAACATAACGAAAGGATAATCCTGCAAGCTGGGGGCGGAAAATAAAATCCGCCTACTTTACCAACCACACGAAGCAGCGACAAGGCGCAAAAACGTTCTACTTCGGTGAAAAATAGTCTGTATTGTTTCTGCTCGAATGCACGGAAATTGGATGAGGCCTGAATTCCCTGAACAAAGGCTCAGTTTACCACCCTGTCAACGCACGAAACGGCGTAACACAGCTCATAAAATCTAACATATTCCCTGATTGCCGCCGATGGTAAGCACCTACCAACGCCAACCAGATAAAAGCTGACAAGAGCCTATCTCAAATAGGCGTCGTTGTCGCAGGCAGATTGGAGAAAACTCCAAAATGACGGGTGACATGGCCCAGATGGATCCGGCGCTCATTCTACGTCAATTTTTGTCCGGCAATCAGCTTAAACACGATAACGACGTGAATATTTTTTACGCCCCGCGTCGATAGGTTCCGGCGATGCGAAAAAGTCGCCCTGCCCGCCGTGGATCCCCCGCTCTTTCAGCGTCTGCCATTCGTTGCGCGTACGTACGCTGGCGGCGAACACCTGAGCACGCGTGCCCGCGCAGGCGCCGGTCAGGCTCTGCACGAACAGCTGGTTTTCGTCCCGCTTATCAATGCTCCGCACCAGCCCCGGGTGGAGCTTGACGATCTCCACCTGCAGCGACTTGATATAGGACGTACTGACCACGGTTAACCCCGCTTTGGACACCGCGAGACGGCAGCCCAGCCCTGACAACAGCCTCAGCACCGGACGCAAACGGTCGATATGTTGACACACATCTGCCTCCGCAAGTTCAATCAGAATTCGCCGACGTTGGCTTTTTTCGCATTGCAACAGCGTATCGCGCAGCCAGCGCTGGAAAGAGCGCTGCAAAATCGAGTCCACGCACAGCGGAAACGCCAGCGTTTCCTCGGGCCACTGCGCCAACAAGGGAATGATGCGGCTCACCTGTTGGCGATCGTAACTCTCCGCCAACCCCAACTGCTGCACCAGCGGCATATATTCCGCCGGTAGCAATTCCTGGGTGCCGTCATAGATCCGGCTCATGATCTCACGATGGTGCACCTCGCCTTCCACGGTCACCGCCGGTTTCTGATACAGCCGCGGGCCGCCGCGCGCCAGCACCTGTTCCAGCAGCGTGCGCCACTTGACGCTGCCGCGCCCCTTTTCCGGCACCTGGCTGTCGTACACATACCACCCGTTTTCGCCCTGCAGCGTAGCGTGGCGCGTCGCCTGCTCCGCATAGTCGATTACCTGCTCGGTGGTTTGACCGCTGCGGTACGCCACGATGCCGATGTGCAGGAAGGCCTCGCGATCGATCAGCGCCGTGGAAGGCAAGGCATCGATGGCGTTGACCAGCTGTGAAGCGATGCCGTCGGCTTCCTTCAGGGTTCGATGCGGCAACAGCACGGTAAAATCGCTGTGGAAGTAGCGCGCCAGCAGCGCCGACGGGTAGCGCATCACGAAGGTAGACAGCAGGTTGACCAGCGAATACATCAGCTCTTGCACCGCCATGCTGCCGTGCGTCTCGCGCAGGGTCTCGAAGTCGGGCAGCCGCACCATCATCACGATGCCGTGCGAGCCTTCATCTTCCAACTGAGTGGTCAATTGGTTATCGAAAAACAGGCGATTATTCAGCCCGGTTTTGGCATCCTGCGCGGCGAAGGCGCGGATCAGCGTATCGACCCGGCTGCGCTCTTCCCGCGCTTCCGCCAGATCGGCCAGCAGGCGGTCGAGCGCGCCGCTGACGTTGGCTGGCCACTCACGCACGTCGCCCTGCATGACGTTTTCACGCTCGCCGTTCAGAATGCGCCGCGCACGGCGTTCCAGACGATCTTCGCCGTCGGCCTGCTCACGCAGCCAGCGCAGGCTGAACAGCAAAACCACCACCATGACGACGATCGACAGCGTGACGGCGGCGGTGGATTGCAGCGTGCGCACGTCGCTGGCGAAGGGATCGAGGTAGGTGATGTGCAGCGTACTGCCCGGGTGCTGCAACAGAGTTCGCGAGACCTGACGATAGCCGTTCAGCGCATCCCAGGGCTCTTTTTTCAGCGTCGGCAATTTATAGTCGAGGAGCTTGCTGGTACCGGCCTCTACGCGGATCGACACAATGCCGAGCGGACGCATGACAATCGGCAACCATTTCTCCTGATCGCGCGGCGATTCCTGCAACATGGCTTGATCGAGAGAGGTGACCAGCGAATCAAAGCGGCGCTCCTGGCGATCCTGGGTAACGTAAAAGAAGCTGTATGAGCATCCCATCAGCATCAAAAACATCGCCAGCGCGACCAACAGAGTGATCAATGCAGAGAGTTTGGTGGTAAATCGCATCCCTGTGCCTTGTCCGCTATGGTTAAGTGAGTGTTCACCCTTTAGCTAAAAGGGGCCGTCCAACCCTAACAAGCCTTGCCGAGGAATTAAACCTGCAAGCGCCGTTTTTGTCCTTTATCAGGACTTGGGCCGCTTATTATGCATATAGTCAAATAAATGTGATTCAGCCATTGATAGAAAAGTGTAAACGAGAGGAAGAGTGACATGCGTGCACTGTTATTGGAACAACAAGACGACCAAACTCTGGCTCATATCAAAGATATCGGCAGCGATCGGTTGCCGGAAGGCGATGTCACCGTCGACATCAACTGGTCAAGCCTGAACTATAAAGATGCGCTGGCGATCACCGGCAAAGGCAAGATCGTGCGCAACTTCCCGATGGTGCCGGGCATCGACTTCGCCGGCACCGTGCGCCACAGCCGCGACGATCGCTTCAAAGAGGGGCAAAGCGTGGTGCTCACCGGTTGGGGCGTGGGCGAACACCATTGGGGCGGCCTGGCCGAGCAGGCGCGCGTCTCCGGTGAGTGGCTGGTGCCGCTGCCGAACGGCCTGGATGAGCGCAAGGCGATGATCATCGGCACCGCCGGCTTTACCGCCATGCTGTGCGTGATGGCGCTGGAAGAAGGCGGCGTGCACCCGGACGACGGCGATATCCTGGTCACCGGCGCCAGCGGCGGCGTGGGCAGCACCGCCATCGCCCTGCTGGCGGCGCTGGGTTACCGGGTGACCGCCATCAGCGGCCGCGACAGCAATACCGAGTACCTGAAAGCGCTCGGCGCCAAAGAGGTCATGTCGCGCGATGGCTATATCGACACGCCGCGTCCGCTGGAGAAACAGCTGTGGGCCGGCGCGGTGGACACCGTCGGCGACAAACTGCTGGCGCGGGTGCTGGCGCAGATGAACTATAACGGCACCGTCGCCGCCTGCGGCCTGGCGGGCGGTTATCAACTGCCGACCACCGTGATGCCGTTCATTCTGCGCAACGTGCGCCTGCAGGGCGTGGATTCGGTGCATACGCCGCTGCACCGCCGCCAAACCGCCTGGGAACGGCTGGCCGGCATTCTGCCGGACAGCTTCTATCAGCAGGCCACGCATGAAATCGCCCTCGAGCAGGCGCCGGCCACCGCCGCCGCGCTGCTGAACAACCAAATCACCGGCCGCACCCTGGTGAAAATCCGCTGACCTTCTCCCCCCGGCAACGGGGGGTTCGCCCGCATCTGCGAAATTTCATATTTTCCCGCGTCCCCTCGCTTCCGGCCGGCTTTAGCGCCATGCTTATTTCATAAAGCCCCGTTAACCGCTCGCGGGCGGCGGGCATCAGTCGCGGAGAACATAAGCATGAACAAACACCCGAAATTAACCGAGGCCGACGTCACGCCGGAGAGCGTGTTCCACCAGCGGCGCAAGGTGCTGCAGGCGCTCGGCATCACCGCCGCCACGCTGGCGCTGCCTACCGGCGCGCAGGCGGACCTGCTGTCGTGGTTCAAGGGCAACGATCGCCCCAAGGCGCCGCCGGGCAAAGCGCTGGAATTCAGCAAACCGGCCGCCTGGCAGGCGCAGCTGGCGATGACGCCGGAAGACAAGGTCACCGGCTACAACAACTTCTATGAGTTCGGCCTCGACAAAGCCGATCCGGCCGCCAACGCCGGCGGGCTAAAGACCGAAGGCTGGAAAGTGCGCATCGACGGCGAAGTGGCGAAGCCGATCACGCTGGACATCGACGATCTGATGAAGCGTTTCCCGCTGGAACAGCGCATTTACCGCATGCGCTGCGTCGAGGCCTGGTCGATGGTGGTGCCGTGGATCGGTTTCGAACTGGGCAAGCTTCTCAAGCTGGCCGAACCGAACAGCAACGCGCGCTACGTGGCCTTCCAGACGCTGTACGATCCGGAGCAGATGCCCGGCCAGAAAGATCGCTTTATCGGCGGCGGCCTGAAATATCCCTACGTCGAAGGGCTGCGGCTGGACGAGGCGATGCATCCGCTGGCGCTGCTGACCGTCGGCGTATACGGCAAAACCCTGCCGCCGCAAAACGGCGCGCCGCTGCGGCTGATCACGCCGTGGAAATACGGCTTCAAAGGCATCAAATCGATCGTGCATATCCGTTTGGTGCGCGATCAGCCGCCGACTACCTGGAACCAATCCGCGCCGAACGAGTACGGTTTTTACGCCAACGTGAATCCGCACGTCGATCATCCGCGCTGGTCGCAGGCCACCGAGCGCTTTATCGGCTCCGGCGGCATTCTCGACGTCAAACGGCAGCCGACGTTGCTGTTCAACGGCTATGCTGATCAGGTAGCGTCGCTGTATCGCGGCATGGATCTGCGGGAGAATTTCTAAGTGCGCCTGACGCCTGTTCATATCAAATGGCTGAAAGCCGCCCTGCATCTGGCGGCGTTTTTGCCCTTTTTGTGGTTGGTGCTGGCAGTGGATCAAGGCTGGTTCAGCGCCGATCCGTCCAAGGACATCCAGCATTTCACCGGCAGGATGACGCTGAAACTGCTGCTGGCCACGCTGATGATAGCCCCGCTGGCGCGCTACGCCCGGCAGCCGCTGCTGATCCGCTGTCGCCGTCTGGTGGGGCTGTGGTGCTTTGCCTGGGGCACGCTGCACCTGATAAGCTACTCCACGCTGGAGCTGGGGCTGAGCAATCTCGGCCTGCTGGGCAGCGAACTGGTGAACCGGCCCTATCTGACGCTCGGCATCCTCACCTGGCTGATCCTGCTGGCGCTGGCGGCCACGTCGACGCTGTGGGCGATGCGCAAGCTGGGGGCCAAATGGCAAACGTTGCACAACTTCGTCTATCTGGCGGCGATCCTCGCCCCCATCCACTACCTGTGGTCGGTCAAAACGTTTTCCCCCCAGCCGTTCATTTACGCGCTGTTAGCGGTGGCGCTGTTGGGCCTGCGTTACAAGAAATTCCGCGCCTGGTGGCGCTGAATCGCACGGCGGTGCGCGTTATTGGCGCGGAAAAACGCGCGCCGCCGGCGGGAACTTTTTCTGTGTTCCAGCGCTCATATTCCTGTCACGGATCCCCCAGTTCCTCGATTTGGGGTTGAATATCTTCGCTGATAAGACCAGTATTTAGCTGCGAATTGCTACGATATCGTTATAATGCCCGACCTTGTTTCTGTTCTCAGGGTGAATTTGCCCCTTAACAGGTGACAAATCGGTAACATCGGGTTATTTTCTACGATGATGGTTTTATTGCCGGAGATACCAGCACAATGGCGGATAAGTTTCACATTTTGCTTCTGAACGGCCCCAATCTCAATCTGCTGGGGACGCGTGAGCCGGAGAAGTACGGCAGCACGACGCTGACAGAGATTGTTAACGGATTGGAAAACCAGGCATCCGCATTGGATATTACCCTGAGCCATCTGCAATCCAACGCCGAGCATCAGCTGATCGATCGCATTCATCAGGCGCGCGGCAACACCGATTTCATTCTGATAAACCCGGCGGCGTTCACGCATACCAGCGTGGCGCTGCGCGATGCGTTGCTGGCGGTGCAGATCCCGTTCATCGAGATCCACCTGTCCAACGTGCACGCCCGCGAACCTTTCCGCCATCACTCTTATCTCTCAGACGTAGCGGTAGGCGTGATTTGCGGCCTCGGCGCGGATGGCTACGCTTTCGCTTTACAGGCAGCGGTTAACCGTCTGTCGAAAACCCACTAATTGCTCCACAAAAAGAGTACGGAATCACACTCATGGATATTCGTAAAATCAAGAAACTGATCGAACTGGTTGAAGAATCAGGTATTTCTGAACTGGAAATCTCTGAAGGCGAAGAATCGGTTCGCATCAGCCGTGCCGCACCGGCGCAGGCTTATCCCGTCATGCAGCAGGCTTACGCGATGCCGGCACAGCAGCAGCCAGCCCTGGCTACCGCCGTTGCCACCGCGCCTGCGGCAGAAACCCCTGCAGCACCGGCGGCCGTGAGTGGCCATGTCGTTCGTTCCCCAATGGTAGGCACCTTCTACCGCACCCCAAGCCCGGACGCGAAAGCCTTCGTGGAAGTGGGCCAGAAAGTGAACGCCGGCGATACCCTGTGCATCGTTGAAGCCATGAAAATGATGAACCAGATCGAAGCGGACAAGTCCGGCGTCGTGAAAGCCATCCTGGTGGAAAACGGCCAGCCGGTCGAATATGACGAGCCGCTGGTCGTCATCGAATAACGAGGCGCCCCCATGCTTGATAAAATTGTTATCGCCAACCGCGGCGAGATCGCGCTTCGCATCCTGCGTGCCTGTAAAGAATTGGGCATCAAGACCGTTGCGGTTCACTCCGCGGCCGACCGCGATCTGAAACACGTTCTGCTGGCCGACGAGACCGTCTGCATCGGTCCTGCGCCATCGGTAAAAAGCTACCTGAACATCCCGGCCATCATCTCGGCGGCGGAAATCACCGGCGCCGTGGCGATCCACCCGGGCTACGGCTTCCTGTCGGAGAACGCCGACTTCGCCGAGCAGGTTGAACGCTCCGGCTTCATCTTCATCGGCCCGAGAGCCGAAACCATCCGCCTGATGGGCGACAAGGTTTCCGCGATCAACGCCATGAAAAAAGCCGGCGTGCCCTGCGTACCGGGCTCCGACGGCCCGCTGACCGACGACATGGATAAAAACCGTGCCTTCGCCAAGCGAATCGGTTATCCGGTGATCATCAAGGCCTCCGGCGGCGGCGGCGGTCGCGGCATGCGCGTCGTGCGCAGCGACAAAGACCTTGAGCAGTCCATCAACATGACGAAAGCGGAAGCCAAAGCGGCTTTCAACAACGACATGGTGTACATGGAAAAATACCTGGAGAATCCGCGCCACATCGAGATTCAGGTATTGGCCGACGGCCAGGGCAACGCCATCTATCTGGCCGAGCGCGACTGCTCCATGCAGCGCCGCCACCAGAAAGTGGTCGAAGAGGCGCCGGCGCCGGGCATCACCAGCGAAATGCGCCGCTACATCGGCGAGCGCTGCTCGAAAGCCTGTGTGGAAATCGGCTACCGCGGTGCGGGCACCTTCGAGTTCCTGTATGAAAACGGCGAGTTCTATTTCATCGAAATGAACACCCGTATTCAGGTAGAACACCCGGTTACCGAAATGATCACCGGCGTGGATCTGATCAAAGAGCAGCTGCGCATCGCTGCCGGTCAGCCGCTGTCGATCAAACAGGAAGAAGTGAAGATCCACGGCCACGCGGTAGAATGCCGCATCAACGCCGAAGATCCGAACACCTTCCTGCCGAGCCCGGGCAAGATCACACGCTTCCACGCGCCAGGCGGTTTCGGCGTGCGTTGGGAATCTCATATCTACGCCGGTTATACCGTACCGCCGTACTATGACTCCATGATCGGCAAACTGATCACCTTCGGCGAAAACCGTGACGTGGCGATAGCCCGCATGAAAAACGCCTTGGCTGAACTGATCATCGACGGCATCAAAACCAACGTTGAGCTGCAGCAGAAGATCATGAACGACGAAAACTTCCAGCACGGTGGCACCAACATCCACTATCTGGAGAAGAAGCTGGGTCTGCAGGAAACCTAAGGCAGCCACGCAGCATCGTCTGACGAAAGGCCGGTTAATCACCGGCCTTTTTCTTTGGCGCTGCCGCCAGTAACGGCTTGGCAAAACGCCGTCATGCCGTAAAATTCCCTACCTTTGATGAATCCATCACCGTAAACCTATGGGAGACACGGATGGACAAACGCTTTATTCAGGCGCACCGCGAAGCGCGCTGGGCGCTGGGGCTGACGCTGCTCTACCTCCTGGCCTGGGGGCTGGCGGCCTACCTGCCGGACAGCGCCATCGGCGTCACCGGCCTGCCGCACTGGTTCGAAATGGCCTGCCTGCTGGTCCCGCTGCTGTTCACCGGCCTGTGCTGGCTGATGGTGCGCACGGTGTTCCGCGACATTTCGCTGGAGGACAGCGATGCAAACTGAAGTGATCCTGCCGCTGGTCGCCTACCTGTTGCTGGTATTCGGCCTGTCGGTGTATGCCTACAGCCGCCGCCAGAGCGGGAATTTCCTCAGCGAATACTTTCTCGGCAACCGCTCGATGGGCGGCTTTGTGCTGGCGATGACCTTGACCGCCACCTACATCAGCGCCAGTTCGTTTATCGGCGGCCCCGGCGCCGCCTATAAATACGGCCTGGGCTGGGTGTTGCTGGCGATGATCCAGCTACCGGCGGTGTGGCTGTCGCTCGGCGTGCTGGGCAAGAAATTCGCCATCCTGGCGCGGCGCTACAACGCCATCACCCTCAATGACATGCTGTATGGCCGCTACCAAAGCCGCCTGCTGGTGTGGCTGGCCAGCCTCAGTCTGCTGGTGGCGTTCCTCGGCGCCATGACGGTGCAGTTTATCGGTGGCGCCCGCCTGCTGGAGACCGCCGCCGGCATTCCCTACGACACCGGCCTGCTGATCTTCGGCATCAGCATCGCGCTGTACACCGCCTTCGGCGGCTTCCGCGCCAGCGTGCTGAACGACGCCATGCAGGGGCTGGTGATGCTACTCGGCACCGTACTGCTGCTGGTGGCGGTGATCCACGCCGCCGGTGGGTTGCACAGCGCGGTGGACAAGCTGCAGCAGATCGATCCGGCGCTAGTGTCGCCGCAGGGCGGCGATCAAATCCTCAGCCTGCCGTTTATGGCGTCGTTCTGGATCCTGGTGTGCTTCGGGGTGATCGGCCTGCCGCACACCGCCGTGCGTTGCATCTCTTACAAAGACAGCAAGGCGGTGCATCGCGGCATTCTGCTCGGCACCGTGGTGGTGGCGGTGCTGATGTTCGGCATGCACCTGGCCGGCGCACTCGGCCGCGCGGTCTTGCCGGACCTCAAGATCCCCGATCAGGTGATCCCGACGCTGATGATCACCGTGCTGCCGCCGTACGCCGCCGGGATCTTTTTGGCGGCGCCGATGGCGGCGATCATGTCGACCATCAACGCCCAGCTGCTGCAATCCTCCGCCACCATCATCAAGGATCTCTATCTGGGCGTACGCCCACAGCAGATCCACAACGAGCGGTTGATCAAGCGCTTCTCCAGCCTGACCACGCTGATCCTCGGTCTGCTGGTGCTGCTGGCGGCCTGGCGGCCGCCAGAGATGATCATCTGGCTCAACCTGCTGGCTTTCGGCGGGTTGGAGGCGGTCTTCCTGTGGCCGCTGGTGCTGGGCCTGTATTGGGAACGCGCCAATGCTCAGGGAGCGCTTAGCTCAATGGTGTCGGGTGCGGTATGCTATACGCTATTGGCCAGCTTCAACCTGCAACCGGCGGGGCTGCATCCTATCGTGCCTTCGCTGTTGCTCAGCCTGTTGGCGTTTTATCTCGGTAACGTCGTCGGCGAAAAGCGCCGGGCGGCGTCATCATTACCCTCTTAAAGAGAATTGCTATGCCTTGGATCCAACTCAAACTGAACACCACCGGCAGCCAGGCGGAAGACCTGAGCGACGCGCTGGTGGAAAGCGGCGCCGTGTCGGTGACCTTCCAGGACACCCACGACAACCCGGTGTTCGAACCGCTGCCGGGTGAAACCCTGCTGTGGGGCGATACCGACGTGATCGGCCTGTACGACGCCGAAACCGATATGGCCGAGGTGGTGGCGATGCTGGAACAGCACCCGCTGCTGGGCACCGGTTTCCGCCACAAGATAGAACAGCTGGAAGACAAGGACTGGGAGCGCGAGTGGATGGACAACTTCCACCCGATGCGCTTCGGTGAGCGCTTGTGGATCTGCCCGAGCTGGCGCGACGTTCCCGATCCCGACGCGGTTAACGTGATGCTCGATCCGGGCCTGGCGTTCGGCACCGGCACCCACCCGACCACCGCGCTGTGTCTGCAGTGGCTGGACGGCCTCGATTTGGCGGGCAAAACCGTCATCGACTTCGGCTGCGGTTCCGGCATCCTGGCAATCGCCGCGCTGAAGCTGGGTGCGGCGCGCGCTATCGGCATCGACATCGATCCCCAGGCCATTCAGGCCAGCCGCGATAACGCACAGCGTAACGGCGTTTCAGAGCGTCTGGAGCTGTATCTGCCGAAAGACCAGCCGGCGGACCTGCTGGCGGACGTGGTGGTCGCCAACATCCTCGCCGGCCCGCTGCGCGAGCTGGCGCCGCTGATTGGTTGCCTGCCGAAGGCCGGCGGTCATCTGGGGCTGTCCGGCGTGCTGGCCAGCCAGGCGAGCAGCGTAGCGGAAGCCTACGAAGAGAAGTTCACGCTCGATCCGGTCGCCGAGCGCGAAGAGTGGTGCCGTATCACCGGCCGCCGCAAGTAAGCGTCACGGTCTATTGCCCCCTCATCCACCGACCCTGCGCCGGTGGATTTTTTTTGTCCGGCGATCGCCAGACGGACGAGACAAAATTTTATGCAATTTTTTGCCGTTCAACGACGGATCGCCCTGACAATGCGCCTTCCAGGCAGGCTATACCAGCAAAAATAGCGGGCGAATGCAGATAATATTCTGCACAAAGGCGAATATTTTGCCGCACACAAAATAAGCACTTTTCGTCAACTCATTGTAAAATATATATAATATTTTTATGAATCGCCGCGTAGCGCATTTTTCGCCCTAATACAGGGCCAATTGGTTAAAGTTTGGCCTTTCATCTCGACGCAAAAATGCGTAATATACGCGCCCTTGCGGACACAGTATGGTCACTCTTTGTCTATGCGCATTGGACACCACCAGCTTACTAATTGCCTGATTGCGGCCCCGATGGCCGGTATTACAGATCGCCCGTTCAGAACCCTCTGTCATGCAATGGGTGCTGGGATGGCTGTATCCGAAATGCTCTCCTCCAACCCGGAGGTGTGGCGGACGGATAAGTCGCGTCTGCGTATGGTGCATAGCGATGAACCAGGGATCCGCTCCGTGCAGATTGCCGGATGCGATCCTGATGATATGGCCGCCGCCGCGCGTATCAACGTGGCCAGCGGCGCGCAGATCATCGACATCAATATGGGATGCCCGGCCAAAAAAGTGAACCGGAAGCTTGCCGGGTCCGCTTTGTTGCAGTACCCGGATCTGGTTAAACGGATCCTCCACGCGGTGGTTGACGCAGTGGATGTGCCGGTAACGCTGAAGATTCGCACCGGCTGGGCGCCAGAGCATCGTAACTGTGTAGAGATTGCCCAACTGGCCGAAGACTGTGGTATTCAGGCCCTGACGATTCACGGCCGAACCCGCGCCTGTCTGTTTAACGGCAACGCGGAATACGACAGCATTCGGGCAGTTAAGCAGAGTGTTTCCATTCCGATTATCGCGAATGGGGATATTACTGACCCGCATAAAGCCAGAGCAGTGCTCGACTACACCGGGGCCGATGCCCTGATGATAGGCCGCGCTGCTCAGGGGAGACCCTGGATCTTCCGGGAAATCCAGCATTATCTGGACACTGGGGAGTTGCTGCCGCCGCTGCCGCTTGGCGAGGTGAAGCGCTTGTTGATTGGGCACATTCGGGAATTGCACGGCTTTTATGGCCAAGGCAAGGGATTCCGGATTGCTCGTAAGCACGTGTCCTGGTATCTCCAGGAACACGCTCCGAATGACCAGTTTCGGCGCACATTCAACGCCATAGAGGATGCCAGCGAACAGCTGGAGGCGTTGGAGGCATATTTCGAAAATCTTAGCGTAAAAAAAGAGCTGACAGAACTATGTTCGAACAACGCGTAAATTCTGACGTACTGACCGTTTCTACCGTTAACTCACAAGATCAGGTGACTCAAAAGCCTCTGCGTGACTCGGTTAAACAAGCACTGAAGAACTATTTTGCTCAACTGAACGGTCAAGACGTAAATGACCTGTATGAGCTGGTACTGGCTGAAGTTGAACAGCCACTGTTGGACATGGTGATGCAATACACCCGTGGCAACCAAACCCGCGCAGCCCTGATGATGGGCATCAACCGCGGCACGCTGCGCAAGAAGCTGAAAAAATACGGCATGAACTGATACTAGTCAGTTAACGTGTTGAAAAGGCGCTTTATCTCATTTGATAAGCGCCTTTTTCTTTGTCTGATTTATGCCTACATTGGCGGGGCTTTGCGCGGAATGCGCTTATCAATATATCCGGCAATGAAATAGCAAATACCCGCCACGGCCGCGACCATCACGGAGCGCTTCCACCCGTCCAACTCCACACCCAGGCTATCCAGCCCGCTCAACACCCCAAACACCAGCAGACCCAAGATAACCGATGCTCTGCCTGTCCAGGTTGGTGAGGGTGTCAATAAACGCCTTACCCAGTGGGATCTCATAGAGCTTCCTCCTTGCTTACGATTGAGTCGCCAATCGATGAAGAATACTCTCACGTTTTACTCGGGGCGACAAAGCGGGGGCATAGGCTCTGGTTTGCGGGCAATAAAAAAGGCCGCAGCGCGGCCCTTGGGGTAAAGCGGAGACCTTATTCGGTCGCTTTGTTCTTGAGGCTTTCCGCCCCTTGCTTGGTCTTGTCCCAAGCCTTCTCCGTACCCTGTTTGGTGGAGTGCCAGGCCTTTTGCGAGCCTTCGCTCACTTTGCTGCCGACGCTGTCGCTCTTGCCTTCGGCGGCGTGCTTGGCTTTCAGCTTCAGCTCTTCACCCTTGTCCTGAGACTGGTGCAGCTTTTCTTTGGCGGTATCCGCCCCTTTATGCGCCTCAGCGACGACCTCGTTGCTGGCGTGAGCGGCGGTGTCGGTCGCAGTTTCAGCAGCGAACACCGGGGAAGCGAGCAGCAGTGCAGACAAGGCAATGATTGATTTCTTCATAAGTCCCTCTTTTCTCAGATACGTGCCATTCGTCATGAAACAAGATGGCATGAAATGCCCCTTGAACGATTTAAGAATAGGACTAAAACCAAAAAAATCGATACAAAATTTTATTACCAACGGTTTTATTGATTTTTTATGCCACCAAGCAGTATGAGCGGGGAAAGCGCACGAAAAAGTTAAATTTTTCCTGTCACAAAACTATAATTTGTACGAATTTTTAACAAGCACCAACAGGGATGGATTCTATGGTTGCCGCGATCATTATCGGCATTTTTATCATCAGCTTCCTCTACGCACACTCCCGCGGCAAAGAGAAACAAAAGCTTACCCGCCAACTGTTCGATCACTCCACCTTTATGGGGCCGATCAACATGTTTATGACCGGCTTCTCCCGTTTGCCCGCCAAACAGCCCTATTTCGACGAAAAAGGCTTCCCGGAGCTACAGACGCTGACCGACAACTGGCAGGTGATCCGCGAGGAAGCCGTGCGCTTGCAGGATCACATCAAAAAGGCGCAGTCGCACAACGACGCCGGATTCAACACCTTCTTCAAACGCGGCTGGAAACGTTTTTATCTGAAGTGGTACAGCGACAGCCACCCTTCGGCGCAAACGCTGTGCCCGAAAACCGTCGAGCTGCTCAACCGCATCCCGTCGGTCAAGGCCGCGATGTTCGCCGAGCTGCCGCCCGGCAGCCATTTAGGTAAACACCGCGATCCTTACGCCGGCTCGGTGCGCTACCATCTGGGGTTGATGACGCCCAACGACGATCGCTGCTTCATCGAGGTCGATGGCGAGCAGCACAGTTGGCGCGACGGCGAGGCGGTGATCTTTGATGAAACCTACGTGCACTGGGCGCAGAACGCCACCGATCAGACGCGCATCATTCTGTTTTGCGACGTCGAACGGCCGATGAAATGGCGCTGGGCGCAGGCGGTCAACCACTGGGTCGGCGCCACGCTGATGTCGGCAGCCAGCTCGCCGAACGACGATCAGGACCGCACCGGCGGCATCAACCGCATCTTCAAGTACGTCAACGCAGTGCGCGATGCCGGCCAACGCCTGAAAGCGCGCAACCGCCGCGGTTACTACCTGCTGAAGTGGCTGGTGATCGTCGCTATTTTCGCCGCCATCATCCTCCCCAGCCTGTAAACCGTCGCCAATCGTCAACACAGGGGCAACGCGAATGAGAATATTCGCATGCCCCTCTTCCGCCACACCCCGTACCCTGTGTTAACATACACGTTCCTAGAGCCGCCTCCGCTGGCCAACAGCTATCCCTCCGAAGCCTGATAGCAGCGCAAACCGCCCTTCGAATGTAAATGTTTAGTCAATTATGGAATTCCGACTAAACCCTGGCCGTACCTGGGTGTCTGAGTAGTCGTATCGCTATCGAGTGGAACCTTTATATGCGTTACAGCTTGCTGCCCCTTTTAACGTATAAAAAGAGTTTCTATGAAATCAGCCAAAGCATTTCAACTGGCCTTGCTGCACCCGCGCTACTGGTTAACCTGGTTCGGCCTCGCCCTGCTGTTCCTGCTGGTCCAGCTCCCCTACCCGTTGCTCAATCGGCTGGGAGTGTGGATGGGGCGTACCTCGATGCGATTTCTCAAACGCCGCGTCACCATCACTCGTCGCAACCTCGAGCTGTGTTTCCCCGAGATGGACGAAGCGCAGCGCGAGCGCAAGGTGGTGGGCAACTTCGAATCGCTCGGCATGGGCCTGTTGGAAACCGGCATGGCCTGGTTCTGGTCGGATAAACGCGTCAAACGCTGGTTCAACGTCTCCGGCATCAACCACCTCAAAATGGCGCAGCGCGACGATCGCGGCGTGCTGGTGATCGGCGTGCACTTCATGTCGCTGGAGCTGGGCGGCCGGGCAATGGGCCTGTGCCAGCCGATGATGGCGATGTACCGTCCGCACAACAATAAAGCGATGGAGTGGGCGCAGACCAAAGGCCGCATGCGTTCCAACAAGGCGATGATCGACCGCAAAGATCTGCGGGGCATGGTGCACGCGCTCAAGCGCGGCGAGGCGGTATGGTTCGCGCCGGATCAGGACTACGGCCCGCGCGGCAGCGTATTCGCCCCGCTGTTCGCCGTCGATCAGGCCGCTACCACCAGCGGCACCTTTATGCTGGCGCGCATGGCCAACCCGGCGCTGGTGCCGGTGGTGCTGATCCGCCGCGAAGGCGGCCGCGGCTACGACCTGCTGATCCAGCCGGCCCTGGAAGACTATCCACTCAGCGACGAACAGGCGGCGGCGGCTTACATGAACAAAGTGATCGAGAAAGAGATCATGCGAGCGCCGGAGCAATACATGTGGCTGCACCGCCGTTTCAAAACCCGACCGGCTGGTGCGCCCTCGCTGTACTGACCTTTTTTTTCAGCCCGGCCAATGCCGGGCTTTTTTGTGCGCCACCTTTAAAAAAACGGCGGCTCGACACTCTACTTTCCTGTAATCTCCTTCTTTACCCGCACAGGAACGGAAATGATGAAAGCTCAAGTTCGCATTGCTCTGGTCGGTGATTACAACCCGCAAGCCGTGGCCCATCAGGCCATCCCCGTGGCGCTCCAGCTCACCGCCGCCCATCTCGATATTGACGTGCAGCCCCAGTGGCTACCGACCGAAACCTTGATCTCCCCCGAAACGCTGCAAAATTTCGACGCCATCTGGGTGGTGCCAGGCAGCCCGTATCGTTACGACGACGGCGCCTTTATGGCGATCCGTCATGCGCGGGAAAACGACGTGCCGTTCCTCGGCTCCTGCGGTGGTTTTCAATACGCCATCGTCGAATACGCCCGCAACGTGATGGGCTGGCACGACGCCGGCCATGCGGAAACCGACAGCGGTGGCCGGCTGGTGATCGCCCCGCTGAGTTGCTCGCTGGTGGAAAAAACCGGCGACATCGTTTTTCAGCCCGACACCCGCGTCGCACAGGCCTACGGCAGCCTGAACACCCATGAAGGCTACCACTGCAACTTTGGCGTGAATCCGGAATTCGTCGCCGATCTTGAGCGCTTCCCGCTGATCATCAGCGGCCACGACAGCGAAGGCGAAGTGCGCGCCATCGAACTGCCGGGCCGGCGTTTTTACGTCGCCACGCTGTTCCAGTCGGAACGCGCCGCGCTGCGCGGCGAGCTTTCACCGCTGGTGGTGGAACTCGTCAAAACAGCCGCCAACGGGTAATAAATATCCTCCGGCATAGCCGGAGGTTTTTCATATGCGCCTATAAGGCTCTCTTGCCAGCTGCGCCCTAACAGGCGCATCGCGATCTGACATTTGCTTCTATCGGTTACTTACGAC
>NZ_JBJNLL010000007.1:0-238149 GCF_052169095.1 Serratia sp. CY33802
ATCCGAAGATGCTGGATATCGTCTTGTGGAGTGCCCACACAGATTGTCTGATAAATTGTTAAAGAGCAGTGAGTTAGGCGCTTTCGCTTGCTAACTCGAGGTGGCGTATATTACGCTTTCCTCTTTCAGAGTCAACCCTAATTTTCAGGATTTTTTCTCTGCGACCCCCGGATACTCTGTGAAGTTGTTCACATGTTCCGTGTCGATGGAGGCGCATTATAGGGAGCCGGTTCAGAATGACAAGCGTTAATATGCATTTTTTATCTGACCGCTCACTATTCATTCGTAACGCCTATTAAACCCGCTTTTTGATGGCTGCAGGCAGGTCCGCCAGGCTATTAAGCACCCAATCGGCCAGCTTTTCGCCCTGCTCCGTCACCGGCTTGCCGGTACGCACCAGCACCTTGGTGCCGACGCCGGCCGCGATCGCCGCCTGCATGTCTTCCGGTTTATCCCCCACCATATAAGAAGCGGCCATATCGATGTTCAATTCCTGCTGCGCTTGCAACAGCATGCCCGGCTGCGGTTTACGGCAGTCGCACACCTGACGATACTCCTCTACTGCCGCCTCCGGATGATGCGGGCAGAAATAGATGCCGTCGAAGTCGACATCGCGATCGGCCAGCGACCAGTCCATCCACTCGGTCAGGTACATAAACTGGTCTTCGCTGAACTTGCCGCGCGCAATGCCGGACTGGTTGGTCACCATCACCAACGCGAAGCCCATCTTTTTAAGTTCGCGACAGGCGTCAATCACGCCGTCAATAAAGTGGAAATTGTCGATTTCATGGACATAACCATGGTCAACATTAATCGTACCGTCACGATCGAGAAAAATTGCTGGAACGCTTTGTGTCACCGCTTTGCTCCTGAGGGGCTGAATACGCTGACAGTATCGCATGTTTTACCCCGCACTGAGAACGCCGGAGAACGTCGCTGGCCGTTGACTTAGACGTCTAGACGCCTTAACATCTGATCCATACCTTGGTTCCACGCCGAGGTTTACTTTTATCTAGCCACGGGCAACCACGCTAAAATAAGAAGAATATGATTAAACTTTCTAACATCACTAAAGTGTTCCAGCAGGGTTCGCGCACCATTACCGCGCTCTCTGACGTGACCCTTCACGTCCCTGCCGGGCAAATCTATGGCGTTATCGGGTCTTCCGGCGCCGGTAAAAGCACGCTGATTCGCTGCGCCAACATGCTTGAGCGCCCTACGTCCGGCCAGGTCCTGGTCGACGGTCAGGATCTGACTTCGCTGTCGGAAAGCGAACTGACGCGCGCCCGTCGCCAAATCGGCATGATCTTCCAGCACTTCAACCTGCTCTCTTCCCGCACGGTGTTCGGCAACGTCGCGCTGCCGCTGGAGCTGGATAATACGCCGCGCGCCGAGATCAAAAAGCGCGTGACCGAACTGCTGGAGCTGGTCGGCCTGGCGGACAAACACGACGCCTATCCGGCCAACCTGTCCGGCGGCCAGAAACAGCGCGTGGCGATCGCGCGCGCGCTGGCCAGTAACCCCAAAGTGCTGCTGTGCGACGAAGCCACCAGCGCGCTGGATCCGGCCACCACCCGTTCCATCCTGGAACTGCTGAAAGACATCAACCGCCGTCTGGGCCTGACCATTCTGCTCATCACCCATGAAATGGACGTGGTGAAACGCATCTGCGACCAGGTCGCGGTCATCAGCCAGGGGCAACTGATCGAAAAAGACAGCGTCAGCGAAGTGTTCTCACACCCGAAAACCCCGCTGGCCCAACAGTTCATTCAGTCCACGCTGCATCTGGATATTCCGGACGACTACGCCGCGCGCCTGTCGCCGGAGCGCCAGGGCGACCGTCAGCCGCTGCTGCGCCTGGAATTCACCGGCCAGTCGGTCGATGCGCCGCTGCTGTCTGAAGCCGCTCGCCGCTTCAACGTGAACAACAACATTATCAGCGCCCAGATGGATTATGCCGGCGGCGTGAAATTCGGCGTGATGCTGGCGGAGCTGCACGGCAGCGACGAAGACGCGCTGGCGACGATTA
This sequence comes from Serratia sp. CY33802, assembly GCF_052169095.1. NCBI lineage: Bacteria > Pseudomonadati > Pseudomonadota > Gammaproteobacteria > Enterobacterales > Yersiniaceae > Serratia > Serratia sp. CY33802. The sequence continues at coordinate 2,030 of NZ_JBJNLL010000007.1, forward strand.
AGTTCCTGCAAGAAAATCAGGTAAAAGTAGAGGTTCTGGGTTATGTCTGAGGCAATGATGTGGTTGATGGCACGTGGCGTGTGGGAAACCGTCATGATGACCTTTGTCTCCGGCTTCTTCGGTTTCGTGCTCGGCCTGCCGGTCGGCGTGCTGCTGTATGTGACCCGCCCGGGGCAGATCATCGCCAACAATTCGCTGTATAAGATCCTGTCCGGGCTGGTGAACATCTTCCGTTCCATCCCGTTCATTATCCTGCTGGTTTGGATGATTCCTTTTACCCGCATGATCGTCGGTACCTCGATCGGTCTTCAGGCGGCCATCGTGCCGTTGACCGTGGGCGCCGCGCCGTTCATCGCGCGCATGGTGGAAAACGCCCTGCTGGAGATCCCGTCCGGTCTGGTGGAAGCGGCGCGCGCCATGGGCGCCACGCCGATGCAGATCATCAAGAAAGTGTTGCTGCCGGAAGCCCTACCGGGCCTGGTCAACGCCGCGACCATCACCCTAATCACCCTGGTGGGTTACTCCGCCATGGGCGGCGCGGTCGGTGCCGGCGGTCTGGGCCAAATCGGTTACCAATACGGTTATATCGGTTATAACGCCACAGTTATGAATACCGTATTAGTATTACTGGTAGTTTTGGTTTATCTGATCCAATTCTGCGGCGATCGCATCGTCAAAGCCGTTACCCATAAATAGTTTCACAGCATATTAATGCGAGTCTAATGAGGAAGGGATATGTCGTTAACATTTAAATCCATCGCGACAATTGGCGCACTGATCGGCACTCTGGCTCTGGCGGGCTGTGGCCAGGATGAAAAGAATCCAAACCACATCAAGGTCGGCGTGATCGTCGGCGCAGAACAGCAAGTGGCTGAAGTGGCGCAGAAAGTGGCGAAAGAGAAATACGGTCTGGACGTCGAGCTGGTCACCTTCAACGATTACGTGCTGCCAAACGAAGCGCTGAGCAAAGGCGATATCGACCTGAACGCCTTCCAGCACAAGCCTTATCTGGATCAGCAGATCAAAGATCGCGGCTACAAGCTGGTGCCGGTCGGCAGCACCTTTGTTTACCCGATCGCCGGTTACTCCAAGAAAATCAAATCGCTGGACGAACTGAAAGAGGGTTCTCAGATCGCACTGCCGAACGATCCGACCAACCTGGGCCGCTCGCTGCTGCTGCTGCAGAAAGTCGGCCTGATCAAACTGAAAGACGGCGTTGGCCTGCTGCCGACCGTGCTGGACGTGACCGAGAACCCGAAAAACCTGAAGCTGGTTGAGCTGGAAGCGCCTCAGCTGCCACGTTCTCTGGACGATCAGCAGATCGCGCTGGCGGTGATCAATACCACCTACGCCAGCCAGATCGGCCTGACGCCGGCGAAAGACGGTCTGTTCGTGGAAGATAAAGACTCGCCTTACGTCAACCTGCTGGTTGCGCGCGAAGATAACAAAGATGCGGAAAACGTGAAGAAATTCGTGCAGGCCTATCAGTCTGACGAAGTTGACGCCGCCGCCAACAAAATCTTCAACGGCGGTGCGGTGAAAGGCTGGTAAGCGCTTATTCACCAATTTTATTCCTATAATTGCAAGACGGGCCAAGGCCCGTCTTGTTATTTCCGCCATAGATTGCTTCAATAGCGCCACTTTCATTAAGGCAGAGGAATCTCAATGCGTGTTTTACCTCTCTGTTTGTTAGCGCTCGCGCTGGCCGGATGTTCATCGCAACGTATCGCGCCATCCTCAACAAACAGCACCAGCAAGCCGACCACGACCGCCCCGGCCAAGACCACGCCGGCCGCCCGCCCCGCTCCGGTAAAACTGTATAAAAGTGCAGAAGAACTCGTGGGTAAACCGTTCCGCGATCTGGGTGAAGTGTCCGGCGAATCGTGCCAAACCACCGTACAAGACTCCCCACCGAATCTGGCTACCGCCCGTAAACGCATGCAAATCCGCGCGTCTTACATGAAGGCCAACGCCGTGCTGCTGCACGACTGCCAGATTGTCAGCGGCGTCGCCGGTTGTTATCAGCAGGCCGTCTGCCAGGGCTCGGCGCTTAACGTCTCGTCCAAATGACCGAATTCGTTTTCGAGCAGATCGGCGTGATCCGCTCGCCGTATAAAGAGAAATTCGCCGTGCCCCGCCAACCTGGGCTGGTCGAAGACGGTGGCGGCGAACTGCTGTTGCTACCGCCCTACAACCAGGCGGAAGCGGTTCGCGGTCTCAGCGATTTCAGCCATCTGTGGGTGATGTTCATTTTCCATCAAACCATGGAAGGCGGCTGGCGCCCGACGGTACGCCCACCGCGTTTAGGCGGCAATGCCCGCATGGGCGTGTTCGCCACCCGCTCCACCTTCCGCCCCAACCCGCTCGGCATGTCGCTCATTGAGCTCAAAGGCGTACGGGTGAAAAACGGGGAAGTGGCGCTGGAACTGGGCAGCCTCGATCTGGTCGACGGTACCCCGGTGGTGGACATCAAGCCTTATCTGCCGTTCGCCGAGAGCCAACCGCAGGCCCGCGCCGGCTTTGCCCAGGCCGCGCCCGCCGGCGATATGCCGGTGCGTTTCGCGCCGCAGGCGGAACAGCAGCTGCAGCAACATCAGGCGCGCTACCCGCAATTAAGACGTTTTATCAGCCAGGTGCTGGCACAGGACCCCCGTCCCGCCTATCGTAAAGGAGAGGACGTCGAACGGGATTACGCCGTCTGGCTGCTGGATTTCAACGTGCGCTGGCGCGTCGTGGACGGCCACACCGAAGTGCTGTCGCTCGACCCGCGTTAAAATTCCGCCGCCTCTCTTTTGGCGACCCGCTCGCGCTGGTAAACTAAATCACTTTTTGGCCGCCACTCTGGCAGCCCGATGCAATTTGCAGTTCTAACGGAACCAAAACACCATGCGTACTAGCCAATATCTGCTCTCCACTCTGAAGGAGACACCTGCCGACGCCGAAGTGATCAGCCACCAGCTGATGCTGCGCGCCGGGATGATCCGCAAGCTGGCCTCCGGTCTTTACACCTGGCTGCCGACCGGCCTGCGCGTTCTGAAGAAGGTTGAAAACATCGTTCGCGAAGAAATGAACAATGCTAACGCGATCGAAGTGTCCATGCCGGTGGTTCAGCCTGCCGACCTGTGGCAGGAAAGCGGCCGTTGGGAGCAATACGGCCCCGAGCTGCTGCGCTTCGTCGACCGCGGTGACCGTCCTTTCGTGCTGGGCCCGACGCATGAAGAAGTGATTACCGATCTGATCCGCAACGAGATCAGCTCGTACAAGCAACTGCCGCTGAACTTCTTCCAGATCCAGACCAAGTTCCGTGATGAAGTGCGCCCACGTTTCGGCGTGATGCGTTCCCGTGAGTTCCTGATGAAGGATGCCTACTCCTTCCATACCTCGCAGGAGTCTCTGCAGGAGACTTACGACGCGATGTACGAAGCGTACAGCAAAATCTTCAGCCGCATGGGCCTGGATTTCCGCCCGGTGCAGGCCGATACCGGCTCGATCGGCGGCAGTGCGTCGCACGAATTCCAGGTGCTGGCAGACAGCGGTGAAGACGATATCGTGTTCTCCACCGGTTCCGACTTCGCCGCCAACATCGAGCTGGCGGAAGCGGTCGCGCCGGCGGCTCCGCGCGCGGCGGCCAGCGAAGCGCTGCGCCTGGTAGATACCCCGAACGCAAAAACCATCGCCGAGCTGGTCGAGCAATTCGCGCTGCCAGTGGAAAAAACCGTGAAGACGCTGATGGTACGCGCCACCGAAGAGAGCGGCCACAAGCTGGTCGCTCTGCTGGTGCGCGGCGATCACGAGCTGAACGAAGTCAAGGCAGAGAAGCTGGCGCTGGTTGCCACGCCGCTGACCTTCGCCACCGAAGAAGAAATTCGCGCCATCGTCGGTGCCGGCCCGGGTTCACTCGGCCCGGTCAACCTGCCGATGCCGGTGGTAGCTGACCGCAGCGTGGCGGCGATGAGCGACTTTGGCGCCGGCGCCAACGTTGACGGCAAACACTACTTCGGCATCAACTGGGAGCGCGATCTGCCGCTGCCGCAGGTGGCCGATATCCGTAACGTGGTGGAAGGCGACGCCAGCCCGGACGGTCAGGGTACGCTGCTGATCAAACGTGGCATCGAAGTGGGCCATATCTTCCAGCTCGGCACCAAGTATTCGGAAGCGATGAAAGCGACCGTGCAAGGCGAAGATGGCCGTAACCAGGTACTGACCATGGGTTGCTACGGCATCGGAGTCACGCGCGTTGTGGCCGCCGCCATCGAGCAGAACCACGACGAACGCGGCATCATCTGGCCGGACGCTATCGCGCCGTTCCAGGTCGCTATTCTGCCGATGAACATGCACAAGTCGTTCCGCGTGCAGGCGCTCGCCGAAGAGCTGTACAACACTCTGCGCTCCCATGGCATCGACGTGATCCTCGATGACCGCAAAGAGCGTCCGGGCGTGATGTTCGCGGATATGGAACTGATCGGCGTGCCGCACTCTATCGTTATCGGTGACCGTAACCTCGACAACGAAGAGATCGAGTACAAGAACCGCCGCGTCGGCGAGAAGCAAATGATCAAAACCGGCGAAATCGTTGATTTCCTGCTGGGCCAGATCAAACGCTGAGCGACGAACGCCAGAAAATAAAAAACCCGCCTAGGCGGGTTTTTTTATATCCGAAAACGCTTACTTGCTGCTGCAGTTTTTGCTGCGGTCGAACGCGATTTTGCCGTCCGGTACCACCGCCTTCTCTATCAGCCCTTCTTCCATCGATGGCTGCACGCTGAAATGCGCATTGAAGGTCAGGAACACCGGCTCGCCGGCATTTTTGTTGGCTTTGGCGTAACCTTGCTCCAGCGCGATGTTGTTATCCACCGGGAACGTGATGCCGGTAGCGCAGTCCTTGAAGACTGCCGCATCCGCCATATAGGTGTAACTGCCTTTCATCACCATCGGCGTTTTAGGCAACGGTTTTTCAATCGGCTCCAGGCGATAGTTCAGCTTGGAGGCGATCGGCGCGCCGCTGCGATCCAGCATCTCCAGGCTCTTGCCCACCGGACGGAAGTAACGTTTTTCACCGGTGCTGTCGGTCAGCACCAGCTTATCCGCAGTGCGCGCCCATTTGCCGTAGTCGGCAAAGGTCTGATCGCCGTCTTTGGTGCCGCGATAGGTTTCCTGCAGAACAAAGGTGCCGTCCTCATCCAGGAACAGCGCCGTATCCAGCCCGCCGCAATCGGCGCAAGGCAACAATCCTTGATAACTCTGCGGCATCGCCTGCAGCGGTTGTTCCTTCGGCTGATAATGATTGTTGCATCCCAACAACGAGAGTGCGCCTGCCGCCAAGAACAGGGCTACCGTAATTTTCTTCACAGTTATTCTCCTACTGTGTTCATGTATTCCTAAGTGCGAACCTTGCCACGCAGCGCCTTGGTGGCGCCTTTACGCGTCTTGCCTTCCAGGCGACGCAGTTTCGCCCCTTTCGTCGGCTTGGTCGCCTTGCGCGTTTTTTCCACCACCATCGCCTGCTGAATCAGCGCGACCAACCTGGCCAACGCCGCTTCGCGATTCAATTCCTGACTGCGATACTCTTGCGCCTTGATAATCACTACGCCATCAGCGGTAATGAGATGATGATTCAGCGCCAGCAGCCTTTCCTTATAATACTCTGGCAGGCTGGATGCCCGGATGTCAAAGCGCAAATGGATCGCCGTTGAGGTTTTGTTCACGTGCTGGCCGCCCGCGCCCTGTGCGCGGATCGCCGTCAATTCCAGTTCATTATCCGGTATGGCTACGTTTCTTGACAGTTCCAGCACCGGTTACACCTGTGCCTGCTGCCACTCGGCAAACTGGATTTCCAGACTATTCTGAGCATCGGACAGCCAAATAGTTCCCTCCTGCAGCGTTGCCTGCAGCGTCATGGTGCGGCTGGCCAATGCCGTCAGGCGCGCCAACTGCTCGTCGTCAAGGAAACGCACGCTCAGGTTCTTGTAGCCGGCCACCTTACCCTGCATTCCCTGCCACCACACGTGCGCAGCGCGCTCGCCGTAAGCGTACAACACCACGCGCGGCGACTGGTTGCAGGCCTTGCGGATGCGTTTTTCGTCGGGTAATCCCATCTCGATCCACATTTCCAGCCCGTTGTGGTCGTTGCGCTGCCAGATCTCCGGCTCGTCGTCGGCGCTCAGCCCTTTGGTGAACACCAACCGCTCGTCGGCATGACAGATCCAGGCCAACAGGCGCAGCATCATGCGCTGCTCATTTTCGGACGGGTGTTGCGCCAGCGTCAGCGTGGCGTCGTGGTAGAAGTGACGATCCATATCAGCAATATTGACCGCGGCTTTATAAATGGTTGCTTTCAGCGCCATGGGTGACCTCGTTATTATCCGGCGACAGTGTACTTGATCAGGGCCAAACCCCGCCAGCGCGGCCAGGCCACGGCAGTGCGAAAGGCGTGCCGGGGTGCTGATAACTCCATAACAGCTGTGCTATAGTCGTCTAGGATAGGATAAAACTCCGAGAGCCTGCGCCTCATCGCGATAGTAGTCTTGATGATGCAGAGGTTCTTAAGGGAGGAAACTGTGCAACAATACTGTGAGTTAGTACGCCGTACTTACGCCGAGATTGGCAGTGGAGATCTTGGCTACGTGCCTGATGCGCTGGCTTGTGCGTTAAAGGCATTGGACGATGTCGCAGCGAACGATGCGCTACCGTCCTCCGTTAGGGAACAGGCGGCCTTTGCCGCCGCTAACTTATTGGTGAGCGACTATGTTGATGAATGATGAGTACCAACCCATCAATTGCGATGACTACGACAACCTGGAACTCGCCTGTCAGCATAAACTTATTCTGAAGCTGGAGTTACGCGACGGAGAAGTGATCGAGGCCAAGGCGATCGACCTGCTGCAAAAGAAACGCGTTGAGTATCTGACCATCGAACAGAACGGCCAGCAGCGCGACCTGCGTCTGGACCATATCAGCAGTTTCAGTCATCCGGAAATCGGTACCGTGGTCGTCAGCCTGTCGGACTGAGCAGCGGTAACCCCATCCCAACAGGGCAGCCCAACGGCTGCCCTCGTCATTTAGGGCTTCAGGCTGGCGTAATAGGCCGCCAGATCGGCGATATCGTCATCCGACAGCCCCGACACGTAGGCCTTCATCACCTCGGCCTGGCCGCCGTTGCGTTCCCCTTTCTTGTACGCCTGCAATGCGTGCTGCAGGTACATGGCATTCTGCCCGGCCAGATTCGGGTACATCGGCACCGTCACCTTGCCCTGCGCGCCGTGGCAGGCCGCACAGGCGGCGGCTTTGGCCTGGCCGGCCGCCGCATCTCCCGCCGCCAACGCCGGCAGGCTGAACAGGCCGGCAGCCAACAGCGCGATTTCCACAAACTTCATCATTGCTCCTCACGATTATGATTTTTTTCCCAGCGCAGCCGCCACGGGCGTTCGCCTTCCGGCACCTGCCCCGCCTCACAGACGAATACGCCCAGCGCGGCGATCAGCTGCTCATCATAATAAATCAACGGGATGCGTTCACGCTGCCAGGGAGGAATACCCAGCTCCTGCCACAGTTTTTTTATCGGCCGCGAATGGACGCGCCCCACGATGCGCACCGCGCCCTGTAAGCCGCCGAAACGAATGCTAATCTGCTGCGATGGCTGCGGTGCGCGCAGCGCCAGATCGCCCTCACCGGCAACCAACTGCCCCAGCCCGTCCGGCAACGTCAGCGGCTGGTCAGGCTGCCAGGGCAGATGCACATCGCGCAGCGCCGCCAGCGGCGGCAACAGGTGCAATCGGCCGCGGAAACGGCGGATCTGATAGGCGCCGAGCTGCAGCTGCGGTTCGGCATCTTCCCGGCTGAGCGCCACCTCATCCCACAGACGCTGCAACTGCTCACGCGCCGGCATGGTGACGTTGAACAATGCGATCCAGCGCCGCAACAGAGCGAAGCGCCGCACCGGCGAACAGGCCGTCAAACCGTCGATCGCCAATGAGCGATCCGCCGCCAACAGGCTTTGCAGCGGTTCCGCCAGCAGCTCGTCCAACAATTGTTCCTGTTCGGCGCACAGGCTGGCGCTGCGCGCCACCGCCGAGGCGAAGTGCGGCCAACGTTGATTGAGCTGCGGCAACACCTGCAACCGCAGGAAATTGCGATCGAAGCGCGTGTCCTGATTGCTGTCGTCGTCTATCCAGGCCAAGCCGTGGCGTTGCGCGTAATTTTCCAGCGTTTGACGCGAGCAGCCCAGCAGCGGCCGCAACAGCAGGTGCTCGCCCAGCGTGGCGCGCGCCGCCATCGCCGACAACCCCGCCGGCCCGCTGCCGCGCTTGAGCGCCAACAGGAAGGTTTCGCTTTGATCGTCAAGGTGTTGGGCGGTGAGCAGCGCTTCGCCCTCCGCCAATGCTGCGCGGAAGGCGGCATAGCGCGCCGCACGCGCCGCCGCTTCGATGCCGCCCTGGCGGGCATCTACCTGCACGTGCGTCACCGTCAGCGGGATCTGCCAGTCGGCACACCGGCTGCGGCAATGCTCAACCCAACGGTCGGCAAAAGCGCTCAGGCCATGATGCACGTGCAGCGCACGCAGCTGCAGCGCCGGACGTTGGCGGCGCAACGCCGCCAGCAGATGCAGCAGCACGCTGGAATCCAGGCCGCCGCTGAACGCCACCAGCAGCCGCTGCTGCGCGCCCAGCTGGTCCGCCACCTGCGTCGTTAATTGATCAGTATCCATCGGTAGGCTTTGTCACTTCTACATAGCTGCACGTTAACCCCGCCTACCGCCATCAATCAAGCATTAACCGTCCGGGCCTGGCGTCGCGTCAGCAGCCACCAGCCGCCCAGCACCGCGATCACCGCCAGCGCACATCCGGCCGCTCCCCAGCCGATCTGGGCGAAAATGCGGCCATACGCCTGCATCGCCGCCCCTTCGATGTGGTCCTCGGCGGTCTGATTGGCGATGATGCCCGCCAGATAGTTGGCGATCGAACCGGTCGCCAACATATAGATGCCGGTCAACACGCCGGTGGCGCCGGGGATATTCAGCCGGGTGATCTGCGCCATCGCCACCGGATCGATAAACAGTTCGGCAAAGCCCATCACCGCCAAACCGGCGATCATCAGCCCCATCGATCCCGGCCCGTGCAGCCGGGTATTAAGCGCCATCAGCGTAAAGCCGACGCCGATCAACAGCAGACCGAAGGCGAACTTGCACCAGATGCGCAGCGTGCGGTCGCCATCGCCACTCGCCAGCCAGGCCAGCGCCACGCCGCCCAGCATCACCGCACAGGCGTTAACCGACTGGAACAAGGCGGTCGGCACCGTCCAGCCGAACCAGCGCCGGTCAACGAAATGATCGATAAACAGGCTGATGGAGCTGCCGCCCTGCTGGGCAAAGGCCCAGAACAGCGTGCCTAGCAGCATCAGCACAACGATCTGCCACAGCCCCCGGCGCTGGCCGGTGTCCGCGCGCAGCATAATGCGTGCCACCAGCACCACCGCCGCCACGCACACCAACCCGAGCAAATAGCCGGCCCAGCCACGTTCAAACAGCAGCGTGAAGAACAGCGGCGACGCCAGCAGCACCACCAGCAGCCAACCCCAGTGCGGCAGGCCCAGGCTTCTGGCGCGCATCAGCGGTGCATTCACGCCGCGCGTGTGGCGGAAATGGCGTCCGCCGAGCAGGAAAATCACCAGGCCGGCGAACATGCCAATCCCGGCCAACGCAAAGCCGACGTGCCAGCCATAGCGCTCGGCCGCCAACCCGCAGGCGATCGGCGCCAGAATAGATCCGACGTTGCCGGCGGCGTACAGCAGCGAGAAGCCCCCTTCGCGGCGTGAGTCCTGCGCCGGATACAGTTCGCCCAGCAGGCAGCTGATATTGGATTTGAACAGGCCATAGCCACAGATGATGATGGCCAGCGCCAGATAGAGCGACTGGGCGGAGACCGCGCTCAGGCCGAGCACGATATGCCCCAGGGTCATCAGCGCCGCACCGGCGATCACCGCGACGCGGTTGCCCAGCAGGCGGTCGGCGAGCCAGCCGCCAAGAATAGGAGTGACGTAAACTAACGAAGCGTAAGCGCTGTAGAGATCGATGGCGTGGCTGTCGGTATAGCCGAGTTGGTGGGTCAGATAGAGGATCAGTAACGCACGCATGCCGTAAAAGCTGAAATATTCCCAAATTTGTATCGCTACGACATAGTAGATTGCGCGCGGCTGTGAGGGTGTTTTCATGGAGGTCTCCCATCAGTCGGTGAACGGCAAAGGGGAAGCGCGAGCGCCTCCCCTCTTATTGGCTGCGGTTATTTCGCCTTCAGCACTTTCACCCGATAACGTCCGTCCGCCTGACGATAGGCGCCGTGAATGTCGGTTTCAAAGCCCGGATAATGCGCGCCGATTTCGCACAGCATCTGCAGGAACTCCAGCACCGGCCGGCTCTCTTCGGTCAGCATCTCGCCCGGCATCACCAGCGGCACGCCCGGCGGGTATGGGAGGATCATGTTGGCGTTGACCTTGCCGACCATCTCTTCCAGATAGACCTCTTCCACTTCGCCGTGCAGCTCTTTCTGGAACGCCTGGTACGGATTCATCACCATGGTTGGCAGCACTTCGAACGCGCGGTACATCAGGTCCGGCAGGTTGTGCTGCTCCACCAGGCGGTGAATGTTCTGCGCCAGATCCTGAATGCGCATGTTTTCATAGAAATCAGGCGCTTCGTGATACAGCGAAGGCAGCATGTTTTTCACCCGCAGGTTCAGATCGAACGAGCGTTTGAAGTCGGTCATCGCGCGCAGCAGGCTGAGCGCCTTGGTTTTGTCGATGCCGATGCTGAACAGGAACAGCAGGTTGTACGGCCCGGTTTTCTCGACGATGATGCCGCGCTCGTCGAGGTATTTCGCCACGATGCTGGCCGGGATACCGAACGGCTGCATCTCGCCTTCCTTGCTCATCCCCGGCGTCAGAATGGTGACCTTGATCGGGTCCAGATACATGTGTTCGTTGTCGATGTTCTTGAAACCGTGCCAGGCGCTGTCGGAGCGCAGCGGCCAGCATTCCGGCTCATCGATATGCTCCGGCTGCCAGACGTCGAAGAACCAGCCGTCGGACTCGACTTTCAGGCGTTTAATCTCTTTGCGGAACTTGATCGCGCGTTCGATAGAACCGTGGATCAGGCGCTTGCCGGCGTTGCCTTTCATCATCGCCGCGGCGGTTTCGGTCGACGCCACGATGCCGTAGTGCGGCGAGGTGGTGGTGTGCATCATGTAGGCTTCGTTGAAAGTCTCTTCGTTGATATCGCCCTTCACATGAATCATCGAAGCCTGCGAGAAGGCCGCCAGCAGTTTGTGGGTGGACTGGGTTTCGTAGATCACCTTGCCCTCCACGCGGCCGCCGCTCATGCCGCACTTGCCTTTATAGATCGGGTGGAAGTTGGTGTAAGGCACCCAGGCGGAATCGAAGTGGATCGACTTCACGTCCAGGGTGTTCTTGATAAAGTCGGTGTTGTACAGCAGCCCGTCATAGGTGGAGTTGGTGATCACCGCGTGCACCGGCCAGGTGGCGTTCGGGGTCTCCTTCACGCGCTTGGCGATGGTGGCGCGCTGGAACTCGCTCTGCGGAATGCCGCCGAGGATGCCGTAGGCGTTGCGGGTCGGGCGGAAGTAGATCGGCGTGATGTCGCTCATCATCATCAGGTGAGTCAGCGACTTGTGGCAGTTACGGTCAATCAGCACCGTGCTGCCCGCCGGCGCCGAATACATGCCGACGATCTTGTTGGCGGTGGAGGTGCCGTTGGTGACCATGTAGCTGCGTTCGGCGTTGAACACGCGGGAAATGTACTCCTCCGCCTCTTTGTGCGGGCCGGAGTGATCCAGCAGCGACCCCAGTTCGGACACCGAAATCGAAATATCCGACTTCATGGTGTTCGGGCCGAAGAAATCGTAGAACAGGCTGCCCACCGGGCTCTTCTGGAACGCGGTGCCGCCCATGTGGCCCGGCGTACAGAAAGTGTATTTGCCTTCGCGCACGTATTTAAACAGCGCCTTGGTCAACGGCGGCAGGATGGTGTCGATATATTCGTCGGTATTCTGTTTGATCTTGGCGGCGATGTCGGTTGCCGCGCCAAGCGCATACTCGAAGAAGCGCACCTGCATGCGCAGATCGTTCAGGCTGACGTCCAGCGTGGAATAGGTGTTGGCGAACGCGTACAGCGGCATGTATTCGTTCAGCTGACTGATCTCTTCGCACAGCTCCAGGTTGTATTTGTCCCAGTCGAAGATCACCCCGCACAGGCGGGCGTTGTTCTCGATCAGTTTCAGCAGGTCTTCGCGATCGTTAGGGTAAACGATGCGGAAATCCAGACTTTCCAGCGCCTGATGCAGTTCACGGATAGGCTCTTCTTTGAAGTAGACACCCATGTGATTCATGATGGCGATAACGTTCATATGCATTTCTCCTGGCAAAGCAAGCCCCTTCCCGTCGCGGCTGACAGGTCGGAAAGAAAGGGGCTGGGTAAATTCAGTCGGTCAGCGGACGCGAATCAGTGCGCTTTGGCCGTGGTGTTTTCATCGACCGCCGCTGCGTTGGCAGCCTGGCGGGTATTCATTTTCCGGGCGTAGAACATCAGGATAATCAGGCTGATGATAAAGGTGCCGGACAGTTCGAATGAGTTGGCGCCCATCAGCGCGATGAAGCAGAAGCCGCAGCCGCACACCGAAGCGATCAGGCTCAGCAGGTTGCGCACGTTGACCCCTTCGAAGCGGATCAGATCTACGCAGGAATAGAAGTAAGGCAGCATGGTCAGCAGCACCGCGATGCCGGTCAGCTCGCCGAACAGGTCGGAAGCCTTGCCGCCGGCGGAGCTCATCAGGGTGATCAGCACCATCAGCGCGGTCATTTTGCAGCCGGCCAGCAGCAGGCCTTTTTTCGGAATGCCGTTTTTATCCAGCTCGCCGTACACTTTCGGGAAGTTGCCGTCGTTGGCGGCGCGCACCCCGGCCTGGCCGACCAGCATCATCCACGAACCGAGTGAGGTCAGGCAGGCGAAGGCGGTGAAGGCGGAAACCATCGGTGCGGCCCAGTTGCCCATAATCGCCGAGGCGCTGATGGCGAACGGCGCGCCGCTGGCGGCCATTTCAGACGCCGGGAACATGCCGCTGATCACCTGGGTGGCGGCGATGTAGATGATGCCCGCCAGGCCGGTGCCGAGCATGGTCGCCAGCGGCACGGTACGTTTCGGGTTTTTCACCATGCCGGTGCTGACCGCCGCGGATTCCACGCCGATGAACGCCCACAGGCACAGCAGAATACTTTTGATGACCGCATGGCTGTCGGTGGTGCCGGAGGTATTCCAGTTAGCCTGGTAGGTGGCGGCGTCAAACCAGTGCCAGCCGAGGGTGGCGGTCACGATCACCGGGATCAACACCAATACCAGGCCCAGGGTAGTCAAACGGCTGACCCAGGTTCCGCCCAGCATGTTGACGAAGGTGAAGACCCACACGATGGCGATACAGGCGATACCGGCAGGTATCGGGTTGTTCAGCGCCGGGAAGAAGGTGGAGAGATAAGAAACGGCGGTAATGCCGATGGCCAGGTTACCGATCCAGTTGGCATGGTAATAAAGCACGCCGGTCTGGAAACCGAAGGCCGGGGAAATTTCACCGGCGTAGGCGATAGGGCCGCCCTGCTGCGGGTTTTTGGTGGCGAGACGGGCATACACATAGGCCAGCGACATCGCCCCGATAATCGAGATCACCCACCCCCAAATGGCGATGGATCCGAGACTCGCCAGGTTGGCGGGCAATAAGGCAATCCCGCTCCCCATCATATTACCGGCGACGACGCCGGTGCAGGCAATAAGCCCTATTTTCTTGGGTGAAGCCATGGTCAGTTTCTCCTGATTTACGTTTCTTATAAGCCACACCCATAAATAAAAAATTTTAATGAGCCGGCTTGATAGTCAGGATGCTAACCATCGGGGGGAATAAAGTCCTAAAGATAAAGTGAGATTACGCTCATGATCATACAAATGATAACCTGAGGTTTTTGATTAACACATCAAGATAAAAAGGTTTGCTAAAGAAAAGATAAACATCGTTTAAAAACAGAATGATGCCCAGGTTAATAATGAATAACAAACGACAGAAAAGGAACAATATTACGCAGCAAAATAACACAATGGCGCAACATGTCTTCACCAATAAATAACGCCGACAGCATTCCCGGAGAATAATGGCGGCGTAGTATCGGTTAATTATTGGTGCTGGTAGTTATTTAAATAAGGCACCACGTTGGTCAATGACGTCTGGAATACGCCATTGGTGATCCAATGCAAGGTATCCTCACCGGGGCGTAAATTGAACGCGGTAATATAAGAATCCGCCGCCAAATGATTCTGCCCCTGCATTTCATACACTTTGCCCAGCAACACATAATTCAGCCACGACATTTGCAACTCAATCCCCAGATCGATCGCCCGGTGCGCCTCGTCAATGCGCCCCTGCGCCAACGCATCGACCGCCAGAACTTGCTGCATGATCGGCGTGTTTTTCAATTCGGGGAGCGTCGTCAGATGGCTGATATCGGCGCGCAATTGTGCCAAGGCCTGGCTGTCGAACGGTTGGTAAGAATTGCGTAGCACATCCACCAGCGCCTTTTCCGCCAGCAGGTAGTGGAAATTCGGCGCGCTTTTAATCAGCTCGCTCAGCTGAGCGCTGGCGCGAGTCAACGAATCGGCATCACCGTGGATCAACAATTGATGTGCCTGGTAGAAGCGCTGCAGCAGCGGCCCGTTGTCGGGCAGCAGCTGCGCCAGACGCTGCTCCAACTGCGGCGGCCAGGGCTGCTTCAGCGCCGTGGACAGGCTGGCGAGGAAATCGCTTTGGATCTTCAGCTGGTTATCGGCGGTAATGAAGTAACGCTTGTCCAACATGATTGAGCTGTCGGCGTTATCCACCAGCCGCACGGACAGGAAACACTGCTGGGCGCGGTAGTGGCGCTGATTGACGAACTCGATATACAGCGACTTGCCCGAGTTGCTGGGGCCGGAATAGTTGTAATTGGTCTGGTCGTGCACCAGGAAGGTCGAGTAGGTGTTGAGCGAATCGGTGATCAGCTCGCTGACGCCCACCACATAGGAAAGCTGCGGCATCCAGTTGCTGCAGCTCTCGCCGCCCTGAATGCGGATATCGATATCGCGCGGATTGAGCAGCACCGGCATGGTCGAAACCGGCACGCGCTGCGACAGCGTGGCGATGCCGACAAACGCCACGCAGACGCTGAGCGCCGCCAGAAACGCCAGCCACACCCAGAACGTCGAGCGGAGATAAAAGCGCGGCTGCTTTTCGTCAGGCGCGGCGACCGGCGCTCGGGGCCGGCTCGGCGGCACGTACGGCGTCTCGTCGTCGTCATCGCTGCCGTCTTCCGGCTCATGCATGATCACCGCGATCTGCGGCGCCTGTGCGGGAGCGGGTTGCGTCTCTCCCTCTTCACACCATATCACCGACGTCGCCAGCTTATACCCACGCTTGGGCACGGTGATAATGTATTCCGGGCTGTCGCTGTCGCCGTCTTTCAGGTATTTGCGCAGCTCTGAAATACATTGGGTCACCACGTGGTTGGTGACGATATTGCGCTTCCAGACGTTGTCGATCAGCTCGTCGCGGCTCAGCACCACATCGGGGTGCCGGGCGAAATAGCACAGCATGTCGATCAGGCGCGGTTCCAGCGTTTTCTGGCGGCCGTCTTGGCTGATGGTGTTGTCGGCAGGGGTAACCAGCCACTCCCCGACGCGAAAAGCAGGCTCTTGCATGGCGGAAATAACTCTGTAGGCATGTAGGGCAAGGGCGCGATCATAGCATAACCGCCCCCGGCTGTGGCCGCCGGGAGGCGATTAAGCCGTTAACTCTCGTATAATTCTAACGGTAAACCATCAGGATCGCTGAAAAAGGTAAAGCGGGATTGGGTGTAGGGATCGACGCGCACCGGTTCGCAGGCAACGCCGGCCGCCTGCAGATGGGCGATGGCCCGATCGATGTCGTCAACGCTGAACGCCAGATGGCGCAGGCCGCAGGCCTCCGGGCGGCTGACGCGGGCCGGCGGCGAAGGGAAAGAAAACAGTTCGATAGTGTATTGTCCGTTGAGCGCGAGATCCGCTTTCCAGGAGTCGCGCTCCTCGCGGTAAACTTCACTCAGCAGGGTAAAACCGAGAATATCGCAATAGAAATGCTTACTGGCAGCGTAGTTCGCGCCAATGATCGCAATGTGATGCACCTGACGTAATCCCAGCATAGAAACCCTCTCCTGTTCATTCTGATGGGGCACGGTATCTGGCGGCGGCGATGACGTCAACGGCAAAAACCCCGCGGATTGCCGCGGGGCATGATTCAGCACACGGCGTCTCAGGCCTTCAGATCCGCCAACGCCGCGCCGAAGTTGATGTGCAGCACCTGCCCATCGACCACCAGCGCCGGTACACTCTGCACGCCGAGGCGCTCAGCTTCCGCCACGCGCGTTGGGCGTTCCCCCAGGTGCACCACTTCCACCTGCACGTTATCGCTCAACAGTCCCAACAGCTGCTGTTCGGCACTCACGCATACCGGGCAGCCGGCATGATAAAACACGGCCTTAGTCATCCTCATTCTCCTTGGTATTGACGGTTTCGGGCACGTTTACTTACCCATATTGTTTCGAATCGAAACAATGTGAACAGTATGCCAGCACCAATGACTTGTCAATATAGTTTTTAATCGATACTATTTACGCAGCCTGATGAGGATACGATGCTAAAACTGTTTGATCTGCTTGAACGCCTGAATAGCCTGCAACGCAGCTGGCTGCGCAGCCACGAAGAATTGGAAAGCCTGCCGCCGGTGCAGCTGAGCGCGCTCTACTATCTGGCACGCTGTAATCATTACTCCAACACGCCGATGGCCGTGGCGGAATACCTTGGCCTGACCAAGGGAACGGTGTCCCAATCGCTGAAAAAGCTGGAGCTGAACGGCATGATCGCCCGCACGGCGGACGCAAAGGATCGCCGCAGCGTGCGGCTGCGGCTGACAGAAAAATCGCGAAGTTTAATGGAGACTCTGTTTCCTCCTGCCTATCTGCAGCAGGCGCAAGACGCCATGCAGCAGGACGGCGAACAGTTGCAGGCGCTGTTAACCCAGCTGCTGCGCCAACTGCAGCGGCAGGAAAATGCGGCGCTGTTCGGCGAATGCCACCGCTGCCGCTATCACCAGCAGCGCAATGGCCAACCGTTTTGCGGCCTGACACAGGAACCGCTGCCGCTCGACAGCGTGAACCTGATCTGCCGAGAATTCGCCTAAACGATTATGCTGGCGCTTTCAACACCTTCACCAGATAGCGCCCGTCCTCCGTCAGTTTGGCGCCGTGGATGTCGGTTTCAAAACCGGGATAGCGCTCACCGATAGAGCACAGCATCAGCAGGAAATCGAGCACCGCCCGGCTCTCTTCGGTGATCATTTCTCCCGGCATCACCAGCGGCACGCCCGGCGGATAAGGCAGGATCATATTGGCCGCCACCTTGCCCACCAACTGATCCAGCTCGCAGGTTTCCACATTGCCGCGCACCTGCTCCTGGAACATCTGGTGCGGCGTCAGCTTCATTTCAGGCAGCACGTCGAACGCCCGCTGCATCAGGCGCGGCAGATCGTGTTGGCGGATCAGCCGATGAATGCCGGCGGCCAGATCCTGGATACGCATATGGCGATAAAAATCCGGATCCTCGGCGTACAGATCCGGCAGCATGTTCTTCACCCGCAGGTTGAGATCGTAGGCGCGCTTGAAATCAGTCAGGCCGCGCAACAGGCTCATCGCCTTGGTTTTGTCGATGCCGATGCTGAACAGGAACAGCAGGTTGTACGGCCCGGTCTTCTCCACCACGATGCCGCGCTCGTCGAGATACTTCGCCACCAGCGCCGCCGGGATCCCCTCTTCCTCCAGCGCCCCCAGCTCATTCATGCCCGGCGTCAGGATCGTCACCTTGATCGGATCGAGGTACATGTGATCGCGATCGGTCTGGCCGAAGCCGTGCCAGTTATCGTCAGGATCCAATGGCCAACACTGCGCCTCATCGATCTCCTCCGGCTGCCAAATGTCAAAGAACCAACTGTCGCTCTCCTCGCGCAGCCGCTGCACTTCACGGCGAAAATGCAGCGCGCGCTCCACCGATCGATTGATCAAGCGGCGCCCCGGGTTGCCGCGCAGCATGGCGGCGGCGGTCTCCATCGATGCCACAATGCCATAGTGCGGCGAGGTGGTGGTGTGCATCATGTAGGCTTCATTGAAGGTGCTCTCGTCGTAGTCGCCCTTGATATGAATCATCGAGGCCTGAGAGAAGGCCGCCAGCAGTTTATGTGTAGACTGGGTTTCGTAGATGACCTTTCCGGGCACCCGATCGCCGCTCATGCCGCTCTTGCCGTCGTAAATCGGATGGAAGTTGGTGTAAGGCACCCAGGCGGAGTCGAAGTGGATCGACGGCACTGCCAGCGTCTGCTTGATGTAGTCGGTGTTATACAGCAGGCCGTCATAGGTGGAATTGGTGATCACCGCATGCACCGGCCAGGTGGCGTTCGGGGTCTCCTGCACCCGAGCGGCGATGCTGGCGCGGGTGAACTCGCGCTGCGGAATGCCGCCAAGGATGCCGTAGGCGTTGCGCAGCGGGCGCAGATAGATCGGAACGATATCGCTCATCATCAGCAAGTGGCACAGCGATTTGTGGCAGTTGCGGTCGATCAGCACCGTGCTGCCCGCCGGCGCCGAATACATGCCGACGATCTTGTTGGCGGTGGAGGTGCCGTTGGTAACCAGATAGCTCTGCTCGGCGTTGAAAGTACGCGCAATATACTCTTCGGCCTCGAGGTGCGGCCCGGTGTGATCCAACAGCGAGCCGAGCTCGGTGACCGAAATCGAAATGTCGGCCTTCAGGGTATTGGCGCCGAAAAAGTCATAGAACAGGCAGCCCACCGGGCTTTTTTGGAACGCGGTACCGGCCATGTGGCCCGGCGTGCAGAAGGTGTACTTCCCTTCACGCACGTAGTTGAACAGCGCCTTGGTCAGCGGCGGCGTAATGGTATCAATATATTCTGCGGTGTACTGCTGGATGCGCTGCGCGATATCGTCCGCCGCATTCAGGCCATACTCGAAGAAATAGAGCACCATGCGCATTTCATGCAGGCTGACGTCGAAGGTGGAGTGGGTATTGATAAAGGCGTACAGCGGTAGGTATTCGTTCAGCTCGTTGATCTCGCTGCACAGCTCCAGGCTGTAGTCGTCCCAGTCGAAGATCACCCCACAGATGCGGGCATTGGCTTCGATCAGCTTCAGCAGGTCACCGCTGTTTTTGGGGTACACCAGTTGGAATCCCATGGTGGCCAGCGCAGCGTGGAGCTCGCGGATCGGCTCATCTTTGTAGTAGACGCCCGTCGGGCCCATGATGGCGATGATATTCATCGGCAGCTCCTGTCAGTTAACGGCCAAGTCTCTATAACACCACGAAAATCCGGCGGTGTGTAGCCAAAAAAAAACCGCCCGGAGGCGGTTTCTTGCAGCGAAGAACAGAACTCAGCAGTAGCCGTAGTTCATCAGACGCTGGTAGCGACGGTTGAGCAACTCTTCGTCGTTCAGACCATCCAGATCTTTCAGATCGGCCAGCAGCTGCGCTTTCAGCGCGGCAGCCATCGCCGGCACGTCGCGGTGCGCGGAACCCAGCGGCTCCGGGATTACCGAATCGATCAGCTTTAACTCTTTCAGACGCGGTGCGGTAATGCCCATCGCTTCTGCGGCCAGCGGTGCCTTGTCGGCACTCTTCCACAGGATGGAGGCACAGCCTTCCGGCGAAATCACCGAGTAGGTGCTGTACTGCAGCATGTTCACTTTATCGCCCACGCCGATCGCCAGCGCGCCGCCGGAGCCACCTTCGCCGATGACGGTGCAGATGACCGGGATGTTCAGACGCGACATCTCACGCAGGTTGCGCGCGATGGCTTCTGACTGGCCGCGTTCTTCCGCACCCACGCCCGGATAAGCGCCCGGAGTATCGATAAAGGTGATGAGCGGCATCTTGAAGCGGGCGGCCATTTCCATCAGGCGCAGCGCCTTACGGTAACCTTCCGGCGCCGGCATGCCGAAGTTGCGGCGGATCTTCTCTTTGGTTTCACGGCCTTTCTGGTGCCCGATGATCATCACCGGGCGGCCATCCAGGCGCGCAATGCCACCGACGATCGCTTTGTCGTCAGCGTAAGCGCGATCGCCCGCCAACTCTTCGAAGTCGGTAAAGATGTGTTTGATATAATCCAGGGTATAAGGACGGCGCGGGTGGCGTGCCAATTGGGCAATCTGCCAGGCCCCAAGATCGGCAAAAATCTTGCGCGTCAGCTCAACGCTCTTTTCACGCAGGCGCTGAACCTCTTCGTCCAGATTAATATCTAATTTTTCGTCTTGACGGCTGACTGCAGTCAGCGAGTCAATTTTCGCTTCCAGCTCTGCAATCGGCTGTTCAAAATCAAGAAAATTCAGACTCATAGCATTCCTATTTTAGTCAAATTCCAAGTCCACCTGCTCATTGCCTACCAACGTCCGCAAATCGATCAACAAGCGGTCGGTGGGCGTCACGCGCCAGGTTGCGCCAAAACGCAGCTTGGCTCGTGCATCTTCCCGTTGATAGTAGAGATGCACTGGAATCGTCCCCGAGCGATGGGGTTCCAACGACTGACGGAGACGGTTCAAAAGCTGGTCATCAATTTGCCTGTCAGTCAGCGAGATAGCAAGCCCGCGAGCGTATTTTTCCCGGGCTTCACTGATGTCCATTACCTCGCGGGCCATCATTTTAAGCCCGCCGCTAAAGTCATCAAAGCTGACCTGTCCACTGGCGATAAGGATACGGTCTTTTTCCAACAAATGCTGGTATTTTTCTAGCGCTTCGGTGAATAGCATCACTTCCAGACGACCCGAACGGTCATCCAGCGTGCAAATGCCGATACGGTTGCCGCGCTTGGTCACCATGACCCGCGCGGCGACCACCAACCCGACGGCGGTAGTCATTTTGCCCCGATCCGTCGGGTGCATGTCTTTCAAACGCTGGCCACCGGCGTAACGTTCGATTTCCTTCAGGTACTGGGTGATCGGGTGGCCAGTCAGGTAGAGCCCCAGCGTCTCCCGCTCACCGTCCAGCACCACCTGCTCTGGCCAGGGCGCAATATTGGCGTAGGATTGCTCCACCTGCTCCGGCGCTTCCGCCAGTACGCCAAACATATCCACCTGGCCAATAGCTTCGGCTTTCGCATGCTGATCCGCCGCTTTCAACGCGTCGCCGAGCGAATTCATCAGCGCGGCGCGGTGCGGCCCAAGGCGATCGAACGCCCCGGACATGATCAGTTTTTCCAGAATGCGGCGGTTCAGTTTCTTGATGTCAGAGCGCGCGCACAGGTCGAACAGGTCTTTGAAGTAACCTTGTTCGCCGCTGTTGCGCGCCTCGATAATGGCCTCGATCGGCCCTTCCCCCACGCCCTTGATCGCGCCGATGCCATAAACGATCTCGCCGTCGTCGTTGACGTGGAAGTGATACAGGCCACTGTTGATGTCCGGCGGCAGGATCTTCAGCCCCATGCGCCAACATTCGTCCACCAGCCCCACCACTTTGTCGGTGTTGTCCATATCGGCGGTCATGACTGCCGCCATAAACTCGGCCGGGTAGTGCGCCTTCAGCCACAGCGTCTGATACGACACCAGCGCATAGGCGGCGGAGTGCGATTTGTTGAAGCCGTAACCGGCGAATTTCTCCACCAGGTCGAAGATTTTCACCGACAGTTCACCGTCGATGCCGCGCGATTTCGCGCCGTCTTCAAAGCCGCCGCGCTGCTTGGCCATTTCGACCGGGTTCTTTTTACCCATCGCACGACGCAGCATGTCCGCGCCACCCAAGGTGTAGCCGGCCAACACCTGGGCAATCTGCATCACCTGTTCCTGATACAGGATGATGCCGTAGGTCGGTTCCAGCACCGGCTTGAGCGACTCGTGCTGCCACTGAATGTCCGGGTAGGAGATCTCTTCGCGGCCGTGCTTGCGGTCGATGAAGTTATCCACCATCCCCGACTGCAGCGGCCCCGGACGGAACAGCGCCACCAGTGCGATCATGTCTTCGAAGCAGTCGGGCTTCAGGCGTTTGATCAAATCTTTCATGCCGCGCGATTCAAGCTGGAACACCGCCGTGGTTTCCGAGCGCTGCAGCATGTCGAAGCTTTTCTTGTCGTCGAGCGGAATGGCGGCGATGTCGATCGGTTCCAGCCCGGTTTTGGCGCGCCGGGCGTTGATCATTTCCAGCGCCCAGTCGATGATGGTCAGAGTACGCAGGCCGAGGAAGTCGAACTTCACCAGCCCGGCGTATTCCACGTCGTTCTTGTCGAACTGGGTCACCGGATGGTGCCCTTCGGCATCGCAGTACAGCGGCGCGAAGTCGGTGATCTTGGTCGGCGCGATCACCACGCCCCCGGCGTGTTTACCGGCGTTGCGCGTTACCCCTTCCAACTTGCGCGCCATGTCGATCAGCGCCTTGACCTCTTCGTCGGCCTCGTAAATCTCCGGCAGCTGCGGTTCGGCGGCGAAGGCTTTCTCCAGCGTCATGCCCGGATCCGGCGGCACCAGTTTGGAGATGCGATCGACGAAGCCGTACGGGTGCCCCAGCACCCGACCTACGTCGCGGATAACCGCTTTCGCCGCCATGGTCCCGAAGGTGATGATCTGCGATACCGCTTCGCGGCCGTACATCTCCGCCACGTGCTCGATCACCTGGTCGCGCTTCTCCATGCAGAAGTCGACGTCGAAGTCGGGCATCGAAACACGTTCCGGGTTCAGGAAGCGTTCGAACAGCAGGTCGAATTCCAGCGGATCGAGGTCGGTGATTTTCAACGCATAGGCCACCAGAGAACCGGCGCCGGAGCCGCGCCCTGGGCCTACCGGCACGTTGTTGTCCTTCGACCACTGGATAAACTCCATCACGATCAGGAAGTAGCCGGGGAACCCCATCTGGTTGATCACCTTCAGTTCAACGTCCAGGCGCTCGTCGTATTCCGGGCGGCGCTGCGCGCGCACTTCAGGATCGGGGAACAGGAACTCGAGACGCTCTTCCAGGCCCTCTTTCGATTTGAGCACCAGGAAGTCCTCGGTGCTCATATCGCCGGTTGGGAACTGCGGCAGGAAGTATTCGCCGAGGCGAATGGTGACGTTACAGCGCTTGGCGATCTCGACGCTGTTCAGCAGCGCTTCCGGGATGTCGGCGAACAGCTCGCACATCTCGTCTTCGCTGCGCATGTATTGCTGCGGGCTGTAGTTGCGCGGCCGCTTGGGATCGTCCAGCGTAAATCCGTCGTGAATGGCGACGCGGATCTCATGAGCGTCAAAATCGTCTTCCACCAGGAAGCGCACGTCGTTGGTGGCCACCACCGGCAAGCCGCGCTCGGTGGCCAATGCCACCGCCGCATGCAGATAGTTCTCTTCGTCCGGGCGGCCGGTACGGATCAGTTCCAGGTAGTAACAGTCCGGGAAATACTGTTGGTAGAAGTCCAGGCATTGATCCACCTGCGCCTGGTTACCGCGCAGCAGGAACTTGCCGACGTCGCCCTGACGCGCGCCGGAAAGCAGGATCAGCCCTTCGCGATGTTCAATCAGCCAGTCGCGATCAATGGTCGGGCCGGCGGCGCCGTAGCCACGCTGATAGGCGCGGGAAATCAGCAGCGTCAGGTTCTGGTAGCCTTCGTTGTTGCTGGCCAGCACCGTCAGCTGAGCCAGTTCGTCGCCCAGCTCATCGCTTTGCACATGGAAATCCGCGCCGATGATCGGTTTGATCCCGGCGCCGTGCGCGCTGCCGTAGAACTTCACCAGCCCGCAGAGGTTGGTGAAATCAGTGATTGCCAGAGCAGGCATGGCTAACGCGGCGGCTCTTTTCACCAGCGGCGCCGTCTTGGCCAATCCATCAATCATGGAGTAGTCACTGTGGACGCGCAGGTGAATAAAACGAGGTTCGGCCATCTCCAGATACCTGATTGAAGGGGCTCAGCAGGCTGAGCCCGGGTTAATGCTATCGTCGAGCCCGGTCAGGCCCGCAGACTACAGCGCCAGCGCTCTTTTCACCGGCGCGAAGCTGCGGCGATGATGCTCGGTGGCGCCCAACGCAGCCAGCCGCTCCAGGTGGAGGGCGGTCGGGTAGCCTTTATGCTGCGCGAAACCGTAGTCCGGGAACTCGCTGTCCAGCTCGGCCATTTCGCGATCGCGCGTGACCTTCGCCAGAATGGACGCCGCGCTGATCTCCGCCACACGGCTGTCGCCCTTCACCACCGCCTGCGAACGCATCGGCAGGTTCGGGCAACGGTTACCGTCGATTAAAACCATGTCCGGCGCGATATGCAACCCGGCCACCGCGCGCTGCATCGCCAACATGGTGGCGTGCAAAATATTCAGCTGGTCGATTTCCGCCGGTTCGGCGCGCCCCAGGCTCCAGGAGAGCGCCTTGGCGACGATTTCGTCATACAGCGCCAGGCGGCGTTTTTCACTGAGTTTCTTGGAGTCCGCCAGACCGACGATCGGCTGCGCCGGATCGAGGATCACGGCAGCGGTGACCACCGCGCCGACCAACGGGCCGCGGCCCACTTCGTCCACACCGGCAATCAGCGTGGCAGCGGGATAGATAAAGGGTTCAATCATGCTTTCGCCAGCTCCAACACAGCCTGAGCGGCCTGTTCGTCCGCACCGCAACGAATGCTTTGGTGCAAGGTAAGGAAAGTTTGTTTCAGCGCGTCGGTTTCCGGGCTCTCTTCCAACAGTGGCATCACGGCGGCGGCCAGTTTGTCCGGCACGCAGTCATGCTGCAGCAGCTCGGTGACAATTTCGCGCCCCGCCAACAGATTCGGCAGCGAAACGTAAGGCGTTTTCACCAGCTTCTGCGCCAGCCAGAAAGTGAACGGCTTCATGCGATAGCCCACCACCATCGGGCACTTGGCCAGCATGCACTCCAGCGCCGCCGTGCCGGACGCCAGCAGCGCCGCGTCGCTGGCGATCATCGCCTCGCGCCCCTGGCCGTTCAGCAGATGTACCGTCAGATCCGGCGCAACCTCGGCCTTGATGCGCTCAAACTGCTCGCGCCGTTTGGCGTTAACCAGCGGCACCACCACTTCCAGCTCGGGATAACGCGTGCGCAGCAGCTGCGCGGTTTTGAGGAAGTCGGCGCTCAGCATCTCGACTTCGGCGCCGCGGCTGCCCGGCAGCAAGGCCAAACAGCGCGCCTGCGGAGCGATGCCAAGCTGAGCACGCGCCGCCAACCGATCGGGCTGCAGCGGCATGGCGTCCGCCATGGTGTGGCCGATAAACCGGCAGGGGACGTTGAAACGATCGTAAAACGCTTTTTCGAAAGGGAGAAAGGCCAGCACCAAATCGGTGGCTTTGCCTATTTTGAAAACGCGCTTTTGCCGCCAGGCCCACACGGACGGGCTGACGTAGTGGATGGTGCGAATGCCGCGCTGCTTGAGGCGGCCTTCCAGCGTGATGTTGAAGTCCGGCGCGTCGATGCCGACAAACACGTCCGGCCGCAGCTCACCGAAGCGGCGAGTGAGATCCTTGCGGATCTTCAACAGGCGTGGCAAGCGCTCGAGCACTTCCACCACGCCCATGACCGCCAGCTCTTCCATTTCGTACCAGGCTTCGCAGCCTTCGGCCTGCATTAGCGGACCGGCGACGCCAACGAAACGCGCGTCGGGGATCTGCGCCTTGAGCGCGCGGATCAAACCGGCGCCGAGAATGTCACCGGAGGTTTCTCCGGCGACCAGTCCGATAATCAATGGACGATTCGACATAGCTCAGCGAATGATGCCGCGGGTGGAACGGGTGAAGAAATCGAGGTACTGCTGCACCACCGGCTGCTCTTTGGCCAGGGCTTCGATTTCCGCCTTCGCTTCATCCAGCGTTTTTTCACTGCGATACAGGATTTTGTAGGCGTTGCGGATCGCCTGCATTTCATCCTTATCAAAACCGCGACGCTTCAGGCCGACCGCGTTGACGCCGAACGGCGTCGCGTGGTTGCCCTGCGCGATGACGAAAGGAGGCACGTCCTGAGCGACGCCGGAACAACCGCCTACCATCACATGCGCGCCGATAATGCAGAACTGATGGATCGCCGTCATGCCGCCAATGATGGCGTGATCGTCGATTTCCACATGCCCCGCCAGCGTGGCATTGTTGGCCAACACGCAAGAATTGCCGACCACACAGTCGTGAGCAACGTGCACGTTGACCATCAGCAGGTTATCGTTGCCCACTTTGGTCAGGCCGGTGCCCTGCGCGGTGCCGCGGTGAATGGTGACGCTTTCGCGGATGCGGTTGCGATCGCCCACTTCAACGCGCGTCGGTTCGCCTGCGTATTTCAGATCCTGGTTCACTTCACCGATGGAAGCGAACTGATAAATCTGGTTATCGCAGCCAATCTTGGTAATGCCGTTCACCACCACGTGGGATTTCAGCACCGTGCCGGCGCCGATTTCCACCTGGGAGCCGACGTAGCAGAAAGGGCCGATATGCACGTTGGCGCCGATCACGGCGCCCTCTTCGACTATCGCGCTAGGATGGATAAAGGCGGTTTGGTCAATCACGGATTAAGCCTCCCGGCTGCGGGCACACATCATGGTTGCTTCGCAGACAATTTTACCGTCAACGGTCGCCACGCCTTTGAAGCGAGTCAGACCGCGGCGAGTTTTCTCGAAGGTGACTTCCATGACCATCTGATCGCCTGGCACCACAGGGCGCTTGAAGCGTGCTTCGTCGATACCGGCGAAGTAATACAGCTCGCCCGGCTCCAGTTTACCGACGCTTTTAAACGCCAGGATACCGGTGGCCTGCGCCATGGCTTCCAGGATCAATACGCCTGGGAAAATCGGTTTGCCAGGGAAGTGGCCCTGGAAAAACGGTTCGTTCACCGATACGTTCTTCACCGCACGCAGATATTTGTGCTCTTCAAACTCGAGGACGCGGTCGACCAGCAAGAACGGGTAACGGTGAGGAAGCAGATCCAAAATTTCTGCAATATCCAGAGTATGAGTGTCAGTAGTCAAAATACTCTTCCTGTCTCTAAAAACTGATGGCATCAACAACACGGCCTGCGCTGACCCCAAAAGGAGATCATCATGCAGGCCGCAAATTAACATCTCTTTGCGCTTTTGGTCTCACGACCAACGCGTTTCGTTTTGTACCCGCCAGGGCGGGCGGCAATGATTAGTCTTTTCCGACTTTACGTTCGACAGCTTTCAAGCGTTTGCTGATCTCATCGATATTCATCACCAACGCAGCGGTTTTACGCCAAACCTTGTTAGGCTGCAACGGAATGCCCGAAGAGTATACCCCAGGTTCGGTGATTGGTCGCATAACCATTCCCATTCCGGTGACAACCACCTTGTCGGCAATTTCCATGTGACCGTTGATCACGCTGGCACCGCCAATCTGGCAGTAGCGGCCGATTTTCAGGCTGCCGGCCATGATCACACCGCCGGCGACGGCGGTATTGTCGCCAATCACGACGTTATGTGCAATCTGGCATTGGTTGTCGATGATAACACCATTCCCGATTTGGGTGTTATCCAAAGCGCCGCGGTCAATGGTGGTGCAAGCGCCGATTT
Organism: Serratia sp. CY33802; assembly: GCF_052169095.1. NCBI lineage: Bacteria > Pseudomonadati > Pseudomonadota > Gammaproteobacteria > Enterobacterales > Yersiniaceae > Serratia > Serratia sp. CY33802. The sequence continues at coordinate 29,671 of NZ_JBJNLL010000007.1, forward strand.
CGACGCGATCGCCGATAATCACCGTGCCCAACTGAGGGATTTTGATCCACTCGCCGCGCTCATTCGCATAGCCGAAACCGTCTGCGCCGATCACGGTGCCCGACTGGATCAGGCAACGCTGGCCGATTTCGACCGCATGATAAATCGTGACGTTCGCCCACAGACGCGTTCCCGCGCCGATGCGTGCGTGTTTGCCGATGAAGCAGCCCGGGCCGATAACCACGTTATCGCCAAGCACCGCACCCGACTCGATCACCGCGTTCGCCCCAATGGCGACGTTCTGCCCCAGCTGCGCTTCAGGTGAGATCACCGCGCTTGGCGCGATATCCTGGGCCGGCGACGGTGTGGTGTCCATCAGCTGCGCCATGCGCGCATAGGTCAGGTAAGGGTTCTTAACCACCAGCGCCGCAGCACGGCAGTGTGGTAAATCCGCTTCGGTAAGCACCACGGCGCTTGCCTGGCAGGAAGACAGCTGCTCTTGATAGCGGCTGTTTGACAAAAACGTGATTTGGCCAGGCTGTGCCGAATGCATAGAAGCAATGCCGGTGATGACGAGATCGCCATCACCGTGCAATTGTGCATCCAACTGCTGCGCTAAATCAGCCAGTCGAATTGAAAGCATGTGTTATTTAACCTGTTTCAGCACGTCAGCAGTGATATCTTTGGAAGAGTCTGCATAGGCAACGGCGTTGGCGTCGATCACCACGTCATAACCGCCTTTGCTGGCGACAGATTTCACCGCGTCCTGAATGCGGCTCAGGATCTTGTTACGCTCTTCCATCTGGCGACGACGGTTGTCCTGCTCGAAAGCCTGCGCTTTCTGAGAGAACTGCTCGCGCTGCGCCATCACGTCTTTTTCCAACTTGCTGCGATCGCTGGCTTTCATGGTAGCGCCGTCACGCTGCAGACGCTGCATTTTGGTCTGCAGGCTACGTTCCATGTTCTGGAGTTCGCTTGCACGGCCTTTAAACTCGTTTTCCAGCTGTTTAGCGACCGTTTCGCGGGCCGGCAGCTGTTGGAAAATGCTGGAGACGTTAACGACAGCGATCTTATCTGCTGCCTGAACGCCAGCTGAAGCAGCCATTGCTAAACCGAGGCCTGCGGCACACAACCACTTTTTCACTATAAACTCCTTACCATCACCCATTTGTGTCATATGACACTGAAGTACACAATTTGCCAGACTTGTCCCACCAAACAATGAGAATCATCTCCCTCTGCCGGCGGGCGCCTGGCCATTGCGATTCTTAATAACTGTTATGCCCAGAGGCGAGACCCGTTACCAGGTCTTACCGATGTTAAACTGGAACTGTTCGGACTTGTCGCCTTCGTATTTCTTGATCGGGTTGGCGTAAGAGAACACCAACGGCCCCAGTGGCGACATCCACTGCAGCGCGATACCGGCGGAAGAACGAATATTACTGGCTTTGCTGTAGTCCGGCACGCCGTACATCAGCGTTTCGTTGGTATTCTTCCACTTGGTGTCCCACACGGTACCGGCATCGATGAACAGCGACGTCCGCACCGAGTTGGCGTATTTCTCGCTGATGAACGGCGTCGGGGTGATCAGCTCCAGGCTGGCGACCGCCATGGCGTTACCGCCTACCGCGTCATCCGAGCTACAGATGCTCTGACGATCGGTCGTGCTGCCGGCGTTGAACTGACACTGGTACGAGTTGGAGTTGTAGTACACCGCCTTCGGACCAATGGTGTTGGACTGGAAGCCGCGCACGGTGCTCGAACCACCGGCATAGAAGTTCTCATAGAACGGCATTTCCTTGCCGCCCAGCCCATCCGCGTAACCCAGACGGCCGCGACCCAACAGCACCCAGGTGCGGTCGTCGTTGATCGGCACGTACTGTACGCTGTCCAGCGTCACCTTGTAGTATTCGTTGTCCGAGCCCGGAATGGTGACCTTGCCGTTCAACGTGGTACGGTTACCCGAGGTCGGGAAGTAGCCGCGGTCCAGGTTGTTATAGGTCCAGCCCAGGTTCAGCGTAAAGTCGTCCGTCGAGTAGCTGGCGCGGTCGGTCTTGTTCGCATCCACGCCCATCGAGTCGAGGTAACGCCACATGGCGATCTGCGGCTGCATGTTCGACAGACCGTTGTGGACGTAGCCCAGGCCGGTGCGCAACGAGTTGTTTTCGTTGATCGGGAAGCCCAGCGTGCCGTCGATACCGTAACTCTTGTTGGTATAGTCCGACAGATCCGCGTCATCCGCCTTAAAGTCGTTGTAGAAGATGCGGCCGCCCAGGCTCACACCGTCAACGGTGAAGTACGGGTTGGTGACCGACAGTTCGGTATAGGTCTGGTAGTCGTTCTTGGTGCCGCTGATGCCGACCGAGTAGCCGGTACCCAACCAGTTATCCTGCTGCACGCCGGCCTGGAAGCTGACGCCGCTCTCGGTGCCGTAACCGACGCCGAAGTTAAAGGTACCAGTGTTGCGTTCTTTCACCTTATAGGTCACGTCGACCTGATCGGCGGTGCCCGGCACGCGCTGGGTTTCCACGTCAACCGTTTCGAAATAGCCCAGACGGTTCAGACGCTCTTTACCCTGCTCGACCTGCTCGTTGCCGAGCCAGGCGCCTTCCATCTGGCGCATTTCGCGACGCAGTACGGAATCCTTGCTGGTGTCGTTACCTTCGAACTTGATGCGACGCACGTAGAAGCGGTTGCCCGCGTCAACGTTGACGTGCAGCTTGACGGTTTTATCCGCGTCGTTGATCTCAGGCTGAGTGCCGACGCGCGGGTAGGCGTAACCATAACGGCCCAACATCGTTTTGATGTTGTCTTCCATTTTGGTCACCTTGCTGCCGTTGTACAGCTCGCCTGGCTCAATTTTGGTGATCTGAGCGACTTCCGCCGAGTGGCCGGCCAGGTTGCCATTCACGACAACATCGGAAAGCTTGTACTGCTCGCCTTCGGTGATGTTGATGGTGATGTAGATGCCTTTTTTATCCGGCGTCAGGCTCACCTGGGTAGAATCGATGTTGAAGCGGGCATAGCCGCGATCCAGATAGAAGCTGCGCAGGGTTTCGAGATCGCCCGCCAGTTTCTGCTTCTGGTATTTGCGGTCGCCGACCAGGTTCCACCACGGCACTTCGTCACGCAGTTGGAAGCGTGAGATCAGTTCGTCGTTGGTGAAAGCATGGTTGCCGACGATGTTGATTTGTTGAATCTTGGCGGAGACCCCTTCCGTGAACACCAGTTTCAGGTCGACACGGTTGCGCGGCAACGGCGTGACTACGGCTTTCACCGAGGCGCTGTATTTACCGACGCTGTAGTAGAAGTCTTCCAGCCCTTTTTCAATGCTGGAGATCGTGGTGCGGTCGAGCGCCTCGCCCACCCGGACGCCGGAGGCTTCCAGGTTCTGCTTGAGCATGTCATCTTTCACCGACTTGTTGCCGGAGAAAGTGATGCTGGCGATGGTAGGACGTTCCTTCACCTGCACGATCAAGGTATTACCATCGCGCAGTACGCGCACGTCCTCGAAGTTGCCGGTGGCAAACAAGGCACGAATGGTATTACTGATGTCATCGTCAGTGACGGTATCGCCGACGCGAACCGGCATGTTGAGTAACGCCGCACCGACGGCAACTCGCTGCAGGCCTTCGAAATGAATGTCTTTCACTACGAACCCGTCTGCACCGTATACGGTGGCGCTGCCAAACAGCAGCGACGCTATGAGCAACTTTTTCATCGCCATCGTTGTTATGCGTTCTTCCTAACCTATCCCCGCCCCTAGAGGCGGGAAAAATCATTGAAAAGTGCAAGACCCATCAACAACACCAGCACGATCGAACCTATGCGGTAGCTGTAGTCCTGTACTCGCTCGGAAACCGGCCCACCCTTCAGCTTTTCTATCGCCAGGAAGAGGAGATGCCCACCATCTAACACCGGTAATGGGAACAGGTTGATGATCCCCAGGTTGACGCTAATCAACGCCAGGAACATCAGATAATACACGAATCCGACTCCGGCTGACGCCCCAGCTCCCTGTGCAATCGAGATCGGGCCACTCAGGTTGTTCAGCTTTACATCACCGGTTATTAATTTGCCCAGCATGTTGACCGTCAGCCGCATCAGCTGCCAGGTCTTGTCGCCGGCCTGATACAGCGCCGGGAACGGTCCATACTGGCGAATCGTCTTATACTCTTCCGGCAGCGGCAGCACCTTTGGAATGATGCCTGCAAACCCCACCGATTTGTCTTTTCCCACCGGCTTTGTATCCGGTATCAGCGTCAAAGACAAGGGGGCGCCGTTTCTTTCAATCTCCAAAGCCAGCGGCTGCCCCGGGCCATCGTGGATACGCTTCACCAGCGTCTGCCAACGACCCAACGGCTGACCATCGACTTTAACGATCCTGTCCCCCGCTTGTAAACCCGCCTTTTGCGCCGCCGAGTTAGGCTGCACTTCCGCCAACACGGATTCGATCTGCGGGCCGCGCGGCATAATGCCCAGCGCGACAACGGGATCCTGCTTGTCCGGTTCAAAGTTCCACTGGCGCAAATCCAGGGTTTTGGTCACCACCTGCGAAGAGCCGAACGGCGCGACGCCGACTTCGGTTTGCGCATCGCCAATCTTCGCCACCAGCGCCAGACGAACTGATTCCCAATCAGGCGTTTCGATGCCGTCAACCGACTTTAGTTCCATGCCAGACGAAATTTCGGCCTTGGCGGCGATGGATTGCGGCGCGATTTCGCCGATCACCGGGCGGAAACTCGGCACGCCGATGATGAACACCAGCCAATAGGCAAGGATAGCAAACAGGAAGTTGGCGATGGGGCCGGCGCTGATGATGGCCGCGCGCTGCCAGACGGTTTTGTTGTTAAAGGCCTGATGGCGCATTTCCGGCGCCACCGACTCCACGCGCTCGTCCAGCATCTTCACGTAACCGCCAAGCGGGATCAGAGCGATAACGTACTCGGTGCCCTGGCGATCGGTACGGCGCCACAGCGCCCGGCCGAAGCCGATGGAAAAGCGTTCAACGCGCACGCCGCAACGACGGGCAACCCAAAAGTGTCCGAACTCATGCACGGTAATCAAGATACCGAGCGCAATTAGAAACGCCACCAGGTTCCAAAGCACGCTGACCATCATCCCTCACTTTCCGTCATCGACGGATTAAAACACCAACAGCATCAGGCAGGCAAACACCGGCACCGCCGCGGTCAGGCTGTCGATACGATCCAGTATGCCGCCGTGACCGGGAATCAAATGCCCGCTGTCCTTGATGCCCGCTTCGCGTTTGAACATACTTTCGGTCAAATCGCCCAGCACCGAAGCCAGCGCGGCGAGCACCGAACAGGCCAACAGCGTGGTCGGCACCACGTTCAGTGGCGCGTAGCGGCCGAACAGCCAGGAAATGACCGCCGACGTCAGCAGCCCGCCGATCAACCCTTCCCAGGTTTTACCCGGCGAGACCTTCGGTGCCAGTTTATGCTTGCCGAACAGCTTGCCGAACATGTAGGCACCGGAATCCGCGCCCCACACCAGCAGCATCACGTACAGCAGCCACCAGGCGCCGGTAAACGGATTTTGCTCGTAGCCGAACTGGCGCAGCGCCAGCATGCCCCAGAAGAACGGCACGATGGTCAGCAAGCCGAACAGCAGGCGCAGCGGGCGCGAATTGCGCCAGATAGAGGCCGAGCCGGGATAGAACAACACCAGCAGCAACGCCGCCAGCCACCAGGCCAGCGACAGCCACAGCGAGCCGCTTATCTGCGGCACGGATTGATGGTAAGCGGGGACGCTGAGCATCATCAACGCCAGCAGAAAACCGCACAGTATCGCCAACCAGATGCGCTGCGAACGGGAGGTAAAACCGGCCAATTGGCCCCACTCCCAGGCTGCTAACATGCACACGACGAGCGTTACCAGAGCAAAGGCCAGCGGCGGCAACAGGAACAGCGCCGCGATAACGATCGGGATTAAAATCAGAGCAGTTATGAGGCGATACTTCAGCAAAAGTTCTCCCTAGGACGCATCGGCGCCGATAGGTGTTGTTCCCCCGAAGCGGCGCTCACGTTGTGCAAATGCATTCAGCGCACCTTCAAAGACAAGTTCATCGAAATCAGGCCAGAGCACATCAGTAAAGTAAAGTTCAGCATAGGCGATTTGCCACAGCAGGAAGTTACTGATGCGATGCTCGCCACCGGTGCGGATAACCAGATCCACCGGCGCCAGGTCGCTCATGCAAACCCGCTCGCTCAATAATTCCTCGCTGATCTGATCCGGGTGCAACTCCCCTACCCGTACCTGTTCGGCCAGTTCCCTTACTCCCTGAATGATATCCCAACGGCCACCGTAGTTGGCAGCGATATTGAGCGTCAGGCCATCGTTATTTTCCGTCAGTGCTTCAGAGCGGCGGATCCGCTCCTGCAAACGCGCGCTGAATCGGCTGATATCGCCGATCACCCGCAGCCTGACGTTATGTTTATGCAGGCTTTTTACTTCACTATCCAGAGCGCGGACAAAAAGCTCCATCAGGGCGGAGACTTCCTGCACCGGACGGTTCCAGTTTTCGCTGCTGAAGGCATAAAGCGTGAGTGCATCTAAATGGTGGCTGGCGGCAAAACTGACCGCGCGGCGAACCGATTTCACCCCTGCTTTATGACCGAAGACACGTAACTTGCCCTGACGTTTGGCCCAGCGTCCGTTACCGTCCATGATAATGGCGACATGGCGCGGCCCCTGGGAAGATGGATTAGCCTCTTGTTGGTTTGCGGACGACATAACTCGTACTTATTTCCTCAGTAGAAATATAACTGCCTTTCCGGAACATCAGGCCCTTACGCGCAAAAAAAGCCGTGTGCCCGACACGGCTTTCAGCCTGCCCTCGCGATACCCGGCACAGCCGGGCCGCCATTGGCGCACAGAGCGCCAATCGGGCCATAATTCAACGGTATAACCGCTGACAGGTGGCGCAGACTATACCACCTCAGCGGGGCATGAACAAACGGCCCCGCTGCGGCACGCGCGAATTACGAGCAAAATCGGATAATCGCCGTGATCAGCCGCACAACGCGCGAACGCGCTCCTCGGCAGCGGCGCGCGCCTGACGGTCAATGTCTAAGACCGCGTCGATGCAGGTCGGTTCCTGCAGCGCGAGACGTTCCACCACCTGGCGGTTGACCGCGGCAATGTCGGTAAAGCGGATCTGCTGCTGCAAAAATGCCGCCACGGCGATTTCGTTGGCCGCGTTCAGCGCGGTGGTCGCCGCCTGACCGGCCTCGAACGCCTCGATCGCCAAGTACAGGCAAGGATAACGTTCGCGTTCCGGTTCGGCGAAGGTCAGCGAACCGATGCGGCAGAAGTCCAGCGCTTCCACGCCGGAGTTCACGCGCTGCGGATACGCCATCGCGTGGGCGATCGGCGTACGCATATCCGGCGTCCCCAACTGCGCCAGCACGCTGCCGTCGGCATAGCGCACCATCGAGTGAATCACCGACTGCGGGTGCAGGATCACTTCCATTTGCTCGGCCGAGGCGTTAAACAGCCAGCGGGCCTCAATGTATTCCAGACCTTTGTTCATCATGGTGGCGGAATCCACCGAGATCTTGCGGCCCATCGACCAGTTCGGGTGGGCGCAGGCTTGATCCGGCGTCATCGCGGCGAACTGTTCCAACGGCGTGGCGCGGAACGGGCCGCCGGAACCGGTAAGCACGATGCGCGAAACACCATGACTGTCCAGTGAAGAGTATCCCAACTGACGCTGAATGTTCTCAGGCAAACTCTGAAAAATCGCGTTGTGCTCGCTGTCGAGCGGCAGCAGTTGCGCCTGGCTTTGCCGCACCGCGTCCATAAACAGACGGCCGCAGGTGACCAGCGATTCTTTGTTGGCCAGCAGTACCTGTTTGCCGGCGCGGATCGCCGCCAGCGTCGGCAACAGCCCCGCAGCGCCGACGATGGCCGCCGTCACTTGATCGACGTCATCCAACGCTGCCAGCTCGCAGGCCGCTTGTTCTCCGGCCAAGACTTCGGTAACGACACCGTTTTCCGCCAGGACAGCGCGCAGCTCGCGCGCAGCGTTTTCATCCGCCATCGCGGCGAAGGCGGGCCGGAATTCCATGCATTGCTGCGCCATGACCGCGACGTTACGGCCGGCCACCAGCGCTTTGATCGCAAAACGGTCGGGATTCGCCCTGACCACGGCCAGGGTACTGGTCCCTACCGAGCCGGTCGAGCCAAGAATGGTCAGTTGCTTCATGAGTTCACTCTGAATAACTGTCTGATGAGATCGGAGGTGTTCCAGTGTGGAACCTTGGACACCGCTTGTCCATGATCTTTCAGTACGATGAAACGGGATCTGCGCCACAAAAAACAAAGCGCCGCCCAGGCGACGCTTTCTTTCTGCGCGATGCTGATTAGAAATCCATCAGCTCTTTTTCTTTCTCCGCCAGCGCGGCGTCGACCAGCTTGATGTAAGCGTCGGTCATTTTCTGAATCTCGTCTTGTGAGCGACGTTCTTCGTCTTCGCTGATCTCTTTGTCTTTCAGCAGCGCCTTGACCTTGTCGTTGGCGTCACGACGCACGTTACGCACCGCTACGCGACCCTGCTCGGCTTCGCCGCGCACGATCTTGATCAGATCCTTACGACGCTCTTCGGTCAGCGGAGGCAGCGGAACGCGAATGTCAGAACCGGCGGAAGACGGGTTGAGGCCCAGATCGGAGCTCATGATCGCTTTCTCAACGGCCTGGCTCAGGCTGCGGTCGAACACGTTGATTTTCAGCGTGCGGGAGTCTTCTACGGTTACGTTGGCCAGCTGACGCAGCGGCGTAGCGGCGCCGTAGTATTCCACCATGATGCCGTCCAGAATGCTTGGAGAAGCGCGGCCGGTGCGGATCTTGCTGATTTGGTTTTTGAATGCTTCTACGCTTTTTTCCATGCGTGAATCAGCATCTTTTCTGATTTCATTAGTCACGTTGCAAACCCTTGGAAGCTGGTTACTTGGCAGGCGATACTCAAGTATAGCCCGTAATCGTACTCGAAGAGCGCGCGGCGCCTGGCGTCACGCGCTCCGAAAAAGGGGGGCGAACAGCCTTATTTGCTGATCAGCGTACCTTCGTTCTCACCCATCACCACGCGGCGCAGTGCGCCAGGCTTGTTCATGTTGAACACGCGGATCGGCAGACCGTGATCGCGGGCCAGCGTAAACGCCGCCAGATCCATCACTTTCAGCTCGCGCTCCAGCACGTCCTGATAGGTTAATTGTTCATACAGCGTCGCATCCGGGTTTTTCACCGGATCGGCGGAGTATACGCCATCCACTTTGGTGGCTTTCAGCACCACGTCGGCTTCGATCTCGATACCGCGCAGGCAAGCGGCGGAATCGGTGGTGAAGAACGGGTTGCCGGTACCGGCGGAGAAGATCACCACGCGGTTGTTGCGCAGCAGGCTGATCGCCTCTGCCCAGCTGTAATTATCACACACGCCGTTCAGCGGGATCGCCGACATCAGGCGGGCGTTCACATAGGCACGGTGCAGTGCATCACGCATAGCCAGGCCGTTCATCACGGTAGCCAGCATTCCCATGTGGTCGCCCACTACGCGGTTCATGCCGGCTTGCGCCAGGCCCGCGCCGCGGAACAAGTTCCCGCCGCCAATAACTACACCGACCTGAATTCCCAGTTCGACCAGCTCTTTCACTTCCTGAGCCATGCGATCCAAAACGCTGGCGTCGATACCAAAACCTTCTGCACCTTGCAGGGCTTCGCCACTCAGTTTAAGCAGAATACGCTGATATACGGGTTTTGCATTGGTTGCCATGGTGTTCTGTCCTAAGAAGCAGTATTAGTATTGGGGATTTCAGCCGATGAAACGCGCCTGAGGTGAGTATCACGCTGCAGGGCCTGCCACCGGTGTAATTCTGGCTGGATAGTATGGAACCGCCAGACGGCGGTTCCATCGACAGTCATTAAGACTGTTTGCTCATCGCGGCAACTTCAGCAGCGAAGTCGGTTTCGACTTTCTCGATGCCTTCGCCCACTTCGAAGCGAATGAAGTTGGTCACGTCAGCGTTGTGCTCTTTCAGCACCTGAGCAACAGATTTGCTCGGATCCATAACGAAAGGCTGACCGGTCAGAGAAACTTCGCCGGTGAATTTCTTCATGCGGCCTTCAACCATTTTCTCTGCGATTTCTTTCGGCTTGCCTGACTGCATGGCGATGTCCAGCTGAACCTGGTACTCTTTTTCTACCACTTCAGCAGACACGTCTTCTGGCTTCACGAACTCTGGCTTGCTCGCCGCAATGTGCATTGCGATTTGCTTGACCAGCTCGTCGTCAGCGCCTTTAGCCGCAACCAGAACGCCGATACGCGCGCCGTGCAGGTAGCTGCCCAGCACGTCGCCTTCCAGGGAAGCAACGCGGCGAATGTTGATGTTTTCACCGATTTTTGCCACCAGCGCTACGCGCTCTTCTTCGAACTGTGCTTTCAGCACGTCAACGTCAGTGATTTTGCCGGCCATAGCGGCATCCAGCACTTTGTCGGCGAACGCCTGGAAACCGGCGTCTTTCGCGACGAAGTCAGTCTGGCAGTTAACTTCCAGAATGATGCCGTAGTTGCCTTCGATCTTGGTTTTGATCACGCCGTCAGCAGCTACGTTGCCTGCTTTTTTAGCGGCTTTGATCGCACCGGACTTACGCATGTTTTCGATTGCCAGTTCGATGTCGCCGTTGGATTCAACCAGCGCCTTCTTGCAATCCATCATGCCAGCGCCGGTACGCTCGCGCAGTTCTTTTACCAGGGCAGCGGTAATATCAGCCATTTATTTTTCCTCGGTTATCTCGCGTGGAGACAGTTCTCATTCAGATAAGCAAAGGGGGCCTTTACAGGCCCCCCTAACCAACATATGTCAATACCTGGTTAATAAGGGCTCAGTGACGAGCTTGCCTTATTATTCAGCTTCTACGAAGCCTTCTTCCGCCTGAACGGCCAGATCTTGAGAACGACCTTCACGCACAGCGGCAGCAACAGCAGTCAGGTACAGGTTTACTGCACGGATTGCGTCGTCGTTACCAGGGATGATGAAGTCAACGCCGTCTGGGTTGGAGTTGGTATCAACGATAGAGAATACCGGGATACCCAGGTTGTTGGCTTCTTTGATCGCGATGTGCTCGTGATCGGCATCGATAACGAACAGTGCGTCTGGCAGACCGCCCATATCCTTGATACCGCCCAGGGAGTTTTCCAGCTTGGCCAGTTCACGAGTGCGCATCAGCGCTTCTTTCTTGGTCAGCTTGTCCAGGGTGCCGTCTTGAGACTGGATTTCCAGATCTTTCAAACGCTTGATGGACTGACGAACGGTTTTCCAGTTAGTCAGCATGCCACCCAACCAGCGGTGGTTCACGAAGAACTGATCACAGCTGTTCGCAGCGTCTTTTACCGCTTCGCTTGCTGCGCGTTTGGTACCAACGAACAGGATCTTGCCTTTACGGGAAGAGATCTTGCTCAGTTCAGCCAGAGCGGCGTTGAACATTGGTACGGTCTGCTCCAGGTTGATGATGTGAACCTTGTTACGAGCGCCGAAGATGAAAGGCTTCATTTTCGGGTTCCAGTAACGGGTCTGGTGACCAAAGTGAACACCAGCCTTGAGCATGTCGCGCATGGAAACAGTTGCCATGATTAAACCTCTATAGATTAATTGGGGTTATGCCTCCACGTATCCCATAACGCCGACCCTGGCGGCGACAAGTCACCTCAGGGCACCCCGGCGGATGTGCCGATACGTGTGTGTTATTTACACAAAATGAGTGCAGTTAAAGTATTTTCGGCCAATTCCTGCCAGGTCACAAGAACCAAGTCGCGGATCGCCGGCGCGCTTTATACCATAAACCCGCTGCCGACACCAACTTTTGTTGCTTTTCGCCGGGCGTCGGGAAATGAAATTTGGCAGCCTCCGGCCGGGCTGATACCATAAGTCACTGCTTCTTATTGTCGACGATAACGACACCTGCGGACAAATTTCATGGCAATCTCAATTAAAACACCTGATGACATCCAAAAAATGCGCGTGGCCGGCCGCCTGGCCGCCGAAGTGCTGGAGATCATCGAGCCGCACGTCAAACCTGGCGTGACCACCGGCGAGCTGGACCGTATCTGTCACGAGTACATCACCAACGAGCAGCAGGCCATTTCCGCCTGCCTCGGCTATCACGGCTTCCCGAAATCCGTGTGTATATCGGTGAACGAAGTGGTGTGCCACGGCATCCCGAGCGACGACAAAACGCTGAAAGACGGCGACATCGTCAATATCGACGTGACCGTGATTAAAGACGGTTTCCATGGCGACACCTCTAAGATGTTCATCGTCGGCAAACCGACCATTCTGGGCGAGCGCCTGTGCCGCGTCACTCAGGAAAGCCTGTATCTGGCGCTGAAGATGGTCAAACCGGGCATCCGTCTGCGCACCCTGGGCAAGGCTATTCAGCAATTCGTCGAAGCCGAGAAGTTCTCCGTGGTGCGCGAGTACTGCGGCCACGGCATCGGCGAAGTGTTCCACGAAGAGCCGCAGGTGCTGCACTATGACGCGGACGACGGTGGTGTAGTGCTGCAGGCAGGCATGGCTTTCACCATCGAACCGATGGTCAACGCCGGCGACTACCGCATCCGCACCATGAAAGACGGCTGGACGGTAAAAACCAAAGATCGCAGCTTGTCGGCGCAGTATGAGCATACTATTGTGGTCACTGATAACGGCTGCGAAATAATGACGTTGCGCAAGGATGACACCATCCCCAACATCATTACGCACGAGATGTAAGCACCGCGACGAACGCCGCGTGCAGAATATCACCAGGCCGGCTTATGCCGGCCTTTTTTATGGGCTGCGCACTATGTCTGACAATCTTCTTCAACAGGCGGCCCCGGCCGTGCCGATGCCACCCGTCTCTCCCAGCGCCTACGGCGACGACGACCTCACCTGCCTGGTGCTGAAACAGCGGCTGGAGCAGTTTCAGCTGTGGCTGGCGGCGGCGTTCGACGCCGGCTCCAGCGCCGAAAGCCTAGTGGCGGCGCGCAGCGACTTCATCGATCGCCTGCTGCGCCGGCTGTGGACCTTCTACGGCTTCGAAGATATCCCGGAAACCGCACTGGTGGCGGTCGGCGGCTACGGCCGCGGCGAGCTGCATCCGCTGTCGGACATCGACGTATTAGTGCTCAGCCAGCGCCGGCTGACGGAACAGCAGTCGCAGCGGGTCGGCGAATTCATCACCCTGCTGTGGGATCTCAAGCTGGAGGTGGGCCACAGCGTGCGCACCCTGGAAGAGTGTCTGCTGGAAGGGCTGGCGGATCTGACCGTGGCCACCAACCTGATCGAATCGCGCATGATCTGCGGCGACGTCGCGCTGTTCCTGCAGATGCAAAAACACATCTTCAGCGACGGCTTTTGGCCTTCGCCGCAGTTTTTCCACGCCAAGATCAACGAGCAGCAGGAACGCCACCAGCGCTACCATGGCACCAGCTATAACCTGGAACCGGATATCAAAAGCAGCCCCGGCGGCCTGCGCGATATCCACACGCTGCTGTGGGTGGCGCGCCGCCACTTCGGTGCCACCTCGCTGGACGAAATGGTCGGTTTCGGTTTCCTCACCCAGGCCGAGCGCAACGAACTGAACGAATGTCAGAGCTTCCTGTGGCGCATCCGCTTTGCGCTGCATCTGGTGCTGCCGCGTTACGACAACCGTCTGCTGTTCGATCGTCAGCTCAACGTGGCGCAGCTGCTGCGCTATGAAGGTGAAGGCAACGAGCCGGTCGAGCGCATGATGAAAGACTTCTACCGCATGACGCGGCGCGTCAGCGAGCTGAACCACATGCTGCTGCAGCTGTTCGACGAGGCCATCCTGGCGTTGGACGCCACCGAGAAACCGCGTCCGCTGAACGACGATTTCCAGCTGCGCGGCGATCTGATCGATCTGCGTGACGAAACGCTGTTCATCCGCGAGCCGCAAGCCATCATGCGCATGTTCTACCTGATGGTGCGCAACCGCGAGATCAAAGGCATTTACTCCACCACCGTGCGTCAGCTGCGCCACGCGCGCCGTCACCTGAAACAGCCGCTGTGCACCATCCCGGAAGCGCGCGATCTGTTTATGGCCATCCTGCGCCACCCCGGCGCGGTGTCGCGCGCGCTGGTGCCGATGCACCGTCACAGTGTGCTGTGGGCTTATATGCCGCAGTGGGGCAAGATCGTCGGGCAGATGCAGTTCGATCTGTTCCACGCCTATACCGTCGACGAGCACACTATCCGGGTGCTGCAGAAGCTGGAGAGCTTCGCCGATGCGCAAACCCGGCCGCGCCATCCGCTGTGCGTGGAGCTGTATCCGCGCCTGCCGCACCCGGAACTGCTGCTGCTGGCGGCCTTGTTCCACGATATCGCCAAAGGGCGCGGCGGCGATCACTCGATCCTCGGCGCGGAGGACGTGGTCGAGTTCGCCGAGCTGCACGGTCTCAACTCGCGAGAAACCCAACTGGTGGCCTGGCTGGTGCGCTGCCACCTGCTGATGTCGGTCACCGCGCAGCGCCGCGATATCCAGGATCCGACGGTGATCCAGCAGTTCAGCAGCGAAGTGCAGAGCGAAACTCGCCTGCGCTACCTGGTATGCCTGACGGTGGCGGATATCTGCGCCACCAACGAAACCCTGTGGAACAGCTGGAAGCAGAGCCTGTTGCGCGAGCTGTATTTCGCCACCGAGAAACAGCTGCGCCGCGGCATGCAAAACAGCCCGGATCTGCGCGAACGCGTGCGCCACCATCGGCTGCAGGCGCTGGCGCTGCTGCGCATGGACAACATCGACGAAGAGGCGCTGCACCGCATCTGGAGCCGCTGCCGCGCCGACTATTTCCTGCGCCACTCGCCGAATCAGCTGGCCTGGCACGCCCGCCATCTGCTTGCCCACGATTCCACCCAGCCGCTGGTGCTGGTCAGCCGCCAGGCGACGCGCGGCGGCACCGAGATCTTCATCTGGAGCCCGGATCGTCCTTATCTGTTCGCCGCCGTCGCCGGGGAGATGGATCGCCGCAACCTGAGCGTGCACGACGCACAGATCTTCACTAACCGCGACGGTATGGCGATGGACACCTTTATCGTGCTGGAACCGGACGGCAGCCCGCTGGCGCAGGATCGCCACGCGGCGATCCGTCAGGCGCTGCTACAGGCCATCACCCAACGAGAGTATCAGCCGCCGCGTGTGCGCCGCCCCTCTTCCAAGCTGCGCCACTTCAGCGTGCCGACCGAGGTCACCTTCCTGCCGACCCACACCGATCGCCGCAGCTACCTGGAGCTGACGGCGCTCGACCAACCCGGCCTGCTGGCGCGGGTGGGCGAAGTGTTCGCCGACCTGGGGCTGTCGCTGCACGGCGCGCGCATTTCCACCATCGGCGAGCGGGTCGAGGATTTGTTTATTCTGGCCGACGGCGAGCGGCGCGCGCTCGACCAAGAAACGCGCAGAAAGTTGGAGCAACGGTTGACAGAGGCCCTCACCCCGAACGATAAAATGTGATACAAGTAACTTTTTACCGACAACATCAGGAAAGAGAACAGCATGCAGCAATTACAGAACGTTATTGAAAGCGCCTTCGAACGCCGTGCGGACATCACCCCGGTGAACGTAGACACCGTAACGCGCGAAGCGGTAAACCAGGTGATCGGCCTGTTGGACAGCGGCGCCCTGCGCGTTGCCGAGAAGATCGACGGTCAATGGGTCACCCATCAGTGGCTGAAGAAAGCCGTGCTGCTCTCTTTCCGCATCAACGACAATAAGGTAATGGACGGCGCGGAAACCCGCTACTACGACAAAGTGCCGATGAAATTCGCCGACTACGACGAAGCGCGCTTCCAGAAGGAAGGTTTCCGCGTCGTGCCGCCGGCTACCGTGCGCCAGGGCGCGTTCATCGCTCGCAACACCGTGCTGATGCCGTCTTACGTTAACATCGGCGCCTACGTCGACGAAGGCACCATGGTCGACACCTGGGCCACCGTCGGTTCTTGCGCGCAGATCGGCAAGAACGTTCACCTGTCCGGCGGCGTCGGCATCGGCGGCGTGCTGGAGCCGCTGCAGGCCAACCCGACCATCATCGAAGACAACTGCTTCATCGGCGCGCGCTCCGAAGTGGTGGAAGGCGTGATCGTGGAAGAAGGCTCGGTGATTTCGATGGGCGTCTACCTCGGCCAGAGCACCCGCATCTATGACCGCGAGACCGGCGAAATCCATTACGGCCGCGTGCCGGCGGGTTCGGTGGTGGTTTCCGGTAACCTGCCCTCGAAAGACGGTTCTTACAGCCTGTACTGCGCGGTGATCGTCAAGAAAGTCGACGCCAAAACGCGCGGTAAAGTCGGCATTAATGAGTTATTGCGTACTATCGACTAAATTGAAATAGCGGGTGATTCACCCGCTATTTTTTTGTCTGCGTTTCGCTGGCAGTCACAGTCGCAGATCTCGCTTTCCGCCATAATCGCAGTCGTGGAATATAACGATCACATCTAAAGAGGGCGCAGTATGTACGATAACTTGAAGAGTTTGGGCATCAATCAACCGGAAGACGTCGATCGCTATAGCCTGCGTCAAGAGGCCAACAACGACATCCTCAAGATCTATTTCCGCAAGGACAAGGGCGAGTTCTTCGCCAAGAGCGTGAAGTTCAAGTATCCGCGCCAGCGTAAAACCGTGGTGGCGGACAACGCCGGCCAGGGCTACAAGGAAATTCACGAGATCAACCCGAACCTGCGTTACGTGATCGACGAACTGGATCAGCTGTGCCAGCGCGATCAGGTGGAAGTGGATCTTAAGCGTAAAATCCTCGACGACCTGCGCCATCTCGAGGGCGTGGTGTCGCACAAGATTGCCGAGATCGAAGCCGATCTGGAAAAACTCACCCGCGGCAAGTAATGCGGATCGGTTGACCCGCATCATCGTTAAGGCGCCCTTTTACGGCGCCTTTTTACGTTATGACTGCAGCAGCGTGCCCCACTGCTCGACCCACGGGCAGGCGGCCACTTCCGGCTCCGGCTGTTCCATCGCATCGATTTCCAGCACTTCACCAACGCGGGTGGCGCCCTGCTCTTGCAGCAACGCATCAAACGTGCGCCCCGCGCCACAGAAGTGGTCATAGCTGCTGTCGCCGAGGGCAATCAGCCCGTAGCGCAGTTCCGGCTGATAGCCAACCTGATCGCGAATGGCGTGGAACAGCGGCGCGATGCTGTCCGGCAAATCGCCCTGCCCGGTAGTGGAGGTGATCACCAGCGCGTAATGCTGACGATAAAACTGCCAGGCCTCCAGCGTGCCCTCTTCGAACAGTTTGACCTCATGGCCCTGCTCGCTGAGGATGTTTTGCGCCTCTTCCGCCACCAACAGCGAATTGCCGTAGACCGTTCCCACGAAGATACCAACCTGAGCCATGGCTCCAACTCCCTTCATTACCTTTAAAAATTGTCAGCTATCCTGACCGTTAGCCGAGCTAAACTCAACCCCGGCAAGTTCAGGGAATACCCCCGCCCAGCCGAACTGCGCCATCACCCCTTGCCAGTCTTCGTCCCAGCGCGCCGTCACCTGCAGCGGCTCGCCGCTCACCGGGTGCGTCAGCTGCAGATGGCTGGCGTGCAGCATCAGGCGCGGGCAGCCGAAATGCTGCGCCATCCCACGGTTCTGCCGCAAATCGCCGTGCTTGCTGTCACCGATGATCGGATGGCGAAGATGCGCCATGTGGCGCCGCAATTGGTGCTTGCGGCCGGTTTCCGGCTGCAGTTCCACCAGACTGTAACGCGCGCTGTCGTAGCGGCCGACGGCCACCGGCATCTCTACCTGCACCAACGGCCGGTAGTGCGTAACGGCCGGCTGCGGCCCCTTGTCGGCATCGGCATGTTTATCGGCGATTTTGTCCAGCTCCGCCGTCAGCGGGTAGTCGAGGGTCGCCCCCTCCTGCACGTAACCGCGCACCACCGCATGGTAGGTTTTCTGCACCTGATGCTGCTCGAACTGCTGCGACAGCAGGCGCGCCACCTCGCTGGAAAGCGCCATCAGCAGCACGCCGGAGGTCGGGCGATCGAGACGGTGCACGGTAAAGACGTGCTGCCCGAGCTGATCGCGCACCGTTTGCATCATAAAACGTGTTTCATGACGATCCAGCCAACTGCGGTGTACCAACCAGCCCGACGGTTTGTTCACCGCCACCAGGTGTTCATCCTGATACAAAATCTCAATCACATCGCTTTCCCAGGTCAATAGCCGTTTCGGGCGCGAGTATAACAGGCGTGCGGCTCAGCGCTAGTTTACCCATTCGATGGTCACCAGGCGCGTATCGGCGCGGCCGCGATCGTCCACCGCCCGAATGCGATAACGCCCGTTGTTGATCGGCCGCCAGTCGATCGGCTTTTTGCTGGCGCTGCTACCGAGATAGATATCGTCGACAAACCAGTACACCGTCTTGCTGTCGGCATCCGTCACCGCATTGAAGGCGATTTTGTCCCGCCCCTGCTGCGACTGGCGCAGGGTATAGGTGGTATTTTTCAGCGGCGAAGTGATGCGCGGCGCGTTGCCGCCGACGGCGATGCCGTTATCCTTGCAGCGGTTAACCGGCGGCGTCCGTTTCGGCAGCCCGGCCTGGGCGAACACGTTGGCCAAATCGGAAGGCCAGAATTCAAAGATTTCGGTACGAGTCTGCGCCGCGTCATACGGCGGGCAAACGACCTCGCCGCTGTGAATATCCAGCACCACAGGCCGATAGACGCTGTCCACCTTGATCGGCGACTTGCCGGGAATGAACCAGGTCTTGCCCTTTTGCTGGCACCACGGCGTCGGCAGATCGCCGCTGGCGAGACAAATCTCCACCCGCCGCAGCCGTTGGGGGAACGGATGTTTCGGTTCCCGCAGGCCAGGGTAGCTGGCGTTGACGCTGTCGATGATATTGAAAAACAGCGGCGCGGCCGCCTCGGCGCCGACCAACGCATTGTTGCCGCGCCCGTCGAAGTTGCCTTCCCACACCACCAGCACGTAAGGGCCGAAAATTCCGACGCTCCAGGCGTCGCGAAAGCCCCATGAAGTCCCGGTCTTCCAATACACCGGCAGCGAAGAAGAACGCTGTGCCAGCGTATCGCCCGGCCGCCGGTGCTGGCGCAGCATATCCAGCGTGATGAAACTGGCCTCCTCACTCAGCAGCCGCACCGGCGTCGATTCGGCCTCGTTCAATCGCATGCGAAGCGGCCGCAGCTCGCCGCGGTTCGCCAGCAGCGCATACAGCTTCGCCAATTCCTGCGCCGTCACCTCACCGCCGCCCAATACCAGCGACAGCCCGTAGTGGCTCTCATTGGCCATATTGGCGACGCCGGTCAGGCGTAAGAACTGATAAAAAGTCGGCTGGCGCAGCTGCGAGGCGACATATACCGCCGGGATGTTACGGCTGAAGTTCAGCGCGTCGGTGGCGGTCACCGGACCGAGAAAGCGCCGGTCGAAGTTTTCCGGCGCATAGGCGCCGAACGACGAAGGCACGTCTTTCAGGATAGTCATCGGATGCAACACGCCTTGCTCCATGCCCAGCGCGTAGATGAACGGCTTCAGCGTCGAGCCCGGCGAACGTTTGGCGTTGGTGCCGTTCACCTGCCCCTGGATCGGCCGATTGTAATAGTCCGCCGATCCTACCAGCGCGCGCACCCCCATATCGCGGCTGTCCACCAGCAGCACCGCGGCGTTTTGAATGCCGCGGCTGCGGTTGCGGGCGATAAAGGCGTTAACCTGCCGCTCGACCAGCCGCTGCAACCCGGCGTCCAGCGTCGTGTCTACGCGGGTATCGCGCTGCACCAGTTGCTGCGTCTGCAGGCGTAGCTGTTCGATAAAGTGCGGCGCAATATAAGGCACTTGTTCAGGCTGCCGCAGCGCCAGCGGCAGGCGGAACAGCGTTTGCTGGCTGGCGTCGATCGGGTAAACCTGCTGCCAGCGCTGGAACAGACGGTTGCGCGCCTGCGTCAATGCGGCACCGAGCACGCCGGTTTTTGGCTCCAGACGGTAGCTGGGCGACTGCGGCAGCACCGCCAGCGTCAGCGCCTCCGGCAGGGTCAACGCCTTCGGCGACTTGGCGAAGTAGATCAGGCTGGCGGCGCCGATGCTTTCAATGTTGCGACCGTAGGGCGCGTAATTCAAATAGGCTTCCAGGATATCGCGCTTGGAGTAGCTCAGTTCCAGCTGCACCGCGCGCAGCACCTGCAGCAGCTTGCCGCCCGGCGTGCGGGTATTGAGATGCCAGCGCATCCGCGCCAGCTGCATGCTGATGGTCGATCCGCCCTGCATTTTGCCGCCGGCGACATAGCTGCGCCAGAAGCCGCGCATCAGGCTGACGGGGTTAAAGCCGGGGTTATAGTAGAACCAACGATCCTCGTGCAGCAGCAGCCCGCGCACCGCCAGCGGGGACACCTGCTCCAGCGGGGTCCACAGCCGGTAGCGATCGTCGTTGGCCAGCGTGATGCGCAGCAGCGCGCCGTGCCTGTCATAATAAACGGAAGACTGCGGCAGCCCCTGCCACAGGGGCGGATGCGGCCACAGCCGAATCGCGGCCAGCAGCAGCGCCAGTAAAAACACCGCCATCAAGCCGTTTTGCAGCACGCGCCCGGTCAGGATCTTCATACGTTCTCAACATATCGGCGCCAGACGCTGGCCTGGCGCCGGATACGGCCTAGTCGTTGCCCGCCGGCACCACCACCAGCTTACCGCCGCCGGCCGACATGGCCTGCACTTCACGGTCGTACATGGCTTCGCCGTAGGCCGGTGGAACAATAAAGCTGCCGGTATTGGTGGCCTTGATCTGATAGACGAACTCCTGCACCTCGGTGCCGGCGCTGCCGTAGATAATCACCCGATCCTCACGGATATCGCTGTAATCCGGCGCCCAGGTGGAGCCGGTGGCGGCCAGCGGCGACTGCCAGCCGCCGCGATCGTCGCTCTCCTCGCCGGTATCGGCCGGTTCCGGCGGCGTCTGCTGCACCACTTCGAACCCGCCCGGCAGCAGATCGACGATCGCCAGGTTGCTCTGCCCCTCTTTCGAGTTGGCGCGCACCTTCAGATGGACATTGATCTTCTGCCCCAGCGTCACCTGCGTCACCGCTTTGCCTTGCTCGTCGGTGTAATCGCGGACAATCTCAATGCCGCGCGACAGCGCTTTTTGCGGCGCATTCAGATCGTAACCGGCCTGCGTCACCACATACCAGGCCGGCGCATTGCCGCCGTTGGTGAAGCGCACGGCGGTGGCATCGGCGTTGAACTGCCCCTGAACGAACAGCCCCTGCAGCTCACTGATGCGCTGCGGTTCGCCGCCGCTTTTGCCCACCTGCACGATGCCTAACGCGTCCGCATTGGCGGATTGCGCCGCCGCCACAGTCGAATAGCTTTCCAGCGCCAGGATGCTCATTGCAGAGGAGTACGTGGTGTAACGCTCTTCTTTCAGCGCCTTGACCATGTTCTCCAGCACCTGCGGCGGAATCGACGCCACCTTCTCAGGGAAGTGACGGGTAATCAAATACAGCCGCGTCGCATCCTGCACCAGCGGATCGAAATAGTTCTGCGTCCACCAGGCGCTGTCATACGCCTTGCTCAGTTGCTGCCAGCTCGGTTGCAGCAACGCGGCGGCTTCGTCGTCCATCTTCAACAGGCGATAGGAAGAGGCCAGATACAGCGCACTCAGGTCGGTTTTCCAGCCCTCGCCATAGCGTTTTTGCAGCGTATCCTGCACCGCCGCCAGCGAGTTGGTGGTCACTTCGCCCTGCAGCGTCAGCAGGTAAACCGCCCAGCTGCGCAGGCGCAGCAGATACAGATCGTCGAAACCGCTGGCCGCCAGCTCGCGCAACGCGCCGTTGGCTTCATCCAGCATGCCTTCCGGCAGGGCGTAGCCCGCCGCTTTGGCTTCGAGCAGATACTGCACCACATAAGGCGTGACGAAAGGATCGGCATCCGGCGATGAACGCCAGGCGCCGATCGCCCCGCTGTCGTTCTGGCGGGCGCGCAGCACGCCAAGCAGATTGCGCAGCTGCTTGCTGACTTCCGCCTGGCTCAGGCTGCTTTTCATCTCTGGGTGGCGGCTTTGCAGCATCAGCGGAATGGAACGGCTGACAATCTGCTCGGAACAGTAATACGGATAATCCGCCAGGTATTGCGCCAGCCCATTGGTCAGCACCAGCGGTGAATTCGACACCGCAGCCCGGCGCTGCGCGAAAGCATCGAACATCTGGCGCAGGCCATCGACGTTCTGGCTGCTGCCACTCATGCGCCCCATCACCGACTGGGTGCGGTACGGCGCCGCCGGCCGCACCGAGGTGCTGACGGTGCGGCGGCTGGCCTGGTCGCCGTAACGGGCGTCGAACACCAGCGGCGCATCGCCCAAAACGGCTTTGGCGCGCAGGCGGAAAGCGATCACGCCCTCGCGTTTTTCCGCCAGCGTCAGGCTTTGCGTCGCGTTGCCCACCACCTCCAACTGCGGCGGCGGCGTCAGCAGGACGTTGATGGCTGCCGACTGGCCGTTCAGCCCTTCGAGGTTGTTGCTGATGCCCACGCTGACGTCGAACTCATCGCCCGGCGCCACCATCGCCGGCACGTTCGGCGTCATGATGAAGCTGTCACGCACCGTGGCGGCGGTTTGCGCCTTGCCGATTTTCTCCGGCGTCACCGAAATCGCCATGACGCGGATCTTGCCGTTGAAGTAGTCCGGCACCGGGTAGACGAACTGCTTCTCGCCGCTGACTTCGGTAATGCCGGACCAGTAGGCCACCGGCTTGTCACGCTTGCGTTTGAACGGGTTGAGGTTGAGATCCAACCCTTCGCCCGCATCGCCGCCCGGCGCCGCGGTCAGCGCCATCAGCTTGCTGAACTCCGGCAGGATCAGATCGAGGATCTGCGAGCTGCTCACGTTCAGTTCGCGCTTGCTGAAGAAGAACTCCAGCGGATCCTTCAGGCGGTAACGCGCCACCTGCAGAATGCCCTCATCGACGGCGAACAGCGCCACCTGCTGCGGCGCATCGGTCTTGACCGTCATCGTCAGGTTTTCACCCGGCTTGATGACCGCCGGCGCCGTCACCTCGAGGCTGTTTTGGCGCGCCTTGGTGCTGATCTTGAACGGCATCACGCCGTAGCTCAGCGGGCTCATGAAGATCTCGCTGGAGTTGATGTCGCGCACGAACTGCACGTTGATGTAGCCGTTGCCCTCCATGCCGGCCGGCACGCGGATCGTCTGCACCGAGCTCGTGGTATCGCTGTGGAACCACTGCCAGGCGTAAACCTTGTCCTTCTCGATGGTGATCAAACCGCTGCCGGTATAGGGCGCGTTAATCGCCACCTCGATCTCCTCGCCCGGCTGGTATTCCGCCTGGTTCAGTTTCAGCTTCAGTTCGGCGTTGCGATCCAGCGAACGGCTCAGGTTGGCGTTGCCGGCCACGCTGTAGGCGACGCGGTTGAGCGTCTTGCCCTGCGCATCTTCAATCACCAGCACAAAGTCGCCCGGCTTATCAGTCGTCAGCCGCAGATCCGCGCCCTGCTCGCTCAGCGCCAGCGGCTGTTCCGACAGCTGCACTTCCTTCATCTTCGACTGGTATTTGTAAACGCCCGAATCCTGTTTGGTCAGCACCGAAATGTATTTCTGTTCGATCAGCACCTGCTTCAGATTCGGCATGGCGATCTGTTTCAGGGCCGGATCGATGGCGATCACATTCAGATGCCGCTCCGCGTCGCGATTGATGTAGCCCAGATCGCCGTCGGCCTTCACCCCAATCAGATAATCGTAAGGCGAAACCAGCGTACGGGCGGTAGCCGCCACCGAACGCCCGCCGCCGGCGACGAACGCCTCCGACAACAGCTGCAGCTGATAGGTCGCGTCGGCGTAGGATTTCAGATCGAGCGGAATATCGGCCGCGCCATGCTCATCGGTGGTGCGATCTTCCAGCTCGGTTTCGAACCCGTCGCTGTTTTGCCGGTTTTCGTAGAACGCATAATCCGGGAAGCGATCGAAGCTCGGATACATCGGCCGCAGCGTCATCCTGGTGGTCACGCGGCGATCTTGCGCCGGGGTGCCGAACAGGTTCTGCACGTCGATGCTGGCCTTCAGCTCAGACGGTTTTACCCAGCCTTGCTGGCGGTCCGGCGTCAACGCCAGCTTCACTTTCAGCTGATCCGGTTCGAACTCCTTCACATTGACCGCGGTATGGCCGAGCAGCGTGGAGGTATCGTTGTTTTTGCCGATCAGATACAGATAGACGTTCCACTCGCCGGTCGGTGAGTTTTCATCGGTGGTATAGCTCAGCTCGTTGAAACCGCTGGCGCCCAGCGTCAGCGGTACGGTGGACATCAGCTTGTCGCGCGGATCGCGAATTTCGGCACGCACCGGCACGCCGGCCAGGCCAACGCCCCAGTCGGCGGCGCGGGTGATCAGGCCAATATTGAAAGTATCCCCCGGCCGATAAACGCCGCGATCGGAGAATAGATAACTGCTGAGGGTGCGCGGATCGGTCGGCGTTTGTTCACCGGCGACGTCGAAGCGCGAGAAGTCCAGCCCGCGATCGTTATAGCTACCGGTCGGCAGGAAGGAGACATCCCCTTCCTTTTCCACCAGAAACATCACCGGCTGGCGCTCGTTGGTGTATACATCGAGCGCCGGGAAACGCACGTGGCCGTCGGCACCGGTGGTTTGGCTGAGCAGCGTCACGCCGTTTTTGGCCACTACCGACACGGTGGCGCCGCTGACCGGTGCGCCGCTTTGGATCGACTGCACAAAGACATCGCGCGTCTTATCCTGCGAGCTCTTGGCGACGATGCCCAGATCGGTCACCACCACAAAGCGCGAATCGCCGACGTCGGGCTGCTCTTCCCCTTCGCTTTCATCTTGTTCCTGATCCTGCTCGGCGCCCGCCTCTTCCGCCGCCGGTTTTCGGTTCGGCTGCCATTCGGACAGCGTCAGCAGGAATACCCCGCGATGGGAGCTGGCGTTGGTGGAAAGATAACGGGAGAGATCGATGCCCTGATAGTTCACTTCCCCCGGCCGCTCGTTGTTGAGCGCCGTTTGGTATTTGAAATGCTCGGTGAAATATTCGTCGTTGAGACGGTTGAATTCCGTGGACGAGTAGTCCCGACTTTTGAAGGAGACGATGTGCTGCAGCTGGCTCGGGATCACCCGTTTGATGTCCAGCCGCAGGCCCGCCACGTTACGCGCCGCCACGCTGATCTGCTTGTCGCCGTTAACCGACAGCAGCGAGCCCTGCGACATGAACTGCAGCGATTTCGGGAACTCCGGCACTTCGACCACCCGATAAACCTTCTTCGGCATCTTGTAACCGCCGACAGAGACCAGCTGGTTGTCTATCTCGAGCAACACAAAGCGGTGCGCCGGAGCGTCGAAACGGAAGCTGAACTGCGGTTGATAGGCCTCTTCCGCCTCGTTAAGCGTCAACGGCAGTGGCGTCGCCTGCGCCAGCACGTTTTTGCCGACGCTGTCGACCGTCCATTGATAGAAGTCTTCGGCATCGTTGGCAGCCTCGGCATCGCTCGGATCGTGCTGCGGCAGCAGCCAGGCTTTGGTGGCCCGCACCAACTCTTTATCCTTCACCGCATCGCTGAAACCGACCACCAGCGCACGCTGCCCTTGGCCGCCGTCGGTGTCCACGACCTGAGCGCTGGCGTCACTCAGCGCCAGGCTGTAGAGGGTGGGTACCTTGACCCAGTTGCTTTTCGCCTCTTCGACAGCGTTGCCGGCCGCCGTCGATTTAACGCCCTTACCGACGGTCAGATGCACCGCGCCGCCCTGATCCAGCGCCTGAAGCGGCTCGGAATGCACCCAGGCGTTCAGTTTTTTCTCGTCATAGACCAGAGAGAAGTTCAGCTTTTTCTCGGAGGACGTGCTGCCTTCCTTCAATCCCAGCGAAATCTGTTTTTCAAAGCTGGCGACGTCGACCGGCGCGTTGAACTGCAGATTGAAAATCGCGCTGCGTTTCTGCGCATTCTGTGGATCGCGGTAATACTCGGCCTGCCCCAGACGGTAATCGAACGCGGGCACGGTGAAGGCATAGCGGGTTTTGGCGAGCTTGACCTGCGGCGCCAGCAAGGTGGCGGGCTCCAGGGCCACCTCATATTTCGCTCCCATCGGCAGCGGTTTTTTCGGCGAGAACACCAGCGTTGATTCATTGCTCCACGCCCACTGCCCTTCCGCCGTCGGTTTGAGGGTGATACCGGCGCTCACGGTTTTACCCACCACGGCGATCGGCGCGACCGAGCCGCTGAAGGTCAGGCTCACCGTTTGCGGCGCCTGCCGGGCGGCGGCGTAATCTATCGGCTCGGGGTTGGCCACCTCGGCGCTGATCTCCTGAACCACCAACGGCGCCGGCTCGATGGGCTGGGGCCGATTTTGCCACCAGTGCCAACCGTAAAACGCGCCGCCCGCGGCCCCCGCCAGCAGCAGCAGGCCCAGACCGATCGCTTTCGGGTGTTTATCCACGCCGCTTTCGAGCCGCAAAAAACCGCGCGGCAGCGCAGCCCACCAGGCCGGCGCGCGCCAGCTGAGGTTGCCGACCAGCGGTCTCAGCAACCGTCCCAACAGCGACAACGCCCCACCCAGCAGGCGACAAACGCCCTTAACCAGGGTAAAAGGCAAACGCAGGATAAACCTTAATAAATCCATTATTGCAGCACCTCATCATCCTAATGCAGCCCCCGGTCAACCGCCGCGGTTCAACCGAGCCGAAAGACACCGTCGGCTCTCCTGCCCGGCATCCGCGCGAGTACTCTACACTGCCGGGCGGCAAAAATCTGCGCGCCGCCGGTGAATTACGGCTCTTTGTTTAACATCAAATCCAGCTGTTGCAGCAGCACCAGCAGCGGCAGGCTGCTCGGCTCGCGATCTTTCAACGCCTCTTCGAAATAAGGCGTGATAGCAAAGCGCGTCGGCAGCGGCGCTTGGGCATCCAGCAGCGCATACATGCGCGGCAGAAACACCCACTGCAGCCAGGCTTCGGCCGACATGCTGTCGATACAGAACGGTTCGGTGCTGGAAAAAGCCTCATGCTCAGGCGGCGCGGCCTGCCACAGCGCCAGATCGCGCATGGATTGTTCAATCGCCTGCAAACTGCGGCGCACCTGGTTATGTATACTCATCTGCATTCCCGATCTCTTTTCATTATGGTGGTATTCAGCTCGCTGGCTGAAAGGCGGCAAAGCATAGCATTTTTATAGCCCAAATTTGGCGCGCCCGAGACCGGCTGCCGTTTTTATCTGGTGGCGATCGCCGCCACGCGGCACAATAGGCCCACCGAATACACCACACAGATAAAGATTCATGTCCGTAATAACAGAGAAAAAAAACCACGCGACGCCCGGTAAAGCCATGCTGGCCTCGGTCACCGGTTACGCCATGGACGGGTTTGACCTGCTGATCCTCGGCTTTATGCTGCCGGCCATCAGCATCGAATTAGGATTAACCTCATCGGCCGCCGGTTCGCTGGTCACCTGGACGCTGATCGGCGCGGTGCTGGGCGGCGTGATCTTCGGCCACCTCAGCGATCGTTTCGGCCGAATCCGGGTGCTGACCATCACCATTCTGATGTTTTCCCTGTTCACCGGCCTGTGCGCCGTGGCGCAAGGGTATTGGGATCTGCTGGCCTATCGCACCCTGGCGGGCATCGGGCTGGGCGGCGAATTCGGCATCGGCATGGCGCTGATCGCCGAAGCCTGGCCGGCGGAGAAGCGCAACCGCGCTTCGGCTTACGTCGGCATGGGCTGGCAATTGGGCGTGCTGGCAGCCGCCTTCCTGACGCCGCTGCTGCTGGAACACATCGGCTGGCGCGGTATGTTCCTGGTCGGTCTGCTGCCGGCGCTGGCGTCATTCCTGATCCGCCGCACGCTGGGCGAGCCGGAGGCGTTCGTGCGGCAGAAAGACGCCGGGCAGCCGCTCTCCTTCCTGCAGCGTTTGCGCCTGCTGTTTAAGGATCGCGCTACCAGCAAGGCCAGCATCGGCATCTTCATTCTCTGTTCGGTGCAAAACTTCGGTTACTACGGGCTGATGATCTGGATGCCGACTTACCTGGCGAAAAACTTCGGCTTCTCACTCACCAAGTCCGGCCTGTGGACGGCGGTAACGGTGGTCGGCATGACGTTCGGTATCTGGCTGTTTGGCGTGCTGGCCGATCGCTTCGCCCGCTGGAAGATTTTCGTGTTGTATCAGGTAGGCGCGGTAGTGATGGTGATCGGCTACGCCCAATTGAGCGATCCGATGCTGATGCTGTTCGCCGGCGCCGTGATGGGCATGTTCGTCAACGGCATGATCGGCGGCTACGGCGCATTGATTTCCGATACCTACCCGGTACAGGCGCGCGCCACCGCGCAAAACATCCTGTTCAATCTGGGGCGCGGCGTCGGCGGCCTGGGGCCATTGGTGATCGGTGCGCTGGTGACGCAGGTGTCATTTACCGCCGCCATCAGCCTGCTGGCGGCGATTTACCTGCTGGATATCTACGCCACGCTGTTCCTGCTGCCGAAAAAACAGGGCGCAGGCGATACGCTGGGCGCGATTGGTTAACGCTGACGATGGATTAAGCAGAGGAGCACGCACGGCGGGAGAGAACAAAAAGTTGGGGGCACTGCGTTAACAGTGCCCCCGGTTCGTTTTATAGCTATCCCGCTACACAGTGTGCTCCCTGCTCAATCCTTGAAAACTTTTCCTGCGGCCATCCTGACCAAGTGATCCTTGCATCATCCTGCAGCATCGTCCTGACGCGGTTCCTCAGCCTTCCTGACCCGCCGACAGTCCTGTGCCGGCTCTCAATCTCCGTCCTGGAGGTGTCCCTGGTTTCTATCCTGAAACATCCTGGGCATCTCCTGACGCCATCCTTCGCTCTTGCCTGAGCGCATCCCTTTCTTCTTCCTGAAGCTGCATCATCCTGATGCTTTCCTGCTCCGCCGGTTCCGTTCCGGTAAAGATAAGATCGCTTAAATTCCCCGGAATCACAAGGGTTTGGGAGGTGTCTCACACTAAATTAAGACTAAGAGTTATCCTAAAGAAATTCTAACCAATTGATCTGGATAACAATAATCTCATAGGCTAGATAAAGGTGGGAAAAATTAAGAGCGATATCTCACAGCCCGTGTGAGAGATCTCTCACACGGGCGACGGCGAATCCGCCGCGCTTCAGTCCAGCATAGGGCGCAGCGCATCGAGGAAATTCCCGAGCGTCGCCGCCAACAAGGTGCGCTTATCGCTGCCGAACTGCTCCAGTACCACGTTGCCGCTGACGTTGCACAGCGACACCATCGTCATCTCGGATTCGGTGGTCGCCAGGAAGAGGGTCGGCGACAATTTGAGGCGCTTTTGCGTCACTAAATGGCCGATGAGGTTTTCCTGCAGGCGGATAAAATCCTCTTCGCTCCAGACCTGCAGCAGGCTCAGGCGATGCTCGCCGAACTGCGCGCTCATGTCGCCGGCGTATTGCTGCGTGTAGAAGCGATGCGCATCCGGCTGCAAACGCAGCTCCAGCGCGGTCTCTACCTTTTCCAGCGTCGCCGCCGGTTCGAAAGGCTGCGGCAACCACAGCACGTCGTCCTCGCGATTCTCCACGATGCAGGGCGACGGCACGCCGTACAGCGCCTCGCTGGCCGGCGCGTGGCCGCGCTCTTGCTGCCACAACTCGACATAGCGTTGAGTGAATTCACGCAGGGCGTGCGATACATCATGGTCCATATTCTTTCTCGCATACGTTAAACTGACGGCCATTGTACCTATCTCTGACCGAGGTGACAGCAGATGTCCTCATATCAAGACCACCAGGCCCTGTCGGGGCTGACGCTGGGCAAACCCACCGCCTACCGCGATCGCTACGACGCCACGCTGCTGCAGGCGGTGCCGCGCAGCATGAACCGCGAGCCGCTGGGGCTGTATCCCGACAACCTGCCCTTCCACGGCGCGGACATCTGGACGCTGTACGAACTCTCCTGGCTGAACGCCAACGGGCTGCCGCAGGTGGCGGTCGGCGAGATCAGCCTCAATGCCGACAGCCTGAACCTGATCGAATCGAAAAGCTTCAAGCTGTATCTCAACAGCTTCAACCAAACGCCGTTCGCCGATGGGGAAACGGTGCGCAGCACCCTGCAACGCGATCTGTCCGCCTGCGCCCAGGGCGAAGTCAGCGTCACCCTGTTCAGCGTCGAGCAGTTGGAAGGCACGCCGATCGCCCGTCTGGCCGGCAACTGCATCGACCAGCAGGATATCCGCATCGACAATTATGAGTTCAACGCCGACTACCTGTTAAACGCCGCCGGTGAAGAGGTAGTGGAAGAGCAATTGGTCAGCCACCTGCTGAAGTCCAACTGCCTGATCACCCATCAACCGGACTGGGGCTCGGTGCAGATAAGCTATCGCGGCGCCAAGATCGATCGCGAAGCGCTCCTGCGCTACCTGGTCTCCTTCCGCCACCACAACGAATTCCACGAACAGTGCGTCGAGCGCATCTTCAATGATTTGATGCGCTACTGCCGGCCGCAGAGCCTGACGGTTTACGCTCGCTACACCCGTCGCGGCGGGCTGGACATCAACCCGTGGCGCAGCAACGTCGCGTTCACTCCCGAGCACGGCCGCCTGGCGCGCCAATAAGTGCGAAACATTGCTCAACAACTGAGCTAACGAGCGGTTTGTGTTGGTAAAAGCGCAGGGACGGCGGTAAGGTTAAAACGAGGCTGCAGCCGGGCAGAACGCCCGTTGCACCGCAGCACGCCAACCATAACGAGATGCTGTTTTGCTGCGTATGGATTACTACCGCCCCGCACCGGGTGCAAAGGAGTTACCTTGATTACACACATCAGCCCGCTTGGCTCTATGGATTTATTGTCGCAGCTGGAAGTAGACATGCTGAAACGCACTGCCAGCAGCGACCTGTACCGCCTGTTCCGCAACTGTTCGCTGGCCGTGTTGAACTCCGGCAGCCAAACCGACAACAGCAAACAGCTGCTGTCGCGCTATGAAACCTTCGATATCAACGTGCTGCGCCGCGAGCGTGGCGTGAAACTGGAGCTGGTCAACCCGCCGGAAGAAGCGTTCGTCGACGGCCGCATCATCCGTTCATTGCAGGCCAACCTGTTCGCCGTGTTGCGCGACATCCTGTTCGTGCACGGCCAAATCGCCAGCGCCGGCCGTTTCCAGCATCTGAACCTGGAAAACTCGGCCCACATCACCAACCTGGTGTTCTCGATCCTGCGCAATGCACGCACGCTGCATCTGGATGAAGATCCCAACATGGTGGTGTGCTGGGGCGGCCACTCGATCAACGAGAACGAATACCTGTACGCGCGCAAGGTCGGCAGCCAGCTGGGCCTGCGCGAGTTGAACATCTGCACCGGCTGCGGGCCGGGCGCCATGGAAGCGCCGATGAAAGGCGCGGCGGTCGGTCACGCGCAGCAGCGTTACCGCAACAGCCGCTTCATCGGCATGACCGAACCGTCGATCATCGCCGCCGAGCCGCCTAACCCGCTGGTGAACGAGCTGGTGATCATGCCGGACATCGAAAAACGCCTGGAAGCCTTCGTGCGCATCGCGCACGGCATCATCATCTTCCCGGGCGGCGTCGGCACCGCCGAAGAGCTGCTGTACCTGCTGGGTATCCTGATGAACCCGGAGAACAGCGAACAGGTGCTGCCGCTGATCCTGACCGGGCCAAAAGAGAGCGCCGATTACTTCCGCGTGCTGGACGAGTTCATTATGAACACGCTGGGCGACGCGGCGCGCCGTCACTACACCATCATCATCGACGATCCGGCGGAAGTCGCGCGGCAGATGAAAAAAGCCATGCCGCTGGTGAAGGAAAACCGCCGCAACACCGGCGACGCCTACAGCTTTAACTGGTCGA
This sequence comes from Serratia sp. CY33802, assembly GCF_052169095.1. NCBI lineage: Bacteria > Pseudomonadati > Pseudomonadota > Gammaproteobacteria > Enterobacterales > Yersiniaceae > Serratia > Serratia sp. CY33802. The sequence goes on from NZ_JBJNLL010000007.1 coordinate 61,515, forward strand.
TCCGCATCGCGCCGGATCTGCAGCTGCCGTTCGAGCCGACCCACGAGAACATGGCGAACCTCAATCTGTATCCGAACCAGCCGCCGGAGCAATTGGCCGCCGCGCTGCGCCGCGCCTTCTCCGGCATCGTGGCCGGTAACGTGAAGGAAAACGGCATCCACGCCATTGAACAGTTCGGCCCGTACAAGCTGCACGGCGAACCGCAGATGATGAAGCAGATGGACAGCCTGCTGCAGGGCTTTGTCGCCCAGCACCGCATGAAGCTGCCGGGCAGCGCCTATGTGCCCTGCTACGAAATCGTCGCCTGATCCTCAATCCTGGGCGGCGTAACGGCCGCCCTGTTTTTTCTGACCTTGCCGCCCATGATGATACACCTACTGATTGTCGACGCCCTGAACCTCATCCGCCGCATTCACGCCGTACAGGGCTCTCCTTGCGTCAACGCCTGCCGCCACGCGCTGCAGCAGCTTCTCCAGCACAGCCGCCCGACCCACGCGGTAGCGGTATTCGACGAGGACGATCGCAGCGATAGCTGGCGTCACCAAATTCTGCCGGACTACAAGGCCGGGCGTTCGCCGATGCCGGAAAACCTGCAGCAGGAGATGCCGCAGTTGCGTGAGGCCTTCGCCGAACTGGGCGTCGCCAGCTGGCATTCACCCGGCAACGAGGCAGACGATCTGGCGGCCACGCTGGCGGCGAAGGTCGCCGGCGGCGGCCACCAGGTGACCATCGTCTCCACCGACAAAGGCTATTGCCAGCTGCTGGCGCCGAACGTACAGATCCGCGATTACTTCCAGAAACGCTGGTTGGATATGCCTTTCGTGCAGCAGGAATTCGGCGTGCAGCCGCAGCAACTGCCGGACTACTGGGGGTTAGCGGGGATCGGCAGCAGCAAGATCCCCGGCGTGGCCGGCATCGGGCCGAAAACCGCCGTGCTGCTGTTGCAGCAGTCGGGCAGTCTGGACGGGATCTATCAGCACCTGGAGCAGGTGCCGGAGAAATGGCGCGGCAAGCTGGAGCAGCACCGCGAGCTGGCCTACGTCAGCAAACAAGTCGCCACGCTGCGCACCGATCTGTCGCTGGACGGCAACCTGCAGCAGCTGCGACTGCCGATACAATAAGGGCGCTGCAAGCAGCGCCCTTCATCAGGTTTAACGCGATTAATCGCGCTCGTCGCGGCGACCCGGCACCGCCGACCACATGCGGCGCACGTGTACGGTGATCTCTTCGCGGTCGTGATACAGCTGTTTGGCGTGCACTTCGACGCTGATGCCGGCAGCGCCCAGCGCTTCGCGGATGCTCATCAGGTTTTGCGACACTTCCTCATAGCGCTTTTTCATCGGCAGCTTGAGGTTAAAGATCGCTTCGCGGCACCAACCTTTCACCAGCCACTGAATCATCAGGCTGGTCACTTTCGCCGGTTTCTCCACCATGTCGCACACCAGCCAGTAGATTTTGCTGCTGTTCGGCTCGAACTTGAAGCCGTCGGCGCGGTGGTGCGTCACCTGGCCGGTTTCCATCAGGCTCGGCGCCATCGGGCCGTTATCCACCGAATGCACCATCATGCTGCGTTTCACCAGCTGATAGGTCCAGCCGCCCGGGCAGGCGCCCAGATCGACCGCGTGCATGCCGCTGGCCAGGCGTTCGTCCCACTCGTCGACGGGGATGAACACGTGGAACGCTTCTTCCAGCTTCAGCGTCGAACGGCTCGGCGCATCGGCTGGGAAGCGCAGACGCGGAATGCCCATGTAGAACGGCGAGTTGTTGTTGCTGTAGGAGTAACCGACGTAGCAGCAGCCCGGCGCGATGAAGAACACGTGCACCACCGGGCGAGTCGGGTTCTCGCGCGCCATCAGCACCTTCTGCTCGCGCATCGCGGCGCGCAGCGGCACCGTCAATTTGCGGCAGAATTTCATCAGCTCTTTGCTTTCGTTGGTGTCCGGCACTTCCACCCGCAGCTCGCCGCCGCGGTCAACCACGCCGATCAGCATGCCAACGATCGGCGATACCCGATCTTCCGGTGGCAGATCGCGCAGCAGCTCACCTACCACGATCATCTGGCGGGCGAAAATCAGTTCGCGGAACGGAATCTCCCGCGCCAGGCGATCGGCATCGTCCGGCTGATAGCATTCGAACAGCACGTAACCGCTGTGCTCTTTTACTCGTGCAAAGCCGTAAATCTCCAGCTGGGCGGCTTTGTCGGTGATCTCTGCCGCACACTCTTTTTCAAAGCCTGGGCGGCAGTACAACGCAATCTTATTCATGGCGCTCGGCCTTTTTCCTCAGACGCAAAGCGCCAATCAACATCAATATCCAGCCGATCAGGAAGCACACGCCGCCAACCGGCGTGATATATACCCAGACCTTCAGGTGCGACAGCGCCAGGCAATAGAGGCTGCCGCTGAACAACACGGTGCCGAACGCCAACAGCGCTCCGCTCCAGTAAAACCACAGGCTCACGCGGCGCTGCATCGCGACCGCCAGCGCCAGGATGGCCAGGGTGTGGAACCCCTGATACTCCAGCCCGGTACGGATCCAGGCCATTTCATTGGCGCCGAGCGTACCGCTTAACACATGCGCGCCGAATGCGCCCAACGCGACAAACACAAAGCCGCTGATAGCGGCGAAAACCAGCATGGAACGGCTGCTCATCGTGATCTATCCCATTAAAAATTACCGGCCGCGGCAAGGCGGCGGCCGGCCTTATTGTTCGTAGCGGAAGCGGAACTTCTCTTGTTCGCTGGCGGCGCGCGCCAGGATCCACTGCCGGAAGGCGGCTATTTTACCCAGTTCTGCCTGGCTGTCATGACATACCAGATAAAAAGCGTTTTTACTGACCAGCACATCGTTGAACGGGCACACCAGGCGACCGGCTTCAATCTCGGTTTGCGCCATCACGTTGTTCACCAGCGCCACGCCCTGACCGTGCACCGCCGCCTGCACCACCATGGCGCTGTGGCTGAAGATCGGCCCCTGCTGCACGTTGATGTGCTGCAACCCCAGTTGGCGCGTATAAGCCAGCCAATCGCGGCGTGAAACGTCATGCAGCAACGTATGATAAGCCAGATCCTCTGCGGTTTTCAGCGGATGATCGCCGGTCAGCAGGCTCGGCGAACACACCGGCAGCAAATATTCCGCATACAGGCGCTCGGCGCGCAGCCCCGGCCAGTTGCCGCGGCCGTAGAAAATCGCCACGTCGACGTCGTCCGCCAGCTTGTCCTCTTCGCGGTCTACCGCCTGGATGCGCACGTCGATGCCCGGATAAGCTGAGTTAAAGCCGGACAGCCGTGGCACCAGCCACTGAATGGCGAAGCTCGGCGGCAGACTGACGGTCAATGCCCCCTTGGCGCTGCGCGCCTGCAGCTTGCGCGTCGCCTCGTTGATCGAAGAGAAAATCTCCTTGATATCGAGGTAGTAACTTTGGCCCTCTTCGGTCAGCAGCAGCGAGCGATTGCGCCGGCGAAACAGCTTCAGTCCGAGGAAGTCCTCCAGCGACTTGATCTGGTGGCTCACCGCGGCCTGGGTCACGAACAACTCTTCCGCCGCCTTGGTGAAACTCAGGTGGCGAGCGGCCGCATCGAACACGCGCAGCGCATTGAGGGGAGGTAAGCGTTTAGACATTAAATTAGCTACTTTTGTGTAACATTAATCCGAATGATTCGGCGCCGAAAATCGGGCGGCTTTGTGTGGCAAGCCATCGGTAAACGCTAACGGCGTATTGCCATTAGTTTTTTTAATCCGATCCATTATAATTTGTCCGTTGAGGATGCGCCAGCAAATACCTATAGTGGCGGCACTTCCCGGGCCGGAACGAAAAGGGAGTGGGTGTCGAGGACGCCGATGAACTTTTGGCTTGTGGTTGTGATGTTGTGTTTGCAAATTGTCCGGCGATTCCGGACATGGTAGCTAGGCTACTGTTTTTTCACTTCCTGTACATTTACCCTGTCTGTCCATAGTGATTTTATGCAGCACCGCAAAACTTGCGGTGCTTTTTTTTGCCTGACGGTTACTGGTTGCTTTCAACCATCTCTTTCACATCGGCGCGGTTGATCTGCTGCTCGACGCCGTTAGCGTCTTTATAGCTGATCATGCCGGTATCGTTGTCCACTTTTGGCTTGCCGTCAGCGACAATGGTGCGTCCGTCATTGGTATGCATCACGTAGTTGCTGGAACAGGCGGCCAGGGTGAACGTAAGCATCAGGGCAGAGAGAACTGCGGCTGTTTTCTTCATTGAGGACTCCTTTTTAGTTTTAAATGCTGATAAATACCTTTATGTGTATAGATGCGATTAATAAGCGCACATTTAATAGCATAACAAACTTTCCCAATTTTGCCAGGCGATAAGTCCTAATAGGCAGGATCGCTTGTCTCCGGCGGCAAAATAGGACAGGATCACCCATCGACTCAAGCCAGTGACAATCAGGGTATGACGCCTTTTAACCCCAGCCTTTTTCGCCAACAGTTTCCCGCGCTCGCGCAGGATGGTATCTATCTGGACAGCGCCGCCACCGCGTTGAAACCGCAGGCGGTCATCGACGCCACGCAGCAATTTTATCGCGATGACGCCGCCACCGTGCACCGCAGCCAGCATCGGGCGGCGCAGGATCTGACTGCCCGCTTCGAGCAGGCACGCGGCAAGGTGGCGAAATTGATCAATGCGCCGTCGGCCGACGACATCGTCTGGACGCGCGGCACCACCGAGGCGATCAACCTGGTGGCGCAGAGCTACCTGCGCCCGCGTCTGCAGCCGGGCGATGAAATCCTGGTGAGCGAAGCGGAACACCACGCCAACCTGATCCCCTGGCTGATGGTGGCGGAGCAAACCGGCGCGCGGGTGGTAAAACTGCCGATCGGCGCCGACCGGTTGCCGGATTTGACGCAGCTACCCGCCCTGCTCAACGACAAAACCCGCCTTTTGGCGCTGGGGCAAATGTCCAACGTCACCGGCGGCTGCCCGGACCTGGCACTGGCAATCGCCATGGCGCATGCCGCCGGCGCGCACGTGATGGTTGACGGCGCTCAGGGCGTGGTTCACGGCCCGGCCGACGTACAGCGGCTCGACATCGATTTTTACGCCTTCTCCGGCCACAAACTGTATGGCCCGACCGGCATCGGCGCGCTGTACGGCAAAGCCGAGCTGCTGGCGCAGATGGCACCCTGGCAAGGCGGCGGCAAGATGCTGACCCAGGCGTCGTTCGACGGTTTTACCCCACAAAAGCCACCGCACTGTTTCGAAGCCGGCACGCCAAACATCGCCGGCGTGCTGGGGTTGGCCGCCGCGCTCACCTGGCTGAGTGAACAGGACATGGCGGCGGCGGAACGTTACAGCCGCGAGCTGGCTGACCGGGCGGAACAGCAGTTGGCGCAGCTGCCGGGCTTTCGCAGCTTCCGCAGTTCCGGTTCCAGCCTGCTGGCGTTCGATATCGCCGGCGTACACCACAGCGACATCGTCACGCTGCTGGCGGAGCAAGGCATTGCGCTGCGCGCCGGCCAGCACTGCGCGCAGCCGCTGATGGCGGCATTAGGCGTCAGCGGCACGCTGCGCGCGTCGTTCGCCCCCTACAATACACAACAGGACGTCGATACGCTGGTCAGCGCGTTGACTCACGCCCTCGATCTGCTGGCCGACTGACGTGATTTCCGGAGACACTATGCTCGCCCCCCATCCTTTTGGCCGAGAGATCACCGCCGAAGCCTTGATCGCTACCTTCAGCGCGCTGAAACAGTGGGAAGACCGCTACCGCCAGCTGATCATGCTCGCAAAACGGCTGCCGCCGCTGCCGGAGGCCTTGCGCAGTGAAGAAATGGCGTTGAGCGGGTGTGAAAACCGCGTCTGGTTGGGGCACCAGTTGCTGGAAGACGGCACGCTGCACTTTTATGGCGACAGCGAGGGCCGCATCGTGCGTGGCCTGTTGGCGGTGCTGCTGACCGAAGTGGAAGGGAAAACGCCGCAGCAGATCGCCGCATTGGATCCGCTGGCACTGTTCGACCGCCTGGCGCTGCGCGCTCAGCTGAGCGCCACTCGCGCCAGCGGGCTGGCGGCGTTGGCCGCCGCCGTGCAGGCGATCGCCGCCCGTTACGCCTGACGCGCCGCCTTCGCCACCATCTTTTTCAGCGCGTGCGACACGGCGACGAAGCCGAAAGTGGCGGTGACCATGGTCGCCGCGCCGAAACCCGCGCTGCAATCCATTCTTTTCGGCCCTTCCGCCGTGCTGCGCGAAGCGCACACCGAACCGTCCGGCTGCGGGTAAACCAGCGGTTCGCTGGAGAAGACGCAGTCGATGCCCAGCTTACCCTTACCGTTTTTCACCACGTTGAAATCGTGCTTCAACCGCTCGCGCAGCTTGGCGGCCAGCGGATCCTGGATGGTTTTGGCCAGATCGGCCACTTCGATTTTGGTCGGATCGACCTGACCGCCGGCGCCGCCGGTGGTCACCACCGGGATCTTGAAGCGGCGGCAGTATGACAGCAACGCCGCCTTCGGCCGCACGCTGTCGATCGCGTCGATGACGTAGCTGAAGTTATGGTCCAGCAGCTCGGCGACGTTGTCCGGGGTGATGAAATCGTCGATGCAGGTCACCCGGCATTCCGGGTTGATCGCCAGGATACGCTCCGCCATCACCTCGGTTTTCGATTGCCCGACATGCTGGCGCAACGCGTGGATCTGGCGGTTGGTATTGGTAACGCAGACATCATCCATGTCGATCAGGGTGATGGCGCCGATGCCGGTGCGCGCCAGCGCCTCAGCCGCCCAGGAACCCACGCCGCCGATGCCGATCACGCAGACATGCGCCTGCGCGAACACCGCCAGCGCCTGCTGGCCGTATAACCGCGCCGTGCCGCCGAAACGCTGCAGATAGGCTTCCGAATAAGCTGTGCTCATAACGCTTTAATTACCTTCGTAATGCAAATGATAAGGGCCGGAAAATCCGGCCCTTGCGGGTCAATCTTTTCACGTCGTATGCGTTTACCGAGTGGCCAACAACGAACCGCCGCCGTTTGACTGATTGGCGCTGAACAACTGACCGCCACCGTTGTTCTTCAGCACCCAGACGCGGCCATAGTGGTTGTAGTATCCCGCCGAGTGGCCGGCATCCGGCCCGATGCCCTGATACATGTCAAAATGCTGGCCCTTGATGGCCCCGCCCACGTCGAGTGCGACCATCAGACGCATCTCGTATTTTCCCGTGAATTTACCCTTGTTGTCCAGCAGCGGCACTTCGGCCAGCAGCGTAGTGCCCGCCGGGATCAGCGAACGGTCGGAGGCCACCGAGGCTTTGGCGATCAGCGGCACCGCACTGGCGCCCTTCACCGGCGCAAAAGCTTCCGGACGGAAGAACACGAACGACGGGTTCTGCTCCAGCAGCTCACGCACCTCTGCGGCGCTGTGGGTATCCGCCCACTGACGGATCGCCTGCATCGACATGTCCGCCTTGGCCACTTCACCGCGATCGATCAGCACCTTGCCGATGCTGCGATAGGCGTGGCCGTTCTTACCGCCGTAGCCGAAGAACACCAGCGGCTGGCCGTTGCCGTAGTCGACATAGCCACTGCCCTGGACTTCCATCATGAAGTTGTCCATCAGCGAGTTGGTGTAAGCGATGATATAGCGATCGTCAAGCGCGCCGGAATAGATGCCCGCGCGATCCGGCAAGCGGCCTCTGCCCTTCGGCGGCATGCGGTACAGCGGATAGCGGAACTCGCCCTGTTGGGTATAGCGCGCCTGCACCACCGGCGTATAGTAGCCGGTAAACTGCACGTTGCCGTAATTGTCGACACCTTCCATCTGGTAAGCGCTGAGGCCGTACTGGCTCAGCATGCGCGTGTCGGCGCCGGACGCCATCCAGCTTTGCACCGCCTGATAGGTGCTGTTGTTGCGGTTAAACAGCGAAGGCGACGCGTACTTGATCTCCATCAGCTGATCCGAATAATCCTTGGCGTTGACCGGCGAACCTTTGGCGTTGGGCTGATTGACCAGCTCCAGCGATTGATCCAGACGGCCGTCTTTATATTGCTGACCCCGATCGGTCGGCTTGGACGAACAGCCCGCCAACACCGCCACCAACAACCCGCCCAGCAGGTATTTGCCCCAACGTCCTTTCATCGCGCACACTCTCAAACTGATATGATCTACCGGCTGAACGATAACAAACGCTCATTGATAAAGGAATCGCTGCAAATAAAAAAAGCCGCACGGAGGATGGTGATGAAAAAGAAGGCAAATTGCGGGCAAATCCAGCAGAAAAACGGGTTTAGGCCAATAAAATGCAAAAAGGGTTTGCAACAAAACGCACGGAGAGTATAGTGCGCATCCATCGGACGCGGGGTGGAGCAGCCTGGTAGCTCGTCGGGCTCATAACCCGAAGGTCGTCGGTTCAAATCCGGCCCCCGCAACCAACCGATGCCGCATTGGCGGTATTTGCGTTTGGCTTCGATAACAAAGTATTATACGGACGCGGGGTGGAGCAGCCTGGTAGCTCGTCGGGCTCATAACCCGAAGGTCGTCGGTTCAAATCCGGCCCCCGCAACCAACCGAATGTCGTACCAGCGGCATAACATGAACGGTGGCTTCGTAGTAATACAGCATCAAGACGGACGCGGGGTGGAGCAGCCTGGTAGCTCGTCGGGCTCATAACCCGAAGGTCGTCGGTTCAAATCCGGCCTCCGCAACCAACTCTTGATGACAACAGATAAGCACCCTTCCGGGTGTTTTTTTGTATCTGCAATCCGCAAAAATAGCCGGACTCGCGCCCGGCCCTGCTTTTATCGGCTCGCCAGCGCGCCGCCGTTGGCGAAATAAGCCTTGATCCCCGCCAGAATCGACTCCGCCACCTGCTGCTGGAAATGGCTGGTGCGCAGCTTGCGCTCCTCTTCGATGTTGCTGATAAATGCCGTCTCTACCAGGATCGACGGGATATCCGGCGCCTTCAACACCGCAAAACCGGCCTGATCGACGCGATTCTTGTGCAACCGGTTGATTTTCCCCATCCGATTCAATACTTCCTTGCCGAACTTCAGGCTGTCGTTGATGGTCGCGGTCTGGATCAGATCGAACATGGTATGGTCGAGATAGCGGTCGCCGCTCTTGCTGACGCCGCCGATTTGGTCCGACGCGTTCTGCGTCTGCGCCAGGAACTTGGCCGCCGAGCTGGTGGCGCCCTTGGTGGACAACGCGAACACCGATGAACCGCGCGCGGCGCGGCTGGTAAAGGCGTCAGCGTGAATCGAAACGAACAGATCGGCGCGCTGCTTGCGCGCCTTGGCGACACGCACCTTGAGCGGGATAAACACATCTTCGTTGCGCGTCATGAACACTTTCATGTTCGGCTCGCGCTTGATCATGGCGCTCAGCTTGCGGGCAATCTGCAGCACGATATCTTTCTCGCGCGTCTTGTACTTGCCGATAGCGCCGGGATCTTCGCCGCCGTGGCCAGGATCCAGCATGATGACGATCGGCCGATCGCGCCCCGCCTTGCCGGCCTGCGGCGCTTCCGGCGGCAGCGTGCGCTCCAGATCGCCCTTGTTGTAATCTTCCAGTAACGCCAGTAGCGGATCATACTCCTCACCGCCGCTGCCGCCCTTGGTCGGGTAGAGATCCATCACCAAACGGTTGCGATACTCCGGTACCGGTGCCAGCGTGAAAATATGCGGGCTGACGCTCTGCTTGAGCTCAAGCACCAGCCGCACGGTATTCTGATCAAACTGGCCGACGCGCGCCTGCTTGAGATACGGATCGTCGGCGCGCACCTGCCCGGCAATACCTTTCAGCACGCTGTTGAGGTGGACGCCTTCGATATCCACCACCACGCGATCGGGATTGGTCAGGGCAAACTGCTTGTATTTCAGCTCGACGTTGGATTCCAGCGTGACGCGGGTATAAGTGGAGGATGGCCAGACGCGCACGGCAATCACGTGCGACGACGCGGCGAAGCCCGTGCGACTCACACTCAGCAACCAGCTGGCGGCAACGCCCTGTAATAAACGACGGCGGCCCAGATTGTGATTAGCGTTTGGCATGCGGCTCCGGCAGTAATAGCTGTTTACAACAGATTAAAAAAACACCAATAAAATGGGGGTGCCGAAAAACTTTAACCAATCATGCCAGCCCTGTCATCAGAAAATCTTTTTATGGTTTTTCAATTTATTAACGATTTAGCGCCCTTAGCTCGCTCTTCATGACGATTTCCCACTTGCCATTAGCGCCATAAAAGAATAAAAATACAAAAATATCGTATAAATATTCACAAGAGGTTTGCCCGTGAAGGAACGTAGTACAGAGCTGGTGCAAGGATTCCGTCACTCAGTCCCTTATATCAATGCCCACCGTGGCAAGACGTTTGTCATCATGCTCGGCGGGGAAGCCATCGAACACGAGAATTTCTCCAACATCGTCAACGATATCGGGCTGTTGCATAGTCTGGGCATCCGCCTGGTAGTGGTTTACGGCGCACGGCCGCAGATCGACGCCAACCTGGCGCAGCATAACTCTGAGCCGCTCTACCACAAGCACACGCGCGTAACCGACGCCCATACGCTCGAACTGGTCAAGCAGGCTGCCGGTTTGTTGCAGTTGGACATCACCGCCCGCCTGTCGATGAGCCTCAACAACACGCCGCTGCAGGGCGCGCACATTAACGTGGTCAGCGGCAATTTCATCATCGCTCAGCCGCTGGGTATTGATGACGGCATCGACTATTGCCACAGCGGCCGCATTCGCCGCATCGATGAAGAAGCGATCCATCGCCAACTCGACAGCAACGCCATCGTGCTGATCGGTCCGGTCGCGGTCTCAGTCACCGGCGAGAGTTTCAACCTGACTTCGGAAGAAGTGGCCACCCAGTTGGCGATCAAACTGAAAGCGGAAAAAATGATCGGTTTCTGCTCCTCACAGGGCGTGACCGATGCAGAAGGCAATATCCTTTCCGAACTGTTCCCCAACGACGCGCAAAAGCGCCTTGAAGAACTGGAGGAAGGCGGCGATTACCATTCCGGCACCGTGCGCTTCCTGCGCGGCGCGGTGAAAGGCTGCCGCAGCGGCGTGCGCCGCAGCCACTTGATCAGCTATCAGGAGGATGGCGCGCTGGTGCAAGAGCTGTTCTCGCGCGACGGCATCGGCACCCAAATCGTGATGGAAAGCGCCGAGCAGGTGCGCCGGGCGACGATCAACGACATCGGCGGCATCCTGGAACTGATCCGGCCGCTCGAACAACAGGGTATTCTGGTGCGCCGTTCGCGTGAACAGCTGGAGATGGAGATCGACAAGTTCACCATTATCGAACGCGACAACCTGACCATCGCCTGTGCGGCGCTGTACCCGTTCCTGGAGGAAAAAATCGGTGAGATGGCCTGTGTCGCGGTGCATCCCGATTACCGCAGTTCTTCGCGCGGCGAGATGCTGCTGCAGCGGGTAGAAAACCAGGCGCGGCAGATGGGGCTGAAGAAGCTGTTCGTGCTGACCACCCGTAGCATCCACTGGTTCCAGGAACGTGGCTTTACCCCGGCGGAGGTCGACGTGCTGCCGATGCAGAAACAGGCGTTGTACAACTACCAGCGCCGCTCCAAAATTCTGCTGGCGGATCTGTAATCACAGTGGGCGCGGCCGTTGCCGCGCCCGTTCATCGCTTATTCCGTTGCCTGCAACCGTTCAGCCAATCCGCTGCGGCGCTGGGTCGGCGTGCGAATAGCCCGCAGCAGTACCGTCTCCGTAGCGTACAGTGAGAGCTGCTTACGCGCACGAGTGATCGCGGTATAGACCAGCTCACGCGTCAGCACCGGCAGGAAATGGTTCGGCAACACCAGAACCGTGTGGTCAAACTCCGATCCCTGTGATTTGTGCACCGTCATGGCATAAGCGGTTTCATGCGCCGGCAAACGGCTTGGCTGTACCGACTTGATGCTGCCGTCGGGCAGTTGGAAATGCACGCGCAGATCGCCGTGCTCATCCGGCAATGTAATGCCGATATCCCCATTGAACAGCCCCAGTGCACTGTCGTTGCGGCCGATCATCACCGGCCGCCCCCGGTACCAGCGGCCGAGCACGCCCGGTTTGCGGTCGATCAGGCCCGCACGCTGCAGCCCGAGCTCAATGCGCTCGTTCAGGCCGGCGACGCCGAACGGCCCTTCACGCAGCGCGCACAGCACCTGGAAACGGCCAAAAGCCGCCAGCACCGTCGCCGCGTCCGCGCCTTCGGCGGTCAGCCGCAGATAGTCGCGGTAGCCCGCCACGCAGGCATCCAACAGCGCCTGATACTCTTCGCTCGTCGCCAGCGCATACCCCGCGACATCGCCGAAACTGCCGTTTAGTGCCGCCAGTGCGCGATCCCCCGCGCCGGCGTTGACCGCCAACGCCAACTGGCCGATGCCGGAACGGGCATCGAAGCGATAGCTCTTGCGCAGCAGACACAGGCTATCGCGCACCGCCGCTTCCGCGTCGGCCTGCCGCCCTTCGATCGAACAGCCGGTCAGGCGGCTCAGCTCTGCGGCACGCGCATCGCTGTATCCCTGCTCGGCAAAACGGCAAATATCCCCCAGCACCGCGCCGGCCTCTACCGAAGCCAGCTGATCGCGGTCGCCAAGGAAAATAACCCGGGCCCGATCGGGCAACGCGGCAATCAGGCGCGCCATCATCGGCAGATCGACCATCGAGGCCTCATCCACCACCAGCACATCCAAATGCAGCCGGTTGCCGCGGTGATAGCGCATGCGCTGACTGTTCGGTTGCGCCCCCAACAGACGGTGCAACGTCGCCGCCTCCGTCGGGAACAACGCCTGCTGCGCCGGGGTCAACGCCAACTGACGGCTGGCGCTGCCAAGCGACTCCGTCAGGCGCGCCGCCGCCTTGCCGGTCGGCGCCGCCAGCTGAATTCGCAAGCGCGCGCTTTCATCCAGCTGCACCAGCGCCGCCAGCAGCTTGGCGACGGTGGTGGTTTTACCGGTGCCCGGCCCGCCGGAAATCACCGCGATACGCCGCGTAGCCGCCACCGCGGCGGCGATCTTCTGCCAGTCGGGTTCGTCACTCGCCGTGCCGAACAAGCGGTCGAGAATGGTGCGCAACGCCTCCTCCGGCACCGCCAGCGATTCACCTTCGCCGCCGATAAACGCTGCCACTTCACCTTCGTTTTGCCACATGCGCTGCAGGTATAAACGCGGCCCGCGCAGTACCAGCGGCGTTGCGCCGCTGCCATCCCCAACCGCCGCACTGGCCGCCAAACGCTGCTGCCAACGCGCGCTATCCGGTCGCCCGACCGCCTCCCACACCGCCAACGCCAGCGCCGGTTGGCGCCCTTCAAACAGCGTGTCTGCCTGCAGTTGCTCCAGCATCAGGCAGACATGACCGGCCCCCGCCTCTGCGCTCAGGCAGGCGGCGGCCAGCAAAATATCAGGCTCGTCTTCGTTCGCCACCACGCGGGCGAACTGCACGTCCAGCGGGCGCAGCGCGCCAAGCGCCACCGCCTGCTCCAGCAGTGCGATCATGATCCTTCCTCCGCCGCCGCAGCCTCGCCGCTGAACAAGCGATCCATCCCCTCCACCAACTCAAACTCGGGGAGACAGGTGAAAATGCCATTGCCCGGGTGCGCCGCATCCACGCCGCGCAGGAACAGATAAATCACCCCGCCAAAATGGCGTCGGTAATCATAATCCGGCAACCGATGGCGCAGATAACGATGCAACGCCAGCGTGTACAGCTGGTATTGCAGATCGTAACGATGCTCCGCCATCGCCTGCTCCATCGCCGGCCGGGTATAGGCGCTGCTGTCCTCTCCTAGCCAGTTGGACTTGTAGTCCAGCAGGTAGTATTTGCCCTGCCAGCAGAACACCAGGTCGATAAAGCCTTTCAGCATGCCCTGCACCTGGTGAAAATCCAGCGCCGGACAGCGGGCGGAAAGCGGATCGTAACGCTTCACCAGGGAATCGAGCTCCTTCGCCTGCAACAGCCGATTAATCGGTAAATAGAACTGCAGCTCTGCCTGCTTATGCTGCGGCGTCAGCGCCGCCAGCGTCACGCCGCTGTCATCGAGCGGCGTATTGAGCAGCACCTGCATCCACGCCAGCAGAATCGGTTGCCAGTGTTCGGCGAACCCTTGCTGCTGTAGCTGTTCCAGCAGCCACTGTTCGTCGAGCGGCTGGGTGAAGTCCAGCGTTTCAAACAGGCTGTGCAGGAAGGTGCCGGGCGTTGCGCCGCGCGGGAAGGTATGCGGTGTAAGCGCTGGCTCACTTTCTTCCCCGCGCTCACCGGCCGCGTCGACATCCAGACGCGGCAGCAGATCCTGCATCAGGCTCGCGCCGTGCTGTTGCAAACCGGTATAGCTGGTCACCCGCCAAAAATCCTGGATCCGCCGGGTAAAGCTTTTCGCCTCCAACGCCTCGGTTAGCGAAGCCTGGGGGTGCCAGGGTTCTTCATCCGGCGGTTCAACCAGCGACAGCGCGATACCGCCGCCCGCTAATTGCTGCAGCCGCTCTTGCAGATACACGGCGTCACCGGCTTGCCCGCCCTGCACCAGATAACCCAATGCGCTGCGGTGCAGATCGGTATCGCCCTGTTTCTTGCGCGTGCCCTGGAACAACGGTGCGATGCCGATGCTGCAGTGGTACACCGAGCGGGTCAGCGCCACATACAGCAGACGCAGGTCTTCCGCTAATCGCTCCTCCTCCGCCCAGGCCTGGCTCTCTTCATTGGCGTCGAGATCCAGCAACGCCTGGAAACTGTGGCGATCGTGATACAGCGCCTGTTGCTGCTGGCGGAAGTTGCCGACGAACGGCAGCCACACCAGATCGAACTCCAACCCCTTAGACTTGTGAATCGTGATCACCTGCACCAGATGCCGGTCGCTCTCCAGCCGCAGCTGCTGATTATCGGACTGACGATTAGGCTGGGCGATCTGCTGCGCCAGCCAGCGCACCAGCGCATGCTCGCTGTCGAGCTGCGCCGCCGCCTCTTGCAACAGCTCCCCCAGATGCAGCACGTCGGTCAAGCGACGCTCGCCGCCGGCGCTGGCCAGCAGGTTCTCCGCCAGCTGGCGCGCTTTCATCACCTCACTCAGCATCGGCAACACGCCGCGGCGCAGCCAGAGCGTACGGTAACTGTCGAATTCATTAACCAGCGAGTCCCAGGCGCGCTCATCGCGGCTCAGGCCGTCCAACGTCGGCGCGTCCAGCCCCATCAGCCCGGTGGCCATGGCGCTGCGCAGCGTGCGCTCTTGCTCCGGCGCCAACACCGCCTGCAACAACCACAGCAGGTCTTTGGCCTCCGGGGTGTCGAACACGCTATCGCGGTTGGACAGATACACCGAAGGAATAGAAAGCGCACTCAGCGCATCGCGCACCAACGCCGCCTCATTGCGGCTGCGCACCAGCACCGTGATATCGGAGGCTTGTACCGGCCTTGGCATCTTGCCGCCCTGCAGCCACGCCTGGCCCTGCTGCCCGGCGCTGAGCCAGTCGCGAATTTGCGTGGCGCACAGGCGCGCCATCAGCTGTTGGTAATCACTTACACCGGCGCCTTCCCCCTGCTGCAGCCAGAACTGCATCGCCGGTTGCGGCTTGCCGTGCAGGTCAAACGCCAGCCCTTGGTTCTTTTCCGCCGCGCTGACCTCGATAAAGGGGATTTGGCCGAACAGGAAAGGCTTTTCTACCTGAGAAAACAGGTGATTAACGCTGGCGACCATCGACGGCGACGAGCGCCAGTTGGTCTCCAGCGTATAGTGGGCGCTCACCTCTGAGCGCGCCCGCATGTAGGTAAAGATGTCGGCACCGCGAAAGGCGTAAATCGCCTGCTTGGGATCGCCGATCAGCAGCAGGCCGCAATCGGGCCGGCCGACGTAAAGTTTTTGGAAAATGCGGTATTGCTGCGGATCGGTATCCTGGAATTCATCGATCATCGCCACCGGGTAACGCTGGCGGATCGCCTGTGCCAGCTGTTCGCCGCCACCGCTTTGCAAGGCGCCGTCCAGCCGGCTGAGCAGGTCGTCAAACCCCAGCTCGGCGCGCTGGCGCTTTTCTTGCTGAATGGAAGTGCGGATCTCGCTGAGCGCGCGCGCCATGATCAGGTCGCGCAGCGTCAAGGGTTCATCAAACAGCTCGTCGATCGCCGTGAACAGCGCATGCCGCGGCGGCTCGCCTTTCTTGGTCTTCTCCAGCAGCACCGACTGGCGAAATTTATCCAGTTCCTTCGGCAGCTGGTAGTCCTGAGTCTCCTGCCCGCTCCATTCGCCGACCTTGTTCAGCCAGTTCGGCAGGTGTTTACTGCTGTAACTGCGCTTATCGACACCGGACTGGGCGATTAACGCCTCCAGATCGCCCGCCGCCGCCCGCCATTGCGCCTTGATGGCGTCGATGCGCGCGACGATCTGCTCGTGGCGCATCAGGACGGTTTCTTCGTCCTTCGGCGGCCGACGCAGCGCCGGCGCTTCACCGTGCAGATAACCGGAAAGGTCGGCCAGCAACGCTTCCGGGCCGCTCCACTCCTGGCTGACCGCTCGCGCCACGCCCAGTGGCAACGGATAGCAGTGGCGACGCCAGAAATCGGCACAGGCCTGCCGCCGCAGCGGCAGCTCGTCCTGTACCAGCGTTTGTTCAAACAGCATGCCGGACTCAAAGGCGTTGTGCGTCAACATTCGTTGGCAAAAGCCGTGAATGGTGTAGATCGCCGCTTCGTCCATCTGCCGCTCCGCCGCCAGCAGCTGCGAGGCGGCGTCGGCCAAATCGTCAATTTCTTCCATCAGCGCCGAAAACAGCGGGTTGGCGCTGATACCGCGCACGCAGGCGATGCGCAGCCCGTGGATATTGTCGCGGATGCGCCCGCGCAGCTCCTCGGTGGCGGCCTCGGTAAAGGTCACCACCAGGATTTCTTCGACCGTCAGCGGCCGGGGAAACGCTGCTTCACCGCCCAACCCCAGCAGCAAACGCAGGTACAGCGCGCCGATGGTAAAGGTTTTGCCGGTGCCCGCCGACGCCTCGATCAGGCGTTCGCCGAACAACGGTAACGTCAGCGGCTCCAGCCTTTGCGGGGCAACTTCCGTCATGGCGTCGCCACTTTGCGCGGCAGGAGCTGCTGCAATGCAGACGCGTTCGGATAGGTAACCCAATCCTTAGGCGTCGCGTAATCCGCCTTGTCTTGCCCGCTGCCGCTCACCTGCGACAGCACCGCCAGCCCCTGCGGTTGGATCACCGCCTGGTGGAAATAATCCGCCAGCTTGGCCGGCGTCAGCTGTTGCACCTGCGCAATCAGCTTCTGACGGGTATCGAAGGCGAAATTGCCGCGATCGAAATCGTTGGCGAACCGGCTGGCTTCTTCGCTCAGGGTTTGCGGCCGCTGCTTCAGCTCATTGATGAGCGCCTGTTTGTACTGCTCAAAATCGGCCTCGCTCATGTCGCGCAGGCGCTTCTCGGTTTTCGGGTAGAAATCCTGATAGCGCTGGTACAGGTAGGCCGGCTGCTTGCTGTTGCTCTGCAGCAGGAAGCCCACGCCCCACTGGCGCCCCACCGACATCGGGAAGGCGAAAACCGCATACCCCAATTGCTCCTGGGTGCGCAGCTGGCTGTAGAACCACGGCTGAATGATCTGCCCCAGCAGCGAGCTGTAGGCCATGCCGGTCACTTCGTCGTAGCCGGTCGGCACATAGACCGCCGCCAGCGCCGAGTCGGTGCTGCTGCCCACCTGTTGCAGGTTGGCCAGCTGATTCTTGTCCACCACCACGTCTTCGCCGTGCCACCATTCGATGCCGGTACAGCCCAGACGATGTTTCAGCGTCGACGCCAACGTGTCGACCTGCTGCTTGCTCATGTTGCCCACCACCAACAGCTCCGGCGTGGCCTCCGCCAACAGGCTGTCGCGATAAGCCAGCACGTCTTTCAGCGTCAGCGTCTTCAGCACTTCACGGCGCTCGCTACGTTCGGAATACGGCACGCGGGAAACCATCTGCACCGGCTGAATGGCCAGTTCAAACGCCTTGCCCTTCTCGGCGGCGTCCAACTGCTCCAGGTACCAGGACTTGGCCTGCGCCAGCTGATCTTCCGTCGGCGTGAAGCTGGAATAGCCCTCGATCAGCGCCGTCAGCAACTGCGGCAGGCGCTGGGTAAAGCCGTTGGCGTTAAACATCAGGCCGTTGTTCGGCGACGTCGAGAAACTCAACCCGCCGACCGACGCCTGATAGCTCAGTTGATCCAGTGCGAGACCGGCCAGATAATCCGTCAGCGAGAACAGCACCTGGTTGCGCGCGGAGTCCATGGTCTTGGCGTTGCGGAAAGCGACGGTGACGTCGGCCTTCGGCTCGTCGGCGAAATAACGGCTCGGCATATACAGCACGCGCAGGCCGGGTTTATCCACCACCATTTCTGGCTTTTTGAACTCGTGCGACGGTTTGGTCAGGGTGAAATCATCCGGAATGTACGGGTTGAGCGCTGGCAACGACAGAGAAATGCCGCTGCCCAGCTGCTGCCACTGCGTAAAGCGCTGTGGCGTGATTTTGTCGACCTGGTAAGGCGCGTTGACGAAATAGGCCGTCTTGTTGTGCGGCTCATCGGGGCTGACGAACCAGATGCGCGCATTTTGCGGCGTCATGGCATCCAGACGTTCAGCGATCGCCTTGGGATCATAACGATCGGCCAGGTAGGGTGCGTCCAGCGCATGCTCAACCGGCACACGCAGCATCGTGTCCACCAGCCATTCGATGTAGTCCATGTCGCGCGTGATCGACGGATAACGGAAGTCCAGATTCAGAACGTGCGAGATTTCGTCGAAATAACTCTGCTTGATGCCTTCGCTGCGCAGCATTTTCAGGTAGTTGAAAATGGCGGCGACGACCTCGTCGCGTTTGGCCAGACCTTTGTCGGTCAGTGAAACGCTGATGGCGAAGACGCCGCCGTTGCGATCGACCATCGGATCCGCGCCGGCATTGATGGCATCCGCCAGCCCCTGCTTCTGCAACCAGTCAGACAGGGTGTTTTTGCTGCGGTTGCCGATCAGGTAGCTGATGTAGGTATCGGTTTTGCTGCGAAACGCGGCGCTGTTGTTATCGATGCGGAACTCGACCTTCAGCTGCTTGCGCGGCTGCGCCGGCACATAGTGAATGATGATTCCCTGCTGTTCCGGCGTCACGGCCGGCACGGTGATCGGCGGCACGCTGGCGTCGTGATTCGGCACGCGGCCAAAGGTTTTCGCCGCAATATCCGCCAACTGCGGCAGCGGCTGATTACCGTACAAAACGCCCATCATCAGGTTGGCGGAGTAGTAGCGTTTATAGAAGCCGGTCAGTTCATCATGCAACTTGCTGTCCGGCTTGTCTTTCAGCGTATCGAGATTGCCGCCGGAGAAGCGCGCGCTCGGGTGCGCCGGGTTAAGGGTTTCCGCGCCGACCTGCGCCATGCGCATGCCGTCGCGCGAACGCGCCATCGTCAATTCGGCGTTCACCGCGTTGCGCTCACGATCGGCATTGCCCGGATCCAGCAGCGGCTCGGCAATGGCGTCGGCCATGCGATCGACCGCCGGCTCCAGCGCGTCATTCTCCACTTCCAGATAGAAGGCGGTGCGATAAGAGGCCGTGCTGGCGTTATGGCTGCCGCCGTGCTTTTTCAGGAATTCGGACAGGTTTTCCGGCTCTGGATAGCGTTTGGAGCCCATCAGCACCATATGTTCCAGATAGTGCGCCAAGCCAAGTTGGCTGTTCGGATCTTCGAGCGACCCGACCGGCAATGCCAGCGCCGCCAGCGATTTCGGCGCCTGGGCATCGGACACCAGCAACACCGTCATGCCGTTAGCCAACTTGATCGCCTCGTACTGACGCGGATCGTGTTCGCTCTTGTTGATCTTCTCCGCCAGCGGTTGCCATCCTTGCGCGGCCCAACTCAACGGTGCCCAACACATAGCCAATAATACCAGCCCGGCGATACGGGCCAACTGTCTGCGCATATCCAAAATAAACCCCTATTCTGACGTCGCTACGCCCACTCCCTGACGTTGGCGACGTGCATCAAAACCACATAACCAAATCGGTACTCGCCGGGTTCTTCGCCAATGTGGCGGTCCGAAACACGGCGGGTATATGCCTGTACGTTATGTCAGACCGGGAATTACCCCAATGGTTGAATATAACCTTCGTTATTTTTACCACCTCCCGCTGCACAGCACCACCGGGGGATTGTTACCCCAGGTTATGCCGCGCCACCGGCAGCAGATAACGCTCTGTTTCGGCCAGAATTTGCGCCAAGTATTCATTATCCAATTGGCGGAATACTCGCTGCACGTAGGGATCTTCCCCTTCTCCGGGAATGCGCTGGTCGCCCTGCCAGGCCTGCAGCAATTTGGCGCGGGCCTTAATTTGCGCGTCTTCCTCCCAGTCGATTTGCTGCGTTTCCGGCAGATAGCACTGGCTCAGCCACGCCCAGCCGCTCTTGTTCAGCAACAGCAGCGGCTCACACAGACCCCGTTGATAGCCCGCCAGCAGCTCCGCCAACTGTGCCTGCGCCTCTTCTGGCGCCAGCGCGGCAAAGCGCCAGGCGGAGTTCTTGCGGCCATACATGCGGCTCTCGCCGGTGCCGCCGGCACAGCAATACACCAGGTGCTCCAGCCACAACAATATGCCGTCCACCGCCGACAGCGTAGCGGGCCGCCAGCGCAACAGGCCGTCATCCTGCACCTGGTGCAGCCAGCCACTGAGGCGCACGCCGGCGATATCGATATCCAGCTCCAGGCTATGGCTCTGCGCCCGTTCCGCACGCACCTGCTCGGCCAGTTCGCTCATTTCTTCCTGCTGCTTTTGCCAATAAATTTCGCCGAAGGCGCCATAGGGCAACCCACCGGCGGCGCGCACCCGCTGGAATAGCCGCTCGGGATCGTCGCCGTCGATAAGCGTATTCAGCAGTTGACTGTTGAACTGGTAACGGCTGAGGTTATCCAGCGTGAAGGGTTCTTCGTCCGGCAACTCGGTCTCTTCCAGGATAAAACTGACGCCCAAGCGCAGCTGGAAGAAGGCACGAATCGGATGGCGATAAAACCGCAGCAGCTCATCCAACGCTATTTGCTGCAGCGCTTCGGCGGGCAGCGGCTGGTTGAACGCCGGATGCGCCGCACCGCGACCATCGGCGGCGGGCAGCCACTCGGCGGCATAGCTTTGCGCCTCCGAGCCCGGCAAGAAATTCTCGGCGGCGAACGGCATGCGCGCATGCCACTTCAGCAAGTGCTCGCCCACTCGGCGGGCGCTGTCGTCTGCACTAAGTTCCTCGTCTCCCGGCAGACAATAGCTTTGCTCCAGGTACTCCAGCAGCTCGGTGACCAGCACCGAAGGATAGCGCGGGCTGTTGTCCTGAATGGAACGGCCGATGAAGCTGATATACAGCCGCTGCTGAGCGGACAAAATCGCTTCCAGGAACAGATAGCGGTCGTCATCGCGACGGCTACGGTCGCCACGTTTGACCTGCTGCGCCATCAGATCGAACCCCAGCGGCGGCAGCGTGCGCGGATACACGCCGTCGTTCATGCCCAGCAGGCACACCACCTTGAACGGAATGGAACGCATCGGCATCAGCGTACAGAAGTTGATTTGCCCGGCGAGGAAGCGCTGACTGATGCGTTCCTGATCGAGGCGCGCCGCCAGATCGTCACGCAGAATGGTCAACGGCACCTCGTCGGGATAGCGCGCCGCCAGGCCAAAATTGATGGCCTGCTGCCACTGCTGTTCGATCAGCGCCAGCACGACTTCAGTGTCACTATCCGCGGCGAAGAAGGCATCCAGCAGTTGCCGGCATAACGGCAGCCACGCCTCGAGCGGGCGCGCTTCGCTCAAGACTTGCCGCCAGTGGCTGAGCTGCGCCAGCAGGTCTGCCAACTGCCCCGCCAACTCGGCGGCCAACCCGCTCGATTCGTCGTAAGGTAAAATGCCCTGCCAATCGCCGGCATTGCTGTCCATCGCGTAGCCAAGCAGCATGCGCGTAATGCCGAAGCGCCAGGTATGCTGGCCAGTGGCGGGCAGATCCAGTTCGCGCACGTTATCGTCGTCCAGGCCCCAGCGAACGCCGGATTCACCAACCCAGTGACGCAGCAGGCGCAGCCCCTCTTCGCCGATGGCGAAACGGGTAGCCAGGGCAGGCACCTCCAGCAGCGCCAGCACCTGTTCCGAGGTAAAGCGGCTTTGCGGCAAATCGAGCAGTGAAATGAACGCCTGCAGCGCCGGATGCGCCTGCCGCGCTTTACGGTCAGAAATGGCGAACGGCAGGTAGCGCTCGGCGGGCGCGTTGCCGAACACTGCCTGAATATAAGGCGTGTAGCTGTCGATATCCGCTACCATCACGATGATGTCGCGCGGTGTCAACGACGGATCCTGCGCCAGCATGGTCAGCAGTTGATCGTGCAGCACCTCCACTTCCCGCTGTGGGCTGTGGCAGGCGTGCAGGCTGAGGGAGCGGTCATTCTCATCAAGCGGGCGTTTGCTGACGCTGCTTTCCAGCGTTTCCGCGGTAATACCGATCACCGCATGATCTTCCAACTCCAGCATGTCGCGCTGAACGGCGTGCAGCATGGTATCCGCCGGGATATCGACAAAGGCGTCTACCTCTTGCGCCCCTTCCATCTGCGACAGCAGATAGAGGTGATCGCGCCCCAGCTTGCCCCAGGAGGCCAGCAGCGGGTTGCTGAGCTGCTGCTGACCTTCGGCGTCAAACAGGCGCGCCGCGTCGGCCGGCTCGCGAAACAGCCCTTGCTCACGCGCCTGATGGTAATGACGACGCTTGCGGCTCTGCAAGCGGGCCAGGAAAGCGTAATCCTGAATGTCGCCCCAGTAATAACGACAGGGGTTGGTGAACATCAGGTGGATATCGATATGCCGCCCCAGCGCCTGCAGCGCCTCCAAATAGATCGGCGGCAACGCCGAGATGCCGCAGATAAACACCCGCGGCGGCAAACCGGGCGGGCACGTTTTTGCCTGCTCCAGCGCGTGGATAAAGCGGCTGTACAGATTAGCGCGGTGCCATTCCGGCTGCCCCAGTTCGCGCGTGTACTCTACCAACCGCGCCCAGAGCGGCGCCTGCCATTGCTGAGCCTCCGCCAGACCGTCGATGCGCTCACCGCGCTGCCAACTCTCCAGCCACTGCGGGCGATAAACCAAATATTGGTCGAACAGGTCGGCGACCCGGCCGGCCAGCTGATGAATTTTGCGCTTGTCGCCGTCATCGGTCAGATAGTGCTGCAGCGGCGCAAACGCCGGTTGGGTCAGCATCTCTGGCAGCAACCACATCAGCTTCCAGGTCATGGCGTCCTTGCTGAAGGCGCTCTCTTTCGGGATATCCGGCAGCACCCGGGTGAACATGTCCCAAATAAAGGTCGCTGGCAGCGGAAACGCGACATTGGCGGCGATGCCGAATTGTTCCGCCAGCTGCATCTGCAGCCATTGCGCCATCCCGGGGCTCTGCACCAGTACCACTTCCTGTTGAAAAGGATCGGCCAACGGATCTCTGGCTATCAGCGCGCTGGTCAGCGTCTTCAATAAATCCAGCTGATTGGAATGATAAACCGTGAACATGAACGCTCCTTTAAAACAAAAAACATACCGGCTCAAAAACGGGTGCAATACCAACGGCTCAGCGTTGCCCACTGCCGCTGCGGCGTTTGAACCCTGACCGTCAATCGACGGCAATCACTCTCCGCATCGTCAAGCGCCGCCTCACGTCGCCAGCCATCCAGCGGTGGTTCGGCATCGAGCCGCCCGGTGACGGCGAACGTTTCCAACTGCTGGTGCGCCAGCGCCCAGGCTTGCCGGTAGTGCCACTGGCGCTGAAACGACTGCAACAGCACCTGATGATACTGTAACAAGCCAAGCAGCGACACCGAGAACAGCAAGGCTGCCACCAATACCTCCGGTAGGCTGAAGCCGTTGCGGGATAGCCGCCCTGCGCGAGCGTTAGCCATCGCAGTCAGCCAGCCTTTTCTCGGGGCAAAAATCCAGCCGCCCCCCTGGCTGCGCTTGCACCTTGCCAGCAGCCTCTGCATCGTCAAACACGCCCCATTGATACAGCCAAAGCGGCTCCCCCCCGTGCATCTCACCAAGGCCGCGTACCGTCACCCCCCCCGCTCTGGTAGACAGCCGGGCGCAGGCCGTCAATTCCACGCGCTGCCTGCATAGCCAGGCCGCTGCACTCAGCTCGGCGCGCGGCCAGCGCTGGCTCATCCCCCAACTCAGCGCCGAAGCGGCCTGATTGTAAGCCTGAAGGTAACGCTGCTGATCGGCGGCCAGTAACAGCGCGTTATCCAATTGCCGATGCTGAGCATTGAGCAACATCAGCCCCAGCGCCAGCAGCAACATCACCGCCGCCAGGGTGCTACCGCCTCGCTGGGTGCGCCGCTTCATGGCAGCGCCGCCATTTCGACGCTCCCGCTCAGACTGCGCCTGATACGCGTATCGCTGGTGGAGCGCCCCGTCAGCGTCAGACGAGCCAACGCTGCGCCGTGATCGCCCCGCTCTATCGCCACATGAAACCGCTCAATGCGCACTTCGTCATGATCGAGCAGCCGCTCCCAGCCGCCGCCATCGCATTGGCTTACGCCGCGCTGCCCTTCCAAGCCGCCATTGCGCAGCCGATAACCGAAATAGCCTGCATCCTCGCCCGAGGTGGGCCATTGCCCGCTGCGGGTGATGTCGTAAGCGACGATAACGCAGCTGCCCGCCGCTTCTCCCGATGCCTGGCCGATCAGCAACGGACGGCCTGCGCACTGCCCGGCGCAAAAACCGGCGCGGCGCAGATCTTTCTCAATGCCGAACGCCAGCTGTCGCAGCGTTGACTCCAGCCGAAAGTGCTGACCAACGGCCACGTTCTGCTGGCGTAACAGCGGGTAAGTTTTTGCCGCGCCAAGCGCGATCACGCTGCCGAACACCAGCGCCAACATGACCTCCGGCAGAGTAAAACCGCGTTCGACAGTCAGCATGGCGCGATCCCCCTTATCCGGAGCCCTTCGCTGCATAAACGCAGCCGCCCTCGGGCAGACAGCACTAGCCGCAGGCCGCCTGCCTCATTGCTGAGCTGGATATGCCCCGCCTGCGCAGTATTGCGCAAACCGTAAAACCCGATTTCTTTGTCGGTATAACCGCTCAGCGCAACGTCGCGATAAAACGGTGAAAAAACGGGGCCTTCGGCTGAACCACAATCCGGCGGCGGCACGCCACCGCCCAGACACCAAGGCGTGCCGCTCTTGAACCACAGCAGCGTCGTGCGGTTACGCCAGTTGGCGTCCGCCTGCAATCGCAGCAAAAACGCCAGCAGTTGTTGGGCCGTGTGTTCCAGCCGCAGCGCTTGCTGATGATAGCGCCATTGCCCGACGCCCCAGCCGGTAAGCATGCCGGCGATCAATATCGCCGCTAACAGTTCAATCAGCGTCATGCCACGCTGGCGGTCATCAATGTTCGAGAGAGTCTTGTCTTTCATGCGGCCAGTGTAAGGGCCGTAACAAAGCGGTAAAGCCGTATGCGCAAGCCTTGCGGCAAGCTGCGCAATGTTTTCTCAGTAGTGACAAGTGGCGACAATAAAATGCGGCGCAGTGCGCAATGCGGATAAAAAAAGGGGCGCAATCGCTGCGCCCCTGGTGTGATGCGGTTAAGGTCAGATCGCGACCGGCGCCTTGATGGCCGGATGCGGATCGTAACCTTCGATCTCGAAGTCTTCGAAACGGTAATCGAACAGCGAAGCCGGCTTGCGTTTGATCACCAGTTTCGGCAACGGACGCGGTTCACGCGTCAGCTGCAGCCGCGTCTGTTCCATGTGGTTGCTGTACAGGTGGGTATCGCCGCCAGTCCAGACGAAATCACCCACTTCCAGATCGCACTGCTGCGCCATCATGTGCACCAACAGCGCATAGCTGGCGATGTTGAACGGCAGGCCCAGGAACACGTCGCAGGAACGCTGGTACAGCTGGCAAGAGAGCTTGCCGTCCGCCACGTAGAACTGGAAGAACGCGTGGCACGGCGCCAGCGCCATCTGGTCCAGCTCACCGACGTTCCAGGCGGAAACGATGATGCGGCGCGAATCCGGATCCTGCTTCAGCTGTTGGAGCACGTTGCTCAGCTGATCGATCTGACGACCATCCGCCGCCCCCCAGGCGCGCCACTGCTTGCCGTACACCGGGCCGAGATCGCCGTTTTCATCGGCCCACTCGTCCCAAATGGTGACCTTGTTGTCACGCAGGTAGGCGGTGTTGGTATCGCCGTTCAGGAACCACAACAGCTCATGAATGATCGAACGCAGGTGACATTTTTTCGTGGTCACCAACGGAAAGCCATCCTGCAAATTGAAACGCATCTGGTGGCCGAAAATCGACAACGTGCCAGTGCCGGTACGGTCGGCTTTAGGAGTGCCCTCGGCGAGCACCTTGTTCATCAAATCCAGATACTGTTTCATTTGTCCCTCACGACAGTTGTTGCTGCGGGCGACGACGGTACGCCCAAATCATCATAATAATACCGGCCACCACCATCGGGATGGACAGGATCTGCCCCATGCTGATCACGCCGTCGAACAGGCCAAGCTGGGCATCCGGCTGGCGGAACGCTTCGACGATGATGCGGAATGCGCCATAACCGATCAGGAACAGGCCCGATACGGCACCCATCGGCCGCGGCTTGCGGATGAACAGGTTCAGAATGATAAACAGCACCACGCCTTCCAGCAGCAGTTCATACAGCTGGGACGGGTGACGCGGCAGCACGCCGTACTGGTTCAGCAGCGGCAGCAGAGAAGGATCGGCGGCGGCGAGGGCCACGTCTTCGCTGCGCGAGCTTGGGAAAAGCATCGCCCAAGGGGTGTCGGTAGTCACGCGGCCCCACAGTTCACCGTTGATGAAGTTGCCGAGGCGGCCGGCGCCCAAACCGAACGGGATCAATGGCGCGATAAAATCGGAAACCTGGAAGAAGGTGCGTTTGGTACGACGAGCGAACCAGAACATCACCAGAATCACCCCCATCAAACCGCCGTGGAACGACATGCCGCCATCCCAGACCTTGAACAGATAGAGCGGATTATCCAGGAACAACGGCAGGTTGTAGAACAGCACATAGCCCACGCGGCCGCCGACGAATACGCCCAGGAAACCGGCGTAGAGCAGGTTTTCCACTTCGTCTTTGGTCCAGCCGCTGCCCGGCTTGTTGGCGCGGCGCACCGCCAGCCACATGGCAAAAACGAAGCCGACCAGATACATCAGGCCGTACCAATGCAAAGAAACCGGGCCAATGGAGAAAATGACCGGATCAAATTTAGGAAACGCCAGATAGCTATTGCTCATCTATCACCACAACATGTCTGTTATTTTTCCCCATGCGGGGGCGGCAGGTGCCAAACGGCGACGGACATTACCTCGCGCCTTGCAAACGGCAGCATTGGCCGCTGCGGTTTGCAAGACGACGAACATGCGTCGCGCTGAGGTTGCGCATCATAACATAGGCTTAGCGCGGTCCGGGCCGGCAGCGCGGGAAAAGTTCTGTAAAAAAATCACATCGCGCGGCGATTATCTGCCGCCGCGAATCAACCCGCCCATGCCGCGTCGCTCCATAAACGCCGCCACCAAATGGCGCACTTCCGTGGTCATTTGGGTGTTCAACACCCGGAACGCCAACACTTCCGCGTCGGCAAGGTCGATATGTCGCAGCAGGTATTTGATGCGCGCCACGCTGCGGCCGTTCATGCTCAGATTGCGATAGCCCATGCCCACCAGCAACAGCGCGCCCATCGGATCGCCGGCCAGTTCACCGCACAGGCTAAGCTGCAGCCCGGCCGCTTTCCCCTGTTCGGCGATCAGCTTCAGCACCTGCAGCATCGCGGGATGCAGACTGTCGTACAGCGAGGCTACCCGCGTGTTGTTGCGATCCACCGCCAGCAGGTACTGGGTCAAATCGTTGGTGCCTACCGAGATGAAGTCGACGCGCCCGGCCAAATGCGGGATCAGGAAAATCATCGACGGCACTTCCAGCATCACGCCGATTTTCGGTTTCGGGATCGCGTAGCCAAGCACCTCTTCCACCTCGCGCCCGGCGCGGTCAATCAGGCGCTTGGCCTCATCGACCTCTTCCAGGCTGGTGACCATCGGCAGCAAAATGCCCAGGTTGCCGGTGCCGGCATTGGCGCGCAGCATGGCGCGCACCTGTATCAAAAAGATCTCCGGCTGGTCCAGAGTGATGCGAATGCCGCGCCAGCCCAGGCAGGGATTTTCTTCGCTGATCGGCATGTAGGGCAGTTGCTTGTCGGCGCCGATGTCTAGCGTGCGCAACGTGACTGGTTTGTTGGGGTAAAGCTGCAACATACCTTGATACTGCGCGACCTGTTCTTCTTCGGAAGGGAAACCGCTTTGCAACATGAACGGAATTTCAGTGCGGTACAATCCCACGCCGTCCACCCGGCCGCCCAACAGCTGTTCATGTTCCGGGCTGAGGCCGGCGTTCAACATCACCTGAACGCGTTCGCCGCTTTTCAACTGCGCCGGCTGTTCGACGTCGTCTTCCGCCAGCTTGCTCAGTTCCTGTTCTTCGCTGATCAGCCGTTGGTATTCCTGCACCAGCACCGGCTCAGGATCGACCAGCAGTTCGCCGCGATACCCATCAACGATCAGCAGCCGCTGGCTGAGCAGAGAAGGCTGGATGTCGGCGCCCATCACCGTCGGCACGCCCATCGCCCGCACCAAAATCGCCGCATGCGAGTTGGCGGCGCCGTCGCGCACCACCACGCCGACCAGGCGATCCTGCGGCACTTCGGCCAGCAATGTCGCGGTCAGTTCATCCGCCACCAGCACAAAACGCGCCGGCCACTGGGTGGCGCCCTGAGTGGTGTCGTCGAGGTGGAACAGCAGGCGCTGGCCCAGCGCGCGCAGGTCGCTGCCGCGCTCGCGCATATAGGTGTCCTGCAGTTTGGCGAACTGTTCGGCAAAGGCTTCTATCACCTGCTTCACCGCCCATTCCGCCACCGAGCCGTTATCAATTTCGGCGAACAATTCGCGCTTGAGGCGGGCATCGTTTAGCAGGTGAGAATAAAGATCGAAGATCGCCGCGCTCTCTTTTTGCGAGCTGGCGGCAAAACGCTTGCTGAAGCGACGAAATTCCGCGCCGGCCTCTTCCAGCGCCAACGTCAGGCGCTCGCGCTCGCTGGCGGTGTCCAGCGTCGACGCGCGGTAAACCTGATCGAGCGAAGGCTGGCTGCTGTCCTGCCACCCTTCCGCCACCGCCACGCCGGGCGAGGCCGCCAGCGCGCGCACGCGCGTTTGGCGATACTGGCCGAAAATGGCGTTAAGCTGCGACTGTGACAGGATCCCGGCCATCTGCGTGGCCAGGGTGACCATGAAAGACTCTTCGCTTTCGTCGAACTGGCGCAGCTCACGCTGCTGCACCACCAGCACGCCCAACAGCTGGCGCCGGTGAATGATTGGCACCCCGAGGAAGGATCGGAAACGATCCTCTTTCACCTGAGGGACATATTTGAAACTGGGATGGCTTTGAGCATCGGCCAGGTTGATAGGCTCGGCCCGGCGGCCGACCAACCCGACGACGCCCTCGTCAAACGCCAATGCGATAGTGCGCCCGCGCGGCTTTTTCAGACCGCGCGTGGCCATCAGGTAGTAGCAGCGGCGATCGTTGTCCGCCAGGTAGATGGAACACACTTCGGTGTCCATCGCCAGACAGGTTTCATTGACCAGCAGATCCAGCGCATCCGTCAGACTGGCCGCCGCGGCCACCTTCTCTACAATTTCTCGCAAGCGCGTGAGCATAGTCGGCTTAACTTAACCTCTCTTTCGGCGATAAGCGGGGGCCTGCCGCGGCGCCGCCTGCTCTTGCATCGGCATCACGGTCACGGCGAATTCTTTCATCACCCGGCGGTAAACGTCGCGTTTGAACGACACCACCTGGCGCACCGGATACCAGAAGCTCACCCAGCGCCAACCGTCGAACTCCGGCGTGCTGCTGCGCTGCATATTGATATCAGCGTCATTGCACAGTAGCTGCAACAAAAACCATTTTTGCTTTTGGCCGATACAAACCGGCTTTGTGTCCCAACGCACCAAACGTTTCGGCAATTTATAGCGCAACCAGTTGCGGGTCGAAGCCAGGATGCGCACATCCTTTTTACTCAGCCCCACTTCTTCGAACAGCTCACGGTACATCGCCTGCTCCGCAGTTTCGCCAGGGTTAATCCCACCTTGGGGAAACTGCCAGGAGTGCTGACCGTAACGGCGGGCCCATAAGACCTGCCCCTGACGATTACAGATTACGATACCAACATTCGGGCGGTAGCCATCATCATCGATCACCGGACTACCTCGATAAGCTTAAATTCGCATAGATGTCCTGATTGTTTCACACAAGCTACAGGCGGTAAACCACTGCTTTACGGTGCTGCGGGCCGGATAACATTGGGATAACTCACAGATATAGGCAAAGTTATAAACATACCCCAGCCTTTTAAGCCGGTTTTATTCACTTTTTCTGTGGATAGGTGTGTGCAGAACTCGAGGGATAAGCCGGTAAAACTCTCACACCCTCAAATATCCCCTCATACCGAAAAATAAACATTTACTTTAAAAACATATAATTAACCAACAACACGCAATGGTGAACAGGTCAAAAATGTGATCTATGCACGGTAAGGATCTTACCCTGGCGAAAGATCCACCAACGCCGTTTTTATCCACAGATTATGCGGGCAAGTTACGCACAAAACGGACAAATTCGTAAAAAACCGCCTGAGTCAAGGCTGTAAATTGAACCAGTGATCGGCAAAAATTTGGGTTATCCCATAAATCTGTGGATAAATAGGTGTAAGATCCTGTTTATTGTCGGTGGCTTCAGGTGAACAAGCCCCGTGAGTGTATTGTCGGCCACGTAAGGAAAGAAAAAAAGTCATGTAAAATCATGCTACTATTATTCTTTTCCCCAGGCGACAGCGGTTATCGCTCGCCGCGTATAATTGCAGTACATTTTTCAACCAAATTCGACAGGCTTGATTTATGGCATTTTTATCCCCTTTGCCGCCCCCGCCGGAAAATGAACGGCAGCTGTTCGAGCGCGCTCAGGCGCTGGCCGGCTTCAGCTTTGGTGAACTGGCCGCCCGTGCGCAATTGCCGATCCCCAAGGATCTGAAACGCGATAAGGGTTGGGTGGGCATGCTGCTGGAGCTGTATCTCGGCGCCATGGCCGGCAGCAAACCGGAACAGGATTTTCCCGAGCTGGGCATTGAGCTGAAAACCATTCCTGTCGACGCCGCCGGCAAACCGCTGGAAACCACGTTTGTCTGCGTCGCCCCGCTCACCGGCAACAGCGGCGTCACCTGGGCCAGCAGCCACGTTCGCCACAAGCTGGCGCGCGTGTTATGGATACCGGTAGAAGGCGAACGGCAGATCCCGCTGGCCCAGCGCCGCGTCGGTTCGCCGCTGCTGTGGAGCCCGAGCGCGGCAGAAGAAGAGAGGTTGCGCCGCGATTGGGAAGAACTGATGGATCTGATCGTGCTCGGTCACGTAGAACGCATCACCGCGCGCCACGGCGAAGTGCTGCAACTGCGCCCCAAAGCGGCCAACAACAAGGCGCTCACCGAAGCCATCGGCGAACAGGGGCAACCTATCATGACGCTGCCGCGCGGTTTCTATCTGAAAAAGGGTTTTACCGGCGCGCTGCTGGCAAGACATTTCTCAATCTAGGCGATTTCGTTTAACTCTGGTTTAGCTAACCCTGTCAGCGCCGCGATAAACGCGTATAATTCACACTTTGCATTTATTTAGTATTAAGGTGTGTCGGGCAATGTTCGAATGGATTATGGATCCCAATGCCTGGTTAGCGTTAGGTACGCTAACCATTCTTGAGATCGTACTGGGTATTGATAACATCATTTTTCTGTCGCTGGTGGTGGCCAAGCTGCCCAAAGCGCAACAGAACAAAGCTCGCCGGCTCGGGCTGGCCGCCGCCATGATTATGCGTCTGGCGCTGTTGGCCTCCATAGCCTGGGTGATCCGCTTGACGCACCCGCTGTTCACCGTGCTGGATCACTCTATTTCCGCCCGCGATTTGATCCTGCTGCTGGGGGGATTGTTCCTGATCTGGAAAGCCAGCAAAGAGATCCACGAAACCATCGAGGGGTCGGAAGAAGAGCACCACACCAAGGTGCACAGCTTCTTCGGCGCGATCGTGCAAATCATGCTGTTGGATATCATCTTCAGTCTGGACTCGGTGATTACCGCCGTGGGCCTCTCCGACCATCTGTTCATCATGATGGCGGCGGTGGTGATCGCCGTCGGCGTGATGATGTTCGCCGCCCGGCCGATCGGCGAATTCGTCAATCGCCATCCGTCGGTAAAAATGCTGGCGCTGGCGTTCCTGATCCTGGTGGGCTTCACGCTGATGCTGGAAAGCTTCCAGGTGCACGTGCCGAAAGGCTACATCTACTTCGCCATGTTCTTCTCCATGTCGGTAGAGGCGCTCAATCTGATGCGCAGCAAGAAAAACCGTTCGCCGGAATAACCCTACGCGGAGGCCGCCATAGGCGGCTTCCGCCGTTTCGTTGCCCCCTCATTTCACTTTTTCTTATCAGATAAAGACTTATCTGAGACGCCCCCGGCCAAGAGTTTGCTAATCTTGAAAGAACATTGTTTTCTGCATAATCGAGGATCCGCAGGATGAAAAAGTGGGTAATGGCAGTGTCTGCGCTGGTGATGGCCGCCGGTTTGACGGGATGTTCCAGCGACTACGTCATGGCGACCAAAGACGGCAACATGATCCTGACGCAAGGCAAACCAGAGATCGACACAGACACCGGACTCATCAGTTATAAAGATGAGAAAGGCAACCACCGCCAGATCAACGGCGATCAGGTTTCCCAGGTTATCGAACGCTAATCACCGCCCGCCGGCTATCGCCCGCTCGAGCGCGGTAGCCCTCATTCGTGTCCGCACGGAATCCGCTTCCCCCATCTTCACCGCTTGGTTATAGTCAGGAAAGGCGACATCGCCGCCCGACGGACTTTGCGCCGTCTTCTGAATTGGGCTCCTGTTTCACCGGGCCGCACGGCCCGTCAGCGCTAACAAGAAAGGAAGGCCGTTAATGCAATACCACCGTATTCCCCACAGTTCTTTAGAAGTGAGCGTGCTGGGACTGGGCACCATGACCTTTGGCGAACAGAACAGCGAAGCCGACGCCCATGCGCAACTGGACTATGCATTGGCCGCAGGCGTGAACCTGATAGACACCGCCGAACTGTACCCGGTACCGCCCCGCCCGGAAACCCAGGGCCTGACCGAGAGCTATATCGGCAGTTGGATCAAAGCGCGCGGCAATCGCGAAAAAATCGTCCTGGCCAGCAAAGTCTCGGGCCCGGTGCGCGGTACCGACAGCAGCATCCGTCCGCAGCAGGCGCTGGATCGCAAAAACATCCGCGCCGCGCTGGACGCCAGCCTCAAGCGGCTGAATACCGATTATCTCGATCTTTACCAATTGCACTGGCCGCAGCGCGCCACCAACTGCTTTGGCAAACTCAACTATCAATACACCGACGACAAAGCTACGGTCACGCTGTTGGAAACGCTGGAGGCGCTGACCGAGCAGGTGCGCGCCGGTAAAATTCGCTATATCGGGGTTTCCAACGAAACGCCCTGGGGCGTGATGCGCTATCTGCAGCTGGCGGAGAAACACGAACTGCCGCGCATCGTGTCGATCCAAAACCCGTACAGCCTGCTGAACCGCAGCTTTGAGATTGGCCTGGCCGAGATCAGCCAGCACGAAGGGGTAGAACTGCTGGCCTATTCCAGCCTGGCGTTCGGTACGCTGAGCGGTAAATACCTCAACGGCGCTAAACCGACCGGTGCGCGCAATACGCTGTTCACCCGCTTCAATCGTTATTCAGGGCAGCAAACCCAGCTGGCGATCGCCGAATACGTGGCGCTGGCCAAAAAACACGGGCTGGACCCTTCGCAGATGGCGCTGGCCTTCGTGCGTCAGCAGCCGTTCGTCGCCAGCACCCTGTTGGGCGCCACCTCGGTGGAGCAGTTGAAAATCAACCTCGACAGCCTCGACGTGATTCTGGATGAGGACGTGCTGCAGGCGCTCGAAGAAATCCACACCCGGTTTACCATTCCGGCACCTTAATACCCTGAGGGCGCAGCCAGGCTGCGCCCCGTTTCACCGCCGCTGTGACCACCACAACGCGCAAATCGCCAGCGCAAACACCACGCCAAACCCTACGCCGACGCCCACTACCGGCACGCCCAGCTTCACGACCAAAGAATACAGGCCCAGCATCAGCAACATGGCGGCGTTTTCACCCAGGTTTTGCACCGCGATCGCATTGCCGGCGCCGACCGAATGTTTGCCCCGCTCCTGCAGCAACGCATTGAGCGGTACGACGAAGAAGCCTCCCAGTATGCCGATGATCGCCAGCAAGACGTAGGCATTGAGCATGGTCGTTTGCAGCGCAAATACCGCGACCGCGACGCCGATTAGGATCCCGGCCGGCATACAGCGTTTCACCGTCTTCAGCGTGACGAAGCGCGCGGCGGCACCCGCGCCCACCACGATGCCGACGGCCACCATGGCGTTCAGCAGCGTCGGCGTGGCGTTATCGGCGATACCCAGCGCCACCGGCACCCATAGCACCAGCAGAAAACGCAGCGTCACGCCGGCCCCCCAAAACAGGCTGGTGCCGATCAGGGAGAAACGCGTCTGCCCATCGCGCCACAGCGTAACGCAGGCGGTAAAGAAACTGTTCGTCATGGCCCGCGGCCGCCATGAAGCCCCCGGGCGCGCCGCCGCCAGACGCGGAATATACAGGTTGGCGACCACGGCCCCCGCGTAAACCAAGGCGCAGGCCGCCAGCGCCGCGACCACATGCCAGTCCGCCAGAATACCGCCGGCCACCGAACCGGTCAGAATGGCCGCGATGGTCGAGGCCTCGATCAGGCCGTTAGCCTTGACCAGTTTCTCGCCGCTGGTGATCTCGCCCAGAATGCCGTATTTGGCCGGTGAATATGCGGCGGCCCCCACGCCGACCAGGCTGTAACCCAGGAACGGGTTCCCCCCAAAACAGATCACCAACGCTCCCGCCAATTTTAGGGCGTTGGCGAACATCATCACCCGCCCTTTGGCAAAGCTGTCGGCGATCTGCCCGACGAATGGAGCCAGAATGATATAGGTGGCGACAAAGGCCATCTGCAGGATCGGCTGGCTCCAGTCTGGATACAGCTGCTGCTTGATCAACGCCAGCGTGGCGAACAGCAACGCATTGTCGCCGAACGCCGAGAGGAACTGTGCGCTGATCACTGCGATCATGCCGCGTGACAACAAAGGGGACTCGGTCGAAGGATTCATCAGGCACTCTCCGGCTGTTCGGCCATATGACGCAGGGTGACGAAATCGGGTTTGCCGCTGCCGAGCACCGGCAGCGTTTTCAGCAGGCGAATATCGCGCGGCACCGCCAGCTCCGGGCTGCCCAGTTCGCGCGCCACCCGCAGCAATGCCTCGCGGGTAATAGCGGGATCGGTGGTGAACAGCACCAACGCCTCCCCCTTGCTGCTGTCGCCTTTGACCGTGGCGGCATGCAGTTTTTCCGGCGACAGCCGTTGCGCCAGCAGTTCGACGCTCTCCAGCGACACCATCTCACCCGCCAGCTTGGCGAAGCGTTTCACGCGGCCGCGAATGGTGCAGTAACCCTGCTCATCCAGGCTGACGATATCACCGGTGTCATACCAGCCCGGCTGCAGTACACCATTCGCATCTTCCGCCGCCGGCGGCTCCAGTTCGCCGGGGCGCTCAACCCGCAGATAGCCTTTCATGATATTCGGCCCCCTCAGCTGCAGACGGCCGCCGTTATCAATACCCGGCACCGCGATCAGGCGCGCCTCCATCTGCGGCATGATGCGGCCGACGGTGCCCACCTTGGTCGCCAGCGGCACATTGATCGAGACCACCGGCGCGCACTCGGTCACGCCATAGCCTTCCAGAATGCGGATGCCGTATTTGTCCTGATAGATCTGTTTGGTGCTGTCCGCCAGTTTCTCCGCGCCGGCCACGACATAGCGCAGGCGGGCAAAATCATACGGATGCGCGAAGCGCGCATAGTTGTTAAGGAAGGTCGCCGTGCCGAACAGCACCGTGCAGTTACGGTCATACACCAGCTCCGGCACCACGCGATAGTGCAGCGGGCTGGGGTAGAGGAAAATGCGGCTGCCGGTGATCAGCGGCGTAAGCAGCCCCACCGTCAGGCCGAACGAGTGGAACAGCGGCAGCGACGACATGAAGCGGTCGCGCGGCGTGAAATCGGCGATGGTGCGGATTTGTTCTACGTTGGCCAGCAGACTGGCGTGCGAATGCACCACGCCCTTGGGGTGGCCTTCAGATCCAGACGTGAACAGGATCAGCGCCGCGTCCTCCGGGCGTTGCGGCAACGCCGCGCGTTGCGGCTGCAGCAAGTGACGCAGGATCCACAGCTTATCCGCCAGCGTGACGGTGTCTTTCAGATCTTCCAGATACATCCAGTTAGCCTGCGGCATCTGTTCCGGCAGGTGGGTCAGCTTGCCCTTCTCCAGAAACTGGCGCGAGGTGACGATGGTCTTGATGCCGGCGGCCGTCATCGCGCTGTTCAGGCCCTTGGCGCCGGCGGTGTAGTTGAGCATCGCCGGAATGCGATTGCGCAGCGAAGCGCCGAAGATCGCCGCCGCGGTGATAGTGGCGTTCGGCAACAGCAGCCCGACGTGTTCCCCTTCGGCGGTAAAGCGTTGCAGAATGCGGCTGACACCCAGCGATTTTTTGATCAGCGTCTGGTAGCTGTCTTCTTTGAAAGCGATGTCTTCGATACACGGTTTTCGGCGCCCATAGCGGTGCTGCGCCGCCAGCAAGGCATGGAACAGCGTCTGCGGTTCGCGCGTGTCCATCCGCGCCCGCATCATAATCTGCATCAGCCGATCGCCCGCCAACGCCCGGCGATCGCGCGCACGCGGCGCCTCCGGCATCGGCAGCGTGGTCGGCGGCAAGATGCGAATGTTGATTTGCGGGAACCAGCGGATCTTGAACACCCCAGCCATACGGCCGAACGGGCTGAATTCGGGGCCGTCGATCCGCACCGGCACCACGGTGGCGCCCGATTTGGCGGCGATAAACGCCGCGCCGTCGTAGATTTTCATCAGCGCGCCGGTCACGGTGATGCGCCCTTCAGGGAACACCACGATCGGCCGTCCCTGTTCGACCATCCGCACCAGCTGCTTGATGGCCATCGGCTTGGTAGGATCGAGCGAGACAAAATCGATGTAAGGCCGCAGCCAGCGCATAAACCAGCTCTCGCCGATGCTGGCGTAAACCGCAAACACCGGTTTTATCGGCAGGAATAGCGCCAACAGCACGCCGTCGAGGAAAGAGACGTGGTTCGGCGTAATCAGTAATTTTTGCCGCTCGAAGTGCTGGACGTCCCCTTCGACCCGAACCCGAAACAACAGGCGAAACAGCGCGCGCAGCAGTGAAAAGATCATGCCCTTCTCCCTTGACCATGGAGGCGTAAATCGTTGTAGGGAAAAGAATACTATATGGCAGGCAAAAAAAAACCTACGCATCCGCGTAGGTTGGTGCAATTGAAAATGGCTTCAACATACAGAGTATGCTGATTTCTCACCAATCAATACCTCTGGGATCACCTACTCTAGAGAGATGTCGTGCAGGAAACTACCGCCGAATCGCAAGAGTTCTGCTCCAAATGCAACCAGCTGTAAATTTCCCGCGTTCTGTTGTAATAACTCAATGAAACTTAAATAATCCTCACGACGGAAAGATCAATAATGATGCGTCATCCGCAGGAAGCGAGTGAGGGGAGCAAAAAGACCATGCGCATATGCAGGTAAGTGCAGCACATGAGGGTTCGGCCTAATCGAGACTGAAGCAGATCCTTTAATCCCTCTTGTATCATCCACGCTAAAGAAATCAATTACGAAAACTATTCTCAAACGCAAGAGCCAAGTTAGACGTGATATCCAACGTGTCATTTTGATCAACGTATGCAATGCGTTTTCTTGATTTTCAAGCACGGTAACAATAAAAAGACAAAGTCAAAAAGCGCTAGCTAACAACAGAGCCACCTCCAGACCTTGCTGTTATCGTGATCTCCCGGAAAAAGTGCGCGCCGAGGATAATTAATTATTAATAATTAAAAAAACCGCAAGCAATAAAACCTATGCACTAACAACCAAACAGAATTAATAATTAAAATTGAATAATAAAAACCAATCAATCAGAATATAAATCTATTTTGATGTAAATTTTTAGCAGAATATTGCAAGAATTGAGATTGAAAAATAAAATAACCCTGCATTGAATCGCTAGTAAAAAATTGCGACATCCTTGCTTTATATTTTCAAGCAATACGACTTGTATTTATTTAGTGGCATATTCTCAGAAGGAGACCTGAATGAAGAAATATTTATTTTTAGCCCTGCTACCTCTGTCGTGCACGAGCGTACTGGCCGCAAAAACAGCCAGTACGTCTGTAGATTTCTCCGGAGAAATTTACAATAACACCAGCTGCAGTATTGCTGCCAACACCAATAGCATTGATCTTGGCCGCCATTCCAGCGAAGCTTTTGATAAAGTAAATCCTGTCCAGTTGGAAGGCAACGGCATGGGCAGCATCCCGTTCACCGTAAACTGCACGGCACCGACCAGCATGGGCATTGAAGTTACCAGCGCCAGCGGCGATGCCGATTATCAATATATGGACAGAAGCTTCACCGCATCGCTGGCAAAAGACGCCAGCAATAAAGATATCGCCGTGCTGGGCCTTGCACTGTCAGATATCGCTATGGATGGTGAAACCGTGCGTGCGGCGCTGATTCCTGAAGGCGATGCTATTTTTGATTTGACCAATGTAACTGACGGTGCAGATCACGAACAGGCTATGTTCTCTGTTGCCTCAGGTAATCGCTTTGCGGTCACATCAGATGCTAATTACGACAACATGGCGATCGGTCAGAACCTGAGCGGCACATTCAACTACCGTTCATTCCTTACCCCGCTTAGCTACATTGATGATAAAAGCATCCAAATGCAAGACAGCATTGCATTGCAAGCTTCTGTGAATCTTTCGGTTCACTACCTGTAATCACCAGGTGGGGACACTTCGCTGCCCCCACTTATTTCAGCCTCTTTGTTTGGCAAAATACCTTAACGTCCTTTGACTAGAGTTCGTTATTCTCCGCTATTCAGGAAATAAAATGAAAGGTCTCATCCATTATCTCACCGCAATATTTATATTGCTTACTCCATTTTATGGCCAAGCAACCATTAAACTGGAAAAAATAAGCCTCTTGGTCAATCAAGAGAAAGGAGAGACAACGGTAAGAGTCGATAATATCGGTAATTATCCTGTATTGCTATTCTCATCCGTTGTTAAAAATGCATTAAGCAAGCAAGGAGAAGATCCCTTATTCATTCTTTCTCCGCCAGCCGCGCGTATTGATCCGGGTAAATCTCAGCTGGTACGCGTCATGCTTGCCGATCCCCCGGGACTTGATAAAACCCGTCAGCAAATGCGCCATATCTATTTCCAGGAAATTCCCGATATGGGAGAAAAAAGCAACCAGCTTAAGGTGAATACTCGGCATCGGGTCGTCGCTATCGCCACACCCTCCGCGCTGGTGGAAAACAAATCTCCCTGGCAAACCTTGCATTGGCAACAAAATGGGCATTCTATACAAGTCAAAAATCTCAGCCCTTACGTTATCAGGTTAGCCCCTTCCATCACCGTACAACCCAGTAACCAGCAGTTTGTTTTAGAACAACCTTATTTGCTGCCTGGGCAAACGATCGGTACACGTAAGAGCGATAGGCTTACCAGCCCCCCCTCCCGTTTGCACTTCACGCCAATCAGTAACACGGGGCGCGCCATACCCGATATCACGGTCAACCTTGCCCCAATCCAGTGAGGCAGCCTTTGAAATTGCATATACCGCTACGTCTGCTGGCGTTTTGTCTGCCTATAGGCTATGCCTCGACCAGCCTGGCTGACTACGATATTGAAATGATGCGCGCACTTGGATTACCCAGTGAGATTGCTGATTACTTTTCCTCTGGAGCGAAATTCCCCGCAGGAAAACAAGCGTTATTCATCAACGTCAACGGACAAAATCATGGACGGCATGAAGTCAACATAGACAAACAAGGCGAATGGCAATACGACGCTGAACTCGTAGAAAGCCTGGGATTACACCCCTGCAAGCTCAACACTCAGGCAGAAATGCTGATGAGCCAATGTTATCAAGGCAGCCGCATCGACAATGAAACCGGTAATAATCAATTGATTTTGCTGTTGCCCGAGCGCTATATCCGTCGACAACCGGCGGACTATGAATTTGGCGGCCATGCCCTGATGCTGAATTATACCGCGAGCCGATTCGACAGCCAAACTCACAGCAGTGATTATGCGGCGTTGGAAACCGGCTTCAACAGCAACAATTGGCTGTTTCGCCATAATGGTACCTATAACAAGTCAGAACGACATCAGGGGTACACGCCTTATAATAGTTATCTGCAGCGGACATTGACGGATCACGACGCCATGATGCGTTTGGGACGAGCGACGTTATCAGATTCGCTTTACAGCGGCATTACCTTAGATGGCCTGCAATGGCTGCCTGACTCGTCGCTGTCATTGAGTCAACGCAGTGATGTGCCGGTAGTCGAAGGTATCGCCGAGAGCCAAGCCAAGGTTGAGATTTTTCAGAATGGCAGATTAGTTTACGCCACGCAGGTGCAACCGGGCACTTTCCGCCTGACTGATATCCCTGCGCAGTTCGACGCAGTCGATTTGTCCGTCACCGTCACGGAAAGCAACGGTAGCCGCAAACAATTCATCGTCCCTTATCTGACGAGCTCAGGACGCTCTACTCCCCGCCAGGGCAGTTACTCCCTTGCTCTCGGGCGCACTCACAGCCTGGCAAAAAGCACAGAAATGCCTTTCATCACTGGCTCATTCTCTTTGCCATGGCTCAACCACCACCAGGTGAGAGGGGGAAGTTTCCTCAGCCGCGATTATCGCGGCATCGCCGCCGGTTATAGCGTTGCCAATAGCGATTATCGTTTTACAGCCTTGAGCCACGTGGCGCAGTCGTCAAGCGGAAAGGGCACGAAGCTGCAGCTGAATAGCGCATTGCCCCTGATAAAAAACCTTAAGCTGAACGCCGGTTACAGCATCCAGTCAGAGCGATACCGCTCGCCCACACAGCTCCGTTCTCCGCGTAAAGATGACGGCGAAGGAACTTATTGGCCTGTATCGCACGGTGAGTCATCTTCACACCAACGTCAAAGCTACAGCCTGGGCCTAGGCTGGCACCATAAATACATCGGAAATCTATCTTTAGGCGTTACACGCGCTGAAGGCGGAGATAAGCAACAAAATCAACGAGTCTACGCCTTCTGGAACCGTCAATTTGGCGCAGCCACCGTTGGCATTAGCCTGGAAAAAGAGCGCAGCCGCGAGGTTCGCGATAACGATACCAGGGTGTTCGCCACCCTTTCATTACCGCTGGGAAAAAACCGACGTTATAGCGCCAATATGATAAGCAACGGAAGAAATCGTAGCATCAGCAATTCGCTTTCCGGCCAAGCGTTGAATGGCGATCTGGCTTATGGATTCAATGCAACACAGGACACCCAATCCAACAACGGCACCTACTCAGGCAATGTGAACTATTTGAGTCCGTTCACAACGCTTTCCGGCAGCTATAGCCATCTGTCAGAAAATCAGCAGGCATTTTACTACAGTGCCTCTGGCTCCCTGGTGGCAGACAGTAGCGGGCTAACGCTCTCACCACAGAAAATCGGCGATACCTTCGGCGTCTTGTCGATACCGGGCCTCGCCGGAGTCAGCGTGTCTACGCCAGGCGGCAAGGTGAAAACCTATGGCAAGCAAGGTAAGGCGGTCATCCCAAGGCTGCGTGAGTATCAACCAAGCCTGATTAACGTAGACACAAGCACCTTACCTCCCGGTGCCGATATCGATAACGGCGTGCGCAAGATCAATCTGGCACGTGGCAGCGTTAAACATATCAATATCGATGCCATTAATACATTGCGGGCCATTGTCCAGATTAGCTATGCAGACGGCACCAGACCCGCTATCGGCAGCATGATTTTGGATGAACAACAACGAGTGGTCGCTTTTACCAATGATCAGGGCGCAGCCTTCATTGAACATCAGAAAGCGCACCACGCGAAGAACGATGCGTCCTCACAACGCTTCAGCATGAAAAACTCGTCGGGACAGGCATGTTATTTCGCAATTGCTGCAGACACCTCTTCCCGCAATCGTGCCGGCATCAGCCACTCCGAAGCCGTGTGTCGCTAAACGTTCATCGATATCAGGAGAACACATGAAAGTGATTTATTATGGGTTGGCAGCCATAGCCATCAGTTTTGGGGCTAACGCTAACTGCACGCTAACGACCACACAAAACAGCATTTATCTGGGGGAGCACAATATTGGGACACTGTCTCAGCAATCCACTCTGCTGCACAGCGCCCCATTGCAGTATCGGTTGACTTGCGATGAGCCCGTGCAGTTGCAGGGGTTCACTCTGCGGGAGAATAGAAACCTGGCAGAAGGAGGCGGCGCAACCGATGCTTCTAGCTATCTCAGCCTCACGGTTGATGAATTACGCAACGATGATGGTGAGCCCCTTTCCTTTTCACTCGCCCCCGGGCAACCACGCCAAAGACATCTACCCAACTATCGTTTATCCGTCGATCGGGAAGCATTACACATCCTTGTACCGGATAACGAGGTTGGGCAACACTTCACACTGTCATTAACAGTCTCCAGTTTCGCCGCGGCCGCGACACAACTGCGTCAGCAGCAACGCGATAACATCCCGCTGTCGACCCAATTGCTGGTCAGTGCTAACTATCTTGATCCCGACGTTCGGTGAATGCGCTGACCTCCACCAGACAGCTCATGGCGTTCGGCCCCTGCGTCAGCGGCGAGGTGCCGATATCGAGCGTCAGCACGTTCGGGTTGCCCGCCTGCTCGACCGGCCGGCGCTGCGCGTCGTAACCCGGCTCGAACCAGGCGCCGGTCGCCATCAGCACCACGCCGCGCGTCACGCCATCGGTGAGCGATACCCCCGCCAGACAGCTGCCGCGTGCGTTGCTAACCAGCACTTCGGCGCCGTCCGCCACGCCGCGCGGCGCCGCATCGTCCGGATGCATGTACAAGGTTTCGCGCCCGGCAGTCTTGTTGCCCTGCGCCAGCGGCGCCGGATCCATCTGGCTATGCAGGCGATCGCTCGGTTGAATGGAGATCAGGTGCAGCG
This sequence comes from Serratia sp. CY33802, assembly GCF_052169095.1. Classification (NCBI taxonomy): domain Bacteria; kingdom Pseudomonadati; phylum Pseudomonadota; class Gammaproteobacteria; order Enterobacterales; family Yersiniaceae; genus Serratia; species Serratia sp. CY33802. Next base: position 104,797 of record NZ_JBJNLL010000007.1, read on the forward strand.
GCCAGTTTTTGGCCTGCGGCGCGCCCAGCCACTCCACCGGCGGCCGCCACTGCGGATGCGGCGCGAAATCTTCGTAGCGATAGCCGGCGATCCGCTCGCTGAACAGCTCTATCTTGCCGCTGGACGTTTGCAGCGGGTTAGCCTGCGGATCGGCGCGGAACGCCTCAAAAAAGACGAACTCTTTGGCCGGCGCGGGCAGTTCGACATAGCCCCGGCGCCAGAAATCCTCAAACTCGGGCCAGGCGACGCCGGCGCGCTGCTGCGCTGCGCCGCATTGCCGGTAGATAGCTTCGATCCAAGCCCGCTCGTCGCGATTCTCGGTAAAGCGCTCACGATAGCCGAGACGCTCCGCCAGATCGGCGAAAATATCGAAATCGTTGCGCGCCTGATGCTGCGGCGCAATGGCCTGATGCATCGCCAACACGTAGCGATCGCGCGACGAGCCGCCTATGTCGTTACGCTCCAGCGAACTGGTGACCGGCAGCACGATGTCCGCCATTTTGGCCGCCGCCGTCCACCAGATATCTTGAACGATCACCGTGTCCGGCTTCTGCCACCCCTCCACCAGCCGATTCAACTGCTGATGATGATGGAACGGGTTGCCGCCGGCCCAGTGCACCAAATGGATATCCGGATAATGCCGCGTCTCGCCGCAAAATTGATAGGCTTCGCCGGGGTGCAACAGCATGTCGCAGATGCGCGCCACCGGGATCGCCAGCCCGGCCGGGTTTTCGCCTACCGGCATGGTCGGCGCGGGGGTATCCACGCGCGGGTTGCCGACGCCGTTCATCGAGCCGTGGCCGAACGAGAAACCGCCGCCCGGCAGCCCCACCTGGCCCAGCATCGCCGACAGCGCGATCATCATCCAATACGGTTGCTCCCCCCGATGTGCGCGTTGCACGGAGTAGGAGCAGGTGATGAAACTGCGCACGCCGATCAGTTGCCGCGCCAGCAGCGCAATACGCGCCGCCGGAATGCCGGTAATGGCGCTGGCCCAGTCGGGGGTTTTCGCCACGCCGTCACCGGCGCCGTTCAGGTAATCCGCCAGCTGTTGATAGCCCACGCAGTGGCTGTGCAGGAAGGCTTCATCCTGCGCGCCCAGCCGCTGGATTTCATAAGCCAGCGCCAGCATCAGCGCCACGTCGGTATTCGGCCGGATCGGGATCCATTCCGCGTTGACGAACGCGGGGCAGTCGTCGCGCATCGGGCTAATGTTGATCACCGGCGTGCCCTTATGCGCCAGCTTTTGCAGCCAGGGTTTGAGCGCATGTTCCGCCGCGCCGCCGGAAGAGACCTGAGCGTTTTTCAGCGCCAGCCCGCCAAACGCCACAAACAACTCACAATGCTCCACCACGCTCGGCCAACTGGTGACGCGCCCGGTCAAGGGCGAGAAAGTGCCGATCACATACGGCAGAAAGAACTGCGCCGCGCCCCAGCTGTAGTTGCCCTGCTGATCGACCCCGCCGCCGCCGCCGAAGTAGAACCGCCGCACCAGCGAGCGTGCATGGTGCAGCCGCCCGGCCGACGACCAGCCATAAGAACCGGTAAACAACCCGGAGGCGCCGTAACGATCGCGCACCCGGCGATTCTCTTCCGCCACCAAATCGAGCGCTAACTCCCAGCCCACCTCGACGAAATCTTCCCTGCCGCGCAGCGTACGGTCGCTGCCCTCGCGCTTTTGCAGCCACGAGCGGCGCACCGCCGGTTTGCGAATGCGTTTGTCGGAGTAGACCATCGGGACGATGGAATCGAGCAGCGGCGAAGGGTCGGGATCGTCGACGAAGGGTTCACAACGGATAAGCCGACCGTCTTCAACCACGGCGGTATAAGCGCCCCAATGGGCGAGCTGCGGATAGCGTTTAATGGACATGGCATTCTCGGCGCAAATCGGAATGCACAGACGTTACCTCAGCCCGGCGCCAGTGCCAACGTACAAATTGCGCTATCGTTCGGTCGTCGATGGTTATGCGTACAGACTCGAAGAGATTCTGCAACGGCCGCCACAAGTTGCGCACGAGACCGCTTGCAGCCCCGGTTTTTTTCCGCAAAACTGGGGGATGTAAGCGATTACCCAGGATGTGTTGACTGATATGGCTACGATAAAGGATGTTGCCAGGCTGGCGGGTGTTTCCGTGGCCACGGTATCCCGCGTGATAAACAATTCCCCCAAGGCCAGCGAAGGGTCGCGCACCGCGGTGCTGGCCGCCATGGAACAACTGCAGTATCACCCTAACGCCAACGCACGAGCGCTGGCGCAGCAATCCACCGAGACGCTGGGCCTGATCGTCTCCGACGTTTCCGATCCCTTCTTCGGCGCAATGGTCAAAGCGGTCGAGCAGGTGGCCTACGCCACCCATAATTTTCTGCTGATTGGCAACGGTTACCACGACGCCGAAAAAGAGCGCCAGGCGATTGAACAGCTGGTGCGGCACCGCTGCGAAGCGCTGGTGGTGCACGCCAAAAGGCTGAGCGATCAGGAACTTTGCGGCTGGATGCAACAGATCCCGGGCATGGTGCTGATCAACCGCACGCTGCCGGGCTTCGAAACACGCTGCGTGGCGCTCGACGATCGCTACGGCGCCTGGCTGGCGACCCGTCATCTGATCCAGCAAGGGCATCAGCGCATCGCCATCATCTGCTCCACCCACCAGATTTCCGACGCCACCGACCGGCTGCAGGGCTATCTCGACGCGCTGCGGGAACACGGTATCGCGGTGGATGAAAAGCTGATCGCCTATGGCGAACCGGACGAGATCGGCGGCGAACAGGCGATGACCGAGTTGCTCGGCCGCGGCCGTTCGTTCTCCGCCATTACCTGCTACAACGATCCGATGGCCGCCGGCGCGCTGTCGGTGCTGAGCGATAACAGCGTCGACGTACCGGGGGAAATTTCGCTGATCGGTTTCGACGACGTGTTGATTTCGCGCTACCTGCGCCCACGCCTGACCACCATTCGCTACCCTATCGTCGCGATGGCCACCCAGGCGGCAGAGCTGGCCCTGGCGCTGGCCAACCGGCAACCGCTGCCGGAAATCACCAACATGTTCAGCCCGACGCTGGTGCGCCGCCACTCGGTCGCCACCCTCAACAACGCGCACGAACAGCCGTAATGACATCGCTGCATGGGTGAGCAGTCACCCATGCGTTCATATTGCGTAGCCCGCCGCATTTCCCGCTTTTGGATTTTTTCCGCTCCCTGCGTTCGTGCATATTGTTCGAACAATAACCTTTACACTATATAGCATAAAAGCTATATTCTGAGCGCATCATGTGGCAAGTGGTGACCGTCGAACGGTTCGACGACTGGTTTTTAGCGCTGAACAACGCCCAGCAAACCAGCATCCTGCGGCGATCTTCAAATTACAGACGTTCGGCCCGCAGTTGGCGCGGCCGCACGCCGATACGCTGCATTTTTCCGACGCGGCCCGGCAGTTGAAGGAGCTGCGCGTTCAACATCGCGGGCGCCCTTTCAGAGTGTTTTTCGCCTTTGACCCACAGCGGCAAGCGGTATTGCTGTGCGGCGGCGATAAAACTGGCGACCAACGCTTTTACCAGCGCATGTTGCCCATCGCCGCCATGGAGTTTTCACATTATCTGGCAACCCGGAGGTAGTGCAGATGGCCAAACCTTTATCCCAACTGATCGATAAACTCGATCCCGCCGTCGTTGCCGCAGCCAGGCAAAAAGCGGACAAGGAAATTTTCGAGCTGCGGCTGGCAATGCTGAGGGAAGAGCTGGCGGTCTCTCAGGTTGAATTGGCGAAGCGGCTCGGCATCAGCCAACCCTCCGTCGCCAATTTGGAAAAGCGCGGCAGCGAAATAAAGCTGTCGTCGCTCAAACGCTATATCGAGGCGATGGGCGGCACGCTGTCGCTGGATGTGCAATTGCCCAATGGCCAGCACCGCCGCATGACGCTGTAAAGCGGGCGCCAGGCGCCCGCCCGCTGATCAGATAAGCTCCAGCGCGATCAGTTCTTCGATGGTTTGGCGGCGGCGGATCAAACGCGGCTCGCCGTTTTCGAACAGCACTTCAGGCAACAGCGGGCGGCTGTTGTAGTTGGAGGACATCGACGCGCCGTAGGCACCGGTGTCGTGGAACACCAGATAATCGCCGATCTGGACCGGCGGCAGTTCGCGGGTTTCCACGCCGCCGCCCGCCTGCTGGGTGAAGACGTCGCCGGATTCGCACAGCGGCCCGGCGATCACCGTTTCGCGCAGCGGTTGCCCCGTGGTCGCGCGCCCATCGGCCGGCAACAGTGAAATATGGTGATAGCTGCCGTACATTGCCGGGCGCATCAGATCGTTAAAACCGGCGTCCACCAGCACGAAGTGGCGGCTGCCCATGTCTTTCACCGCCCGCACCTCGGCCACCAAGACGCCCGCTTCCGCCATCAGGAAACGCCCGGGTTCAATCTCCAGCTGCACCGGATGCCCCAGATGCGCGGCGATGCGTTCACGCGCCCGGTTCCACAAACCGAAATAGTGTTCGGTATCGATCGCCTCTTCGCCGTACTGATACGGGATAGACAGGCCGCCGCCGGCGGAAATGGCGCTGATGTCATGACCGAGATCGATCACCTGCTGCACCATCGCATCGCAGACCCGCTCCAGATGCTGATAATCGACGCCGGAACCGATATGCATGTGTACGCCGATCAGTTTCAGGCCGTAGCGGCGGATCTTCTCCACCGCCTGCGGCAGATCGGCATACCAGATGCCGTGCTTGCTGTTCTCGCCGCCGGTGTTGGTTTTCTGGCTGTGGCCGTGGCCAAACCCCGGGTTAATGCGCAGCCACACCGGATGCCCTGCGGAAACCTGGCCGAGCTGATCCAACATATCGATGGAACCGGCGTTGACCGGGATCTTTAATTCGCTGACGCGCGCCAGCGTGGCATGATCCAACACGTCCGCGGTAAACACGATCTCACTCGGTTCGCCGCCCGGCTGAAAACCGGCCTGCAGCGCCCGTTCGATCTCACCCAGCGACACCGAATCCACCTTCACGCCCTGCTCGCGCATCAAACGCAAAATATGAATATTCGAACAGGCCTTCTGTGCGAAACGAATGGTGTCGAAGTGGCGCAGCTGAGCGATGCGCTGGCTGATGATGTCCGCATCATAGGCCCAGACCGGGCAACCGAAACGCGGCGGCAAGGCCAACAGGTTAGCGGCATTCAACGCGGTGGAGGTGTCGTGCAACGGGCGAGGCATGGCGATATTCCCAATTCGAAAATGACGGCAGATAGAGCCATAGTGCCGCACGCTGAATCGGGTGAAAAATATCTATTTAGCCGTAGTCTATTCATTTATGATATGACTTTCTCTATAGTCGAGCAGCCTCGCCATGCACAGCATCTCTTTGCGGCAGATCGAAATCTTTCGGGCGGTGATGACCACCGGCAACCTGACCGAGGCGGCAGCCCTGTTGCAAACCTCGCAACCGACCGTCAGCCGTGAGCTGGCGCGCTTTGAGAAGCTGATCCGGCTGCAGCTGTTCGACCGGGTGCGCGGGCGCTTGTCCCCCACGGTGCAGGGCCTACGGCTGTTCGAAGAAGTGCAACGCTCCTATTATGGCCTCGATCGCATCGTCAACGCCGCCGCCGGCATTCGCCAGTTTCAGCAGGCGCAGCTGTCGATCGTGTGCCTGCCGGTATTTTCCCAATCGCTGCTGCCGGCGGTGTGCCGGCCCTTTATCGAACGTTACCCGGAAGTCAGCTTCAGCGTGATCCCGCAAGAGTCGCCGCTGCTGGAAGAGTGGTTGTCGGCCCAGCGCCACGATCTCGGGCTGACGGAAACCACCCTGACACCCGCGGGCACCGAACGGGTGACGCTGATGACGTTGAACGAAGTGTGCGTGCTGCCGACGGGCCACCCGCTGCTGGTGAAAGATCGGCTGACGCCGCAGGACTTCGCCGGGCAGAACTTTATCAGCCTGTCGAGCACCGACAGCTATCGCCACCTGCTGGATGCGCTGTTCGGCGAACAGGGCGTCGAGCGCCGCATGGTGATGGAAACGCACAGCGCGGCGTCGGTGTGCGCCATGGTGAGAGCCGGCGTGGGGGTGTCGATCGTTAACCCGCTGACCGCGCTCGACTATGCCGGCAGCGGCGTACAGGTGCGGCCATTCAGCATCGACGTACCGTTCACCGTCAGCCTGATCCGGCCGCTGCACCGCCCTTCGTCGGCGCTGGTCACCGCCTTTATCGACCACCTTCATCAGCAGGCCGCCGCCTTTGCCGCCCGGCTGGCCGCCGCCGTCAGGCGCTGAAAGCGGCGTGGGAATATTGCCGAAGTATCAGCGCAGCGTCGCCTGCCACTGCGGATCGGTGGCGAACCACTCCACCAGAAAGTCCAGCATGGTGCGCAAGGTGGCGGGCATCTGGCGGCGCGAGGTGTAGATGCCGTAGATGCCCATCGACTGCGGCCGATAACCCGGCAGCAACTCAACCAGTTTGCCGCTGGCCAGCAGCGGCGCCGCCGAATAATAGGGTTGCATGGAAATGCCCGCCCCCTGCACCGTGCCGGCCATCAGCACCACCGACTCGTTGGCGCTCAGGTTACCGCTGACCGCCACCGCCGATTTCACCCCCTGTGCGTCGAAATGCCACAGGCTTTTGCCGAAATAGGAGTAAGTCAGGCAGTTGTGCAACGCCAGATCCTGCGGTTGGCGCGGGGTACCGTGCGCCGCCAGATAAGCGGGCGCGGCGCACACCACCGACGCACAAGTGGACAGCGGCCGGGCGATCAGGTTGGGATCCAGCTCATTGGTGATGCGCAGCGCCAGATCGATGCGCTCTTCCACCAGATTCACCGCCCTATTGTTCATCTGCAGATCGACCGCCACCTGCGGATGGCGCTTCAGATACTGAGCGACCGCCCCCACCAGCGCCGTTTGCCCGAGCGATTGCGAACAGGTGATGCGCAGCAGGCCGCGCAGCTCGTCGCTCTGCCCTTCCTCCACCAGATCGATTTCCCCCGCCAGCGCCAACATTTGTCGGCAGCGCTCCAAAGTACGCTCCCCGGCGTCGGTCAGACTAAGCTTACGGGTAGTGCGGTGCAGTAAACGCGCCCCGGCCCATTGCTCCATCTGCGCCAGGTAGCGCGTCACCATCGCGCGCGACATCTCCAGCGTTTCCGCGGCGGCGATCATGCTGCCGCGATCGACGATGGTGACAAAAACCTCAGCGGCGGTAATGCGATCCATAATTAGTCCGATTTATGCAACGAATAATTGCTTATTATCCGGTTTTTCTATCGCTTTATGCAACCTAACATCATTACAACATTAACCGATACCTAAGGACCTCTGCCCATGTTTAAGAAATCACTGTTAACTCTGGCCTTCACCGGCGTCGCCACCCTGAGCACTTACGCCACCGCTGCCGATACCCTGACCATGGAAGTGTATAACCCGGGCGAGAAAAGCGTGTTCCCGGTGTCTTCCGAAATCGTCAGCGGCAAACACGAAGTGGCGCTGATCGACGCTCAGTTCCAGCGTAACGATGCCGAAGAGCTGGTGAAAAAGATCAAGGCGACCGGCAAGAAACTGACCACCGTTTATATCAGCCACTCAGACCCGGATTTCTATTTCGGTCTGGACGTGATCAAGGCAGCCTTCCCGGAGGCGAAAATCATCGCTTCGCCAGGCACCATCAAGGACATCAACGCCACCAAAGACGGTAAAGTCGCCTATTGGGGCCCGATCCTGAAAGACAACGCGCCGAAAACCGTGATCGTGCCGCAGCCGCTGCAGGGCGACAGCTTCACCATCGACGGCCAGAAAGTGGAAGTGAAAGGCCTGAACGGCCCGACCCCCGATCGCACCTTCGTGTGGATCCCGGCGCTGAAAGCGGTCGTGGGCGGTGTCGCGGTCGCCGGTGACAATATCCATCCGTGGATCGCCGACAACCAGAGCGTAGAATCGCGCCAGCACTGGCAGCAGACGCTGAAAAATATCGAAGCACTGAAGCCACAGGTCGTCGTGCCGGGCCACTTCCTGCCGGGCGCAGCGCAAACGCTGGCATCGGTGCACTTTACCCAAAAATACCTGACCACGCTGGAAGCCGAGCTGCCGAAAGCCAAGGATTCCGCCGCGCTGATTGAAGCGATGAAAAAACACTACCCGACGCTGAAAGACGAGTCGAGCCTGGAACTGAGCGCGAAAGTGCTGAAAGGCGAGATGAAGTGGCCGCAATAAGCGCCCGTGCGTGATTGAACCAGCCCTGGCGCCGCGGTGAACTGCCGCGCGCCAAGCGAGGAGTAAAAATGACCGAAACCACTCTGCATTATATTTTCGATCCGCTGTGCGGCTGGTGCTACGGCGCCGCGCCGCTGGTGAAAGCGGCTCAGAGCCTCCCCGGGCTGAAGGTGGTGCCGCACGCCGGCGGCATGATGACCGGTAACAACCGCCGCCAAATCACCGACGAATGGCGCAACTACGTCATTCCGCACGACAAACGCATCGCGGAGATGACGGGCCAGCCTTTCGGCGAAGCCTATTTCAACGGCCTGCTGCGCGACACCACGGCAGTGATGGATTCCGAGCCGCCGATCACCGCTATCCTGGCGGCGGAGAAACTGGCGGGACGCGGGCTGGACATGCTGCACCGCATTCAGCGGGCGCACTACCAGGAAGGCCGGCGCATCGCCGACACGCCGGTGCTGGAAGCGTTGGCGAAAGAGCTGGGGTTGCCTTCGGCGGCGTTTATCGCCGAAATGCGCTTTAGCAGCGGCGCGCCAACCGCGCAACACATCGCGGAAAGCCGGGCGCTGCTGGCCAAAGTGCAAGGCCAGGGCTTCCCGACCTTTGCGCTGCAGGACAGCGAAGGTCGCCTGCATCTGCTGCCGGCCGGCAACTATCTGGGCAATGTGGAAGCTTGGAAAAACCTGCTGGGCGCCGCCGCGCTGGCGTAACCCTTCTCGCCCCGATCGCCGGGGCGGGTCATTCGACCCGCACGAACCGCCCTTCCGCCCGCACGTTGTGACCGAACCCGCAATCCCCCCGCGTGTGCATCTCCAGCGCTTGTTCGCCAAACTCCAGCATGACGTCGCAGACCTGCGCGCTTTCCGCTTCATGCTGGTGGTAGACAGCCTTGCCGTGCTCAATGGGCAGCTCGGCGGTGAAATCGCCCATGTTCGGCCCGTAATACAACCCCATCTGCGGCATGGCGTAGCCGGAAAAATCAATCAGCCACCGCTCGCCCTGCGGCTTCACCGTCACTTCGCTCCACACGCCGCGCCCGGCGTATTGCCAATACACGCCGGCCGGCCCCTGCGGCTGTGGCCGCTGCGCCAGGCGTTGGCGCAACAGGCTCATGTTGTGCTGCGATTTGTCATCGTGCGGCGCCAGCGCCAGATAGGCCTGCGCCTTGAGCAATTCGCCGGCGTGCATCAGCGACAACGCCACGTTGTTGTAAGCCGTGGCGACAGCCTGCTCGCTCAGGCCGCAAAACTCGCTCCAAGCCGCCTGATCGCGAAAGATGTCGGCGGCTTTAGCGTAATCCTGCCGCTGATAGGCCTTTTTTCCCAGTTCGGCGTAGCTCGCCACCTTTTGGCAGTCGGCGGCGATGTCCGGCTCGTCAATGTGCGCCCAGGCCCGGACGCTGGCGAAGACGCCGCAGGTCAGCAACAGAGGAAACCAAGCCTTCATCGTTTATCCTTTCTGCAAAAATTCGGCGCCAGTATAACCGCCCGGCGCCGGAGTGTATGCCGCAATTGCGCCCAGCTGCACGCTGCCGGCGATTCAGCCGCTTTATTTCAAACGGTTAGCGGAGTTAAAACTGCTTACAGTCACGGTTTGTTTGTTACCGGCCCGCAGCCCATGCTGAACGAAATACCGCAATTATCGAGCCGTTATGAACGCAACCCCCTTGCAGAAACACGCCGTGTGGCAGCTGATCAAACCCTTTTGGGTGTCGGAGGAACGATGGCGCGCCTGGATGATGCTGATCGCCATCGTCATCCTGTCACTCGGCCTGGTCTATATCAGCGTGCTGATCAACCAGTGGAACCAGGTGTTCTACGATGCGTTGCAGAACAAAAATTACCCGGTATTCAAGACGCAGCTGTGGCGCTTTACCTATCTGGCGCTGATTTTTATCGTGTTGGCGGTCTACAAGATCTACCTCACCCAGGGGCTCCAGATGCGCTGGCGGCGCTGGATGACGGAAAAGTTCATGGGGAAGTGGTTGGCGCACCAGGCGTATTATCACACCGAGCAGCAACAGATCGTCGATAACCCCGATCAGCGTATCGCGGAAGATCTCAACGTATTGACCCAATATACCCTGTCGCTGTCACTCGGGCTGCTCTCCAGCCTGGTGACGCTGTTTTCCTTTATCGACATTTTATGGCACGTCAGCGGGCCGATGACCTTCGCGCTCGGTCAGCACGCCATCACGCTGTCCGGCTATATGGTGTGGTTCGCGCTGCTGTATGCGGTGCTGGGATCGCTGCTGATCTGGTGGGTCGGCAAACCGCTGGTCATGCTGGGCTTCAACCAGGAACGGTACGAGGCGAACTTCCGTTTCGGCCTGATCCGCATCCGCGAAAACAACGACGCCATCGCGCTGTACCACGGCGAACCGCGCGAGGCACAGCAGCTAGGCGATCGTTTTGACACCATTCGCAGCAACTGGTGGGCAATTATGCGCATCACCCGGCGGCTGAACATTGCCACCAACTTCTACAGCCAGTTCGCCATCGTGTTTCCCCTGCTGGTGGCCGCGCCGCGCTATTTCTCCGGCGCCATTCAGATGGGCGGCCTGATGCAGATCGCCTCGGCCTTCGGTCAGGTACAGGGGGCGCTGTCGTGGTTTATCGACGCGTTTAACGACTTGGCGACCTGGAAAGCCTGCGTTAACCGTTTGGCCGGCTTCAACGCCGCCGTCGATCAGGTTCACCATCAGCCGCGCGGCATTCAGCTGCGGGAAGAGGCCGCCCATCCGTTAACGCTGGATAATCTCAGCCTGAACTTACCCGACGGCCAGCCGCTGCTGGCCGGCGCCAAGATGACGCTGCAACGCGGCGATCGCCTGCTGATCGTCGGCCCTTCCGGCTGCGGCAAGTCGACGCTGCTGCGGGCCATCGCCGGCATTTGGCCTTACGGCGCGGGCGCCATCGGGCTGCCGGCCAACGCCAATACCCTGTTCCTGCCGCAGCGCAGCTACATTCCGATCGGCACGCTGCGCGAGGCGCTGAGCTACCCGAGCCAGGCGACACAATACAGCGACGAGCAGCTGATGCGGGTGCTGGAAAACTGCCGCCTGAAGCACCTGCAGCGCTGGCTGGATACCGCCGCCAACTGGAGCCACCGCCTGTCGCCGGGCGAGCAACAGCGGCTGGCGTTCGCCCGCGCCCTGCTGATTCGCCCGAGCATCCTGTTCCTCGACGAAGCCACCAGCGCGCTGGACGACGAAACCGAGCAACTGATGTACTGCCTGCTGGTGGATGAACTGCCGGACGTGACGCTGATCAGCGTGGCGCACCGCAACAGCGTGGCGAAGTACCACCAGACCTGCTGGCGCTTCAGCCGCAGCGAAGATCAACCGGCGCGCCTGGCGCTGAGCCCGCTGCCGGTATAACCCGCAGAGCCGGGCGCTATCGCGCCCGGCGTTCGTTCAGATGCCGTCGGTCTGCACGTCTTCGCACTTCACTCGGTGGCGCTCATGCCACAGGCTGGTCAGGCCCCGTTTGCCGCACGCCAGCGCCACCTCGCGAAACTCATCCAGGCTCAACCCGTCGCGCTCCAGCATCATTTCCGCCGCCAGCTGCATATTGACGCCGGTGAGCACTTCGCAATCGCCCTGCTCATCCGCCAGTTCGCAGGCGCTGCGAAACGGCGAACCGCCGAGCATATCGGTCAGGAACACCACGCCGTCCGGCTGCATCACCGCAGCCAGCGCCGAGCGTAGGGCGTCCCTGAGCTGCGCGGTACTCATCTGTTCGGGGAAATCAACCGCCGTGCAGTACCGCTGCGGCCCCACCACCTGTTCCACCGCCTGCAACAGCCCGGTGGCAAAACCGCCGTGGCCGGTAATCACAATGCCTGGCATAGCTCGCTCCTCACAAAATGCCGATAAATTTGCCCACTACGCCAATCGCTACGGTGACGCCTATCAGCTTCACCGGTGAGAATCCGCGCTTCATCAGGAAGAAAATAAGCAGCGTGAAACACAGCGGCAATAAATTGGGCATCAACTTGTCCAGCACGTCGGTCTGCAACGCCACGCTGGCCTTGCCGGCATGCATCACCAGCGGCGTGGACAGGTGTACATACGAGGCCACCAGCGCGCCGATCACCGTCATGCCGACGATCGACGCGGCGTGAGAAATGCGCCGGGTATGGGTCTTCAACAGCGCCAGCGCGCTGGTGCCGGCCTGATAGCCGTAGTGCGCCAGCCCAAAACGCAGGCCGAAGTGGAACAGGTTGAACAGCAGCAGGAAGACGATCGGCCCGAACAGGCTCCCTTCCAGCGCCAACGAAGCGCCTATCCCGGCGCAAATCGGCAGCAGCGTCAGCCAAAACAGCGCGTCGCCGATGCCGCCGAGCGGCCCCATCAGCGCCACTTTCACCGCGCGAATGGTGGAGATTTTCTCCTTGTTCTGCTCCATCGCCAGCACCAGGCCCGACAGGAAGGTGACGTCGAACGGGTGCACGTTGATAAATTCCATGTGCATCTTCATCGAGTTGGCCAGATCCTGCGGGTTGCGGTGGATCTTGCGCAGCCCGGGGATCAGCTGATACAGCCAGCCGCCGGCCTGCATGCGTTCATAGTTGAACGACGCCTGCAACAGCAGCGAACGCCAGGCCATGCGGTTGATGTCGCCGCGCGTCAGCGCTTCGGCGGGCTGGCTGTCCAGATAGTCGTCCTGCTCCACCTGGCTGGTGGCCAGCGCCTGCGCCATGCGTTGCTCGGCCTTTTGCGCCAGCAGATCGTCGGAATCGTTAAATGCCATCTTCGGCGTCCTCCTGCGGAGCGTGCCGGGCCGTCGCCTCTGCCGCGCCGCGTTGCGTGTTGAAGAAGTCGATCAGGGCGATCGCCAGGGCACCCAGCGCCACCGCCAGGATCGGCAGCTTGAGGAACGTGACCGAGATGAAGCCAAGGATAAAATAGGCCACGTAGGTTTTTTTCATCATCACCTTCATCAGCAGCGAGAAGCCGATCGCCGGCATCATGCCGCCCGCCACCGCCAGCCCGTCCAGCAGCCAACCTGGCGCCTTTTGCACCATGGCGCTGGCCGCATCGGCGCCGAAGTAAATCGGCAGGAACGCCACCACGAAATAGAAGATGAACAGGATGCTGATGCCGAGGTAATTCACCCGCTCAATGCCGCGCCAGTTCAGCTCTTTCACCATGCGATCGCAGCGGTGCATCATCGGCGAGAACAGCGTAAACAGCAGCGTGATGCAACCCTGTACCGCAATCGAGAACGGTACCGCCACGCCGATCGCCACTTTAGGATCGGCCTTGGTCAGAATGGCGAAGGCGGTGCCGATCACCCCGCCAATCACCACGTTAGGCGGTTGGGCGCCCGCCAGCGGCACCATCCCCATCCACACCAGCTCCAGCGTGCCGCCCACCAGCAACCCGGTGTAAACGTCGCCCAAAATCAGCCCCACCAGCGGCCCCATCACCACCGGCCGGTGGAAGTGGGTCAGACCGTCGAACAGGTCAACCCCCGCCAGCCCGGCCAACAGCGCAATCAATAACGCATCCGTCAACATGCTTTCCCCCAGGCTCAAAAGAGCAGTTTGCCGATCGCCTCACCCGCTTCATCTGGCACCCGGCGCACTTCGCACTCCACGCCCAGCGCCGCCAGCGCGCGAAACGCGGCCACGTCGCCGTCGTCCAGCGACACCGTTTTGTGCACCTGCCGCTTCCCCTCGGCGAAGTGCATATTGCCGACGTTGACGAAACGGATCGGCACCCCGCCGCGCACCAGCGTCAACACGTCCTGCGGTGTTTTGCACACCAGAAAAATCTTCTGCCGATCCGCCGCCTTGTGGATCACGTCGATGGTTTTCTGCAGCGTGAAGTAGCGGGTCTGCACCCCTTCCGCCACCACCATGTCCATCAGGTTCTGCTGCACCGGATCGGCGGCGGCCTCATCGTTGGCCACCACCACCAGGTTGGCACCGAGGGTATTGGTCCAGGTCACCCCCACCTGGCCGTGCACCAGGCGATTGTCGATGCGGGTCATTAAAATATTCGGCATGTCAGCGGCCCTCCGGGTAACAGGCGGCGTGGTAATCGTCGAGCACCTGCGTCACTTTATGCAGCACCCACTCCTGCGGATCGGCGCTCAATTCGCCGGCATTCAGCGCCCGCGCCTGATCCGGCAGGTACTGGCTGAGCAGCGCCAGCGGCACCGGGCTGCGGCGCAGGTTGTCCAGCAAACCGTCGACCGCCTGCTGCACCTGCGGCTGCGGCCAGTAGTAACGCACCCGATCGCTCAGGCTGTAGTGGCGATCGAGATACTGCTGGTGCGGCGTGCCGTGGTAATAGCGGCTCCACTGCTGTGGCTGCTCGCGCATCACCTGCTCCAGCGTGGCGCACAGCTGCGCCGACTGGCGTTCCCCCAGCCATTCGCGTTCGATGCGATCGAGGGCGAACAGCGCTTCGCGCAGCGCGAAGGTCAGCGCCGGCCCCACCTTCAGGATGGCGAAGTGATCGCGCACCAATTGGCGGTAGGCCTGCGGCGGTTGGTAATCCGTAGAGTGCGCTTCATAGATCATGCCCGGCTGCCGTTCGATGAAATGGCTCAATGCGTCGGCACGCTGCGGCTGGTAATGCTCAACGCTGTGGTGATCGAACTCGACGCCCGGCTGCACCACCAGCGCAATGGTTCGCTGCCAGGCATCATTCAGCTCGGCTTTTTGCCAGGCGATACGATGCGTTTCCAGCGTTTGCTCCACCGCCTGCGGCGTGGTGACCTGCAGACCCGCCAGCGCCTCCTGCGCGCCGCCCGGTACCGGCACTTCGGTGCCGATCACATAGACCGGCGCTTCGCCGCCGCTCTGTGCCCAGGCCCGCTCCGCCACCGCGCACAGGCGCGCCGCACGCTCGGCGACCGTGGCATCCCCCAGGGGCGAGGGATCGCCGGCGCACGACATGGAACAATCGAGGTGAATTTTGCGAAATCCGGCGCGAACGTAATCGTCGATCAAGGTTTCCGCCAGCGCCATCGCCTCCTGAGCCGGGCGATCTTGCCAGGCGTTGGGCCCCAGATGATCGCCGCCCAGCCACACGCGCTCGCGCGCCAGGCCAGCCTCATCCGCCAGGCGCCACAGCGCATCGCGGAACTGGGCCGCCGTTTGGCCGGTATAGCCGCCGAACTGATTGACCTGGTTGGACGTCGCCTCTACCAATACCGGCGTGCCGCGCGCTTTGGCCTGCCGCAGCGCGGCCTTCAGAACCCAGGGATGGGCGGAACAGACGGAAAAGATCCCGACCGGCATACCGGCCTTGTGCTGCTCGACAAGCTGTAACAACTGCTGCATGAAGCCCCCATGCAGGCGCCCTGCTACCGATCGGCGATGATGACCTCCACGCCCAGCTCGGTTAACGCCCGCTCGTAATCGTCCGGAAGACGGCTGTCGGTGATCAGCCGATGGATTTGTCCGGCTTCGCGAATCATGCAAAAGCTCTTGCGACCGAATTTGCTGGCATCCGCCACCGCGATAATCTCGCGTGCCACCTCGCACATCACGCGATTGAGGTGCGCCTCACCGGGGTGAGGCGTGGTGATGCCGGCGCTCAGATCGAACCCGTCGACGCCCAAAAACAGTTTGTCGAAGCGGTACTGACGCAATTGCTGCTCGGCAGCCGGACCGTAGAGCGAGTAAGAGTTGCGGCGCACGCTGCCCCCCAGCACCATGACTTCCACCCCGTCGTTTCCCGAAAGCTCGTAGGCAATGTTCAGCGCATTGGTCATCACCACCAGATCGCGCCGCCCCTTCAGGAACGGCACGATCTGCGCGGTGGTGGAACCGGAATCGAGGATCAACGCATCGCCATCGCGCACATAGCCGGCCGCCGCATTGGCGATCAGCGTTTTGACGTCGCGATTCAACCGCCCTTTGTCCCGCAACGGCCGATCGAAAGCGAATTGCTGATTGAGCATTGCGCCGCCGTAAGCGCGCAGCGCACACCCTTTTCGTTCCAGAAAGCGCAGATCGTTGCGGATCGTCACCGTGGATACCGCAAACTGTTTGCTGAGCTGCTCCACGCGCACGCTGCCGTGCTCGCATAACAGATCGATAATGTGTTCACGTCGCTTTGCGGTATTCACTGGCATGAGCTGCGGTCCTCAGGTTTCCGGCATCGCCGGGGAGAAGATGGCTTTCGCTCTACTGCGCTGGCATTACAGCAAAGCGAAAGCAATGAAATTGTGATCGGGCTTACAGCCCCGTTTTAGCAAAAAAACCGCCAAAAAACCTTTCGAATCGAAACGAATCGAAAAGCAAAAAGTGGAATGGGAGAAAAATGAAATGCCATGACGAGCGCTACCCCCCGGAGCGCTGAGACGTGGGCTGCACGGAAAGCGAAAGCGGCGCATGGTGCGCCCCACGCCATGACTTTTAGTTCACTCAGTGACCAGGATCACATAATGATAATTATCCTGCGGCCGGCGGGGATTAACCGCCACCATCCCGCCGGGCCATCCCCTTGTCAGTACGAGCCATCTTCCCTACACTTGCGATCAGATATCGGCCCCTTGTCGGTACGTAAGCGTTAACGTCAATCAACGCATCACGCCATGCAGCGCTGATTGACTGCATGCCCTGGTGCGAGGAACCCATGCCGCAACCCGCTTCATCCACCGCGACCCCGCGTCGCCGGTTACACCGCCCTATTTTGCTGATCGTCGGCATTATGCTGATCGCGGCCAACCTGCGCGCCGCCCTGACCAGCGTCGGCCCGCTGCTGGAGCAGATCCAGCAACAGCTGGCGTTGTCCGCCACCGCCGCCGGCCTGATCAACTCACTGCCGCTGATCCTGTTCGCCGTTCTCTCGCCGCTGACCCCAGCGCTGGCGAAACGCATCGGCATCGAGCGCACCCTGGGCCTGGCCCTCGCGCTGCTGGTCTGCGGTATCGTGCTACGTTCCCTGCCGCAAGACGCCATGCTCTGGCCGGGCAGCGTCCTGATCGGCGCCGCCATCGCCTTCGCCAACGTGGTGCTGCCAACGCTGGTGAAAAGAGATTTCCCACATCGCGCCGCCGCGATGATCGCTGCCTATGCGGCGGTGATGTCACTGGTTGCCGCCATCGCTTCCGGCCTGGCCGTGCCACTGGCCTCCCTGGCCAACCTCGGCTGGCGGTTCTCTTTGCTGTGTTGGGGTTTGCCCGCGCTGCTGGCGCTGTTGGTGTGGCTGCCGCAGCTGCGGCGCTCCGCCACCCCCGTCCCCAAAGAGCCGCAGCCAACAGAGCTGCAACGCTATCGCTCTCCCTGGGGCAGCGCACTGGGTTGGCAAGTAGCGATGTTCATGGGGCTGCAATCGATCGCCTTCTACACCATCATCGGCTGGTTCAGCGCCTTTGCCGCCAGCCACGGCACCTCCGCTCAGCAGGCGGGTTTCGAACTGTTCGTTTACCAGGTGGTGGCAATCGTCGCCAACTTTGTCATGGTGGTGATTTTGCCGCGTGCGCGCGATCAGCGGGCAATAGCGTTGGGCAGCTCGCTGCTGATCTTCATCGGCGTCGGGGGATTATTGGTGCAACCCGCCAGTTCACTGGTGTGGCTGACGTTTGCCGGGTTGGGGGCGGGGAGTTCGCTGGTGCTGGCGCTGTCGTTCTTTGGATTGCGCAGTCAGCATCATCATCAGGCGACGCTGCTGTCGGGTATGGCGCAATCCGTCGGTTATCTGTTAGCGGCGCTGGGGCCCACCCTATTTGGCTTACTGCACGATCTGACGGAAGGCTGGCGCTGGCCGTTGATCGCCCTGCTGTGCCTGACCGTCTTGCAAATGCTGTTCGGCGCGTTGGCCGGCCGCAGCCGCGTGATCAGCTAACGCTGCGGCGCGATGGGGGCCGCGCCGCCTCAGAGTCGGTGTCCTGCCATAAATCTTCAATAAAGGCGCGCTGCTCATCGCTCAGCACCCATGACGGCGGAATTTTGGACGGTGCGCGACGCTCAGCGCCCTCACGGTTTTTAGCCTGCTTTTTGTTCACGAATCGCCTTCCTGCTTAACCTGCTAACTCAGTAACCAGTAAATCACGGCGGCGGTTAACAGCCAGAATAGCCCGCTACCGATAAACACACACAGCCATGCTCTACGTTTGATATCAGATCCATCCTTGCTCACCACAGCGCCCTCAACCAATAGATTAAACCATTCAAACATTAATTATCGATCTGTTTTAACGATCGATAAAGTCGTTTTTTCCTATGGAAATTTAAAAAACAGCTGCTAGCCATAGATCTGCATTACCGCCCTGGTAAGAACGGCACCGTGGATATCACTGTTATCGGCAGGCGATAACTTGAATTGATAGGCGAACGAACGTGCAGTGTGTCATACCTTGAAAGATCAAAATTAAACCACTGGTAAATAATTTAACTATCAATTATTTGACTGGCCGTAAGCCAAATCGACAACAGACAGCGCTAAAGGCGGGGGATAAAATGAAACGACATACTGGGATCATACGAAGAGAAGCACCGGCCCGCTTTGGTCTCGCCCGGGCCGGCGTGAGTTAACCGATTCTGCTGACGGAATCCCGGCTGGCATGTTCACGCTCGCTGCCGGTCAGCTCACGTAAATGACCCGAGCGCATCTCAAGCAACCGATCGGCGTATTCGAAATAGTGATCGTCATGACTGATGGCAAACACCGTTTTGCCCAGCGCACGCAGTTCTGGCAATAGTTCACGATAGAAAATGCGCCGGAATTGCGGATCCTGATCCGCGGCCCATTCATCCAACAGCAAGATATCGCGCTGTTCCGCCACCGCCAGCAGCAAAGCCAGACGCTTGCGCTGCCCCTGCGACAGTTGCGGATTGGTCACCCTGGTGCCGTCGAACTGCAGTTTGCTTTTCATATTCAACCGCTCGAGCCAGGCGGCGACCAGCTTCGCATCGGGTTCACCGCCTTCCGGCCCTTGTAAACGATCGAACTGATGAAAATCGGTGAAAATCGCCGAAAATAGCCGGCGGTAGTCCGGCATATCCGCCGCGGTCTGGGCGACGCCATCCAGCACGATGTGGCCGCTCACCGGTCGGTACAATCCGGTCAACAGCATCGCCAGCGTTGACTTGCCACTGCCGTTGCCGCCGATCAAAAAGACCAGCTCGCCACGCCGCAGCGTCAGATTAAGCGGCCCGACGGCAAAACCGGGCTGCTGTTCCTTATCTGCATAGTGAAAAACCACGTCACGCAGCTCCAGCGTCTGCCAGGAACGGCAGGCGGCGACAGGAAACGCCGGTTGGTACTCGGCCAAGTGCAGCGTCTTCAGCTTGTTGAAGGCGACTTCGGCGCTGACCAGCGTCGGAAACGCCCCCACCGCCTGCAGTAATGGCGTGCGCAAGAACAGCAGCGTCAGGGAATAGGTGGCAGCCACCGCCGAGTCCGCCCATCCCAGGCTGTTAGCCATAAAGAACACCAGCCCAATCGCGCCTAACATCATGATATTTGACCAGTTGAGCGCACTCAAATGGAAGGTATCGGCGCGAATGATATGGTGGCGGTAAGCTTGCGCATCGGGTTGATAGGTCTGTTCGTACAGCGCCTGCGCTCGCTTGCGGTTTAACGTCAGTTCCTTGCGACCGTCAATCACCGATTCGTAATGATGATAGAGACGCTCTTCCGACTCGCGCAAACTGGCCATATGGCGATAAACCCGCGAGACCAGGCAGCCGCTGCCCACCACGGTGACGGCGACCCACACCGCCGTCACCGCCAACATTTTCGGCGATAACCACCCCAGATAGGCCGCCGACCCCAAGGTTAAAATCACCCCTTGCACCAGTTCGGGCAAGCGCACGAAGGCGACGGTGATATTGCGGACATCGCTGGACAGGCTCGCCAACAATGAGGCGCTGCCTAACTGTTCAAGGCGTTCAATATCGGTATCCAGGATGCGCTTCACTAACTGCCCGCGCAGGCGGTAGACGAAGTAATGGCCCAATGTCGTCAGCGCCAATTGCGATCCCAGCGTGACCGCCATCAGCAATGCCAGCAGGGCGAGAAACATTGGCAGTACGGCCAACGCATCGCCGCCGGCGTCCATCAGGTATTGATTGATAAACGCAATAATACCGATGCCTAAGCCGGCGCTGGTCATGGTCAATGCCATAACCGCCAGAAATGGCCAACGATACTGGTGATAAACCACCCGTAGCAGTTCCATGAAAAAACCTCTGAAGTCGCGATCTGGCAGGCATTGTAAGCGGCACGAGAATGAGATCAAGACGAATTCTCATTGCTCGCGCAGCCTCTGATTTCGACGCCAAGGGCATTTTGATGATTGCTTATTGAAACGAGAGACTTACACTGACGCCTCTATCCGCTGAAGGGAACAGCCGATTATGCTCGCCACTCACGAATACGCCAACGACCTGATTCTGTTCGCCCTGATTGTCGACTACGGCTCGTTCAGCAAGGCCGCGGAGAGCGCCGGCATCACCAGTTCGGTGGTCAGTAAACGCATCGGGCGGCTGGAGAAATCCCTGGGCGCCCGGCTGCTGTACCGCACCACGCGCAGCCTGACGCTGACCGAAAGCGGCCAGGCGCTCTACCAACAGGCCAAAGAGATCGGCGCCAAAGTGCAGGAGGCACTGTACGCCGTCAGCGAAAAAAGCGAAGAATTAACCGGTACCATCCGCATGTCGGTGCCGACCATTTCGGGCGAGCTGCTGCTGAGCGAGAGCGTGGCGGAGTTTTGCGCACTGCATCCCAGTCTAAAGGTCGAAATGCGGCTGGAAAACCGCTTCGTCGATCTGGTGGAAGAAGGCATCGATCTGGCGATCCGTACCGGCACTATGCCAGATTCGAGCCTGATTGCCCGGCCGATCTTCGATTCCCGCTGGGTGATCGTCTGCTCGCCGGGCTATTTGAAAAGCCACCCGGAACCGCGCAGCGCCGAAGACCTGCTCGGCCACAATTGCCTGACCTACACCTACCAGGAGAGCGGCACCGCCAACTGGCTGATGAAACGGCCGGGGCGCAACGAAATCTACGAGCTGCAGGTTAACGGCAACCTGTCGGCCAACAATGCGCGGGCGATCCGCAAAGCGGTGATCGGCGGCCACGGCATCGCCATGGTGCCGCGCTGCATGGTGTATGAGGATTTGCAGGACGGCAAACTGACGGAGATCCTGGCCGGCCACTGCGGCAAGGTATTGGGCATTTACGCCGTCTATCCTTACACCCGCAATCTGCCGTTAAAAACTCGCCTGCTGATCGAACATATCATCGGTTCCTACCAAAATATCAGCCACTACTTCTGAATGGTCCTCTCTGATTATTTCCCCGCTGCCGCAAAAGACCGCGGGGATTACGGCATTTTTGGACATAATCTATTGAACATTAGCGCCTAATTAATGTGAGCTCGCGCACTCATCACACAGCAAAGATCCCTATCACACTGATTTTAAATCAATTAATTTAACCCCTTCTACCGGCGATTTTCTCACCGCCGACGCCGTTCGCCGATGTTAAAAAATTACCGCATGGCATCGTCACCAACGTTGTGATTAGAATGAAAATGTTGCGGTAATTAACCTTTCAGCTACATATCTCTGCCCATAAAAATAATAACCCTGAGGATCTTATGCCCCTGCTTTTTAGTATTGCGCCCATCGTCCTACTGATTTGGATGATGACCAAAAGGAATGGCGTGCCCTCTTATCTCGCCCTGCCGCTGACGGCCGCCGCGGTGTATGCCGTACAGCTCCTGTGGTTCGATGCCTCGCTGCGGCTGCTGCATGCGAATATCATCACCGCGCTGGTGTCGACGCTGACGCCGATCACCATCATCGCCGGCGCCATCCTGCTCAACAAACTGATGCAGGTAAGCGGCGCGGAAAACGTGGTGCGGCGCTGGCTGGAAACCATCAGCCCCAATCCCGTGGCTCAGCTGATGATTATCGGCTGGGCATTCGCCTTTATGATCGAGGGTGCCAGCGGCTTCGGCACCCCGGCCGCCATCGCCGCGCCGATTCTGGTCGGGCTGGGCTTCAACCCGCTGCGCGTCGCCCTGCTGACGCTTGTAATGAACTCGGTACCGGTCTCCTTCGGCGCCGTGGGCACCCCCACCTGGTTCGGCTTTGCCAATCTCGGCCTGTCGGACGCCAGCCTGCTGGAGATCGGCCGGCAAACCGCGCTGATCCACTTCATCGCCGGCTTCGTTATTCCTCTGCTGGCGCTGCGCTTTATCGTTTCCTGGCAGGATATCCGCCGTAACCTGCCGTTTATCCTGCTCAGCGTGCTGAGCTGCACCCTGCCCTATCTGCTGCTGGCCCAGGTGAACTATGAGTTCCCGGCGCTGGTCGGCGGCGCCATCGGCCTGGCGCTCTCGGTGCTGCTGGCACGCGGCGGCATCGGTCTCGCCCGCAGCGACAAACTGCAGAACGCCGGGCAGGCGGTGCCGTTCTTGCAGGTGGTCAAGGCCATGACCCCGACCCTGCTACTGATTGCTATTCTGATAGTGACGCGCGTGCATCAGTTGGGCCTGAAGGCGCTGCTCAACAACACCACGCTGCTGTGGCAGGAAAACCTCGGCTGGCTCGGGGAGCTGCGCATTAGTCAGGCGCTGATCGTCGAACTGCAGCAGGTACTGGGCACCTCCGCCGCCGCCGGCTACAAAACGCTGTATGTCCCGGCGCTGATCCCGTTCCTGTTGGTGGTGGTGCTGTGTATTCCGCTGTTCCGTCTGAATGGCGGCCAGGTGCGGCAAATGTTCAGCGAAACCGGCGGGCGCATCGCGCGGCCCTTTATCGCGCTTTTCGGCGCGCTGGTGATGGTCAACCTGATGATGCAGGGCGGCGACAACGCGCCGGTGATCCTGATCGGGAAAGCGTTGGCGGCGCTGACCGGCGAGAGCTGGCTGCTGTTCTCTTCGTTCCTCGGTGCGCTGGGCTCGTTCTTCTCCGGTTCCAATACCGTTTCGAACCTGACGTTCGGCGGTATTCAGCAATCGATCGCCCAGAGCAGCGGCCTTGACATCAATCTGACGCTGGCTCTGCAGTCCGTCGGCGGCGCCATGGGCAACATGGTGTGCCTGAACAACATTATCGCGGTCTGTTCGATCCTCGGGATCGGTAACGCCGAAGGCAAAATCATCAGAAAGACCGTGCTGCCGATGCTGGCGTACGGCGGGATTGCGGCCGGTATGGCAGCGATCCTCACGCTCTGACTGAACACTCGTTATCGCAAGCAAGACAAGAAGGTAAACACTATGATCATCTCCGCGTCAACCGACTACCGGGCCGCCGCCCAGGCCAAACTGCCGCCGTTTCTGTTTCACTACATCGACGGCGGGGCCTACGCGGAGCATACGCTGAAGCGCAATACCGCAGATCTGGCCGATATTGCCCTGCGCCAGCGCGTGCTGCGCAATATGTCCGAACTCAGCCTGGAGACCACGCTGTTCGGCGAGCAGCTGGCGATGCCGGTAGCGCTGGGGCCGGTGGGGCTGACCGGCATGTACGCCCGCCGCGGCGAAGTGCAGGCCGCGCGTGCCGCGGCCAAAAAAGGCATTCCGTTCACGCTATCCACCGTGTCGGTCTGCCCGATCGAAGAGGTAGCGCCGGCGATCGATCGGCCGATGTGGTTCCAGCTCTACGTGCTGAAAGATCGCGGCTTTATGCGCAACGCACTGGAGCGCGCCAAGGCCGCCGGCGTGAAAACGCTGGTGTTTACCGTCGACATGCCGGTGCCCGGCGCCCGTTACCGCGACGCCCACTCGGGGATGAGCGGCCCTAACGCCGCCCTGCGCCGCGTGCTGCAGGCGTTTACCCATCCGCAGTGGGCCTGGGATGTCGGCCTGTTCGGCAAGCCGCACGATCTGGGCAACGTCTCGGCCTACCGCGGCAAACCGACCAGCCTGGAAGACTACATCGGCTGGCTGGGCGCCAACTTCGATCCGTCGATTTCCTGGAAAGATCTGGAGTGGATCCGCGAATTCTGGGACGGCCCGATGATCATCAAAGGCATTCTGGATCCGGAAGACGCCAAAGACGCGGTGCGCTTCGGCGCCGACGGCATCATCGTCTCCAACCACGGCGGCCGCCAGCTGGACGGCGTGCTGTCGACCGCGCGCGCCATGCCGGCGATCGCCGACGCAGTGAAAGGCGACATTACCCTGTTGGCCGACTCCGGCATCCGCAGCGGCCTGGACGTGGTGCGCATGATCGCGCTGGGCGCCGACAGCGTGCTGCTGGGGCGCGCCTTCGTCTATGCGCTGGCGGCGGCGGGCGAAGCCGGGGTGGCCAACTTGCTGGATCTGATCGACAAGGAAATGCGCGTCGCTATGACGCTCACCGGCGCGAAATCCATCACGGAGATCAACGCCGGATCGCTGGTCAGAAACGCCTGATTCACAGCGGCTGCACGCCCTCCGGGTACGCGTTGTAGCTCATCTTGCTGATGAATGCCCCGGCCGGTGACACCAGCACCCGGCCGGCGGCGTCCAGCCCGAGGAAGGTGCCGGTGCAGCGTCCGGAGATAAAGTCGAAGAAGAACACCGAGCACACCGGGATAATCTTTTCCCGGAAGGTGAACAGGAACATCTCATCCTCAAACTTGTAGTAAGTGGCGTAGTCCATGTCGCCGTGGCCGAACTGTTCGCCGCGCAGGTTTTGCCAGGCGTAGCGCTCGGTGTTGACGTAGAAGTGCTCGTAGTAATGGTTGGGGCTGTAGACGTTCAGCGTGCGATAGCCGATCAGCTCGCGGGTCAAATGCGGTGCGATGCCGCCCGGCGTGACGCCTGCAATCAGCCCAACGTGGAAGCTTTGCTTGAGGCGAGACCCCTTTTCTACCGCATGTTCAGGCAGTAGCGTGCTGCGCACCAGCAGCGCCCGGCCGCTGTCGCGGTTGAGCACCAGCGTCAGGCATTCGTTGCCCGGCGACTGCAGCGGAATATTGAAGAAATAGCGTGCGGCGGAGGTTTGCACCTCTTCGTAAGCGTCCTCGCCGCTCTCCCCGCCCCAGGCCCAGAGCACCCGTTGCCGATCGGCGCTGAAACGCAGCGTGAAGTCCCCGCCGTCTTCAAAGGCGATCTGCAACGTTTTGCCGCGCCAGTCCTGGGTGCCCGGCAGCCGGTTGGTGTCGATGCCGCGTGCGAAATCGTCGTAATTCTTCCAGTCCGGTTCGGCATTTTGATTCAGTACGGATTGTTCTGCTGACATCTTCGCTCTCCTTGATTGAATGGGATAAAACCGTCTTACACGTCGGCGACGCTCGCCGGTTTCACCGTTCTGCGGCTCACCACCGCGGGTGCAGTTTCATCGAGAAAACAGCTCAGTACGCCGGCGCAGACCGCGCCGGCAGCCGCCAGCCACATCACGCTGACCAGGCCATAGCGATCGGCGATCAGCCCGGCGATAAACGGCGCCAGGCAGCCGCCAATCACCTCGCCGATCCCCATCACCAGCCCTAATGCGGTGGCAATACGGGCTGGCGATACCGTTTCAGACGGGATGGTGGCCATAAACAGCGTGAAGCAGCCGAGGCCGGTATAAGACAGGAACACCAGCACGCCCAGCAGCCACGGGTTGTCGACGTAGCTCAGGAACAGCGGGCAGCACACCGCCAGCAGCGAAAAGAAAATCAGCGTCGGTTTGCGCCCAAGGCGATCGGAGATCGCCGGTACCGCCACACCCCAGAAGACCCAGGCGGCGCCGATGGCGCTCATGATGCCGCCCATCGTACCTTCACCGAAGCCACGGTCGGTCACCAAAAAGTTAGGGGTGAAGGTAATGATGATCATGAACCAGGTGACGAACACGCAGGAAATCAGAATGCACAGCGCCACGTTCTTGATTTTGAACAGCTCGCCGTAAGCGGCTTTGCCCGCCGCCTTACCGGTCGCCGGCGCGGCGATAAAGGCGGGATCTTTTTTGCCGTTCACATGGCGATAGATCAACCACGCCAGAATGATGCCCGGCACGGCGGTCAGGTGAAACGCCATGCTCCAGCCCCACTTCTGCGCCAGATAGATGATCAGCGGCGGCGCGATAATGCCGCCCAGCAGCCCCGGCGCCGCGCCCTGGATCAATCCCATGTTGAAACCGCGGCGTTGCGGCTGCGATTTTTCCACCATCAACGATTGCGCGATCGGCAAAACCGGCCCTTCGGCGATCCCCATCAGCGCCCGGAAGATCAATAGCATGGCAAACCCGCTGACCAACCCCGACAGCGCGGAGAACAGCGAAAACACCAGGATCGACAGGATCAGCATCGGTTTGCGGATATTAAAGCGATCGGCTATCGCCCCCAGCCCCGCGCCAGACAGCGCCCAAGTCAATGCCAGCACCGCCGACAGCGTGCCGAGATGCACGTTGCTGAGCTTGAGGTCGGCGGCAATCATCGGAAACAGAAACGAGATGGTCAGACGATCGACGAACACGCAGCCGAAGACGAAAAACAAAATAATCAGCAACCGGTTCTCTTCACTTAATGCGCGGCGAGGCCCTGGCGATGTATTCATAGCGTCATTTGTCCATAAGTTAACTTATGAATGGCGACCCGCCATGGCATAAGTGTATTAAGCGCTCGGCCAAGAGAGACATTGGCCCTCCTTCACGACAACAACTCATTAACATATTAATGACATAAAATTATCGCAAGCCGGCGGTCTGTCAACCGGCGCTTTCTTAGAGACGAATGAAGTTTTTATCCGGTACTATTTTAAAATCGAATTATCACAATCAGATATCTTATCACTTTGTTTTTACAGACAATAAAATAATAACGGGTATTTTCCCGCGGTTAAAAACGCCTATTTTCACGCCATCTGCGAATAATCCCATCATTCACTATTCAGGTTTATTAATTTGTTATCCCCTTTCAGTTAACGATAGGCAGCATTCGGATTCGTTTTTATCTATTGAATCATTTCGTTTTATTTTATTACCACACAACAAAGTAACTCTTACGAGGGAAAGGCTATTGGCAGGATTACATCATTTAATCTGGACAATAACAAAAGCGCAGAGCGTGACGTAAATCACGGCAATCATGCCGTATCCTGCAAAGTAATTATGCTCGCAACAGCAATTATCTATTGCGATTAGGGCTGTTTATCTCAATTAAGCGCCATGCAACACTTCGAGCCATCGTTCGACACCGCGCCGCAAGGCCAGAGACGGAGTGACACATGAGCATCGAAAAACTAACCCGGGAGCCGCTTTCCATCGGCATCGAGTTGCCGCTGGACAACGATTGGTCCACCAGCGGGCAGCTGAAACGCCAGCAGGATGGGCGACCGTTCGGCGTGCCGGACATGAGCGAACACGCTGCGCGCATCAAGCTGGCCGATGAGCTCGGCTTTCGCGCCGCCTGGGTTCGCGACGTGCCGCTGTACGATCCGGACTTCGGCGACGCCGCGCAGGTGTTTGAGACCTTTACCTACCTCGGCTACCTGTCCAGCCTGACGCGCAATATTCTGCTGGGCACCGCGGCCGTGGTGCTGCCGCTGCGCCAGCCGTGGCTGGTACGCAAAGCGGCTTCCACGCTGCAAACGCTGAGCGGCGATCGTCTGCTGCTCGGCGTCGCCAGCGGCGATCGCCCTGTGGAATACCCGCTGTTCGGCGCCGATTACGCCGCGCGCGGTGAACGCTTTCGCACCAGCGTCGGCATTCTCAAAGGGGAAGCCGACAGCGCGCTCCAGCCTGGATTGCGCCTGCTGCCGGCCACGCCGCCGCCGCCGCTGCTGGTCGCCGGGCTGGCGCAACAAACGCCTGAGTGGGTGGGAAAAAATATGGATGGCTGGCTGTCGTATCCCGGCACGCCTGCGGACCACGTTTCGCGGGTCAAACTCTGGCGTAACGTGGCCGGTGACAAACCCTACGTCAGCTTTATTCATCTCGACCTCACAGATAACGCCGACGCGCCGATTCAGCGCCATCGCTTCGGCATCAAGAGCGGCCGCAATGGGTTGATTCAGGAACTGAGCGCCATGCGTGACGCCGGGGTCAACCACATCGGCCTGCATTTCCGCCGCAACCAGCGGCCGCTGGAAGAGACGATGCAGGAGATCGGCCAACTGGTGTTACCGGAATTCCATCGCGCCTGACGCCCGCTTTAGCCCGCTATTCCGACCTGAGCTGGTCTTTGCCCCGTTACCGGGGCTTTTTTATTTCCGCCGCTGCTAGTTCATAACAACTCAGTCTAATCCCTACGGCCAAACGGCGGCATGATGACGGGGAAACGAGCCACCATGAGGAATGAGCAATGACGGCAAAACTGACAGAAGCGGGCTTTTGGCGCAAAACCGCCGACTCTTCATCGCTGCGCGAGCCGCGCGTGCTGATCCGGGTCTACGTCGACGAAGGCGAGATTGACCGCGCCATCGCGTTTTACGAGCAACTGCACGGCGTGGAAGCGGATATGCGTTTCGACTTTCCCGAGCATCGGTTGGTGCTGGCAGCGGTAGGACCGTTTCTGATCCTGGAAGGCGCGGAAGAAAACCTGCGCCCTTTTCGCAGCACCGTCGGCACGCTGCTGGTCGATGACATTTACCCTTACCACCAGCGGCTGCTGGCGGCCGGAGCCGAGATCTTCTTCGGCCCGGTGGAAGTGCCCACCGGCGCCTGTTTCAATGCGCGCCTGCCGGACGGCACGATTGTCGAGTACGTGCATCATCGGCCGCGCGCGGACGAATAAACCACCTCAGGGGATCGCCGGCGTCATGGCGTAACCGCGCAGATCCTTGCGCAGGCTGACCATGTACAGCACGATCACCGCCGAGAACGGCAGGCCGCACAGCACCACCGCGGTTTGCATCGCGCTGAAACTGCCGGCGTACAGCAACCCGGCGCACACCAGCGTGGTGACCGCCGCCCAGAACACTCGCAGCCAGGCCGGCGCGTCATCGTGCGCGGAACCGCCCTGGCAGGAGAGGTTAGCTATCATCAGCGTGCCGGAGTCGACCGGCGTCAGGAACAGCACAAAGCTTATCACCACCACGAAACCGGCGGTCAGCTGGGTATAGGGCAGGTATTCGAACAGCTTGAACACCGCCATCGGCGGATCGCTTTGCGCTACCTGCCCCAGGATCGCCTGCCCGCCTTCCAGCACCAGGCTGATGGCGGTATTGCCGAAGATCGACAGCCACGCCAGCGTGAACCCGAGCGGGATCAGCAACACGCCGAAGATCAGTTCACGGATGGTGCGGCCTTTGGAAATGCGTGCGATAAACAGCCCGACGAACGGCGCCCACGCCACCCACCAGGCCCAATAAAACAGCGTCCAGGCACCCTGCCATTGGCGCGCCTTGCCGTACAGATACATATCAAAGCTGCGGCTGACGAGCGAGGTCAGATAATCCCCGAGGTTCTGCAACATGCCGTTGAGCAGGTTCAGCGTCGGGCCAGCCAGAAACACGAACAGCAGCAGCAGGCACAAGAAGCCGACGTTGATGTTCGACAGCATGGCAATGCCCTTCTCGACGCCGGTGACCGCCGCCAGCGTGGCCACCACCATCATCACCACGATCAGCGCCAGCAGTACGCCGGTGCTTTGCGGGATGTCGAACAGGTAAAACAGCCCCGAGTTCACCAGCAGCGCGCCGATCCCCAGGTTGGTCACCATCGAGATAACCGTCACCAGAATGCCGAAGCTGTCCACCAGATGGCCGACGCCACCGTGGATACGCTCGCCGAAGATCGGGTACAGCGCCGAACGCAGCGCCAGCGGCAAACCGCGACAATAGGCGAAATAGGCGAGCGCGGTGGCGATCAACGCATACAGCGCCCAACCGTGCAGCCCCCAGTGTAAAAAGGTCAGCGCCATCGCCTGCCGCGCCGCCTGTACGCTGCCGCCGCTGCCTTCCGGTGGCGACAGGAAGTGATCCAGCGGCTCATAGGCGCCGTAATACACCAGCGCAATACCGATGCCCGACGAGAACAGCATCGCCACCCAGGAGGGGTAGCTGAACTGCGGCGGCTCGTCATCCTGGCTCAGGCGAATATGGCCAAAGCGCGACAGCGCCAGCCAGAACACGAACGCCATGCAGGCGACCATCAGCAGCATGTAATACCAGCCGAACACATCGGCCACCCAGCTTTGCGCGACATTCAACCACTGTTTGCTGGCGGCGGGAAACAGCACAATCAGCGATCCCAGCAGCAGGATCACTGCCGCTGAACCGAAAAATACCGGGACATTTAATCTGACAGGTTCTTCGTCAAGCGATGGGGGAGTTTTCATTGTCATTGGCAGGCTTCCATGATGCGAAAGACAGACGATTTAAATGCAACCTTCAGTTAACATCTTATCGTCATTTATTTGACATTTTCGCAGCATATAGAGTATTGATTGACCGTTCAATCAATCAAATTCAAAGTGTGATTTGCCTATCAGTTGGGGAAAATATGTACCGCAGAGACATTCCTGAGCAGCGCAAGGAGCAGCTGATTAATGCCGCCTTCGAAACCATCAGCGTGGTGGGGCTGGCCGGCGTCACCCTCTCTCAGGTGGCGAAAGAGGCCGGGCTGTCGACCGGCATCGTCAGCCACTATTTTGGCGATAAAGAAGGATTGTTGAGCGCGACCATGCGCAAGATCCTGCGCGATCTGCGCGACGCGGTGGCCGAGTGCCGCGCTCAGGCGGCAAGCGACAGCCAGTCGCAGCTGTGCGCCATCATTCAGGGCAACTTCCACCCCAGCCAAACCAACGCTATTTCCATGCGCGCCTGGCTCGACTTCTGGGCCGCCAGCATGCACCAGCCGGTGCTGCGCCGCCTACAGCGCGCCAACGATCGGCGGCTCTATTCCAATATTTGCAGCCAGTTCCGCCGCGAGCTGCCGCTGCAGCAGGCGCGCGACGCGGCGCGCGGGCTGGCGGCGATGATCGATGGGCTTTGGCTGCGCGGTAGCCTGGCCGGGGATGACACCGATCTGCAGCAGGATTACCGCATCGCCTGCGACTACGTGATACAACGGCTCAGGGCCGCGCCATCGGCGGAGTGAACGGCAGCGTCAGCGCGGTTCCTGCTCTTCGCTGTACTGGGTTTGCCACATGGCAGCGTAGCGGCCGTTCGCCGCCAACAGCGCCTCATGCCCCCCGCGCTCGACGATCTCCCCCGCCTCCAGCACGATGATCTCATCGGCATCCACCACGGTGGAGAGCCGGTGGGCGATCACCAGCGTGGTGTGGTTGCGGCTCACCTCGCGCAGATGCCCCTGGATTTCGCGCTCGGTCTGGGTATCCAGCGCGCTGGTCGCCTCGTCGAACACCAGGATGGCCGGATTTTTCAGGATGGTGCGCGCGATCGCCACCCGCTGCTTTTCACCGCCCGACAGCTTCAGCCCGCGCTCACCCACCCGGGTGTCGTAACCGTCAGGCAGGCCGACGATAAAATCATGGATATGCGCCAGCCGCGCCGCCCGCTCGATGTCTTCATCGCTGGAGCCGGTTTTGCCGTAACCGATGTTGTAGCGCAGCGTATCGTTAAACAGCACCGTATCCTGCGGCACGATGCCGATCGCCTGCCGCAGGCTGGCCTGGGTCAGTTGGCGAATGTCCTGGCCGTCGAGGGTAATGGCGCCGCCCTGCACGTCGTAGAAGCGGAACAGCAGGCGCGACAGCGTGGACTTGCCCGCGCCGGAGGCGCCGACCACCGCCACCGTGTGGCCTGCCGGAATGGTAAAACTCACCTGCTTGAGGATTGGTCGGCGCGTGTCGTAACCGAAGCTGACCGCGTCGAACCGCACTTCGCCGCGATCGAGGCGCAGCGGCTGCGCATCCGGGCTATTGACGATCTCACGCTTTTCCTGCAGCAGATCGAACATATTCTCCATGTCGATCAGCGCCTGGCGCACCTCGGAATAAATAAAGCCGAAGAAGTTCAGCGGCTGATACAGCTGCAGCAGGTAGGCGTTGACCAGCACGAAGTCGCCGACCGTCATCGTCCCCTGGGTAATGCCCTGTGCCGCCATGGCCATCATCACGATCAGCCCGATCGAGATAATGGCGGTTTGCCCCAGGTTGATCGCGGTAAAACTGAATTGGTTCTTGATGGCGGCGTATTCGTACAGCCGGCGCGACAGATCGAAACGCTCGGCCTCGAACGCTTCATTGCCGAAGTACTTCACGGTCTCATAGTTCAGCAGGCTGTCGATGGATTTGCTGTTGGCGTCGGCGTTGGCCTTGTTGAGCTCGCGGCGAAAACGGGTGCGCCAGCTCACCGCCAGCACGGTGAACAGAATGTAGCAGCCGACCGTGGTCAGGATCGCCAGCGCAAACCAGCCGTTCAGCATATGCCACATGATTGCCGTGACCAGCGAGAGTTCGAACAGGATCGGCACGATGGAGAACAGCAGCCGCGACAGCACCGTGGACACCGCCTGGGTGCCGCGCTCGATAGACAGCGACAGCCCGCCGGTCTGGCGCTCCAGATGAAATCGCAGGCTCAGCGCATGCAGCTGGCGAAACACCCGCACGCCCAAGAGGCGCGTGGCGTTCTGGCTGACGTGGATAAACATCACGTTGCGCAGCTCCTCAAACAGCGCACCGCCCACCCGCGCCACGCCGTAGGCGATAATCAGCCCCAGCGGCACCGCCAGCATTTTCGCCGTCTCGCCGCTCAGCGCATCGACCATCGCTTTGTAGGCCAGCGGCACCAGCGTGGTGCTGACCTTGGCCGCCACCATAAACACGAAGGCCACCACCAGATACCCCCGCAGCCGCGGGTTGTCTTTCGGCCACAGGTAGGGCAGTAGGAATTTCAGCAAACGGGAACGGTCCATCATGTAATATTCATCTTCTCGGTCGGGCTCGCGGCGCATGGCCGCGCGGGGGTTATGAGTTTGGCCTGGCCGGCGGCGAACGCCGCAGCCATTCCGTTTTCCTGCGGTGGCAACTCAGCATCATCCGTCAGGAGAAGCAGCAGCGACTCGGGCAAAGTTCAGGCATGGAGGAGACAATCACATGACCCAGACGTATGCAAAGCGCTTTGCGCAGGTCTTTGACTATATCGACCGCCACCTGGACGAGGCGCTTACCGTCGACACGCTGAGCGAAGTGGCCCATTTTTCGCGCTTTCACTTTCAACGCCAGTTTAGCGCGTATTGCGGCATCTCGGTGTGGCGTTATATCCAGTGGATGAGGCTTAAACGCGCCTCTTACCGCCTGGCGTATAACCCGCTGGAGCCGGTGATTGACATCGCGCTGGACGCCGGTTTTCAAAACCCGGAGTCCTTCAGCCGCGCCTTCAAACAGGCGTTCAGCCAAACGCCGAGCCAGTTTCGCAAACAGCCGGCCTGGATCGATTGGCAGCAGCGCTTTCCCGAGCCGAAACACAAAAGGAAACAACCCATGAAGGTAGACATTGTCGATTTCCCGGCCACGCCAGTGGCGATGATCGAACATAGCGGCCCGCCCGCGCTGGTCAACGAAACCGCCGCACGCTTTATCGAGTGGCGCAAAACCAGCGGCCTGTCGCCGGTCAGAAGCAGCCGCACTTACGGCATCGCACCGCACGATCCGGCCACCACCGACGCGCAAGACTTCCACTTCTTCATTTGCGGCGAGGTCACTGCACCGATCCCGGAGGACAACGCCTCTGGCGTGGTGAACGGCACGCTGCCGGCCGGACGCTGCGCGGTGCTGCGCCATCACGGCTCGCTGGATGGGCTCTCGGAAAGTGCCCACTATCTGTACCGCGAGTGGTTGCCGGCCAGCGGCGAGGAGCTGCGTGACTTTCCGCTCTATTTCCACTACCACAACTTCGTGCACGAGGTGGCGGAATATGAACTGGTGACCGATCTTTATCTGCCACTGAAATAGCTGACATCCGGCCCCGTAAGGAGCCGGATTAATGTTAACAGGACGGCGACGATCCCTGCGGCGGCAGATAGCGCTGTGGATCGAGCGCGGTGGCGCGGTAGCGGATCTGGAAATGCAGGAACACCGAATCGGTGCCGGTGCTGCCCATGGTGCCAATCTTCTGCCCCGCTTTCACATCCTGGCCGTTGCGCACCAGCGTGGTGTCGTTGTGCGCGTAGGCGGTAATAAAGTCTTCGCCGTGCTTAATCATGATCAGGTTGCCGTAGCCGCGCAGTTGGTTGCCGACGTACACCACTTTACCCTTGGCGGAAGCATA
This sequence comes from Serratia sp. CY33802, assembly GCF_052169095.1. Taxonomy (NCBI): domain Bacteria; kingdom Pseudomonadati; phylum Pseudomonadota; class Gammaproteobacteria; order Enterobacterales; family Yersiniaceae; genus Serratia; species Serratia sp. CY33802. Next base: position 139,065 of record NZ_JBJNLL010000007.1, read on the forward strand.
GATCGGCTGGCCGCGCTTACCGGCGATGTCGATGCCCTTGTTGCCGCCATCGGCATTGGAGTACGCCTGCACGATCCGGCCGCTGGTCGGCCAGCGCCAGCAACGTGCGGCGCCCGGCGGCGGCGTTTGCTTGGCGATCGCGGAGGAAGACGTTTTACGGCGCGTGGCGGCGGTTTTGGTCGGCGCGCTGCCGCTCAGCCGCAGCTTTTGCCCCACTTCCAGGCTATAAGGCGGGCGTATCTTGTTGATTCTGGCCAGATCGCTGACTTCGCTGTCGGTGATCCAGGCGATGTAGTACAGCGTATCGCCCCGTTTGACGGTGTAAGACTTGCCGGTGTAGCTGCCCTTCGGCAGTTTGTCGTAGTCACGGTTGTAGGTATTTTTACCCGAACACCCGGCCAACAATAGCCCCAATGTCAGACACACCGCGATGCGGCGCCACCTCGCCAGCTTGCTTCCTGTGCTCAAATCCTGTCCCCAATCGTCTTTTCGGTTCTGATACGCGTCAGCCGCACAGTGTAACATTTGCGCCGGGTCAGTCAAAAAGCGGGAAAGAGGCAACTATCGGAAAACAACTGGCACGGAGGCCGCTGCGGCACGATCGGCGGGAGGAAAAATGGCGCCATAAGGCGCCAAATCATGCAGCGATGCCGGGGTTACTGTTTACCTGAGGTCAGCAAACTGAAGCTGGTCATCAGATTGCGATAGTCAGGGATATGTTGAGAGAACAGGTTCCCCAACCCTTCGATATCATTTCGCCAATCGCGGTGCAATTCGCACGCCGCGCCAAACCAACTCATCAGCTGCGCGCCGGCCTGGGACATGCGATCCCAAGCCGCATCGCGCGTAATCGCATTGAACGTGCCGGATGCGTCGGTGATGACGAAAACCTCATACCCCTCTTCCAACGCAGAGAGCGCAGGAAACGCCACGCAAACCTCGGTCACCACGCCGGCGATGATCAGTTGTTTCTTGCCCGTGGCCTTTACCGCCTTGACGAAATCTTCATTATCCCAGGCATTGATATTGCCGGGACGAGCAATATAGGGGGCGTCAGGGAAAGTTTGCTTTAGCTCTGGCACCAAAGGGCCGTTCGGTCCGTTTTCAAAACTCGTGGTCAGTATCGTCGGTAAATTGAAGTATTTAGCCAGATCGGCCAGCGCCAAAACATTATTTTTGAATTTATCCGGATCCTGATCTCTAACCAGGGACAGTAGCCCCGTCTGATGATCGACTAATAACACGGCGGCCTGTGCCTTATCTAATCGGTTATATTTAAAAGTCATTCCCTTCTCCTTTATCATCAAAATCATCAAATTCCGATCGCCCCATGCATTCCAAGCATGTAGCATGCTTTCAAACGCTCCGACATCAGGCTAGCAATGAACCAGCCGGGTAAATAGAACGATTATTGGGAATGAGTATCTCACCACTGGGAAGGTCAACTTTATATGATAGATTTCAATGAGATGTTTATGTTTGCCAGAGTAGTTGAATGCGGTGGATTTCTTTCCGCCAGTAAGAAGTTTGGTATACCCAAATCGACGCTATCAAGACGAATATCCAATTTGTAAAAAAGGCTCAATGTCAGACTTATTCAGCGTTCAACGCGAAACCTCATGGTCACCGATATAGGAAAAGAATATTATCAGTACTGCCTGCAGATGATTAGCACCGCAGAGAAAGCGGAATGCCTCATTATTAACAAAAGCGAAAAACCCACTGGAAAAATAAAACTAACCTGCTCAAACATTCTCCTGGATCTTGGCCTAACGGAAGTCCTGGCGAAATTCATGCTGCAATACCCTAAGGTCAGTTTGCATGTGAAAATATTTAATCGCAACGTGGATATTATTTCTGAAGGGTATGACCTCTCATTAAAACTCATCGCCGATGAGCCCAAAAACAGCAACTTGGTGATGCGTCGAATTTGCGCTGTGCCCACCGCATTTATGGTCGCCCCCTCTGCAACTATTCAGTACCAAAGTATCAATACGCCCGAAGATCTCTCCAGTTTGCCAACGGTCGGGTGGTTATCGACCCATCTTCAGGCCGCCTGGACGTTTCAACAAGCCGATCGCGAAGTCAAAATAAACAACGAGTCGCGCATGGTGTGCGATGACATTCGCCTGATCAAGGAATCGATCGTAAAAGGCGTCGGTGTTGGCTGCCTGCCGCTGAAATTAGCCCGCCAGGAACTGCTCGACGGCAGCCTGAAAACGCTGCTCGACGACTGGACATTGGAACAACACAAGATTGTCGCGTTTTACCCTTCCAGACAAGGACTCCCCCCTTCGGTAAGGGCGCTGATTGATTTCATCGTTGATGAACTGGCCGAATAACACGCCGCTACCAAGCATAAACGCCACGCCGGATTTACCGCAGTGATTAAAAAGTGACTACTATAATAGAGCGCTCGGAAAAATAGAGTGCCCCCGAGGATCGCAACAAAGAGAATGGAGCTGTAACATGCTAAACCTTGATCGCAATAATCTGCCCCTCCTGAGCGAAGAACTGCTCAAAAAGCAACGCACCACCCTGCTGATCATCGCCTTCCTGCTGCTGGCGGGCGGTATAGTGTGCCTGGTTAATCCTTTCGCCTCCGGCGCGGCGCTGAGCATCGTGGTCGGCGTCCTGCTGCTGTTGAGCGGCGCCGGGCTGATTATCGCCATGATCGCCAACCGAGCGCAGAATACTTGGCCGATGATCGGCGGCATTCTGCTGGGTGTGGCCTACCTGATTATCGGCTATGTGTTCATCACCAGCCCGCTGGCGGGCATTCTGGCGCTGGCAGTGTACCTCGCCGTGCTGTTCGCGCTCGGCGGCATCGCCCGCCTGGCGGCTGGCTATATGCGCCGCGGATTGCCGGGCAACTGGCTGCAGTTCGTTATCGGCGTGCTCGATTTGATCATCGCCTGGATGCTGATCGGTTCAGGCCCGGCGGCGTCGGTCACGCTGGTGACGGCGATCGTCGGCATCGAGATGCTGGTCAGTTCCTTTGCGCTGTTCCAGGCGGCGAATCTGTTTAAACGCGCCTGACTCTACCGGCCCGCCATCGCGGGCCTCATCGCTTTCGTTGCTTCCAGACAAAACAAGGCGATACCCCCTCGGCTTGTCCGTGGTTATCTTCATCGGTAAGTGCCAATATAGGCGCAGACAAGGGAGCTGAAACCGATGACAACCCATTCCAACCCGTTGAACTCGCGGGAAGTCTGCCTGCAATTACGCCATTTCAATCAGGTAATCGGGCAACAATGCCGCAATATGGCGCGCCAAAAAACCACCTGCCCGTGCTGCCTGACGGACATCGCCACCGGCTGCGACGCCGGTATCAAACTGTGTGGACAGCAGTTGGCCAAACCCAACCCGCAAACCCCGTTATTCCGGCAGATTCGCAACTTGCTGCTCGATCTGCGCGCAGAAGCGATAGGAGTTCACAGAATAGACGTCCTGAACCGCACCAATAACGAAATCTCCTGGCTGTTGCGCGAGCTATATTTCGAGACGTTCTGACCCGCATTTTGTCGGGGTCGCTAAAGCGAAAGCCGAAAGTGGGATACAGGCTTTTGGCGACGCGATTATGTTCATCAATCATTAACGTCACCGGCTCCACGCCCTACAAGCAGTCAGCAGGAGAGCCCGTTTAAAAGCGGCTCTGGCAAAAGAAACGTCCACCGACGCGGGGTTAACCGGCGGCAGCGGTTTTCGGCAACACGAAGTCAACCCGCCGATTCTTGGCCCGGCCCGTCGGCGTGTCGTTGGAAGCCACCGGTTCAGCCTCCCCTTTTCCCCGTTCACTCAGACGAGATTTTTCTACCCCATGTGCGATCAGCCAAACAGCCACCGCACGTGCGCGTCGCAGCGACAGATCCTGATTATATTTATCGCTGCCCACCGCATCGGTGTGCCCCTCGATCACCACGTTCCCTACCGGTTCGGCCGCGATAAATTGCGCCACCTGTTGCAGCGCAGGCTCCGCTTTAGCAGCAATCGCATCGCTGTCGAAAGCGAACAGCACATCGCTGCGCATCGATAACGTTACGGCATTTTTGCTGTCTCTGACGGAAATGTCGGCGGATTGTTTAGCCAAATCCGCTGCCTTACTCTGCAGATCAAGGACGCCGGCATTCAGCCCCGAAGGCAAACCAACCAAATCCAGCCGGGTGGCCTTAAGATCGAGTATCACCGGTTTCCCCACGGATGCCGGCTCTCCGCTGTCAGCCCATGAACCCAATGACACCAACCCAAAGGCTAACATCCCACCCACACAGGCGGCTTTCCTGAGGCCGTTCATCGCTCAACGATCCGTAATGGCTATCGGCCCGAGCGGCTCGACGTTGGCGATCGTCAGGTACACCTCTTTCACATCAGGTGGAGGCGCAGGGAAGCTGCCAAACCAGGTGGCGACATAGGGAATGCCTGAACTTGAGCTGAATGACACGCTGGGAGAGGCCAGTGGGACATTATTGCTATCGGTAAGCAGCAGGTATTTTTTATTACCCACCAGAATATAGAAGGATTTCTCAAGGCTGCTTTTATCCAGACTGCTATACAAGCCTTGCCCATTAAGGTTGTCTTTCAACCCTTTGAAACGCACTTTGATGGTCAGGATTTCACCGTGGCGCACGGCCTCGGTCACTTGCGCTTCGGCTACGCCGCTGCTGACGATCCCGGTAGCCAACGGTGTCACGGGGGGATCTTCCGCGAAGGCCATGCCGGGGAACATTATCGACGCAAACAGGCAGGAAATGACGAATTTTCTGACATGCTGCATGATCGGAGTCCTTATTCAGGGGGAATTGAAGATTGTTCTTTCAACAACCAGGCAATGCCACTGCGGTCACTCTGTCCCGGAATTATAGTAAAGCACCTCATATTCATGAGAGTTATCCCTGAAAGCGTAACCTTGGTCACGTTATGCTTGCGCATGAATTCTCCCCCCGTTAGCGCTTATTTTGCTGAATGACCCGCTTCATACCGGCATTCCCTTTCGCTCATCCTCTCTACCGTTCACCCCACTTTACGACCGCCGTCACACCTCGCCACCGCCAAATTGCGTTGGTTATAGAGTCGTCTACAATTCAATCGAATTACCCCCTACAACATCAGAAATTATTATTATTAGAGGTGATTATGTTACAGAAACACGAAAACGTAATAAGTATGACTGTACTAAGCCCGCAAGCCACCCAACAGCTGATGCCATCGTTCTCCTCCTTGCCCCACACGCAACACGCCGACGGAAAATATCGCCTGCGCCGTTACTCGGTCGTCAAATACCTCAACCCCAACGTCGCCGAAGTGGGGCCGCGCACTTTCATGCAGTCGGATCAGATCAACCACTTTCAGGGCAACGTGGTGCGCCGCTTCGAACCTATCGACAGCGCCGTGTTGCAGAGCGCCGGCATGGCAGAGATGTGCAACCTGTTTGCAGAAAGCAACGAACTGCCGGAAGGCGCCGAGATAGAGATCCACCAGATGCGCGTGGTCGCCATCGAGAAAGACACCCAGGTGGCGCCGGAAGGCATTCACCAGGACGGTTTCGACCACATCGCGATGATCGCCATTCACCGGCACAACATCGTCGGCGGTGAAATCATGCTGTATGACGACAGTCACCACGATCCCTTCTTTAAAAAAGCGCTGGCGGACGGCGAAGCCGTGCTGCTGGCGGACAGCAAACTGTGGCACAACGCCACGCCGATCAACGCCGTGAGCCCAACAGAAGAAGGCCATTTGGACCTCTTCGTCCTCACCGCGCGGGGAGAGAAAGCATGACCTTTACTCCCGAGCTCGCCCGCCGCCAGTTCAGCGCCCTGTCCCAGCTAATCGACGGCAAACCGGCGATCTTTTTCGACGGCCCCGGCGGTGCGCAGGTTTCACGGGGCGTGCTGGAAAAAATGACGGATTACCTGGGGGCATACAACGCCAACCTGGGCGGCCACTACTTCTCCAGCCGAGTCACCGGCGAGGTGATGGGCCAGGCGCGGGAATCGGTGCGCGCCTTGTTAAATGCCCCGTCGGCCGACACCATCGTCTTCGGCATGAACATGACCACGCTGACTTTTCATCTCAGCCGCATCATCAGCCGCGACTGGCAGGCCGGCGATGAGGTCATCGTCACCGCGCTGGATCACTACGCCAACGTCTCCAGCTGGCAGCAGGCCGCTGCCGACAGAGGGGCCGTGGTGCATCAGATACCGCTCGAGAGCGCCGACTGCGCATTGGATGCCGCGAAAGTGTGTGAGCGCATCAATGCCAACACCCGCCTGGTGGCGGTCAGCTACGCCTCCAACGTCACCGGCAGCATTGTCGATATCAAAACCATCGTCGAAGCCGCGCATCGGGTCGGTGCGCAGGTGTATGTCGACGCCGTTCATTACGCCCCGCATAACCTGATCGACGTACAGGCGCTGGGCTGTGATTTCCTGGTGTGCTCCGCCTACAAGTTCTTTGGCCCGCACATCGGCATGGCCTACATCGCGCCGCAGTGGCTGCAGCGCCTGCGTCCGTACAAAGTCGAGCCGGCCACCGACGTCGGCCCCGGCCGTTTCGAGACCGGTACTCAGAGCTTCGAAGCGCTGGCCGGCGTCGCGGCCGCTGTCGAGTATCTGGCGCAGTGGGGGGCGCCCGGCGCGCCGTTAAGGCAGCGTTTGCAGGAGAGCTTCGCCGCCTACCACCAGCATGAAGAGGCGCTGTGCCGCCACTTCCTGCAGCGGCTGCAGCAGCTCGACGGCGTGCGGCTTTATGGCAATCCCCAGGCGGACAGCGCGCGCCGCACACCGACCTTCGCCCTGACCTTCAGCGACCATACGCCTGACGCAATCGCCCGCCGCCTCGGGCAGCACAACATCTGCGCCGGCAGCGGGCATTTCTATGCGTTGGGCTTGGTGCAACAGCTGGGGTTGCAGGACGGCGGCGTGCTGCGCATCGGCATGATGCACTACAACACTCAAGGCGAGATCGATACGCTGTTCAACGTGATCGCCGAAGATATTCTCAGTTAACCCGGCCACATCGCCCGCTCACCTTATTGAGCGGGTTGAGCGGACGAAAAGGAATCAAACTGCCCGCCTTTTCTTCCATGAGAGTCCACGGCACGCTGATGCGTGCCTTTCTTTCACTCCGTTACGAAATGCGGGGATAATGAACATACTCATGCTGGAACGGCAAAAGAAGCCGGGATCGGCGCATCGTGCGGTTGTCACCGGATACGCCGGAGGTAGCGCATTGCACGCATTCTCTTTTGACTCAGCAGTGGGCATAATGACAAACACGGTCTGGGTCAGATGAGTATGAATGGTGAAGTCGCAGCGAATTACGTTAAATGACATTGCTGTACTGGCGGGTGTAACCAAAATGACGGTCAGTCGCTACCTGCGCACGCCGGACAGGGTTAAACCGGAAACAGCTGCGCGCATTGCCGCCGTTATCGAGGAAGTCGGCTATCAGGCCGATCCCGACAATCCCGCCCTCTATTCCAATAGCCCTCCCCTCATCGGCGTTCTGGTTCCTTCTTTTAACAATCTGATATTTGCTGATGTCCTCGCCGGCATTGAATCCGTGACGTCTATACAGGGTTATCAGACGCTGGTCGTCAATTATGACTACAACAGCAAACGCGAAGAGGAGCAAATTGCCGCGATCCTGGCTTTTAAGATAAAAGGGCTGCTGCTGACCGAGTCGGTCCATAGTCTGCGGGCGGAAAAATTCCTGAAGACGGCAAAAATACCCGTTGCTGAAATCATGGGGCTGTCAGGCAATACAGATCGAATTAACGTGGGTTTTGATAATGTGAAAGCCGGCTACGATATGACCACCATGCTGCTGGCCAGCGGTAAAAAACGCATTATCTATTTTGGTTCAATGTCTGATATCCGCGATGAACAGCGTTATACGGGATACTGTCAGGCAATGGCTAACCATGATTTACCTACCGGTCGTATCTCCCCCAATAAGATCTCTTCCATTTCGATTGGAACAGGCATGATGACGCTTGCGAGCCAGATGTATCCGGATATGGATGGGATTCTCTGTACCAACGACGATCTGGCCGTGGGCGTGTTACAGGAATGTCTGGCAAACGGTATCAGCGTGCCAGCGCAAATGGCCATTGCCGGATTTCACGGTCTTGAGATCGGGCAGATCATTACTCCTCGGTTAGCCAGCGTACTGACGCCACGGTATGAGATGGGGAAAGTGGCGACAGAAATCATAATAAAAAAAATTAAAGGGCTGCCGACCATTGAACGTGTCGATCTCCACTTCCGCCTGTCAATGGGGGAGACAATATAGCTTGCCCCTGCCAGTGACTTTATCATTGGCCATCACTGCCCGCTTCGCCAGAAGACCATCTCTCGTTATCCCGGCCAGAGATTCGGCCAGATGGCGCCACCCACCTGACCGAACGCCCCCTTAACGTGCCTTGCGGCGGCGGAGCCAGAATAGGACCAGCAGAATAATGACGACCGCCGCGACGGCCATGCCAGGCAGAATCATCGGCTGTGCGCGCGCCAACAGCGGTTTCGGGCCCCCGGCGCGCACCTCACTCACGTCAGCCTCGCTCACGCTCAGCGTGCTGTTGCCGTAGTTCTGCAGCACGAAGTTAGCGATATCGGCAACCTGCTTATCCGTCAGCTCTCCGACATAGGAACCGTCGCCAAAACTCGGCATCAGGACGTGCTTACCGTCAACCCGGCGATCAACCCCCTGCAAAATGACGGCAATCAGGTTTGACGGATTGCTCGCGGCCGTGGTGGAGTTGTTGAACAGCGAAGGGTAGGCCTGGTTCAAGCTGCCGCTGCCGTCCGGCTGATGGCAACTGGCGCAGTAGCCGCTGTAGAGCGCCTCGCCGCTATTGAGCGTGTGGTTGGCGTTGGGCGAATTGATGCCACGGAGATGGTGCTCAACGTTGTAATGCGCTTGACTAAAGCTATTACCCTGGCGCTCATCGCCCTGTGACGGCACGGTCTTCAGGTAAGTCGCTATCGCCTGCAGCTGCCGGTCGGTCAGGTATTGGAAGCTGTGCTCAACGGCTTCAGCCATTGGCCCCGCCGCTTGCGCGCGCCCTTCCGCCCGACCGGTTTTCAGGTAGGCCACTAACTCCTGCTCGCTCCAGCCACCGATCCCTTCTTGGCGATCTGCGGTGATATTCGGCGCGTACCAAGAGCCCAACGATGCCCCCATCAGGAAGCGCGAATTGTCTTCCGCCATCAGCACATTACGCGGCGTATGACAGGTTCCGCAGTGAGCCGGGCCCTGCACCAGCGCGGCCCCTTCGTTCCACGCCTCACCTTTCGTCAGATCCGGGGTGAAGCGCCGATTGTCCAAATAAAGCCTGTTCCACACCGCCATGGAGAGGCGGATGTTGAACGGAAACGGCAGATCGGTTTGGTGCTTGGCCGGCTCATCGACCGGGGCAACGCCATGCATGAAATAGGTATACAGAGCGTGGATCTCGTCATCACTCAGACGGGTGTAGGCGGTGTAGGGCATGGCCGGATAGAGATACGCCCCATCTTTCCGGATCCCGGCGCGCAGCACGTCGGCAAACGCCGCTTCGGAATAGCCGCCGATACCGTATTTTACCGATGGAGTAATATTGGTGGCGTAGATAGTGCCCATGGGGGAAGCGATGCCGTACCCCCCGGCAAAAGGTTTACCCTGCTGCTGCGTATTCGTATGGCAGGCCATGCAGTCCGAGGCGATAGCCAGCGCTTGCCCTTTAGCGATCAGATCGCCGTCCTGGGCATGCGCCGCAAAACCGCTTCCCAGCAGCAGCGTCGCTGCCAGCGCGTGGGTGATTTTATTCATTTGCTCTCCAGGGCTCGAAGTACGTCATTGGCCGCCTTGAGTCCAAGCGCCGCCATCGTCAACGTGGTGTTGACAACGCTGGCTGAAACCATGGCGCCTCCACCCGGGATCCAAAGGTTGTCGTGATCGTGAGCACGGCAATTACCGTTCACCACCGAGTTCGTGGGGTCGCTGCCCATGATCGTGCCGCCCATAATGTGGTTGTTGGCATTCAGCTTGTCGTTAATCACAAACTCTTGCGCATCGAACAAGTCGCCAATCTGCCGTAGCTGGGTTTTGACCACTTCCAGCCCTTTGCGCACGTAATCGCCGACGTCGTAGTGGATGTCCGGGCAGGCCAGGCCATGCTTGTCTTTGCGAGTGGGGCTCAGGGTCAGACGGTTGTTCGGGTCCGGCAGCGGTTCCAGGCTGATGGAGAGATCCACCGAGCGGCTGGCGCGATCGCGCACTTCATCCTGCAGCGCCTTGCCGACCTTGCCCGTTTTCAGGACTTCAAGGGCGGAGGGGATCACCCGGTTGATGTTGTTGATGATGATCTTGTTGGCGGAGTGGTCGCTGCGGAACACGCCGTCACGATACCCCACCATGCAGCTGCTCTGCGCCGGGCCGCGGCCAACCCACAGGGCCTCTCGCGCCAGGAAGGAGCAGTGCAGGCCCGAGTGATCCATCATGTTGCGTCCCACCTGATCCGAGCTGTTCGCGATGCCGTTCGGGTTCTTTTCGTTGGCCGCCAGCAGCAGCAAGCGCGGGTTCTCAATCCCATTGCAGGCCAGAACGAACGTTTTACCGATCGCCCGATGGGAGTTGTGCGCCGTGTCATACCAGTGAACGGCGGTGACGCGGTTATTGTCGTCGGTGTCAATTTTGTACACCACCGCTTCAGGGATCACCTTCGCCCCCTTGTGTTCGGCCCGTTCAACGTGGTGAATACCGTTGTACATCGCCCCGATCGGGCAAATCGGCTGGCAATTGTTATTGCCGCAGCAGGTGGGCCGTCCATTCCAGGGCCGGGTGCTGCGGCCTTGCGGAATGGGCACCGATTTAAAACCGTGAGGATTAACAATCTCAGCAATGCGTCTGTCGCCGTAGGCCCAGGGCACCATGTCCATCGGGTAAGGCCCGCTGCGTTCCGCAGGGGACTGCCACTCCGGATTATTCGGGCCGGCAACGCCTATTTCCTCTTCGGCTTTCGCGTACCACGGTTCGATATCTTCGTAAGAAATAGGCCAGTCTCTCCCCACGCCATAGAGAGATTTCATGCGAAAATCATTGGGATGGTTGCGCCAGCAAGAAGCGGCCCAGTGCCAGGTGGTTCCCCCCACCACACGCAAATAGCCCTGTTTAAAGCCAGAGCCATTGGGGCCGGTCAGTTTGATATAGTCGTTCTCCGGGAAATAGAGCGGCGCGGTGGCGTACTCCGATTGCGGGTAAAGCCCCTGAAAATCCGACCCCGCACGATTGTGCAGTGGCATATTGCGCCAGTTTTCCACAGCCTGTGCGCGCTCAATCCGCGGGCCTGCCTCAAGTACCAGCACCGAGTAGCCCTGGCTCACCAAAGCATCCGCCATCAGACCGCCCACAATACCGGAACCGACAATGACGACATCGGCCTCTGCATCGCCGGAAGCATTAATTATTGGGCTTTTCACACGCGGTCCTCATATTTTTTATCGGCTACGGCAGGCAAATCTGTTGCGGGAATGGAAGGTTGGCGGGTAACGCCCGGCGGCAGGCCGGTCCACCACAGCGGGCCAAAATTGCACCAGGTCGGCACGATCAGGGCATCCTGAACCGTGCGATACATCAGTGCCTCTTTATAGGTAATCAACTGACCCTGCTCGGCGCTTGAAGGATCTACGGTTCCGGTATACCACGCGGTCACGATGGCCTGAATAAGCTCCCTCTGCCCCTGTTCAATCGCATGTCGGTTCAAGGTTTCCGCATCGGTAGCTTGCTGGCTCAGGGTGAACAGGGCGTTGAGTTGCGAGTTCAACTGCGGAAAATGTTCGCGCAGTGCGGAAAAATAGCGGGCGGAGAGGGTGACGTCCAAATCGTCAAACTCGGTAATTTTTCTCGAAATTTGCAAAAATTGCGCGTATTCAACGGGCGAGGCGGCAATTTGTGCCCGTTCGGCATAGGTTATATTTGAATAAGGCAACAGGCTGGCGGCGACGATGACGCCCACCATTTTTCCCAGCGCCTCCCTGCGGGTAAGCACGATTTGCAACGACATTGTTAGCTCCGAAATAATTTATTTTTATATAGTTTTTTTAATATCTATCAGAACGCAGGCAAACCAAAATAAAAAATTGTGCCAATGGGGAGGAACCGCATTAAAAGATCAAGGCGTTATGAGATTGGCTACATCGACTACAGAGGTAAACTCACGGCCTTTAAGGATGTAATGTGAACCTGAAGAAAATATCCCTGTAAATAATACGGCGTAATCTCTGCCGTAAATTTATTCAACCCAACTCAATCTTTAAAAATTAGGGGCTATGGCTTTGACGGGAAAGGCGTATTCTTCGGAATCGCTGCAGACAGCGGATGAGCGAGGCTTTCCGCCGGGCAGCCTGAAGTCGCGATACCAGCCGCCGCTGAACGTCTTGCTACGTCAGCAGGGCGCAGTCGATTTTCGCCACAATTTTACGCAGAGCTGCCGGTGCCGTGCAGGTACTCATCGGGCGGTGCAACTCACCCGGGAAGATAACGGCCAGTTCACCGGGTTGCAGGTGGATGAGAGTCTCACCGGGGATCGCCGGGCTAAACCCAAGATCGTGCGCCTCGTTAAACGGCTCACTCAGGGGCAGAGGTAGCCCCAGAACCCCGGCGCCAATCACTTCTTTCCCTTCCAGGACAAGATGGATATCCAGATACTGGCGATGAAACTCTGGCTTCTGGTCGGCCAATAGTTTGGTTTCCCCTTCAACGACGTTAAAGAACATCTGTTTACCCTGCACCTGATAGTGCCCGACAGGTAAATTGTACGGCTCATTTTCAATAATACTGGCCAGCATTTTACGGATGGCCGCCGGATAGAACCTATTATTTACGGCAGTGGTTAAAGCATCAATAATCATAATATTTTCTCTGGTCAATATCGGCTCGGTATTTCACCGACAAAAACAATGGTTGGATAGTGTTATGGCAACACGCAATCTCGGCGTAATTACGGCAGAATCACTATTAGATCGTTCTACGGGCGTCACTATGAATAAACAACAAAGCAAACCGCTTTGTTTCTAATATTTACAACCTATCACCACTGTGAGTAAACTCCACCTGAAAGGCCATTCGGTATGGTGAAATAAGTCATGGCCTATCTCACGGTTTTTAGCCGTTTAAAACTGTGACAAAAGTCACTTAATTAAGTGTTACGAAACAGCGTTACTTATCCTGTGATCCACGGCAGAAAATCACTGGCTATTCACCCTTTTCACCAGAATCGACCGATTTCACACTCTCCGCCTACGGGCATAACGGGCTATCGCCCCCGATAATAATCGACAGAAGCCACGAAATTGCACACGAGATCACGCCAGCAGTAACATGCTTTTTTAACACTCTTTGGCGTGATGTAGATCGCAATAATAAGCGGTAAAAAAACGTCTGATACAGGATATCCCCTATTGTTTTCAGACAGGATCGCAACGATGCACACTGACACTCAACCTACCATTTTACTTATCGCGCCTGTGATGGATGCTTTACAGGCCGCGTTGGACGCCAGTTACCGGGTATTCCGTCTCTATGAACAATCAGATATTCCAGCCTTCCTGGCTCGCCATGGCGCAGACGTTCAGGCGGTGGTCACCCGTGGCGACGTGGGGGTAACCCGGGAGACGCTGGAGCAGCTGCCGCAGGCGGGCATGATTGCTGTTTTTGGCGTGGGAACCGACGCTATCGACCTCAACTACACCCGGGAACGCCATATCAGCGTCGGGATCACCGCCGGCGTGCTGACCGATGATGTGGCCGATCTGGCGATGGGGCTCTTGCTGTCCGCCAGCCGCCGCCTCTGCCAAGGAGACCGTTTTGTACGCGAAGGCCGCTGGGAAACGACGCCGCCACCGCTGGCGACCAAAGTGAGCGGTAAGCGCATCGGTATTTTTGGCATGGGGAATATTGGCCAAGCCATCGCCCGCCGGGCGAAAGGCTTCGATATGACCATCCTGTATACTGACCGCCGGCGCAAAGACGACCTGGATTACCCGTGGTGCGCCGATCTGCACACGCTCGCAGCGCAGAGTGATTTCCTGGTGATCGCGGCATCTGGCAGTGCGGAAAACCGCGGGATTATTGATGCCAGCGTATTTAACGCCATGCCCGATCGTGCCTGGCTTATCAATATCGCCCGCGGCAGCCTGGTCGATGAGGCGGCGCTGATAAAGGCGTTACAAAATCATGTTATCGCCGGGGCCGCTCTGGATGTGTTTGAAAACGAGCCCCATGTCCCGACAGCGTTTTTTGCGCTCGAGAATGTTTTGCTTCAGCCCCACGTGGCCAGCGCTACCGTAGAAACCCGCCAGGGAATGAGCCAATCCGTTTTGGATAATCTCGCAGGTTATTTTTCCCATCAGGATATTCCTGGCTTAATTCAATAAAAATGATCGCCTGAATGGCGCACCATCATTTTTATTCAGCCTAACAAAATATCCGCTTATCGTGGCGGATATCATCGAGGCATTACTATGACCGATAAAATACCAGGAACTCGCTGGCTGCGGGTTATCGCGCCGATCCTTGTCACCTGTATTATTTCATTTATGGATCGCGTTAATATCAGCTTTGCTCTGCCGGGCGGCATGGAACAGGATTTAGGTATTACCAGCCAAATGGCTGGCGTGGCCAGTGGGATATTTTTTATTGGTTATTTATTTCTGCAAATCCCTGGCGGACGACTTGCGGTTTACGGTAGCGGGAAACGTTTTATCGCCTGGTCGCTCGTGGCCTGGGCGATTGTCTCTATCGCCACCGGCTTTGTCACCCATCAGTATCAGCTGCTCATGCTGCGTTTTATTCTCGGGATCTCCGAAGGAGGAATGTTGCCCGTCGTGCTGACCATGGTCAGCAATTGGTTCCCGGAAAAAGAACTGGGCCGGGCCAATGCCTTTGTCATGATGTTTGCCCCACTAGGGGGGATGCTGACCGCCCCAGTTTCCGGCGCGATTATTGCCACTCTCGACTGGCGCTGGCTGTTCATTATCGAAGGCTTGTTGTCGGTCGTGGTGCTGGCCATTTGGTGGCTGGTGATCAGTGACCGCCCGGAAGAGGCGCGTTGGCTGCCGGCGAAGGAACGCGACTATTTATTGACCGAACTGGCCCGGGAGCGCAAAGCGCGAGAAGGGATGGTGCCGGCGGCAAAAGCACCGTTAAAAGCGGTGTTTCGCAACAAGGGATTAATGCGCCTGGTCGTGCTGAATTTCTTTTACCAGACCGGAGACTATGGATATACGTTGTGGCTGCCCACCATCTTGAAAAACCTGACCGGTGGCAGCATGGCCAATGTTGGGGTATTGGCGATCCTGCCGTTTGTTGCCACTCTGGCGGGGATTTATGTGATTTCGATGTTCAGCGATCGCAGCGGTAAACGCCGTTTGTGGGTCAGGATCTCCCTGTACTGTTTTGCGGCGGCGCTGATAGCCTCGGTGATCCTGCATGAGCACGTGGTGGCCGCCTATATCGCGTTGGTGGTGTGCGGCTTCTTCCTTAAAGCGGCGACCAGCCCCTTCTGGTCAATTCCCGGACGCATTGCGACGGCAGAAGTGGCGGGCAGCGCACGCGGGGTGATCAACGGGCTGGGCAACCTCGGTGGGTTCTGCGGCCCCTATCTGGTAGGCGTCATGATTTATGTGTACGGACAGAACGTCGCGGTTTGCGCGCTGGCGGCATCGCTGCTGCTGGCGGGAAGTATCACCTTCCTGCTGCCGAAAGAATGCGATCGCTCCTGCGAAGAAACGGACAATCTCCTCCCCTCCGGGGCAAAACAGAAATGGAGCTAAGCGGCAATGGCGCGGTGTGGGCAGCAACGGTGGCTCACACCCGCATCAGGACTGGATGGCGCGTTGTGTTATCGCGGTAAGATGCCAGGCCAGCGGCTTGCTCGTCTCACACGTCAACCCACACCAAACGGTGATGCAATCGTTGAGAATCAGCTTTTCTGAAAAAGGTTATAGCTCAATGGGGTGATGTTTACGGAGGTTTTGGAGCGGTGAAGGGAAAACACCCCCGCTCCAAACATCTCGTAATCCTATGGAATTATTAACAAAAACAAAAAGCAGTGTAGGAGAGTTTTGTAGGAGGCCAAAGAGCATTTTTTCATATTTGTTGATTTGAAATGTATCACATGGTATACATTTCAAATCAATAAACTCCGCGGTCTATCGGTATCCATACGTTCTACGCGGTTTTAAAGCTATGATTATTCATAGCGGGCCCAGAAGTAACGCGACATAAGGGCCTAGGGTGGAGATGCTCGAAAGAGTCACTGGAGCCTAGTCGCGCGCACTGTTTTGAGAAGCCTTACTAACCGAACCAAAACAGAGTGAGCGTCCAGTGAAGGTTAGAAGAATCTACACGGAAAGATTGTGTGTGATAATTGGCTTACGTCTAACTGTTCAAAAAAACAGTTAGGCGGAGATATAAGCCTTCTACCGGAAAGTCCTTAAAATCCTTTAAAACCATTAGGGAAACACTGTTACTTTTAAAAAGCTGTTCAACGAGCCTTAAAAATATTAACTGCCAAAATGCAATCAAAAAGATTCATATCAAATTATTCCAATCACATCCGGAACGCTCAAGAATCCTCACGTCAAAGCAATTGAATGAAATGAGATGATACTGTTCTGATACCAAAACCCTTAGAAAATCCCGGGCTGGTAACCATGCAGTCTGTCTTTTAATCCAGCTGTCGGAAAAAATGATCCTTATATTAACGCTAGACTTATTTCTCGCAGAGAACATCCCAACGCACTGCTGATACCAGCCCCCAGTTTCCAGCAGAGTTTGGCCTGCGCCATTTAGCTGTCTCCATACCCCTCAAGTATTCAAGAGCTTCCAAAAACGTGCTAAATCGCTTTTGAGCCATTTTTTCGCCAACTCGAAAGCTCCCATCTCGAGGACTTGATAATCCGGGATGAAAACATGTGCCATCAGCGGCATAAGGCACAAGCAAGTTGGTTGTATTTTCCTCAAACGTCTCATCTTTGAGTAGCTCTGATGCATTTACTTTCAAGGCATTCGCAAGTGTCTCAATAGCATCAAGAGAAGCATTCGAAGCACCTCTCTCAATTCTGCTCATGTAGCTACGTGCAAAACCGCAGCGATCAGCAAAAGCCTCCTGACTAAGCCCGGTTGCTATACGCAGATCTTTAACTCGTTTTCCAAAAATAGATCGCAGGTTCGTTTTCATCCCTGAAATGTGGCGCGTTGACCACTAACAGGCCACTCACTAATCGTGACATTTCAAACCCAATATTTAATAATCATGGCAGCAAACAAAATGTAGTCCTGGGTAACACATCAAAACATGAGGATTTGTATGAAACGGAAGCCACCTAAAACTATATCAATGGGTTATGCACTATTTCTGAGTCTAGCTACTTTCGATACGTTCGCAGCAACAGGAGCTCAGCAACCAGTCATACACACGCAACTAGCGACCAACCAAACAAGCAATGAACCTTCAGTTTGCGAAAACACAGCAAATGTTGCGGAACATATGGCGCGAGATCGAGATGCGGGAATAACAAAAAAGCAGTATGTGAAGAGGATTCAAACAATTGAAAAATCGGGAAAAGTATCAGGGCGAGAGATTGATCTTTTCTACTCATTACTAGCATTTGTTTATGTGGATCAGAAAGATAAATCCCCAGAGTATATAAGCCGCGTAGTTCAAACTGGATGCGAATTGACGAGATAACCAAGAGAAACTCTGATACAGAAATGAGCGCTGATAGTTAGTTATTATCAGCGCCTCAAAGAACTGAAGACTAAACAATACCGGCTATAGTAGCCCTAGAAACCCCGTAGCAACGTGATATAGAACTAATGCTATCACCGTTAGCCTTTTTTGATAAAATCGCTTCTCGTTGCTCTAGTGTCGTTTTAGAGGGTCTACCCAATTTCTTACCCTCAGCTTTCGCTCTTGCTAGCCCTGCCTGAGTTCTTTCTATCAGTAAATCGCGTTCCATCTCAGCGACCGCTGCTAACATCGAAAGTAACAACTTTCCGGCAGTTGACGTGAGGTCTGTTGTGCCAAGCTGGTGGACTATCACCCGGATATCACGCGCAGCCAACTTCTTTACTGTTTGAAGAATCTCAACTGCATCTCTTCCCAACCGATCAAGTTTCGTGACAACTAGCGTTTCCCCATCCCGGATCTTTGTGAGCATTTCATTGAACGCTTTACGCTGGGAAGCATGAACTTTCCCACTCACAATGTCTGCAAACCAGAAATCAATATGGCACCCGGCCTGTAGCAGTTCTAATCTCTGATTTTCGGTATCTTGTTGAACAGTTGAAACTCGCCCATAACCAAAAGTCGCCATTGCTACCACCTCACCTAACTATGTTAGAAAACGATGTTAAAAATAGGATGGCCTGCCAGAAAAGCCAAGGCTATTTTTTCAACAGTGCAAGGGCTGCATTCAGAAAGATGCCGGAAAACGGTCGTTTTTTGGCATTCTGGTATGGAACAATAGACAGACTATAATTATAGTATCAATACAAATCCCATTAGTAATGCATTGATTTATTTTTGCATTACCCATACTAAAAATATCTTACAGGAGAATAATGGTGGGTAGTAAAGAAGAACCTCAAATTGATGAAGTTTCAGAAACAACGCCTGGAGTAGTTACAGCCCCGGCAACTACAAAAAAGTCTTATTCATCATTAAAAAGATCTCTTAGTGAAAAAGAACTTTTGAATATAGGAAGTGTCAATTTAATGATCGATGAGATTGATAGAATGGAAAATGAGATTTCATCATTAAAATCTTTTAGAGAACAGTTTTATGCTAAAGATAAGAGCTCAGCTATCCTAAGTGAAAAACTCTCTGCTTATAAATGTGCTGAAATTGCATATAATGTCTCAATAAGCATGGGGGCATTGTTAATTGGAATTTCAATTAAACTATGGGAGAATGATGTTTATGGAGTGCTCAGCTTAGGTGGCGGCATTGCTTTATGGATTTCCGGAAGCATAATGAAATTCGGGAGGATGTTTACCAAATGACTATAGAAATAAAATATGTAAAGGATGCAGGGAATATCAAAAAAGAACGTTTAGTTCTGAAGGTAACATCTGACGACGAAATTGGAAATTATGTTACTTTTGATACTACATATCTAGATGATGGGAAAATATCTAATGAAATGAGACACTCTTTTTGGTTCCCTGATAGAAAGGTCAAAGAGAATGATCTCGTAATCCTTTATACTCGAGATGGTAAAGACTCAAAATTAGAGAATAAAAACGGAACTACATCCCACTTTTTCTACATGGGGCTAGGTAATAACATCTGGAACAAAGATGGTGACTCTGCTGTTCTTATGGAAATAAAATCCTGGAAGCAAAAAATAATAAAATCTGAAGAGTAAATTAATTATAAACGCGCCCTACCCTGAGCGCGTTTAATTATTTTTATGGCTTCTGCTTACGGATCGCATTGTTGAGTGCTTTTATGCCAGCACTCACTTTAAATTGAGAAATATCAGTGAAATCATATGATAACTGAAAGATCGTTTTACATTGGTCCACTACTTCTTCATCTTTCCAATAGGTAGTCATTGCGGTAGTTCTTCCACGCACATGGCCAACAAGCTGCGCGATTTTCCGCTCGTTACTTTCAAATGACTCTACAGCATTAACAAAAGTGTGACGTAAAGAATGAAAGGTCTTCTTACCATCACGCGGGAAGCCAAGCACTTTTCCAAAATAATTATCATTGAACCATTTGGATGCTGCGCCGCGATACCCCTTAGTTTTGCTATATTTCAACTCAGGGAAAAGACGATTAAATCCCGCTATTTTCAATGCTTCGACATACTCAAGAAGTCCCAATTCGATCAATTTGGGATGAATCGGAACCTTTCGAATAGCATTGACTGTTTTAAGGGACTTTTCACTGCCGTCTTTTACATCACTATCCATTATCTTATCCGGTGTATCTAGGTTGAAATCAACAAACGGCACTCCATTTTTATCAACCCGAATATCCGCCAGATAAAGCTGGCAAAGTTCATTGATGCGTCCGCCCAGATACAGCGCCAATAATGATAAGGGCGAAATCTCGTGTAACGCCCATATTGATTGGGTGTTCCCTCGCCTTTCTTAAACCAATCAGCGGAGAAAATTTTTATTAACTCTTCTTCGGTGAACAGATCGCGGCGATCTTGCTCCCGCACCATAACGCGGCGCTGAGCGAGCACATTCTCCGCAGGGTTATCAAGTAGATAACGTTCGCTCTTAGCCCATCTCAACATCGAACCCAGTGACTCAATATGCCTGCCAATCGCATCTCTGCTCATTACCGGTTGACCGTCAGCTAACGCCTTTTCAATCAGCTTGTTCGTCTCTGAAACCTTATATTTCCGCCGCATCAAATACAGATTACCAGGCATTTTCTGCATTCTGGCAACATAATCTTTCACTAACTCGCGGTCTAGCTTACCCAGCTTAAGATCGCCCATTATCTCCATGAAATGTTCAATACGAGATCTAATTTTATCTTCGCTTGCAAGTTTTATATCGCCTGTATTTTTATACGTCATGAACGCTTCCAGTAGCTCAGAAACGGTCATGTTTATATACGCAGGATTGCAGTAGGGGTTAGTCGACGCTGATACAAGGGCAGGAACACTTGAGAAACCGGGCAACCCTGACTCTGATTTCGCATACGCTTTATCCCAAACGCTACGCAGACTCTCAGCCTGCACATTATTGATAAATAAAGAACTCGCATCCAACCTAACCCCGGGGAAATCCATCAGCCAGATAGAAAGACGGTTGCCGCCGTTTGTTCTGAACGCCGCCTCCTCGGTATACCCTTGCTCCAGAAGCTGTTTGAGCGCATAGCTAGTTTGAAGTAATTTGACGTAGCCCCGGATTACGCCCTCGATACCTTTCTGCTCAAGGTTGTTGAGCACAAAACCACCGTTATCTTCTCGTTCCACTTCAGTGAAATCTTCGATTTGGAAAGCTGTTCGCCCTTCAGCAAAGCAATAGACCGGAACGTTGTTTGCCAGTAGATGCTGAACGACCGTCTCAAGCTCAACACCAAATGACTCACAAAATAACTTCAGACTGATTTTGCCGGCACCAGCCAACAGTGGGGCGTTTCCCCGAATCTTCTCTTTATCCATTTGTCTGAACTCTTCCAAAGACGTATACCACTTCTCTAGCAAACGCGCGGCGATAGCTCTGGCATTTGCATGACGGGTTGTGCGGGTTGATGCATGTATTTCACGCTGCCCTATCAGGGCACGATAACGAACCGGAACGGTGATGCGCAGAACATAGATCCCGCTGGAACGTCGATAAAGATTATCACGCTGAGCCATTGGCTGTATCACTCCGTTGTAGGAGGATCACGATCGCCATTACGTATAATTTATAAAAAACCAGTGAAATGAATACATTAAGGAAGTTTTGGAGCGGGTGAAGGGAATCGAACCCTCGTATGCAGCTTGGGAAGCTGCCGTTCTACCATTGAACTACACCCGCATCGGTGTGCGACAGGCATTATAACCGGTTATCGGCGGCGGGCAAGCGGAGATGGCGCGTAACTGTCGATGTTTTAAGCGGTTAAGTCCCGTAGACGAAAAAAAACCGGCGCAGTTGCCCGCACCGGTTGTTTCACGCTAAACGCGATTATTTCTGCGGGCGCATCGCCGGGAACAGAATCACGTCGCGGATGGTGTGGCTGTTGGTGAACAGCATCACCATACGGTCGATACCGATGCCCAGACCGGCGGTCGGCGGCAGGCCGTGCTCCAGCGCGGTGACGTAGTCTTCGTCGTAGAACATCGCTTCGTCGTCGCCGGCGTCTTTGGCGTTCACCTGATCGGCGAAACGCTGTGCCTGGTCTTCGGCGTCGTTCAGCTCGGAGAAGCCGTTGCCGATTTCACGGCCGCCGATGAAGAACTCGAAGCGGTCGGTGATTTCCGGGTTCACGTCGTTACGGCGCGCCAACGGCGACACTTCAGCCGGGTACTCGGTGATGAAGGTTGGCTGAATCAGATGGCTTTCCGCCACTTCTTCGAAGATCTCGGTCACGACGCGGCCCAGGCCCCAGCTCTTCTCAACCTTGATGCCGATGGATTCGGCGATGGCCACCGCTTTACCCATGTCGGCCAGGTCAGCCAGATCGGTTTCCGGACGGTATTTCTTGATCGCCTCGGTCATGGTCAGCTTCTCGAACGGCTTGCCGAAGTCGAACACTTCGTCGCCGTACTGCACCTGAGAGGTGCCCAGCACTTTCTCGGTCAGGGTGCGGAACAGGGTCTCGGTCAGCTCGATCAGGTCTTTGTAATCCGCGTAAGCCATGTAGAGTTCCATCATGGTGAACTCTGGGTTGTGACGCGGAGAAACGCCTTCGTTACGGAAGTTGCGGTTGATTTCGAACACGCGTTCGAAGCCACCGACCACCAGGCGCTTCAGATACAATTCCGGCGCGATGCGCAGGTACATGTCGATATCCAGCGCATTGTGGTGCGTGATGAACGGACGCGCGGACGCGCCGCCCGGGATCACCTGCATCATCGGGGTTTCGACTTCCATGAAGCCGCGTTCCACCATGAAGTTACGGATAGCCGACATCACCTGCGAACGCACTTTGAAGGTGTTGCGCGATTCTTCGTTGGCGATCAGATCCAGGTAACGCTGGCGGTAACGGGTTTCCTGATCTGCCAGGCCATGGAATTTGTCCGGCAGCGGGCGCAGCGCTTTGGTCAGCAGACGCAGCTCGGTGCAGTGGATCGACAGTTCGCCGGTCTTGGTTTTGAACAGCTTGCCGCGCGCGCCGAGGATATCGCCCAGGTCCCACTTCTTGAACTGCTCGTTGTACACGCCTTCAGCCAGATCGTCGCGCGCGACGTACAGCTGAATGCGGCCGCCCACGTCCTGCAGCGTAACGAAGGATGCCTTGCCCATAATGCGGCGGGTCATCATACGGCCGGCGACGGTCACTTCTACGCCCAGCGCTTCCAGCTCTTCGTTGTCTTTATCACCGTACGCGGCGTGCAGTTTGTCGGAGGTGGAATCGCGACGGAAGTCATTCGGGAACGCAATGCCGTTCTCACGCAGGCCGGCCAGCTTCTCGCGGCGGGACTGCAGTTCGTTATTGAGATCCAGCGCCTGATCGGCGCCCTGTACTTGTTGTTCAGACATTTCTATTCCTCATAACCCGGCTTTCAAACTTGCCTCAATGAATTTATCCAGGTCGCCATCCAGTACGGCCTGCGTGTTACGCGTTTCGACGTTGGTGCGCAAATCCTTGATGCGGGAGTCATCCAGCACGTAAGAACGGATTTGGCTGCCCCAGCCGATGTCGGACTTGTTGTCTTCCATCGTCTGCTTATCAGCATTTTTCTTTTGCATCTCAAACTCGTACAGCTTGGCTCGCAGCTGTTTAAACGCTTGATCCTTGTTCTTATGCTGAGAACGATCGTTCTGGCACTGCACCACGATGTTGGTTGGCAGGTGAGTAATACGTACGGCGGATTCGGTCTTGTTGACGTGCTGACCGCCCGCACCGGAGGCGCGGTACACGTCGATACGCAGATCCGCCGGGTTGATTTCGATATCGATATCGTCGTCCACTTCCGGGTAGATGAACACCGAGCTGAACGAGGTGTGGCGACGGCCGCCGGAATCGAACGGGCTCTTGCGCACCAGGCGATGCACGCCGGTTTCAGTGCGCAACCAGCCGAACGCGTAGTCGCCGATGATCTTGATGGTGGCCGATTTCAGGCCCGCGACGTCGCCGTCGGATTCTTCGATCACTTCGGTCTTGAAGCCCTTGGCTTCGGCCCAGCGCAGGTACATGCGCAGCAGCATGCTGGCCCAGTCTTGCGCTTCGGTGCCGCCGGAGCCGGCCTGGATATCCAGGTAGCAGTCGGCGCTGTCGTATTCGCCGGAGAACATGCGGCGGAATTCCAACTGATCCAGCTTGCTCATCAGTTGATCCAGCTCGGCGACCGCTTCGTTGAAGGTCTCTTCATCGTCGGCTTCCACCGCCAGTTCCAGCAGCCCGCCGACGTCTTCGCCGCCCTGCTCCAGCTGATCGATGGTTTCAACGATGGCTTCCAGCGCGGCGCGCTCTTTGCCGAGCGCCTGTGCGCGTTCCGGCTCGTTCCAAACGTCCGGCTGCTCCAGCTCGGCGTTGACTTCTTCTAGGCGTTCCTTCTTGGCATCATAGTCAAAGATACCCCCTAAGAACCGCAGTCCGCTCGGACAGGTCCTGAATTCGGTTTTTTACCGGGTTAATTTCAAACATGGTTTCGTTCTTTTACGTTGATGTCGTCGATGGCGGAATGCCATTGGAACCGCTAATTCTAACGGATCCGGGCGGCAGTTTATAGCGAGTTGGTCAGTTTTTGTGGCGATCGGGCGACAAAGCGGGTGGCAGGAAGAGCAGGAATTTCACCAGCGTTTTATTACCGGTGCCCCTCACGCCGCTAAGCTGTTCAAGTATTGAGCAATGTGGTCATTGAGACTATAGTCGCTATGATGACTCACAGGGACAGGCGGTGCCAAAATGGACATTTTCGTCACGGATGATTTCGACAAATTTATGAAGAAAAATCGCATCGTCGATCAAAAGATTTGCACCGCGGCTCACGAACTCGCACACGGTAACCATGACGGCGATCTGGGCGGCGGCGTCTACAAGAAACGTATTTCGCTCAATCGGGGTAAACGGGGTGGAGCTCGATCCATCGTGGCGTTTAAACACGGTCGTCATCAGTATTTTATTGATGGATGGCTGAAAAACACCGTAAAACAGAACGGTGCAAAAGAAATCAACGATGATGAATTGGCAACCTATCGCGAGCTCGCCAGAGATTTTCTTGCCATGCCGCCGGAAATTATCAAACGAGCCATCGATAGCGGCTACTTGCGAGAGGTGAAATGCGATGACTGATAATCGCCTGCTCAGACTGCAAAAAATGGCACAGCGTTTTAATGAGATCGGTGCGGTGTCAGACGATACCGTACGCAACATCGCCACACGAGTACAGGCGCAGGAACAACATGCCCAGCGTGAGCAGCATGATCAAATGGACGGCGCACGCATCAAAATGCTGCGCAGACGGCTCGGCTTGAGCCAGGCCGATTTAGCGGCCGTGGTCAACATGTCGACCACCAGCGTACAAAAATGGGAACGTAACGCGGTAAAACCCCAGGGAGCCGCACTCAGAATGCTGGAAATTATCGAACAGAAAGGGGTCGCCAGCCTGATCATCTCACCACGAAACTGATGAGCGTTCGTGCACCAGTCACTGACCGATGCACGAACGTCAATTCCGCCTCAGCGCGGCCAAAGATGCTGGATCAGCAGCTGCACGTTGCGGTTGCCGCGAAACTCGTTGACGTCGAGCTTGTAGGCCAGTTCCACCTCGCGCACGCTGCTGTCAGGCCACAGCGTGGTGTCCACGTTGAACGCGATGCCGTCGAGCAACGGGCCGCCGCCGAGCGGCTCCACCATCAGCTTCAGGTGTTTCTCGCCCACCAGCCGCTGCTGCAGGATGCGGAACTTGCCGTCGAAGGTCGGTTCCGGGAACGCCTGGCCCCACGGGCCGCCCTCGCGCAGCAGCTCCGCCGTTGTCAGCGACAGCTCCTGCATCGCCAGTTCGCCGTCGGACCAGATCACCCCTTCCAGCATCGCCGGATCGAGCCATTCACCCACCAACTCGCCGAAACGCTGGCGGAACTCGTCGAATTTGGCCTCTTCCAGCGACAATCCGGCCGCCATCGCGTGGCCGCCGAACTTCATCATCAGCCCGGGGTTCAGCATATCCAGCCGCTCCAGCGCATCGCGCATGTGCAGGCCGGGCACCGAACGGCCGGAGCCTTTCAGTATGCCGTCGCCCGCCGGTGCGAACGCGATCACCGGGCGGTGGAAACGCTCTTTGATGCGCGAAGCGAGGATGCCCACCACGCCCTGGTGCCATTCCGGGTGATACATCGCCAGCCCGTAAGGCAGCTCGGTGCTGGTGCGCTCCAGCTGATCGCACAGCTGCAGGGCTTCCACCTGCATGCCTTGCTCTATCTCGCGTCGCGTCTGGTTCAGCGCATCGAGATCGTTGGCCAGCATACGCGCCTGCGCGATGTCGTCGCTCAGCAGCAGCGCCACGCCGATAGACATGTCGTCCAGCCGGCCGGCGGCATTGAGGCGCGGACCGAGAGCGAAACCGAGATCGTTGGCCGCCAGTTGGCGGGCATCGCGATTAGCCACTTCAAGCAGCGCGCGGATGCCCGGTCGGCATTTGCCGGCGCGGATGCGGTTTAACCCCTGATACACCAGAATACGGTTGTTGGCATCCAGCGGCACCACGTCGGCCACGGTGCCGAGCGCCACCAGGTCCAGCAGCTCCGCCAGATTGGGCATCGCCAGCGCGCGCTGCTCGAACCAGCCGCTGTCCCGCAGGCGGGCGCGCAGCGCCAGCATCAGGTAGAACGCGACACCAACCCCCGCCAGCGATTTGGACGGGAAGGCACAGCCGCGCAGGTTGGGGTTAACGATCGCTTCGGCCGCCGGCAGGGTCTCGCCCGGCAGGTGATGATCGGTCACCAGCACCTGCATGCCCTTGGCGTGCGCCACGTCGACGCCGGCGTGGGAGGAGATGCCGTTATCGACGGTGACAATGAGTTCTGCGCCGCGTGCCGCCGCCTGCTCCACCACTTCGGGGCTCAGGCCATAACCGTCTTCGAAACGGTTAGGCACCAGATAATCGACGGCTGCGCCGCCCATGCTGCGCAGCGCCAGCACCGTCAGCGCGGTGCTGGTGGCGCCGTCGGCGTCGAAATCGCCCACCACCATGATACGGCGACCGTCGGCCAGCGCCTGTTGCAGCAGGCCGACGGCGTCGTCGATGCCGTCCAGCTGTTGCCAGGGCAGCATGCCCTTGACGCCGCGTTCCAGCTCTTGCTCAGCCTGCACGCCGCGCAGGGCGTAAAGCCGACGCAGCAGCGGCGGCAAACTGGCGGGCAGATGCGTGTCGTCCGCCGCCGGGCGGCGGCGTAGTTGCGTTTTGATACTCACCGGCGATTAACCACCGGCTTTGGTGGCGGCCTGGTGCGCATCCAGCATGGCGGCCATCTCTTTCGGCCCCTGATAGCCCGGGATCATCATGCCGTTTTCCAGGATGATGGCCGGCGTGCCCTGAATGCCGAACTGCACGCCCAGCTCGTAATGCTTGCTGATGTCGGTTTTGCAGGTCGCCGGAGAAACGGCATCGCCCTTCATGGCGGCGTCGAACGCCTTGGCCTTGTCGGCGGTGCACCAGATCGACTGCATGTCTTTTTCAGCCTGGGAAGCCAGCCCCTGGCGCGGGAATGCCAGGTAACGCACGGTAATGCCCAGATCGTTGTACTCTTTCATCTGCTGATGCAGTTTGTGGCAGTAACCGCAGGTGATATCGGTGAACACGGTGATCACGTGTTTCTCTTTCGGCGCTTTGTAAACGATCATCTGATCTTTCAGCGCGTCCATCTTGGTGCCCAGCAGTTGGTTGGTCACGTTGACCGGCTCTTTGCCGCTGACGTCAAACAGCGGGCCCTGCAGGATGTGCTTGCCGTCTTCGGAGGCGTACAGCACGCCGCTGTCGGTCAGCACGGTTTTCAGGCCGTTGACCGGTGAAGGCTGCACGTCCGCCTGCTGGATACCCAGGCTGGCGAGCGCTTTTTTGATCGCCGCGTCATCGGCATGGGCGGCGCCGGCCACCGAAGCCACCAGCAGAGAGAGCAGCATTAAACCTTTTTTCATTGTTCCAATCCTTTCGAACCCGCCGCTCAGGCGCGCGGGTGATGCTGTTGATGTAGCTGTTTCAGTCGTTCGGTCGCTACATGTGTATAAATTTGCGTGGTCGAGAGATCGCTGTGCCCTAACAACATCTGTACGACACGGAGATCGGCCCCATGGTTCAGCAAATGGGTGGCGAACGCGTGCCGCAACACGTGCGGCGACAGACGCTCGCTGTCGATGCCCGCAAGGATGGCATAGTGTTTGATGCGATGCCAGAACGTCTGTCGGGTCATTTGCTGGCAGCGGGTGCTGGGGAACAGCACATCCAGCGTCTGGCCATTGACCAGCCATGGGCGGCCGTGCTCCAGGTAATTTTCGATCCAGTAGACCGCCTCTTCGCCCAGCGGCACCAGCCGCTCCTTGTTGCCCTTGCCGATCACCCGCACCACGCCCTGGCGCAGGCTGACGTCGCTGATGCTCAACCCCACCAGCTCGGAAACCCGCAGCCCGGTGGCGTACAACACTTCGAGCATCGCCTTGTCGCGCAGCTCCAGCGGTTGATCGACGCAGGGCGCCTGCAACAGCGCATCGACCTGCGCCTCGCTCAGATCCTTCGGCAAACGCTGCGGCAACTTGGGAGACGCCAGCTGCGCGGTGGGATCGTCGGCGCGCAGCTTCTCGCGGTACAGATATTGAAACAGGCGCCTCATGGCGCTCAACAAACGCGCGGAGCTGGTGGCCTTGTAGCCGCCGTCCACCCGCTCGGCGAGAAACGCCTGCAAATCCAACGCCTGCGCCTGCAGCAAGGTGGTATTTTGCTGGCCAAGCCAGGCGCCCAGGGCCTGCAAATCCAGCCGGTAGGAGGCCAGCGTATTTTCCGCCAGATTGCGCTCAAGCCACAGCGCATCCAGGAATTGTTCAATCAGCGCATTGTCTTGCTGTTGCACGCGGTCCTCTCTTTGTTGCATTTCCACCCGCGCCATTATGCCTTAAGCCGACGCAAATCAGGTATACTCGCTGCAATTCTCTAAACAGCAACGTAACGGTTTACACATGAAGATTGGTCTGTTTTACGGCTCCAGCACCTGCTACACCGAGATGGCGGCAGAAAAAATCCGTGAGATTCTGGGTGAAGACCTGGTCGACCTGCACAACCTGAAAGACGTCTCGCCCAAGCTGATGGAGGACTATTCCATTCTGATCCTCGGCATCCCGACCTGGGATTTCGGCGAACTGCAGGAAGACTGGGAAGCGATCTGGCCGCAGTTGCCAGAGCTGGATCTGAAAGGCAAGATCGTCGCCATGTACGGCATGGGCGATCAGCTCGGTTACGGTGAGTGGTTCCTTGACGCGCTGGGCATGTTGCACGATCACATCGCGCCGCTGGGCGTGCAGTTCATCGGCTTCTGGCCAACGGAGGGCTTCGAGTTCACCAGCCCCAAACCGCTGAGCGCCGACGGCAAACACTTCGTCGGCCTGGCGCTCGATGAGGTCAACCAATACGATCTGAGCGAAGAGCGCCTGCAGCAATGGTGCGAACAGATCCTGCTGGAGATGGAGCCGCTGCTGTAGCCGCTATCGGGCGCTGAGCGCGCCCGATTCCCCTCGCTTATTTCCACAGCCGGAAGCGTGGCTCATCTTCCCCGGCCGGCGTTTCCTTGGTCAAACGCGCCGGATCGGCCACCTGATACCAGTCCAGTTTGCGCGTCAACAGCATAATGCCCGCCAGAATGGCGAACAGCAGCCCGGCTCCCAGCACCAACGCATTGTCCTCCGACTGCAACAGCAAATAGAGCACGCCGTACAACAACAATAGGCTCGCGGCGAACAGCGCACCGCGCAGCTTGCCGCGCAGTACGGCGCTCAGATAGAAGCCGATCAGTCCGCTGCAGGCGATGCTGGCCGCCAGGTAAGCGGGAGCGAATCCCAGGTGTTCGGAGAAGGCCAGCAGAATCAGGTAGAACAACACCAGCGCCGCACCGACCAGCAGGTACTGAATCGGGTGCACCCGCAGCCCGGTCAGGGTTTCGAACAGGAAAAACGCCATAAACGTCAGCCCGATAAATAGCAGCGCATATTTGACCGCGCGCTCGGTCAGCTGGTAGTGATCGACCGGTTCGACCAAGCTGGCGCTGAAGGCCGGCAGCTTGTCCTCGTCGATAATGGCATCGTCGTAATAGAACGCACTGTTGATGTTGTTGGCAAACCAGGTGCTGCGCCAGCGAGCGCTAAACCCTTGCTCCGTCACCTTGCGTTCGTCCGGCAGGAAGTTGCCGAGGAAATTCGGGTGCGGCCAGTTGCTTTGCAGCTGCAGCTCGCTGCTGCGCCCCAGCGGCACCAGCGACAGGCTACTGGTGCCCGCCAACGTCAGGGTGAAGTCGGCGTTCAGCCCCTCTTTTTGTTGCAGCATCGCCAGCGTCAGCGGGGCGTGGATCCCCTGGCGCAACGATCCCACGCCGGTGCCCGGTTCAAACGCCACCGGCTGCGGCATTGCCAGCGGGGAAATGCGCTTGATGCCGCGAGAGTCGCTCAGCGCCACCAGCAGGAACGGCTGGCCGACGGTCACGTTGGCGCGTTGCAAATCCGTCAGCTCCGGCTGGCCGAAACGCACCTTGAAGTTCAGCGGCCCCTGGTAAACCTGCGTCTGATAAATGCCCAACTTGCGCACCTCCACATTCGGCGCGCCCTGTACCTGAAGCGACTCCGGCAGCAAATAGCGGTAATGCTGCACCCGCTGCACTACCGTTTGTCCTTTCTCGTCTTTCTTCTCTTCGCGTTCGACATAGGGAATGACAATCAACGGACCGAGCACGCGCTGCGCCCCGCTGGTGCTTTCGCTCACCTGCCCGACCACGCTTTGCCGATAGCCGCTACGTTCGTCGATCACGCTCATCAGCTGGGCGATGGGGATCAACATCACCACCATCAATCCCAGCAGCGTGGTTATTTTCCAGAAAAGTACCGATTTCATCATGCTCGCTCCTCGTAGGTAATAAGGCCACGATAAAACCCGCAGGTGAAATCAGAATGTGGTTATGTGAAGGGAAGGTGAAGTCACAGCGATAACATGAAAGTCGCTTCCACCCCGTGCGGCCGGCGGTTGCGCAGGTGAATGCCGCCATGATGCAGACGGGCGACTTCCTGCACGAAGTTCAGGCCCAGCCCGCTGCTTTTCGGCCGTTCGGCGCGCGGCAGCGAATAAAAACGTTCGAACACTTTATCGAGGGCGTAGTCAGGAATGCCGCTGCCGTCGTCACAGACGCTGATGCAGTAATGCTGTTCCCGCCGTTCGCCTCGCACGCTGACGCACCCGCCCGACGGGGTAAAGTCGATCGCGTTGTCCAGCAGGTTGGTCAACGCCTGGCTGATCAGCAACGCATCGCCGTTCAGCGTCACCTCCGCCAACGCCTCCAGTTGCAATCTGACGCCGCGCTGCATCGCCTGCGCCTCTTTGCCCGCCATCGTCTGGCTGACCAGCGCCGCGATCGCGATGGGCGCGGTCTCCATGTCTGGCCGGCTCTCCAGCCGCGCCTGCACCAGCAGTTTGTCCACCAGCTGCTGGATGCGTGCGCTTTGCTGCTCGATGTTGGTGAGAAAACGCCGGGCGGTATCCGGCGGTGGCAGCTCCTGCAACAGCTCCGCCGCTCCCCTGATCGCCGCCAGTGGGCTTTTCAGCTCATGCGTCAGGGTATGTGCATACTGTTCGATATAAGCTTTACCTTCCAGCTTCAGTCGCATGCTCTCCAACGCCTGCGCCAGCTGCGTCAATTCCCGCCCGCCCACTTTGGGCAGCGGCGCGTTTTCCCCTTGCGCCACCCCGTCGGCATAACGCACCAGCCGGCCTATCGAACGGTTGATCCACCAGACGAATACCGCGCCGATCAGCAACGCAATCCCCAGCAGCAACGCGCCGGCCCATAGAATGCGCCGTTCGCTGCGTTTGATCACCGGCGCCATGGTGCTGTTGGGTTTGCCCACGGTGAGCACGCCGATAATACGCCCTTGCTCTATCACCGGCGCGGCCACATACATCACCGAACTGTTTTCATCTTCTGGATCACTACGGGTGCTGCGGGCGCCGTACTGGCCGCGCAGCGTCCGATAAACGTCATTCCAGCGCGAGTAGTCTTGCCCCTGCGCGCGGCCGGCAGAATCGAAAATGACCCGGCCCTGGGCATCGGTCAGATAGACGTGGTATTCACTGCGATCCTTGCGGATGCCGGAGATATTGGCGCCGATCGGCCGCTGGTTCAGCTGCGTGAACGCCTGCGCCAGTTGGCCATGCGCCGCATCGCCGCGCTGCATATCCTGACGGGCGATTTGCGCCAACAGGTTGGCGGTGTCCACCAGCGTGCCTTCGGTAGCGCGCCGCACGCCGGGCTTCACTTCCTGGACGAAAATGCTCAGCACGAAGTACCCGGCCACCGCCACGATCAGAAAATATCCCAGCAGCAGGCGCAGGCCAATTTTCATGGCTGGCGGCTCACGCTGTAGCCCAATCCGCGGTGGGTGTGGATGGGCGGCTCACCGGGCTCAACCGCACGCAGCTTGGCGCGCAGCGTTTTGATGTGGGTATCGACGGTGCGATCCAGGCTTTCTTCCGCCTGCGCCCAAACGCTTTCCATCAGTTGCTGCCGCGAGAACACCCGTCCAGGCGCCAACAACAGCGTCTTCAGCAGCAGGTATTCGTAACGGGTCAGCGGCAGCGGCCGCTGATGGTAGGAGATGGTGGCCGCGTCTTCGTCGAGCGTGAAAGCGCCGAAATGGTAGCGCGCGCTCTGTTGCAGGCGCTGCTGCTTATGCAGGCGGCGCAAAATGGTGCGCACCCGGGCGCTGACCTCGCGAGGGGAGAACGGCTTGGCGACATAGTCGTCGGCGCCGATCTCCAGCCCGATCAGGCGATCCACTTCATCACTGCGGGCGGTAAGAAACAGAATCGGCAGGTCAGCCGCCTGAGCCAGCAGGCGGCGACACAATTCAAAACCGTTGATATCCGGCAAACCGACATCGAGGATAGCAAGCGCGGGCGCGCCTTGCGCCAGCGCCTGCAACGCCGGTTCCGCACGTTCGAACCAGCGTACTTCGAAGCCTTCGCTCTCCAGCGTGTAAACCAGCGTATCGGCAATGCTGGGTTCATCCTCCACCAACCAGAGCACGGGTTTCATCAGGGTTCCTCGCCGTTACCCGCCGGCGGATACAGCAACAGCTGCCGCAGGTGGCGCCACTCCTCTTTGCTCATGCAGTCGGAAGCCAGCCACAGCCGGCGGCGCTTTTTGCCTTCCATCGGCTGCAGCGTCAGCAGCAGGCCGTAGCCCGGCATCCAGGGCTTTTTCGCCAGCCGCCATTCTCGGCCGTGCCAGCTGAAACGCCGGTCCGCCAGCAGCCGCAGCTCGCCCTGCACTGCGGCGATGCGCTTCTGGCTACGAATGCACTGAAACACCACCAGCGTCAGCAGCACCAGCCAAAGCGGGCCATAACCTTCCGGCCAGGGCGAAATCAGGATCAGCAAGATCAGAACGCCATGAGTCAACAGGGAAAAAAGCTGGGTGCGCCAGGAAATGCGGATATCACATCGCCACTGGGCCACGGTCTTTATTTCGCGTTTGGATCAGGGTCACCATTCTCTGCAGCTCGCCGTCCTGCGGCGCGCCATGATTCATCAGCCAGTTGAACAGATCGGGATCGTCACACTCCAGCAGGCGGATAAACAGCGCCTTGTCCGCGTCATTCAGGCTGTCGTATTCGTATTCGAAGAACGGCATGATGGAGATGTCCAGCTCGCGCATGCCACGACGGCAAGCCCAGTGAATACGTGCTTTGTTGTTAATATCCATGTTGTTATGACTCACCTCTTTTCAGCGCGGCAGCGCCAGCGCAGGGTTCAAATGACACACTGTATGGCAACGCCGTCGCAATATAATTCCATCAGCCGGGGATCTGTCTGCAAGGGTGCCCTGGCCGCAAGCCTATAGAGTAACAATTTGACATACACGCCGGGAAGGCGCTTTGCTGCGGAAAACGTAATAAAGCGCAAAATGCCAAAAAAAGCGCCCCCCGGTCCCACGGCGCGAATAACAGTTTGCAAAGCCCGCCGCCTCTTTTACCATGGGTTCAATACCCTTCAGGTAAGCTAAACGTTGAGCAGGAACTTACTATGGCGCATAACATTCCATTCCCACCCCGTCAGCCCTCCGCTTCCACCCATCTCCCCCTGACGCTGATCTCGCTGGAAGATTGGGCGCTGGTGACGTTGAACGGGCCGGACACAGTGAAATATCTTCAGGGCCAGGTGACGGCGGACATCGACGCGCTGGCGGCCGATCAGCACGTGCTGTGCGCCCACTGTGACGCCAAGGGCAAAATGTGGAGCAACCTGCGTCTGTTCCACCGTGGCGAAGGCTTCGCCTATCTGGAACGCCGCAGCGTGCTGGACAGCCAGCTGGCTGAAATCAAAAAATACGCGGTGTTCTCCAAAGTCACTATCGCCGCCGATAATGACGCGGTGTTGCTGGGCGTCGCCGGTTTCCAGGCGCGCGCCGCGCTGACGGGCCTGTTCGCCACGTTGCCGGACGCTGAGCACCCGGTGGTGCAGGACGGCGAGACCACGATTCTGCACTTCGCTACGCCGGCGGAACGTTTTCTGCTGGTGACCCGCGCCGCCGTGGCCGAACAGCTGATCGGCAAGCTGCATGACCAGGCAGAGCTGAATGACAGCAGCCAATGGCTGGCGCTGGAGATCGAAGCCGGTTATCCGGTTATCGACGCTGCCAACAGCGCACAGCTGATCCCGCAGGCTACCAACCTGCAGGCGCTGGAAGGCATCAGCTTCAGCAAGGGCTGCTATACCGGTCAGGAGATGGTGGCGCGCGCCAAATTCCGCGGTGCCAACAAGCGGGCGCTCTACTGGCTGGAAGGTAAAGCGGCCCGCGCCCCGCAGGCGGCGGAAGATCTGGAGCTCCAACTGGGTGAAAACTGGCGCCGCACCGGCACCGTATTGGCGTCGAGCCAACTGGCCGACGGCACGCTGTGGGTACAGGTGGTGATGAACAACGATTTGGATGCCGACAGCCAGCTGCGGGTGCGCGACGATGCCGCCAGCCAACTGGCGATCAAACCGTTGCCCTACTCGCTGGCCAAAGAGAAATAATCCGTCGGCCGCAGGTGCCCTGCCTGCGGCCATCTTCATTACTCGTCCAATTCCCCGTCGCGCTGCACCAGATAAATCAGCACCAGAATGATGGTGACGAAGAAGCGAAACGCATCCGGCACGCCGTTCCACTGCTTCGACATCCACATGCCAAACCACTCGCCCCCAATCGACATAAAGCCGACCTGCCAGGTGAGAAAGCCCAGCGTCAGCCCCACTACCGCCAGCTTTTTCCGACCGTTAAAGGCGTGCGCAGGCAGTTTCAGGCCGCCCAACAAACGCAGGCCGCCAATCCAGCACAGCAGCGCGGTCAGGCTTTCCAGCGCGATGATGAAAATATAACCGGCGTGATGCAGCCACGGCGTCTGTATCGAGCGGTATCCGATGGTGGCGTCGGGGAAAATCGTGTCCATCATAAAGACGTGGCGCACGAAGGCGAAGTTGGAACCGTAGTCGGTGATGTTGCCGAAGGCGACCAGCGAAGCGAACAAGGCGATAGCGCAGACCAGCAGCGCTTTGGATAAGCGAACGATCATCTTGGTGAGTCCTGAACAGAGGTTAAAGAAACGGTATGCGGGCTCAGAAATGAAGGAACGGGCTTGCTGGATACCCGAAAGAAGCAAGCGCCTCTTTTTTAAAACAAAAGAGGCGCCAGTTCAATACGCATTCAGACGTAGCGGGAACGCTTAGACGTAGAGGTAGATCGCCATGAAATGGCAGGCGCTGCCGCCGAGCACGAAGGCGTGCCAGATGGCGTGGCCAAAGCGAATGCGCTTGGAGGCGTAGAAAATCACGCCCAGGGTATAGACCACCCCGCCGATCGCCAGCAGCGTGACGCCGCCGGCCTCCAGCCGCGTAACCAACTGATAAATTACGATCAGCGACAGCCAGCCCATCGTCAGGTAGGTCACCAGCGACAGGGCTTCAAAACGGTGGGCGAAGGCCAGCTTGAACAGCACGCCGAGCAGCGCCAATCCCCAGATTACCGCCATCAGGCCCTTCGCCAGCGGCGAATCCAGCCCCACGAGTAAAAACGGGGTATAAGTGCCGGCAATCAGGAGATAAATGGCACAGTGGTCAAATTTTTTCAGCCAATGCTTGGCCTTCTGATGCGGGATCGCATGGTAGAGCGTGGAAGCGAGAAACAGCAGGATCATGCTACCGCCGTACAGGCTGTAACTGGTGATGGCCGTCGCATCGGCGCCGGTATTCACCGCCTGCACCAACAGCAACACCAGGCCGACGATGCCGAACACCAGCCCGATGCCGTGGCTGATGCTGTTGGCGATCTCTTCCGCCCACGGATAAGCCGCGGCGACAATCTTATTGCTCCCGGCTTTCACTACGTCCGTTTTCCCCATAACGCGCAACCCCTCAAAATGCCCTGCTTTGTTCGAAATTAACGCAAAGCAGCTTAACTGAGAATAATTCCAGTGTACACGTGTACGCTAAAATAAAAATGTGAACGCGTGTAACCATCGAAATCCCCCGCCCGGTGGTCTACAATCGTCAGGCTTCAACCCACCCACCTTGAGGTTTACACCATGTCATCCGCTGTACCCGCGTTAGATTTCGGCTCAATGACCCAAGTCATCCAATTCCTGATGGAAATCGATAAGTTGAAAGGTGTTCAACGCCGCACCAAAGTGCTGGGCACCCAGCGCCAGGAAAACTCCGCCGAACACAGTTGGCACTTCGCCATCGCCGCCATGAGCCTGGCGCCCTACGCCGGTGATGACGTAGACATTCAGCGCGTGATCCAGATGGCGCTGCTGCATGACATCGTAGAAATCGACGCCGGCGACGTGCTGGTCTACGATCTGGCGGCCCGCGCAGCGATCCACGATCAGGAAGTGGCGGCGGCACGTCGTCTGTTCGGCATGTTGCCGGAGGCTCAGCGCGAGTATTTCACCGCTTTATGGCAGGAGTATGAAGATGGCGAAAGCGCCGATGCACGCTTCGCTCTGCTGCTGGATCGCACCATGCCGATGCTGATGAACCTGCACAATGAAGGCCAGAGCTGGGTGGAAAACAACATCAGCCTGGAGCAGGTGCTGGCGCGCAATGCATCGATCGCCGACGTACACCCCGAGCTGTGGCACCATATGGAGCAACACCTGCGGGATGCGCAGCGCAAAGGCTGGTTGAAGTAAGGGACCGGGCTGCCGCTTCTTGGCCGCAGCCCGTCTTCGTCAAGCGAACGCCTGCTGGCGTTCCAACGCCTCCTCATAGCTCGGCATCGATCCCGCCGCCCCGGCCCGTTCCACGCAGACCGATGCGTAGGCGGCGGCAAAGCGCACCGCATCGGCTAACGGCACCTGATTTGCCAGCTGCGCCGCCAGGGCGCCGTTAAACGCATCGCCCGCGCCGGTGGTGTCTTTCGGCTGCGCCGGAAACGCCGGGATCAGCTCGCTGTTTTCCCCGTCCGAGAACAACGCCCCCTGCGTGCCCAACGTCACGATCAGCAAACGAATGCCCTTAGCGTGCAACACCTGCGCCGCCTGGCGCGCCGAAGCCACATCGCGCACCGGCACGCCGGTCAGCAACGTGCACTCGGTGGCGTTGGGCGTCAGCAGATCGACCTGCGCCAACAGGCTGTCCGGCACCGGCTGAAACGGCGCCGGGTTGAGTATGATGAACGTTTGCGCTTCGCGGGCGATGGCGATCACCTGCTCAATCGCCGGCAGGTTGTTCTCCAACTGGGTCAACAGAATATCCGCCGCGGCGATCGCCGGGCGGCACTGGCGCACCTCGTCTTCGCTGACCGTCAGGTTGGCGCCGGGATCGACGGCGATCATATTCTCCGCCTCCTCGCCGGCAACATAGATAAGCGCATTGCCGGTCGGGCAATCGCCGGTCGAAAACAGCGTCACCGCATCGAAACCGGCGGCGGCGAGGTGGCGCCGGGCGAAGGTGCCGAAGTCGTCGCGCCCCACCTTGCCGATATAATGCACCCGCGCCCCGGCGCGCAGCGCGGCGGTGGCCTGGTTGGCGCCCTTACCGCCCGCGCCCATCATGCTGTTGCGGGCGATCAGCGATTCACCGGGCTGCGGAAAGCGCGCCATGCCGGCGACGATATCTAGGTTGAACGAACCGAACACGCAGACTTTGCCTTTCATTGCGGGTACTCCCTGCTCAATTGGAGGTGGCGCCGGGCGGCCAGGCAGGCGCCTTTGCTGCCGGTTTCATCGGTCAGGCGGCTGACGGAGATCGCCAGCCCCTGCGCCGGCTGCGGCCCGCGCAGATGACGGCGAATCTCTTGCTCAAGGTGCGCCAACGGGAAACCGCTCATGGCGATCACGCCGCCGCCCAGGATCAGCCGCTGGGGATCGAGCACGTTCATTTCGATGGCGATGGTCTGCGCCAATCGTTCGACGAAGCGCCGCAGATCCGGATGATCGCCGTGGCGCTCAAACAGCCGGTCGAACGGCGTTTGTGCCGCGTTGGCGCGCGCCCAGCCGGTCAGCCAATGGCCGGAAGTCAGGCTCTCGACGCAGCCCCGTTTACCGCACGGGCACTCGCCCTGATGGCCGGGCCAGGGAATGTGCCCCAGCTCGCCGGCGGCGCCATGCGCCCCGTGGTAAAAATCGCCGTTCAGCCACAGGCTGTTGCCCATGCCGGTGCCCAGATACAGCCCCACCGCCACCTGCGGCAGCGCCGGCAGCTGCTGCAAATCCCACCACAGCAGATGGTTGACGTCCTTGTCCATTCGCACCGGCAACGCCAACACATCGGCCAACAGCGCCGCCACCGGCTGGGCGTCCAGCGCCGGGATAAACGGCAGCGACAGCACCCGCGAGCGATCGCGACTGAGGATCCCCGGCAGCCCCAGCATCACCTGCGCCACCTGACGATCCTCGCAATGCCCGGCGATCAGGCGGCCCAACGCCGCCAGCGGATCGGCCTGCTGCGCCCAGTCGGCGGTCGCTATCTTGCGGTACCCGCTGAACTCGCCGTCATCATTCATCAACAACAGGCGGGTATTGGTGCCGCCGACGTCAACGCCAAGAAAATGCCGCATCATGTCCCCCGCCTCAGGCCGCCTGCCGCATTTGATCCAGCATTTTTTCCCATGCCGTCTCCAGATCCGGATCGAGGTTGAACAACCCGGAGCTGCCGACGATCAACACCTCCGCGCCGGCGCCCATCAGATCGCGGTAGGTCCGCTGATTGCAGGATCCGTCGATCTCGATCAGATAGCGCAGATTTTGCTGGCGTTTCAGATCGCGCAACTGGCGGATCTTTTCCAGCATTTCGGGAATGAACGGCTGCCCGGCATAGCCCGGATCGACGGTCATCACGGTGACCTTGTCCAGCAGGTGAAGGTAGTGGCGGATAAACTCCACCGGCGTGGCCGGGTTCAGCACCACCCCCACTTTTTTGCCCAGCGCGCGGATTTGATTGATCACCCGAAACGCGTCGCGGTTGATGGTTTCGGCGTGCGGGCAGATAAAGTCCGCGCCGGCGCGGGCGATCGGGTCGATGAAATCGGTCGGGTTCTCCACCATCAGATGCACATCCAGCAACAACGAGGTGTGCGGGCGGATCTGTTCGATAAAGAACGGCGACAGCGTGATGTTTTTAACGTAGTGCCCGTCCATGATGTCGATATGCAGCATATCGGCGCGGCGATTCAGCACCGCCAATTGCTGGCGGATATCCATCAGGTTCATGCACATCAGTGAAGGTGAAATCTGGTATTTCATTAGCGTTATCCTGCGCAAAAGGGAAAAGGGATCAGTGGCCCGCCGCGGTTCTGGCCTGGGCCGCGCTGCGGCGCATCGCCCGCCGCTGCCGATAGCGATGCCGGAAAAACTTCATCGCCAGCACCGCGATCAGCACCGCGCCCCACATCGCCAGACTGAAATGCGGGCTGACGTTCATCAGGTTCAAACCGGTCGCGATCACCTGCAGCACGATCAGCGCCAATACCACGCCGCTGACCCGACCAAAACCGCCGAACGGATCGGTGCCACCCAGAATGATCGCCAGCACCGTCAGCAGCAGGTAAGAGTCGCCGTAGCCCATGCGCGCCGAGTTGAAGCGCGCCATCATCACCAGCCCGGCAATGACGCACAGCAGGCTGGAGAGGGTGTAAATGGCGATCAGTACTCGATGGGTATTCACGCCGCTGAAGTGGGTAGCGTTGATGTTGCTGCCGCTCATGTAGATGCATTTGCCGAGCCGGGTTTTCTGCAAGAACAGCGCCAGCAACGCGGCGACCACCAGGAAGATCCACAGCGGTACCGGCACGCCCAGCACGCTCTCAGCGCCGATAAACCGCACGATCTCCGGCATGCCGCTTAGGGCCGCGCCGCGCGTCAGGTAGATGCCGATACCGTTGACCGTGGTCATGGTGGCCAGCGTCACCAGAATCGGATGTGCACCGACGTACGCCACCAGTGCGCCGGTCGCCGCGCCGATAAGCCCGGCCAACAGCATCGCCGCCGCCAGTGCCAACACCAGCCACAGCGCCTGCAAGCCCAGCCCGGCGTCCGCCGGCAGATAGCTGATGAACAGCCAGGCCATCAGCAGGCTGGTCAGGTTGGCGCTGGCGATAATGCACAGGTTCAGGCCGCCGCTGAGGATCGGGATGAACATCGCCAGCGTCAGCAGGCCCAGCTCCGGCAACTGGAAGGCCACGCTGGTGAAGGTGGCGCCGCTGAAGAAGCGCCCCGGCATCAGCAGGCTGAAGGCCAGCACCACCGCCAACAGCAAGGCCAGCAAACCGACGGCGGCCCCGTCTGGACGAAATTTCAGGTTGTTGCCCATCAGGTGCTCCTCAGGCGAAACCGACGTCGGTTTCTTTGCGTTTCTTGTAGTGAGTGACGGTGATCGCCGCGACGATCACCAGACCGATCACCACGTTCATGAAGTAGCTGGACACGCCGATCAGGTTGAGGCCGTTTTTCAGCACGCCGATCAGGAACACGCCCATCAGCGTGCCGACAACGCTGCCCTTGCCGCCGTTCAGGCTGGCGCCGCCCAGCACCGCCGCCGCCAGCACGTCGAGCTCGCCGCCCACCAGCGCGTTGGGCACCACTTCCCCCATGCGGTACACCTGCACCAGGCCGCCGATCGCCGCCATCGCGCCCAGATAGCCATAGGCGAACAGATGCAGCAGGCCGACGCGGATGCCGATGCGCCGCGCCGATTCCGCATCGCCACCGACGGCAAACAGCTGGCGCCCGAGGTGCGTTTTGTTCAGCAGCAGCCAGGTCAACAGCGCCACCGCCAGCATCACCAGCGTCGGCAAACCGAGCTGATAGCTCTGCTCACCCAGTTGGAACGGCAGCACGCTGCGCGGCAGCGTCCACCAGTCCGGCAATGCGTACAGGCTGCGGCCGTTGGTCAACCACATCAGCATGCCGAACAACAACGCCTGCATGCTGATGGTGACGATGATCGAGACGATGCGCAGGCAGTAGATCAACAGCGCGTTGACCATGCCGAGCGCGGCGCCGATCGCCAACGCCAGCAAAATACTGCCCGCCGGGCTGGCCAGGCCGTAATGCGTCGCCAGCGTGGCGATCAGGTACTGCACCACCGAGGCGACTGCGGCGAAGGAAATGTCGATGCCGCCGGTCACCAGCACCACGAACAGGCCGAGGGCGAATATGCCGCTCACCGCGTAGCTTTCGCTGAGGTCGAGCAGGTTTTGCACCGTCAAAAACTGATCGCTGAGCAGCGAAAAGACGATGACCGTCAGCAGCAGCACCCAGGCCAGGTAGCCTTCGTTGCCGCGCGGTTTCAGACTGAATCTACGCATTGACCGCCTCCGCCAGCTGCTGCTGGCTCACCTGCCCCGGCAGGTATTCGCCGATCACGCTGCCGCCGCTGAAGTGCAGCACCCGATCGCAGTTGTAATACACCTCCGGCACTTCATCGGAGATCAGCAGAATGGCGATCCCTTCCTGCGCCAACAGATGGATCAGTTGGTAGATGCTGGCCTTGGCGCCAACGTCGACGCCAACGGTCGGCGAATCGAGGATCAGGATCCGCGGCTGGGTCAGCACCCACTTGGCCAGCACGATCTTTTGCTGATTACCGCCGGACAGCGTCGAAACCGCCTGATCCGGATCCGCCACCCGCACGCCGAGTTTGGCGATCCATTCTGCGACGATGCGATTCTTGCGGTAATCGTCGATCAGGCGAAAACGCCCGCGCAGCTTATCGAGAATGGTCAGCACCGCGTTATCCGCCACCGACTGTTGCTGCACCAGCCCCAGCGTCAGGCGATCCTCCGAGACGTAACCGATGCCGGCCTTGATGGCGTCCTCATGGCCGCGAAAGCGTACCGGTTTGCTGTCGAGATAAAGCTTGCCGCTGTCCGGGCGGGTCATGCCGAACAGGCTCAGCGCCAGCTCGGTACGCCCGGAGCCGAGCAGTCCGCACAGCCCGAGCACCTCGCCCTGATGCAGGCGGAAGCTCACGTCCTGATACTGCCCGGCGCGGCTGAGACGATCCGCCTCCAGCATCACCCGATCCTTATTCATGCTCGGTGACTTCAGGCGGTAATCCAGCTTCAAGCCGGTCATCAACTCGGTCAGGCGATCGCCGGTGATCTCCGCCGCCGGCCAAGTGCCGATCTTGTTGCCATCGCGGATCACCGTGACGCGATCCGAGATCTCCAGCACCTCGTCCAGCCGGTGGCTGACGAACACCACGCAGATGCCTTTCGCTTTCAGGTAATCCACCGTGCGCAGCAGCTGATTGACCTCGGTGCGGGTCAGTGAGGCGGTCGGTTCATCCATGATCACCAGCCGCGCTTCCGCCACCAGCGCGCGGCAGATTGCCACCTGCTGGCGCTGGGCAATCGGCAGCTCCGCCACCCGTTTGTCGAGATCGAGATTAAAACTCAGCTCCTGCAGCAGGCGCTCGGCGGTGCGCCGCAGCCGCGCCGGCCGGTGCCACCCCAACAGCCCGCGCAGGTTGTGCTCGAAGGCGATGTTTTCCGCCACCGTCAGGTTGGGAAACAGCGACAGATCCTGATAGATCACCTGAATGCCGAAGGCGCGCGCCTGATCCGGCGACAGCCGGCCGAAGGTTTGCCCATCGAGGGTAATGCGGCTGCCGTCATCCGGTTGATACACGCCGGCGATCGCCTTGATCAGCGTGCTCTTGCCGCAGCCGTTGGTACCGGCCAGGCAGTGCACCTCCCCCGGCATCAGCGCCAGTGAGATATCGTTCAGCGCTCGCTGCCCGCCGAAGGTCATCGACAGCTGTTGCAACGCGATCAGCGGTGCACCCTGCGTTGCCGTATTGCCGGAAATCGCCATGATTACAGCCCCATTTTCACCAGCTTCGGCAGGTTTTGCTTATCCAGGCTTTCGGTGGCGTTGCCGAGAATAGTGTGCTGCTGCGCATCCACCTGCACCTTGCCCATGCCCTCGATGGTCATGCCATCGGTGATTTTTTCTCCTTTGTGCATCATGTCGGCGATGCGCACGAACACTTCGCCGGCCACCATCGGATTCCAGATATAACCGCCCTTGATGGCGCCGCGATTGACCAGCGAAGCGCCCTGGCCTGGGCTGAACGGCCCAATGACGCAGATATCGTTGCTTTTGCCGCGGTTGAGCACCGCGCGCCCGGCGCCGATCGGCCCCTGCGAACCGAACGCCAGCACGCCTTTCAGATCGGGATATTTGGCCATCAGATCGTTGGTGGTGCGCACACTGTCATCCAGCGATTCCCCCACGCCGAACTTGTCGCCCACCAGCTGCATGTTCGGGTAGTGCTGCTTCTGGTAGTTGATGGCCGAGTCCGACCAGGTGATGTGCAGCGGCACCGTCAGGCTGCCGACATACACCGCATACTTGCCCTGCTCTTTCATGCAGGCGGCCAGCGCTTTCATGTGGTTGACCCCGTGCTGCGAGGCGTCCACCAGCTCAAAATCCCAGTCGGCGTACTTCTGGCCGGGGGATTCGTGCACGATCACCTTGATGCCCGCTTCCTGCGCGCGCTTGAGCACCGGCTCCAGCACCCGGGCGTCGTTCGGCACCACGCCGATAATGTCCACCTTCTGCGCGATCAGATCCTCGATGGCGCGCACCTGCAGCGCCGGATCCGCCGCCGTCGGCCCGACCATCCAGGCGTCGATGCCGCGTTTGGCGCTCTCGCTTTTGATACCGGCCTCCATGGCGTTGAACCAGGGAATGCCGCCGATCTTCACCACCACGCCCATTTTCAGCTTGTCCGCCGCCTGCGCGGAGACCGACAGCAGCAGCGAGGCAAACAGACCGACCAGTACGGATTTTTTCATTGTTCTCTCTCCACAAGTGTTGGCTGTAATAAAAGGTTTTCGTTGTTGTTATCGCGCCGCCCTTTTCGCGGCGGCTGAAACTTCAATCACGTCGACGTTATTCCAGGCCAATTCCTGACGAAACTCGTCGTCGCCAAGCCTGTCGGTGATCAGCGTATCTATTTCCCGGTAATGGCAAATGCGAGCGAACGAGCGGCGGCCGAACTTGTTGCTGTCCACCAGCAGGAACTTGCGCTCCGAGGCCAGCAGCATCTGTTGCTTCAGCCGCGCATGGTGCTCATTGCTCTCGCGGATGCCGCCGTCCTGGCAAATGCCGTGGCAGGAGAAAAACAGCTTGTTGATCACGAACTCTTTC
The DNA here is from genome assembly GCF_052169095.1 of Serratia sp. CY33802. Classification (NCBI taxonomy): domain Bacteria; kingdom Pseudomonadati; phylum Pseudomonadota; class Gammaproteobacteria; order Enterobacterales; family Yersiniaceae; genus Serratia; species Serratia sp. CY33802. Next base: position 183,616 of record NZ_JBJNLL010000007.1, read on the forward strand.
AGCATCTGCTCCGCCAGCACGCCGATAAAATCCTCGTACTTGGCGGAATACTCGCCCCCCAGCCCGATGGTGCGCACGTTGGCCTTGCAGGCCAGCGTCTGGATGATGTGCAGCGAGTTGGTCAGCACCACCAGCGAGATATCCGGCAGCTGGCGCGCCAAAAACCAGCTGGTGGAGCTGCTGTCCAGCAGCAGGCAATCCCCGGGCGCGATAAACTCCAGCGCGCGTTTGGCGATGCGCGTCTTCTGCTCCGGCGACTCATTGCTGCGCTGGCGGAAGGACTCCCCCTGATCTATCTCGGCAGGCACATAGGTTTTTTCCACCGCCGGCGGCTCGACGAACACCGCGCCGCCGTGGCTGCGCAGCAGCAGGCCGCGCCGTTCCAGCAGGGCCAGATCACGCCGCGCCGTCTCGATAGAGATGTGGCACAGCTGCGCCACCTCCTGCACCATCACGCGGCCGCGCTGGCTCAAGACTTCGGTAATAAAGCGATGACGTTCTACAGGCAGCATGTTTCTTTTCTCCTCCACGACGATGATTACGATATCGATTTGCCGCGCCGCGTTTTGCGCGCAGACGCAAAGCGCATCGCCCCGCGGTCGGTCAACGATCGCGCTGTGATAGTTGTCAAAAAAATCGGGAAGGAAATGAAATGAATAATTACGAAAGTGTGGAGTAACAGACAGTTATGATGCGCGAGCGCCTGAGGCAGACAGGAGAGAAACGGTAAACGGTCACAATTCCACGTTCCGCAGCATGACCGTTAATGACCGTTTGTGTGGTTTTGACCGAGCGCTGCTAAGCGGCAGCTAATGCTGGTAGGCTTTACCTGAAAAACTGCAAAAAAAAATCCGGTGAGAATCTCACCGGATCGTTAGCCGCCTGACACACATTATTCTTCGTGCTCATGCTCTTTCAACATCGCCTCACGCAACACGGCGTTCAGGCGTTTCTGATAGCCTTTGCCTGGCCGCTGAAGCCAGGCCAACACATCCGCATCGATTCGGATGGTTTTTGATACTTTCATCGGCTTATAAAAACGCCCCTGAACCGCAGTCTGCCACGTTTCTTCCCCCAGCGCCGGCGCATCGGCATAATCGATGTCCTCGTCCGGCAACGCATTCAGTGAAGCAATTTGCGCTTTCTGCTCCTCCGTCAACGGCGGGAGTACGCTATGGGCCAGATTTTTGGCGGAATTTTTGCGCTTCATATCTTCCCCTCTCTTTGGCATCGGCCTTGCGTGCTGAAATGATACGCACGATCTCGACGGTATCGCCTTCGACATCCGTTTCGATCGTCGTATGTGCCACCAGCAACAGCAAACAGGATCCGACCATACCGATCGTTTGCCAACGTTCTTCTCCATCCTCGATCCTTTCCAGCACAGCCAAATGGTTGGGATCCAGAAAAACCCGTTGCGCTATCTCAAAACTGACACGGTGTTTACGCTGGTTGCTGTGATTTTTATCCTGATTCCATTCAAAATAAACATACATTTTTGTAACTACATTTTGATTGTTATTTAATCAAAATACACTCCACACGACGGGATGTCAAAAACCCCCTCATGCATTCAACGCCCGCCTGCTGCCTCGATAAAAGTACCGGTCACGTAAGACGCAGCGTCAGACAGCAGCCAAGCGATCGCCTCCGCCACTTCCTGCGGCTGCCCGCCGCGCTGCATCGGTAAACTGTCCTTCACGCGATCCACCCGGCCGGGCTCGCCGCCGCTGGCGTGCATCTCGGTATAGATGAATCCGGGCCGTACGCCGTTGACGCGGATGCCCTGCGCCGCCACCTCGCGCGATAACCCGATGGTCAGGGTATCGACGGCGCCTTTCGAGGCGGCGTAATCGACGTATTCCCCCGCGGCCCCCAACCGGGACGCGGCGGAAGACACATTGACGATAGCGCCGCCCTGCCCGCCATGACGCTGCGCCATGCGTTTCACCGCCTCGCGGCAACACAGGAAGTAACCGGTGACGTTGGTGCCGAGCACCTGATTGATGCGCTCGGCGGTCAACTGTTCAATGTTCGCCTGCTGGAACAGAATGCCGGCGTTGTTGACCAGCGCGCTGAGCGTGCCCAGCCCGGCATCCAGCGCCCTGAACATCGCCATCACCTGCGCTTCATCGGCCACATCGGCCTGCAGCGCCAGCGCCTTACCGCCCTGCGCCTCGATCTCCGCCACCACTTGGCGCGCCGCATTTTCGTCACGCAGGTAATTCACACCCACCGCATAGCCCTGCCGGGCCAGCAGCAAGGCGGTCGCGCGGCCAATCCCCCGGCTTGCGCCGGTCACCAATGCCACTTTCGTCATACTGTTTTTTCTCTGGTTAGCGATATCAACACAGCGGCCTGCGCGCAGGCGCCCCGTATGCCCGTCAGAGTATAGAACGGCTCCCTAAAAACCGCTTCAAAGCTGAGCCAGGCGGCGCAGCTGCTTTTTAATGCGCGACTTGGCGCAGCCGTAAGCATCCGTCGCCGCCGCCTGATGCACCCGCTGCAAAGCGGAAGCATGATGGCCGCCGTGGCTATGGCTCTGCGCATCGCCGCGAAAAGACAACAGCAACAGAACGAGCAGCGTCGCCACGCCTACATACATCAGCCGCCGCGGGGCGCCCGCGTTCGGGAAACCTTCAGTCTGCATGTTTCGCTCCCCCAGCCATAATTTCGAATGGCAGCAAAATAACTGAAATTCCCCCCCGCTCCCTTAACGCGAGATTAAAGCCAGATTAAGGTTTGCTTAAGAACGCGCAGGCAAAGCGGTTTTCCCCGTTGTCTTCCCGTCAGCGTTATAGTTAGATAAGCGCGACTCAAGGCTCTCAGCGGAAATAACGTGAACATACTGTTGGTGGAAGACGACCTGCAATTAGGCAAGGCGCTGTGCCGCGCATTGGAGCTGGCCGGCTTTAATTTGTGCTGGGTGCGCCTGCTCACCGACGCGGAAAATAAACTTTCACCCGGCGGGTTCGATTTGATGCTGTTGGATCTCACGCTGCCGGACGGCGACGGTTTGCAGAAGCTGATCGCCTGGCGCGCCGCCGGGCAAAATATTCCGATCATCATCCTGACCGCTCGCGACCGCATCGAAAGCTTGGTGAACAGCCTCGACTCCGGCGCGGACGACTTTCTGGCCAAACCCTTTGCGCTGCCCGAACTCATCTCGCGCGTCAAAGCGGTTAACCGGCGCATGGCGGGCTTCGCTTCTCAAACCTGGAGCCTCGGCGCGCTGTATCTCGATCCGGTCAACCATCAGGTCATGCTGGATAACGAACTGCTGATGCTGTCGAAAAAAGAGTATCACCTGCTGCACGAACTGATGCGCTGCGCCGGCACCGTGGTGCGCAAAGCGGTGTTGGAACAGCGGCTGTTCGGCCACGGCGACAGCGTGGAAAGTAACTCGCTGGAAGTGCACATGCATAATTTACGGCGCAAAATCGGTAAAGAAAGAGTGATTACCGTACGCGGCATTGGCTATTTGCTGAAGAAAGAGTAGCGGAATGATCGGTTTCAAATCCTTCTTTATGCGTACCATTATTTTTCAGGTGCTGGCCATTTTATTATTGTGGGGGATCCTCGTCGCCTGGGTGAAATATTGGTATTACCCCGACATGGAGAAATATTTCGATAACCAGCAACGCATCGTCGCTGCAGGCATCGCCAATATTCTCGACGAAACCGGCACTGACAATATCGATTACCGCGGCATCATCAAGACCATTGAAGGCATGTACATTGATTCCATCAATAACGGCATGCAGGATGAAATCGACTATCACCCGCTGTTTGTGGTTTACGATCGGGACAGCCGGGTGCTTTACAGTTCGCAAACGCAGGGAGAACCGCTGCGCCTGCCGCCTTCGGTGCTGTCCGGCTCCGTCAATTACGCCGGTGCCAACTGGCATCTCGCCGGCAGCTGGAGCGAAAAGCACCAGTACCGGGTGATCGTCGGCGAATCGTTCAACGATCGCACCACGCTGTTCGGCAACCCGGCGGAGAGCACCGCCGTACCGCTGCTGGGCATTCTGGCAGCCATCATCGTTACCTTGCTGTTCACCGCCTATTTCAGCCTGCGGCCGCTGCGCCAGATCGCCCGCACCATCTCCGATCGCCAGCCTGGCAACCTGTCGCCGATCAACGTCAGCGAGCAGTATCAGGAAATCCGGCCGGTGGTGGTGGAGGTCAACAAGCTGATGGCGCGCATCGACGCCGCCAATCAGCGCGAGAAGCGCTTTATGGCCGATGCGGCGCACGAGCTGCGCACGCCGATCGCCGCCGTGCTGGCACAGCTGCACCTGCTGACCCAGGTCGGCGAGCAGCAGGAGCGCCGGGAGATCATCGGCGACATGCAGCAAGGGCTAGATCGCGCGGCATCGCTGTCGCGCCAGCTGATCAACCTGGCCAAGCTGGAGGCGGAAGATTTTCCACTGAAAATTGAGGCGGTGGACATCTACGCAGAGATCGGCAAATGCATCGCGCAGCACGTCCCCTATGCGCTGGAAAAGGATGTGGAACTCTCGCTCGACGGCAGCGAGGACGTGGTGGTGAGTACCGATCGCCATGCGCTGATCGCCATCTTCACCAACCTGCTGGACAATGCGCTCAAGTACGCGCCCCCCGGCAGCCGTATCGAAGCCAATATCCGCTCGCTGGCGCCGCTCGGCTGCTATATTACGTTGCGCGACAACGGCCCGGGGGTGAGCGAAGAACACCGTTCCCGCCTGTTTGAGCGCTTTTACCGCGTGCCCGGCACGCAGCAAACCGGCAGCGGGCTCGGCTTGGCCATCGCCCGAAACCTGGCCGACAAAATCGGCGCGCAGCTGCGCGTCACCGAAGGCCTTGACGATCGCGGCATCGGCTTCATCATCGATTTGCCGGAAAGTTACCGGCCACAGACTGAGAGTTAACAACGACCATGATCGCCCCTGTTCTGCTGCAACGGCAGCAACTCGACCGGCTATGGGATATCGACCGCAGCGAAATTATCGACACTCTGTATCGCCTGCAGGACGGCAAGCTGCAAGCCTACCCGGACTACTACGACGTGCGCGGCTGGGATCCGCACGATCGGGAAACCTATACGCCGATCCACGAAGCCTGCTTCGATCGCGGCGGGACATTCTTCGCGCTGTTCGAAGGCGAGGAGATCGTGGCGGCGGCGGCGCTGGACACCGAACCGCGCGGCCCACAGCGGGATCTGCGCCAGCTGCTGTTCTTTTACGTCAGCGCGCACAAACGCGGCCAGGGGTTAGGCAGGCAGCTGTTCCAGCTCTGCCTGCGTCAGGCGGCGCAAGACGGCGCCGCCGGGCTGTATGTCTCCTCCATTCCCAACAAAAGCACCGTAGACTTCTATCTGGCGCAGGGTTGCCGGCTCATCGAACAACCGGATACCGAATTGTTCGCCCGTGAGCCGGAAGACATTCATCTGGTCTGCCCTTGCCGCTAGCGGCCGGGGTTAACGGGCGATGCGCATCACCGAACGCACGTCGCTTTTCTTGTTCAGATCCCACACCTCGGCGATCTCCGCCAACGCGTGCTCCTGCGTCTCGATAGTGAGCGCTCCGGTCGCCGCCAGCGCCAAAATCTCGGCCGCGTAGCGCTGCATCTCCGGGATCGGCGGGAAGTTGCCGGTGCCGCTGCCGAGGATCTGCAGCTGGTTGCTGCGCAGCACCGCCGCCGGCAGCCGGATGTCCGGCGCGGCCATCGAACCGACGTTGACCAGGCGAATGCCGCGTCCGCCGGCGTAAGACGAGAGATCGTGATTATTGAGCGTTGCGAGCAGCGCTTCGGTCGCCGGCCCCCAGATGTAATCGACGATCACCTGATAACCGCCCGGCCCCGCCGCTGCCGCGAAGGCCTGCGTCAGCGCCTCGCCCTGCAGGCTCAGATCCACCGTGGCATCCACGCCCAATGCCTCCAGCACGCTCAGCCGACGGCCGGCGGCAACGATACGCCCAGCCCCTGCCTGACGCGCCGCGGCAACCGCCAGTTTGCCTGAGGTGCCGGTGGCGCCGATGATCAGCACCGTTTCACCGGGCTGCAGATCCGCTCGCCAGCGCAACGGCAGCCAGGCGGCGAAGGCCGGATTGATCAGCGCTGCCGCCGTGGCGTCATCCACCGCCTCCGGTACCGGCACCGTCCATGACGCGACGCTGCGCTCAGCCATCGCACCGTAAGGACGGCGGAAGGAGGCAAAGTACACCCGTTTTCCGTCCGCCGTACGGCCCACGCCGTCGGTACCGGGCACAATTGGCAATTGCTTCGGGCTGGAATAGTGGGTGCCGGCGACGGTGGCGCGATCCAGCTGTTTGATGCCGGCCGCCAGAACGTCGATCGGCACTTCATTCGCCTGCGCCTGGGGCTCCTCAAAAGTGCCGAAAACCGGGGCTTGCCCCAGCGCTGTTACGATTGCCGCTTGCATGGTGACTCCTTAAATCGTGGGAACGTACAGGAAAGAATAGGCCGCTATAAAATAAAAAGGGACACCGCATGATGCGGTGTCCCCCAAACACAAACTTTGCCGAACGTGTTATTCGTAATCGCTCATCGGCACGCAAGAGCAGAACAGGTTACGGTCGCCGTACACGTCGTCCAGACGCTTAACGCTCGGCCAGTACTTGTTCTCGCGCACGCCGGCCACCGGGAACACCGCCAGCTCGCGGCTGTACGGGTGCTGCCAGTCGTTGACCAGCTCCGCCTGCACGTGCGGCGCATTCACCAGCGGGTTGTCTTCCAGCGGCCATTCGCCTTTGGCGACGCGGTCGATCTCGCTGCGGATCGCCAGCATCGCATCGATAAAGCGATCCAGCTCCACTTTGCTTTCCGACTCGGTCGGCTCGACCATCAGCGTGCCCGCTACCGGGAACGACATGGTCGGCGCGTGGAAGCCGAAGTCGATCAGGCGCTTGGCGATGTCCATTTCGCTGATGCCGGTCTCTTCCTTCAGCGGACGAATATCGAGGATACATTCGTGCGCCACGCGGTGATCGCGGCCGGTATACAGGATCGGATACGCGTCTTTCAGACGAGTTGCGATGTAGTTGGCATTCAGGATTGCCATCTGGCTGGCCTGCTTCAGGCCTTCCGCGCCCATCATGCGGATGTACATCCAGCTGATCGGCAGGATGGAGGCGCTGCCGAACGGCGCCGCGGAGACCGCGCCCTGCTGGGTGGTTACGCCGTCGATCTGCACGACACTGTGGCCCGGTACGAACGGCGCCAGGTGCGCTTTCACGCCGATAGGGCCCATGCCCGGGCCGCCGCCGCCGTGCGGGATGCAGAAGGTTTTATGCAGGTTGAGGTGCGAAACGTCCGCACCGATGTAGCCTGGCGTGGTGATGCCCACCTGGGCGTTCATGTTGGCGCCGTCCAGATATACCTGACCGCCGAACTGATGCACTATCTGGCACACTTCACGGATGGTTTCTTCATACACGCCGTGGGTCGACGGGTAGGTCACCATGATGCAAGAGAGTTCTTCACCTGCCTGCTCCGCCTTGACGCGCAGATCGTGCAGATCGATGTTGCCGTTCTTGTCACAGGCGACCACCACCACGCTCATGCCCGCCATTTGGGCAGAGGCCGGGTTGGTGCCGTGCGCCGAGCTCGGGATCAGGCAGACGTGGCGGCCCGCTTCGTTGCGGCTTTCGTGGTAGCGACGGATCGCCAGCAGGCCGGCGTATTCGCCCTGCGCGCCGGAGTTCGGCTGCATGCACACCGCGTCATAGCCGGTCAGCTGCACCAGCCACTGAGACAGTTGGCCGATCATCTGTTGGTAACCGGCAGCCTGCTCCGGCGGGCAGAACGGGTGCAGTTCGGAGAATTCAGGCCAGGTGATCGGGATCATTTCCGCCGCAGCGTTCAATTTCATGGTGCAAGAGCCCAGCGGGATCATTGCCTGGTTCAGCGCCAGATCCTTACGCTCCAAGCGATGCATGTAGCGCATCATCTCGGTTTCGCTGTGATAGCGGTTGAATACCGGGTGGGTCAGGATCGGGTCCTGGCGCAACATGGCGGCCGGGATCGATGCGCTGTTCTTGCTCACAGCCGCGTCCAGCGCGTCGATGTCCAGGCCGTGGTTGTCGCCGGCCAGCAGTGCGAACAGCGTTTGCACGTCTTCACGCGAGGTGGCTTCATCCAGCGTGATGCCCACGGCGCCGTGAATGTCGGTACGCAGGTTGATGCCGAAGCTCAGCGCACGTTCCAGCACGGCAGCCTTGTCTTTCACTTCAACGGTCAGGGTGTCGAACCAAGTGTTATGACGCAGCGTCAGGCCGGCCTTCTGCAGCCCGGCGGCCAGAATGTCGGTCAGGCGGTGGATACGCCCGGCGATGCGCTGCAGCCCTTGCGGGCCATGGTACACCGCGTACAGGCTGGCGATGTTGGCCAACAGCACCTGCGAGGTACAGATATTCGAGTTGGCCTTCTCGCGGCGGATATGCTGCTCGCGGGTCTGCATCGCCATACGCAGCGCGGTGTTGCCGGCGGCATCGCGGGAAACGCCGATGATGCGGCCCGGCATCGAACGCTTGAACTCGTCGCGGCAGGCGAAGAAGGCGGCGTGCGGGCCGCCGTAGCCCATCGGCACGCCGAAGCGCTGCGCGGAGCCGAACACCACGTCGGCGCCCTGCTTGCCCGGCGCGGTCAGCAGCACCAGGGCCATGATGTCGGCGGCCACGCTGGTGATGATTTTGCGCGATTTCAGTTCGGCCAGCAGCGCGCTGTAGTCGTGCAGTTCACCGGTGGTGCCCACCTGCTGCAGCAACACGCCGAACACGCCGTCCAGCTCCAGCACTTTTTCCGCTTTATCGACGATGACGTCGAAGCCGAAGGTTTCGGCGCGGGTGCGCACCACGTCCAGCGTCTGCGGATGCACGTCGTCAGCCACAAAGAAGCGGTTGGCGTCTTTCAGCTTGCTGGCGCGTTTGGCCAACGCCATCGCTTCGGCGGCGGCGGTCGCTTCATCCAACAGCGATGCGGAAGCCAGATCCAGGCCGGTCAGATCGAGGGTCACGGTCTGGAAGTTCAGCAGCGCTTCCAGGCGGCCCTGCGACACTTCCGGCTGATAAGGGGTATAAGCGGTGTACCAGCCCGGGTTTTCCAGCATGTTGCGCAGGATCACCGGCGGCGTCAGCACGGCGCTGTAGCCCATGCCGATATAGGATTTGTAGCGCTGATTTTGCGAGGCGATCGCCTTCAGCTCAGCCAGCGCCTGGTGTTCGGTCGCCGCGTCGCCGACCGGCGGCGGCCCCGGCAGCTGAATATCCGCCGGCACGATCTGTTGGATCAGCGCGCTGAGCGAGCGAGCGCCCACCGCTGCCAGCAACTCCTGGCGTTGTTCCGCAGAAGAGCCGATGTGGCGTTCGATGAACGCTTCGCTGTGTTCGAGTTGGCTGAGTGTCTGAGTCATTGCTACAAATTCCTGAATGCTTGCGTGATACGGGATATAGCTTGAACGGTAACTAAAACGCCCCGGCCGAGAGGCCTGGGGCGCGGTCACGATTACTCGTCGATCGAGGCCTGATAAGCCGCGGCGTCCAGCAGGTTCGCCAGCTCGCCTTCGTCGGAGGCTTTAATCTGGAACAGGAAGCCGTCACCGTAAGGTTCGCTGTTCACCAGCTCCGGGGAGCTTTCCAGCTCGCCGTTCACCGCCACGATTTCGCCGCTGATTGGCGCGTAAATGTCCGACGCCGCCTTGACGGATTCCGCCACGGCGCAATCTTCACCGGCGGCGACGCTGCGGCCCACTTCCGGCAGATCGACAAACACCATATCGCCCAGCAGTTCCTGCGCGTGTTCGGTGATGCCTACGGTGTAAACGCCGTTACCTTCTGCACGAACCCACTCGTGGGAGGATGCGTATTTCAATTCTGTTGGCACATTGCTCATCGCCGGTTACTCCTTCGAAGAAATAAAAGAATCAATCAATAAAAAATCAATTTGTCAGCGGCTTGCCGGCGCGAACGAAACCGGGCTTGGTCACTTTGACCGGCATTTCACGGTTGCGGATCTGCACGATAGCCTGCTCGCCGATGCCTGCCGGCACGCGCGCCAGCGCGATGCTGAAGCCCAGCGTCGGAGAGAACGAGCCGCTGGTGATCACGCCTTCGTGGGTTTGCCCCGCCGCGTCGGTGAAACGCACCGGCAGCTCATTACGTAATACGCCTTTTTCCGTCATGATCAAGCCGACCAGTTGCTCGGTGCCCTGCTCGCGCTGTTGCTCCAGCGCTTCGCGGCCGATGAAACGGCGATCTTCCGGCTGCCAGGCGATGGTCCAGCCCATGTTGGCGGCCAGCGGCGAAACGCCTTCATCCATCTCTTGCCCGTAGAGGTTCATGCCCGCTTCCAGACGCAGCGTGTCGCGCGCGCCCAGACCGGCCGGCTTGACACCCGCGGCCAGCAATTTTTGCCAGAAATCCGCCGCCTGCTCTTTCGGCAGCGCGATCTCATAGCCGGCCTCGCCGGTGTAACCGGTAGTGGCGATGAACAGCTCGCCGGCCTGCACGCCGAAGAATGGCTTCATGCCCTCGACCGCGCTTTTTTGTTCCGGGGTGAACAGGGTGCCGGCACGCTCTTTGGCCTGCGGGCCCTGCACTGCGATCAGCGCCAGATCGTCGCGCACCGTCAGCGCGACGCCATACGGCGCGGCGTGCTCTTCGATCCAGGCCAGGTCTTTGTCGCGGGTGGCGGAGTTCACCACCAGGCGGAAATAGTCTTCAGTGAGGAAATAAACGATCAGGTCGTCGATCACGCCGCCGGAGGCATTCAGCATGCCGGTGTACAGCGCTTTGCCGGGTTGGGTCAGTTTGGCGACGTCGTTCGCCAGCAGGTAGCGCAGGAACTCGCGGGTGCGGGCGCCGTGCAGATCTACAATGGTCATGTGAGACACGTCGAACATGCCGGCATCCTGACGCACCGCGTGGTGCTCATCGAGCTGCGAGCCGTAGTGCAGCGGCATCATCCAGCCGTGAAAGTCTACCATGCGCGCACCGCACGCCACGTGCTGGTCGTACAGTGGGGTTTGCTTTGCCATCTTTTCCCTCTTTCCACTCGTCGCTAGAAGTTAGGGTGCTGCCACGCAATGCGGCGGAGCCTGGCTCGCGGCCCGATCGCCATGGCGCACTGACTGCTCAACACAAATGCTGCGCCGGGACGGGCGGAAACTGCGTGTAACCGCCGTGACGCAAACGATACCTTTCCCTCGAACTTATCATCGAACGACCACATTAACCATAAGTTAAAATAGGCTCATCGCCGTTCCCGGGCGGTAAAATGCCGGGGTAGTGTGCAGAGTTTTTCACTGGAAAAATGCGCCTTAAGGCACAAAATTAACAATTAAAGCGGTAAAACGCCGAAGTTATATAACAAACAGATGGCCGCGCATGGGATCCCGACTTTTGATAACCGAACATGGAATTAGAAAAAGTAATGATAAAAAGCGGCTGAAATTAGATTATTTCAAATGAAGGGTTATATAAGGAAAAGCGATGGAATAAGGCGAGAAGCGCGAGCCCGGTGCGGGCCCGCAGAAGGAAGGGATCAGGCAAGCCACTCGGGCAGATCGTTCAGGCCCATCGCCTGACGCACCAGCTTAGGCTTGACGCCCGGCAGGCTGTCCGCCAGCCGCAGGCCCACGTCGCGCAGCAGCTTTTTGGCCGGGTGGTTGCCGTCAAACAGTTCGCGGAAACCCTGCATGCTGGCCAGCATCACCGCCGCGCCATGTTTGCGGCGGCGCTCATAGCGGCGCAGATAGAGGTGCTGGCCGATATCCTTGCCCTGCCGCTGCAGGCGGCGCAGTTCGGAAATCAGCTCGGCGGCATCCATAAAGCCCAGGTTCACGCCCTGCCCGGCAAGCGGGTGCACGGTATGCGCCGCATCTCCCACCAGCGCCAGGCGGTGCGCGGCGAAGCTGCGCGCATAGCGGCCGGTCAACGGGAACGCCAGCCGTTCGCTTTCCAGGCTGCAAGCCCCCAGGCGCATGTCGAAGGTCATCGCCAGTTCGCGGTTGAATTGCTCCGGTTCCAGCCGTTTGAGCCGTTCGGCTTCTTCCGGCGTCACCGACCAGACGATAGAGCTCAAATGCGGATCGCTGAACGGCAGGAACGCCAGAATGCCGTCGCCGTGGAAAATTTGCCGCGCCGTCGCCTGATGCGGTTCTTCGGTGCGAACGGTGGCCACCAGCGCGTGGTGACGGTAATCCCAGAAGGTGAGCGGGATATCGGCATGCTGGCGCAGCCACGACTGGGCGCCGTCGGCGCCGATCACCAACCGGGCGGTCAGCATGCGCCCGTCCTCCAGCGTGACGAAGGCGTCATTTTCGCCCCATGCTACCTGCTTGAGCGCGGCCGGGGTAATCAGCGTGATGTCCGACAGGCTTTCGGCGCGTTTCCACAGCGCCTGCTGGATCACCGAATTTTCGATGATGTGGCCGAGATGGCTGAAGCCGCACTCGTCGCCGCGGAAAGCAATCTTGCCGAAGCTGTCGCGATCCCACACTTCCATCGCATTGTAGGCGCTGGCGCGCAGCTGGAGAATGTCGTCCCACACGCCGATGTGCTGCAGCAAACGCTCGCTGGCGGCATTGATGGCGGAGACGCGCAGGGCCGGCTGTTCCGACGGCGGCGCCATCTCCGGCTGGCGCTGCTCCAGCACCGCCACGCGCAGCCCGCTGCCCTGCAGGCCGCAGGCCAACGCCAGCCCCACCATACCGCCACCGGCGATAATCACGTCAAATGATTGCATGCTGCTCGATTTCCTTAAATAACGCGCGACGCCTTGCCGCGCCGCGCTTTGGGCGCGTTAAAGCGCCCGACCATGTCTCTAACGTTCCACCCAGCCCAGCGTACGCTTGGCGAAGGCATCGCGTATCGCCGGCAAACGTTCCATCGCCATCAGCCCCAGATTGCGGCCAATCACCAGCGGGCCATAACGGTTGGCGAACAGATGAATCAACCCGTCGGTCACGCCGATCGTCGCCTGTTGATCGTTTTGCCGCCGCTGCTGATAACGGCTCAGCAGTGCGTAACCGCCGGCGTCTTCGCCGCTGTCTGCCGCTTCCGCCAGCGTTTCCGCCAGCGACATCACGTCGCGCAGGCCAAGGTTGAACCCCTGCCCGGCGATAGGATGCAGCGTTTGCGCCGCGTTGCCCACCAGCGCCAGCCGGTGGCTGACATGGCGATCGGCGGTCAGCAGCCCGAGTGGATAACTGTGCCGTTTACCGGCCTTGAGGATACGCCCCAGCCGCCAGCCGAAAGCCTGTTGCAGCTCGGCGATAAAGCGCTCGTCGTCCCAGGCATCCACCTGGGCGCGATCTTCACGCGCATGGCACCACACCAGTGAACTGCGCCCCTGCGACATCGGCAACAGCGCCAGCGGCCCATAGCGGGTAAAGCGCTCAAAGGCGCGCCCCTGCGGATCTTCCGCCGTGGTGACGTTGGCGATGGTGGCGAACTGCGGATAGTCCTCCTGCCGCCACTGCACGTTGCAGGCCTGCGCCAGCGCAGAGCGCGAACCGTCGGCCGCCACCAGCAGCTGCCCGCGCAGACGCTGGCCGTTGTCCAGCAGCACCTCCGCCCGCTCTGCGGTGCGGATCACGTCCACCACCCGCGCCGGGCAGTGCAGCGTGACACCCGGCGCCTTGGCCAGCAGCGCGAACAGCCGCTGCCCGGCGTCGTGCAGTTCGATCACCTGGCCGAGCGCATCGACCTGATAATCTTGCGCCTGCAGATTCACGAAGCCGGCGTGCCCGCGATCGCTGACGTGCACCTGAGTGATCGGCGTAGCGCAATCGCGCAGCGCCGGCCAAACGCCGATGCGCGCCAGCTGTTGGCAGGTACCCTGCGCCAATGCGATGGCGCGGGCGTCAAAACCTGGGTGGCTGCGGTCATCCGGCCGGGTCGCCTCGACCAGATCCACCGCCATTCTTCCCTGAGTGAGCGACGAAATGGCCAGCGCCAACGTCGCGCCCGCCATACCGCCGCCAACGATAATAACGCTCATGCTACGACCTTGCCGCCGCCATCAAGGCCTCGATGGCATCGGCGTCTTTCACCACGGTGGCGGTCAGGTTTTCATTGCCGTCGGCGGTGATCACGATGTCGTCCTCGATGCGGATGCCGATGCCGCGGTACTCCGCCGGCACGTCCGCATCCGGCGCAATGTACAGCCCCGGCTCCACGGTCAGCACCATGCCCGGCTCCAGCAGCCGATCGCGGCTCGGCGTGCCGTAGTGGCCAACGTCGTGCACATCGAGACCCAGCCAGTGGCTCAGCCCGTGCATGAAGAACTGACGGTGCGCCTGCTCGGCGATCAGCGAGTCGACTTCACCTTTCAATACGCCCAGCTCCACCAGCCCGACCACCATGATGCGCACCACTTCGTCATTGACTTCGCGAATGCTGGTGCCGGGTTTGAACAGTTCCAAAGCGCGCTGCAGCGACGCCAGCACAATGTCGTACACCGCGCGCTGCGGCCGGCTGAACTTGCCGTTGACCGGGAAGGTGCGGGTGATGTCGCCGGCGTACCCCTGGTACTCGCAACCGGCGTCGATCAGCACCAGATCGCCGTCGCGCATCTGGCTCTCGTTCTCGGTGTAGTGCAGGATACAGCCGTTTTCGCCGCTGCCGACGATGGTGTTGTAAGACGGGTAACGGGCGCCGAGGCGGGTGAATTCATGATGAATTTCCGCTTCCAGCTGGTATTCGAACATGCCCGGGCGGCATTTTTCCATCGCGCGGGTATGCGCCAACGCGCTGATCTCACCGGCGCGGCGCATCACCGCCAGCTCTTCCGGCGACTTGAACAGCCGCATGTCATGCAGCCACGGCCGCCAGTCGGTAACGGTGGCCGGCGCCTGCAGGCTCTGGCGGAACCCCTTGCGCAGCTTGTCCAGCGCGCCGAACAGGATCTGATCGGCATAGGCGTATTCGCCCTGCGCGTGGTAGACCACGTCCAGGCCGTTGAGCAGCAGGTGCAGCTGGTCATTGATTTCATCGAACGGCAGCGCGCGATCCACGCCCAGCTTCGCCGGCGCGGCGTCTTGCCCCAGGCGGCGGCCAAACCAGATTTCCGCCGTCAGATCGCGCACCCGGTTGAACAACACGCTGTGGTTGTGCGTTTCGTCGCTTTTAATCAGCACCAGCACCGCTTCCGGCTCATTGAAGCCGGTCAGGTACCAAAAATCGCTGTTCTGCCGATAGGGATAGTCTGAATCTGCACTGCGCGTCGTTTCCGGCGCAGAGAAAATAACCGCCGCGCTGGCCGGCGCCATTTTCGCCAACAGCGCCTGGCGGCGGTTGTTGAATTCCTGCTGAGTCATTACCTTCTCCTGAAATCATGCCATCCGCACCGCCGGCGGAGGGGCGATAGAACATTTAGTGCAACGTCGGTTTGATATTTTCCGGCGCCGTCGGTTTTTGACGGGTGAATTCGCCGTGGCACATGATGGCGGCAACCCGCACATACTCCGCCACTTCTTCCAACGACTGTTCCAATTCTTCCTGATCTTCGTCTTCGTCGTAGCCCAGCTGCGCGATGTTGCGCAGATCGTCGATCGCTTCACCGACCTCGTCTTTCACCTGAGCCAGCTTCGGCTGCATCATGCCCAGCCCGAGCAGGAAGTGGTTGACCCAACCGCCCAGCGCGTCGGCGCGATCGAACACGCTGACGATCTCCCCTTCAGGCAGCATCAGTTGGAACAGGAATTCGTCATCTTCCAGCGTGTCACGCGTCACTTCATACAGCTGCTGCAGCGGTTGGCTAAGCGCCTGCGGGAAGGCGACGCCTTCGTTGGTCAGATCGTGCACCAGCGCCTGCCAGCCGGCGTCACGGCTGCCGCCACACAGCAGGCCGCTGATCAGGCCGTGCATTTCTGCCGCGGTCAGCGCCACCGACTGCTGGTTGAGGGCCACGGTCAAAGATTGGTAACTTGGAAATGTATTCTGTATAGACATGCGCATTCGTCATCGTTGGCAGGATAAGTTCGTGTTATGCTACCACCAAGGTCCGTCGCTATACCAGATAAGCGCGACACCTCAGTGGCTAGTTATAATCGCGATGTGGCAGGTTTCACACAGCGCCGGCGGGTGACGAAAGTGCGGTAAATACGCATTTTGAAACCCTTTTTTGACTGGCAATGTGCGCCACAGTAGATTACAACCAGGTACTGAAAAAGGGGTTGTATCTTGGTACCGAGGTATATATAGTGGCGCCCGCTTTGACGGCCCGGCCAGGGCGGACAAGGCTGGCGCGAAATTTAGGCAGGAAGGT
Source organism: Serratia sp. CY33802 (assembly GCF_052169095.1). NCBI lineage: Bacteria > Pseudomonadati > Pseudomonadota > Gammaproteobacteria > Enterobacterales > Yersiniaceae > Serratia > Serratia sp. CY33802. The sequence goes on from NZ_JBJNLL010000007.1 coordinate 199,885, forward strand.
GGCATGTCTGCACAACCGGTAGATATTCAAATTTTTGGCCGCTCGTTAAGAGTCAATTGCCCGCCAGAACAACAAGATGCGTTGAATATGGCGGCGGACGATCTTAACCAACGGTTGCAAGATCTTAAAGTTCGCACTAGAGTCTCCAATACTGAGCAACTGGTTTTCATCGCGGCATTGAACGTCTGTCACGAACTTGCTCAAGAACGGTTGAAAACCCGTGACTATGCGTCCAATATGGAACAACGCATACGGATGCTGCAGCAGACCATTGAACAAGCGCTGCTTGAACAAGGTCGCATCTCTGAACGTCAGGATGCACAATTCGAATAACTTAAGTTGTTGAAATCAAAGTTTCAGCAACGAGTACAAAATTTCTCTGAGATGTTCGCCAGCGGGCCAGTCCCCTGAGCCGATATTTAGTACAAACAGAATGTGTTGCTCCGCGATCGGTGAGCACGCTCGGTGCGCCGAGAAGCCTTAAGATTGCGACGGCACGTTCACCTTGAACCATGGGTTCAAGGGTTACAGCCTGCGACGGCATCTCGGAGATTCCCCTTCTCAGCGGTTTATGTGTGCTGAACGCCACACTGAGCAAGCCTGATACGATGCCTTTTCACCCTCAATTCGCGCAGCAGCGCCAAGCCATTCGTCAACTCATTCGCCAACGTCGGCGCGAGCTTACGCCGGGCCAGCAACGCTTTGCCGCAGACAAAATAGCCGAACGCCTCGCCGCGCACACACGTATTCAGGCCGCGCACAACATCGCGGTCTTCCTGTCGTTTGACGGCGAACTCGACACCGGGCCGCTGATCGAGCAACTGTGGACGCTCGGCAAACAGGTTTACCTGCCGGTACTGCATCCGTTCAGTTCAGGACACCTGCTGTTTCTGCGCTATGCGCCGGAAACACCGCTGGTGCGCAACCGCTTCAATATTCTCGAGCCGCGGCTCGATGTGCGCCAGGTGTTACCGCTGGGCGAACTGGAGGTGGTGCTGACGCCGCTGGTGGCATTCGATCATACCGGACAGCGTCTGGGCATGGGCGGCGGTTTTTACGATCGCACCCTGCAAAACTGGCGCAGCGGCGGCCCCTATCCCATCGGCCTGGCCCATGATTGCCAGCAGGTGGAGCACCTGCCGACCGAGCACTGGGATATCCCGCTGCCGGAAATCCTCACCCCGCTCTGCAGCTGGGCGTGGCACGAGCCCAAATAGAAAAGGCCGGATCGCTCCGGCCTTTTTCGTTGCGGCAAGCCGCCGAATCAGAACAGCAGACGGGCGCGAATGGTGCCGTCGATGGCCTTCATACGCTGCAGCGCGGCGTCAGCGCGCGCGGTTTCCGCTTCGATGTCGATCACCACGTAGCCGATTTCCGGCCCGGTTTGCAGATACTGCGCGGCGATGTTAACTCCCTCTTCGGCGAAGATCTGGTTAATCTGCGTCAGCACGCCCGGACGGTTTTCGTGGATGTGCAGCAGGCGGCTGGCGTTCGGACCATGCGCCGGCAGCGACACTTCTGGGAAGTTGACGGCGGACAGAGTCGAACCGTTGTCGGAGTATTTCGCCAGCTTGCCGGCCACTTCGTCGCCGATGTTCTCCTGCGCTTCCTGCGTGGAACCGCCGATGTGCGGCGTCAGCAGCACGTTATCGAACTCGCACAGCGGCGAGTTGAACGGATCGCTGTTGGTCGCCGGCTCTTCCGGGAAGACGTCGATCGCCGCGCCCGCCAGGTGATTGCTGGCCAGCGCGTCGCACAGCGCGGGAATATCCACCACGGTGCCGCGCGAGGCGTTGATCAGAATCGCGCCCGGCTTCATCAGCGCCAGCTCTTCCGCCCCCATCATGTTCTTGGTGGCCAGCGTTTCCGGCACGTGCAGCGTCACCACGTCGCTCATATTGAGCAGATCGGACAGATGACGCACCTGCTGCGCGTTGCCTAACGGCAGTTTGTTCTCGATATCGTAGAAGAACACCTTCATGCCCAGCCCTTCGGCCAGAATGCCCAGCTGGGTGCCGATATGGCCGTAGCCGATGATGCCCAGCTTTTTGCCGCGCGCCTCATAAGAGCCCACGGCCAATTTGTGCCACACGCCGCGGTGCGCCTTGGCGTTGGCGGCCGGAATGCCGCGCAGCATCAACAGCAGCTCGCCCAGCACCATTTCGGCCACGGATCGGGTATTGGAGAAGGGGGCGTTGAAGACCGGAATACCGCGTTTGGTCGCCGCTTTCAGATCAACCTGGTTGGTGCCGATGCAGAAGCAGCCCACCGCCACCAGTTTTTCTGCGGCGGCGAACACCTCTTCGGTCAGATGCGTACGCGATCGGATGCCGACGAAGTGTGCATCGCGGATGGATGCCTTCAGCGATTCGGTGTCTAACGCACCTTTGTGGTATTCGATGTTGGTATAACCGGCGGCACGTAAATTATCGACCGTGCTCTGATGAACCCCTTCCACCAACAGGAATTTAATCCTGTCTTTCTCCAATGATACTTTTGCCATTTACCCGACCCTATGTTCAGACTTCAGAAGCGGCTGTGACGACACAGCTCCCATCCAACATAACAAAAATAACGCGGGCGGCAATACAAACGATTGCCTGCCCGGCAGGACAAGGCGCAGCGTTGATGGCGGTTTACGGCAGAAAATGCCATAGGGAAAGTTTTCAGCAGAAGCTTTGGGGAGTCAGCTTTCACAATGTGACATAAGTCACCAAATTTGCCGTTTTTCAGAAAAGATATTTTAACCGAAGAATTATGCGGCCCGGCGCTACCGGGCCACAGACGGCAGAGGCTTATTTGACTACTTTCACGCCTTCCGGGGTGCCGACCAGCGCCACGTCCGCGCCGCGGTTGGCGAACAGCCCCACGGTCACCACGCCGGCGATGCCGTTGATCTTGTTCTCCAGCGCGATGGCGTCGGTGATGCTCAGGTTATGCACATCGAGGATCACGTTGCCGTTGTCGGTCACCACGTTCTGGCGATACTCCGGCAGGCCGCCGAGTTTCACCAGCTCGCGCGCCACGTAAGAGCGAGCCATCGGGATCACTTCCACCGGCAGCGGGAACTTGCCCAGCACGTCCACCTGCTTGCTGGCGTCGACAATGCAGATAAATTTCTTGGCGATGGCGGCGATGATCTTCTCGCGCGTCAGCGCCGCGCCGCCGCCCTTGATCATCTGCATATGGCCGTTGATTTCGTCCGCGCCGTCCACGTAGATATCGAGCGAGTCCACTTCGTTGCTGTCGAACACGTGGATGCCGAGGCTTTTCAACTTGGCGGTGGAGGCGTCTGAGCTGGACACCGCGCCTTCGATCTGGTGCTTGATGGAGCCCAGCGCGTCAATAAAGTGGGCGGCGGTAGAACCGGTGCCGACCCCGACGATGGTGCCCGGCGTCACGTATTCCAGCGCCGCCCAGCCCACCGCTTTTTTCAGTTCATCCTGCGTCATAATATGTCCCTTGCCTCTGTACGAAAACGTGTGCGTATTATAGGGTAAAACGCTATTTTTCACGCCGGCAGGATCACACTTATTTACCGCAGCCCGCATTTTTACCCGCTTGGCGGCGAGCTGGGGGCGTGATTTTTCCACCTGCGCCGTGCGCAAAATGTGGCATAGTGCCGGTATCATTCTAATTTAAGGGATATCTTTCCGATGAAACGCCCAGACTATCGTACGCTGCAAGCGCTGGACGCGGTGATCCGTGAGCGCGGCTTCGAGCGCGCCGCGCAAAAACTCTGTATCACGCAATCGGCGGTATCCCAACGCATCAAACAGCTGGAAAACCTGTTCGGCCAACCGCTGCTGGTTCGTACCGTGCCGCCGCGCCCGACCGAACAAGGGCAAAAGCTGCTGGCGCTGCTGCATCAGGTGGAGCTGCTGGAGGAAGAGTGGCTCGGCAATGACACCGGCGTCGATACGCCGCTGCTGCTGTCGCTGGCGGTCAACGCCGACAGTCTGGCAACCTGGCTGCTGCCGGCGCTGAAGCCGGTGCTGGCGGACTCCCCCATTCGCCTGAATCTGCAGGTGGAAGATGAAACCCGCACCCAGGAGCGGCTGCGCCGCGGTGAGGTGGTGGGCGCGGTGAGTATTCAGCCGCAGCCGCTGCCGAGCTGCCTGGTGGATCGGCTGGGGGCGCTGGACTACCTGTTCGTGGCCTCCCGCGGCTTCGCCGAGCGCTATTTCCCGAACGGCGTCACCCGCTCCGCGCTGCTGAAAGCGCCGGCGGTGGCCTTCGATCATCTCGACGACATGCATCAGGCATTCCTGCAGCAGAACTTCGATCTGTCGCCGGGCAGCGTGCCCTGCCACATCGTGAACTCATCGGAAGCCTTCGTGCAGCTGGCGCGTCAGGGCACCACCTGCTGTATGATCCCGCATCTGCAGATCGAAAAGGAGCTGGCATCCGGTGAACTGATCGATCTGACGCCCGGGCTATACCAGCGCCGCATGCTGTACTGGCACCGTTTCGCGCCGGAAAGCCGCATGATGCGCAAAGTGACCGACGCGCTGCTGGAACACGGTCATCTGGTGCTGCGTCAGGATTAAAACGAAAAAAGGTTCGCCGCAGCGAACCTTTTCTTCAATACGATAACCTTACTGCGCGGCGTTACGCTGCAGCTCGAACACCACGTCCACCTGATCGTCGAAGTGAATGCTTTGCTGTTCATAGGTTTGCGCCGCGTCGCTTTCCGCCGCCGCACCGGCCGCTTTATACATCCGCGCCACCGGCATCGGCTGGTAGTTGGCGACCCGGTAGCGAATGCTGTACACCGGCCCCAGCTTGGCGTGGAAGCCTTTGGCCAGGGATTCTGCCTGTTGAGTCGCGTTCTCGATCGCTTTTTGCCGCGCCTGCTCGCGATACACGTCCGGCTTGGCGACGCCCAGCTCCACCGCGCGGATCTCGTTCAGGCCGGATTTCAGCGCGCCGTCCAGCAGCTCGTTCAGCTTGTCCAGCTGACGCAGAGTCACCTGCACCTGGCGCACCGCCCGGTAGCCCTTCAACACCGACTCACCGGTTTTTAGGTAATCGTATTCCGGCTGGGTGCGCAGGTTGGCGGCGCTGATGTCTTTCTTCTCGATGTTGTTTTTCTGCAGGAAATCAAAGTACTGCGCCACGCGCTCGTCTACCTGCTTCTTCGCCTGGGCGGCGTCTTTGGAGGAGACGCTCACTTCGATCGCCAGGGTGGCGATATCCGGCGTGGCGTCCACGCTGGCGGTGCCGGAGGTGACGACGTGCGGCCCTTCAGGCACTTCAGCCGCCTGCAGCGCCATCGGTAACGTCCCTAATCCGACCATTGCGGCCATAGCCAATGCTTTTAGCTTCACAGTGTCTCCTTAATGACAGGCTGTCTCTGATCGCCGGCTTTTCCCTGTGAGAACCGCCGGTTTCCTGGCATCAAACGTAGCATATCGCGCGGCGTTTTGAATTCGGATTAGTGACAAATTCTTATAAATTTGCCCCCTGCCAGGCCAGCTGCAGCGCGATGCCCCACATCACCAGCCCGACCAGCGCGTTGATGATGCGCTGCGCCCGCTGCGTGTTCAGCCACGGCGCCAGCCAGGAGGCCAGCAGCGCCAACCCGAAGAACCACACCGCCGACGCGCTGACCGCGCCAAGCGCGAACCAGGAACGCACGTCCGCCGTCAGCTGCCCGCCCAGGCTGCCGAGCACCACAAAGGTATCCAGATAGACGTGCGGGTTCAGCCAGGTGACCGCCAGCATGGTGACCACGAGGCGCCAGCGGCTCTGCGCCAGCTCCTGCGCCGCGGCCTGCGCAGGTTGCGGGCTGAAGGCGGAACGGAACGCGCCCCAGCCGTACCACAGCAGAAACGCCACCCCGCCCCAGGTGACCAGCGCCAGCAGCAACGGCGAACGGGTCAGCAATGCGCTGCCGCCGAAAATACCGGCGCAGATCAGCACGATATCGCTCAACGCGCACAACGAGGCAATCATCAAATGATACTGGCGGCGAATGCCCTGGTTCATCACGAATACGTTCTGCGGGCCCAGCGGCAGGATCATGGCGGCGCTCAGGGCAAAGCCCTGCAGGAAGACGGCTAACATGGGGATTCCTCGAATGATAAAAGGCGCCGGATGAGGGCGCGTGTCGGTCAACACGCGCATCATACGAGGAAGCGATCATTAGGTGAAATTGATGTTTCTAATCCAGTATCAGAGACGCTAATACTTAAATCGGCGTGACGAACCCCAGCTCCTGAGAGATGCGTTGCGCGGTGGCCAGCACCGGTTTAATCAGGCTTTTGACGCCGATCTGCTGCAGCTTGGCGGTCGGCAGAGAAACCGACACCGCATAAGGCACGCGCTGTTGAATATCGAACACCGGTGCCGCCACGCAGGAGACCCCCAGCTCGTTTTCCTCGCGATCCATCGCCATGCCGCGCTGGCGAATATCGGCCAGTTCCTCATACATCTTCGGCAGCTCGGTAATGGTATTGCGCGTCAGCGTCTGAATCTCTTGCTGGTGAGTCTGCCAGTAGTGAGCCGGATAATCGTCGTTGCCGTAAGCCATGAAGATTTTACCCATCGCCGAACAGTACAGCGGCATATGCTGGCCGATATAGGCGCGGGTGCGCATCATGCCGGTGGTCGGCTCCAGCTTGTAGATCAGGATGACGTGGTCGTCTTCGCGGCTGGAGAAGTTGACCGTCTCGCCCACTTCCAGATTCAGCTGTTCCAAATGCGGCGCGGCCACGTGAATGATGTTGAGTGACGACAGCGCCTTCTGGCCGATGGAAATGAACTTGGTGGTCAGGCGGTAGCTGCCCGGCGACGGCGCCTGGGTCACATAGCCGCTGGTGTGCAACCCCTGCAGCAGGCGGTGCACCGTGCTCTTGTTCATGCCGGCCAGCTCGGACAAATGCGCCAGCGGACATCCGTTGGGGAAATTACTCAGGATCTCAATCAACTGCAAACCGCGGAACAGGCTTTGGCTGCCCAGCGGTTTGTCTTTCTTGTCATCTTTCTCGTCGACGGCTTTCAGGCTCATAGCGAAAATCTCTCCAGTGTCGAACCGCCAACCGGCGCTGCGGCAAAGTCAGCAGGCTCTTTGCCGGGCATGTTACCCCAAGGCCCGCATCAGGTGAAGACGGAACGCCGTTTCATTGTCTGCAGCGGGATAAAAATCCGCAATATTTCCCCTATGTTGAAGTGAGCCATCGGTCACACTTCCGCAAAGTAAAAAATAACTCATTGTTTAATAACAATAATTAAAACCTCACCGCCTTTGATTTAGCGCAACGAACGTCATATTATTTTTGAAATTGAATTTCGCATATTGAAATTTAAAGACCAGATACTCACCAGCAGTTTGGCTAATTTGCCCGACATCTTCGCACGGGCACGACACCAGGGGCGCATCACATGACTATGGATAATGCGGCACAACCCATCCTTACCCTCAGCCACATCGTCAAACGATTTGGCGGCAACGTGGCGGTCAACGACGTCAGCCTGCAGGTGATGCCGGGCGAAGTTCTGGCGTTGCTGGGCGAAAATGGCGCCGGCAAATCGACGCTGATCAAAGTGCTGGCGGGCGTCTACCCGCGCGACGGCGGCGATATTCGCTTTCAGGGCGCAAGCATCGCCTCCGCCGCCGCGATAAAAAGCACCAGCCGCCAGCCGATCGCCTTTATTCATCAGGATCTCGGCCTGATCGAATGGATGACGGTGGCGGAGAACATGGCGCTGGTGATGGGGTTTCCCCGCCGCTTTGGGCTGATCGACTGGCGCGCCATTCGCCGCCGGGCGGCGCAGGCGCTGCAAGACGTCGGCATCGCGCTCGATCCCGATGCGCGCGTCTTCGAACTGTCGCGCACCGAAAAATCGCTGCTGGCGATCGCTCGCGCGGTGGCGGTCAACGCCGAGCTGCTGGTGCTGGATGAACCGACCGCCTCCCTGCCCGCCAACGACGTGCGTCATCTGTTCGCCGTGATCAACCGGCTGCGCGCCAAAAAGGTCGGCATGATTTATGTCACCCACCGTCTGGACGAAGTGATCGAAATCGCCGATCGGATCTGCGTGATGCGCGACGGGCGCTATGTCGCCGGCGGTCGCACCGCCGACTACTCGCTGCGCGATCTGGTGCAAACCATCGTCGGCGAAGCGATGGCGGACGATCAGCGCGAACCGCTGCCGGAACATCGTCCGCCGGTGCTGCAGCTCGATAGCGTCACGGTGGGCGACATCGGCCCGGTGAGCTTCGACTTGCAGCCGGGCGAGATGCTGGCGCTGGCCGGCCTGCGCGGGGCCGGGCAAGAAGAGATTGGCCGGCTGCTGTTCGGGTTGCGCCAGGCCGACGGCGGCGCGATTCGATTTCGCGATCGGCCCTATCAGGCGAGCACCCCGCAGCAGGCGATGGCCTGCGGCGTTTCGCTGGTGGCGGGCGATCGCACCGGCGAAAGCCTGGTGATGTCGATGAGCGTGCGTGAAAACCTGTTTATCAACCCCTGCGCCAGCGGCCACCGGCTGCTCTCCCGCTACGGGCGGCGAGCGGAGATCGGCGCCAGTTGGTGGAAGGTGCAGCTGTTCGACGTACGCCCCAAGGACGTCAATATCGATATCAGCGCGCTATCCGGCGGCAACCAGCAAAAGGTGGTGATGGCGCGCTGGATGCATCTGGGGGCGCCGCTGCTGATCCTAGAAGATCCCACCGCCGGCGTGGACGTCGGCGCGCGCGCGGAAATCTACCATCTGCTGAATAAATCCCTGGCGGAAGGCGTGGCAGTGCTGGTTATCTCCAACGATTTCGAGGAGATCGCCCATATTTGCAACCGCGCACTGGTATTCAACCGCGGGAAAGTGGTCGGCGAGCTGAAAAATCAGCAGGTGTCATTCGCCAATTTATTGGAGCTGGCCTCTGCCAGCACCGGGGAAAACGTCGCAATCACGTCAGAATCCGAGGTAGGCCATGTCTAAAACATCCGTTAAATCAACCGCACTGGAGCAGCGCGTCAGCCTGGCGCAGGACGGCGCCGGCCCGTGGCTGATGCAGGTTCTCACCCGCTATGGCCTGCTGCTGCTGTGCATCGCGCTGGTCGTGCTGTTCTCACTGCTCACCCCCTCCTTCGCATCAATGCTGACGCTTCAGGCTATCTTGTCGAGCAAGGCCAAAATCGCCCTGTTGGCGCTGGCGGCGACCATCCCGATGATCGTGGGCAAGATCGATCTTAACGTCGGTTTCGGCATTGTGCTGTGGCACATTCTGGCGATCACGCTGCAGGTGGAATACGGCTTCTCCTGGCAGATGGCGGTGCTGACGGTGCTGGCGATCTCGGCGCTGTACGGGTTGCTGAACGGCATTCTGGTGGCGCTGGCCGATATCGACAGCTTCGTCGCCACCCTCGGCTCCGGCACCGTACTGTACGCCATTGCCCTGTGGCACTCCGGCGGGCGGCAGATCGTCGGCGACTTGCCGGATGCCTTCATCGCGCTGCACCACACCGAGATCGCCGGCATTCCGATCGTGGCATTTTACGTGCTGATCGTCGCGGTAGTGCTGTGGCTCATCACCGAACACACCCCGCTCGGCCGCTGCATGTATGCGGTGGGCGGCAACCCGGCGGCCGCGCGCCTGAACGGCATTTCGGTCAACCGCTTTACCATCGGCGCCTTCATCGCCTCCAGCGTGCTCACCGGTTTCAGCGGTGTGTTGATCGCCGCCGAACAGGGCGTCGGCCAGGCCAGCGTCGGCATGGACTATCTGCTGCCAGCGCTGGTCGGCGCCTTCCTCGGCAGCACCACCATTCGCCCAGGGCGCGTCAACGTCTGGGGCACCGTGGTCGGCATCGCCATTCTGGCTATCGGCATCGCCGGCATCCAGCAGTTCGGCGGCGAATTCTGGGTCGAGCCGCTGTTCAACGGCGCGACGCTGTTGCTGTCGATCACTCTGGCCGGCTATGCCCAACGCCGCCGGCTGCTCAATCAGAAAGCGGTACAACGCAGCCAGGCGACGCCGGCTGACAACAACAATCAGACAGCGACTCACCCTTAAACCAGGAGCACACTATGAAACGCATTTGGCTGTTACCGGGGTTCACCACATTCTTGCTCGCCGCATCGCCGGTCTGGGCCGACGCCTATCTCGATCAGGCCACCGCCGCCGTGGCGAAGGCTACCGCCAGCGCCACCCAGTGGGACGGCCCCACCAGCGGCCCGCAGTTGCAGGCCAACAAGAAGATCATTTTTATCGCCTCCGACATGAAGAACGGCGGCGTGCAAGGGGTGCAACAGGGGCTGAGCGAAGCGGCGAAAGCCGCCGGCTGGAAGCTGGAAACGCTCGACGGCGGCGGCTCGGTGAAAGATCAGCTGGCATCGCTCAATCAGGCCATCGCCCAAAAGCCGGACGGCATCGTGATCGGCGGCTGGAACCCTAACGTCGCCAAGATCCCGCTGAAAAAGGCCGTACAGCAGGGCATCGTGCTGACCGCCTGGCATGCGGTGCCGGAACCGGGCCCCATCGCCAAATACAATGTGTTCTATAACGTCACGTCGGATTCCAACGAAGTGGCGCGCATCGCCGCGCAATACGCGGTGGTGCAGTCCGGCGGCAAGGCGAGCGTGTTGATCTTCACCGACTCGCTGTACCAAATCGCCTTGGACAAGGCCAACGTCATGAAAGAAGAGATCGCCAAATGCAGCGGCTGTACGCTGCTGGAATTCATCGACACGCCGCTGGCAGATACCGCCAACCGCATGCCGGCGATGACCTTCAGCCTGCTGCAGAAGTACGGCGACAAATTCCAATATGCGCTGGCAATCAACGATCTGTACTTCGACTTTATGGCGCCGGCGCTGAAGACCGCCGGCAAAGGCGGCAAGAACGCACCTTACAACGTGTCGGCCGGCGACGGTTCAATCTCCGCTTACCAGCGTATCCGCTCGGGCGACAGCCAGTCGGCGACGGTGCCGGAACCCATGAAGCTGCACGGTTGGCAACTGCTGGACGAATTCAACCGCGCCTTCGCCAAGCAGCCGCCTTCCGGCTACGTGACCCCGGCGCATCTGGTCACCCGCGACAATATCGCCGCCGACGGCGGCGCCAATAACCTGTATGACCCGCAAAACGATTATCAGGGCCACTACAAAGCGATCTGGGGCGTGAAGTGAACGGCGGCATTCGGCATTCATTGCGCACGCACGCTCAGCTCGAGCGCTTGTGCTCACCGGCGATTTGGGCCGAAGGGCCGGTCTGGCTGCCGCAGGAGGATGCGGTGGTGTTCAGCGACGTGAAAGGCAATCGCATGTTCCGCTGGTCGCGCCGGGGTGAGCTGAGCCTATACCGCTCGCCGTCGCACTATGCCAACGGCAATGCGCGCGACGGCGAGGGCCGCGTGGTCAGCTGTGAACACGGGCGGCGCGGCATCAGCCGCACCGAAAGCGATGGCGAGGTGCGCCTGTTGATCGACCGCGTCGACGGCAAGCGCTTTAACTCGCCGAACGACGTGGCGGTGCGTTCCGACGGCACCCTGTGGTTCACCGATCCGCCCTACGGCATCATCGGCGACGAAGAGGGTTACAAATCAGAAAGCCAGGTGATCGGCTGCTATCTCTACAGCTTCGATCCGCGCGACGGTTCGCTGACCATCGCCGCCTGCGACCTGCAGCGCCCGAACGGCCTGGCGTTTTCACCGGATGAAAAATGGCTGTACGTGGCGGACATGTCGATCGTGGATTTTCCGACGCTGGGCCGCCGCGAGCTGCGCGTCTATGCGGTCAACGGTCGCGAGCTGGAAGCAGGCCGCCGTTTTGCAACCGTGGAACCCGGGTTCCCGGACGGCTTCTGCGTCGATCGGGCCGGCAATCTGTTTTGCAGCTGCGCCGACGGCGTGCTGGTCTTCGATCCAGAGGGGCGACAGATCGACAAAATCAGCGTGCCGGAACGCGTCTCCAATTGTACCTTCGGCGGCCCGAACGGCGATGAACTCTATATCACCGCCACCACCTCGCTCTACCGCATGGTGCTGAACACCCGCGGTTAACCGGGGTCTCGCAAGACGCAGGGTGGGTTTTGATCCGCCCTGCTTTGTCACGTCTGAAGCACGCCATCTCCACCAAAACGTGGCGGCGATCACAAAATCACCACTCAATTTTAACGTCATGTTTTTCATGAATAATTTTACTCCCCCTTGCTTTGACTTCCCTGAATCGCCGGGATAGCATTTATTTGAAATGCAATTTCGCATATTGAAATTTAGCGAACCAAAAACAGACGATTCGCACAGGCGGAGAACCGGCATGAGAGTGAGTTACAGCGAGTTAAAACAGCAATTCAAACGCGTGCTGCTGGCGCGCGGCGTGGCGGAACATCTCGCCGACGACTGCGCCGGCATGTTCGCCGACACCACCGCCAGCGGCGTTTACTCCCACGGCGTTAACCGCTTTCCGCGCTTTATTCAGCAGCTGGACGCCGGCGATATCGTGCCGGACGCCGAACCCAGCAAACTGTTGTCTCTGGGGGCGATCGAGCAATGGGATGCGCACCAGGGCATCGGCAACCTTACCGCCCGCCGCATGATGGATCGCGCCATGCAGTTAGCCGACGAGCATGGCATCGGCCTGGTGGCGCTACGCAACGCCAACCATTGGATGCGCGGCGGCGGTTACGGCTGGCAGGCGGCGGAGAAAGGCTATATCGGCATTTGCTGGACCAACTCGATCGCCGTGATGCCACCGTGGGGCGCCAAAACGTGCCGTATCGGCACCAACCCGCTGATCGTCGCCGTGCCCGGCAACCCGATCACCATGGTGGACATGTCGATGTCGATGTTTTCCTACGGCGCGCTGGAGCTGAACCGGCTGGCGGGCAAAACCCTGCCGGTGGACGGCGGCTTCGACAACGACGGCCGCCTGACCCGCGATCCGGCCACCATCGAAGAGAACCGGCGCATTTTGCCGATGGGGTATTGGAAGGGATCGGCACTGTCGATCGTGCTGGACATGATCGCCACCCTGCTGTCCGGCGGCGCCTCGGTGGCGGAAGTGACGGAAGATCACCGCGACGAATACGGCGTCTCGCAGGTGTTCATCGCAATTGAGATAGACCGGTTGATCGACGGCGACAGCCGCGATCAAAAACTGCAGCGCATCATGGATTACGTCACCAGCGCCGAACGGGACAACCCCGACGTCGCCATTCGCCTGCCGGGCCACAAGTTCCCGCGCATTCTGGAAGAAAACCTGCGCGACGGCATTCCGGTTGACGAACGAGTCTGGGCGCGCATTCAGGCGCTGTAACGGGAGGATCATCATGATATTCGGCCACATCGCCAACACCGCGCCCGAGCAGTACCCGACGCCGGTCGCCAACGCCGTCGCCTATTTGCAGCGCACCGATTTCAGCGTATTGCCCGCAGGGCGCTATGAAGATCCCGCCACCGGCTACGTGGTGCAAGTGCTGGATCTGCATACCCAACCACCGGATGCGCTACGCCCGGAAGTCCACCGGCAAAACGTCGACGTGCAGTTTCTGGTCAGCGGTACCGAGCTTATCGGCGTAGCGGCGGACAACGGCGACAACGTCATTCATCAGGAGCTGCTGGCGCAGCGCGACATCCTGTTTTATCAGGACGTGGCCGACGAATCCTGGCTCACGATGCGGCCCGGCAATTTCGCGGTATTTTTTCCGCAGGACGTGCATCGCCCGGCCTGCATTAACCAACGCCCCTGCGCGATACGCAAGGTGGTGGTGAAGATACCGCTGGCGTCGTTTAGCGCCCGATAGACGCAGCACCCGTAACGATAACAACACCGGTCCATGAGGCCTGTGCGGGCGCCCTTGCGCCCAAATTAAGCAAAACAATAACGCCCGACCCTACAAAAAAGTGAACATCGAAAGAGGTCCTTATGAATACAGCCTCCGTTTCCGTCAGCCAAAGCCAGGCTATTCCCAAGCTCCGCTGGCTGAGGATCGTGCCGCCGATCCTCATCACCTGCATCATTTCTTACATGGATCGGGTCAACATCGCCTTCGCCATGCCCGGCGGCATGGATGACGAACTCGGCATCACCGCCTCGATGGCCGGGCTGGCCGGCGGCATCTTCTTTATCGGTTACCTGTTTCTGCAGGTGCCCGGCGGCAAGCTGGCGGTATACGGCAACGGCAAGAAATTCATCGGCTGGTCACTGTTGGCCTGGGCGGTGATCTCGGTGCTGACCGGGCTGGTCACCAACCAGTACCAGCTGCTGTTCCTGCGCTTCGCCCTCGGCGTTTCCGAAGGCGGCATGCTGCCGGTGGTGCTGACCATGATCAGCAACTGGTTCCCGGATAAGGAGCGCGGCCGCGCCAACGCCATCGTCATCATGTTCGTGCCGATCGCCGGCATTCTCACCGCCCCGCTGTCGGGTTGGATCATCACCGCCTGGGACTGGCGCATGCTGTTTCTGGTGGAGGGCGCTCTGTCGCTGGTAGTCATGGCGCTGTGGTACTTCACCATCAGCAACCGGCCGCAGGAAGCCAAATGGATCTCGCAGGCGGAGAAAGAGTATCTGGTGAAGACCCTGCACGACGAACAGCTGCTGATCAAAGGAAAAACGGTGCGCAACGCCTCGCTGCGCCGGGTGCTGGGCGACCGGATCATGTGGCAGCTGATCCTGGTGAATTTCTTCTACCAGACCGGTATCTACGGTTACACCCTGTGGCTGCCGACCATTTTGAAAGGGCTGACCCACGGCGATATGGAGCAAGTGGGCCTGCTGGCTATCTTGCCCTATATCGGCGCCATCTTCGGCATGCTGATCATCTCCACCCTCTCCGATCGCACCGGTAAGCGCAAAGTCTTCGTCGCCCTGCCGCTGGCCTGCTTTGCCGCCTGCATGGCGCTGTCGGTGCTGCTGAAGGATCACATCTGGTGGTCTTACGCTGCGCTGGTCGGCTGCGGCGTATTCATTCAGGCGGCGGCCGGGGTGTTCTGGACCATCCCGCCCAAATTGTTCAACGCCGAAGTGGCCGGCGGCGCACGTGGCGTGATCAATGCGCTGGGCAACCTCGGCGGCTTTTGCGGCCCGTATATGGTCGGCGTCCTGATCAGCCTGTTCAACAAGGATGTCGGCGTCTACAGCCTGGCGGCCTCGTTGGCGATCGCCTCCGTGCTGGCGTTGATGCTGCCCAATAAATGCGACCACAGCGCGAGGAGCGAATGATGGAATATTGGCTGGGGCTCGACTGCGGCGGCACCTTCATCAAGGCGGGATTATACGACCGCAGCGGCCATGAACACGGCGTTGCGCGGCGCAATCTGGCGATCGTCGCGCCGCAGCCCGGCTGGGCCGAGCGCGATATGGCATCGCTGTGGCGCACCGCCGCCGACGTGATCCGTGAAGTGCTGTCCGCCAGCGGCGTCGCTGCCGGCGCCATCCAGGCCATCGGCATCTCGGCGCAGGGTAAGGGGGCGTTTCTGCTGGATAAGCAGGGGCAGCCGCTGGGCAACGCCATGCTCTCCTCCGATCAGCGCGCGCTGGCGCTGGTGCAGGAATGGCAACGGCAGGGCGTGCCGCAGGCGCTGTATCCGCAAACGCGCCAAACGCTGTGGACCGGGCACCCGGTCTCGCTGCTGCGCTGGCTGAAGCGGCATCAGCCGGAACGTTACGCCCGCATCGGCAGCGTGCTGATGGCGCACGACTACCTGCGCTATTGCCTGACCGGCGAGCTGGCCTGCGAAGAAACCAATATCTCCGAATCCAACCTGTATCAGATGCGCAGCGGACGCTATGACCCGGCGCTGGCGCAGCTGCTGGGCATCGGCGACATCATGCCCGCCCTGCCGACGATCGTCGGTTCGGCCGATATCGCCGGGCGCGTCGAGGCAAACGCCGCGGCCATCACCGGCCTGCAAACCGGCACTCCGGTGGTCGGCGGGTTGTTCGACGTGGTGTCCACCGCGTTGTGCGCCGGCCTGCAGGACGAAACCCGGCTCAACGCGGTGATGGGGACCTGGTCGGTCACCAGCGGCATCACCGACACCATCATCGAGGGTTTCGATCATCCCTTTGTCTATGGCCGCCACGCCGAAAACGGCCAATACATCGTGCACGAAGCCAGCCCCACTTCCGCCGCCAACCTGGAATGGTTCTGTCACCAATGGGGGCTGCAGGACTACGACCAGCTTAACCGCTGGGTTGCCGCCCTGCCGAAAGCCGCCGGCGATCTGCTGTTCGCCCCTTTCCTGTATGGCTCCAACGCCGGCCTGGGGCTGAGCGCCAGCTTCTACGGCCTGCAGGCCTTCCACCAGCGCGAGCACCTGGTGCAGGCGATCTACGAAGGCGTGGTGTTCTGCCACATGACACACCTTAACCGCATGCGCCGGCGTTTCCCTGAGGCGCAGGCGCTGCGCGTGACCGGCGGCCCCGCCAAATCCCGCCCCTGGATGCAAATGTTCGCCGACGTCAGCGGTCTGCCGGTTGAGCTGCCGCAGGTGGAAGAAACCGGCTGTCTGGGCGCGGCGATGGCGGCCATGGTCGGCAGCGGCGTCTTCAACGATTTCACCGCCGCCCAGCACCGGCTGGCGCCGCGTATCGAGCGGCTGCTGCCTGATGCGGCCGCCGCCGAAGCTTACGACCACAAACACCAACGTTATCAGGCGCTGATTGCTGCATTGCAACATCTGCAGCCCGCCAACAAGGAGGCCCCATGAGCACGAAACCGCGCCTGCAGCTGGCGCTCGATCAAACCCGTTTGGATACGGCGCTGCGCACCGCCGAGACCCTCAGCCCCCATGTGGACATCATCGAGGCCGGTACCATTTTGTGCATCAGCGCCGGTATTCAGGCGGTTAGCGCGCTGCGTGAGCGCTGTCCGCAGCACACGCTGGTGGCCGATCTCAAGGTGGCCGACGCCGGTGCGACACTGGCCGATCAGGCCTTCGGCCAGGGCGCGGACTGGATGACGGTGATCTGCGCCGCGCCGTTGGCCACCATGGCCAGCGCGCGGGAGGTCGCCGAGCGTCACGGCGGTGAAATCCAGATCGAACTGTTCGGCCGCTGGACATTGGAGGATGCGCGGCAATGGCGCGGCCTCGGCATTCGTCAGGCGATCTATCACCGCGGCCGCGACGCGCAGGCCAGCGGGCAAACCTGGGGCCGGCAGGATCTGGATCGGATGAAGGCGCTGTCCGATCTGGGCATCGAGCTGTCGGTGACCGGCGGCATCACGCCCGCCGACCTGCCGCTGTTTAAAGAAATCGCCGTCACCGCCTTTATCGCCGGCCGCGCGCTGGCCGAGGCCGGCGATCCGCCGGCCGCCGCCAGGCAGTTCCGCACCGCCATCGATGACATCTGGAGATCATGATATGCGTCAGCACCCGTTGGGAATTTACGAGAAAGCGCTGCCGAAACACCTGAGCTGGCCCGAACGCCTGGCGCTGGCCAAGGCCTGCGGCTTCGACTTCGTCGAAATGTCGGTGGACGAAAGCGATGAACGTCTGGCGCGCCTGAGCTGGAGCAAGGCGCAGCGCCTGGCGCTGGTGGACGCCATGCTGGAAACCGGCATCCGCATTCCGTCGATGTGCCTCTCCGGCCACCGGCGCTTTCCGTTTGGCAGCCACGATCCGGCGCTGCGACAGCGCGCCTTCGACGTGATGGAACAGGCCATTCAGCTGGCCAAAGATGTCGGTATCCGGACGATCCAGCTGGCCGGCTACGACGTGTATTACGAAGAGCAGGACGAGGGGACGCTGGCGCGCTTTAGCGAAGGCATGCAGTGGGCAGTAGACCGTGCCGCCGCCGCCCAGGTGATGCTGGCGGTGGAAATTATGGACACCGCCTTTATGAACTCGATCGCTAAATGGAAAGCCTGGGACGCCCTGCTGGCCTCGCCGTGGTTCTCGGTGTATCCAGACGTCGGCAACCTCAGCGCCTGGGGCAATGACGTGCCGCGCGAGCTGGAGCTGGGCATCGATCGCATCGCCGCCATTCACCTGAAAGACACCTACCCGGTCACCGCCACTTCGCCGGGGCAATTCCGCGACGTGCCGTTTGGCGAAGGCTGCGTCGACTTCGTCGAGGTGTTTCGCACGCTGCAGCGCCTCAATTACCGCGGCGCATTCCTGATTGAGATGTGGACCGAAAAAGCCGAGGAGCCGGTGGCCGAGATCGTTCAGGCCCGCCGCTGGATCGAACAGAAAATGCAACAAGGGGGCATGACATGCTGACTCAGTTAAAACAACAGGTGCTGGAGGCCAATCTCGATCTGCCGCGCCATAAGCTGGTGACCTTTACCTGGGGCAACGTCAGCGCGGTGGATCGCGAACGCGGTCTGGTGGTGATCAAGCCTTCCGGCGTTGAATACGAGCATATGACGGCGGAGGATATGGTGGTGGTCGATCTGGCCAGCGGCCGCACCGTCGAGGGGGCAAAAAAACCGTCGTCGGACACCGCCACCCATCTGGCGCTGTACCGCGAATTTGCCGATATCGGCGGCATCGTCCACACCCATTCGCGCCACGCCACCATCTGGGCGCAGGCCGGGCTGGACATCCCCGCCTGGGGAACCACCCACGCCGACTATTTTTATGGCGCTATCCCCTGCACTCGCCTGATGACCCAGGATGAAATTGAGCACGATTACGAACTGGAAACCGGCAACGTGATTATCGAAACCTTCCGCCGGCGCGATATCAATCCCAACGCGATCCCGGCGGTACTGGTCAATGCCCACGGCCCCTTCGCCTGGGGCAAAGACGCCCACAACGCGGTGCATAATGCGGTGGTGCTGGAAGAGATCGCCTACATGGGCATTTTCTCGCGCCAGCTGACGCCGGGCATTCACAGCATGCAGCGCGAGCTGTTGGACAAACACTACCTGCGCAAACACGGCCAAAACGCCTACTACGGGCAGTAGAGCGCCGGGGACTTAACCGTGGCACCCGATGCTTTGCCGCATCGGGTGCCAACGGGCATGAGCCGCAGTGTAACGAAAACCGCATTCGCTCATCGACGCGAAATTCGCTATCATCCGCCCCCACCCACCAGCCGGCCGCCCGATGTCTACGATCACCGATACCTTTATCGCCCCGCCATGCCATGACCCAATAGAGATCCTCTATCAGGACGATCATCTGGCGCTGATCAATAAGCCGGCCGGGCTGCTCAGCCTCTCGGGCAAGAATCCGCAGAATCTCGATTCGGTACACCACCGGCTGGTACAGATCTTCCCCGGCTGCGCCCTGGTGCACCGCCTGGATTTCGGCACGTCCGGGTTGATGGTGGTGGCCCGCAACAAGGCCGCCAACGCCGCGCTCTGCCGGCAGTTCAGCGAGCGCACCGTCAGCAAAGTGTACAGCGCGCTGCTGTGCGGCCATCTGGCGGATAACGAAGGGGTCGTAGACGCGGCGATCGCCAAAGATCCGGCGCTGTTCCCGCTGATGTCGATTTGCGCCCTTCACGGCAAGCCCGCCCGCTCCCGCTATCGGGTCGTCGAGCGTTTTTATCGTGAAACGGAAGGCGGGATCTCGCTGCCGCTGACGCGGGTGCAGCTCACCCCGGAGACCGGGCGCACCCACCAGCTGCGTATTCACAGCCGGCAGTTGGGCCACCCTATTTTAGGCTGCGATCTGTACGGCGGGCGCCTGCTGCCGGGTACCGAACAGACGCCGCGGCTGATGCTGCACGCCAGCGAGCTGGACTTTGTGCACCCCATCAGCGGAGAGCGGATCGCCGCTCGTCACGCCGCGCCGTTCTGAACGCGGCTTACCACATCAAATCGTCGGGCACTTTAAAGTCGGCGTACGGATCGTCTTCATCCTGCTCTTCCTGACTCAGCGCACTGTGCAGCACAATGCTGGCCGCATCGCGCTGCGCGATTTTATCGGCGACGCTCGCGGGGATAATCGCGTATTCACACTCTTCCCGGTTCTCGACCACCAAGCGGGCAATGGCGAGGCGGCCATTGATCAGCTGAGTCTGCGTCGCCTTATCCACCAGGATTTTCTTGATCAGGTTGCCGTCGGTGAAGTTGAAACCAATATCACCTTTCGCCAGAACGATGCGGTTCATCTCGATCAGTTGCTTCACCTGCGCCTTGTATTCTTTGGACAGCGCGGCTTGCTTTTGCTGCTCGTTCAACTGCTTATCGCGCTCAAGCTGCGCCTTTTTATTCTCTTCCACCGCCTCTCTGGCCTCACGGGCCTGAACGCGTGATTTTTTAGCCGTTCTTTGGACTTTGGCCATTTTCTTGCTGGTTACCAAGCCCGCTTTGAGCATCTGCTCTTGTAAGGTGAGTTTTGTCATGTTCGTGTCTGAAGCCGTGGGATCATGGGGGGATTATACCCGTAATTTTTCAGGCTGCACCAGGTTGCCGGCCCGGTACGTTGGCGGTTTGCGCTGCAGGGCAACGGCGATAAACCGACCCGAACGCCAGATCATGAATAGCGCTCATGTGGTAATGAAATTAAGTCTCTTTCACTCCCTGCGGGACTCTGGCAAAAATAGACCTCATTAACGACAGACAATATGAAATCGGCTGAATGAAAAAAAGAGAAAAACAACCCATTGAAAAAAATGGATAAATCCAGCCATCATACCATATAACAGGATGCTATAAGACGATGAATAGAGACTTTACCTTTACGATTAAGAGCAGTTCTTTCGATGAAGATTATAACCCTTCTGAAAGTACGCGTATCACCACCAACTTCGCCAATTTGGCCAGAGGGGAAAACCGCCGGGAGAACCTGCGCAATACGCTGGTGATGATTAACAACCGCTTCAATACGTTGGCGCATTGGGATAACCCCAAGGCCGATCGCTATTCGGTCGAGCTTGAAATCATCTCGGTTGAGATGCGCGTTGAAGATCGGGGTGCCAGCTTCCCGGTGATCGAAATCCTGAAAACCAACATCATTGATAAAAAAACGCAAAAGCGTATCGAGGGCATCGTTGGGAACAATTTCTCCTCTTACGTGCGCGACTACGACTTTAGCGTCTTGCTGCCGGCGCACAATAAAAACACGGCGGAATTTACCATTCCGGATGATTTCGGCGATTTGCACGGCAATATCTTTAAGCACTTCGTCAATTCAAACGAATACCATGAAAATTTCAGCAAACCGCCGGTGATCTGCCTCAGCGTGTCCAGCAAAGACACCTACCATCGGACGGGCAATCAACACCCGGTGTTGGGCGACGAGTATCGGCAAGACGGCGCTTCGCTGACCGACCGGTATTTTAAAAAAATGGGCCTGCAGGTGCGCTACTTCATGCCGAAAAATAGCGTCGCGCCCCTGGCGTTTTATTTCCCCGGGGATTTGCTGAGCGATTACACCGATCTGGAACTGATCGGCACCATCAGCACGATGGAGACCTTCCAGAAAATTTATCGGCCTGAAATTTACAATGCCAACTCGGCGGCGGGGCAATGCTATCAGCCAAGCCTGAATAACCAGGATCATTCATTAACCAAGATTGTTTACGATCGCGAAGAGCGTAGCCAGTTAGCGATTGAGCAGGGGAAATTTACGGAAGAGCAATTTATCAAACCCTACAAACCTCTTCTTGAGCAATGGTCTGCTCACTACGCGCTTTGATTCACTCAAATACAGGTCATCTATTATGAAAATATTGCTCCCTACGTCGACCGCCGGCAGCTTGCCCAAACCTGTCTGGCTGGCCCAACCGGAAACCCTGTGGTCGCCTTGGAAATTGCAGAATGAAGAATTAATCGAAGGGAAACAGGACGCCTTGCGTTTGTCGCTGGCAGAGCAACAACAGGCCGGCATCGATATCGTCAGCGATGGCGAGCAAACGCGCCAGCACTTCGTCACGACGTTTATCGAACACCTCAGCGGCGTCGATTTCGAGAAACGCGAAGTGGTTAAAATCCGCAATCGCTACGAGGCGAGCGTGCCAACCGTTGTGGGGGCGGTCTCGCGCCAAAAACCCGTTTTCGTTGAAGACGCCAAATTTTTACGCCAGCTGACCAAGCAGCCGATTAAATGGGCCCTGCCGGGGCCGATGACCATGATCGACACGCTTTATGACAACCACTATAAAAGCCGCGAGAAATTGGCCTGGGAGTTCGCCAAGATCCTCAATCAGGAAGCTAAAGAGCTCGAGGCCGCCGGCGTCGACATTATTCAGTTTGATGAGCCCGCATTTAACGTGTTCTTTGACGAGGTGAATGACTGGGGCATTGCCGCCCTGGAAAGAGCCATTGAAGGGCTTAAGTGTGAAACCGCCGTACATATCTGCTATGGATATGGGATTAAAGCCAATACCGACTGGAAAAAGACGCTGGGCTCGGAATGGCGGCAATATGAAGAGGCGTTTCCGAAACTGCAAACGTCCAACATCGATATCATCTCCCTGGAGTGCCATAACTCGCACGTGCCGATGGACCTGCTTGAACTGATCCGCGGCAAAAAGGTGATGGTCGGCGCCATCGACGTAGCGAATCATGCCATTGAGACGCCAGAAGAAGTGGCCGCTACGCTGCGCAAAGCGCTGCAGTTTGTCGATGCCGACAAGCTCTATCCGTCGACCAACTGCGGCATGGCCCCCCTGCCCCGTCAGGTCGCCCGCGGCAAGCTGAATGCGTTAAGCGCAGGTGCCGAGATCGTGCGCCGAGAGCTGTTAGCCAAATAACCTTGCCAGCGCCCGCCACAGACACCTCCTGTGGCGGGCGATTATCATCAATTCCCCCTCCCCGCAACGTCCCCGCTCTGGTGTATACTCGGATTTCTACGCGATGCCAGCCACAGCGGTTTTGGTTCAGGCCTGGCCTGAACAGCCCTCAGCCAGCCCACACCAGCCGAATAACAGTGGAATAACCATGAGCCCAAATACCGCTCGCATCAGCGAAATCATCGATCGCGCCAGGATCTCCCCCTACCAAATCCTGATCCTCACCCTGTGTTTCCTCATTGCCCTGCTGGACGGTTTCGATACCGCCATCATCGGCTATATCGCCCCGGCGCTGCGCGAAGAGTGGGATCTGCTGCCCGCTCAGCTCTCTCCCGCCTTCGGTGCGGGGCTGTTCGGCCTGCTGATCGGCAGCCTGCTGTTCGGGCCGATCGCCGACGCCTTCGGCCGCAAACGCGTGCTGCTCGTCGCGGTGCTGGTGTTTGGCGGCTGCACCCTGGCTTCGGCCTATACGCATTCGATCGAATCCCTGACCCTGCTGCGCTTCATCACCGGCATTGGCCTCGGGGGCGCAATACCAACTTGCATCACCCTCAGCTCGGAGTACTCACCGGCGCGCCGCCGCATGCTGATGGTCACCTTGAGCTGGAGCGGCTTTACCGCTGGGTTAGCCCTGGGCGGCCTGCTGGCCGGGCAGATCATCCCGGCGTTCGGCTGGCGCGGCCTGCTGCTGGTCGGTGGCATCGCGCCGTTGGCGCTGCTGCCGCTGTTGGCCTGGCAGATGCCCGAATCAGTACGCTTTATGGCCGCCAGCGCCAAACATGCCGATCGGCTGCGCCGGGTGGTCGAGCGTATCACCGGCCAGCGTTGGGCCGGTGTGACGATTGTCGATGACGAGCGTCCGGCGCAGATCAAATCACCGATCTCGCATCTGTTTATCGAAGGGCGCGCCGTGCGCACCCTGCTGCTGTGGGCGGCGTTCTTCTGTTCGCTGTTCGTGTTCTACCTGCTCACCAGCTGGTTGCCGACGATACTCAAAGACGCCGGTTTCGATATCGCCCACGCCTCGCGCATCGGCGCGATGGTGCCGCTCGGCGGCACCCTGGGCGCCATTCTGATGGCGCTGCTGATGGATCGGGTCGGGCCCTACCGCGTGCTGGCCGTCTCCTACCTGGGTGCCGCGCTGGTGATTGGCGCCACCGGGTATCTGATGGGCGACGTCTACACGCTGGCCGCCGTCGTGTTCCTTATCGGCTTCGGCGTGGCCGGCGCGCAGAACGGCCTGAACCTGGTTTCCGCCACCCTTTACCCGACCGCAGCCCGCGTGACCGGCGTCAGTTGGGCCATGGCCAATGGCCGCTTTGGTTCGATCGTCGGCTCGATGCTCGGCGCCTGGATGATGACCGCCGCCGGCTCGACGGAGGTGTTCTTCCTCTGGCTGGCGCTGCCGGCGCTGTTGGGCGCCGCCGCCATCTTCCTGCTTTATCGCCTCAGCCTGCGCCGCCGCGTGCCGCTCACGGAGCCGGCAGCGGACATCTGACCGCCCTAAAAGAAAAGGCCGAGACGCCATCGGTAGCGTCTCGGCCTGCAGTAAAAAAGGGGGCCAAGGCCCCCTTCTGTGTTATTCCGCCTTGGCGGAAGCGTCTTCAGTGCGATACAGGTGCACGTCCATTTGCGGGAACGGAATGCCGATGTTGTGGGCATCCAGCGCGCGCTTGAAGTTTTCCATCAGATCGAAGTACACGTTCCAGTATTCCGCATTGGTGGTCCAGGAACGGGTCACAAAGTTCAGGGAAGATGGCGCCATCTCGTTCAGTCGCACGGTCACGCCTTTAGCGTGCATGATGCGCTTGTCGGCGGCGATCACATCGCCCAGCACCTTCTTCACCACGTCGATATCGGCGTTGTAGGCCACGCCTACCACGATATCCACACGGCGGTTCGGCTCGCGGGAGTAGTTGATGATGTTGCCGGCGATGATTTTACCGTTCGGCACCACGATGGTTTTGTTGTCTGCGGTGCGCAGGGTGGTGGAGAAAATCTGCACCTGATCGACGGTACCGGCCACGCCGCCCAGATCGACATATTCACCCACGCGCAGCGGGCGGAAGATCACCAGCAGCACGCCGGCGGCGAAGTTAGACAGCGAGCCTTGCAGCGCCAGGCCGACGGCCAAACCGGCGGCACCCAGCACGGCGATCACCGAGGTGGTCTGCACGCCGACGCGCCCCAGCACCGCGATGAAGGTGAACGCCAGCACGCCGTAACGTACGATCGCCGACAGGAAGTCTGCCACCGTGGCGTCGATGCCGCGCAGTTTCATCACGCGGTTCAGCGCATTGCCGACCACGCGGGCCACGATCGAACCGATGATCAGGATAACGATGGCGGCGACGATATTCACCGCGTACTGGATCAACAGATCCTGGTTCTTCACCAACCAGTTGCCGGCACCGTTGATGCCGTCTACTACATTCAAATCTTTCATTCGTGTCGTCCTAACTCAGTCCCTAACGGGAGAAACTCGCAAAAATACACTGGCCTCGGCAGCCAGTAGGAAACCACCGCCTAAGGGTAACCAACATTAAAGGCTCATGCCAACCGTCAGCGTTAAAAATAGCCGAAACCGCCCGCCGCGTCTTCTATGCTGAAAACAGCGCGTTGGCTATTTCACGACTAGGGATCC
Organism: Serratia sp. CY33802; assembly: GCF_052169095.1. Taxonomy (NCBI): domain Bacteria; kingdom Pseudomonadati; phylum Pseudomonadota; class Gammaproteobacteria; order Enterobacterales; family Yersiniaceae; genus Serratia; species Serratia sp. CY33802. The sequence goes on from NZ_JBJNLL010000007.1 coordinate 225,164, forward strand.
GTTCTTCATGCACATTCGCTCTTCGCTCAAACACTATTGGCAAGTGCGGCCCAGGCTGCTGTTTTCCGTCGGTGCCGGGCTGTTGTGCTTTCTGCTGCTGCCCGCCCAGCTCTCGTTGCTGCAGCGCCTGATGATCGGCTGGAATACGCTGGCCTGGCTCTATCTGCTGTTTCTCTGGCGGCTGATGCTGGTCAGCACACCGCAGCACATTCGCCAGATCGCTCGGCGACAGGATGAAAGCGCCAGCACGGTGTTGGCGCTGGTCAGTTTCGGTTGTCTGGTGAGCATTCTGGCGATCCTGTTCGAATTGAGCAGCGCCAAACAGGCCAGCGACTCGCTGAAAACGCTACATCTGGCGTTAACCGGCGCAACGCTGGCAGTCTCCTGGCTGCTGCTGCCGACCGCCTTCACCATGCACTATGCCCATCAGTTTTACCGTCAGGGCGCACAGCAGGATCCCTTGCCGCTGCTGTTTCCCGGCAATCTCACCGAGCCGACCTATCTGGACTTTGCCTACTTCTCCTTCACCATCGCGGTCGCGTCGCAAACGGCCGACGTGGCGGTCGGCGCCGCGGAGGTGCGTAAAATCGCGCTCGTGCAGTCGGTTATTTCGTTCGTGTTCAACATGCTGATCCTGGGCCTGTCGATCAACGTCGGTGCCGGCCTGCTGGGCTGAAAACGAAAAAGGCTCCCCGCAGGGAGCCTTATGCACGTGCAACAGGTGCCGAAGATTACAGAACGTCTACCGCGTTCAGATCTTTGAAAGCCTGCTCCAGACGCGTCACCATGCTGGTCTGCGCTGCGCGCAGCCATACGCGTGGATCATAGTATTTCTTGTTCGGCTGATCGGCGCCTTTCGGGTTGCCCAGTTGGCCCTGCAGGTAAGCTTCGTTCGCTTTGTAGTACTGCAGGATGCCATCCCAGGTCGCCCATTGGGTGTCGGTGTCGATGTTCATTTTGATCACGCCGTAACCCACAGACTCTTTGATCTCTGCGTCGGTAGAACCGGAACCGCCGTGGAACACGAAGTTCAGGCTGTTGTGCGGCAGGTTGAATTTCTTGGACACGTAGTCCTGAGAATCACGCAGGATGGTCGGAGTCAGCTTAACGTTGCCTGGCTTGTACACGCCGTGCACGTTACCGAAGGAGGCTGCGATGGTGAAGCGCGGGCTGATGGCGTTCAGTTTTTCGTACGCGTAAGCCACGTCTTCCGGCTGGGTGTACAGTGCGGAAGCGTCCATATGGCTGTTGTCCACGCCATCTTCTTCACCGCCGGTGCAGCCCAGTTCGATTTCCAACGTCATGCCGATTTTGGCCATGCGCTTCAGGTAGGCGCTGCAGATCTCGATGTTTTCTTCCAGAGATTCTTCAGACAGATCGATCATGTGGGAAGAGAACAGCGGTTTGCCGGTAGCGGCGAAGTGCTTCTCGCCGGCGTCCAGCAGGCCGTCCAGCCATGGCAGCAGTTTCTTCGCGCAGTGGTCGGTGTGCAGGATCACCGGCACGCCGTAGTGTTCAGCCATCTGGTGAACGTGGTGTGCGCCAGAGATAGCGCCCAGAATCGCTGCACCCTGAGGCACATCGGTCTTCACGCCTTTGCCGGCGATGAACGCGGCGCCGCCGTTGGAGAACTGAACGATAACCGGCGCGCGCACTTTAGCCGCGGCTTCCAGCACTGCGTTGATGGAGTCGGTACCCACGCAGTTTACCGCTGGCAGCGCAAAGTTGTTCTCTTTAGCAACTGCGAAGACTTTCTGAACGTCATCACCCGTGATGACACCCGGTTTTACGAAATCAAAAATTTTAGACATGTTACTTTGTCCTGTTTCGTCGGCCGTAGATGGATGTAAATCGATGTTTTCACGCCGCGCAGCGTGAGCCGCGCGGTATAAAACAAACGGGCGGCTTTCGCCTCCCGTTGTCTGAATTACTGCTTAGCGCGCTCTTCCAGCATCACGACTGCAGGCAGCGGTTTCCCTTCAACGAATTCCAGGAATGCGCCACCGCCGGTGGAGATGTAGGAAATTTTGTCAGCGATACCGAACAGATCGATGGCTGCCAGAGTGTCGCCGCCGCCAGCGATAGAGAAAGCGTCGCTATCGGCGATCGCGCGGGCGACAATTTCGGTGCCCTTACGGAAGTTAGGGAACTCGAATACGCCAACCGGGCCATTCCACAGAATGGTCTTGGCGTTCTTCAGGATAACGGCCAGACGCTCGGCAGAGACGTCGCCCATATCCAGAATTTGCTCGTTGTCCTGGATCTCGTTGGCCTGCTTCACGGTCGCGGTCGCGGTTTCAGAGAACTCGGTCGCCACGCGCACGTCGGTCGGAACCGGGATGTCGCAGGTTTCCAGCAGTTTCTGCGCGTTCGGGATCAGATCCGGTTCGTACAGGGACTGGCCCACGTTGTTGCCCTGCGCCGCCACGAAGGTGTTGGCGATGCCGCCGCCGACGATCAGCTGATCGGCGATTTTGGACAGGGAATCCAGCACGGTCAGTTTGGTGGAGACTTTAGAGCCGCCCACGATGGCGACCATCGGACGGGCCGGGTTGCCCAGGGCCTTGCCCAGCGCTTCCAGCTCGGCGGACAGCAGCGGGCCGGCACAGGCGACAGGCGCGAACTTGCCCACGCCGTGGGTGGAAGCCTGCGCGCGGTGCGCGGTGCCGAACGCGTCCATCACGTACACGTCGCACAGCGCCGCGTATTTCTTGGACAGGGTTTCGTCGTCTTTCTTCTCGCCCTTGTTGAAGCGAACGTTTTCCAGCACCACCAGTTCGCCTTCGGCGACGTCGACGCCATCCAGATAATCCTTCGCCAGACGCACTGGGGATTTCAGATGATCTTTCAGGTAGTTGACCACAGGCAGCAGGGAGAATTCTTCGTTGTACTCGCCTTCGGTAGGACGACCCAGGTGGGAGGTTACCATCACGCGGGCGCCTTGCTTCAGCGCAGCTTCGATAGTCGGCAGGGAAGCGCGGATACGCGCGTCGGAAGTCACTTTACCGTCTTTTACCGGCACGTTCAGATCGGAGCGGATCAGTACGCGTTTACCCGCCAGATCCAGATCGGTCATCTTAATTACAGACATGGTGAACCCTCTTTATTGAATCTCTATAAAATTGCCTGAGCAGCGCGCCCATCACGCCGGCGCCGCCGTACTAGAAACCGCTGGCGGCCATTGCCCGTGTTGTATCCAACATCCGATTGGCAAAGCCCCATTCATTGTCGCACCAGACCAAGGTCTTTATCAGGTGCTGCCCGCTGACCCGGGTCTGCGTACCGTCGACGATAGCGCTGTGCGGGTCATGGTTAAAATCGATCGAGACCAATGGTAATTCCGTGTAGTCAACTATACCACGAAATGATTCCCGTGCGGCCTTTTGCAACAGCTGGTTGACCTCCGCCACCTTCACCGCGGCGCTCACACTGACGCTAAGATCGATAGCCGTCACGTTGATGGTCGGCACGCGCACCGAGATAGCCTCGAAGCGATCGCAAAACTGCGGGAAGATGCGGGTGATGCCCGCGGCCAGCTTGGTATCGACCGGAATGATCGACTGGCTCGCCGCGCGGGTGCGCCGCAAATCCGCGTGATACGCGTCGATCACCGGCTGATCGTTCATCGCCGAGTGAATGGTGGTCACGGTGCCGGACTCGATGCTGTAGGCGTCGTCCAGCAGCTTGATCACCGGAATAATGCAGTTGGTGGTGCACGAGGCGTTGGACACGATGCGGTGTTCCGCCAGCAGCGTCTGATGGTTGACGCCAAACACGATGGTGGCGTCCAGATCGTTGCCGCCCGGATGGGCGAACAGCACTTTCTTCGCCCCCGCCGCCAGATGGGCTTCGCCATCCGCCCGGCTGCCGTACACGCCGCTGCAGTCCAGCACCACGTCGACGCCCAGCTCGCCCCAGGGCAACTGCTCCACCGCCGGCTGGTGCAACAGGCGAATCGCGTCGTCTCCGACGCTCAGCGTGTCGCACTCTTGCCGCACATCCCACGCAAAGCGGCCGTGGCTGGAATCGTACTTCAGCAGATGGGCCATGCCTTCGGCGTTCGCCAGCTCGTTGATCGCCACCACGGAGATTTCCGCCCGTCGTCCCGATTCGTACAGTGCGCGCAATACGCTGCGGCCGATGCGGCCAAAGCCGTTTATCGCTATGCGGATGGTCATGCTGCTCCTGAAAAAGGGCCGTCCACGCCGGGTGATTCACCGGCGCCGCCCGGCGCTGACTGGTTGTCTCACTAACCCGCATAGAGTAGTGGATCGTACCGCCCGCTGTGAATCGCCGAGTTTGCATTATTCCCGCGCTTCAGCGGTTTTTCACCGCCGTCACATCGGCATTTCTGTTGAAGAGTGCTTCAACTGAAACGCTTCAGCTGAGCATAAACCAAAGTTTTGGCAAAAGGAACAGGTGCGACAGTTCCTCAGGTAACGGACGGAGTTTTACGAGCATAAGATGATCTGGCGCACATTTTTGGCCTCAAGACCGCGACGAATTTTCGCTCGCCGGCCCCGTTTCGCCGTAGTGCTCACGAAAATAGTCGCGCAAAAATTCGACCGTCACCCGCACTTTCGCCGACGTTGCCAGCCGGGAAACGTACACCGCCCAGAAAAGATCGCTGCTAGCGGTTTAACTCTGTAAACGGAGCGCCCGCATCGGCGGGCGTCCTTATTAGGCTTTCGGGAATATCCACAAATGCTCGGCCGGCAGGGAGAGCCGGCACAGCGTTTGATCGCGCGCCTCGTGGCCATAGGCACGCACCACGAAATCTTCGGCCACGGTGCGGAACAGGTATTCCCAGCGATCGCCGAGATACATGCTGGTCAGCAACGGCAGCTCAAGCTGGTTGCCCTGCGGATCTTCGCCCAACCGCACGCGCTCGACGCGGATCACCGCCGTGCCCTCCTGCCCGACCTGCACGCCTTCGCCCGCTTTGCCCCACAGCGCCCAATCCTTACCTTCGATGCGCGCCCGATCGCCTTCCAGCGCGACGACCTTGCCCGGCAACCGGTTGTTGCTGCCCATGAACTCGGCGGTGAACAGCGTGGTGGGCGAGCCGTACATCTCCTGCGGCGTGCCCTGCTGTTCGATTTTGCCGTTATTGAGCAGCAGGATGCGATCGGAAATGGCCATCGCCTCGTTCTGATCGTGAGTCACCATCAGTGCCGACAGACCGAGCTTGATGATCAACTCGCGCAGGAATACCCGCGCCTCTTCGCGCAGCTTGGCGTCGAGGTTGGACAGCGGCTCATCCAGCAGGATCACCGGCGGGTTGTAGACCAGCGCGCGCCCGATCGCCACGCGCTGCTGCTGGCCGCCGGAGAGCTGGTGCGGATGGCGTTTGGCCAAATGCCCCAGCCCGAGTTGATCCAGCACCGCCTGCACCCGCTGGGCGATTTCCGCCGAGGCGGTCTTACGCAGTTTCAGCGGGTAAGCGACGTTCTCAAACACCGTTTTATGCGGCCACAGGGCGTAGGACTGAAACACCAGCCCCAGATTGCGCTCTTCGGCGGGAATTTCACTGCGTGCGCTGCCGTTGTACACCGCGCTGTTGCCGATGACGATCCGCCCCTGGCTCGGTTTCTCCAGCCCGGCTACCGCCCGCAGCAGCGTGGTTTTGCCGCTGCCCGACGGGCCCAGCAGCGAGACCACTTCGCCCCGTTTCAGATCCATCGACACCCCTTTCAACACCGGGTTGTCGCCATAGGTCAAATGCAGATTCTCTACCGAAAGTTCAATCATGTAATTTCACTCCAAAGCGCAAGGCGATCCCCAGCCCCAACACCACCAGCAGGATATTGATGAACGACAGCGCGGCGACGATATCGATAGCGCCCGCGGCCCACAGGGAAACCAGCATCGAGCCGATGGTTTCCGTGCCCGGAGACAGCAGATACACCCCGGTGGAATATTCGCGTTCAAAGATCAGGAACATCAGCAACCAGGAGCCGATCAGGCCGTAGCGCGACAGCGGAATGGTGACGTGGCGGGTGATCTGGCCGCGGCTGGCGCCGGCGCTGCGCGCCGCCTCCTCCAGCTCCGGTCCCACCTGCAGCAGCGTAGAAGAGATCAGCCGCAGGCCGTAAGCCATCCACACCACGGTGTAGGCCAGCCAGACGCTGAAGATGGTGCTGCGCAGCGAACGCAGCCAGACGATCACGTTCTCGCGCAGCCATTCTGCCATCGGCAGCACTGACAGCCAGCCTTCCTTAAGCGATTTGTCCAGCCACATCGGCAGGAACAGAAACACCCACAGGAACGCCAGGCCGGCCAACAGCCCCGGCACCGCGCGCGGCACCAGCACGCTGTAGTCGAGGAAGCGCGTGGCGCCATCCGGCTTGCGGTGCATGGCAATGCCGATAAACAGATAGCACGCCACCGCCAGCGCCCCGCCGATCACCCCGATCGCCATCGAGTTGACGATGGCGCGCAGCAGGTTGGGTTGCGCCCAGATGGTGCGGAAGGTGTTGATCGACAGTTCGTCCCAGACAGACACGCCCACGCCCCAGTTGGAGATAAAGGCGCGCAGCACTACGCCGATCAGCGGCACGCCGATGGTCACGGTCAGCCAGAACATCACCACCGCGCCGGCCACCCAGCGCCATTTGCCCAGCGGCAGCGCGCGCGCCTGCGAGGCTTTGCCCTTGACGGTGACGAAACGGTTGGCGGTACGCATCAGCCTGCGCTGCAGCATCACCAATGGAATGGTGATGCAGATCAGCACCACCGCTACCGCCGCCATCAGGTGGTAAGAAGGCGTGCCCAGCTTGTTGGTCAACTGATACAGGTAGGTCGCCAGCACCAGGTTGCCTTCCGGATCGCCCAGCACCAGCATCAGGCCGAACACCTCCAGCCCGAGGAAGAACAGCAGCACCCCGGCGTACAAGATAGACGGCCGCACCATCGGCAAACTGACGGCGGTCATCACCTGCAGCGGCGTAGCGCCGGCGGTGCGCGCCGCTTCTTCAACGTCGGAGCCCACGCTGCGCAGCGCCGAGGAGATGTACAGATACGCGTGGGGCACGTGCGTCAACCCGGCTATCACCACGATGCTGGCCATCGAATAGATGTTCCACGGCACGAAACCCAGCAACGCTTCCGCCCACAGCGAGAAGAAGCCGACCGGCCCCGCCGCCACCACGTAACCGAAACCCAGCACCATCGGCGACACGAAGATCGGTACCAGAATCAGCGGTTCGATGATCCGCCGCCCCGGCAGATCGGTGCGCACCATCAGAAAGGCCAAAATGCCGCCGAGCGGGATGGCGATAATCACCAGGCCGAATGCCAGAATAAAGCCGCTTTTCAGCGCCTTGTAGAAATCCGGATCGGTAAAGATGAACTCGAAGGCCTCCAGGCTGAAGACCTTGGAGGGAGAGAAAAACGGAGCCGAGAGGAAGCTTTGAATGATGATAAACGACAGGGGGACATAGATAACCAGCGCGGTTATCAACACCACCAGGCCGCGCGGCAGGCTCTGCCACTTTCTGCGCCATGCTTGCATAAATGCTCCCTATGGTTGTAAACGACGACCAAAGGGCGCGCGCCCGTGCGGCAGGCGCGCGTCCGAATGCAGTCCCTGTTATTTCGCCGCGGCGGCGCGCCATTGTTTGATGTAGTCGAGACGTTTGGCCGGCTGCAGATATTCCAGCAGGCTGTCATCGACCGGGATCGGCTTGAGCGCGTTACCCAACAGCTTGGTCATGCCATCGATGTCGTTCTTGCCTTCGATGTCGTTGCGGATCGAGGGGATATCCGCCTGATTGGCGAGAATATTTTGCCCTTTCTCCGACAGCACGTAGTCGAACCACAGCTTGGCGGCATTAGGGTTGCCGGCCTCTTTGCTGATGAAGCTCACGCGCGACAGCACCAGGGTATAGTCTTTCGGATAGACGATGCCGAGCGACGGATCGCTCTTGGCGCGGGCCTCGGCGTATGAACCGAGGATATTGAAGCCGATCAGGTTTTCACCGGAGGAGACGCGCTCCATCATGGTGCCGGTGGAAGATTGCACCGCCAGCCCGCCCTTGGCCACGTCGGCCAGCGTTTTGAAGTAGTTAGGATCGGCCTTGAAGTCCTGCACCGACAGCATGAAGCCGACGCCGGATTTTTCGATGTCGTAGGTGGTGACTTTCTTCTTGAATTTGTCCGTCTGGCCGGCGATCAGTTTAGCCAGCGCCGCGTGTGAATCCGGCACATCGCCCTGCGGGATCAGCCGTTTGTTATAGATAAACACCACCGGCTCATAGGTGGTGCCATACACTTTATCTTGCCATACCGCCCATTTTGGCAGCTGAGCCCGCTCCGGAGAGGCATACTCCTGCGCGTAATCGCCCGCCAGTTTCAAAATGGTGTCCATCGACGAACTCCACACCAGGTCGCCGCTGGTGCCGCCGGCCGCCTGCTCGCTGATAAAGCGGTTATACAGTTCGGTGCTGTTCATGTCGTTGTATTCGACCTTGATGCCCGGATACAACGCCTCGAACCCCTGGATCAGCGGCGCCGCCGCCTTGGTGTCGGTGGTTGAATAAATCACCACCTTGCCTTCTTTCTTCGCGCCGTCGACCAGTTTCTGATAGTCGGCGGGGTAGCCCGCCGGGAAGGCCGCATAGGCGGAAACGGAGCCCAGTAAGGTGATAGCAGCTACGGTCGCGCTGATTTTTTTCATCATCATCCATCCCCTGATCACATTTAATAAACCAAAAATTAACATACAGTTAATATTTATGACGAGGCAACGGCGTTGCTTGTTATCTTTCGGTTTTGTGAGGTTGGACGTTTTTCAGCCAATAAAAAGCCCGGCAGCGCGGGCTTTACAGCACTTCCTATCGCAGACTATTCGGCCAGGTGAGAGCGCCGCAGCAGGCGAATTCGCTGTACGATGGCAACCCCCAGCAGCGTCAGAACAAATCCCGCCAGCTGCACCAGCGACAACGCCTCACCAAACAGCGCGTAAGCCTGCAGCGCCGCCGCCGGCGGCACCAGCAGCATCAGCGCGGTAATGCGAGTCAAATCGCCGTGGCGCACCATCCAAATGAACAGCGCGGTGCCGCCCAGCGACAACACGCCGGCCGACCACAGCAGCGAGAACCACAGCGTTGGCGAATTGTCCCAGGCGCCTGAGCCCATTACGGCCGCCAGTACGCCGGTCACGATCGCCGCGCCGAGGTGCTGAATGGCGCCTGCCGCCCGCAGATCGGCCGCTGCCAGCGAAGACTTCTGCACCATGATGCCTATCGTCAGCGCAACGATGCTGCCAAACCCCATCAGGATCGGCAGCAGCGCCATATTGCCGACGTCGATGCCGGTCAGCCGCGGGGAGAGCACCAGCGCAACGCCGATAAAACCGACCGCCAGCCCGGCCCAGGAACGTAACCCGATCGGCTTACGCAGCACCAGCGCGAAAATCAGCGCGGTAAACAGCGGCTGCAATCCGCCGATCAGCGACATTACTCCGGCTGCCAGGCCGTTCGCCACCGCCCACCAGCTTGCGGCAAGGTAAACACCGTTCATCAACATGCCGGTCAGCAGGTGCATTACGAACTGTCGCCCCTTGGGCCAGGCGCAATGCAGCGCCAGCAGAGCGAATACTGCCGCGGCGATCAAAAAGCGAAAGGTCAGGAAAAGGTTGGGATCGGCATGATCCGCCACCGCCCGCGCGGCAATAAAACCGGTCGACCAAATTAATATCAGGAAAAACGGCGCAATCAATGCCTTTCGCCGATCGCGTTTTTCGCGCTGGGTTATTTCCATATCACTACCTAAAAAATGCCGTTGATGAATTAATGCAGAGCATACTAACCAATTTAACACGGGCTTAACAGTATCGACGCTGGCACCAAGCAGGCGTGGTGAACATAATTGCGGGAAATAATGAAGTTTCAATCTTATATAATTCACCAAGCTTATAATTAATTCCACCACGTTACGATAATGTAAATTAATTGCTACATCCGGTATAACTATTCCCCTCCTGGCGGCATTGTCGGAATAATTCCCCTTTGCTAGCCTTCCTGAAGCCACTTAATTAACTGGACTGACTCATGGCCGAAATCACTGATTTTATGAAACTGGATATGCGTATTGGCGAAATTATTTCCGTGGAATATAACGACAAGGCATTAAAACCCGCCTATAAGCTGCGCATTGATTTCGGCGAAGAAATTGGCATTAAAAACAGCTCGGCGCAATTATGCGAAAACTATCAGGAAGATGATCTGCTTGGAAAAAAAGTCATCTCCGTCGTTAATTTCCCCGCCAGGCGGGTTGCCGGATTTAAATCTGAAGTGCTGGTACTTGCCGCGGTCACCCGGGATCAAGGCACTGTCTTGCTGAAACCCGATGTCGACGTGGAGATCGGCAGCAAGATTTTATAATCGCCACATCATTCGTGAGGCCACCGAGAAATGCGACAGTTATCCCTGCTTGATGAAGTTAAGAAGGCGTACCAGGAACACCGTTCAGCCTTTATCCCCGGCGCCACCATGCAAGCGATCCTGCTGGCGCTGGGCGCGCGGCCGGAAGATTTCGCCAGGCTGCAGCAGGTCAGCGCCAATCTGGCGGACGATCCCACACTGCCTTTCCGCAAGTCCAGAAACGGCCGCTTCTGCTTCGACTTCGATCGCGCCCAGATTGAGCGGCTGGAGTTCCAGCCTTTCGTGCTCTCGGTCGAGGAAGACTTCATCCGCTACGATTCGGGAAAGGTGCGCCATTTCCGCGGCATCAACGACGATCTGCAGTTGAATACGGCATTTCAGGCACTGATGAAATTCAAAGCCTACGTGATCGATGGCGTGAGCGTGACGCCGCGCCCCCGGCTTAATCAGGAGATCAACAAATTCGTCTGCACGGTGTTCAACCTGCGCACCGTCACCACGCCGCAGATGTTGGGCGAACCGGCGCTGGAAGGCGTACACAGCGACGGCGTCGACCACACCATGACGACCTTCCTCGGCTGCGACAACATGACCGACGACAGCGCCAAGACCTTTATTCACGATATGCGCGAAACCAGCGGGATCAAATTCGATCGCGCCCGGCCGGAATGGATTTTGGGCGAAATACAGCATCGGCATTTCCTCGATACCCTGCTGATTGTCGACCATGAGCGCAAACACAGCCTCTCACCGGTGGAAGCGCAGGACAAACGCCGGCATTCGACCCGTGATATGCTGATCTTTTTCACCCGTAAACCGGTCGAAGACGGCCACGTCTCCTTCGCGTATGACTCTTTTAAACCGCATATCGAAATCCCGCTGTCGATAGACATGGTGGCGCGCGCGAGCTAACGCGCTGCCGGGCCGGCCGCCAGGATCCCTCTGTGCGGCCGGTTCACGCCGGGGTAAACAGCGCTGGATTAATCAGGTTTTTGTCGCCGAATTATTATATCCTGCCGGACGAAAATTTTTGCGGGCTTACGCTGCCCCACGCGCCTCCTCCTGCAGTGCTTCATTCCGCAGCCAGGCCGTTTATTTCATGAATACAGGCAGTGCCATACCGTTATGACCAAGAGTTTATCCCCGAAAGACATTATCGCCCTGGGCTTTATGACCTTCGCCCTGTTTGTCGGCGCCGGCAACATCATTTTCCCCCCGCTAGTGGGGCTGCAGTCCGGTGAGCATCTGTGGCCGGCCGCCCTCGGTTTTATGGTGACCGCCGTCGCCCTGCCGGTGATTGCCGTGATCGCGCTGGCGCGCGTCGGCGGCAGCATCAGCCTGCTGACTGGCCCCATCGGCCGCACAGCCGGCCTGCTGTTGGCGACCGTCTGCTATCTGGCGCTGGGCCCGCTGTTCGCCACCCCGCGAACCGCCAATGTTTCTTTCGCCCTCGGCATCGCGCCCTTCACCGGCGACGGCGCCCTGCCGCAGTTCATCTACAGCCTGCTGTTCTTTACCCTGGCGATGGTCGTGTCGCTGTATCCCGGCCGCTTGCTCGACAACGTCGGCCATATTCTGGCGCCGCTGAAAATTCTGGCGCTGGCCGCGCTCGGCATCGCCGCCCTGGTCTGGCCCGCCGGTGCGCCGGTCTCCGCCGTCGGCAGCTATCAGGCCGCGGCGTTTTCCACCGGCTTCGTTCAGGGTTATCAAACCATGGACACGCTGTCGGCGTTGATGTTCGGCTCGATTATCGTCACCGCCGCCCGCTCGCGCGGCGTCAGCGACAGCGGCCTGCTGCTGCGCTACACCCTCTGGGCCAGCCTGATCGCCGGCGTCGGCCTGACTCTGGTCTATATCTGCATGTTCAAGCTCGGCGCCGGCAGCGGCAGCCTGGTCGGGAACGATGCTCAGGATGGCGCGGCAATCCTGCACGCCTATGTGCAGCACACCTTCGGCGATCTGGGCAGCGTCTTTATGGCGGTGCTGATGTTCATCGCTTGCCTGGTGACGGCGGTCGGCATGACCTGTGCCTGCGCGGACTTCTTCTCCCGCTACCTGCCGCTCTCTTACCGCACGCTGGTGGTTATCCTCGCCCTCTTCGCCATGCTGGTTTCCAACATGGGGCTGGCCAATCTGATCCGCGTCTCGCTGCCGGTGCTGACGGCGATCTACCCGCCCTGCATCGCGCTGGTATTGCTCAGCTTCAGCCAGGACCGCTGGCGCAGCGCCAAGCGCGTCTTCGCGCCGGTGATCGCTACCAGCCTGGTGTTTGGCCTCGCCGACGGCCTGAAAGCCTCCAGCTTCAGCAGCCTGCTGCCCGTCTGGTTCGATAAGCTGCCGCTGGCCGAACAGGGTCTGGTCTGGCTGCAGCCTACGCTGCTGGTGCTGTTGCTGGCGGCGGCTTACGACCGGTTGCGCAGCGCCGAAAGCATCAAGACCGCGTCGTAAACGCGGTTTCCGCCCATAAAAAAAGCCGGTCATAATGACCGGCTTTTTTATCGGCTTGCGCCCGGCCGCTTACTTCAGCAGTGCCTGCGCCTTGGCCACCACGTTGTCCACGGTGAAGCCGAACTCGGCGAACAGCTGCTCCGCCGGCGCCGA
>NZ_JBJNLL010000008.1:0-222189 GCF_052169095.1 Serratia sp. CY33802
CCAAAAGAAAACATTTTCTCACTATGAAATTATTGGAATAACCCCCCCCCCCCCCCCGACTTACCTACCAATCACAGGATTTTTTCGTTACCAGCGTGGATTCTACCCCTGAAAAAATCCATATGCCTGCAGCCGAAAGACAACAAAGCTAAAATTCCTGCGTGGCTCATTCTCATCGCCATGCCAGCTCGCTTAAATTTAGTTTGGCTTCAACACGACCCCCTCCCCTTTTTTCCATAAGGAAAACTCGGTTCTGTATGAATTCAGCGGCGTTCTGACCAACACGGTGTATCCTTCACCAGCGATAAAACTAAACTCACCGATACCTGGAACACACTTGTTGGCATCCAACGTTATCGGGCTGTAAGCATATGATTTTTCGTATACGTAGGTATCGCCCCCTTGCTTCCAGATGGCGATATTCAGTATGGATTCATTTTTTACGATATCGTTCTCATTAAAAAAGACGCAGACTTTACCGTCTACGATCTTACTTTGTACTTGATAGAGATTAAACCTGTCACCGGTTGGGCAACCTGAGATAAAAAGAGGAAGAAGAAGGAATAAATATTTTCTCATAGCGGCAGCCCTGCGCTTCTGATGATGGGTTGAAATTGTGACAATGTCCGTCTGTCCACTATCCCGATGAGTTTCCTGTTTGGCAAGCGGAAGAAGGTATTCGTCCCATATCTCTTGAGAATGAAATAGTCCGCAATTATCGATGCCTGCTGTTCCATGCTGTAGTGGCGCAGCAAAGGTTGATCAAGCCGATATTGATAACTTACCGCCCAACTGAGAAGCCCACGGGTACGTACCCACATGCCCTTCTGGTGCTGCCAAACGTGTGCCATCTCATGAATAAAAAGATGCTGAGCTTCAGGATCCTAGTTCGCATAATCTCTTTCATAGAGTGACCTACGAAAGTACAACTCCCCATTCGGGCTCATCGCCGTGTACTGATTCTGCAGCCCAAACGGCAGGTAGCTGTCGCAGTGAACCAACACGCTCTGATAGAAAATGGTGCTGCCAAACACCGAGCGTGCCAGATTGACTTCGCCCGGCGTTAACGCCCGCGTGATACCTTCCTGTTGTGGCTCCATCCTGGAACTCCTTGATCCGAAAGGGTTCAATGAAACGCCATTTTAGCCTTTAAGGTCAATCAGATAGGCCTTAGGAAAGCATCAGGAAGATCCGGTTTTTAATGAAATGGGAAATACGTCAATACAGTGTAAAGTGGGTAGGTAATTACAGCAGGAAGATTCCAGGCACAAAAAAACCACCTCTCGGTGGCTTCTTGTTCGCGCGGTACTTAATGGTGCCGAAGGCCGGACTCGAACCGGCACGTATCTCTACGGTTGATTTTGAATCAACTGCGTCTACCGATTTCGCCACTTCGGCACTGAAGTAGTATGCGGAAAACGGGTGCATTATACCTTCCCGCGATCGGTGCGCAAGAGTTATCAGGCATTCAATGAGTTAAATGTTGAAAAAAGCGTCACAATCCCCGTTTACCCTCTTATTGCGGCGTTTGCCGCATCTTCCTCCCACACTTTCACCCTCCTCGCAACAAAATCGCAGATCCGATCACAATTTCACCAAATGCTGATTTTAAAGCCATATGAAAGAGAATAAGGTGAATAAATAAAATCAAATGAAAATAAAAGAAGGATAAAAGCAATGAATGAAACAACCAGACGCATGGCCAGGTTGATCGATCTGAGCGCGGTGCAGGCCACCAATACCGAGGAAGACGTGCGCCACTGCGCCGCACTGGCCAGTCGCTATCGCATCATCTCGGTGCACGTGCTGCCGTGCTGGACGCGTTTCCTCAGTACCCTGCTGCCGGAGCACGGCCAGGCGGACGTGATGATTGGCGGGCCGGTCGGCTTTCCCGGCGGTGGGCAGACCACCGATCTCAAGGTGCAGGAGGTGCGCCAGCTGATCGCCGAGGGCGCGCGCGAGGTCGATATGGTGGTGAACATCGGCAAGGTGCTGTCGGGGGATTACGACTACGTGCGCGAGGATCTGCGCCGGGTAGTCGAGGCCGCCACGCCGGTACCGGCCAAAGTCATTCTGGAGACGCACTATCTGAACGAGCAACAAATCCGTCGGGTGTGCGACATCGCCGTCGAGGTCGGCATGGTCTGGGTGAAAACCTCCACCGGCTGGGCACCGACCGGCGCCACGGTAGAGAAAGTGGCGATCATCGCCGATCAGTTGCGTGGCCGCATCCAGATCAAAGGGGCTGGCGGCATTCGCGATCTGGACACGGTGCGCGCGCTATATCGGCTGGGCGTGCGCCGCTTCGGCATGAGCGCGGCGGCCACCCAGCGCGTGCTGGAGCAGCTTGAACAGGATCCAGGCCTGTTCCCGGAACTGAACGATAACTAATCTTGCGCGATCCCAGCGCACGCTTCTGCGGGTGGCCCGCGCCATCCGCCACGGGAGTGATAACAATGAAAGATTTACTTCTTACCCTTGATATCGGTACCGGCAGCACCCGCGCCGGGCTGGTCACCAACACCGGGGAAATCCTTGGCTTCGCGCAGCGCGAGTACGAGCAGATCACGCCGCAGGCCGGTTGGTCGGAACAACCGCCTTCGCTGTGGTGGCAGAGTGTCTGCCAGTGTACGCAGGAGCTGCACGCTCGCTACGCCGAATACTGGCCGCGTATCGCCGCCGTCGGCGCCTGCGGGCAAATGCACGGCACGGTCTTGCTCGATGCCGACGGCGAACTGGTCGTCGATCGCGCCATGCTGTGGAACGACAAACGCGCGCAGCCGCAGGTAGCCCGCTTTAGCCACCAACAGCCGCCGCAGCCCTGGCTTGAGCTGTTGAACAATCCCCCCACCGCCGCCTGGCCGGCGTTCAAGCTAGCCTGGCTGCGCGAGCATCATCCATCGCAGTGGGAGCGCATCGCCACGGTGTTGATGCCGAAGGATTACGTCAATTTCCGGCTCTGCGGCGTACGCGTCACCGATTACAGCGAAGCCTCCTGCTATTACCTGATGGATAGCGCCACGCTGCAGTGGTCGCCAGAGGCGCTGCGGCAGTTCGGGTTGCGTGCCGATCAGTTACCCACCATCCATCTCTCCAGCGAGGTGATTGGCCACATTACGCCCGCAGCGGCGAGCGCCACCGGTCTGCCGCCGGGCGTGCCGGTGGTGGCGGGCACGGCAGATATGGCCGCTACTCTGCTCGGTTCCGGCGTCTATCAGGCCGGCATCGCCTCCGACAGCACCGGCACCTCCACGTTACTCACCGTGGTCTCGGAACACCCGCTGCTCTCTGCCAGCGTCAACAACCTGCACCTGGCCAACTCGGCCTGGGGCGGCTTTACCCTGCTCGACGCCGGTGGCGACGCCATGCGCTGGGCGCGTTCGGCGCTGAGCGCCGGCCAACTCAGCCACCAGCAGATGCTCGATATGGCGGCCGACGTACCGCCGGGAGCCGAAGGGCTGCTCTTCCTGCCTTACCTGACTGGCGAGCGGCTGGCGGAACACACCAACTCACGCGCGCAGTTCTTCGGCCTGCAGCGCAAACATAGACAGCCGCACCTCTACCGCGCGGTGCTGGAAGGGGTGGCACTGGCGTCCTTGCGCAATCTGCAGCAGCTCAGGCGCCACGCGCAGGAACCGGAGGCAATGATCGCTTCGGGCGGTGGCGCACGTAGCCCGCTGTGGCTGCAGATCAAAGCCTCGGTCTACAACCTGCCGCTGCTGCAAACGCGCAATCAGGAGAACGGCACTACCGGCTGCGCGATAGTCGCCGGGGTCGGCGTCGGGTTGTTCAGCAGTTTCGCCCAAGGGGTGAGCCGCACCGTCAGCATCGAGCGCGAATTTACCCCCGATCCGCGCCAACACGAACACTACCTGCGCTGCTTCGAGCTGTTCGAACAGCTCTACCGCCAGGCGCAGCCCCTCTACGAGCAGCTTGACGTTATTAGCTCGTTCTCTTTTTCTCCGGATGAAGGAACACCGCAATGAGCGACTCTCTGATTAACAAAGGCGACGTGGTACGACACGCCGCGGCCGAAAGTATCGACCGCAGCGCCTATCTGCCCGCCACGCCCTGGCTGCAGCTGATGCTGGTCTGCTGCCTGTTCGCCCTGTGGGGCATGGCCGGCAACCTGAACGATATTCTGATCGCCCAGTTCAAGAAAGGGTTCGATCTGTCGGATACCCAAACCGCACTGGTGCAGTCGATCTTCTTCCTCGGCTACTTCGTGATGGCGCTGCCCGCCGCAGCGGTGATCAAACGCTACTCGTACAAGGTGGCGATCGTGATCGGCCTGTGCCTGTACGCGCTCGGCTGCTTCCTGTTTATCCCGGCAGCGCAGATCATGACCTACGGCGCCTTCCTGGCCTGCCTGGGGGTGATCGCCACCGGGCTGTCGTTCTTGGAAACCTCCGCCAATACTTACTCCAGCCTGCTGGGGCCGCTGGAAACCTCCACCCAGCGCATCAACTTCTCGCAGATCTTCAACTCGCTGGGGATCATTTTTGGCGTATTGATCGGCCAGCAGCTGGTGTTCGGCAAAAACGATCCCAGCCACGCCGAGCTGCTGCAGATGCCACCGGCGGCGGCCGAAGCGGCACGCACCCAGATGGTGTCGCAGGTGGTCACACCTTATCTGATCATCGGCAGCGTGCTGATCGTGCTGGCGCTGATCTTCGTGGCGGTGAAATTCCCCGCCTGCAAAACCCAGCGCTCGCACCAGGGAGCGGGCAAGCCGCTGATGCAATCGCTGAAGATCCTGCTGGCGCTGCCGCGCTTCCGGTTGGGAGTGCTGTCGCAGTTCCTGTATGTCGGCGCGCAGGTAGGGCTGTGGAGTTTCACCATTCGTTTTGTGCAGATGATTGAACAGGGGGCAACCGAGCATTCAGCCACCTACTGGCTGCTGGCCACGCTGGTCTGTTACTCGGCCGGCAAGGTGGTCACCACCGCGCTGATGAAAAAGTTCAGCCCGGCGCGGCTGCTCGGCGTGTTTTGTTCGGTATGCGTGCTGCTGTTGCTGCTGGCCGTCAACATCCAAAGCCTGCTGGCGGTGGTGGCGATCATGGGCGTCAACTTTTGCATGGCGCTGTGCTGGCCAACCAACTTTGGCCTGACGATCAAAGGGCTGGGCGAAGAAACTCAGGTAGCCGGTTCGATCGTAGTGATGTCGATCATCGGCGGTGCGGTGGTGCCGTTAATCATGGGCATCATCTCCGATCTCAACGGCGGCGATATGCAGATCGCCTTCGCGGTGCCGCTGATCTGCTTCGCCTACGTCGCCTTCTATGGCTTCTACTGCGCGCGCAAGGGGATTTGATATGGCACACCGAATTAACGGGCTGATGCACGTCGGTTTGCGCTGCGCCGATATCGAACGAGCCGCCGGCTTCTATCGTTCACTCGGTTTCGAACCCCGGCAAACGCTGGCGCTCAGCGGCCCCGTCACCGTACAGTTTTTGCAGTTGGGTGAGTTAACGCTGGAGTTATACCAGCTACCCGCCGAAGGGCTGACTCGCCCCGCCAGCGCCTATGGTATCGACCACATCGCTTTGCGGGTCACCGATCTGGCGGCCACGCAACGCTGGCTGGCGGATCTGGGCTATCCGGTGATTGAAGGGCCGACGCTGCAGCCCAGCGGCGCCAACGGCGTGCGCTATCTGATGATCGCCGGGCCGGACGGTGAGCGGGTGGAGTTCAGCCAACCGTTGTAATGTTTCTTCCCACATAGCACAAGGCCCGATGGCTGTTATAAGCCATCGGGCCTCATTCGCTTTTTTGTCAGCTCACGCGTCTTTATAACCTTGGCTCGCCGCTTGTCGGGTTATGCTTGTTACTCCCCCGATCTATGTAAACGATGCCAAATAATCCCGAACCGGGATAACAATGCTGAAAATAATTGCATCACAATAATTCAGCCAATAAAAAATATGTTTGCACAACATTTCGACAACACTATTTTTTCATCTACGGCAGTCATAACTGGAATAAGTCAATGGGAACGGGGTTGTCAGGGGAGAGATGTTATTTCTTGATATGGGATTTTATCTAGAACCAACAGAAAATAGCGTGCATACGTAACAAAACAGCAACCCAAAGCTAAAAACCAGCAGAGAACACTTGCCTCTGCTGAGTTGATAGCTTTAAGATGGTGTAAGAAAATTTTCCCTGGTGTTGGCCGATCTTGGCAGCCTGACCCTACGAGGTCAGGTTTTTTTTATGTTTTTTTCATCAAAAATTGACTAGAAAAGTGTATCGCCTTAGGGAGTTAGAAGCTAGTTAGACTAAAGTATAGTACCCTACTAGACCTTCATCAGTTCAGTTGGGTTATTATTTCACATAGCGGAAATCGGGTGCTAGCACTATTTTTCGCTCTGTATCTCAGCCGCCACGGCGTTCTATCAAGACCACCACACATTGCTCATTTCACCCAGCAGCCCAACATACCCGCAGAACCATCACGAAATAGCACCGTTCCTGTCATTACAATAATGTGATCTCTATCAGATATTTTTTAAGAGCGGACTTGGTCACGCAGGAGTACAGGTCCGAGGACATACTGTAAAAATCACACTGGCCGCCATTTTCACGCTTATTCCTCTGCGGGACGACGAAGTCATGCCTTATAGGCAAATCTTCAGTAGGAAAATATCACCAATTCACTATTAAAATAATTAAGACACCATTCATTATAAAATCACCAGTTAATATTTCGCCATGGCAGACAAGGCCGGGCAGCCCATGATAGCAATTCTGGAATCCTCTCCTGTCTTTAATCGGCCAGGCCGTTCAATTTCGCCGGCCTGCTGTGTTAGCTGTGCCATTGCCCTGAAACTGCCTCGCGGCACGGCATAATAAGGTTAGCGCCGATCGCTTAAAAAGCCTTATCATTCTCACGCACCGGCATGCTCGTAGTGAAACTTCGCTGATGTTACTGGATAAAGTTATTTCTCTTAATTTATTCAAAGGTAACATTATGTTTAATATTTACAGCACCAACTACGCATCAATGAGCACCGAAAAATCAGCAGATCTTTATGTTTTAAGGAAAAATGTCTTTAAAGACAGGCTGCAATGGGCCGTGAACTGTTCAGACGGCAAGGAGCTGGATGAGTTTGATAATGATAAGACAAACTATATATTTGGCGTAAAGGACAACATGATAGTTTGTGGTACCAGGATGATTGATATGAAACACAAGAATATGCTCAACAGCGCATTTTCCTCTTTCTTTCATGACATCGTCATTCCAGAAGGGAATTTCATCGAATCCACACGCTTTTTCGTTGATAAAGAAAGAACCCAGTCACTGCTGGGTCGCCGGTTCCCTGTGACTCTGGCGCTGTTCTTATCGCTGATCAACTATGCGCGGCAACACGGCTATGACGGCATACTGGCCGTCTCCAGCCATCCGATGTTGCATATCATCAAAAGCTCCGGCTGGAACGTCACGCTGCTGAAGACAGGCATATCGGAAAAGAACGAGCCCGTTCATTTGCTGTTGGGCCACGTTGATCGTCAGAGCCAGGAGGCATTAAAAAACAAAATATTCAAAAAGTTGAATACGCAAGACGAGCACATGCTAAACGCCTGGCCGTTGAGCGACGAACCTGCATTCTAATCACCCCACCGGTTTAATCAGCTGAAGTTCCATCCCTAAACGGATAGCATGCCGGGCATTCGCCACCCCCAGCTTTTTAACAATGTTCCCCATATGAAACTTGATGGTGCAGGTTTTGATCCCCAGGATCATACCCATTTCCTGGTAGGTTTTCCCTACGCTGGCCCAATAGAGGATCTCGTTTTCTCTCTCGGTAAAACGGGCGTTTTTTTCCTGGCGCGCGGTGTTTTTTTCGGACAGTGAAGTCAGCGTCAAATACATCTCATGGGTCGATGCCAGCAGCAACGAAATATCGCCTTTATGCTGATTCAGCATCTGCATGGTTTCCGCCTTGCGCTCGGCAGCGAGGGTAAAGGAAAGGGTCACCAGATTATTATTAAAATCATGCAACACGAAGGTATAGCCGTCGGCTACGCCGAATTCGCGTGCTTGCTCGAACAACTCAGAAAAGCGGAAGCCGGCACCGGCCATCAGATTTTCATCCCAGGCAAAAGGCGTCAGGCGATTGAGCGCCGTAATGACTACCGGATCGGTATATTGTAGCCCTTGCTCTTTATATTGCTTTACCCATTCACCGGGATAATTGGTGACGCCAAAGATACATGACATATCTTTCTTGGATAACACCACGTAGGCCCAGATAAGCTCGCCGAAATCGCCTAATGCCGCTTCCAGATGCTTGCTGATAATGTGACTGATATTCTCTTCATATTCCATTAACTGCCTGCCCCGCTACCCAATACGCTGCTGGGTAGACTATACCAAAAAGGATCGACGCGCCGTAACCTTCACATCTCGCACGGATAATGCCCGGTGGAATATTGCCAGCGGCGGCCGGCAAGCGCTTTGCCTGCCGCCGATACGCGGGGTATATTAGCCGCACGTCCACTGTGCCTGTCAGGAGTGAATGAGTGAGCATGTTCGCAGAAGAGCGCCAGGAAAAACTCCTCGCCATTCTCAAGGAGAAGCGCAAGCTCTCCGTGGGGGAAATGAGCTCGCGCTTTAACGTCTCCGGCGCCACCATCCGCACCGATCTGCGCATTCTTGAAGACGCCGGTATGCTGACACGCACCCACGGCGGCGCCATTCTGCGCACCCGTGCCAGCTTCGAGGTCGGCTCCGATCAGCGTGAAGAGGTGAACCTCAGCGCCAAGGAGCAAATCGGTCAATTGGCCGCCGGCCTGGTGGAAGACGGCGACATCATCGTATTGGATACTGGCACCACCACCCTGCAGATCGCCCGCCATCTGCGCCAGCGCCGCAATCTGACCGTGGTCACCAACGATTTCATGATCGCCAAGAGTCTGGAAGACGTCGAATCGATCCAGATCATCCTGCTGGGTGGCATCGTCAAAAAGGGTTATCACTGCGCGGTCGCTATCAACGGCCGTTCGCTGCTGGATACGCTGAACATCGACAAGGCGTTTATGGGTGCCAACGCATTGTCGCTGAAACAAGGCGCCTGTGTGGCCGACATCATGCTGGCCGAAACCAAGCGCGCGATGGTGGAGCATGCCAATCAAGTGATCGTAGTGTGCGATCACTCCAAGCTGAGCAACACCTCGCTGGCGCAGTTCGCCTCCCCTGCACAGATCGATACCCTGGTGCTGGATCGCCTGCCGGAAGATGCGCAGGCCTATCAGGATGCCGGCATCGCGCTGCTGAGCGTTAGCTAATCCTCCCAACAAAAAAGGCGCGGCCCCACGGCCACGCCTTTCTTCACTACCGATCGCCCCGCTACTTGCGTTTGAGCAGCATATACACGCTGATCAGCAGGAACAGCATGCTCGGCAGCAGCGCGCCCAGCACCGGCGGCATGCTGTAGACCATGCTCAGCGGGCCGAAGATCTGATCCAGCACGTAGAACAGGAAGCCGAAGCTGATGCCGGTCACCACGCGGA
Organism: Serratia sp. CY33802; assembly: GCF_052169095.1. Lineage (NCBI taxonomy): Bacteria > Pseudomonadati > Pseudomonadota > Gammaproteobacteria > Enterobacterales > Yersiniaceae > Serratia > Serratia sp. CY33802. Next base: position 9,517 of record NZ_JBJNLL010000008.1, read on the forward strand.
TACCCATCGGCACGCTGCGCAGCGGGCCGAAGATGAACGACAGCGCCATCAGCATCATCACCGCCACCGACAGCGGCGAGAAGATTTTGCTCCACATGTTGAGCTGGTAACGGTTGGATTCCTGGCCGCTCTGCTTCAGGTACTTCACGTAGTTGTGCAGCCCGCTGATGGAGAGCGAATCCGGATCCAGCGCCACCACGCCCAGCTTGTCCGGGGTCAGATTGGTTTTCCATTCGCCGGTCAGCGTCTGGGTGCCGGTCACCTGTTTCGGGTTGGTCAGATCCGAGGTGTCCACCTGCGAAAGCTGCCACAGGCCGTTCTCGAAGCTGGCGGTGGCGGCATAACGCACCGTCTCCAGGCGACGCTGATCGTTGAAGTGGTAGATGTTCACGCCGGAGAGTTCTTTGTCGCCGGAGACGCGCTCGATGTAGATGAAATCGTTGCCGTCCTTCGCCCACAGCCCGCTCTTGGTGGAGAGCAGCGAGCCGCCGTACATCTGCTGGGCGCGGTAGTTGCGCGCCATCTGCTCGCCCTGCGGCGCTACCCACTCGCCGATCGCCATGGTCAGCAGCACCAGCGGAATGGCGGTTTTCATCACCGAGCCGGCGATCTGCAGGCGGGTGAAGCCGGAAGCCTGCATCACCACCAGTTCGCTGCGCGTCGCCAGTTGGCCCAGGCCGAGCAGCGCGCCAAGCAGCGCCGCCATCGGGAAGAAGATCTCGATGTCTTTCGGCACGCTCAGCAGGGTGTACATGCCGGCGCTCAGCGCGGTGTACTCGCCCTGGCCGACCTTGCGCAGCTGATCGACAAACTTGATGATGCCGGACAGCGACACCAGCATGAACAGCGTCATGATGATGGTGTTGAAAATCGTTTTACCGATATACCGGTCTAATACGCCAAACATCAGGCCGCTCCTCTCAGGCGTGCGCGCAGCTTACGCATCGGCACGGTATCCCACAGGTTCAGCGCCAGCGCGATCGCCAAGTAAACGCCGTTAACCAGCCACAGCCACAGCATCGGATCCAGCTTGCCCTTGCCGGCGTTGGAGCGCAGCGAGGTCTGCAGCAGGAAGAAGATCAGATACAGCAGGATGGCCGGTAGCATGCTCAGCACGCGGCCCTGGCGCGGGTTCACCACGCTGAGCGGCACCACCAGCAGCGCCATCAGCGCCACCGAGACCACCAGCGTCAGGCGCCAGTGCAGCTCGGCGCGCGCGTCCGGATCGTCGGATTCCCACAGCGTCTGCATCGACATCTGTTCGGATTCGGTGTTATCCGCCGCCACGGTGCGGTGGCCAATCACCGCCTTGTAGTCGGTGAAGTCGGTAATGCGGAAGTCGCGCAGCAGCGCGGTGCCTTCAAAGCGGGTACCCTTGTCGAGCGTCACCACCTGCGAGCCGTCTTTCTGCTGCACGATGTTGCCGTGCTCGGCCACCACCACCGACGGGCGTTGGTTGCCGTTCGGCCGCAGCTGCGCCAGGAACACGTCGTTGAAGGTGCTGCCCTTCACGTTGCCGATAAACAGCACTGCGTTGCCGTCCTGCGAGGGTTTGAACTGCCCTTCCGCCAGCCCGGCGATGCTCGGGTTGGCCTTGGCTTCGTTCACCACCACGTCCTGATAGCGCGAGGCCCAGGGGCCGGCCCAAAACACGTTCACCGCCGCGATCGCAGAGGTGAGCAGCGCCAGGATCATGGCGGCGATAATCAGGGTGCGTTTACCCAGCCCGCAGGCGTGCATAACGGTGATTTCGCTCTCGGTATACAACCGCCCAAGCGTCATCAGCAAGCCGAGAAACAGGCTCAAAGGCAGGATGAGCTGCGCCATTTTCGGCACGCCCAACGCGAGCAGAGAGAGTACTAAGTTTGTCGGGATATTGCCGTCCACCGCGTCGCCCAACACCCTGACCAAATTCTGACAAAAGAAGATCAGAAGCAGGATGAACAGGATGGCGATTTGGCTCTTGAGCGTTTCCCGTACCAGATATCTTATGATGATCACGCTTATTACGCCTGTGAAAACTTGTCTTTTTGCAGGAAAATCGATAATTTCATCGTTAATCCGCCATTTATTCTCATCATATGGCAACCTTCACAGCTAAAATAGTATTACAACATCAAGCCGTTTGGGTGTCCTATAGGAACTTGCTTATAGTCGCCAAAACAGAGCAATTTATGCCGTTCAGGTTAACATAATCCGTTAACTCAAATGGCAGGAGATCGTTACGGAGTCGGTTATTCTAGCCGTAGCGTCCGCCTTTGTCTTTAAGATTCAGGAGAGTGCATGGAGTTCAGTGTAAAAAGCGGTAGCCCGGAAAAACAGCGCAGTGCCTGTATTGTAGTCGGCGTTTTCGAACCGCGCCGCCTGTCCCCTATCGCAGAACAACTCGACAAAATCAGTGATGGTTATATCAGCGCATTGCTGCGCCGTGGCGAACTGGAAGGCAAGGTCGGGCAGACGCTGCTACTGCACCATGTGCCCAACATTCTCTCCGAGCGCATCCTGCTGATCGGCTGCGGCAAAGAGCGCGAGCTCGATGAGCGCCAATACAAGCAGGTGATCCAGAAAACCATCAATACCCTCAACGACACCGGCTCGATGGAAGCGGTCTGCTTCCTGACCGAACTGCACGTGAAAGGCCGCAACACCTACTGGAAAGTGCGTCAGGCGGTAGAAACCGCCAAAGAGACGCTCTACACCTTCGATCAGCTGAAAAGCAACAAGGTGGAACCGCGTCGTCCGCTGCGCAAAATGGTGTTCAACGTGCCGACCCGCCGTGAGCTCACCAGCGGCGAGCGCGCTATCCAGCACGGCCTGGCGGTGGCTTCCGGCATCAAGGCGGCCAAAGATCTCGGCAACATGCCGCCGAACATCTGTAACGCCGGCTACCTGGCCTCGCAGGCCCGTCAGTTGGCGGACGCCTTCAGCACCAACATCACCACCCGCGTCATCGGCGAACAGCAGATGAAAGAGCTGGGCATGAACGCCTATCTGGCGGTCGGCGCCGGTTCGCAGAACGAATCATTGATGTCGGTGATGGAATATAAGGGCAACCCAAATCCGGACGCTAAGCCGATCGTGCTGGTAGGCAAAGGGCTGACCTTCGACTCCGGCGGCATCTCGATCAAACCGGCCGACGGCATGGACGAAATGAAATACGACATGTGCGGCGCAGCAACCGTGTACGGCGTGATGCGCGTGGTGGCGGAGCTGAATCTGCCGCTGAACGTGATCGGCGTGCTGGCCGGCTGTGAAAACATGCCGGGCGGCCGGGCGTACCGTCCGGGTGACGTGCTGACCACCATGTCCGGCCAGACCGTCGAGGTGCTCAACACCGACGCCGAAGGCCGCCTGGTGCTGTGCGACACCCTGACCTACGTCGAGCGCTTCGAACCGGAGCTGGTGATCGACATCGCCACCCTGACCGGCGCCTGCGTGATCGCCTTGGGCCACCACATCACCGGCCTGATGTCGAACCACAACCCGCTGGCGCACGAGCTGCTGGGCGCTTCCGAGCAGGCCGGCGACCGCGCCTGGCGCCTGCCGATGGCCGACGAGTACTACGAGCAGTTGGACTCCAACTTCGCCGACATGGCGAACATCGGTGGCCGCCCTGGTGGCGCCATCACCGCCGCCTGCTTCCTGTCGCGCTTCACCCGCAAGTACACCTGGGCACACCTGGATATCGCCGGCACCGCCTGGCGCTCCGGTAAAGCCAAGGGCGCGACCGGCCGCCCGGTGGCGCTGCTGTCGCAGTTCCTATTGAACCGTGCAGGTCTGAACGGCGACGATTAAATACCCTTCATCTTTCAAGCCGCAGCGTTGTTGGCCGCATTCGTTCACCCCAGTCACTGACTTGATGTCAGCTCCTGGGGATGAACGAACTTGCCGCCTAGCTGCAACTTGAAATCTATTGGGTATATAATCCTCTCAGCAGCGAAGGGGTAGAGTTATCTGCTCCGTTCCCAAAAAGGGCGCAACCTACATGTTGTGCCCTGTTTTTTTATCGGCAGCGGTGGATCCTTAATGAAACAGGCGACGTTTTATTTGCTCGACAACGCGGAACCGTCAGGCGCGCTCAGCGCCCATGAGGCCGTGGCCTGCGCCGTTGCCGCCAGCGGCTTCCGTTCCGGCAAGCGGGTGCTGATCGCCTGCGAGAGCCAGGAGCAGGCCCAGCGGCTGGACGAAGCGCTGTGGCAGCGCGAGCCGCATGAATTCGTGCCGCACAATCTGGCCGGCGAAGGGCCGCACTACGGCGCGCCGGTGGAACTGTGCTGGCCCGGCAAGCGCGGCAATGCCCCGCGCGATCTGCTGATCGCCCTGCTGCCGCAGTTTGCCGATTTTGCTACCGCTTTCCATGAAGTGGTAGACTTCGTTCCTTACGAAGACACTCTGAAACAGTTGGCGCGCGACCGTTACAAGGCCTATCGCAGCGTCGGCTTCCATTTGACCACGGCTACGCCGCCAACTCACTGAATACGATAAAGAATGGAAAAGACAAACAGTCAGCTCGACACCGCATACGACCCAAAACAGATCGAACAGAAGCTGTACGATCACTGGGAGAATCAGGGTTACTTCAAGCCGAACGGCGACACCAGCCAGGAAAGCTTCTGCATCATGATCCCGCCGCCGAACGTCACCGGCAGCCTGCACATGGGCCACGCGTTCCAGCAGACCATCATGGACACCATGATTCGCTATCAGCGCATGCAGGGTAAAAACACCCTGTGGCAGGCGGGCACCGACCACGCCGGCATCGCCACCCAGATGGTGGTGGAGCGCAAGATCGCCGCGGAAGAAGGCAAAACCCGCCACGACTACGGCCGCGATGCGTTCATCGACAAAATCTGGCAGTGGAAGGCGGAATCCGGCGGCACCATCACCCGTCAGATGCGCCGTCTGGGCAACTCCGTGGACTGGGAGCGCGAGCGCTTCACCATGGACGAAGGCCTGTCGAACGCGGTGCGCGAAGTGTTTGTCCGTCTGCACAAAGAAGACCTGATCTACCGCGGCAAGCGCCTGGTGAACTGGGATCCGAAGCTGCGCACCGCCATCTCCGATCTGGAAGTGGAAAACCGCGAGTCCAAAGGCTCCATGTGGCACCTGCGCTACCCGCTGGCCGACGGCGCGAAAACCGCCGAGGGCAAAGACTATCTGGTGGTCGCCACCACCCGTCCGGAAACCGTGCTGGGCGATACCGGCGTGGCCGTCAACCCGGAAGATCCACGCTATAAAGACCTGATCGGCAAAGAGATCATTCTGCCGCTGGTCGGCCGCCGCATCCGCATCGTCGGCGACGAACACGCCGATATGGAAAAAGGCACCGGCTGCGTGAAGATCACCCCGGCGCACGATTTCAACGACTACGAAGTCGGCAAACGCCACGGCCTGCCGATGATCAACATTCTGACCTTCGACGGCGACATCCGTCAGGAAGCGGAAGTGTTCAACACCCTGGGCGAAGTCTGCACCGACTACTGCAACGAGATCCCGGCCGAGTTCCGCGGCCTGGAGCGCTTCGCCGCGCGTAAAGCGGTGGTTGCCGCCTTCGATCAGTTGGGCCTGCTGGACGAGGTCAAACCGCACGACCTGACGGTGCCTTACGGCGACCGCGGCGGCGTGGTGATCGAGCCGATGCTGACCGACCAATGGTACGTGCGCACCGCGCCGCTGGCCAAAGTGGCGGTGGAAGCGGTCGAACAGGGCGACATCCAGTTCGTGCCGAAGCAGTACGAAAACATGTACTTCAGCTGGATGCGCGACATTCAGGACTGGTGCATCTCGCGTCAGCTGTGGTGGGGCCACCGCATCCCGGCCTGGTACGACGTGAACGGCAAAGTCTACGTGGGCCGCAGCGAAGAAGAAGTGCGCAGCGAGAACAACCTGGGCGCCGACGTGGTGCTGACCCAGGACGAAGACGTGCTGGACACCTGGTTCTCGTCCGGCCTGTGGACCTTCTCCACCCTGGGCTGGCCGGAGCAGACCGAGGCGCTGAAAACCTTCCACCCGACCAGCGTGATGGTCAGCGGCTTCGACATCATCTTCTTCTGGATCGCGCGCATGATCATGCTGACCATGCACTTCATCAAGGATGAAAACGGCAAGCCGCAGGTGCCGTTCAAGACCGTCTACATGACCGGCCTTATCCGCGACGACGAAGGCCAGAAGATGTCCAAGTCCAAAGGCAACGTGATCGATCCGCTGGACATGGTCGACGGCATCTCGCTGGAAGATCTGCTGGAAAAACGCACCGGCAACATGATGCAGCCGCAGCTGGCGGAAAAAATCCGCAAGCGCACCGAGAAGCAGTTCCCGAACGGCATCGAGCCGCACGGCACCGACGCCCTGCGCTTCACCCTGGCGGCGCTGGCCTCGACCGGCCGCGACATCAACTGGGACATGAAGCGCCTGGAAGGCTACCGCAACTTCTGTAACAAGCTGTGGAACGCCAGCCGCTTCGTGCTGATGAACACCGAAGCGCACGACTGCGGCTTCAACGGCGGCGAGAAAGTGCTGTCGCTGGCGGATCGCTGGATCCTGGCCGAATTCAACCGCACGGTAAAAGCCTACCGCGAAGCGCTGGACACCTACCGCTTCGATCTGGCGGCCAACATCCTGTACGAATTCACCTGGAACCAGTTCTGCGACTGGTATCTGGAGCTGACCAAGCCGGTGGTGAGCAACGGCAGCGAAGCGGAACAGCGCGGCACCCGCCACACGCTGATCACCGTGCTGGAAGCGCTGCTGCGCCTGGCGCACCCGATCATTCCGTTCATCACCGAAACCATCTGGCAGCGCGTGAAGCCGCTGACCGGCACGACCGCAGACACCATCATGCTGCAGCCGTTCCCGGCCTACGACGCCGCGCTGGAAGACGAGCAGGCGCTGAACGATCTGGAGTGGATCAAGCAAACCATCATCGCCGTGCGCAATATCCGTGCCGAGATGAACATCGCGCCAAGCAAAGCGCTCGACGTGCTGCTGCGCAACTGCAGCGCCGACGCCCAGCGCCGCGTGCAGGAGAACCAAAGCTTTATCGCCCGTCTGGCGCGCCTGGAATCCATCGCGCTGCTGCCAGCCGGTGAGAAAGGCCCGGTCTCCGTCACCAAGCTGGTGGACGGCGCCGAGTTGCTGATCCCGATGGCCGGCTTCATCGACAAGGACGCCGAGATCGCGCGTCTGGCCAAAGAGATGGGTAAACTGGATGCGGAAATCGCTTCGATCGAAGGCAAGCTGGCGAACGAAGGCTTCGTGGCGCGCGCGCCGGAGGCGGTGGTTGCCAAAGAACGCGATCGTCTGGCGGCCTGCAAAGAAGGCAAAGTGAAGCTGCAGGAACAGCAGGCGACCATCGCCGCACTGTAATCCACCGGCTCACGCCAACGCCTGAAAACAGCGGGGTCTTCCCCGCTGTTTTTTTATCGCCGTTGCATCCGGGCCGGGTTAGATGTTATTACAAGATATTACTGCTGCAGGGACGCCGCCGGGAAATAATCCCCGGCGCGTTTCGTGCTGCGATAAAAACGAAAAACGAACGTGGTCTCTTTCAATGGCGAGTGTAAACATGACAACAGCAACCCCGGCGCGCCTGCTGGTGCGCCCCATCACGGCGGAAGACAATCCCGCCATTGCTCACGTCATTCGCGAAGTCTCCGCCGAGCACGGCCTGACGGCGGATAAAGGCTATACCGTCTCCGATCCCAATCTGGACGCCCTGTATCAGCTCTACAGCCTGCCGCGCAGCGCTTACTGGGTGATCGAAGTGGACGGCCAGGTCGCCGGCGGCGGCGGCATCGCGCCGCTGCAGGGCGGCGCAGACGATATTTGCGAATTGCAGAAGATGTATTTCCTGCCGGTGTTGCGCGGCAAAGGATTGGCGAAACGCCTGGCGCTACAGGCGCTGGATTTCGCCCGCCAGCACGGCTTCCGCTGTTGTTACCTCGAGACCACCGCCAGCCTGACGCAGGCCGTTGCGCTGTACGAACACCTGGGCTTCGAACACATCGACCACGCGATGGGCGCCACCGGCCACGTCGATTGCGAAGTCACCATGCTGAAAACGCTGTAATCGTCCCCCGTCTCTCTATCATGGCGCAGCGTGCTGCGCCATTTTATTAATATCGCAATCAATCAGTAAAACTCGCTATGACGCCGTTTTTCAAGCAGATAAACTGACGTTAAAAACCATAATGTAAATTTAATGTGAAGTTCGTTAATAAATTAACGATCGCAAATTGACCGCTTTTTCCCCCGCGTTACTCTGCCAGTATCCCAATCGCGCACGGAGAGCTGTCATGTCGGAAAATACCTTTGATTACATCATCGTCGGCGCCGGATCCGCCGGCTGCGTGCTGGCGGCGCAGCTGATCCGCCGCACCCAGGCGCGGGTGCTGCTGCTGGAAGCCGGCGGCGACGACAATAACCTGTTCATCAAGATGCCGGCCGGGGTGGCCAAGATCATCGCCAAAAAGAGCTGGCCCTACGAGACGGAGCCGGAACCGCACGCCAACAACCGCCGCATGCAGATCGCGCAGGGCAAGGTGCTGGGCGGCAGCAGTTCGGTCAACGGCATGATCTACCTGCGCGGCCAGCCGCAGGACTACGACGACTGGGCCGAACGCTACGGCTGCACCGGCTGGAGCTACCGGGAGGTGCTGCCCTACTTCACACGCGCCGAGGCCAATGAAAGCCTGTCCGACGACTACCACGGCGCCGACGGGCTGCTGCCGGTCAGCGAAAACCGCTACCGCCACCCGCTCAGCATGGCGTTTATCCGCGCCGGCCAGGAGCTGAACCTGCCCTATCGCAACGACTTCAACGGCGACAGCCAGCACGGCGTCGGTTTCTACCAAACCACCACCCACAACGGCGAACGCGCCAGCACCGCCCGCACCTACCTGAAGGCGGTGCGCGACGAACGGCGGCTGGTGGTGAAACTGAACGCCCTGGCGCACCGGCTGACCTTCGAGGGCAACGTCGCCACCGGCGTGGTCTACAGCCAGAACGGCGGCGCGGAAGTCACCGCGCGCGCCACCAAAGAGGTGATCGTCAGCGCCGGCGCGGTCGGTTCGCCGAAGCTGTTGATGCTGTCCGGCATCGGCCCGCGCGACCACTTGCAGCAGCTGGGCATCGAGGTGCGGGCGGATCTGCCGGTGGGTAAAAACTTCCACGACCACCTGCACATGTCGATCAACGTCAGCACCCGCGAGCCGATCAGCCTGTTCGGCGCCGACCGCGGCCTGCAGGCGCTGAGCCACGGCGCGCAGTGGCTGGCGTTTCGCAGCGGCGTGCTCTCGTCCAACGTGCTGGAAGGCGCCGCCTTCACCGACAGCCAGGGCGACGGCCGGACGGACGTGCAAATCCACTTCCTGCCGCTGCTGGACAGCTGGGACGACGTGCCCGGCGAGCCGCTGCCGAACATTCACGGCTTCACGCTCAAGGTCGGCTACCTGCAGCCGAAGGCGCGCGGCGAAGTGCAGCTGCGCAGCAGCAACCCGCGCGATCCGGTCAAGCTGCACGCCAACTACCTCGGCCACCCGGACGATCTGGCCGGCAGCGTGCGCGCGGTGAAGTTCGGCCTGGATTTCCTGCAAACCGCGGCGCTGAAGCCGCTGATCAAAGACCTGCTGATGCCGCAGCCGGAGTGGACGCGCGATGAAGCGCAGCTGGAAGAGTTCGTGCGCAACTTCTGCAAGACGGTGTATCACCCGGTGGGCAGTTGCCGCATGGGGCCGTCGCCACAGGACGCGGTGACCGATCCGCAGCTGCGGGTGCACGGTTTTGAACGGCTGCGGGTGATCGACTGCTCGGTGATGCCGCAGCTCACCAGCGGCAACACCAATGCGCCGACCATCATGCTGGCGGAAAAGGCGGTGGATCTGTTGCTGGGCGCGCCGCAGTAAGGGCGCGCTTCAACGTCAGGCGGCGGCGGGCACGCCGCTGTGGAAACGCAGCTCGCTGTCCGGCGACAGGATCAGCTCAGCTTCGAGGCGGCCGAAATGCGCCACCCGTTCGCTGATGTCGCCGCCGGCGATCTGCTCGGCCAATGTCAGGTAGTCCTGATAATGCCGCGCTTCGGATCGCAGCAGCGAAACGTAAAAGCGGTTCAGCTCGTCATCCAGGTGTGGCGCCAGTTTGGCGAAGCGTTCGCAGGATCGCGCTTCGATGTAGGCGCCACAGATCAGTTTGTCGATCAGCGTCGCCGGATCGTGAGTGCGGATCTCGCGGATCATGCCCTTGGCGTAGCGGCTGGCGGTGATCTTGCGATATGGGATCCCGCGTGCCTGCATGATCTCCAGCACCTGTGAGAAGTGGTGCAACTCTTCCTTGATCAACAGCACCATGCGATCCGCCAGATCCTGGCCGTAGGCCGAGCCGTTTTTCGGCAGGATCTTGCGGGTGAACTGGCCCTGGCGGAATAGCGTGTCGGGCGCGCCCTGCGCTTCGTGCAGAAACGCCTCGTAGGGCCGCAGCAGCGCCAACAGCGCGTCGCCGCTCTCTTTGTCCGCCACATAGCGGCGGATCAGCCACATGCCGGTCTGTGCGGCTTTCAGCTCGCACACCAGGTGGTCGGTCAGCAACAGCTGCAGGTTTTCCGGACGGCGCGCGGCGTCGATCCAGGCGTCGGGAGTTTCACAGTGCAGGAAGCTTAAAATCGGGGCTAACAGGGATTGGTATGTCATGGCGTCATTGCCCTATGTATTTCAAGTCGCAGCTAGGCGGCCAGCTCACTCATCCCCAGGAGCTTACTCAGGTAAGTGACTGGGGTGAGAGAGTGCAGCCAACAACGCTGCAGCTTGAAAGACGACGGGGATATCAGGGGCCGGCGAGAGCCGGCCCATGTGAATAAGCGGGATTAATCAGTGGCGTTTGCCGTCGTCGTCTTCGTCGATGTAGTCGCCGTCTTCGTCATCCTCACCGTCTTCACCGTTCGGATCTTCGAAGTAGGTGCCCCAGCCGTCGTAGTTGACGCCGCAGCGCTCCGCCAGCGCCACCAGCTGTTCTACCTGAGCGTCGATCAGCTCGGCGTTCAGGCCGACTTCGCTGATCACGTCGCAGCACATCACCATCGAACCGTCTTCCACTTCCAGCTCTTCGGCGTCGGTCACTTCGTAGCCCAGCTTGAAGGCTTCAACGGCGGCCTGCTCCAGAACCTCAAATTTCTCGGCGGACAGATGGTGCTCGATGGTGTAGAGCGCGTCCGGATCGCTGCCGTCTTCCAGCAGTTCTTCGATGATCAGGCGGGTCTCTTCACGTTGTTCTTCCAGCAATTCGCGGTTTGCCATGCCTATATCCTCAAGTCAAATGGCCTTCATTCCTTCTATTTTCACACACCGCCGACATTGCTTCCACGATAAACGTGAAAGATTTCCTCGCCGGGGTTGAAATTGAATATTCATACATATAAAGTGAATTTTAATTCAATTAAGCAATCAGGGAATCGGACTATGAGCACCGGTAATGCGTTCTACCAACGTCACTTTCTGAGGTTAATGGATTTCACCCCCGCCGAGCTGCAGGCGCTGCTGCGGCTTTCGGCCGATCTGAAGCAGGCCAAGAAGCAGGGGCAGGAACAGCGCCGGCTGCAGGGCAAAAACATTGCGCTCATCTTCGAAAAAGACTCGACCCGCACGCGATGCTCTTTCGAAGTTGCCGCATTCGATCAGGGCGCCCAGGTGACCTATCTCGGCCCAAGCGGCAGCCAGATCGGCCATAAAGAGTCGATGAAAGATACCGCCCGGGTGCTGGGCCGCCTGTACGACGGTATTCAGTATCGCGGCTACGGCCAGGCGCTGGTGGAAACCCTGGCGGAACACGCCGGCGTGCCGGTGTGGAACGGCCTGACCGACGAGTTCCACCCCACCCAATTGCTGGCGGATCTGCTCACCGTGCAGGAACACCTGCCGGGCAAGGCGCTGAGTGAAGTGAAGCTGGCGTACGTCGGCGACGCGCGCAACAACATGGGCAACACGCTGCTGGAAGCCGCCGCGCTGGCGGGTATGGATCTGCGGCTGGTGGCGCCGAAGGCCTGCTGGCCACAGCCGGAGCTGGTGGCCGAATGCCAGGCGCTGGCGCAGCAAACCGGCGCGAAACTCACCCTGACCGAAGACATCGCCGAAGGGGTGCAAGACGCCGATTTCCTCTACACCGACGTGTGGGTGTCGATGGGCGAACCGAAAGAGACCTGGCAGGAACGTATCGCGCTGCTGCGGCCGTATCAGGTCAACATGGCGATGCTGAAGCTGACCGGCAACCCGAACGTGAAGTTCCTGCACTGCCTGCCGGCTTTCCACGACGACCAAACCACGCTCGGCAAGCAGATGGCGCAGCAGTACGACCTGCACGGCGGCATGGAAGTGACCGACGAGGTGTTCGAATCGGCGCACAGCGTGGTGTTCGATCAGGCGGAAAACCGGCTGCATACCATCAAGGCGGTGCTGGTCGCCACGCTGAGCGAAACCCTCTGATTGTACCCCCCTCCGCCCTGGCACCCCCGGCCAGGGCGGCTAATATATTCCTGGAATATCAAATAGCGGATTGGCCTTTGCCCGCCGCCGGCAAAGGTTCTACCGTGACAGGCCGACGGCGCCCGCGCCGTAAAAACCAACGATAACAAACCGTTCTCAGCGCCGCCTTGCGGCGCCTTCAGGGGATACACACCGATGAAAGCCAAACTCTTGCCGCTGTTCCTGCTCGCCGCCCTGCCCACCGCCGCGTTAGCCGCCACGCCGCCGAATACGCTGGTGGTGGTGCAATCGCTGGATGACATCGTCAGCCTCGATCCGGCGGAAGCCAACGAACTCTCCAGCATCCAGACAGTGCCCAGCCTGTATCAGCGTCTGGTGCAGGCGGATCGCGACGATCCGGCTAAGGTGGCGCCGGTGCTGGCGGAAAGCTGGCAGGGCGATGCGGCAGCTAAAACGCTGACGGTGAAACTGCGGCCGCAGGCGGCGTTTGCCTCCGGCAATCCGCTGACCGCTGACGACGTGATCTTCTCTTACAGCCGCGCGGTGAAAATGAACAAGTCGCCGGCGTTCATCCTCAACGTGCTCGGCTGGCAGCCGGACAACATCGACGCGCAGCTGAAGAAGATCGACGACCATACCGTGCAGCTGCGCTGGACGGCGGACGTCAGCCCGGCGGTGGCGCTGAATATCCTCTCGACGCCGATCGCCTCGATCGTCGACAGCAAGGCGGCGCTGGCCAACGTCAAAGACGGCGACTTCGGCAACGCCTGGCTGAAAATGCACTCCGCCGGCAGCGGCCCGTTCAAGATGCGCGTCTATCAGCCGCATCAGGCGATCGTGCTGGACGCCAACCCCACCTCGCCGGGCGACAAGCCGCAGCTGAAAAACATCATCATTAAAAACGTACCGGATCCGGCCACCCGCCGCCTGCTGATCCAGCAGGGCGACGCTGATATCGCCCGCGAACTCGGCGCCGATCAGACCGACACGCTGAAGAACCAGCCGGGCGTCAAGGTGCTGGAGATCCCGTCCGCCGAGCAAAACTACCTGGTGTTCAACACCGGCAACGGCGCCAATCCGCTGCTGAACAACCCGGCCTTCTGGGAAGCGGCGCGCTATCTGGTGGATTATCAGGGCATCACGAAGGATCTGCTGAAGGGCCAATACTTCGTGCACCAGAGCTTCCTGCCGGTCGGGCTGCCGGGCGCGCTGGAGACCAACCCATTCAGCTACGATCCGGCTAAGGCGAAAGCCATCCTGGCCAAGGCGGGCATCACCCACGCCGCCTTTACGCTGGACGTAGAGAACAAACCGCCGTTCATCACCATCGCGCAGGCGCTGCAGGGCAGCTTCGCCGCCGCCGGTGTGAAGGTCGAGCTGCTGCCGGCCGCGGGTAGCCAGGTTTACTCCCGCGTGCGCGCCAGGCAGCATCAGGCGGCGATCCGCCTGTGGATCCCGGATTACTTCGACGCCCACTCCAACGCCAGCGCCTTCGCTTACAACGACGGCAAGAGCAGCACGGTGGCCGGGCTGAACGGCTGGCAGATCCCGCAGTTGAATAAGCAGACGCTGGCGGCGCTGGCCGAAGCCGATCCGGCCAAGCGCCGCGCGCTGTACACCGCCATGCAGCAGGAGCTGCAGCGCAGTTCGCCGTACGTGTTTATCGATCAGGCTAAAACCGAAGTGGTGCTGCGCGACAACGTCAAAGGCTATCAACAAGGGTTGAACGCCGACATGGTCTACTACGATCGCGTCAGCAAATAGCCGGCGAGCGGCCATCGCCGGCCAATCGATTGCGGGGCGGCAAAAAACGGCGTTTTAACGCTTGCAGTGGCGAAAAGCGCGAGTATAATGCGCCACAATTTGCCAGGAGAAAGCATGAAAAACGACGTTTGTTTTGTTAGCCGCAATCGACAAAACCGACTGCCTATCGGCGGCCAGCTGCCGTTGTTTCTCCTGTTGCTAAACCGATCTTTTCAAGCCCCTCATTGAGGGGCTTTTTTTTGCCTTAAAAAGTCCCGCGCCACGGGCACGCGTCGAGGAGGAGTGAAAAATGGCCAACCCGCTGTATCACAAACACATCATCTCTATTAACGATCTCAGCCGCGAGGATCTGGAGCTGGTGCTGCGCACCGCCGCCGGTCTGAAAGCCAACCCGCAGCCGGAACTGTTGAAACACAAGGTGATCGCCAGCTGCTTCTTTGAAGCCTCGACCCGTACCCGCCTGTCGTTCGAAACCTCGATGCACCGCCTCGGCGCCTCGGTGGTCGGTTTCGCCGACGGCAGCAACACCTCGCTTGGCAAGAAAGGCGAAACCCTGGCCGACACCATCTCGGTGATCAGCACCTACGTGGACGCCATCGTGATGCGCCACCCGCAGGAAGGCGCGGCGCGCATGGCCTCGGAGTTCTCCGGCAACGTGCCGGTGCTCAACGCCGGCGACGGCGCCAACCAACACCCGACCCAGACCCTGCTGGATCTGTTCACCATCCAGGAAACCCAGGGGCGCCTGAGCAACCTCAGCATCGCCATGGTCGGCGACCTGAAATACGGCCGCACCGTGCACTCGCTCACCCAGGCGCTGGCCAAATTCGAAGGCAACCGCTTCTACTTCATCGCCCCGGACGCGCTGGCGATGCCGGCCTACATCCTGAAAATGCTGGAAGAGAAAGGCATCGAGTACAGCCTGCACAGCAGCATTGAAGAAGTGGTGCCGGAGCTGGATATTCTCTACATGACCCGGGTGCAGAAAGAGCGCCTCGATCCTTCCGAGTACGCCAACGTGAAGGCGCAGTTCGTGCTGCGCGCCGCGGATCTGGCCGGCGCGCGCGCCAACCTCAAGGTGCTGCACCCGCTGCCACGCATCGACGAGATCGCCACCGACGTGGATAAAACGCCGCACGCTTACTACTTCCAGCAGGCGGGCAACGGCATCTTCGCCCGTCAGGCGCTGCTGGCGCTGGTGCTCAACGCAGATTTGGCTCTTTAAGGGGGAACCGCCATGACTCACGACAACAAACTGCAGGTCGAAGCGATCAAATGCGGCACGGTGATCGACCACATTCCGGCGCAGATCGGTTTCAAGCTGCTGACGCTGTTCAAGCTGACCGCCACCGACCAGCGCATCACCATCGGCCTGAACCTGCCCTCCAACGAGCTGGGCCGCAAGGATCTGATCAAGATCGAGAACACTTTCCTGACCGAGCAGCAGGCCAACCAGCTGGCGATGTACGCGCCGAAGGCCACGGTAAACCGCATCGATAACTATGAAGTGGTGCGCAAACTGACCCTCAGCCTGCCGGACCACATCGACGGCGTGCTGACCTGCCCGAACGGCAACTGCATCAGCCGCAGCGAGCCGGTGGCGTCGAGCTTCAGCGTCAAATCGCGCGGCGGCGAAGTGCACCTGAAATGCCGCTACTGCGAAAAAGAGTTCGAGCATCAGGTGGTACTGCAGGCGGACTAAGCCCGGCATGGGCGCCGGGAGATGGCGCTGTCATTCTCCCGGTGACGCCCTATAATGGGTCCTCTGAAAATTACTCTACCCACGTTGCTACCCACCGAATTTTACGCTGCGGCCGACCGCGCGGCGGCGTGAAAGACAACGGGTCTATCAGGAGAAAACATGTCACGTAATATCAGCACTGAACTCGCCCCGGCAGCCATTGGTCCTTACGTGCAGGGCGTTGATCTGGGCAGCATGATCATCACTTCCGGCCAGATCCCGGTCGATCCGAAAACCGGCGCCGTCGCCGACGACGTCGCCGCTCAGGCGCGCCAGTCGCTGGAAAACGTTAAAGCGATCGTCGAAGCCGCCGGCCTGATCGTTGCCGACATCGTGAAAACCACCGTATTCGTGAAAGACCTGAACGACTTCGCCACCGTCAACGCCGCGTACGAAGCCTTCTTCACCGAGCACAGCGCGCCGTTCCCGGCCCGCTCTTGCGTAGAAGTGGCGCGTCTGCCGAAAGACGTGAAGATCGAAATCGAAGCCATCGCCGTGCGTCGTTAATCGACACGCATGCGAATCACGGCCAGTGCAGACTGGCCGTTTTTATTGATAATCATTTTATTAACCCAATTAATTTATAGCGATAGCGTAATATCGTTCACATTTACAATTCCTCAATAAAAATACGCCTATAATTGTTTTTCACCCGGCCGGGTCATTGCTGTTTCATTTCGTTCACTTCGTGAATAATGACAGGAGATAACCATGGCACCTAGCGTATTGGATTATTTTATCCAACAAGTTTCCCGTTATCCGGAAAAAACCGCCGTCGTCGGCGATAATAAACACCTGACCTACCGTCAATTGGATGAAGCCAGCAGCGCACTGTGCGCGCTGTTGCTACGGCGGGGCGTGGCGCCCGGCAGCTATGTGCCGCTCGTCACGCTGCGCACGCCGGAAATGCTGATCGGTATGTTGGCGATCGTCAAAGCCGGCGCAGGCTATATTCCCATCGACGCCCGTTACCCGGAAAAAAGAATACAGGATATCGTCACGCAAAGCGGTTCCCCTTTAATACTCGCCAGCAACGCGACGATAGCGCTTTCGGAAAATAACTTCAGCGAGGATATTATTTATATTGATAATATATCAACTTCTTCGCAGGAGAATATAACGTTAATTTCTCCGTCTCCCGATGCCATCGTTTATCTCATTTTCACTTCAGGCACCACCGGCAAACCGAAAGGTGTGCTGATAGAACATCAGTCACTGCTGAATTTAATTCTCTGGCATAACAAGCAATTCGCCATGGATGCCGAAAGTCGTTCTACGCTGATCGCCGGCTTGAGTTTCGACGTCGCGCAATGGGAGATCTGGTCGCCTCTGACCAGCGGCGGCACATTGTATCTGCCCCCGGAAGACGCTCGCCTGCAGCCGGAAGTCCTGCTGGCCTACTTTGCCGAACAGGGCATTACCCACGCCAGCCTGCCCGCCGTACTGGTTGCCGAAGTGGTCGGCGCGCCGCAACCGGCCAATCTGGCGCTGCGGTATCTGTTCAGCTCAGGGGAGAAACTTCATCCGGTCGATCTGCGCGGCATCGATTATTCATTGATCGATTACTACGGCCCGACGGAAGCCACCATATTCGCCACCTGCAACCGGGTGGCTTGCGCCACGCAAAACCCGCCCGCCAGCATTGGGCAGCCCATCGGCGATACCGAAATCTTCATCCTCGATGACCGACTGCAGCCCGTGATCGGCGATCGCCCCGGCGAGCTGTATATCAGCGGTCGCTGTCTGGCCCGTGGCTACCTGAACAATCCGGCGTTGACCGCCGAGCGCTTCATCACCCCGCCTCACTTCGCCGGATTGCGCCTGTACCGCAGCGGCGATCGGGCTCGTTGGCTGGCGGATGGCCGCATTCAATATCTGGGCCGTATCGACGATCAGGTCAAAATCCGCGGCAATCGCATTGAACTGGGCGAAATCGAAAACGCCATGCTGCAGGTTGCGGGCGTCCGTAAAGCGGTGGCCGCCGTGGCAATGGCTGACGATCCGCTGGGCAAGAAAATCGTGGCGTTTCTGATCGCGGAGAGTGACAGCGAAAACGTGACCGCACGCGTCCGACAGAAACTGAAAGAAACGCTGCCCACCGCATTTCTGCCCGCCGATTATCGTTTACTGGAACACATGCCGCTGAACAACAACGGCA
Source organism: Serratia sp. CY33802 (assembly GCF_052169095.1). Classification (NCBI taxonomy): domain Bacteria; kingdom Pseudomonadati; phylum Pseudomonadota; class Gammaproteobacteria; order Enterobacterales; family Yersiniaceae; genus Serratia; species Serratia sp. CY33802. The sequence goes on from NZ_JBJNLL010000008.1 coordinate 27,647, forward strand.
AGATCGACAAAGCGGCTCTGTTGGCGCATTACCAACCGGTCAGCGTCAGTGTCGGCGTTGCGCAGCCGCTGACCGCCGACCAGCGCGTCGTCGCCGATCTCTGGCGCTCGCTGCTGAAAGTGGAACAGCCCGCAGCCGACGATGATTTTTTCTCGCTGGGCGGCCATTCGCTGTTGGCGGCCAAACTGATGGCGGCGCTGGCCGAGGCATTTGCCGTCGAGACTTCGGTGCACGACATCTATGAATATCCCACTCTGGGCGCCCTGGCGCAGGCACTGGCACAACGCAGAGACCGGCAACCGACACAGCGGCAAGGCGAAGCGCGTGCCTTGCAGGATGATGTTTATTTGCCGTCGGATCTCGTCATCGATCCGACGTTCGATCCGCGGCAAATCAGCGCGCCGCGCGCCATTTTGCTGACCGGCGCCACCGGCTTCGTCGGCGCGCATCTGTTGGCCGATCTGCTGCGCACCACCGACGCCGAGCTGTACTGTCTGGTGCGCGACGGCGCCAAACTGCCGCCGAGACAGCGGCTGGAGGCGGTGCTGCAGCGCTACCGGATCGCGCTGAACGCCAGCCAGCACGCGCGCATTCATATCGTGCCTGGCAACGTAGCGGAACACGACTTTTCGCTGACGCCGGCGGCCTACAGGGCGTTAAGCCGAGATATCGATCTGATTTACCATTCGGCCAGCGCGGTGAATTTTATCCAGCCTTACGCCTACATGAAGCGCGACAACGTGCAGGGCCTGCGGGAAATCATTCGCTTCGCGGCGCATAGCCGCACCAAGCCGCTGATGCTGCTGTCGACCATCTCCGTATACAGCTGGGGGCATCTGCACACCGGCAAGCGGGTGATGCGGGAAAGCGACGATATCGACCAAAACCTGCCGGCGGTCAGCCGCGATATCGGCTACGTGCGCAGCAAATGGGTGATGGAGAAAATTGCCGATTTGGCGGCGGCGCAAGGCCTGCCGCTGATGACCTTCCGCCTGGGCTACGCCACCTGCCACAGCCGTACCGGCGTCAACGCCGATTATCAATGGTGGGGACGGCTGGTGAAAACCTGCATCAGCAGCGGCACGGTGCCGGATTTACGGGATATGCGCGAAGGGTTGACCACGGTGGATTACATGACCCGGGCCATCGCCCACGTCTCTCGCAATCCGCAGGCGCTGGGGCAGAAATTCAACCTGATCCATCAAGGTGACAATAATCTGACGCTGCGTGAGTTTTTCAGCCTGCTGGAGCGCGAGTTCGGTTATCGTTTTCGTCCCTTGCCCTTCGCACAGTGGCGGGCCCAATGGGAAAACGACAGCGACGCGCCGCTGTACCCGCTGCTCAGCCTGTTCAAGGATCCTATGGTGGACGAGCTATCGACGGTGGAGCTCTATCAAGACACCTATCGGTGGGACTGCAGCAACCTGCAACGCTTCCTGCAGGGCAGCGGTATCGATGAGCCGCGCTTCACCCGCCAGCTGCTGCTGAATTACCTGCAGCACGCCATCGGGTATGCGCCGCTGTCGCTACAGGCGTAATGAAACCGGGGCTCAACTGGCCGAGCCCCGTCACCCTCACTCCGTTTTAAGCCCCCGCAGCAGCGCCTCCAGCGGGTACACCGCGGCAATCACCACTTCGTCGCGCGTCTGCGCCGCCGCATCCAGCCGGCGCTGCGCTTGTTCGGCCTCGGCCCGGCTCAGCGGTTTGTCCTGCTGATGGCGATCCAGCAGCGTTAACCCCAATGCGGCCAGGGCATCGACGTCCTGCGCCACCGGCGCCAGCTCCCGCAGCGTGCGGTTGCCCGCGATCGCCGTTTGCAGCGCCGCGCCGTTCGCCTGCCAGCGCTGCAGCCGTTCGCGCAGCGCCTGCGCCGCCGCCTTATCGCGCTTATCCTTCAGCAAAGCCGCAACCTGGGCATGCATGTCACGCACCGCGCCGCTCTCCGGCGGCAGCGCATCGGCAAAGCGGTTCAGCGGTTCGAACTGGTGATAGTTGCCGGCCTGGAACTTCAGGTGCTGGCGGGTGTAATACTGCGCCGGTTCCACCGCCTCGGCCAGGATCTGCAGCGGCGCGATCTGCACGCTGTTGCTCAGCCGGGTGAATTCGCGCGCCGTTTCCGCATGCTGCTGCAGGCCGACCGACACCACCGACCAGGCGTCGATCGCCGCCAGCCGCCGGTACATGTTGCTTTCGTCGGTAACGTCCTGCGCCGACCACAGCCGCTCCGCCACCGCGAAGGCGCGCGGCCACAGCTTGAGATCGATCAGCGGCGCGCGCACGTTTTCCGCCCACAGCGCCGCTTCACCGCCGAGAATATTGGCCTGCCCTTTCTCGTCCGGCACCACCGGCATCTTGCCCGCCGGCGCCGCCGCCAGTTTCTCGCCCTGGGTGGGGTAACGCACGTTGCCGACCAGCGTATAGCCGCTGAGCTTGTCCTGCTGCAGCGTGAACACCGGCCGCGTGTCGCCCATCCAGGTATCGACGCGGAACGTCACCTGCTGCGGCGTGCGCCAGACGATGTCGTGCACCGCGCGGCGCGACTTGCCGTTGAAATCGATAAAGCCGCGCCAGCCCTGCTTGCCCTCGATCAGCGTGAAGCTGCCCTCCACCGCGCTACCCTTCAGACGCGGCATGCTGAAACGCCAGCTTTGCGCCTGCTCGCCGGGTTGCACCGCCGTCTCAACCCCCAGCGGCTGCGGCAGAATTTCATTGCGGTAGTGATAGGCGGTGCTTTGCGGCTGATCGAGGTAGAAACCGGTGGAGAGGATGCCCTGATAGCCATCCTGCGCGCTGGCGCCCAGCGAGTCTTGCCCCTGCCAGGATTGAATGACGATCGAGCGCGGCAGCGACGGATGGTAGATCTCGTCCCAACCGACCATCTGCCGCTGGTGTTTCTCGAGGATCTTTTCCAGCTTCTGGTTGAAGTAGGCCTGCAGCGCATGGGTATCCGCCAGCCCGTTCTGCTGCATAAACGCCTGAATCGACGGCGATGCCCGCCACTGGCTGGCGTCCACTTCGTCGCCGCCGATGTGCAGATAAGGATCGGGGAAGATCGCCGCCAGCTCGCCGACGATCGTATCGACAAACTGATAAACCTCGTCGCGGGTCGGATCGAGCGTCGGCTTATGCACGCCCCACTCGCGCTCCATGCGATACGGCCCCGGCGCGCTCATCAGGTCGGGATAGGCCACCGCGATGCTGGAGGCGTGCCCCGGCATGTCGATCTCCGGCACCACGCGAATGCCGCGCGCCGTGGCGTAAGCCACCACCTGCCGCATCTGCTCACGGGTGTAGAACTGGCCGTCGCTGGCCTGCTGCTGCAATTTGGGGTAATGCTCGGAGGCGAAGCGCCAGCCCTGATCGTCGGTCAGGTGCCAGTGGAATACGTTGAGCTTGGCCGCCGCCATGCCGTCAAGCTGGCGCAGAATGTCCGGCAGCGGCAGGAAATGGCGCGCCGAATCCAGCAGCACGCCGCGCCACGGAAAACGCGGCACATCGCGAATGTCCACCAATGGCAGGAAAGTATTTTGCCCGTCGGTCTGCAGCAGTTGCAGCAGGGTCTCCATGCCATGCAGCGCGCCGAAGCGGGTATTGGCGATCAACGTGGCGCCCTGCGGCGTGACCGCCAGCCGGTAACTCTCATCGCTGCCCGGCAGCGGCTGCGCCGCCACCCGGTCCTTGATCACCACCTTGATCGCCGCGCCGTTTGCTTCTTCCCTCGGCGCCAGCGTCCAGCCGGTCTGTAACTCGATGCGCTGGCGCCAGCGCGGCAGCGCGTCGCCCAAATCATCGCCCTGCAGCGTCAGGGACAAGCGGCGATCCAGCACCAGCTTTCCCGCCGGTTGCGTCACTTCCACCTGCTGCGGCCAGGGCATCAGCGGCAAATCACCCGCCGGCTGCGCCAGCGCGCCGCAAGAAAACCATAACGATGAAGCCAGTAGCGTATAACGGAAAGGTCTGTGCATCGGAAATTCCTCAGAGGAAAAAAACAAAATATCCCCAATGAATTTCAAACCACCGCTAGGCGATAAACAACAACGCGGTGGCTTGAAAGGCGCAGGAGAAAACAGCCAACGCTGTAGATAAAGACTCAGCACAGAACAGATGTCCAACCGTTGCGGTGAAAAAGCGGACGGGATCACAGTTGCCCCCTCCCGGCCGGAGGGGGCGAGCGGGTTATTGCCAGCCGTAGCGGCGCACGAACCAGCCTTTCACGCACTGGGTCAGCACCATGTAACCGGCGAGGATCAGCACCAGCCACGGGAAGTAACCGAGCGGCAGCGCCTGCAGCTGCAGGAAGCCGGCCAGCGGCGAGAACACCAGGCCGATGCCGGTGGCGATCACCGCCAGCGTCATGATGCACAGCGGCCAGGACGGGCGGCTCTGGATAAACGGAATTTTGCGCGTGCGGATCATGTGCACGATCAGCGTTTGCGACAGCAGCCCTTCCACGAACCAGCCGGACTGGAACAGCGTCTGCATTTCCGGCGTGTTGGCCTTGAATACCCACCACATCAGGCTGAAGGTCAGCACGTCGAAGATCGAACTGATCGGCCCAAAGAACACCATAAACCGCCCCAGATCGGCGGAGTTCCAGCGCTGCGGCTGGGTGATCTGATCGTCATCGACGTTATCGAACGGGATGGCGATCTGCGAGATGTCGTACATCAGGTTCTGAATCAACAGGTGCAGCGGCAACATCGGCAGGAACGGCAGGAAGGCGCTGGCGATCAGCACGCTGAACACGTTGCCGAAGTTGGAGCTGGCGGTCATCTTGATGTATTTCAGCATGTTGGCGAAGGTGCGGCGCCCTTCGATCACCCCCTGCTCCAGCACCATCAGGCTTTTTTCCAGCAGGATGATGTCCGCCGCTTCCTTGGCGATGTCCACCGCCGAATCAACGGAGATGCCGATATCGGCCGCGCGCAGCGCCGGCGCGTCATTGATGCCGTCGCCCATAAAGCCCACCACGTGCCCCTGGCGGCGCAGCAGTTTGACGATGCGCTCCTTGTGCAGCGGCGTCAGCTTGGCGAACACCGTGGTGCGCGCCGCCGCCTGCGCCAGCTGCTCGTCGTCCATCTGCTCGATCTCGCTGCCGCGCAGCAGATGATCGGCCTCGAGCCCGACGTCACGGCACACTTTGGCGGCCACCAGTTCGTTGTCGCCGGTGAGGATCTTCACCGTGACGCCGTTCTGTTTCAGCGCCGCCAGCGCCGGCGCGGTGCTTTCCTTCGGCGGATCGAGGAAGGCGACGTAGCCTTCGAGGATCAGATCCGACTCGTCCGCCACGCCGTATTCATGGGTTTGCGCCGGCAGGATCTTGTTGGCCACCGCCACCACCCGCAGCCCCTGCTGGTTGAGATCGTCGGTGATGCGGCGGATCCTCGCCAGCAGCGCCTCGCTCAGCGGGATCACCTCGTCTTCGTGGCGCACGTGACTGCAAATCGCCAGCATCTCTTCCAGCGCGCCCTTGCACACCAGCTCGTGATACTCGTTGTCTTTGGCCACCACCACCGACATGCGGCGGCGCACGAAATCGAACGGGATCTCATCCACCTTGCGGTAGTTTTGCAGCGCCTCCGGCTGCTGATTTTGCTCCGCGCAGCTCAGCACCGCCACGTCGAGCAGGTTTTTCAGCCCGGTCTGGTAGAAGCTATTCAGCCAGGCGTAGCGCAGCACCCGCTCGCTGCTGGCGCCGAACACGTCGGTATGGCGCTCCAGCACGATCTTGTCCTGAGTCAGGGTGCCGGTCTTGTCGGTGCACAGAATGTCCATCGCGCCGAAGTTCTGGATGGCGTCCAGCCGTTTGACGATCACCTTCTGACGCGACAGCTTCACCGCCCCTTTGGCCAGCGTCGAGGTGACGATCATCGGCAGCATCTCCGGCGTCAGCCCGACCGCCACCGACAGCGCGAACAGCGCCGCCTCCCACCAGTCGCCCTTGGTGTAGCCGTTGATCAGCAGCACGATCGGCGTCATCACCAGCATAAAGCGGATCAGCAACCAGCTGACCTTGCTGATGCCGCTCTGGAAGGCGTTCGGCTGCTCATCCTGGCTGGTGACGCGCTGCGCCAACTGGCCGAAATAGGTACCGCCGCCGGTGCCAATCACCATCGCCAGCGCGGTGCCGCTGACCACGTTGGTGCCCATGAAGCACAGGTTCTGGCAGTCGAGCGGATCGGCCGCCAACGCCTGCGGCGCCGCGGATTTTTCCACCGGCAGCGATTCACCGGTCAGCGCCGCCTGGCTGATGAACAGATCCTTGGCCGACAGCACGCGCAGATCCGCCGGGATCATGTCGCCGGCCGCCAGCTTGATGATGTCGCCCGGCACCAGCTGCGCGATCGGCAGCTCCACGTGCTCACTCTTGCCGGTGAGCGCATCGCTGCGGATCACCGTGGCGGTGTTGCTCACCATGGCCTTCAGCGCGTCGGCCGCCCGGTTGGAGCGCGCCTCCTGGATGAAGTTCAGCAGCGTGGAGATCAGCACCATCAGCGCGATCACCAACGCGCCGGTGAGATCCTCGGTAGCGTAAGAGATCATGCCGAGCGCGGTCAGCAGCAGGTTGAACGGATTGCGGTAGCAGTGCCAGAGGTGTTGCCACCAGGCCTCTTTCTGCTGATCGTCGATGACATTCTCGCCGCAGCGCTGGCGCACCTGTTCCGCCTCATGGGCGGTGATGCCTTCCGGATGGCTGTGAAAACGCTCAAAGAGCTGCATCGTTTCTGCGGCGGCGCATGCCAGCCGCTGCTGCGCCAGGCCGGCCGGCATGTCACGCGCAGCGCCGCCGACGCTGTCCAGCAGGCTGTCGCGGCGCACCAAACGGCGCGGGAGGCCGCGGGCGAACAGGCCCAGCAGCTGGCGGGGGAGTTTTTTCAGTTTCATGGTTCGCACCTCGTCGCCCGGTGCCTCACGGCAGCGGGTAAACGGGGATCGTCATCGGCCGGGCGGATGGCGGGTGCGCCAAAAGCCTCTGCCAACGCAGATCCTTATTATTTTTTTTCAGCAGCAGGAGCGAACGACGAAGCGCGCGCTACCGGTTACCGTGATGTACTTCACCGGTAAAACAGCAGCGCCAGGCGGAGAGGTTTTACCGGAGAACCGAGTGAGTGTCTAAAGCAGTCGGGTCGGGGTCCATATGGGGGATCACCTCCGGTAAAGGGAAAAACAGAGCGGCAGGAGCGGCCGTTCAGCGCAGTGCAACAATCCCGTTTTGCATCAAGATCCGCGTCGGAAAATGAGCTATGCTGACGGGCATTGTTTTACAGGCCGTTATGTTACGCCTGTCCACTTCAACGAAAAGTAAACCATGCAAAACCGGCTGACCATCAAGGACATCGCACGCCTGAGCGGCGTAGGTAAATCCACCGTCTCACGCGTGTTGAACAATGAAGGCAGCGTGAGCCCGCAAACCCGTGAACGGGTGGAAGCGGTGATCCGTCAGCAAGGGTTTACCCCCTCCAAGTCGGCACGCGCCATGCGCGGCCAGAGCGACAAAGTGGTGGGCATTATCGTTTCCCGTCTCGATTCGCCGTCGGAAAACCAGGCGGTGCGCACCATGCTGCCGTTGCTGTACCAGCAGGGCTTCGATCCGATCGTGATGGAGAGCCAGTTCGAAACTCGCCTGGTGCAGGAGCATCTGCACGTGCTGCATCAGCGCAACGTCGACGGCGTGATCCTGTTTGGCTTCACCGGCCTGACCGCGGCGATGCTCAAGCCGTGGCAGGAAAAAATGGTGGTGATGGTGCGCGAATACGACGGCTTCTCGTCTGTCTGCTATGACGACGCCGGCGCGGTGAACCTGTTGATGGATCGCCTGTATCGGCAAGGGCATCGGCATATCGGCTATCTGGGGGTGCAGCTCAGCGACGCCACCACCGGCCAACGCCGCTACCAGGCCTATCTCGACGCCTGTGAACGCCTCACGCTCACGCCGCGCGCCACGCTGGGCGAACTGAGCTACCAGAGCGGTTTCCAGCACGCCGCCGAAGTGATTGACGCGCACACCAGCGCGCTGATTTGCGCCTCCGACAGCATCGCCCTGGGGGCGATCAAATACCTGCAACAACAGCCGACGCGCGCCATCCAGGTATGCGCCATCGGCAACACCCCGCTGCTCAGCTTCCTGTTCCCCGACACCCTGTCGGTGGAGTTCGGCTACGGCAGCGCCGGCCTGCTGGCGGCGCAGCAGCTGTTGGCACAGCTCAGTGGCGAACAGGGGATCCGCCGCCTGGTGGTGCCCAGCAAACTTTCCTGACGACCTGATGAGAAGTTGACCATTTTTTGTCATTTTGTGATCCTCGCCCCAATCCGGGAACGTTCCCATTTCATTCAAAAAGCCGAGTGGCTAAGCTTTGATCATTACTCAGTCAACACCTCTGCAGGTATCCCATAATGAGCAAAGTAAAACAGCAGGATATTGATCGCCTGATTGTTTTGGTCGGCGGCCGCGAGAACATCGCCACCGTCAGCCATTGCATTACCCGGCTGCGTTTCGTCCTCAACGATCCCAACAAGGCGAAACCGAAAGAGATCGAAGCGCTGCCGATGGTCAAGGGTTGCTTCACCAACGCCGGGCAGTTCCAGGTGGTGATCGGCACCGACGTCGGCGACTACTATCAGGCGCTGATCGCCAGCACCGGCGTCAACGAGGCCGACAAGGAGCAGGCCAAGGTGGCCGCGCGCCAGAACATGACCTGGACTGAGCGCACCATCTCCCACTTCGCCGAGATCTTCTTCCCACTGCTGCCGGCGCTGATCAGCGGCGGTCTGATCCTCGGCTTCCGCAACGTGATCGGCGACATCCCGATGTCCGACGGCCAAACGCTGGCGCAGATGCACCCGGCGTGGAAAACCGTTTACGACTTCCTGTGGCTGCTCGGTGAAGCGATCTTCATGTTCCTGCCGGTGGCCATCTGCTGGTCGACGGTGAAAAAGATGGGCGGCACGCCGGTGCTCGGCATCGTGCTGGGCGTCACCCTGGTGTCGCCGCAGCTGATGAACTCCTACCTGCTCGGCCAGCAAACGCCGGAAGTGTGGAACTTCGGCTGGTTCGTGATCCAGAAAGTGGGCTATCAGGCGCAGGTGATCCCGTCGATCCTGGCGGGCATGGCGCTGGGCTGGATCGAAACCCGGCTGAAAAAGATCGTTCCCGACTATCTCTATCTGGTGGTGGTGCCGGTGGTCTCGCTGCTGCTGGCGGTGTTCCTGGCACACGCGCTGATCGGGCCGTTCGGCCGCATGATCGGCGACGGCGTCGCCTGGGCGGTGAAAGCGGTGATGACCGGCAGCTTCGCGCCGGTGGGCGCCGCGCTGTTCGGCTTCCTGTATGCGCCGCTGGTGATCACCGGCGTGCACCAGACCACGCTGGCTATCGACATGCAGATGATCCAGAGCATGGGCGGCACCCCGGTGTGGCCGCTGATTGCGCTGTCCAACATCGCGCAGGCCTCGGCGGTGCTCGGCATCATCATCATCAGCCGCAAGGCCAACGAGCGTGAAATCTCGGTGCCGGCGGCGATCTCCGCCTACCTCGGCGTGACCGAACCGGCGATGTACGGCATCAACCTCAAATACCGCTTCCCAATGCTGTGCGCGATGATCGGCTCCGCGATCGCCGGCCTTATCTGCGGGCTGGACGGCGTGATGGCCAACGGCATCGGCGTCGGCGGCCTGCCGGGCATCCTGTCCATCAAGCCGCAGTTCTGGCTGATTTACTCGCTGGCGATTCTGGTGGCGATCGTCATCCCGCTGGTGCTGACCATCATGGTCTACAAACGCAAGGCCGCCCGCGGCGAGCTGCCGGTTTGATTGACGCAAGATGAATGTAGGGGCCCGCTCACGCGGGCTCGTTGTCACGATTCAAAGGTATTGAACTATGAGCAACCCAACCCCCTGGTGGCAGAACGGCGTCATCTACCAAATTTATCCGAAGAGTTTTCAGGACAGCACCGGCAACGGCTACGGCGATTTGGCCGGGGTGACCCGGCGGCTGGACTATCTGCAGGAACTGGGCGTCGACGCCATCTGGCTGACGCCGGTCTACGTATCGCCGCAGGTGGACAACGGCTATGACGTGGCGGACTACTGCGCCATCGATCCGGCTTACGGCACGATGGCCGACTTCGAGCAGTTGATCGCCGCCGCCCACCAGCGCGGTATCCGCATCGTGATGGACATGGTGTTCAACCACACCTCGACCGAGCACCCGTGGTTCAAGGCCGCGCAGGATCGCCACAGCCCGTATCGTCAGTTCTACGTCTGGCGCGACGGCGACGGTGAAACGCCGCCGAACAACTGGCGCTCCAAGTTCGGCGGCAACGCCTGGCAGTGGCACGCCGACAGCGGCCAGTACTACCTGCACCTGTTCGCCGCCGAGCAGGCGGATCTCAACTGGGAACACCCGCCGGTGCGCGAAGAGCTGAAGAAAGTGTGTCAGTTCTGGGCGGACAAAGGCGTCGACGGCCTGCGCCTCGACGTGATCAACCTGGTGTCCAAACAGCAGGACTTCCCGTCCGACAGCCAGGGCGACGGCCGCCGCTTCTACACCGACGGCCCGCGCATCCACGAGTTCCTGCAGGAGATGAGCCGCGACGTGTTTCAGCCGCGCGGCCTGATGACGGTGGGCGAGATGTCCTCCACCACGCTTGAGCATTGCCAGCGCTACGCGGCGCAGAGCGGCGAAGAGCTGTCGATGACCTTCAACTTCCACCACCTGAAGGTGGACTACGCCGGCGGTGAAAAATGGACGCGGGCGGCGCCGGATTACGTGGAACTGAAGCAGATCTTCCGCCACTGGCAGCAAGGGATGCATAACCGCGCCTGGAACGCGCTGTTCTGGTGCAACCACGATCAGCCGCGCATCGTGTCGCGCTTCGGCGATGAAGGCGCACTGCGGGTGCCGGCCGCCAAAATGCTGGCGATGGTGCTGCACGGCATGCAGGGCACGCCTTATATCTATCAGGGCGAAGAACTCGGCATGACCAACCCCGGCTTCCGCGCCATCGAGCAGTATCGCGACGTGGAAAGCCTGAACATGTACGCCGAACTGCGCGCCCAGGGCCGCAGCGACGCCGAGCTGCTGGCGATCCTGGCCGACAAATCGCGCGACAACGGCCGCACGCCGATGCAGTGGAGCGCCGCACCGCACGCCGGTTTCACCACCGGCACGCCATGGATCGGCTGCGCCGAGAACTACCCGCAGATCAACGCCGACGCGGCGCTGGCCGATCTCGACTCGGTGTTTTACGCCTATCGCCAGCTGATCACCCTGCGCAAGCAGTATCCGCTGCTGACCCACGGCGACTATCAGGATCTGGCGCCGGAACACCCGGCGCTGTGGTGCTATCAGCGCAGCTGGAACGGCCAGCGCCTGCTGGTCGCGGCCAACCTGAGCCGCGAACCGCTGGCCTGGGCGGCGGAGGGCGTGGAAGCCTCCGCGCAGTGGCGCCCGCTGATGAGCAACTACAGCGACTCGGCGGATCAGCCGCAGGCGCTGACGCTGCGGCCGTTCGAAGCGGTGTGGTGGCTACTCGAAGACTAACCCCGCAGGGCGCGGCGAGCGCTGCGCCCTACCATTTCCCCAGCAGCGCCACCACGCCGGCGGCCTCTTGCGCCAGGCGTTCGTCGCTCATGTCGAATACGCCCTGCACCAAATGCGGCGGCAGGTAATCCATGCCGGTCAGGTTGGCCATGGCGTGGAACGGCAGCAGCAGATCCTGCACCGGATAACGGTTGTACCCTTCCGCCGTATAAGCCTGCGCGTTACCGCCGGTGCTCACCACCAGCTGCAACGGCTTGCCGTGCAGTTTAGTGCCCTCGCTGCCGTAGGCGAAACCGTAGGTTAATACCGCATCCTGCCATTCGCTGAGGATCGCCGGCGAGCTGTACCAGTAAAACGGGAACAGCATCACTACCGCATCGTGGCTCTGCAGCAACTCCTGTTCACGCGCCACGTCGATGCGGTAATCCGGGTACGCGCGGATCAGCTCATGTACGGTCACGTTAGGCAGCGTGCGTACGGCCTCGATCAGCGCTTTGTTGATGCGCGACTCGTCGGGGGTGCGGTGGGCGGTTAACACTAAAATGCGTGGCATAACGATTCCTCGGTCATAAGAAGATGAGGGCATTTTTCCATTTCCGCCGCTTCGGGTGTAGGCTGTTAGAGGTCACTTCAATTTCAACCGAAAGTATCAACCACTATGTCGCTGCCCTTTGACGTGCATCGCCTGTTGCCGGCCTTCCTCGCCGCCGCGCAGGCGCAAAATTTCTCCGCCGCCGCCCGCCAGCTGGGCGTGACGCCGGCGGCGGTCAGCAAAAACATCCGCGCGCTGGAAGAGAAGCTGGCGCTGCGGCTGTTTCAGCGCAACACCCACAACGTGTTGCTGACCGACGAGGGCAAAGCGCTGCTGGCACAGGTAGCGCCGCTGTGGCAGGCGTTGGCGGCGACGCTGGAAAGCGCCGGCGGCGAACGGCAGGCGCCTGCCGGCGTGGTGCGCGTCACGATGATCCCCGGCTTCGGCCGCCAGATGCTGATGCCGTTGATCCCGCAATTTCTGGCACGCTACCCGCAGATCGATCTCGATTTGTCGCTGGATGCCCGGGTGGTGAATCTGGTGGGCGAAGGTTTCGACGTCGGCATCGGCAGCCGGGTCGATCCCGACAGCCGGCTGGTGGCCCGCCCGCTCTACCCGATGCACATGGTGCTGGCGGCATCGCCGGACTATCTGGCGCGGCGCGGTGAACCGCAAACGCCGCACGATCTGCTGCGGCACGACTGCCTGCTGCACCGCAACCCGGCCAACGGCCGCCACGTCAAATGGCAGCTGCGCCATCAGGGCGAAACGCTGGCGCTGGATCTGAACGGCCGGCTGGTGGTCAGCCGCCCGGAGATGTTGCTGGATGCGGCGCTGGCCGGGCTCGGCATCGTCAACCTGGCGCACTGGTACGTCGAGAAACACTTCGTGCAGGGCACGCTGCGGCCGGTGCTGGCGGAATGCTGGCCGCGCCCGGTGCAGCTGTGGCTCTATTACGCTTCGGCGGATCTGCCGCCGCGGGTGCGCGTCTGGGTCGATTTTCTGCTGGAACATTTTCGCGATCGGCCAACCGGCGATTGACGTCTGTTCAGCTTGCACACGCTCTTCCGTTTTCCTTGTTCTACATCAAAAGAATCGCGCCAATATCTATATATAGTGCATTAAGAATTGCGAACACCTATATATAGTAGTTATCCACAAAATCATCCACACGCCGCCACAGCCCTTACGCGCTGCGGCTTTGCCCTGTGGATAAGCGAAATTTGACGGTTGCTCGCCACGCCAGGCGGGTATGAACGCTCCCTCGGGGAACAAGGAGTACAACGTGAAACCAGTAGTGATTAAGCGGGACGGTTGCCAGGTACCTTTTGACGAAGCGCGCATCGCGCAGGCCATCGAGCGCGCCGCGCTGGCGGTGGGCGTGGTCGACGCCGACTACTGCGCCACCGTCGCCCGCGTGGTCGCTCAGCGCATGGAGCAGCAGCCGCGCGTCGATATCCACGAGATCCAGCAGGCGGTGGAAAACCAGCTGATGGCCGGCGAATACAAACAGCTGGCGCGCGCCTATATCGAATACCGCCACGATCGCGACGTGGCGCGCGAGCTGCGCGGCCGCCTGAATCAGGAAATTCGCGGCCTGGTCGAGCAGAGCAACCGCGCGCTGCTGAACGAAAACGCCAACAAGGACAGCAAGGTGATCCCCACCCAGCGCGACCTGCTGGCGGGCATCGTCGCCAAACACTACGCCAAGCAGCACATCCTGCCGCGCGACGTGGTGCTGGCCCATGAACGCGGCGAAATTCACTACCACGATCTCGACTACTCGCCGTTCTTCCCGATGTTCAACTGCATGCTGATCGATCTGAAAGGCATGCTGACCAACGGCTTCAAGATGGGCAACGCCGAGATTGAGCCGCCGAAGTCGATCTCCACCGCCACCGCCGTGACCGCGCAGATCATCGCCCAAGTCGCCAGCCATATTTATGGTGGCACCACCATCAACCGCATCGATGAAATTCTGGCGCCGTTCGTCGACGAGAGCTTCCGCAAACACCTGCAGGTGGCGGAAGAATGGCAGATCCCGGATGCCAAAGGCTATGCCATGGCGCGCACCGAGAAAGAGTGTTACGACGCCTTCCAGTCGCTGGAGTACGAGGTCAACACCCTGCACACCGCCAACGGCCAGACGCCGTTCGTCACCTTCGGCTTCGGCCTTGGCACCAGTTGGGAGTCGCGCCTGATCCAGCGCTCGATCCTGAAAAACCGCATTGCCGGGCTGGGTAAAAACCGCAAGACCGCCGTGTTCCCCAAACTGGTGTTCGCCATCCGCGACGGCCTCAACCACCAGTACGGCGATCCGAACTACGACATCAAGCAGCTGGCGCTGGAGTGCGCCAGCAAGCGCATGTACCCGGACATCCTCAACTACGATCAGGTGGTGAAGGTCACCGGCTCGTTCAAAACGCCGATGGGCTGCCGCAGCTTCCTCGGCACCTACGAGCAGGACGGCGAACTGGTACATGACGGCCGCAACAACATCGGCGTCATCAGCCTCAACCTGCCGCGTATCGCGCTGGAAGCGATGGGCGACGAGTCGCGCTTCTGGGCGCTGTTGGATCAGCGCCTGCAGCTGGCGAAAAAGGCGCTGATGACGCGCATCGCCCGGCTGGAAGGCATCAAGGCGCGGGTGGCGCCAATCTTGTACATGGAAGGCGCCTGCGGCGTGCGGCTCAAGGCCGACGACAATATCGCGGATATATTCAAGAATGGCCGCGCCTCGATTTCGCTGGGCTACATCGGCCTGCACGAGACCATCAATGCGCTGTTCGGCGGCAAAAACCACGTGTATGACGACGAGGCGCTGCGCGCCAAAGCGGTGGCGATCGTCGCGCGGCTGCGCGCCGCCGTCGACGCCTGGAAAGACGAGACCGGCTACGGCTTCAGCCTCTACAGCACGCCGAGCGAGAACCTGTGCGATCGCTTCTGCCGGCTGGACACCGCCGATTTCGGCGTGGTGCCGGGCGTCACCGACAAGGGCTATTACACCAACAGCTTCCACCTCGACGTGGAGAAGAAGGTCAATCCGTACGACAAGCTGGACTTCGAAGCGCCCTACCCGCCGTTGGCCAGCGGCGGCTTCATCTGCTACGGCGAATACCCGAACCTGCAGCACAACCTGAAGGCGCTGGAAGACGTGTGGGACTACAGCTACACCCGGGTGCCTTACTACGGCACCAACACGCCGATCGACGAGTGCTACGAATGCGGCTTCACCGGTGAATTCTCCTGCACCAGCAAAGGCTTCACCTGCCCGAAATGCGGCAACCACGACTCGGCCAAGGTCTCGGTCACCCGCCGGGTGTGCGGCTATCTCGGCAGCCCCGATGCCCGGCCGTTCAACGCCGGCAAGCAGGAAGAGGTGAAACGCCGGGTGAAACACCTCGGCAACGGGCAGCTCGGCTGAAAAGCGCCGTGCAGCCTAGGCAGAAGCCTGTTCATCAGGCGTGATTGTCACAGCCAGTTTGCCTTCGGCCAGCGCACACCAACCGCAGCGTACACGCAGTACGTGAGGATTGGGAGCACTGCCCGGAGGCAAAATGGCCAGTAAAATAGCCTGATGGGCAGGCCTCACATGAATTATCACCAGTACTACCCGATCGACGTGGTCAACGGCCCCGGCACCCGCTGCACGCTGTTTGTCTCCGGCTGCGTGCACCAGTGCCCCGGCTGCTACAACAAAAGCACCTGGCGGCTCAACTCCGGCCAGCCGTTTACCCCGGCGTTGGAAGACCGCATCATCACCGATCTGAACGATACGCGCGTGCCGCGCCAGGGGCTGTCGCTCTCCGGCGGCGATCCGCTGCACCCGGCCAACGTGCCGAGCATCTTGCAGTTGGTGAAACGGGTGCGCGCCGAATCCCCCGGTAAGGATATCTGGCTGTGGACCGGCTACCGGCTGGCGGAGCTGGACGCACAGCAAATGCAGGTGGTGGACAGGATCAACGTGCTGATCGACGGCAAGTTCGTGCAGGATTTGAAAGACCCAGCGCTGATTTGGCGTGGCAGCAGCAACCAGTTGGTGCATAGGTTGCGATGAGCTGGTGGTACGTGTCGCAACATGTATTGGTCCCAGTTCAACCGGGTATGGCTACGGTACAGAGCTAAACCTGATCTGATAGGTTGCTTTGTGCCAGTAGCGGAAGTTTCTAAAATGGTCTGTACTAACCAAAGGAAAGTATGTCAGCTGTAATTTTCCATGAAAGCAGGATTACTCATAAAAAATGATGTCATCCCTATTTCAGTTGTCTCAGAAAGATGCGATAACAGGTTATAAATTAAACAGAGAAGCATGAGCATTGAGACAAGTGTCACGGATCAAAAAATTTTCAATACTCTTATTGGGGCTAAGTATGAGCAGAGAAAAGGCTTTCGAAAAATTCAAGGAAGTTCAGGAACGGTATATTGCTCGAAAAGATACTCTTTTTGAAGCAAATGAAGCTGAAAGCCGCTTACTGGTGATAGATGAGATCCTAAATATACTGGGTTGGAATAAAGAAGAATTTACGCCGGAAGCGTATTGCAGAACAGCGGGGTATGCCGATTATATACTGAGTACGGACAGAACACCTCGCCTTGTGGTTGAAGCAAAAAAAATCGGCGTGACCTTCGGACTCCCCAAAAACACCCTAACCTTAAACGAATACTCTGTCGCCTATCTTAAAAAAGCATTCAATAAAAAAATCTCTGAGGTGATCGATCAGGCACAAAGATACTGTGTCGAAAAAGCGGTTCAATATGCATTGATCACAAATGGTGCAGAGTGGTTTGTTTGCCCAATGCTGCCAAAAGCAGGTAAAACAACTGACTCAATGAAAGGCGTTTATTTTGGGAATATCTTTGGAGATGAGTTTTCATTTGATCTCATGTATAACCTCATCTCTAGGGATAGCACAGAAAAGAATAATCTGGACAGCTATCTCTCAGAACTGAACCATGTACCGTCAGAAGTGTGTTACATGCTAAAAGATCATGTCCATGATTTCATTTGGGATAGCAACAAAGACAATCAATGGATTGATGATTTTTATGAAAACTTTTTTTCCCAGATAACAGAAAACAATCAGCGAAAAATGCTAGAGCACTGCTTTGTCAGTGACTCTAAGTTGGATCAGTTTAAAGGGGAAATAAAAAGAGCGTTAAAAGATTCAAAACCCAGTTTTCTTCCTAATGATGCGTTAGACCTCTCACCTTCTGAAGGTAAAGAATTCATCCTGGAGCATCATACTGGTAAAGTTATCATCATTACTGGTGCCGTTGGATGTGGAAAGACCACTCTGGTAACTAAATGTTTAGTAGAAGCAAGACAGCAAAAGAACATATATGCCACCCCGCTCATCATAGATTTGATAAATGACGTATCAAAACATAGCATTGATGTGAAAAATATCGTATTCAATTATCTACATGACAAGATAAAAAACGAGTATGAAAGCGAGTTTACATTAGATGAACTACGCATCACGTTTGCTCATGAAATTAAAGTGTTAAAAAACGGCCCCTACAAAGATATATTTGCCAAAAACTCAGAAATGCTTATGGTCAAAGAAGCTGAACTACTGGAGAGGGAAAGCGCCAACCGGCAGAATCTAGTATTAAAAATATTCCAAAAGCGTGTCAAGGAAAATAAATCCGTTATTATTGTGATTGATAATGTCGACCGGGCTTCAGAGTCTTTCCAAGAGGAAATTTATGCTTTATCTCATTTAATAACCCAAGCATCGGGTGCAACAGTCATTATCACACTCAGGGAGTTCACCTTCTTTAAGAATAAAGATAAAGGCTTTCTGGACGTTAGGCCAGAAGACAAAATCATTCATCTCAAATCACCGGACTTTAACAAACTAATTTCGACCAGGATAAAGTATATTAAAGAGTGTCTGAACGAAGACTTTAGGATTAGAGACTGGAGAAAAAAATATCAGCTTCAAGATTTCTTAGATAAAATGAATTTCTACGCTGATGTGCTGAGGAAAAATCTTCAATTATCAAATGAGAGCATGCCAATTCTAGAAATATTATCTTCCGTGTCTTGGCATAATATCAGAAACTTTTATCAATTGATTAAACACGTACACTACCAATTGGGAAACGAGTCAGCATGGCGTAAAAGGGATGTTATCTCCACACTCACCTACCATCCCGATCACACGGAAAAAGCATATATACCGAATGTTTACCTGCCCTATCAAAACGTAAACCAATGTTATTTCCTGAAGTTAAGAATACTCTATTTTCTGAATGATGCTGTTTCCCCCGGCGAAATTGCAAAAGGAATTAGCCTTGAAAGGATAATCCGATTTGCATCACTTTACGGGTATAAAAAAGACTGGATTAGCAAAGCAATTGAGAGTTCGGTTAAAGAAAGAATTATTGAATGTATTGAACTACCCTCTGACAGTGACTTCAACATAGAGTACACTGTTAGCTCAGTCCATACATTTCGTATATCGCCTTTAGGCACTTGTTTGATACTCGACATCTGTCATACATCAATTTACCTGTCGTTAACATCTCTTTATTTGCCTTTCCATGAAAAAAAGCCCTATAACGAAGCAAAACAAGAACTCACCAGACTGATTAATGCGATTTATAATGATAAGAGTATTAACACCAATCATGAAATCATTGATCTAGTCGAAGAAAGTCAGATACCAGTTATAATATCAAAATATTTGTCATCAGAGTATTTAAGAGAAAAACTGACTTTATCATTATTGAGAACTCAAACAGACGTACTCTTAACCGAAAAAAGTATAAGCCGACTGGTGGCTTCGTTCAGTCGTAACATAGGTAACAACGACGAGTTTACCGCTAACCGTGAGAAAAGTGATCACGGTAATTTATCCTTCGATTTCGGTGATGGAATTGAAAAAAACAGTATATCCGGTGAAGAGATAGACATCCCACCTTCATTCAAGCCATTATCTCTTGAAAATGTCATGTCCTGCGGAAGTGAGTATATCCCTCTCATCTTTGTCGCCCTAGTGATACGTTCCTATCTTGGTTTTGAGACCAGCATTGGTACAGAGATTACAGAAACAATTAACGATTACATAGTAAATGATGACAATAAAAAGTATACAAATAATGTTTCACGCGCGCTGCGTTCTAACTCTCTAATCAAACAGAAATGGTTGTTGATTAGGACGGATTTACATCCTAAGTTCAGGAAGTTTTCACTGAGCAGTACTTGGCAGTCAGAATGGATTGAAATATTCGGTGAAGAACCACCAGAAATCGAAATTTGACGCGGGGTCTAAGGAGCAAATTGTGCAATTAAACTGTAAAAGTGAAATTTAGGATAAGTTGATAGTAGACCAATTGACCCACTTCCCCTGGATCCCAACGTGACAACGTTAGTATTACAACCATGTGCGAACTTCCGCTCCTCGCTCAAAGCTGACCAACAGTACCCCTAAACACTGTTGGTCCAACTGTGAACTAGCGCCGCTCAACATCATCCTCGATAACGCTCCCGGATCTTCGCTTTGAATAAAGCCATTCGTTTTTCTGCCTCCGAATGGCTGAGATAAATCGCGGTGCCGTTTCTTAAGCGTTCAAGGGTGGCATCCACCCTTTCACGCAGCGCCTGCTCCAGCAACATTGCCTCTACGTCCATTTCAGGTTTATTCCGCTGTTCCATTTCCATCTCCTCCTTGAGACAGCACCGAACCACTCAGCAGCAGCGGTAAGTTACACCAACCCCATCCCCACCACGCCGGTCAGTACGCCGCACAGCACCACCAGCGCCGCCGTCAGGCACAGCGCCCGGGCGGAGAAGGCTTTGTTGAGCATCAGCAGCGAAGGCAGGCTGACCGCCGGCAGGGTCATCAGCAGCGCCAGCGCCGGGCCGGCACCCATGCCCGCCAGCATCATGGTCTGCACGATCGGGATCTCCGCCGCGGTGGGGATAACGAACAGGCAGCCGACGATCGCCAGGCCGATGATCCACAGCAGGCTATTGTCGACGGCGCCGTCGGCGTGCGGGAACAGCCAGACCCGCGCCGCGCCCAACGCCAGCACCGCCAGTACGTAGATCGGGATGGTCGACCAAAACAGCGCCCACAGCGCTTTGCCCCAGCGGGCGAGAAACGGCCGTTCGTCGCTCTGCGCCGTCATCACCGGCGGCTGCGGCGCGGCGGGCTGCGGGTCCTGGGCGGTTACGCGCTGCACCAGCCAGGCGATGCCCAGCACCATCACCACGCCCGCCACCAGACGGATGGCGGCGAATGGCCAACCGAGCACAAATCCCATAAACACCAGCGTCGCCGGATTCAATACCGGGTTGGCGAGCCAAAAGGCCAGCGCGGCGCCGCTGGATACCGACTGGCGGCGCATGCCGGCGGCAACCGGCGCGGCGCAGCAGGTGCACATCATGCCCGGCAGTGCGAGCAGCGCCCCCAGCACGGTGCCGGAAAAACGCCGGTGGCCGAGCGTACGCGCCAGCCAGTCGCGCGGGATCAGCACCTGCACCAGCGAGCCTAACAGCACGCCGAGCAGCGCCGCCTTCCACACCGCGGTGAAGTAGACCAGCGCGTACTGCCAGGCCGCCAGCCAGGGGCTCGCGGCGCCGTCAGCCAGGATCGATTTGCCGATCGAGTGGCTGTCCGCCGCCACGAACGCCTTGCCGTAGTAAGGCTGCCATTTGACGTAGTAGAGGCCGACGGCCACCACCAGCAGAAACAGGATCGGTTTCCACAGCGGCCAGGCGCGTGGGGCGGGTTCAGGGGCGTTCAGAGGTTGCGGCATGGTAGCGGCCAGAGTCAGTCAACAGAGGCGCCAGCATAGCGCGCCGTCGCCGCCCGTGCACGCCCGGGCTGTCCTAAATAGTTCATCTGTTCGCCACCGACGCGTAACGCGATTGTCATCTGCGCCCGGCACCATGATGCCAACGTGAAAACCACAGGGTAGACGCACGATGAAACGCACCGCTCCGCCTTCATCGCACAGCCATCGGTATGACGAGGTTTTTATTATGATGGAGTTATCTAGACATCCGACCACTTACCCCACCCGCTATCAGCAGATCGCCGCGCAGCTGGAACAGGAGCTGCGCACGCAATACCGCTGCGGCGACTACCTGCCTTCGGAACAGCAGCTGGCCGAGCGTTATCAGGTCAATCGCCACACCCTGCGCCGCGCGGTGGATCAGCTGGTGGAGCGCGGCTGGCTGCAGCGCCGCCACGGCGTTGGCATTCTGGTGCTGATGCGGCCTTACGACTACCCGCTGCACGCCAATACCCGCTTCAGCCAGAACCTGTTCGAACAGGGCAGCCATCCCACCAGTGAGCGCTTACTCGCTGTCTTGCGCCCGTGCAATGGGCATGTCGCCAGCGCACTCTCGCGTGAAGAAGGCGAAATGGTGATCCACCTGCGCACCCTGCGCCGGGTCAACGGCGTGCCGATGAGCGTGATCGACCACTATCTGCCCGATCTGGACTGGTGGCCGGCGCTGCAGCAGTTCCACAGCGGTTCGCTGCACCAGTTTATCGAACAGCACCTCCGGCAGCCGCTGACCCGCCGCCAGACGCGCATCAGCGCGCGCCGCGCGCAGGCCAAAGAGAGCCGGCTGCTGGAGATCGCCACCCACGCGCCGCTGCTGTGCGTGCGCACCCTTAACGTCCGCAGCGGCGGCGAAGACGTGGCGGAATACTCCGTCAGCCTGGCCCGCGCCGACATGATTGAACTGACGATGGAGCACTGAATGCAAGCCTTAGAGTCGAGACAACGCTGGATGTCGGTGCTGGCGCACAGCCGGCCCGAGCAGCTGCGCAGCCACTGGCAGGCGCTGAACCTCAGCCCGGGTTACCGCAGCATCCGCGCGCCGGAGATCGGCCTGGCCCAGCTGCAGGGGCGCATGGGCGCCACCGGCCGCCGCTTCGTGTTGGGGGACATGACGGTCACCCGCGCGGTGGTGCAGCTGGACAACGGCGGCTACGGCTACAGCTATATCGCCGGGCGCGACAAGGCGCACGCCGAGCTGTGCGCGCTGGCCGATGCGCTGCTGCAACAGCCGGAACACGGCGAACGCCTGCAACAACAGCTGATCGCGCCGCTGGCCGCGCTGCAGCACGAGCAGCGCCAGCTGCGCGCCCGGGCGATCGCCGCAAGCCGGGTGGACTTCTTTACGCTGGTGCGAGGGGATTAAACCATGAGTTTATTGACCGGTTTTGAACAACCGATAGACCAATCGCAGCACGCTTTCCGTTTGATTCTTAAAGCCTTGAGCGAACCGGGCCATCGGGTGACGCTGCCGAACGGCCCGGCCTGGGCGCCGCTGAACGCCGCCAGCACCGCCGCGCTGCTGACGCTGGCCGATCAGGAAACGCCGCTGCTGCTGTGTGCTGCGCTTAAAAGTGAGCAAGTGCTAACAAACATTCGTTTTCACAGCGGCGCGCCGCTGGCCGCCACGGCGCAGGAGGTCTGTTTTGCCCTGTTCGATGAACAACTGCAGGCCGCCGATCTGCAGGCCTTACCGCACGGCACTGAAATCTCGCCGGAATGCGGCGCCACGGTGGTGGTGCAGCTTGCTGAGCTGGAGAACGGCGCCGCGCTGCGCCTGACCGGCCCCGGCATAGAGAGCCAACGCCTGATTGCGCCGCGCCTGCCGCCGGCGCTGCTGGATTATCTGGTCAACCGCCCGCAGCGCTTCCCGCTGGGGCTGGATGTCTTGCTGACCTGTGGCGATCGCCTGCTGGCGATCCCGCGGACCACCCGCGTGGAGGTGTGCTGATGTACGTAGCGGTAAAAGGGGGCGAAAAAGCCATTGAGGCCGCCCATCAGCTGCAGGAACAGCTGCGGCGCGGCGACGAGGCGCTGCCGGCGATCGGCGCGGAACAAATCGAACAACAGCTGGGGCTGGCGGTGGATCGGGTGATGACCGAAGGCGGCATCTACGATCGCGAGCTGGCGGCGCTGGCCATCAAACAGGCCAGCGGCGATCTGGTGGAGGCAATCTTCCTGCTGCGCGCCTACCGCACCACCCTGCCGCGCCTGGCGGTCAGCGAGCCGCTGGCCAGCGAAAATATGCGGCTGGAGCGGCGCATCTCGGCGGTTTACAAGGACTTGCCCGGCGGCCAGGTGCTGGGGCCGACCTACGACTACACCCACCGGCTGCTGGATTTCGCGCTGCTGGCGGAAGGCGAGGCGCCGCGCGCGCTGCAGGCCGACGAACCGCTGCCGGACAACTGCAGCCACGTGTTCGATCTATTGTGTCGCCAGCAGCTGGCGCGGGAGGAACAGGACGACGGCAGCGCGCCGGACGACATCACCCGCAACCCGCCGGTCTACCCCTGCTCGCGCTCGGCGCGCCTGCAGCAGCTGGTGCGCGGCGATGAAGGTTTTCTGCTGGCGCTCGGCTACGCCACCCAGCGCGGCTACGGCCGCAACCACCCGTTCGCCGGCGAGATCCGCACCGGCCACGTTTCGGTGGAGATCGTGCCTGAAGAGCTCGGTTTCGCCATCGATATCGGCGAAATCCTGCTGACCGAGTGCGAAATGGTCAACGGCTTCGTCGATCCAAAGGACCATCCGCCGCACTTCACCCGCGGCTACGGGCTGGTGTTCGGCCGCGCCGAACGCAAGGCGATGGCAATGGCGTTGGTGGATCGCGCATTGCAAAGCCCCGACTACGGCGAAGGCGTCGCCGGCCCGGCGCAGGACGAAGAGTTCGTGCTGGCCCACGCCGACAACGTCGAGGCCGCCGGCTTCGTCTCCCATCTCAAGCTGCCGCACTACGTCGACTTCCAGGCCGAACTGGAGCTGCTCAAGCGGCTGCGGCAGGAATACAGCGAGCGTCAGGAGGCCCGCGATGAGTGAAGTATTGACCGGCTATAACCTCGGTTATCTGGACGAACAGACCAAGCGCATGATCCGCCGCGCCATCCTCAAGGCGGTGGCGATCCCCGGCTACCAGGTGCCGTTCGGCGGCCGCGAGATGCCGATGCCCTACGGCTGGGGCACCGGCGGCATTCAGCTCACCGCCAGCGTTATCGGCCGCGCCGACGTGCTGAAGGTGATCGACCAGGGCGCCGACGACACCACCAACGCGGTGTCGATCCGCCGCTTCTTCCAGCGCGTCGCCGGGGTGGAAACCACCGAACGCACGCCGGAGGCTACGCTGATCCAAACCCGTCACCGCATTCCGGAAACGGCGCTGCGCGAAGACCAGATCCTGATTTATCAGGTGCCGATCCCGGAGCCGCTGCGCTTTATCGAACCGCGCGAAACCGAGACCCGCAAGATGCACGCGCTGGAGGAGTACGGCGTGATGCAGGTGAAGCTGTACGAAGACATCGCGCGCTACGGCCATATCGCCACCACCTACGCCTACCCGGTGAAGGTCAACGATCGCTACGTGATGGATCCGTCGCCGATCCCGAAATTCGACAACCCGAAAATGCACATGATGCCGGCGCTACAGCTGTTCGGCGCCGGGCGCGAGAAACGCATCTACGCCCTGCCGCCGTTCACCAAGGTGGAGAGCCTGGACTTCGACGACCATCCGTTCAGCGTGCAGCAGTGGGACGAACCCTGCGCGCTGTGCGGCTCGCGCCACAGCTATCTGGACGAGGTGGTGCTCGACGATCGGGGCAACCGCATGTTCGTCTGTTCGGACACCGACTACTGCCGGCAGCAGCTGGAGCAATCTTCGCAAGAGGCGCAGCACTGATGACTTCCACCCCTTTGAGCACCACCCCGCTGCTGTCGGTGAACCGGCTCACCCACCTGTACGCCCCCGGCAAGGGCTTCAGCGACGTGTCGTTCAACATCTACCCCGGTGAAGTGCTGGGCATCGTCGGCGAATCCGGCTCCGGCAAAACCACGCTGCTGAAATCGATCTCGGCGCGGCTGGCGCCGCAGCACGGGCAGATCCTTTACCGCCCGCAGGCGGGCCAGGAACAGGATCTGTACGCCATGGCGGAGAGCGATCGCCGCCGCCTGCTGCGCACCGACTGGGGCGTGGTGCACCAGCACCCGCTCGACGGGCTGCGGCCGCAGGTCTCCGCCGGCGGCAACATCGGCGAGCGGCTGATGGCCATCGGCCAGCGCCACTATGGCGACATTCGCCGCCAGGCCGGCCAGTGGCTGGAAGACGTCGAAATCCCGCTGTCGCGCCTCGACGATCTGCCGACCACCTTCTCCGGCGGCATGCAGCAGCGGCTGCAGATCGCCCGCAACCTGGTCACCCACCCCAAGCTGGTGTTTATGGATGAGCCGACCGGCGGGCTGGACGTGTCGGTGCAGGCGCGTCTGCTCGATCTGCTGCGCAACCTGGTGGTGGAGATGCAGCTGGCGGCGGTGATCGTCACCCACGATCTCGGCGTGGCGCGGCTGCTGGCCCACCGTCTGCTGGTGATGAAACAGGGCGAAGTGGTGGAGAGCGGCCTGACCGACCGAGTACTGGACGATCCGCACCATCCTTACACCCAGCTGCTGGTTTCTTCGGTGCTGTCGTAACCCAAGGCGATAACAGATGACTATGCAAATCCGAGTTGAACATCTCAGTAAAACCTTTGTGCTGCATCAGCAGTACGGCACCCGCCTGCCGGTGCTGCACGACGCCAACCTGACGGTCCACGGCGGCGAATGCGTGGTGCTGCACGGCCACTCCGGCAGCGGCAAATCCACCCTGCTGCGTTCGCTGTACGCCAACTACCTGCCGGACAGTGGCCATATCTGGATCCACCACCAGGGCGACTGGCTGGACATGGTCAGCGCCGATGCGCGCCAAATTCTGGCGGTGCGCCGCCATACGCTGGGCTGGGTCAGCCAGTTCCTGCGGGTGATCCCACGCATCAGCGCGCTGGAGGTGGTGATGCAGCCGCTGCTGGAACAGGGCGTCGAGCGCGCCGAGTGCCGCGACCGCGCCGAAGCGCTGCTCGCTGCGCTCAACGTGCCGCCGCGCCTGTGGCCGCTGGCGCCGTCCACCTTCTCCGGCGGCGAGCAGCAGCGGGTGAACATCGCGCGCGGCTTTATCGTCGATTACCCCATTCTGTTGCTGGATGAACCGACCGCCTCGCTCGACAGCCGCAACAGCGCGGCGGTGGTGCAGCTTATCGAACGCGCCAAGGCGCGCGGCGCGGCGATCGTCGGCATTTTTCATGATGAAGGCGTCCGCCAACAGGTCGCCGACCGGCTTTATGATATGCAGGCGCCACAGGCGCTGGAGGCCCTCTGATGATCGTCAATAACGTTAAGCTGGTGCTGGATGACCAGGTGGTGCAAGGCTCGCTGGAGATGCAGGACGGCGTGATCCGCAGCTTCGCCGACGGCCCGAGCCGGCTGCCGCAGGCGCTGGACGGCGACGGCGGCTGGCTGCTACCGGGGCTGATCGAGCTGCACACCGACAACCTGGACAAGTTCTTCACCCCGCGCCCGAACGTCGACTGGCCGGCCCATTCGGCGATGAGCAGCCACGATGCGCTGATGGTGGCCAACGGCATCACCACGGTGCTGGACGCGGTGGCGATCGGCGACGTGCGCGACGGCGGCCACCGGCTGGAAAACCTGCAAAAGATGATCGACGCGGTGATCCACA
Organism: Serratia sp. CY33802; assembly: GCF_052169095.1. Taxonomy (NCBI): domain Bacteria; kingdom Pseudomonadati; phylum Pseudomonadota; class Gammaproteobacteria; order Enterobacterales; family Yersiniaceae; genus Serratia; species Serratia sp. CY33802. The sequence continues at coordinate 54,281 of NZ_JBJNLL010000008.1, forward strand.
GCCAGCGCGCCGGGGTGAACCGCGCCGAGCACCGGCTGCATCTGCGCTGCGAGCTGCCGCACGAGAGCACCCTGCCGCTGTTCGAACAGCTGATGGACAAGCCGGGCGTGTCGCTGGTGTCGCTGATGGACCATTCGCCGGGCCAGCGCCAGTTCGCCTCGCGCGAAAAGTACCGCGAATATTATCAGGGCAAATACCACCTCAACGACCAGCAGATGAGCGAGTACGAGGAGCAGCAGGTCGCCCTGTCCGCCCGCTGGGCCTCGCCGAACCGCGAGGCGATCGCCGCCCACTGCCGCGCGCGCCGCATCTCGCTGGCCAGCCATGACGACGCCACCGCCGCGCACGTGGCCGAATCCTACGCGCTGGGCAGCGCCATTGCCGAGTTCCCCACCACCGAGGCGGCCGCCCGCGCTTCGCACCAGCAGGGCCTGCAGGTGCTGATGGGCGCGCCGAACATCGTGCGCGGCGGTTCGCACTCCGGCAACGTGGCGGCGCACCACCTGGCGGCGCTGGGGGTGCTGGATATTCTCTCTTCCGATTATTACCCGGCCAGCCTGCTGGACGCGGCGTTTCGCCTCGCGGCGGACGAGCGCAACGCCTACGATCTGCCCCAGGCGGTGCGCATGATCACCCGCAACCCGGCGCGGGCGCTGGATCTGCAGGATCGCGGCGCCATCGCAGAAGGATTGCGGGCGGATCTGGTGCTGGCGCGGCCGCACGGCGAGCACGTTTACGTGCAGAACGTGTGGCGCCAGGGCAGGCAGGTGTTCTGATGGCGCGGCTCATCTATCTGATGGGGCCTTCCGGTGCAGGCAAGGACAGCCTGCTGGCCGCGCTGCGGGCCGACGCCGACCGCGCGCCGCTGGTGGCGCACCGCTACATCACCCGGCCGGCAGACGCCGGCTGCGAGAATCACATCGCGCTGAGCGAACCCGAATTTCTGCGCCGCCGCGCCAAGGGGCTGTTCGCGCTCGACTGGCAGGCCCACCAGCAGCGCTACGCGTTCGGGATCGAAGTGGATCTTTGGCTGCTGCAGGGGATCGACGTGGCGGTCAACGGTTCGCGCGCCCACCTGCCGCAGGCGCAGCAGCGCTACGGCGCGCAGCTGCTGCCGGTATGCCTGCAGGTCAACGCCGCGATCCTGCGCCGGCGCCTGCAGGATCGCGGACGGGAAAGCGCTGAACAGATCGAGCAGCGGCTGGCACGGGCGGCGGAATATCAGCAGAGTCTGCCCGCTGGCTGCCGGGTGCTGCACAACGACGGCCCACTCGACGATACCCTGGCGGCGCTGTTGGCGCTGCTGCCAACCGCCACCCGACAAGCTCAGGATGCGACGCCATGAACGACTTTGCCCAGCCGAAAATCGGCGACAACGTGACCCTTAACCGCACCCGGCTCGGCCAGTATGTGCATCTGGCCGACGATGCGATCCTGGAAGAGGTGGAGATGGGGGACTACTCCTACACCGCCGGGCACAACCAGATCTTTTACGCCACCATCGGCAAGTTCGTTTCCATCGCCTCCTATGCGCGCATCAATCCCGGCAACCACCCGACCTACCAGCGCATCGCGCAGCATCACTTCACCTACCGCGCTTCCGAATACGGGCTGGGGGAAGACGACGCGGCGTTCTTCGACTGGCGGCGCGAGCACCACGTCACCGTCGGCCACGACGTGTGGATCGGCCATAACGCCATTCTGATGCCGGGCGTCAGCGTCGGCAACGGCGCGGTGATCGGCAGCGCGGCGGTGGTCACCAAGGACGTGGAACCTTACAGCATCGTCGCCGGCGTGGCGGCCAAAAAGATCGGCATGCGCTTCGACGATGCGCTGATCGAGCGTATCGAACGCAGCCAGTGGTGGCACTGGGATCACGCTACGCTGCAGGCGCGGCTGGCGGATTTTCGCGACATCCACCGCTTTGCGCAGAAGTACCTTTAATGGAGAGGGAAGCGATGCAACTGACCTTTCTCGGCACCGGCGGCGCGCAGCAGGTGCCGGTGTTCGGCTGCGACTGCCTGAGCTGCCAACGGGCGCGGCGCGAGCCGGCATTTCGGCGGCGCGCGTGCAGCGCCATGCTTAACTATCAGGGAGAAACGACCTTATTGGATGCGGGATTGCCGGCTTTGGAGCGGCGATTTTCGGCGGGGCAAATTCAACGTTTTTTACTGACACATTACCACATGGATCACGTTCAGGGGTTATTTCCTTTGCGTTGGGGGTGCGGAAATTCCATTCCGGTGTATGGCCCGCCGGATGAACAGGGCTGCGACGACCTGTTCAAACACCCCGGTATTCTGGCGTTTCAGCCGCCGCTGGCGCCTTTTGTTCCCGTCGAGCTCGGCGGCATGCGTATCACCCCGCTGCCGCTGCAACACTCCAAACTGACCCACGGCTATCTGATCCAGGCGGCGGGCGCTGCGCTGGCCTACCTGACCGACACCGTCGGCCTGCCGCCAGCCACCGCCGACTATCTGCAGAACGTGGCGCTGGATCTGCTGGTGCTCGATTGCAGCCTGCCGCCTCAGCCGCAGGCGCCGCGTAACCACAATGACCTGACCCGCGCGCAGGAGACGCAGCGGTTGCTGCAGCCCAAACGCACGCTGCTGACGCACATCAGCCATCATCTCGATCGGTGGCTGCTGGACAATGAACTGCCCGCCGGGCTGGAGCTGGCGTTCGATCACCTCAGCGTGAGCCTCGGTAGCAGTGCAGCCGATCCGACTCCAGCACCCTGACCCCTTCGCCCGGCGTGAACGCCTGCTGCATCAGCGTTTGCGCCACGTCTTTGGCGGAGACGGCGCGCCATTTGCCAGGCAGCAGCCTGAACAACGGCAGCGTGAGGCGCTCCATCAGGCGCGGCGCAGGGCGATCCCCCACCAGCATGGAGGGCCGCACCAGCGTCAGGCGCGGCCAGCGCTGTTCGCGCAGCGCCTGCTCCATCTCGCCTTTGGTGCGGTTATACAGGAAGGTGGAATGCGCATTGGCGCCCAACGCGCTCACAACCAGACAGTGCTGCGCCCCCAACCGGCGGCCGGTCAGCGCACTCTCCACCACCAGTTGGTAATCGACGTAGCGGAAGGCATCGGCGCTGCCCGCCGCCTGGCGGGTGGTGCCCAGGCAGCAGAACACCAGATCGACCGGTTGCTGCAGGCTACTCAGCAGCTCGAACAGCGCATCGCCGACCGGGTTGGTCAGCTTGCCGTGCGGCGGCAGCGGCGCACGCGTCGGCGCCACGATGGCCGTTATCTGCGGATCGCTTTGCAACCGCTGCAGCAACTCGCGCCCCACCAGCCCGGTTGCGCCGACTAACAGTGCTCGCGCCATGCGATCTCCCGTTGTAATCAATACGTCGATTTAAATTATAGACCGCGCCCAGTGCAGCTTCTTGCCGAAGCCGAGGGTGTTGTCGGTCATCTTCACCTCGTGCAGATCCAGCCGCCATACCGAGGCCTTCATCGCCCTGGCGATCGGGAAGCGCTTGCAGTAACGCGCGCGCGCCGCCTCGGCTTCTTCACCGCTCAGCAGCACCGCCTCGGCGCGGTATTGCACGCCGCGGATCAGCGCGATGCTTTTCGGTTTCGGCGCGATGGTGCCGACCACCCGGCCGTTGTTCAGCATCAGCCCGCCGTGGCGGGTGTGCGGTTCGGTCATCAGCCACAGCGCCATCGTCGCGGCGTCGAACACGTAAAAACAGTTGGCGCACCACATGTCGAGGCCGTCGCCGGCGCACAGCGTTAAGACATGTTGCTTGCCGATGAAATCCGCAATCTGTTGCCGTTGTTCTGAGGTATTCAAGGTTACTCGCCTCCCGGTTCACTCACTTCATCTTACCCTGCGTTGTTGAGGCGAGTCACAAATAACGATAATCATCAAAAATCACACATGAATATAAAAACAACAATAATGAATTTTTATTTATTTTTGCATAAAGCAGATTGATAACATAAAAAACACAAGGCGGATTTATTTGATCGTTATGTAGCCGGTTATTTGACCGCTTTTTTTATTCCTTTCCGAGCGCCATTGAAATTAAGCGCTTAAGGGCCGCGAGCATTAGCAATTCATTTACATGCCAACCTCTGGACCCGGATGATACTTATGCAATTCATTGCATAATAGGTGAATAGTTATTTATAAACACCGGCATTTATGTGACTTTCATCACGATTTTTAGCCCACCTTGCGTTAAAATAGCGCCATCTTTTCACTCAGCAAGGTGGATTAGAAAATGGAAAACAATAACCGAAAAATGGCGCACATCAGGCGCACAACCCATATTATGATGATGGCTCATCGCAGCTGCTTTAGTTTCGCATTCTTCAACTACAGATAACCCTCCCCCTCGCTCTTACGCCGTTGATAAGAGTGTCATTGCGTTTTATTTATTCTCCGCACGCCGGTGATAATATCTCTTTCTCGCTAACCGGGAAGGACACGCAATTCATTTTTAATTTCGGCCAAGCGCATCCAAGCTAAATAAAACAGCGAACACAGTTAATGCCTTTCGGCATCACTGGGTTCTCGCACACCTTTATTTTCGTGAAGGCGTTAACGGCAAATGGAATTATTTGCCGGCGGAATGCCTTTGCCTGAAGAATGAGAAAAATGAAAAAATTAAAAATTGCCGCCAACACCCAAACCCTCGGCTGCTTTGAAACTGAACGCGACATCGTCGATGTGCACCACAGCGATTTCAATGACGTCGCCGCCATTGTGCTGTCGGTAGACGACGTCACGCAAGGCATGGTGGCGCGCATCGAAGAACACGGCCTGAACATTCCGCTGTTCGTCGCCGTCTGCTGCGAAGAAGAGCTGGATAACGCCGTCTTGCCGGCGCTGCACGGTGTGTTTGAACTGTGCGGCAAGAATACCCAGTTCTACGGCAAACAGCTGGAGGCCGCCGCCGCCAAATATGAGAGCGAGCTGCTGCCGCCGTTCTTCAACACGCTGACGCAGTATGTGGAAATGGGCAACGCCACCTTCGCCTGCCCCGGCCACCAGGGCGGCGAGTTCTTCCGCAAACACCCAGCGGGCCGCCAGTTCTTCGACTTCTACGGCGAAACGCTTTTCCGCTCCGACATGTGCAACGCCGACGTCAAACTGGGCGATCTGTTGATCCACGAAGGCGCGCCTTGCGCCGCGCAGCAGCACGCCGCCAAGGTGTTCAACGCCGACAAGACCTACTTCGTGCTCAACGGCACCTCGGCCTCGAACAAGGTGGCGACCAACGCCCTGCTGACGCGCGGCGATCTGGTGCTGTTCGACCGTAACAACCATAAATCCAACCACCACGGTGCATTGATCCAGGCCGGCGCCACGCCGGTTTATCTGGAAACCGCGCGCAACCCGTTCGGCTTTATCGGCGGCATCGACGCGCACTGCTTCGACGAGCGCTACCTGCGCCAACAGATCCGCGAAGTGGCGCCGGAACGCGCCAACGAAGCCCGCCCGTTCCGCCTGGCGATCATCCAGCTCGGCACCTACGACGGCACCATCTACAACGCCCGCCAGGTGGTCGACAAGATTGGCCACCTGTGCGATTACATCCTGTTCGACTCCGCCTGGGTGGGCTATGAGCAATTCATTCCGATGATGAAAGACTGCTCGCCGCTGCTGCTGGAGCTGAACGAGAACGATCCCGGCATCATCGTCACCCAGTCGGTGCACAAACAGCAGGCTGGCTTCTCGCAAACCTCGCAGATCCACAAAAAAGACAAGCACATCAAGGGACAGAGCCGCTACTGCAACCATAAGCGCTTCAACAACGCCTTTATGCTGCACGCCTCCACCAGCCCGTTCTATCCGCTGTTCGCCGCGCTGGACGTCAACGCCAAGATGCACGAGGGCAAGAGCGGCCAACGCCTGTGGCAAGAATGTGTGCGCGTGGGCATCGAAGCGCGCAAAATGCTGCTGGACACCTGCACGATGATCAAACCGTTCGTGCCGGATCAGATCGACGGCAAGCCGTGGCAGGCCTATGACACCGCGGCGATGGCCAACGATCTGCGCTTCTTCAACTTCGTGCCCGGCGAGAAATGGCACGCCTTTGAAGGCTATGCCGAATCGCAGTATTTCGTCGATCCGTGCAAACTGCTGCTCACCACGCCGGGCATCGATACCGCGACCGGCAGCTACAGCGAGTTCGGCATTCCGGCGACCATTCTGGCCAACTACCTGCGCGAAAACGGCATCGTGCCGGAAAAATGCGATCTCAACTCGATCCTGTTCCTGCTGACGCCGGCGGAAGACATCGCCAAGATGCAGCACCTGGTGGCCCTGATCGCCCGCTTCGAGAAGCACATCGAGCAAAACTCCCTGCTCAGCGAGGTGCTGCCTGCGGTCTATAAAAACCACCAGCAGCGCTACAAAAACTACACCATCCGCCAGCTGTGCCAGGAAATGCACGATCTTTACGTCAGCTATGACGTTAAAGAGCTGCAAAAAGAGATGTTCCGCAAAAGTTATTTCCCGCGCGTGGTAATGAATCCGCAGGATGCCAATACCGAGTTCGTACGCGGCAATGTGGAATTGGTGTCGCTGGCCAAGGCCGAGGGCCGCATCGCCGCCGAAGGCGCCCTGCCTTACCCACCAGGCGTGCTGTGCGTGGTGCCCGGTGAAATTTGGGGCGGCGCCGCGCAGCGTTATTTCCTGGCACTGGAAGAAGGCATCAATTTATTGCCAGGATTCGCGCCGGAATTACAGGGCGTTTATATCCAACAGGATGAGGACGGCTGGAACCGCGCTTACGGCTACGTCATGAAAAATTAATCACCTTACGGGGCGGCAATGATTCCCGCCGCCCGGATCGCATCCTAAAAGAGAAAATGATCATGAGTAAGTCCAATAATAAAATGGGGGTCGTGCAATTAACGATCCTGACCGCCGTGAATATGATGGGTTCCGGCATAATTATGCTGCCGACCAAGCTGGCCGAAGTGGGCACGATTTCGATCGTTTCCTGGCTGGTGACCGCCGTCGGCTCGATGGCGCTGGCCTACGCCTTCGCCAAATGCGGCATGTTCAGCCGTAAATCCGGCGGCATGGGCGGCTACGCCGAATACGCCTTCGGTAAATCAGGCAACTTTATGGCGAACTACACCTACGGCGTTTCACTGCTGATCGCCAATATCGCCATCGCCATTTCCGCCGTCGGCTACGGCACCGAGCTGTTCGACACCACGCTCAGCCCGCTCGGGATCTGTATCGCCACCATCGGCGTGCTGTGGCTGGCGACCGTCGCTAACTTCGGCGGCGCGCGCATCACCGGCAAAATCAGCGGCATCACCGTCTGGGGCGTGATCATTCCGGTGGTGGGCATCTCGGTCATCGGCTGGTACTGGTTCAGCGGCAGCGCCTACGTCGCCGCCTGGAACCCGCATCAGGTGCCGACCTTCGAAGCCATCGGCGCCTCGATCTCAATGACCCTGTGGGCGTTCCTGGGGCTGGAATCCGCCTGCGCCAACACCGACGTGGTGGAAAACCCGGAGCGCAACGTGCCGATCGCCGTACTGGGCGGCACCCTCAGCGCGGCGGTGATCTATATCATTTCGACCAACGTGATCGCCGGCATCGTGCCGAACATGGATCTGGCCAACTCCACCGCCCCGTTCGGGCTGGCGTTCTCCCACATGTTCAACCCGACGGTCGGCAAGATCATCATGGCGTTGATGGTCATGTCCTGCGTCGGCTCGCTGCTCGGCTGGCAGTTCACCATCGCTCAGGTGTTCAAATCCTCCGCCGACAGCGGCTTCTTCCCGAAAATTTTCTCCAAGCTGAGCAAGGCCGACGCGCCGGTTAAAGGCATGCTGACCATCGTCGTCATCCAGAGTGGTTTGTCCCTGATGACCATCAGCCCGTCGCTGAACAAGCAGTTCAACGTGCTGGTGAACCTGGCGGTGGTGACCAACATCATCCCTTACATCCTGTCGATGGCGGCGCTGGTCATTATTCAGAAAGTGGCGAAGGTGCCGGACAACAAGGCGCGCATCGCCAATATCATCGCCGGCATCGGCGCGCTGTACAGCTTCTATGCGCTCTACAGCTCCGGTGAAGAAGCGATGATGTGGGGCGCCATCGCCACCTTCCTCGGCTGGACGCTGTACGGCATCGTCTCGCCGCGCTTCGAGCTGGCGGGAAAAAAGGGGTAAAGCGGTAAGGCTCCGGCGGCCGGGGATGGGATTGTGATGGCGAACATGCCATCATACGCCGACCCTGGCCACCGAAACGGCGTACGATGAGCGACACTACCCCCACTCCCTGGCACCTCTATATGCTGCGTTTACCGAGCGGCATGCTGTATACCGGCATCACTACCGACGTGGCGCGCCGCCTGGCACAGCACCAAGCCGGCAAAGGCGCCAAGGCGCTGCGCGGTAAAGGGGAACTGACATTGGCGTTTCACTGCCAGGTGGGGGATCGCTCAACGGCGCTGAAGCTGGAATACCGCGTCAAACAGCTGAGCAAAATACAAAAAGAGCGGCTGGTGAATCACCCGCCGCTGTCGTTGGCGTATCTATTGCCGGTCGTTAAAAGCGATTAAACGGCGCCGAAAAAGCCACTTCGCCGCTGACGCCATTCAGGGCGTCTTCCGCCAGCGGATACACCTGGAACGCGCTTTCCGTGTCCGGCCAGCGGCAGTTCAGGCCATAGGTGGCGGCCGGTTTAAAGCCGAAGCGGCCGTAGTAGGCCGGATCGCCCAGCACCACCACCGCGGCGTAGCTGAATTCGTTCAGCGAATCCAGGCCTTCGTACACCAGCTTTTCAGCCAGCCCCTGGCGGCGCAGGCTTTCGTCTACCGCCAGCGGCGCCAGCGCCACCCATTGGCGGTCTTCGCCGGCCACGTCTACCGGGCTGAACGCGGCGTAACCCACTACCCCGCCTTCGTCGTCAGTGGCGACCACGCCCAGCGTCAGCAGGCCGTCTTCGCGCAGCTGCTGCACCAGATCGGCTTCGTCGTCGCGGCCAAAGGCGCGGCGCAGCAAGGTGTCGATGCCCGCCGCGTCTACCGGGATCTCTACGCGGATCAGCATGATACCGCCACACGGGAAGCCGACGCCGTGCCCTCCTGCAACCCTTTTTCGACAAAATCAGCCAACTGCAACAGCCCCATGCGCAGCGGCGCAGGCATGCTTTCCAGCTCGATGGCGTCCATCAAATTTTTCACATACAGGCCCAATTCGGTATCCCCTTCAATCTGCAGCCGACGCTGAAAGAACAGCGTATCCGGATCTTGCTTGCGCGCCGCGATCAGGATCAGATCGTTGGCATCGCCGCTGAAGCTGACGTCCGCTTCGGCGTGCTGGCTGACCACCAGTTTGTCGTTTTCTACCGTCATAAACCATTGTAGCGCCAGATCGCGAACTTCGATCTTCAGCCAACGCGATTCGAGAAACTCCAGATCCCCATCCGCCAATGCCTGGCGGAACTGCCAGCTCAGCACCTGTTGCAGCAGCTGACGCTGCAGAGCGAACGGCGTGAATTTCAGCGGGATGCGCAGCAGCGACGGCCCCTGGCGCACAAGGCGTGCTCGTAGTTGTTCCAACACGGTCATCCACTCCTTTCAATACGGACTACCGCTATTTTGCCACACTGACGCGCGGCTTCAGCGGTCTATATCAACAAATAGTGCATTTCACCGCCATGTTTATCAATACGCCATAAGCTGCCTCAAATCAAAACCTGTGTGTGCCCCATTGCCTAAAATGACCTCCCCGATTCGCATTTGCCGGCGGAACACCGCCGCCGGCAACCTTTAAAGACAGCGTGCGCCCGGCCGGGCGCACGGCTAAGCCAGGATAAATCTATGGAGCTGCTTTGTCCCGCCGGCAACCTGCCGGCCCTGAAGGCCGCGGTGGATAACGGCGCCGATGCCGTTTACATCGGTCTGAAAGACGATACCAACGCGCGCCACTTCGCCGGCCTTAACTTCACCGAGAAAAAGCTGCAGGAAGCGGTCGATTATGTGCATCGCCACGGCCGCAAACTGCATATCGCCATCAACACCTTCGCCCATCCCGACGGCTATGCCCGCTGGCAGCGCGCGGTGGATATGGCGGCCCAACTGGGCGCCGACGCCCTGATTCTGGCGGATCTGGCGATGCTGGAATACGCCGCCCAACGCTATCCGCAGTTGGAACGCCACGTTTCGGTGCAGGCTTCCGCCACCAACGAGGAAGCGATCCGTTTTTACCAGCGCAACTTCGAGGTCGGCCGGGTGGTGCTGCCGCGCGTGCTGTCGATGCATCAGGTGAAACAGCTGGCACGCACCAGCCCGGTGCCGCTGGAAGTGTTCGCCTTCGGCAGCCTGTGCATCATGGCCGAGGGGCGCTGCTATCTCTCTTCCTACCTGACCGGCGAGTCGCCGAACACCGTCGGCGCCTGTTCGCCGGCGCGTTTCGTGCGCTGGCAGCAAACCCCGCAGGGCATGGAGTCGCGCCTGAACGACGTGCTGATCGACCGCTACCAGGACCATGAAAACGCCGGTTACCCGACGCTGTGCAAGGGCCGCTATCTGGTGGACGACGTGCGCTACCACGCGCTGGAAGAGCCCACCAGCCTCAATACGCTGGAGCTGCTGCCGGAGCTGCTGGCCGCCAACATCGCCTCGGTGAAGATCGAAGGCCGCCAGCGCAGCCCGGCTTACGTCAGCCAGGTGGCGCGCGTCTGGCGCCAGGCGATCGACCGTTGCCAGGCCGATCCGGCCGCCTACCGCGCCGACGCCGCCTGGATGGAGACGCTGGGCGCGATGTCCGAGGGCACCCAGACCACGCTGGGCGCCTATCACCGCAAATGGCAGTAGCCGGAGGAAACATGAAATACGCACTGGGGCCGGTACTCTACTACTGGCCGAAAAACGACATCGCGGCGTTCTATCAGCAGGCGGCGGAGAGTAACGCCGACATCATTTATCTCGGCGAGAGCGTCTGCACCAAGCGGCGCGAGATGAAGGTCGGCGATTGGCTGGCGCTGGCGCGCGACATCGCCCGCAGCGGCAAGCAGGTGGTGATCTCCACGCTGGCGCTGCTGCAGGCGCCGTCCGAACTGAATGAGCTGAAACGCTATGTGGAGAACGGCGAGTTCCTGTTTGAAGCTAACGATCTGGGCGCAGTGAACATGGCGGCGGAACGCGGTCTGCCGTTCGTCGCCGGCCATGCGCTGAACTGCTACAACGCCTATACTCTGCGCCTGCTGCGCCGCCAGGGCATGATGCGCTGGTGCATGCCGGTCGAGCTGTCACGCGATTGGCTGGCCAATCTGCTGACGCAGTGCGACGAGCTGGGCTTCCGCCACGACTTCGAGGTGGAGGTGCTGAGCTACGGCCATCTGCCGCTGGCCTATTCGGCGCGCTGCTTCACCGCCCGCTCGGAAAACCGTGGCAAGGACGAGTGCGAAACCTGCTGCATCAAGTATCCGCAGGGTCGCATGATGCGCTCCCAGGAACAGCAGCAGGTGTTCGTACTCAACGGCATCCAGACCATGAGCGGTTACTGCTACAACCTCGGCAACGAGCTGCCAAGCATGCAGGGGCTGGTGGACATCGTGCGGCTGTCGCCGCAGGGCGCCGAGACGTTGGCACAGATCGATGCCTTCCGCGCCAACGAGCGCGGCGAGCAGCCGCTGGCCTTGACCAACCACGCCGACTGCAACGGCTACTGGCGCCGCGTGGCGGGGTTGGAGTTGGTGGGGTGATCCTCGCTCCCCTCCTCACCGAGGGGAGTTTTCAATCAACTCGCCCGCCGTTTCCTGAACATCCCGCGCAGCGCCACGCTGTTGCGTAAGAAGCCGACGCCGAAGCCCAGCAGGGTGTAGACCACGCCGAGTATCAGCATCATCATCACGTCGCCCCACACTTCATTCAGCGACAGCCCCATCTGGTTGACGCCGGCGATCGCCTTGGTGCCCCAGGTGGAGGGAATGCTGTACGAGATGGCGCGCACCCAGGCCGGCATCGACTGCAGCGGCCAGATGGTGCCGGACAGGTAGAAGACCGGCGTCGTGATGAACGCCAGCGTCAGGTAGATCATCTCGACGCTGCGCAGGCACTCGGTCACCAGCTTGCCCAGCCCCAATACCGCCAGCAGGAACGGGAAGGTCAGCAGCAGCAGTTCGGCGATGTTCGCCGTCTGCCGATAGCCCAAGACCCACGGCCACAGCACGAACAGCACGATCGACAGGAACAGCCAGATCGGCAGCAGCGCCGTCAGCCCGCCGAGGTGCGCCGCCAGCGGCGCTTTGCCGCCGGGCATGCTCTTCATGGCGATATTGACGCGGATACAGGCGATCAGCAGCGAGTGCTGCAACAGCATCACCAACAGGCCGGGAAAGATGATCGCCGCGAAGCTGATGCCGGGGTTAAACACGTCCAGCGTTTGCCCCAGTATCGGCGTCAGCAGTATCTGCGCCTGCCGTTCGCTGAAACCGCTGCGCAGCAGCAGCCCGTTGTTGTACTCCGTCAGCAGCTGCTGATAGGCCGCCACCACGTCCTGTTGGATCTGGCCGTTGGCCAGACGGTTGGTGGCGTCGCCGTACACCGGCACCACGATGTTCTGCCCGCTGAGGATCTTCTTCTCCAGATCCACCGGCATGATGATCACCGCAAACAGCTTGCGCCAGCTGAGATCGCGCTGTGCCTGTTCCAGGCTGTCGTAGGTTTCAATCGCTATCTTGGAGGTGGCGTCCAGTTGGCGGATCAGCTGGCGGCTGGCGGTACTGTGGTCCTGATCGACCACCCCCACCGGCAGATCCCACACCGTGCGGTTGGCGTACACCAGGCTCATGATGCACAGCGACAGGATCAGCATCAGCCACACCGGCCGCTCCAGCATGCCGAGCAGCACCTTAACGAAGGTTTGCCAATAGAGCTTCATCCGGCCTCCCCCTCTTTTGCCAGCCGCGCCGGCAGGCGATTGCGCACCAGCAGCGCGGCCACCAGCGGATAGACCGCCAGCAGCGCGCACACGCTGAAGATGGCGCTGGCGTGCACCTGCCGCAGGAACACGTCGAACATCGCGTACAGCGCGTGGGTCAGCGGTTCGATGTTGGAAATGATGCGCGCCGGCAGCGGCATCGACAGCTCAGGCACCGCCATGCCGGAGAAGGTCATCGCGATACTGACCAAAATACCAATCAGGCTGTAGGCGGTGATGGTGCTGCCGGTAAAGGTGTACAGCAGCAGGCCGATGCTCTGAGCCGCCATCACGTAGAACAGGCCGATCATCAGCATAAACAGCGGATTGCCGCTGACGCGGGCGTCAAAGATGCCCACCAGCGCCGCGATCTCCACCATCAGCAGGGTGGTGAAACACAGCGTGTACGGTGCCAGCTTGCCGAGCAGCGCCAGGCTGAACGGCTTGGCCTGCAGCAGCGACTTGCTGCGCGCCAGCACGTAGATCATGCAGGTCACCGCGAACAGCTGCAGCAGGTGGATGGTGGCGGCGAACTGCTGGTAATAGATATAGCTGCCGCTGGCGTTGAACAGGCTGCCGTAGGAGAGCGTCACGTCCGCCAACGGCGGCAGCGTTTTACCCATCTCGGTGGCGATGATGCTGCGGGTGCTGGCGTTGATTTCGTTCATCAGGCCGCCAAAGTCCTGGGTGGAGTACAGCCCGGCGCCGTAGAACAACGCATTGTAGTACATCACTACGCTAGGCTGTTTGCCTGACAGCGCGTTGGCCTCAAAGTCCGGCGGGATATACAGCAACGCGTAATCCTGCGCGCTGCGCAGGCGGCTCAGCGACTCCGGCAGCCCGCCGCCATATGCCTCGACGTGGGCATGCGAACCGGCGTCCAGCCGCCGCGTCAGCGATTTGGACAGCGGGCTGTGATCGCTGTCCACCACCGAGACCGGCAGATCGAGCAGCGTGCCTTCGGAGAAGTTGCTGCTGATCAGCGCAAACAGGATCAGCGGAAAGATCCAGCTCAGCCAGTGCACCACCGGGCTGCGAAAGGCGACGCGACACTCTTTGTCGAACGCGTGACTGAAGCAGCGCCAGCCGGCCCTTACTCTTTCCATTGCCATAAGGTGCTCATCCCCGGACGCAGGCCGTCCACCGGCTGTGACGGATACAGGCGCACTTCGAAGGTTTTCAGGTCGAAGTCGCCGGTGGCGCGGGTGGCGCGTTTGGTGGCGTAATCCCCCAGCGGCGCGATGTAGCGCACCTCGGTGTCGATCATTTTGTCCTTCAGCGCCGGCACCCGCAGCTTGACCTTGTCGCCTTTGCGCACGTGGGCCAGGATGTCTTCACGCAGGTTAAACACGAAGTAGGCGTCCGGCACCCGGATCAACGTCACCAGCGGGCTGCCGGCGTTCAGCAATTCGCCCACTTCGGCCGGGATCGGCCCCACTTCGCCGTCCACCGGCGCTTTCACCTGCAGATCGTCGCTCTGCGCCTGGATCTGCAGCAGATTCTCTTCCGCCGCCCGCAGCGCCGCCGCATATTGCTGCCGCTGCTCGACGCGGTCGCCGTTAATGCCTTCATCCAGATTGGCCTTGGCGGCCTGTACCTGCTGGAAGGCGGTGTCGCGCGACCGGCGCGAAGCGTCCAGCTCGGACTTCGAGATATAGCCCTTGCCGGCCACGCTCAGGTTGCGGTTGTAGTCATTTTGCGCATTGCGGTACTGCGCCTCGGCCTGCGCCAGGTTGGCGCGCAGGTTGCGGATGCTCTCTTCACGGGTGCCGTGCAGCGACAGCTCGAGCTGCGCCTTGGCCTCGTCGCGCGTCGCCTGCGCGGAACGCAGCTGCGCCATCAGTTCGGGGCTATCGAGCTGAATGATCAGCTGACCGCTTTTCACGTCGTCGCCGCGTTCGATCAGGCGTTCAACGACCCGGCCTTTCGCCTTGGATGCGACGATCACTTCGGGGGCATCCACTTCACCCTGCAGCAACAGATCCTGATTGTGCGCGCGGAACAGGATCGCCAATGCGATCGCCGCCAACATCAGCAACAGGGTAAACAGCGTCTTTTTTTTCATTATGTCAGCTCCCGGAACGGTAAGCGGCGGGCGGGGATCATCATTTCCATGTCTCAAATTGCTCCAAAAAACACCATTGCTCTCATGAGGATATCACAAGCACATATCTCCTCTTTTATAACTATAAATTGGATTATGCTTTTAACACTAAAAAGCATCTTTTTTCGGCTTTTTGGTATGCAGACTCCTGCACTCGCCCTTTAAGCGATCCACTCTCTGATGGACGATGTCATGACTGAACACACTGCGGTACCGCTGTCGGTACTGGATTTATCGCCAATCCCGCAAGGGGCCAAGGCACGCGACGCTTTCCACTGTTCGCTGGATTTGGCGCAGCACGCCGAACGCTGGGGCTACCAGCGTTACTGGCTGGCCGAGCACCACAATATGACCGGCATCGGCAGCGCCGCCACCTCGGTGCTGCTGGGCTATCTGGCCGCCGGCACCCAGAGCATTCGCCTCGGCTCCGGCGGCGTGATGCTGCCGAACCATGCGCCGCTGGTGATCGCCGAGCAGTTCGGCACGCTGGAGTCGCTCTACCCCGGCCGCATCGATCTGGGGCTGGGCCGCGCGCCCGGCACCGATCAACGCACCATGATGGCGCTGCGTCGCCACCTGTCCGGCGACGTGGATACCTTCCCGCGCGACGTGCAGGAACTGCAAAACTACTTCTGCGATGCGCAGCCCGGGCAACCGGTGCAGGCGGTGCCGGGCCAGGGGCTACATGTGCCGCTCTGGCTGCTCGGCTCCAGCCTCTATAGCGCGCAGCTGGCGGCGCAGCTCGGCCTGCCGTTCGCCTTCGCTTCGCACTTCGCTCCGGATATGCTGTTCCAGGCGCTGCAGCTGTACCGCGAGAACTTCAAACCCTCCAAACAGCTGGCGCAGCCGCACGCCATGGTGTGCGTCAACGTGATCGCCGCCGACAGCGACCGCGACGCGCGCTTCCTGTTCAGCTCGATGCAGCAGCAATTCATCAATCTGCGCCGCGGTTCGCCCGGCCCGCTGCCGCCGCCGGTGGATAACATCCACGCGCTGTGGACCGCCGGCGAGCAGTATGGCGTCGAACAGGCGCTGCGGATGTCGATCGTCGGCGATGAAAAAACGGTGCGTCACGGGCTGCAAACGCTGCTGCGTGAAACCGATGCCGACGAGATCATGGTCAACGGCCAGATCTTCGATCATCAGGCGCGGCTGCGTTCGTTCGAGATCGTCGCCGGGGTGAAGGGCGACATCGTGAAGGGCTAAAAAACGAAAAGGCGGTGGGAACCCCACCGCCTTGGCGTTAACGCTGGATCAGATAGCGGATGGTCGGCCCGTCCTGCTGGATATCCAGCACCTTGTAGCCGTGGTTGCGCGCATCAAGCGGGATGTTGTTGATCGACTGCGGGCAATCGCTGATCACCTCCAGGATTTCCCCCGGCTTCAGCTGCGGCATCGCCTCCAGCGTCGCCACCGCCGGGTACGGGCAAGGCTCGCCCAGCATGTCCAGCCGGTAGTCCGGCACTATCGTCGTCTCTTTCATGGCATACTCCTCAAATTCACCACCTGCGCCTCAGGCCGGGCGCGGAAAAAGCGTTTCTCCCACCACAGCATGGCGGCGAAGGCCAGCGCCAGCAGCAGATAGGTCACCAGCAGGCCACCGACCGGGCCGAAGGTGTCGAGCAGGTTGATTTTGTCGTAGTCGGTCGCCAGCGCCGGCGCCAGATCGTCCCAGTAATAGGCCAGCAGCGTAGCGCCGATGATGTTGCCCAGCCCCACCCACCAGTAGTGTACCTGCCCTTCCACCGCGCGGTACATCCAGCCGGTCTCGCAGCCGCCGGCCAGCACGATGCCGAAGCCGAACAGCAAGCCGCCCAGCACCGCATTCGGGCCGGCCCACATGATCTTCGGCGCCACGCCAAGCTGCACGTAGCTGAAGATGCCGATGGCGCTCACCGCCATGCCGATGATGATGGCTTTCGCCATGTGGGTGCGGCCGGTGATCCACAGATCGCGGAACGCCGAGGTGAAGCAGATCTGCGCGCGTTCGATCAGCAAACCGAAGCCGATACCGAACAGCATGGCGATACCGAGCTTCGGCGCATCGAACAGCGTCCACAGCGACCAGGCCACCGCTAGGCCGAAGACCGCCATGCCCAGCCGGAAGCGGCGGCGCGCCTGCTCAGGCTTCTGCGTCAACGGCGCGGCGGACTTCACCTTTTGCAATTTGACCGGGATGCGGAACATCGGCAACAGCGTGAATTTGGCGCCGAAGTAGGAGCCGGCGGCGGTCGCCAGCGCGAAGAACCAGGCATGCAGCGAGAACTGCGGAATACCGGTGAAGAAGGCCGCCAGGTTACAGCCCATTGCCAGGCGCGCGCCGAAACCGGCGATGATGCCGCCCAGCAGCGCCTGCACGATGCGAATGCGGTGCTGCGGCTGGCGCAGCTTGATGTTGTTGGCCCACAGCGCGGCGGCGATGCAGCCGGCGAACATGCCGATGATCATGCGCCCGTCGATGCGCTCCAGCGGCGTGCCCTGCAGGCCGATAACCTTGAAATAGCCCCACTGCTCAGGGTGCAGGCCGAACCACTGCAGCACATGGCCGCCCCAGCGCGTGAATTCGCCGGTCACCGCCCAGAAGGTGCCGGTCATGCCGAAGTAGTAGGTAGAAAGGATCCCGGCGGCGATCACCGCCGGCAGCGGCGCCCAAAAGCGCACCAGGTATTGAGATTTGAACTGCTGCCAACTCATGGCATCTCCCGTGCATATCATCCATAAGAAAAAACCTTATGAATGATACGCCATTCAGGGGCGTTTGACGGCAATTTTCAGGCATAAAAAAACCAGCCCGCAGGCTGGTTTTTCAGAGTGCTTCACCGCGAACGGTGAATCAGCGATTACGCGTCGCCGAAACGACGACGTGGTGCTGCCGGTGCGCTGTCATCACGGCGTGGCGCCGGCTTGCCGTCACGGTTGTAGTTACCGCCACGACGCTCGCCGCCGTTACCGCCTTCGCGACGTTCTCCGAAGGAACGACGTGGGCCGCCTTCGCGACGTTCACCGTTGAACGGACGGCCGTTACCGTTGCCACGACGCTCGCCACCGTTGCCACCGTCACGACGCTCGCGACGTTCGAACGGCTGTGCATCGCCCAACAGCTGCATGTTCATCGGCTTGTTCAGGATGCGAGTGCGAGTGAAGTGATTCAGGATCTCGCCCGGCATGCCTTTTGGCAGCTCGATGGTGGAGTGGGAAGCGAACAGCTTGATGTTACCGATGTAACGGCTGCTGATGTCGCCTTCGTTAGCGATAGCGCCAACGATATGACGGACTTCAACGCCATCGTCACGGCCCACTTCGATGCGGTATAGCTGCATTTCGCCAACGTCACGACGTTCGCGACGCGGACGATCGCCGTCACGGCTGTCGCGGCTGTCACGACGGTCGCCGCGGCGATCGTCACGGTCGTTGAACTCACGACGCTGACGCGGCTTGAAGACCGGATCCGGCGGCAGGATCAGCAGACGTTCGCCCTGAGCCATTTTCAGCAGCGCTGCGGCCAGGGTTTCCATATCCAGCTCTTCTTCCGGCTGCAGTTTGGTCAGCAGCGCACGGTACAGATCCAGATCGCTGCTTTCCAGCTGCTGCTGAACTTTCGCGGCGAACTTGGCCAGACGACGCTCGCCCAGCAGCTCTGCGTTCGGCAGCTCCACTTCCGGGATGGTCAGCTTCATGGTGCGTTCGATGTTGCGCAGCAGGCGGCGTTCGCGGTTTTCCACGAACAGCAGCGCGCGGCCGGCGCGGCCCGCACGACCGGTACGGCCGATACGGTGAACATAAGACTCGGAGTCCATCGGGATGTCGTAGTTGACAACCAGGCTGATGCGCTCAACGTCCAGGCCACGGGCCGCAACGTCGGTCGCGATCAGGATATCCAGACGACCGTCTTTCAGACGCTCCAGAGTCTGCTCACGCAGCGCCTGGTTCATGTCGCCGTTCAGCGCGGCGCTGCTGTAACCGCTGCGCTCCAGCGCTTCGGCCACTTCCAGGGTCGCGTTCTTGGTACGGACGAAGATGATCGCCGCGTCAAAGTCTTCGGCTTCCAGGAAACGCACCAGCGCTTCGTTTTTACGCATGCCGTAGACCGACCAGTAGCTCTGGCTGATGTCCGGACGGGTGGTCACGCTGGACTGGATGCGCACTTCCTGCGGCTCTTTCATGAAGCGGCGGGTAATGCGACGGATCGCTTCCGGCATGGTGGCGGAGAACAGCGCGGTCTGATGTTCAGCCGGGATCTCAGCCATGATGGTTTCTACGTCTTCGATAAAGCCCATGCGCAGCATTTCGTCGGCTTCATCCAGCACCAGACCGCTCAGGTTAGAGAGGTTCAGGGTGCCGCGCTTCAGGTGGTCCAGCAGGCGGCCTGGGGTACCCACAACGATTTGCGGGCCCTGGCGCAGAGCGCGCAGCTGCACGTCGTAACGCTGGCCGCCGTACAGGGCTACCACGTTAACGCCGTTCATGTGTTTGGAGAAATCGGTCATCGCTTCGGCAACCTGAACCGCCAGTTCGCGGGTCGGTGCCAGCACCAGGATCTGAGGTGCTTTCAGGTCTGCCTGCAGGTTGTGCAGCAGCGGCAGCGAGAACGCTGCAGTTTTACCACTACCGGTCTGTGCCATGCCCAGCACGTCGCGGCCGTTCAACAGGTGAGGAATACACTCAGCCTGGATCGGAGATGGTTTTTCATAGCCCAGATCGTTCAGGGCGGAAATGATTGGAGCAGACAGCCCCAGATCAGCAAAAGAGGTTTCAAACTCAGTCGTCATGTACACGTGCCTCATTAATAATGGCAGCCAGTCTACATAACTCGTCGAGAAAATTTTCAGTCATTTTCATTGAAAAGTGTGAACCGGCTCAAATTAGATTATAAAACGAACAAAAAAGCCCTCGCCCGTTAAGGCGATAACTTTGGTTAAAAACCAATGTTCATCAGGCTGATAGGTGTTCGTCAGCTATTGCTGGTCCGATTCCGATAGGTCGTCTTGCTCTTGGCCCAAAAGCGCCAATTCCAACAATGCATAGCGGTGCTCAACGAAGTTGTGAACGTTGTTAGACACCGTCAGTTTGAACAGCGCCGAAGCGGTGTCCTTGTCCCCCAGACTCAGGTAGTGTTTACCCAAATAGAAGTCAGTTTCACTGAGATGCTCAGCGAGCGAAGTGTTATCCGTTGCATCTGCCTTGAGGCGTTCCATCAGCGTTTTTTCGCTGATCTTGCCCAGGTAGAATTCGACAATATTCCATCCCCATTGCCCTCTGTCCGATTTGTCATAGCGCTGCTGAAGCGCTACTTCGGCCTTCTTGGGATCGATTTCTCGCTCCACCAGATACAGCCATAACGAACGGAAGGGATCGTTTGGGTCGTCTTGATAAAACGCCTGCAGATCATCCTGCGCCAACGGGAAGCGGCCGCCATAATACAGTGCGATGCCCCGGTTTAAACGCGCGTAATTGTAAGTTGGATCAAGCTCTAGTACAGAATCAAACGCTTCATAGGCAGCATCAAAATTGCCTGCCTGCGTTAAGTAAATGCCCAGGTAGTTGAAAACTTCCGGCATGTCGGGACGTATCGCCAGCGCCTGCGAGAAATCATTGCGCGCTAATGCACGTAACCCGAGGCTATCATACAGCACACCGCGCTCATATAAAAGCTGTGCGCGTTCGTCATCCGTCAGTGCCCGGCTGGCAAGAATTTGTTCCATGCGCGCCAGGATCACTTCCTGCTGCAACGTAGGCTGCAACGGGATTGCCAAAACTTCGTCTTTACGCCAATCATGGTTGCTGCATCCTGCCAGCATGAGTGCTGTCGCAACGTAACACCAGCGCAAGAAAGGCTTCATTTCCCACTCCCGAAGACAAACATTGGATGAACGTCCTGTCCTCCGTTTGCTAAAACGCGGGTATCCTACCCGCGCGATACGAACAGCTCCCAACCCCATGGCGGGGAGCTGTAAAACTATCTATACAGTTATTCTGCTTCAGGCGCAGGTGAACCTGCTTCCGGCGCCATCGCTTCTTTGATGCTCAGACGCACGCGGCCCTGACGGTCAACTTCCAGTACCTTAACCGGCACTTCTTGACCCATCTGCAGATAGTCGGTCACTTTCTCAACGCGCTTGTCGGCGATCTGAGAAATGTGCACCAGACCTTCTTTACCACCGCCGATAGCGACGAATGCGCCGAAATCAACGATACGGGTCACTTTACCCTGGTAGATACGGCCCACTTCGATCTCTGCCGTGATCTCTTCAATACGACGGATAGCGAATTTCGCCTTCTCACCGTCGGTCGCAGCGATTTTAACTGTACCATCATCTTCAATTTCGATGGTAGTGCCAGTCTCTTCGGTCAATGCGCGGATAACGGAACCGCCCTTACCGATCACGTCTTTGATTTTATCCGGGTTGATGCGGATAGTATGAATACGCGGTGCGAATTCGGAGATATCGCCGCGTGGGGAGCTGATAGCCTGTTCCATCACGCCCAGGATGTGCAGACGCGCGCCCTTGGCCTGGTTCAGAGCCACCTGCATGATCTCGCGGGTGATGCCTTCGATTTTGATGTCCATCTGCAGCGCGGTGATACCGTCGCGGCTACCGGCCACTTTGAAGTCCATGTCGCCCAGGTGATCTTCGTCACCCAGAATGTCGGACAGAACCACAAAGTTATCGGCTTCTTTCACCAGGCCCATCGCGATACCCGCAACGGCAGCCTTGATTGGCACACCGGCATCCATCAGCGCTAGAGATGCGCCGCACACGGAAGCCATGGAAGAAGAACCGTTGGATTCGGTGATTTCAGACACGACGCGAACCGTGTACGGGAAATCTTCCGGTTTAGGCATCATAGCCAATACGCCGCGTTTCGCCAGGCGACCGTGACCGATTTCACGACGCTTAGGAGAACCGACCATGCCGGTTTCGCCTACGGAGTACGGAGGGAAGTTGTAGTGGAACAGGAAGCTGTCGGTCTTCTCGCCCATCAGCTCGTCCAGGTTCTGTGCGTCGCGCGCGGTACCCAGGGTCGCGGTAACCAGCGCCTGAGTTTCGCCACGGGTGAACAGCGCGGAACCATGGGTGCGCGGCAGTACGCCGGTGCGCACGTCCAGGCCACGGATCATGTCTTTTTCACGGCCGTCGATACGCGGCTCGCCACGCAGTACGCGGCTACGCACCACGTTCTTCTCGACGTTGCCCAGGATGTCCTGGATTTCGCCGGCGTCCAGCGTTTCGTCCTGCGCCAGCAGGGTTTCAACCACGCTGTCTTTGATCGCGTCAACCTGAGCGTAACGCTCTTGTTTTTCGGTGATGTGGTAAGCGTCGCCCAGGCGAGCTTCGGCCAGTTCAGCCACGCGCGCGTGCAGCGCTTCGTTGACCGCAGGGGCCTGCCAATCCCACTTCGGCTTGCCGGCTTCGGCAACCAGGGAGTTGATGTTTTCGATAACCACTTGCTGCTGGTCGTGGCCGAACACCACGGCGCCCAGCATCTGATCTTCGCTCAGCACTTCCGCTTCGGATTCAACCATCAGCACCGCGCCTGCAGTACCGGCAACCACCAAATCCAGACGGCTTTCTTTCAGCTCGTCAGTTGTCGGGTTCAGCACATACTGATCGTTGATGTAACCTACGCGCGCTGCGCCGATTGGGCCGTTGAACGGAATACCGGACAGGCTCAGGGCGGCAGAGGCGCCGATCATCGCGACGATGTCCGGGTTCACCTGCGGGTTAACGGAAACCACGGTCGCGATCACCTGAACTTCGTTCAGGAAGCTGTCCGGGAACAGTGGACGGATCGGACGGTCGATCAGACGGGAAGTCAGGGTCTCGCCTTCGCTCGGACGGCCTTCGCGACGGAAGAAGCTGCCCGGGATGCGGCCGGCGGCGTAAGTACGCTCTTGGTAGTTAACGGTCAGCGGGAAGAAGCTCTGGCCCGGCTTGGCTTTTTTCTGGCCAACGACGGTAACGAATACGGCGGTGTCATCCATACTCACCATAACGGCGGCGGTGGCCTGACGAGCCATCATACCGGTTTCGATGGTGACGGTATGCTGGCCATACTGGAATTTGCGAATGATCGGTGTCAGCAAAATTATATCCTTGATTAGCGGCGCGCAATCGCATTGACGACTCGACACGCCTGTGACTCGATTTGCCTTCTCACTACATCCTCGCGACTAATGACAATCCTTATCTCAGGCAGGAGATAAAGCCTCTCATTAGCCGCGCGAACCTCTGTAACGGAAGAACCTGTTTGGAAACATCAGTAATACATTAACCTGATTTGCTTATGCTTCCTAGAAGAAAGGGGCCAAAATAGGCCCCTTTCCACTGAAACTTGCTAGATTAGCGACGCAGACCCAGACGCTCGATCAGGCTGGTGTAACGTGCTACATCTTTACGCTTCAGGTAGTCCAGCAGCTTACGACGCTGAGAAACCATACGCAGCAGACCACGACGGCTGTGGTGATCTTTTTTGTGCTCGGAGAAGTGGCCTTGCAGATGGTTGATCTGCGCAGTCAGCAGGGCAACCTGAACTTCGGTAGAACCGCTGTCGTTAGTACCACGACCGAAATCAGCTACGATTTGAGCTTTAGCTTCAACACTTAGAGACATTGTAATACTCCAGATTATAGATAATAAAAACAGGCGCCGATCTCTAATTCAGCAACCCAATGCATAAGCTGCGCCATTCTACTCTTAGCGCAGTGCGATCGCAAGGCGACGCAGTGCCCCGCCGTCAGTCGAAATGCTCGACCACCAGGCGGCGCGGCGCCACGCGACCATCCTCGGCGATGTCGCCAACGCCGATGAATTTTCGCTCTTCACCCTCGGTGATACGCACCAGGCCGGAAGCCGGCGCGCCGGCGACTTGCACCGGTTGCCCCTGCTTGACGTAACCCGCAACCACCGGCAGCAAATTCACTTCCGGATAGTTCTCAACCGGGCTGTCCATCGGCATCAGCAGCGGATCGAGCAGCTCGCCGGGCGCGATTTCTTGTTCCTGCGCCTGCGCCAGCAAAGCGTTCAGCTGTTCCAGCGTCACCATGCGCGCAATCGGATAAGTCGCCACCTGCAGGCGGCGCAGATAGATCACGTGCGCGCCGCAGCCCAGCAGCTCGCCGAGATCGTCGGTGATGGTGCGGATGTAGGTGCCTTTCGAGCAGTGGATCTCCAGCTCCAGCTCATCCCCTTCCCAGCGGATAAACTGCAGCTCGTACACCGTGATGCTGCGCGCTTCGCGCGGCACTTCAATCCCCTGGCGCGCATACTCGTAGAGTTTCTTGCCCTGGTATTTCAACGCCGAATACATCGACGGCACCTGCTGGATGTCGCCGCGGAAGGTGTCCAGCGCCGCGTCGAGCTGCGCCTGGGTGAAATTCACCGGGCGCTCCTGCACGATCTGGCCGTCGGCGTCGGAGGTATCGGTACGCTGCCCCAGCTTGGCGATCACCCGATAGCGCTTGTCGGAATCGAGCAGGTATTGCGAAAACTTGGTCGCTTCGCCCAGGCAAATAGGCAGCATGCCGGTCGCCAACGGATCGAGCGCGCCGGTATGGCCCGCTCGGTTGGCGTTGTACAGGCGTTTTACTTTTTGCAGCGCATCGTTGGACGACAACCCCTGCGGCTTGTCCAGCAACAGCACGCCGTGGATGTCACGGCCGCGGCGACGAGGGCGACTCATTAATCCTCCTTGTCATCGCCTGAGGCGGAACGGCGCTCGGCGTCGTTCTTCACCACGTTGGTCACCAGGTTGGACATGCGCATGCCTTCCACCAGGGAGTTGTCGTAAGCGAAGGTCAGCTCCGGCACCACGCGCAGGCGCATCGCTTTGCCCAGCAGGGTACGGATATAGCCGGAAGCGTCCTGCAACGCTTTGATGCCGTTGGTGACCAGATCCGGATCGTGGTTCTCGGTCAATACGTTCAGGAAGGTGACGTAAACCTTGGCATACGCCAGGTCGCGGGACACTTCCACGCCGGAAACGGTCGCCATGCCGACGCGCGGATCTTTAACTTCACGCTGCAGAATGATCGCAATCTCTTTCTGCATCTCTTGCGCCACGCGTTGACCGCGGCTGAATTCTTTTGCCATTTTGGATTCTCCAGACAAATCGGGGGGCACAAAGGCCCCCCGTAAACAGATATAAGCAGATGTGCAATCGTTAAGCGATGGTGCGTTGGATCTCAATGATTTCGAACACTTCGATCATGTCGCCGACGCGCACGTCGTTATAGTTCTTAACGCCGATACCACATTCCATGCCGTTACGGACTTCGTTAACGTCATCTTTGAAGCGGCGCAGGGATTCCAGCTCGCCTTCATAGATAACCACGTTGTCGCGCAGTACGCGGATTGGGTTGTGACGCTTGATGGTCCCTTCGGTAACCATACAGCCGGCGATAGCGCCGAACTTAGGCGATTTGAACACGTCGCGCACTTCGGCCAGGCCGATGATCTGCTGCTTGTATTCCGGCGCCAGCATACCGCTCATCGCCTGCTTCACTTCGTCGATCAGGTTATAGATCACGGAGTAGTAACGCAGATCCAGGCTTTCCGCTTCGATCACGCGGCGCGCAGAAGCGTCGGCACGCACGTTGAAGCCCAGGATGATGGCGTTGGAAGCCGCAGCCAGCGTCGCGTCGGTTTCGGTGATCCCACCTACGCCGGAGCCGACAATCTTCACCTTCACTTCGTCGGTAGAGAGTTTCAGCAGCGAGTCGCTGATCGCTTCGCAAGAACCCTGCACATCGGACTTCAGTACGATGTTCAGCTCAGACACTTCGCCGTCGGTCATGTTAGCGAACATGTTTTCCAGCTTGGACTTCTGCTGACGCGCCAGTTTGACTTCGCGGAACTTGCCCTGACGATACAGCGCCACTTCACGCGCTTTCTTCTCGTCGCGCACCACGGTCGCTTCGTCACCCGCTGCAGGCACGCTGGACAGACCCAGGATTTCCACAGGGATAGACGGACCGGCAGAGGTCACTTCACGGCCCAGCTCGTCACGCATCGCACGCACACGGCCGTATTCGAAGCCGCACAGGACGATGTCGCCCTTGTTCAGCGTACCTTCCTGAACCAGTACGGTAGCCACTGGGCCACGACCTTTATCCAGGAAGGACTCGATCACTACGCCGCTCGCCATGCCGCTGCGTACCGCTTTCAGTTCCAGAACTTCGGCCTGCAGCAGGATAGCCTGCAGCAGCTCGTCGATACCGGTACCGGCTTTCGCGGACACGTGAACGAACTGCGCTTCGCCGCCCCACTCTTCCGGCATAACGCCGTACTGAGACAGTTCCTGCTTAACGCGGTCCGGATCGGCTTCCGGCTTGTCGATTTTGTTCACCGCAACCACCAACGGCACCTGCGCCGCTTTCGCGTGCTGGATAGCTTCGATGGTCTGTGGCATCACGCCGTCGTCGGCCGCCACCACCAGAACCACGATGTCAGTCGCCTGAGCACCACGAGCACGCATCGAGGTAAACGCGGCGTGGCCCGGGGTATCCAGGAAGGTGATCATGCCGTTCTCGGTTTCTACGTGGTAGGCACCGATGTGCTGGGTAATGCCGCCGGCTTCGCCCGCCGCCACTTTGGTGGAGCGGATGTAGTCCAGCAGAGAGGTTTTACCGTGGTCAACGTGGCCCATGATGGTCACGACCGGCGCGCGCGGCTCAGCCGCAGCGCCCGTATCACGGTCGCTCATCAGCGCTTCTTCCAGCTCATTTTCACGACGCAAAATAACTTTGTGGCCCATCTCTTCGGCAACCAGCTGTGCGGTTTCCTGGTCGATAACCTGGTTGATGGTGGCCATCGCGCCCAGCTTCATCATCACTTTGATGACCTGAGAACCTTTTACC
Source organism: Serratia sp. CY33802 (assembly GCF_052169095.1). NCBI lineage: Bacteria > Pseudomonadati > Pseudomonadota > Gammaproteobacteria > Enterobacterales > Yersiniaceae > Serratia > Serratia sp. CY33802. The sequence goes on from NZ_JBJNLL010000008.1 coordinate 81,153, forward strand.
GCCATCTTGTTGGCCAGCTCGGCCACGGTGATGGTTTCACCGATCACCACGTCACGGTTAACCACCTGCGCCGGCTTGTTGAAGCCCTGCTGCAGAGCGCTAGGCTTGCGTTTGCCTTTACCGCCACGGGTAACGGCACGCGCTTCTTCGCGATCCGCTTTGGATTCGGACAGCTTGTTGCCTTTCTTCTGCTTGGTCGCTTTGCCGCCGCGGGTGCGGCTACGACGATCGCCTTCAACTTTGGCGTCGTTTTCGTCTTCTGCGGCACGCGCATGCTGAGAGGTGGTCACGTGATAGTCGGCACTTTCAACCGCAGCGCTTGCCGCGTCGGCCTGGGCCCACTTCTCGCCGTTCTCTTCGGCCATGCGACGGGCTTCTTCCGCCACGCGCTTGGCTTCCTCTTCAACCTTGCGGCGCACTTCCTCTTCCGCTTTACGTTTCAGTTCAGCGGCTTCGGCTTCACGGCGTGCTTTTTCCGCCTGAGCTGGCTTGGTCATTTCGTCGGTATGTTGATTGGTCACTTTTTCTTTTTCCGCTGAATTACGCTTAGCAATCTCCGCGGCCTCACGTTTGGCTTGCTCTTCGGCTGCGCGCTTCGCTTCCGCTTCGCGTTTTGCGAGCTCTTCCGCTTCGCGCCGTGCCTGCTCTTCCGCTTCACGCTGTGCCTGCTCTGCCGCTTCAGCCAACTGGGCTTCCTGCGTATCGCGATTTACATAAGTGCGTTTCTTGCGGACCTCAATTTGCACCGATTTACTTTTACCGCCGGTGCTCGGGATATTCAAGGTGCTGCGCGTTTTGCGCTGCAAAGTGAGTTTACCTGGCGCGCTGCCGTGTTCACGGTTCAGGTGCGCCAGCAATGTTTCTTTTTCTTGCTGGGTAACAGAGTCCGACTCGGACTTGTTGATCCCTGCATCAGCAAACTGCTGTACCAGGCGATCAACCGGAGTCTGAATCTCTGCTGCCAGCGATTTTACGGTTACATCTGTCGTCATGCTGTTCCTTCCTGCTACAGTTATTACGCGTTGTCGCCAAACCAACAGATATTGCGTGCAGCCATGATCAGCTCACCGGCTTGCTCATCGCTAAGCCCTTCAATATCAGCCAGATCGTCAACACCCTGCTCGGCAAGATCTTCCAGCGTACAAACCCCACGCGCGGCCAGTTTAAAGGCCATGCTGCGCTCAAGACCCGGCAGGTTGAGCAAATCGTCGGCCGGTTTGTTGTCGCCCAGGCTTTCTTCTTGTGCCAGGGCCAGCGTGGTCAATGCAGCTTTGGCGCGTTCGCGCAATGCTTCAACCGTATCTTCATCCAGACCGTCGATTTCCAACAGCTCTTTGATCGGCACGTAGGCCAGCTCTTCCAGCGTGGAGAAGCCTTCTTCAACCAGTACGGTGGCGAAATCTTCGTCGATATCAAGATACTTGGTGAAGGTATCAATAGCGGCATGAGCCTCGGCCTGGTGCTTGGCCTGCAGGTCGTCCGCCGTCATCACGTTCAGTTCCCAACGATCGTCGCCGCGGTGTTGTTTCAGCAGCTGGGAAGCCAAACGCACGTTTTGGCCGTTACGGCCGATCGCCTGTGCCAGGTTGCTGGCTTCAACGGCGATATCCATGGTGCAGTTATCTTCGTCTACCACGATCGACGCGACGTCGGCCGGCGCCATGGCGTTGATGACGAATTGCGCGGGGTTATCATCCCACAGGATGATGTCGATGCGTTCGCCGCCGAGCTCGCTCGACACGGCCTGAACGCGCGCACCGCGCATACCTACGCAGGCGCCGACCGGGTCGATGCGCTTGTCGTTGGTTTTCACTGCAATTTTCGCGCGAGAGCCTGGATCGCGGGCTGCCGCTTTAATTTCGATCACTTCTTCGCCGATTTCCGGCACTTCGATGCGGAACAGTTCTTTCAGCATTTCCGAGCTGGAACGGCTGACGAACAGCTGCGCGCCGCGAGCTTCAGGACGCACGGCGTACAGTACGCCGCGAATGCGATCGCCCGGACGGAAGTTTTCGCGCGGCAGCATGTCTTCACGGCCAATCACCGCTTCGGCGTTGTTGCCCAGATCCAGCGCGATGCTGTCACGGTTCACTTTCTTCACCACGCCGGTGACGATCTCACCTTCGTGTTCACGGAAAGCGTCGACCACCATCGCACGCTCGGCTTCACGTACTTTCTGCACGATAACCTGCTTGGCGGTTTGGGTGGTGATACGGTCAAAGGTCACAGATTCGATCTGATCTTCGACGTAGCCGCCGAGCTCGATGCTCGGATCTTCAAACTGAGCGGCTTCCAGCGTGATTTCACGCGTCGGCTGAGTCACTTCGTCTACGGCGACCCAACGGCGGAAGGTGTCGAAATCGCCGGTTCTACGGTCAATGCTGACGCGCACGTCGATTTCCTGCTCGTATTTTTTCTTGGTTGCGGTGGCTAATGCAGTTTCCAGCGCTTCGAAAATCTTCTCGCGCGGAAGGGATTTTTCATTGGAAACTGCTTCAACAACAGCCAGAATCTCTTTGTTCATCCTAGTTGCCTCTTCCAAACTTTAAAAGTGGGGTACCAGGTTCGCTTTCTGGATGTTGCTCAGCGCGAACACTTCATCTTTCCCTTCCACAGTAACCGTGATCATCTCGCCTTCGACAGACTTGATAATACCCTGCCACTTGCGACGGTTCTGTACCGCCATGCGCAGGACCAGGCTGACTTCTTCACCGAGGTAACGCGTATAGTGTTCTGCGGTGAACATCGGGCGATCAAGGCCAGGAGAGGAGACTTCCAAGTTGTAAGCGACCGTGATTGGATCTTCGACGTCCAATACAGCGCTGACCTGGTGGCTGACATCAGCGCAATCATCAACATTGATGCCGTTATCACTATCAATATAGATGCGGAGCGTCGATTGGCGCGCACGAATGAATTCGATGCCTACAAGCTCAAAGCCCAACGCTTCTACGGGTGCCGAAAGCATCTCTGTTAACTGTTGCTCTAATGTGGACAAGCCCACCCCCAAGACATAAAAAAAGGGCTAAATAGCCCAGTGATTCTGTTGCCAAATAACAAAAAACCCCGAAAAATCGGGGCTTTATGCAACTGGACCCTGTTTGCCGCTAGGCGGCCTCGGTACAACTTTCGAGCAAGTGTCATTTTCAAATGTTGATCGAGAAAAGCGGATTTCAATCGAAAAGTGTATTTGAAAATAAACACTTAAAGGAAAGTGGTTGCGGGGGCCGGATTTGAACCGACGACCTTCGGGTTATGAGCCCGACGAGCTACCAGGCTGCTCCACCCCGCGTCCGAAAACGTGGCAAATACTACGCCGATAATCGCAAAATTGCAAGTTATCTCTGGGATTTGGTACCGAGGATGGGACTCGAACCCACAAGCCCGTTAGGGCACTACCACCTCAAGGTAGCGTGTCTACCAATTCCACCACCTCGGTACTGATTCTTACTGCTAACGGCCGTTGTTCCTTCGAGTTCACAACCACCGTTTACAAACTTTTTGCGGCTTACTGCGGGATGTCGCTGCTCGGCTTAGCTGGTGCTGCCGGCGCGGTCGTCTGCTCAGTTTTCACTGGCTGACCCAGGTTTTCCCACTCACTGCCTTTCTTGCTTTGGTTGCTGCTGAGGTTGCCCAGAATCAGGCTGATGACGAAGAACAGCGTCGCCAGCACAGCAGTCATGCGGGTCATAAAGTTACCGGAACCACTCGAACCGAACAATGTGCCTGATGCACCTGCTCCGAAAGAGGCTCCCATATCAGCGCCTTTACCTTGCTGTAGCATAATCAGAGCAACCAGCCCGATTGAGATCAGCAGGAAAATTACCAGAAGAGCTTCGTACATAGTAGTACCCGTATCCTTGCGGCCTCACCGCATGCCAAATGCTTCACACTCATCAAGCAGGCGTTTTTACAAACTGCCTACTGAAGCGGGTGTGAATACTAACCAAAGCCGCCAACCCACGCAAGGGCAATTTGCTGCCGCCGGCGCGTTTGCGGAAAAAAACGCCAACAATCATCTATTCGGGCTCAGCGATGCCAAGCCCGATGGCTAACTGTCTGTTTTAACCTGCTGATTTCACCGCATCGGCGATGCGATGCGCCAGCGCGGTCACCTGCTGCTCGTCCTCGCCTTCCACCATCACGCGGATCAGCGGCTCGGTGCCCGATTTACGCAGCAGCACCCGGCCACGGCCGGCCAACTCGGTTTCCACCTGCTCGGTGACCTTACGCACCGCTTCAGATTCCAGCGGATTATGCTCGCCGGCGAAGCGGACGTTGACCAGGATCTGCGGCAGCAGCTTCATGCCGCTGCACAGGTCATGCAGGCTCATGTGGTTGCGCACCATGGCAGTCAGCACCTGCAGCCCGGCCACGATGCCGTCGCCGGTGGTGGTTTTGTCCAGCAGGATCACATGGCCGGAGTTTTCCGCACCGATGCGCCAGCCCAGTTCCTGCAGTTTCTCCAGCACGTAACGGTCGCCCACTTTGGCGCGAGCGAACGGAATACCCAGCTGTTTCAGCGCCAGCTCCAGCCCCATATTACTCATCAGGGTACCGACCGCGCCGCCGCGCAGCTGCCCCTGACGCAGGCCTTCGCGGGCGATGATGTACAGGATCTGATCGCCATCCACCTTGTTGCCGAGGTGATCCACCATCATCACGCGGTCGCCGTCGCCGTCAAACGCCAGGCCAACGTGCGCTTTTTCCTGCAGCACGCGCTCCTGCAGCTGACGCACGTCGGTAGCACCGCATTTTTCGTTGATATTCATACCGTCCGGCTCAACACCGATGGCGATCACCGTGGCGCCCAGTTCGCGCAGCACGCTCGGCGCAATGTGGTAAGTCGCCCCGTTGGCGCAGTCGACCACGATTTTCAGCCCCTTCAGGCTCAGCTCGCTCGGGAAGGTACCTTTGCAGAATTCGATGTAACGGCCGGCGGCGTCGATGATACGGCTGGCTTTACCCAGCTCGGCGGACTCCACGCAGGTCAGCGGTTTTTCCATCTCGGCTTCAATTGCCTCTTCGACGTTGTCCGGCAGTTTGGCGCCGTCGATTGAGAAGAACTTGATACCGTTGTCATAGAACGGGTTATGCGAAGCGGAAATGACAATGCCTGCTTCGGCACGGAAGGTACGCGTCAGGTAGGCCACCGCCGGCGTGGGCATCGGCCCGGTGAAGGAGGCGGACAATCCAGCGGCCGCCAGACCGGCTTCCAGAGCGGACTCCAGCATATAGCCGGAGATGCGCGTATCCTTACCGATGATGATCTTGCGGGAACCGTGACGCGCCAGCACTTTACCGGCCGCCCAGCCCAGCTTCAGCACGAAGTCCGGCGTGATGGGGCTGTCCCCGACCTTGCCACGGATGCCGTCGGTGCCAAAATATTTGCGCTCGCTCATGTCTCTACTGTCCCTTAGCTGAAAGTGTTGCCTCGACGACACGCATCGCCTCGACGGTTTCTTTAACGTCATGCACTCTGACAATCTGCGCACCCTGCATCGCCGCGATCACCGCGCAGGCCACGCTGCCGATAACCCGTTGATCCGGCGGCACGTTCAGCAGTTGCCCAATCATCGATTTACGCGACATGCCGACCAATAGCGGCAAACCGAAACGATGAAACTCCGACAACCGTGCCAGAAGCTGATAGTTGTGCGCCAAATTTTTACCGAAACCGAAGCCTGGGTCGAGCAGCAATTTCTGATTTGTTATCCCCACCTCGTTACAGCGCTGAATATGATGCTCGAAAAACGCCTGAACATCGGCAATCAGGTCATCGTAATGCGGCGCCTGCTGCATGGTGCGCGGCTGCCCTTGCATATGCATCAGACAGACCGGCAGACCGCTTTCCGCCGCCGCCGCCAGGGCACCCGGCTCCTGCAGCGAACGAATGTCGTTAATCAGATGTGCGCCTGCATGCGCCGATTCGCGGATCACGCCCGCTTTCGAGGTATCGACCGAGATGAAGACTTCGAAGCGCTGCGCCAGCGCTTCCACCACCGGCACGACCCGTTCCAATTCTTCCTCTTCACTCACCTCAGCTGCCCCCGGCCTTGTCGATTCGCCGCCGATATCGATCATCGTGGCACCGGCCGAAATCAGCGCATGCGCGTGGAGCAGCGCCTGGTTCAGGGTGTTGTGACGGCCGCCGTCGGAAAACGAATCCGGCGTCACATTGAGGATACCCATCACCTGCGGATAGGAGAGGTTGAGCGTCATGTCGCGCACGGTTAACTGCATGGTTGGTCCACCTTACTGTTGCCTGGTTCACTGCCCGCCGGGCAAAAAAAAACCCCGGCGTACCGGGGTTTGATGTTATTACACAGCCGCTGTTACTTGTCGAGCTGTTCGGACATGGTGTTGCCCGGCGTTGGGGTGCGCGGCTCATCTACCGGCGTCGGGGCTTTCGGAGTGCCACCGTTGTCGGAGCTGTTGCCTTTGTTCGCATCGTCCCAGCCCGCCGGCGGACGCACGTCTTTGCGGTTCATCAGATCGTCGATCTGCGGCGCATCGATAGTTTCATACTTCATCAGCGCATCCTTCATCGAATGCAGGATGTCCATATTTTCCATCAACAGCGAACGAGCACGCGTGTAGTTACGTTCGATCAGCGACTTCACTTCCTGGTCGATGATACGCGCGGTTTCATCCGACATGTGCTTCGCCTTGGCCACGGAACGGCCCAGGAACACTTCACCCTCTTCTTCCGCATACAGCAGCGGCCCCAGCTTCTCGGAGAAGCCCCATTGGGTCACCATGTTGCGGGCAATGGAGGTCGCCACTTTAATGTCGTTCGACGCACCGGTAGAGACTTTTTCCGGCCCGTAGATGATCTCTTCCGCCAGACGACCGCCGTACAGGGTGGAGATTTGGCTCTCCAGCTTCTGACGGCTGGCGCTGATCGCATCCCCTTCCGGCAGGAAGAAGGTCACACCGAGCGCCCGACCACGAGGAATGATGGTGACCTTGTGTACCGGATCGTGTTCAGGAACCAGGCGGCCAATGATGGCGTGGCCCGCTTCGTGATACGCGGTCGACTCTTTCTGCGCTTCGGTCATCACCATGGAGCGACGTTCCGCACCCATCATGATCTTGTCTTTGGCTTTTTCGAACTCCACCATCGACACCACGCGCTTGTTGCCGCGGGCGGCGAACAGCGCCGCTTCGTTGACCAGGTTGGCCAGGTCGGCACCGGAGAAGCCCGGCGTACCGCGCGCAATGACGGAGGCGTCGATGTCGGCAGCCAACGGCACGCGGCGCATGTGCACCTTCAGGATCTGCTCACGGCCACGCACATCCGGCAGCCCGACCACGACCTGACGGTCGAAACGGCCCGGGCGCAGCAGCGCAGGGTCAAGCACGTCTGGACGGTTGGTCGCCGCGATGACGATGATGCCCTCGTTGCCTTCGAAACCGTCCATCTCAACCAGCATCTGGTTCAGGGTCTGCTCACGCTCATCGTGACCGCCACCCAGGCCGGCGCCACGCTGGCGACCGACGGCGTCGATTTCATCGATGAAGATGATGCACGGCGCGGCTTTCTTCGCTTGTTCGAACATGTCGCGCACGCGGGATGCACCCACGCCGACGAACATTTCGACGAAGTCGGAACCGGAAATGGTGAAGAACGGTACCTTCGCTTCGCCGGCGATCGCTTTCGCCAACAGCGTTTTACCGGTCCCCGGCGGGCCAACCATCAGCACGCCTTTCGGGATCTTGCCGCCCAGCTTCTGGAAACGGCTCGGTTCGCGCAGGTATTCCACCAGTTCGCTCACCTCTTCTTTCGCTTCGTCACAACCGGCGACATCGGCGAAAGTGGTCTTGATCTGGTCTTCCGTCAGCATGCGGGCCTTGCTCTTGCCGAAGGACATCGCGCCCTTGCCGCCGCCGCCCTGCATTTGCCGCATAAAGAAGATCCAGACCCCGATCAGCAACAGCATCGGGAACCAAGAGATAAAGATAGAAGCCAGCAGGCTCGGCTCTTCAGGCGGCTCGCCGACAACTTTCACATTCTTCGTTAACAACGTATCCAGCAACTTAGGATCGTTGACAGGGATGTAGGTCGTGTATTTGTTACTGTCTTTCTTGGTAACGTTAATTTCACGTCCGTTGATTCGCGCTTCGCGAACCTGGTCCTGGGTCAGTTCGGACATGAAGGTAGAGTAATCCACCCTACGGCCATTCGACTCGCTGGGCCCAAAGCTCTGGAATACAGACATCAACACTACCGCGATGACTAACCAGAGAATTAGGTTTTTCGCCATGTCACTCAAGGGATTAACCTCATCTTACAACTGTGTTAACAAACAGCGTTAGGGTACTACAGTTTGCGCCCTGTCGCTACAATGTACACTTCGCGCGAACGGGCGCGGGAAGCGTCTGGCTTACGAATCTTAACCTTCGTAAACAGGGAGCGAATTTCCCGTAGGTACTCGTCAAAGCCATCTCCCTGGAACACCTTCACCAGGAAACTTCCGCCTGGTGCGAGGACATCACGACACATATCCAGCGCCAACTCCACCAGATACATCGACCTTGGAATATCGACCGCCGGGGTGCCACTCATATTCGGGGCCATATCGGACATGACCACCTGAACCTTACTCTCGCCTACTCGTTCCAACAGCGCCTTCAGCACCAGTTCATCACGAAAATCGCCCTGAAGGAAATCGACGCCAACGATAGGATCCATTGGCAAAATATCACAGGCGATGATGCGCCCGGTACCGCCGATTTGGGTGACCACATACTGCGACCAGCCGCCCGGTGCGGCGCCCAGATCAACCACGGTCATTCCCGGTTTGAACAGTTTGTCGCTCTGCTGTATTTCATCAAGTTTAAACCAGGCACGGGAACGCAGTCCCTTTTTCTGCGCCTGCTGCACATATTTATCGCTAAAGTGTTCTTGTAACCAGCGACTGGAGCTAGCCGAACGCTTTTTATTAGCCATCTCGTTTTCCAACTATCATAAAAAGAGTCTTATGTCAGGGTCGCTGCTCACGTAGACTCACACCGGTGAAGACCGATTTGGTGATATACATGAGATGGCGGTAGAATGTACCGTTTTCAATCCCAACTTAAGCAAAAAAGACAATGAATCTGAATAATAAACAAAAACAGCACCTGAAAGGCCTGGCGCATCCGTTAAAACCGGTGGTAATGCTGGGCAATAACGGTCTTACCGAAGGGGTGCTGGCTGAAATTGAACAGGCTCTGGAGCATCATGAGCTGATCAAGGTAAAAATCGCCGCTGAAGATCGCGAAACCAAAACCCTGATCGCCGACGCTATCGTGCGTGAAACGGGCGCCTGCAATGTGCAAGTTATCGGCAGTACGCTTATTCTTTACCGCCCGTCGAAAGAGCGCAAGATCAGTCTACCGCGTTAATAACCATCAGGTTAACGAAAAGGTGCCATGCGCCTGACGAAGATAAAAGGCCGCTTGCGGCCTTTTTCCTATCTTTACAAAACGTTGGCGCATTAATGACCAACGGCCTCGATCAGAGATACTCGACCTTCAGGATCTCGTATTCCACGTCGCCGCCGGGGGTTTTGATCACCACCACGTCGTCTTGCTCTTTGCCGATCAGGCCGCGCGCCATCGGCGAGTTTACCGAAATCAGATTTTTCTTGAAATCGGCCTCATCGTCGCCAACGATGCGGTAAGTCACTTCTTCTTCACTGTCCAGATTCATCACCGATACGGTGGCACCGAAGATCACCCGGCCGGTGTTCGGCATCTTGGTGATATCGATCACCTGAGCATTGGACAGCTTGGCTTCGATTTCCTGAATGCGGCCTTCGCAGAAACCCTGCTGTTCACGGGCGGCATGGTACTCGGCATTCTCTTTCAAATCGCCGTGCTCACGGGCGTCAGCGATATCCGCAATGATTTTCGGGCGGCGCACGCTTTTCAGATATTCGAGCTCTTCGCGCAGTTTTTCAGCGCCAAACAAGGTCATCGGAATTTGGTTCATCGTATAAATACCTCTAAATCTTTCCTGTTCAAATAACCGTCATCCTGACGTATTCGTATGAAAACACGGTTGGCATACCGCCACCCGCCTCCAGGCGACAAACAAAAGAAACCTGACTCGGAACGAGGCCCAAGCCAAGATTGGTTTTGCATTTTGATACGCATTTTAGCCTAGAGTTCCTTGAGGGTCATCGTTTACTTTTTCCCTGATTGCACCGTAGTATGACGGCACGTTATCCAGCTGTTATCCCGAGATTATGCGTTTTTCACGAATTGTCAGTGCATTGGCTTGCGCATTTGTTCTGAATGCGAATGCGGCCCCGGTTGAAGAGTACACACAATATCTGCCTGATGGGGCCAACCTTGCCCTGGTCGTTCAGAAAATCGGTGCCGGCGCGCCGACGATCGATTATCACTCTCAGCAGATGGCGCTGCCGGCCAGTACCCAAAAAGTGCTGACCGCGCTGGCGGCCTTGCTGCAACTCGGGCCCGATTACCGTTTCACCACCACGCTGGAGAGCCAGGGCGATATCCGCGATGGCGTGCTGCGCGGCAACCTGATCGCCCGCTTCAGCGGCGATCCGACCTTCAAGCGCCAGAGCCTGCGCAATATGGTGGCCGTCCTGAAGAAACAGGGCGTGCGCCAAATCAGCGGCGACGTGCTGGTCGATACCTCGGTCTTCGCCAGCCATGACAAGGCGCCCGGCTGGCCGTGGAACGATCTGACGCAGTGCTTCAGCGCGCCGCCGGCCGCCGCCATCGTCGATCGCAATTGTTTCTCGGTCTCGCTGTACAGCGCGCCGAATCCGGGCGACATGGCGTTTATCCGCGTCGCCTCCTATTATCCAGTCAATATGTTTAGCCAGGTGCGCACCCTGGCGCGCGGCTCAGCAGACGCGCAGTACTGCGAGCTGGACGTGGTGCCGGGCGAACTGAACCGCTTTACCCTGACCGGCTGCCTGACGCAACGCAGCGAACCGCTGCCGCTGGCCTTCGCCATCCAGGACGGCGCCAGCTATGCGGGCGCAATCCTGAAAGACGAACTGACCCAGGCCGGTATCCAGATCGACGGGCACTTGAAACGCCAGACGCGTCCCGGCATCACCGGCACGGTAATCGCGCAAACTCAGTCGGCGCCGCTGCACGATCTGTTGAAGATCATGCTGAAGAAATCGGACAACATGATCGCCGATACCGTCTTCCGCACCATCGGCCACGAGCGCTTCGGCGTACCGGGCACCTGGCGAGCGGGCTCCGATGCCGTGCGGCAGGTGCTGCGCCAGAAAGCCGGCATCGATCTGGGCAATACCATTATCGCCGACGGTTCCGGCCTGTCGCGCCACAACCTGCTGGCGCCGGCGACTATGATGCAGGCGCTGCAGTACATCGCTCAGCACGACAACGAGCTGAACTTCATCTCGATGCTGCCGCTGTCCGGCTATGATGGCACCCTGCGCTACCGCGGCGGCCTGCACGAAGCCGGCGTCGACGGCAAGGTGTCGGCCAAGACCGGTGCACTGCAGGGCGTCTACAACCTGGCGGGCTTCATCACGACCGCCAGCGGCCAGCGCATGGCCTTCGTGCAGTATCTCTCCGGCTACGCCGTGCCGCCAGAAGATCAGAAACAGCGCCGCGCGCCGCTGGTGCGCTTCGAAAGCCGCCTGTATCGGGACATTTACCAAAACAACTGAGGATCGTCATGAAGCTGCTGGTCGTTGAGGATGATGAACTGTTGCAACAGGGGCTGGCACTGGCGCTGACCGGCGAAGGTTACGTCTGCGACTGCGCCACCACGGCGGCAGAGGCCAACAGCCTGCTCATCACCAGCCAATACAGCATGGTGATCCTGGATCTCGGTCTGCCGGACATGGACGGCGCCGCACTGCTGCGGCAGTGGCGCCGCCAGCAGATCGATCTGCCGGTGCTGATCCTGACCGCCCGCGATGCCCTGGAAGATCGCGTCGACGGGCTGGATGCCGGCGCCGACGACTACCTGGTCAAACCCTTCGCGCTGGTTGAGCTGCAGGCACGCGTGCGCGCCCTTCTGCGGCGCTACCAGGGCCACAGCGACAATCTGATGCAGGTGGATGACCTGCAGTTGAACCTCTCGAGCCAGCAGGTCTACCTGCAGCAACAGCCGGTGGAGGTTACGCCGAAAGAGTTTGCCATTCTGGCGCGCCTGATTATGCGTGCCGGGCAGACGGTCAATCGTGAACTCCTGCAGCAGGATCTCTACACCTGGCAGGACGACCTGGGTTCCAACACGCTGGAAGTGCACATCCACAACCTGCGCCGCAAACTGGGCAAGGATCGCATCCGCACCGTGCGCGGCATCGGCTATCGCCTGGAACCCTCGTCATGATCAGCATGCGCCGCCGCCTGCTGCTGATGCTGGCGCTGATCCTGCTGGTCACGCAACTCATCAGCGCCTTCTGGCTGTGGCACGAAAGCCAGGAGCAGATCAGTTTCCTGGTGGATGAAACCCTGTCCGCCAAAGTGCGTACCGAGCGCGTCGATACCGAGATCGCCGAGGCCATCGCGTCGCTGCTGGCGCCTTCGCTGATCATGATGGTCGTCACGCTGCTGGCGTCGTTTTGGGCCATCAGCTGGATCATCCGCCCGCTAAACCAATTGCAGCAGCGGCTGGAAAAGCGCTCTGCCGATAACCTGACGCCGCTGCCAATCACCAGCGACAGCCAGGAAATGGTAGCGGTCACCAATGCACTCAATCAGCTGTTCTCACGGCTGGATAACACCATTCAACAGGAACGCCTGTTCACTGCCGACGCCGCCCACGAGCTGCGCACGCCGCTGGCCGGCATCCGCCTGCACCTGGAACTGATGGAAAAGCAGGGCGTCCAGGGCAGCCAGGTGCTGATCGCCCGCATCGATCAACTGATGCACACCGTCGAGCAGCTGCTGATGCTGTCGCGCGCCGGGCAAGACTTCGCCAGCGGCCATTATCAGCATTTCGATTGGGTGGCCGATGTGATCCAACCGCTGCGCGAAGAACTCGACGAAATGACCGCCCAACGCGGGCAGACGCTGGATTGGCAATTGCCGGCCGTCGCCGCGGTGAACGGCGATCCGGTGCTGCTGCGGTTGCTGCTGCGCAACCTGGTCGAAAATGCCCACCGTTACGGCCCGGAAGGCGGCGCGATACAGGTGCGATTAACGCCGCAAGACAGCGGCTATCTGCTGCAGGTCATCGACGATGGCCCGGGTATCAAGGAAGAGATGATTGGGGAGCTGACGCAGGCGTTTCGCCGCATGGATCAACGCTACGGCGGCAGCGGACTGGGCCTGAATATCGTGATCCGCATCGCGCAACTGCACCAGGGGCGATTGACGCTGGAAAACCGCCGCGATGCGCGCGGCCTGAACGCCCAGTGCTGGTTGCCGGAAAAGGCGCTCAAATAACAAGGGCCCAGCGTTGCTGAGCCCTTTATCACCGAATTACTTCTGGTAAATGATTTCGACGCCTTCGTCGTCGTCTTCGTCCCAGTCGTCATCCCAGTCATCTTCCGCTTCGGCTTCCACCTCCGCGATTTGCTCGCGGTGGTAGTCATCCCACATGAATTCGACTTTTTCCGGCGCGCTTTCTTCGATCGCCATCGCTTTCGGCTGAGTGTTGATGAAGTTCATCACGTCCCAGCACAGCGCGTTGACGCCTTCGCGGTTGGCGGCGGAGATCATGTAGTACTTCCCTTCCCAACCCATGCCTTCCACAATCGCTTTGGCGCGTTCGGCAGCTTCTTCCTCACCAATCACATCAATTTTGTTGAACACCAGCCAGCGTGGCTTCTGCGCCAGATTTTCGCTGTATTGGTTCAACTCGTTGATGATCACTTTGGCGTTTTCCACCGGATCGGTTTCGTCGATCGGCGCGATGTCCACCAGGTGCAACAGCACGCGGCAACGCTCCAGGTGTTTCAGGAAGCGAATCCCCAGGCCCGCCCCTTCGGAGGCCCCCTCGATCAACCCCGGAATGTCGGCAACCACAAAGCTCTGCTCGTGGTCCATACGCACCACGCCCAGGCTCGGTACCAGCGTGGTGAACGGATAATCGGCCACCTTAGGTTTGGCAGCAGACACCGCGCGGATGAAGGTCGATTTACCGGCGTTCGGCAGCCCCAGCATGCCCACATCGGCCAGCAGCAACAGCTCCAGCAACAGGTCACGCGCTTCGCCCGCGGTACCCAGCGTCTTCTGACGCGGCGCGCGGTTGACCGAAGATTTGAAACGGGTGTTGCCCAGACCGTGCCAGCCGCCTTTGGCGACCATCAGCTTCTGCTCGTGACGCGTCATGTCGCCGAGGATCTCGCCGGTGCCCTGATCCTTCACGCGCGTGCCGACCGGCACCTTGATGATGACGTCTTTACCGCGTTTGCCGGTACAGTCGCGGCTCTGGCCATTCTGGCCGCGCTCGGCGCGGAAAGACTTCTCAAAGCGGTAGTCGATCAGGGTGTTGAGGTTCTCATCCGCCAGCAGGTAAACGTCGCCGCCGTCACCGCCGTCACCGCCGTCAGGCCCACCGTTCGGGATATATTTTTCGCGGCGGAAGCTGACGCACCCGTTGCCGCCGTCGCCTGCAACGACCAGAATCGCTGCTTCATCTACAAACTTCATTTACCGTCTCCGTAAATCATTCACCGGGCTGCTTCAAAGGAGCAACCAGGGGGGGTTCTGCCCGTCGCGGCCACCACCGGTGACCAATTGCGGAAAACATGGCGCCCGCCACAACCACAAACGCACCCACATAGCCGACGACGTTCAGCGTCGGCGCAGCGAATGCCTGGGGCCAGACCAGCGCCAATAAATCTGAAAACAGCAGGGTAAACAGCGGGGTCAGCGTCACCAACGCGCTCACCTGCGCCGCCTGCCAGCGTGCCATCGCCTCTGCCAGTGCGCCGTAGCCGATCAGCGTGTTGGCGCCGCAAAATAGCAGACACGCCAATTGCCAGCCGCTCAGCTGGAAAATCACCTCGGGTTTGGCCAGAGGGAACAACGCTATCGCACATAAAGTGTACAACATAACCAGGATCTGCGGCGAAGCCAGTCGGCGCAGCAACACCTTCTGCGCCACGCCGTAGCTCACCCAAACCATCGCCGCGCACACGCCCAGCATAACGCCCAGCGTGTAGTCCGTCAGCCGGGTGAAGATCTCTATCAAACTGACGTTGAAAAACAGCATCAGTCCGCAAATCAGCATCAGGGCGCCAATAACCTGGGTGATGCGCATACGTTCTTTTAAAATCAGCACGCTGGCGAACATCATGCCCACCGGCGACAGCTGGCCAATCACCTGCGACGCCGTCGGGCTCAGGTATTGCAGCGAGGAGCTGAAGAACACAAAGTTGCCTAGCAGCCCCGCCGTCGCGATCGCCAACAGCAGCAGCCAACGCGGCTGGCGGAACATCGTCAGCCGCGGCAGCTTGCCGCGTACCGCGAGGATCACGCCCAAACCGATGGCGGCCATGGTAAAGCGATACCAGACAACGGTAAACGGCTCCATCACGACCAACACTTCTTTCATCGCGATCGGCAACGCGCCCCAGCAAACCGCCGTGGTTAACGCCAGAGAAATGCCAACGCCGACCTGCTGCTTCGTATCCATATCACCTTCGTCAACGCTGACGGGCCTGCCCTCGGGCAACCCATAAATGTAAAAAGCCCCGCAACGAATTGCGGGGCTTACATCTATTTCGTAAGGCTCGAAAAATTATTCAGCTTCGATGCTGATGAATTTACGATTGCTCGGGCCTTTAACTTCGAATTTGACTTTACCGTCTTTCAAAGCAAACAGAGTGTGGTCTTTGCCGCAACCCACGTTGGTACCAGCGTGGAATTTGGTGCCGCGCTGACGAACGATGATGCTGCCTGCCAGTACTGCTTCGCCGCCAAAGCGTTTTACGCCCAGACGTTTAGCTTCTGAATCGCGACCGTTACGAGTCGAGCCGCCAGCCTTTTTGTGTGCCATTAATCCGCTCTCCTAACTTAAGCGCTGATGCCGGTGATTTTAACGTCAGTGAACCACTGACGGTGGCCCTGCTGCTTACGATGGTGTTTACGACGACGAAACTTAACAATTTTAATTTTCTCGCCACGACCGTGAGCAACAACTTCAGCTTTGATCTTGCCGCCATCGACGAAAGGAACGCCGATTTTGATATCTTCGCCATTAGCGATCATCAGAATCTGGTCAAACTCAACCGCTTCACCAGTTGCGATGTCCAGCTTTTCCAAGCGAACGGTCTGACCTTCGCTTACTCGGTGTTGTTTACCACCACTTTGGAAAACCGCGTACATATAAAACTCCGCTTTCCGCGTGCCCGACTGTGTTAGTTCAGAGCGCGCTATAAATATTCACAATAGGGCGCGAATTCTACGCAAAAAAGCAGCGTATGACAAGAGCAGAATAAGACCAGAACAAGAAAAAAGAAGAAAAAAAGCGCAGTTTCTTTCGTGGCGTTTATCTGAACCGTTTTTCAAGTACAATCATAGGGACAGTTACCGCCATGTACCGATGTGAGCAGCGATCTCAACGCGGTGAAGAGAAACACAGCTGAAAAAAACACAATGAACCTAGAGCAAATTACCGAGTTAACCGCGCAAGATATGGCGGCCGTGAACGCAACAATTCTCGAACAGCTGAATTCCGATGTCACGCTCATCAATCAGCTTGGCTATTACATTATCAGCGGTGGCGGTAAGCGCATCCGGCCGATGATCGCCGTCCTGGCGGCGCGGGCGTTGGGCTATGAAGGCAACAAGCACGTCACCGTCGCCGCCCTGATCGAATTCATTCATACCGCCACGCTGCTGCATGACGACGTCGTCGACGAATCGGACATGCGCCGCGGCAAAGCCACCGCCAACGCGGCGTTCGGCAACGCCGCCAGCGTGCTGGTCGGCGACTTTATCTATACCCGCGCCTTCCAGATGATGACCAGCCTGGAATCCCTGCGCGTGCTGGCGCTGATGTCGGAGGCGGTCAACGTCATCGCCGAAGGCGAAGTGCTGCAGTTGATGAATGTGCACGATCCCGACATCAGCGAAGAAAGCTATATGCGGGTGATCTACAGCAAAACCGCCCGTCTGTTTGAGGCGGCGGCGCAATCGTCGGCGATCCTGTCCGGCGCCAGCGCCGAACAAGAGAAGGCGCTGCAAGATTATGGCCGCTACCTCGGCACCGCTTTCCAGCTGATCGACGATCTGCTCGACTACAGCGCCGACGGCAGCACCCTGGGCAAAAACACCGGCGACGATCTGAACGAAGGGAAGCCGACCCTGCCGCTGCTGCACGCGATGCACAACGGCGACGACGCCCAGCGTGACATGATCCGTGGCGCAATTGAGCAAGGCAACGGCCGTCATTTGTTGGAGCCGGTACTGCAGGCGATGCAGCAATGCGGTTCGCTGGAATACACCCGCCAACGCGCCGAGGAAGAGGCCGACAAGGCGATCGCCGCGCTGCAGGTGTTGCCGGCATCGGAGCACCGCACGGCGCTGGAAGGCCTGGCCCATTTAGCGGTGCAACGCGATTTTTAAGAAATCGTGATTTCGCAATACACTCATCAGGCCCGCGTACGCGGGCCTGCTTAGGTATTGCTCTCTTCGTCGATACGCGCCAGCAGGCCGCCAATCCCTTCCCGCATCAGGAAAGCCACCATTTTCTCGCGCTCGCTCTCCGTCAAATGGTAGTAATACTCGATCCAGACCGCCAACGGATCCTGGCGTTCTACGTCATAGGCCGCCCCGTCTTCCTTCAGCACCAGCAGGTTACGCACACCTGAAGGCAGGCTATCGATATGGTATTCCAACGCTTTTCCCTGCACGCCTTTACGCCTGCGGCTGATCCAGCCTTCGCGCCGGGCCATCAAATTGATTCCCTGTGGTGAGGAGGGTAATCCTGCGATGCCTGTCAGTTCCTTGGCGGCAAACCACTCGTTTTTCATGGCCATCATCTCTGGGCAATAGTGGGCAACGTCATTTTTGGAAATTACCTGGGTATTTTTTAGGAAATTTAATGGTATTCTGGTTTCCGAATAAACGTTTCACGTTGTTCAAACGCTTAACTTTGACTCGTTAGTTATACCACTAACGCAACTTTGGCTAATCAGAAAAGGGATGTAAACATGAATTCAAGGAACCCAGATTGGCACCCGGCAGATATCATCGCGGCGCTACGCAAGCAGGGCACCACGCTGGCGGCGGTATCGCGCAAGGCCGGATTGAGCTCATCGACGCTGGCCAATGCGCTGTCGCGCCCGTGGCCGAAGGGGGAATGGCTGATCGCCGAAGCGATAGGCATTCACCCATCGGAGATCTGGCCAAGCCGTTATTACGATCCGCACAGCGATTGCCTGCTGGATCGCAAAGCACGCATCAAGTCGTGAACGCGGAACAAAAAAAAACCGCCGGAACAGCGTCCGGCGGCGTTTATAGGCTGACTCTCGGTATCGATCAGTTATTGATGAACTTCTCGCCCAGTTCGATATCTTTGTGCAGCACGTCCAGCATCTCGTTCAGCGCTTTCTGCTCGAAGGCGCTCAGGGTGCCGATATCTTTACGCTCTTCAACGCCGTTCTTGCCCAGCACCAGCGGCTGCGCGAAGAAGCGAGCGTATTTGCCGTCGCCTTCAACGTAAGCGCATTCCACAACGCCTTTTTCGCCCTGCAGCGCACGCACCAGAGACAGACCGAAACGTGCGGCCGCCTGGCCCATGGACAGCGTTGCAGACCCGCCGCCGGCTTTGGCTTCTACCACTTCGGTACCGGCGTTCTGAATGCGTTTGGTCAGATCCGCCACTTCCTGATCGGTGAAGCTCACACCAGGGATCTGCGACAGCAGAGGCAGAATGGTCACGCCAGAGTGGCCGCCGATAACCGGCACGTTCAGCTCTTCCGGCTGCTTGCCTTTCAGCTCGGCCACGAAGGTGTTGGAACGGATGATATCCAGCGAAGTCACGCCGAACAGTTTGTTCTTGTCGTAAACGCCGGCTTTTTTCAGCACTTCCGCCGCGATGGCGACCGTGGTGTTAACCGGGTTGGTGATGATGCCGATGCAGGCTTTCGGGCAGGTTTTCGCCACTTGCTCAATCAGGTTACGCACGATGCCGGCGTTAACGTTGAACAGATCAGAGCGATCCATGCCTGGCTTACGGGCCACGCCGGCGGAAATCAGCACCACGTCCGCACCGTGCAGAGCCGGGGTCGCGTCTTCGCCGCTGAAGCCTTTAATTTTAACTGCGGTTGGGATGTGGCTTAAGTCGACGGCAACGCCTGGGGTAACGGGGGCAATGTCGTAGAGAGAGAGTTCAGAACCTGAAGGAAGCTGGGTTTTGAGTAGAAGGGCGAGGGCCTGGCCGATACCGCCAGCAGCACCGAGAACTGCAACTTTCATCCTATACTCCTTTATTATCTTAAATATATAAAGCGCCGTGAATGTGTTGGTTACGGACCTTGAGTCATTACACCTTTTAAAACAATAAATTAGCCAATTCTTGCCTGCAGGTGTAATAAAACGGCCGCTGTCGCGCCCATTTTAGATTAAATCGCTTGCGCATGAAGGGCATAGCGCACACTAATCAAAAATAGTGCGAGGTTATTCACGAGCAAGTTAACCGGCCGTTACATTACACCCTTACGCAACATCAGAACAACATCATTTTAATAACATTTTATTTACCACCGTAGGCCGATTTTCCGTCGTCAAAAGGGCATATTCATCGCGGCCGGATTTTGTTAAAATGCCGCCCTTTCCTCGCCGCCCGGTCTTTTTTATTTTCTTTGGGGCGGCCTTTGTTGCATAAAAATTCATCTATATGCATAATCATGACTTCCACTATCAACATTCCACGGTGCAAAATGCGTAATCCCGCAAAACAGGAAGATCTGATCAAGACGTTCAAAGCGTTATTGAAAGAAGAAAAATTCAGTTCTCAAGGCGAGATCGTTTTGGCGCTGCAAGAAGAAGGCTTCGAAAACATTAACCAATCCAAAGTATCGCGCATGCTGACCAAGTTCGGCGCGGTACGTACGCGCAATGCCAAAATGGAAATGGTGTATTGCCTTCCTGCCGAACTCGGCGTGCCGACCACCACCAGCCCGTTGAAGAATCTGGTGCTGGACGTCGACCATAACGACGCCGTCGTGGTGATCCATACCAGCCCGGGCGCCGCGCAGCTGATCGCCCGCCTGCTCGACTCACTGGGTAAATCCCAGGGCATCCTCGGCACGATTGCCGGCGACGATACCATTTTCGTCACCCCGTCCAGCGGCTTTACCGCTCAGAAGCTGCATGAAGCGATCCTGGGCGTGTTTGAGCAAGAGCTGTGAAACCTGGCGCTAACAAAGTGCGGCTACCTTCCGCATTTTGTTAGCGCTTCTTTAACCCTCGCGTTACCTCCCCGGCCTTTAACCGCGTTTAACACTGCTTTTTTATCCCGCAACAACACATTTCCATGACATCGCCATGTAACCAGCAGTACCCACTGTGATCTTCCGCACTTTTGGTTAAAAGCACTTACCTTATTGAAATTACATAAATTTAACATCAAAAGATCGTTTTATGAGCGTTTTTTATTCCTTACAGTTATAAAAAATAAGGATCATAAGGTTAAAGTTTCACTAGCAACTGTTAGCGAACTATTAATTTTTCGCGTTACTAGCTGTATACTCATTTTCGTGAACTGAATCACAGTTCGTTGGAACTGATAAAAGAATACGATGAGGTGAGATAATGAAAATTAAAGCTACCGTTGCAACCCTGAGCGTTCTGTCCATGCTTTCATTTGGTGCATTCGCAGCACAATCTGTTGATGCAACCCAGGCCGCACAACTGCAACCCGCCGGTGTGATCACCGTGAGTGGCGTCGCCGCTGCGCCTTCCGACATCCGCCAGGCACTGTCTGACAAAGCTGACGCCAAAGGGGCGACCGCTTACCGCGTGATCGAAGCGCGTAACGACGGCAACTTCCACGCGACCGCTGAAATCTACAAATAAGTAACGACATTACCCGGCAACGGGCAATACATCTCTGGAATCAAACGCTGTCATAACGGCCTTCAAGAATAAAAATCGCTGCCAAGCCCTTCCAGGCTGTTATGACCAAGGATCGCTATCATGAACATGAAAACTACGCTTGCTGCACTCGGTCTGCTGTCCGTCATCTCCTTCGGCGCATCTGCCGCCCAGTTGGTGACTAACGATCAGACCGCCAATCTGCAATCTATCGGCACCATTACCGTCAGCGGTATCGACGGCGCACCGACCGACATTCGCCAGGCGCTGTCGGAGAAAGCCGACGCTAAAGGCGCGACCGCCTACCGCGTGATCGAAGCGCGTAACGAAGGCAACTACCACGCCACCGCCGAGATTTACAAATAACAACTCTGGGAACGGCTTTGCAGAGCTGATTACCCTCGTCACTGCCACTGCCGAGTTCTGACGCAAACGCCGATTTCCCAGAGACCCTCTCGTCGTCCTATCCGACGAACCCCGTTGCCCTCGCTCGCGAGGGCTTTTTTATGGGCGTAAAAAAGGCCGCAAATGCGGCCCTTAGAGTGGCTTATGCTACTGAACAATCAGTAGGTCACCTTCGGCTCCTGCTTTTTCGCCAGCGCGTCCAGCAGGCAATCGTGAATGCCGCCAAAACCGCCGTTGCTCATCACCAGAATGTGGTCGCCCGGCTGTGCGGTTTTCACCACCATGTCCACCAGCGTGTCGAGATCCGCGCTCCAGTGCGCCGGCTGCACACAGGCATCAGCCACTTCCGCTACCTGCCATGGAATGTGATGCGGCTGGAACAGGAACACTTCGTCGGCGCGGCCGAGCGAAGGCGCCAGATCGTTTTTGCTGATGCCCATTTTCATGGTGTTGGATCGCGGTTCCAGCACCGCCAGAATGCGCGCCGTGCCGCCGACCTTGCCGCGCAACGCGGCCAGGGTGGCCAGGATCGCGGTCGGGTGGTGCGCGAAGTCGTCGTAAACCGTGACGCCGTTGGCTTCGCCACGCAGCTCCAGGCGGCGGCGGGCGTTGATGAAATCGCCCAACGCGCGGCAGGCGTCTGCCGGCTGCACGCCAACGTGGCGAGTCGCGGCGATGGCCATCAGGCCGTTATGCATGTTGTGCTCGCCCACCAGCGCCCAGTTCACTTCGCCGACCTGCTCGCCGTCGAGGAACACCGCGTAATGACTGGCGTCCGGCGTCAGCTTCTGCGCACGCCAGGTCCCCTCTTCGCCCACCAGCTCCTGTTCGCTCCAGCAGCCCATCGCCATCACCTGCTTCAGGTGGCTGTCGTTGTCCGGCAGGATGATCTTGCCTTTGCCCGGCACCAGGCGCACCAAGTGGTGGAACTGTTTCTGGATGGCTTTCAGATCGTCGAAGATATCGGCGTGGTCGAACTCCAGGTTGTTCATGATCAGCGTGCGCGGGCTGTAGTGCACGAACTTGGAGCGCTTGTCGAAGAACGCGCAGTCATACTCGTCGGCCTCAATCACGAAGAACGGGCTGCCGCCGAGGCGCGCCGATACGTCGAAGTTGCCGGGCACGCCGCCGATGACGAAGCCGGGCTGGTAACCGCAGGCCTCGAGGATCCAGGTCGCCATGCCGGCGGTGGTGGTTTTGCCGTGGGTACCGGCGACCGCCAGTACCCAGCGATCGCGCAACACGGCGTCGTGCAGCCACTGCGGGCCGGAAACGTAAGGGATGCCACGCTCCAGCACCGCCTCCACGCACGGGTTGCCGCGCGTCATGGCGTTGCCGATGATCACCAGATCCGGCGCCGGATCCAACTGGGCTGGATCATAACCCTGAATAAGATCGATCCCCTGGTTCTCCAGCAGCGTGCTCATCGGCGGATAGACGTTGGCGTCCGAACCGGTGACGTCATGCCCCAGTGAACGCGCCAGCATCGCCAACCCGCCCATAAAGGTGCCACAGATCCCAAGAATGTGAATGCGCATAGGTTTCTCATGTGAGTGCATCGAATGTCGGCATATTCTAACGCTCAGAATCGTCCAGAAGAAATGGATTTGCCTATGAATGGCGCGCATCTTTGGGCTACACTGCTCGCGAAAACGTTGGCGGTTTGTTAACAGGCCGCTATCCATCCGTAGATTCAGGGATTGTGTCATGAAAACGTTAGGCGAATTTATCGTCGAGAAACAGCACGACTTCTCGCACGCCACCGGCGAGCTGACCGCGTTACTTTCTGCCATTAAACTGGGCGCCAAAATCATCCACCGCGACATCAACAAGGCTGGCCTGGTTGATATTCTGGGGACCAGCGGGGTGTCCAACGTACAGGGCGAAGTTCAGATGAAACTGGACCTGTACGCGAACGAAAAACTGAAAGCGGCGTTGAAAGCGCGTGGTGAAGTTGCGGGTATCGCTTCCGAAGAAGAAGATGAAATCGTGATATTCGACGGCGAGCGTGCTGAAAATGCCAAGTATGTCGTATTGATGGATCCGTTGGACGGTTCGTCCAACATCGATGTCAACGTCTCGGTCGGTACGATTTTCTCTATCTACCGTCGCATCACGCCGGTCGGCACGCCGGTGACCGAAGAAGACTTCCTGCAGCCGGGCAGCGCCCAGGTCGCAGCGGGTTATGTGGTTTACGGTTCGTCCACCATGCTGGTGTACACCACTGGTTACGGTGTCCACGCCTTTACTTACGACCCGTCTCTGGGCGTGTTCTGCCTCTCCCACGAGAAAGTACGCTTCCCGGCGAGCGGCAACATGTATTCCATCAACGAAGGCAACTACATCAAGTTCCCTCTCGGCGTGAAGAAATACATCAAGTACTGCCAAGAGCAGGATGAAGCGACGCAGCGCCCTTACACCTCGCGCTACATCGGTTCTCTGGTGGCGGACTTCCACCGCAACCTGCTGAAAGGCGGCATCTACATCTACCCAAGCACCGCCAGCCATCCGCAAGGCAAGCTGCGCCTGCTGTACGAATGCAACCCGATGGCGTTCCTGGCCGAACAGGCCGGCGGTAAAGCCAGCGACGGCAAAAACCGCATTCTGGACATCACGCCGGTGAAACTGCACCAGCGCGCGCCATTCTTCGTCGGCACCAAGTCGATGGTAGAAGACGCAGAACGCTTCATCGCCGAAAACCCGGACGAGTAACGCGTTTCTGGCAAGGGTTCGGCACCGCGCCGAACCCTTATCGCCTTACAGCTTGAACGCCGCCATGCTCTGCGCCAGCAGCTGAGCCTGATCTTCCAGCGAGCGCGTTGCCGCCGCCGACTCTTCCACCAGCGCCGCATTCTGCTGCGCCACCTGATCCATCTGCGCCACCGCCAGGTTTACCTGTTCGATACCGCTGCTTTGTTCGCGCGTCGCCGCCGAGATCTCACGCATCAACGCCGTCACCCGGCCCACTTCACCGGTGATGCCGCTCATGGTCTGCGCGGCCGACGCCACCATCTGTTCGCCTTCCTGCACCCTGTTCTGCGACGCTTCAATCAGCCCTTTAATCTCTTTCGCCGACTGGGCGCTACGCTGCGCCAGACTGCGCACTTCACCGGCCACCACCGCGAAACCGCGGCCTTGCTCGCCGGCACGCGCCGCTTCCACCGCCGCGTTCAGCGCCAGGATATTGGTCTGGAAGGCGATGCCGTCCATCACGCTGATGATGTCGGCGATGCGGCGCGAACTGTCGGTGATCGCCTGCATCTTGCTCATCACCTGGCTGACCACGTCACTGCCCTGGTTGGCGATATCGGACACGCTCAGCGCCAGTTGGTTGGCCTGCTCGCAGTTCTCGGCGTTCATTTTCACCGTCGAAGTCAGCTGTTCCATGCTGGCGGCGGTCTCTTCCAGCGAAGCGGCCGACTCTTCGGTACGCTGCGCCAGATGCAGGTTACCGGCCGCCAGTTCGCGTGAACCGGTGTCGATCTGGCTGCTGGCATCGCGCACTTTGCTGACCGAACTGGCCAACGCCTGCTGCATACGCTGCATCGCCCGCACCAAGCGGCCCATCTCGGTATCACCCTCACCGCGGATCTCATGGGTCAGATCGCCGCCGGCGATGTGTTCCAACTGCGCGATGGACTCGTCCAACGGGCGCAAAATGATCACGCGCAGCGCGAACCAGGCCAGCACCGCCAGCAGCACGCTGAGCAGGCCCGCCACCACGATCAGCGAAATCTTGGTGCTGGCGTTGTTTTCCGCGTCATACACCTGCTTTTCGCCGAGCTTCATGGCAAAGCTGCGGAAATCGCTGAGATCCTTTTCAAACGCGATGCTCAGCGCAGAGATGCGGGTCTCCTGAATATGGTAATACTCATCGATTTTGCCGGCCTTGATGGCGGCAGCCATCGGCTTCACGCCCTGCTCGAGGTAGGCGCGATAGCTGTTTTGCAGACGATTGGAGAGTTCGCGGCCGCGATCGGTCACGGTGCCGACGCCGACAAAGCGCGCCATTTCCTTGTTTGACTGATCGAGGTAACCGTAGATGCGGCCCACGGTGGCGTCGGACACATCGATCTGGCCGATCTCCCGTTGGCGCACCGCCAACGAAGCGGCGGTTCGGGCGCGCAGCGTCAGGTTGGAGCTGTTGGCCAGCGAGCCCAGCTCTTCACCGAGGATCTGGTTCAAGGTATGGATCGATCGCGATCCTTCGTTAATCGCGTTGACGCCAATAACGCTGACCATGATCAGCAACATGGTCATCAGGCTCAGCAGGGCGATCAGCCCAGCCTTCACCGTAATCTTTTTTAGCATGAGTTCTTCCCGGCTTCAGAAATTGTGAGATCAGACGTAGTAGGGGTGGCAAAACGCGGAGCCAGCTTTGCTAGCTCATTATTGTTTGTTGAAGTTATCGGCAGGCGAAGGCAAAACTTCATGCCGCGGCGGGATTAATCTGGAAATTATCCCTGCGCCGGCACACTGGGTTTTCGACGATGAAAAGGGCAGGAAATCGCAAAAGAGTCCGCTATAATAGCCGCCACTCCATTTCTGGTTTGATGATTAAAGGAAACCGACATGAGCTTGAATCTGGTCCCTGCTGGCAAAGACCTGCCGGAAGACATCTACGTAGTAATCGAAATCCCGGCCAACGCCGATCCAATCAAATACGAAATCGACAAAGAAACCGGCGCGCTGTTCGTTGACCGTTTCATGTCCACCGCGATGTTCTACCCGTGCAACTACGGCTACATCAACCACACCCTGTCTCTGGACGGTGACCCGGTTGACGTACTGGTCCCAACCCCATACCCGCTGCAGCCGGGCTCCGTGATCCGCTGCCGTCCGGTTGGCGTACTGAAGATGACCGACGAAGCCGGTGAAGACGCCAAGCTGGTTGCGGTACCACACAGCAAGCTGACCAAAGAGTACGATCACGTGAAAGACGTGAACGACCTGCCGGAACTGCTGAAAGCCCAGATCGCTCACTTCTTCGAGCACTACAAAGATCTGGAAAAAGGCAAATGGGTGAAAGTGGAAGGCTGGGCAGACGCTGCCGCGGCTAAAGCGGAAATCATCGCCTCCTTCGAACGCGCTGCCAAGAAGTAATTCCAGCCGCCGTCCGATGAAAAAACACCGCTCATTGAGCGGTGTTTTTTTTCTTACTGTTCTTCGAGACGCTTCAGCCAGTCACCGCTGGTAATTCGCGGGTAACCGTCCACGCTGTGTTTGTACAGGTAGATCCACGCACTCCCATAAGGCGTCTGAATCAGCTCGCGCTTATAGTCCTTGGTGTTGCTTTTCAGTTCGTCCAGCTCTGCCAGAATCGATGAGTTAATACGATACACCTCGCAATGTATCGTGCCCTCTCCAGGGATCGCCGCCGGGTAATGGCCCAGATTATAAATCTGATAGCCTTCGAGCTCGTGCTCGCCGAGCCATTGGGCGTTGGTCATCCAATGGCTGTTTCCCTGTTTGCGCCGTAAACTGCCGTAGACAATTATTCGCATCGCTAAAACTCAAACTGATAGAGCAAATCTAATGCCTGGTCGAGACCAGACACCGCTTCAAGATACAACTTAGGCATCAGGCGATAACGCAACGTCAGCGTGGCCAGCGAGTCGAAAATGCCCACCCCATATTTTACTTGTAAGCCTGGGAGGACATAGCCGCTCACGACAACCTGGGAATTGTCGCCAACCCCTTGAGTGTCCAGAGCCAAATTACTCACGCCGAATGCCTCGCCGATTTTACCCACAAGTTGACCACTTTGTGCAACCCCCATGCCGATTAACATCGACGTCATGGCGTTGCCGTCGGCGCCGGAGCTGCTCAAGCCCTGGCCGCGCAGCAGATAAGACAAGGCTTCCTGTTGCGATTTGGCCGGATCGGAGAACACTTCCAGCTTCGGTGCATCCGCCAGGCCGGTCACGCGCACGCCGGCAGTCACGTCGTCCTCGGTGGATTCCGGGTTGCGGATCGCTTCAATATTGAGCAGCGGCTGATCCGGCGGGCCGGAGAACATCAGCTGCCCTTTACGCACGATCAAATCCTGACCATAAGCATGGAAGCGACCGGAAGGGATGTCAATCTGGCCGTTGAGGCCCAGCCCTTTCTTGTCCTGTACCACTTTCAAATCGCCCTTCAAGCGGGCTTTCAGGCCGAAGGCGTCCAGCCGCACGTCATTGCCGACGTGGATCATCAGGTTGCTGTTGATCGGGATCGAAGCGGTCTTCGGCTGAATCGGCTTCAGCTGATCGTCCAGCATCACCTCGTCGGAAGAGACGCCCACCGCGCTTTCCGGCAGCTCCTGCACCGTAATGCGCGCCCAAGGGATATCGACCTTGCCGTTGAGCGAGAACAGCTGCGGCGTGGCTTCGAACACCAGATCCGGCGACACGTCGATGCGGATCATCGGCGGCACCGTCACCCGTAGCTTGTCGCCCTTGGCGGCAATGCGCGCACGCCAGGCGTTGATGTCACGCCAGTCGGCATCGCCCGCCAGATTCAGCTGGCCGCGGGTGGTGCTGAGCAGCCCCTCCAGCGTCGAGGTCATGCCGTTGAAATTCACCGCCAGCCGCGCGTCGGTCATATCGAACGGCATCCAGTGCCCCTGCACCTTCGCCCGATCCAACGCCAGACGCCCGAACACCAGCGGCTTCTGCGCGCTGCCGCCCAGACGCAGGTTGGCATTCAGCATGCCCGCTGCACTTTCGCCCTTCATCAGCGCCGGGTTGATCAGCGCCAGCGAGATGTTGGTGATATTGACGTTGCCGCTGATGGTGCGCCGCACCTGCGGATCCACCACCTGGATATTGCCGTCAAACTGGCCGTTGTTGGTCAGTTTGATCCGCCAGTCGGCCTGCGCGCGGCCGTTGTTCAGGCCAGCGTTGAGGGTCAGCGTATCGAAAGCGATAGGCAGCGCGTTGCCCTGCACCTGCTGTACCACCTTGACGCCGTTGCCGGCCAGCGTGACTTTCGCCTCCGGCAGCGCGCCGCCTGGTTTCCAGCTGACGTCGGCCCGGCCGGTGAACACGCCGCTCAGGGCGGTTTCCGGGCCGAGAAACGGCTTGATCATCGCCAGGTCGAACCGATTGAGCACCACGCTAGCCTGGCCGCTCTGGCCGGCTTCAATGGTCTTCGGCACGCACAGCTCGGCGTTCGGGTTCTGCCAACAGTGCGGCCCGATGCTGATTTTCTGCGCGGTGTTCAGGTAATCCAGCGCGATGGCGCGCGTCAGGCGCCACTCCCCTACCGGCGTATCGAAGCGGGTATTGTTCAAATTGCCGCGCCAGCGCTGCTGCTGACGATCGAAGCTGCCCTGCAGCGCCAGCTGGCCGGAGACCGGTTTGCCGTCGATCTTCAACTGCAGCTGATGCTGCTTCTCGCTGCCTTTGGCGTCGAGGGTCAGCAGACTGACTTCCAGCGCGTCCTGCTTCAGCTGCTCGACGCGTACCGCCAACTGCCCCTGGATCTGATCCGTGGAGCGCACGTCGCCGTCTATTTTCACGCGGTTGATACGCAGCGCCTGCCACTGCAAGCCGGAGGCGGTCAAATCCGCCAGCAGTTGCGGCGCCTGCAGATTGCCGCGCAGTTTCAACAGCCCTTTGGCGGTGCCGCCCAGGCCCGGCAGCGCGCCGTCCAGACGCGGCGCGTCGATGTTGGCGTCCAGGTTCCAGCTTTTCTCATCCAGCTGCCCTTTGACGTTCAGCTGGTTGCGCCCCAGCGTCAGATCGATGCCGGGGATTTTCCACTGCCCGGCGGCGTTGCCGCTCAGCGTACCGCGCGCCGTGACCTTGTTCTGCTTCACGTTGCCGTCCAGCTGCAGCACCGGCACCTGCAGCTGCCAGCTGCCGCCGTGCAGGCTGCCGCGCGTGGTGATCTTGCCATCCAGCTTCGCCGGCCATTCCGGCCACTGCTTAGCGGTATTGATGCCGCTCAGCGTCAATTGCGAGTTCCAGCTGATGGCCTTGCTCCAGTCCACCAGCGCAGTGAGATCGGTATTGCCCTGCAGCGCCGCCAGCCGCAGGCGCTCCAGCTTGAACTGCTCAACGTTGCCTTTGCCGTCCAGCGTCAGCACCGCCGGCGGCAAATCCTGGCCTTTCAGATTGGCGCGTGTCGATAGCGCGTAATCGGTCGCCTTGCCGTTAAAGCGCAGGCGAAAATCGTTGACCTGGTACTGCGCCTCGCCGCTCAGCGGCCATTTCAGCTGTTTGCTCTGCAACGTCAGCGCCAGCGGCAGGCCGGCTTCGGCCAGCCGGGTTTGCACATCGAGCTGGGCGCCGACCGGGCCGGACAGGTTCAGCGCGACCTTCAGCTCATCACGCAACCCGCCACCGATGTTCAGCTTCACCTTCTCGCCCTTCAGCGGTTCGATGTTCAGCGCGCTGTTGGCGGTCAGGGCCACCGGCCAGTCGCCGGTCAGGGTCGCCTGCCCCTGCACCGACAGCGTGCCCTGCGGCGACTTCACGTCGAAGTTGTCCAGTTGGATATGCTGATCCTGCGTGCTGGCCTGCAGCAACAGACTCGTGATCAGCACGTCGGTATCGCCGGTCAAGCGCAGCTGTTCGCCGCTGATCTCTTTGACGGTGATATCCAGCGGCAGGCGGATGTCCGGCAGATCCGGCAACAGCGGTTTGGCGAACAGTTCCTTCAGCGTTTCGCCAAGCGGCTTCTCTTCCGGCTGCGGCGCCGGTTTCGCCGCGTCGGTAACCTGTTCACCGACCTTTTTCGCTACCTCAACCGCCGGTTGCACCGCTTCCGGCAACGGATTTTGCGGCGTTTTCGGCAAGGCGATCAGCAACGAGCCGATCTTGGTTGGCATCAGCGTCAGCGCGCGCTCTTGCCACTGTGCGCCGGTGCGGAACTCGGCCAGAGAAATGGCGGTGTCGTCGACGGTGACCTTGATGTTGTTCAGCGCCAACAGGCGCAGGGTGATCGGATAAGGGGTGCTGAGATTGGTGGTCGGCTCACTGCTCTCCTCCACCGGCGTGGAGGGCGCCATCTCTTTGGTGTTCACCGCCACGTCCACGTCCTGAGCGGTCAAGGCGTTGACGCACAGCGAGCTGCGTTTAAAGCAGGAGAGATCGAGGGACAGATGGAATTGCCCAGTGTTGACCGTCACGCCCGGCATCTGATACTTCACGCCCTTCAGCGTCAGATCGCGCCAGCCGCCGCTGACGCCGGCGATCTCCAGCCCCGGCACCCAACGCGCCGCGCCGTTGATGACCATATGCAAACCGGTGGTAGTGCCCACCAGAAAGGCCAGCCCGCCGATCAGCAACAGCAGGACGACCAGAAATCCGAGACAAATCTTTTTAACCAGGCTCATAGTTCAGGCCCCAAACCGATGTAGAACTGCATCCCGTGAGTGTCCTTGTCTCCCACGGGCGCGGCGATATCCAACTTCACCGGCCCCACCGGCGACTGCCAGCGCACGCCGACACCGGCGCCGGTCTTGAAGTTGCTTTTCTTGATATCGTTCACCGCTTCACCGGAATCGACGAACATCGCCCCCCACCATTTGCCGGTCACGTTGTATTGATACTCCAGCGAGCCGGTCAGCATTTTGGAGGCGCCGGTCAGCTTGCCATCGTCACCGCGCGGCGAAATGTCTTTGTACTTGTAGCCGCGAATGCTGCGGTCACCGCCGGCGAAGAAGCGCAAATCCGGCGGCACCTTGTCGAAGTCGTTGGTTTCTATCCATCCCACCTGCCCGCGCGCCACGAAACGATGCTTGTCGGCGAGCGTGCGGATCCAGACGTTTTGCGCCTGCATCAGCGCGAAGTCCACGCCGGAGCCCCAGGTGGTGTCGGACACGTCGATGGAGTAGCGTTGGCTGTCGCCCCAGGTTGGCATCAGGCCACCGCGTGAGCGGGTGCGGTTGAAGCTGACGCCGGGGTACAACAGCATGGTAGTGTTGCTGACGTTGCCCTGGGTAAAGTTATCCCAGCGCCAGGTCAGGTTGATCGCCCGCTGCCAGCCGCTGGAGAGATCCCAGTTGCGCGAGGCCACCACTTTGGAGGTCACGGATTTGGTGTCGTTAAGATCGACGTTCTTGAGCCCGCCCTGCAGCAGGTAATACTGCTCCAGCGGATTCTTCAGCAGCGGGATCTTATAGGTCAGATCCAGCTGCTGCTCCGGCGCCGACACGCTGGCGCTGGTTTCCAGGCTGTGGCCGCGATCGTTGAGCCAGGGCTTTTTCCAGGTGCCTTTCACCCGCGGGCCGACGTCGGTGGAGTAACCGATACCGGTTTCGATGGTATTGCGCGTACGCGGCGTTACCAGCGCGTCCAACGGCAAAATCTTGTTCTCTTTGGCATCGTTGAAATCAGGGGACACCACCACCGAGTTGAACCAGTTGGTAGCGGACAAACGGCGGTTCAGCTCGGCCAAATCCTCCGAACTGTAGTAATCCCCCTGATGAAAGGGCACCAGATTTTGCAGATAGTCTTCGCGGATTTGCGAACCGGTGAATTTCACCTTGCCGAAGCGGTAACGTTCGCCGCTGTTGAAATCGATGTCCCAAAACGCCTTGTGCAGATCTTCGGCCACGCCGAGCTGGCTTTTGGTCATGTCGGCGTCGAAATAGCCTTTGCGCAGCGCCAGGCCGGTGAGCGAGCCTTTGAAACTGTCATACTTGCCGTGGTTGAGGATCTCGCCGATGGTCGGCCGCCCCTTCTTTACCAGCGTCAGGTAGTCTTCATCGGTCTTCGCGCCGCCCTCCAGCACGATATTGGCGCCGGCGATACGCACCGGCTCGCCCGGATTGACCTTGGCATGCAGCACCGGGCGCGACATTCCCGGTCGGTCGTCCAGCGTAAACTCGATGGTCGGCTGGTAATAGCCGAGCGCGCGCAGCCCCTGGCGCACCGCCTCATCCACCCGCGCGCGGAAGCGGCCGTCGGTGCCGACCTCTTCAGGCGTGATCGACGACAGCCGCACTCGGACGTTTTTTTCCAACTCTCCGCTTAACCCCTCCACCTGCAGCCGCACGTTCGCCGCATAGGCCGCAGGTGCCGCAAGCAACACAGATATCAAGCACATGACCGGGTACTTTGGCACGTGTTCTCCTTATTGATTTTACTTTCCTGTTATGGTGTTTGCTCCGGGGCCAGGGCAGACTCCGCGCTATCATGACGGCAGCCCTCTTCAACCTTATTCCGGACGCCGCCCGCCGCGCTTTGCCACCGCCGCGCAACAGGCGAATTCTTCACTTTTGGCGCTCAAAATACTGCGTTAAGCTTATACAAAATCCAACTTGCCACTTATTGTGGGCAAAGACGCGGTGAGATACAACCGAACCGCCGCCATGTAGGGTCAATTCTTACTGTGACAACAGGAGTCAACCGTGGTGCCATTTTTTGATAAATCACAAACCGTCGATAAGGCAAGCGCGCTGCCTGGCCGCACCACGCCAATGCCTGTCGCAACGCTCAACGTGGTCACCGAACACTCGATGACCCAGGTGCCGGCAGGCATGGAAGTGGCGATCTTCGCCATGGGCTGTTTCTGGGGCGTTGAGCGTCTGTTCTGGCAGCAGCCGGGCGTCTACAGCACCGCCGCCGGCTACAGCGGCGGCTATACGCCGAACCCGACCTACCGCGAAGTGTGCAGCGGCCAGACCGGCCACGCCGAAGTGGTGCGCGTGGTGTTCGATCCGCAGGTCGTCAGCTACAAACAGCTGCTGCAGGTATTCTGGGAAAATCACGATCCGGCGCAGGGCATGCGCCAGGGCGGCGACGTCGGCACTCAGTACCGCTCGGCGATTTATACGCTGAGCCCAGAGCAGCAGGCCGAGGCGGAAAGCAGCCTGCAACGCTTCCAGCAGGCGATGGACGCGGCGGGCGACAAGCGCGTCATCACCACCGAGATCGCGCCGGCGCTGCCGTTCTATTATGCGGAAGACGATCATCAGCAGTACCTGTTCAAAAACCCGGAAGGCTACTGCGGGCTGGGCGGCATCGGCGTTTGCCTGCCGCCGCAGGGCTGATCCGATGCCAGCCGGCGGCACTTTTTTAACCGCTGGCGGCCCCTGTGGGGCAACTGCTATACTATGCGGGCCGCTTCTGCGGCCCGATAGCTTCCCTTCTGGTTGTTATCGCTGCTTTTTTTACTATGTACTACCCTTCCTCAAGAGCGCCGTCATCCCGTCGGCACGTATGGATAGATTATGTTAAACAGTATTTTACTGATTCTTTTTCTGATCGCGGTGAGTGCGTTCTTCTCACTGTCGGAAATCTCTCTGGCCGCCTCGCGCAAGATCAAACTGAAGCTGATGGCCGACGAAGGTAACGTCAACGCCGCCAGAGTGCTCAAGCTGCAAGAAACCCCAGGCATCTTCTTCACCGTGGTGCAGATCGGCCTGAACGCCGTGGCCATCCTCGGCGGTATCGTCGGCGACGCGGCTTTCTCTCCCACCTTCAAGGTGTTGTTCGATCGCTTCCTGTCGCCTGAACTGGCAGAACAGGTCAGCTTCATCTGCTCCTTCGTGCTGGTGACCAGCCTGTTTATCCTGTTCGCCGATTTGACCCCGAAGCGCATCGGTATGATTGCACCAGAGACGGTCGCCGTCCGGATCATCAACCCGATGCGTTTCTCCATCATGATCTTCCGCCCGCTGGTGTGGTTCTTCAACGGCATGGCCAACCTGATCTTCCGCATGTTCAAGCTGCCGATGGTGCGTAAGGACGATATCACCTCCGATGACATCTACGCGGTGGTGGAAGCCGGCGCCCTGGCGGGCGTGCTGCGCAAGCAGGAGCACGAGCTGATTGAAAACGTGTTCGAGCTGGAATCGCGCACCGTGCCGTCTTCGATGACCTCACGCGAAAGCGTGGTGTACTTCGATCTGCGCGAAAGCGAAGAGAGCATCAAGGAGAAGGTCTCGACCCATCCGCACTCCAAGTTCCTGGTGTGCGACGGCCATATCGATCAGGTGGTGGGTTACGTCGATTCCAAAGACCTGCTGAACCGCGTGCTGGGCAACCAGAGCCTGGTGCTGAGCAGCGGCGTGCAGATCCGCTCGGCGCTGATCGTGCCGGATACGCTGACGCTGTCCGAAGCGCTGGAAAGCTTCAAAACCGCCGGCGAAGACTTCGCGGTGATCCTCAATGAATATGCGTTGGTGGTGGGCATCATCACCCTTAACGACGTGATGACCACGCTGATGGGCGATCTGGTCGGCCAGGGCCAGGAAGAACAGATCGTGGCGCGCGACGAAAGCTCATGGTTGATTGAAGGCGGCACGCCGATCGACGACGTGATGCGCGTGCTGGACATCGACGAATTCCCGCAGGCGGGCAACTACGAGACCATCGGCGGCTTTATGATGTATATGCTGCGCAAGATCCCGAAACGCACCGACTTCGTCAAATACGCCGGCTACAAGTTCGAGGTGGTGGATATCGACAGCTACAAGATAGACCAGCTGCTGGTCACCCGGCTGAGCGACAAACCGGCGGCGGTGCTGCCGAAAGCGCCAGACGACACCCCGGCGGCCTGACGGCGCGAAGGACAGAAACATCAGCGGCCCCATCGGGGCCGCATTTTTTTACCGCTGTCAGCGAGGTGTTCACCCCATCTCGGTCTGCAACAGCAGCACCTGACGGTTCACTTCAGACATCACGCTGAAATGGCGCTTGTCGCGAATCTTCGGCGGCAGGATTTTCCCTTCGTCGAATTCAAATGCGCCTACGTCCTTGATATACAGCCTTCCACGAAACAGGGTCTTAACGTACTTTGCCACTTTCAAAGGGTTATAACGCTGGAAGATTCTCATTCTTTTACGCTCCTCCCGTTGATCCATGCGCTCAGCGAGCCGCCAAAGGTGGCAGCCTCGAAATTCAGAACGCAACTTGATTGCATGTAGTAGACCCAGTAAAGACCAGAACGTTCACTTCTGCCTGGTTATCTACGCTGGATTTACACTTTTTGACAGAATTGTATATGATAATTTATAACGTTTTCAGGATATCCCTTCAAAATCTGATGATTAGCGAACCAAGGGAAAATCTGCGATCCGGTTAACAGGACAGACCTCTTATCACATCCTATGCTTTAGGCTGTCGAAGTGCTGTCGCACAAATTCCCCCCATTACAAGGAGAAAGCATGAAAACAAGTCGCATGCTGATGGTATCCCTGCTGCTCGCCCCGCTTTTCGCTTCCGCGCACAACTTCCAGCTCCAGCAGCGCGTAGCGCCGGTTGGCGTCAGCGACAAAGGAGAGCTCAACTACGCTGACGGTAATTTTAGCTACCAAAACTGGAACAGCGCGCAGCTCAGTGGAAAAGTGCGAGTGATACAACATATTGCCGGCCGCAGCTCCGCCAAAGACATGAACGACCCACTGATTGAAGCGATCAAGAAAGCGAAGCTACCACACGATCGTTACCAAACGACGACAATCGTCAACACCGACGATGCCCTGATGGGCACCGCGATGTTCGTGCGCAGCAGCATTGAAGACAGCAAGAAGGAGTTCCCGTGGTCGCAGTTTATCGTCGACAGCGACGGCAACGTGCGCAAGGCCTGGGATTTGCAGCCGAAAGGCTCAGCCATCGTGGTGCTGGATAAGCAAGGGCGCATTCAGTTTGCTAAAGACGGCGCGCTGACGCCGGAAGAGGTGCAGCAGGTGATATCCAAACTGCACCAGCTGTTGGCGAACTAACTCAGAACAGCGACACCCGGAAGCCGGGGTTGAGGAAAGATTCACGCGGGGTATAGAGCAACGGCTTGCCCTGCCAATCGTGAATTTGCGCCCCGGCAGCCACCGCCACCGCATGCCCTGCGGCGGTATCCCAAATGTTGGTCGGCCCAAAGCGCGGATAAAGCTGCGCCTTGCCTTCCGCCACCAGGCAAAACTTCAGCGAGGAACCGACGGACACGGTCTGGTGCTCGCCCAGTTGCTGAAGGTAATCTTTCAGCTCGTCGTCGATATGCGAGCGGCTCACCACCACCAGCGGCGGATGCGCGTTGCTGACGCCGATCGCCTGCCGCACGCCCTTCTCTTCTTTCCAGGCCTTGCCGCGCTCCGCCAGATACAACACGTCGATCGCTGGGGCATACACCACGCCCATCACCGCCTGCCCGTCTTCAATCAGGGCGATATTGACCGTGAACTCGCCGTTGCGGTGCAAAAACTCTTTGGTGCCGTCCAACGGATCGACCAACCAGTAGCGCGTCCAGCTGCGGCGCTCTTCCCACGCCGGCGGATCCTCTTCCGACAGCAGCGGCACCTCCGGCGTCAGGGCCGCCAGGCCGCGCTTGATGATGTGATGCGCCGCCAGATCGGCCGCCGTCACCGGTGAGTCATCTTTTTTCTGTGCGACATCAAGCGGTTGTTCACCGTCGTACACCGCCATGATCGCCGCCCCCGCCTCGCGGGACAGTTGGCAAATTCGCTCTAACATCATGCACCTCAACTCTGCATCTCCGTGGGAAATTTCCCTCTGTCTCTGCTAGCAGACTAGTTTTTTTTACGCCGAATATCCATCTCAACCGGCTAAGCCACGGGAAATCCTCAGATCTTGTTGGGCACAACTGTGAACTTCCCCGCGTTACCTGCTCCCGTTTTCTGCCACACTTCACAGTTTGCTGTGGCAAGCAGTGTTAATTACATTTCCCTCTGCGATAACACTCGAATAATGGAATGGAGAGAACCCCAAATGATGAAGCATCCACTGACGCTGTCCGCGCTTGCGCTGCTGGTGTGCGCCTCGGCGCAGGCGGCGACCGTCGATCTGCGCGTGCTGGAAACCACCGATCTGCACAGCAACATGATGGACTTCGATTACTACAAGGACACGCCGACCGACAAATTCGGCCTGGTGCGCACCGCCAGCCTGATCCAACAGGCGCGCCAGCAGGCCGCCAACGCGGTGTTGGTGGACAACGGCGACATCATTCAGGGCAGCCCGCTCGGCGACTACATGGCAGCCAAGGGGCTGAAACCGGGTGACGTGCACCCGGTCTATAAGGCGATGAACACGCTGGACTACGTCGTCGGCAACATCGGCAACCATGAGTTCAACTACGGGCTGGACTATCTGAAGAACGCCATCGCCGGCGCCAAATTCCCGTACATCAACGCCAACGTCATCGACGCCAAAACGCAAAAACCGCTGTTCACGCCGTACATCATCGTCGATACGCCGGTGAAAGACCGCGACGGCAAGGCGCATACGCTGCGCATCGGCTATATCGGCTTCGTGCCGCCGCAGATCCTGGTGTGGGACAAAGCCAACCTGCAGGGCAAGGTGACGGTGGACGACATCACCGCCACCGCCAAGCGCTACGTGCCGGAAATGCGTAAGCAGGGCGCCGATCTGGTGGTGGCGATCCCGCATTCCGGGCTGTCCAGCGAGCCTTACAAGGCAATGGCGGAGAACTCAGTCTACTACCTCAGCCAGGTGCCGGGCATCGACGCCATCATGTTCGGTCACGCCCATGCGGTGTTCCCGAGCAAAGACTTCGCCAACATCAAAGGCGCGGATATCGACAAAGGCCTGCTGAACGGCGTACCGGCGGTGATGCCGGGCCAATGGGGCGATCATCTCGGCGTGGTCGATCTGCAGCTCAACAACGATAACGGCAGCTGGAAAGTGACCGCCGCCAAAGCGGAAGCACGGCCGATCTATGACAAAGAGAACAAGACATCGCTGGCGGCGGAAGATGCCGCGCTGGTGAAAGTGTTGGCGGACGATCACAAAGGCACGCGCGAGTTCGTCAGCCAGCCGATCGGTAAATCCGACGGCAACATGTACAGCTACCTGGCGCTGGTGCAGGACGATCCGACGGTGCAGATCGTCAACAATGCGCAGAAGGCCTACGTCGAACATTACATTCAGGGCGACCCGGACCTGGCCGATCTGCCGGTGCTGTCGGCGGCGGCGCCGTTCAAGGTCGGCGGCCGCAAGAACGATCCCGCCAGCTTCGTCGAAGTGGAAAAAGGCCAGCTCACCTTCCGCAACGCCGCCGATCTCTATCTCTACCCCAATACGCTGGTGGTGGTGAAGGCCAGCGGCAAAGAGGTGAAAGAGTGGCTGGAGTGCTCCGCCGGCCAGTTCAACCAGATCGACGTCAACAGCGCCAAGCCGCAGGGCTTGATCAACTGGGACGGCTTCCGCACCTATAACTTCGACGTGATCGACGGCGTCAACTACCAGATCGACGTCAGCCAGCCGGCGCGTTACGACGGCGAATGCCAGCTGATCAACGAGAAGGCGGAGCGTATCAAACAGCTGACCTTTAACGGCAAGCCTATCGATCCGAACGCCACCTTCCTGGTTGCCACCAACAACTATCGCGCCTACGGCGGCAAGTTTGCCGGCACCGGCGACAAACATATCGCCTTCGCTTCGCCGGATGAAAACCGCTCGGTGCTGGCGACCTACATCAGCGCCGAAACCCAGCGGCATGGCGCGGTGCGCCCGCAGGCGGACAACAATTGGCGTTTGGCTAACTTCAGCAGCAAGCAGCCGCTGGATATTCGCTTCGAGACCTCGCCTTCGGACAAAGCGACGGCGTTTATCAAAGAGCACGCCCAATACCCGATGACCGCCGAAGGCAATGACCGTATCGGTTTCGCGGTCTATCGCATCGATTTAAGCGCGAAATAATCACCAGGCCGGGGCACTCCCCCGGCCATCACCTCTATTTTCCCGCTGGCGCGCCCTTTAAATTGCATTTAAAATACATGTTATAAAATCCCTTCGTTTAAAGAGGCACTACCATGGATTACCGCAATCAATCCCTTGGCGCGCTCGCTATCGCCATTCCCCGGGCATCCCGCCTGTTTCGCCAGCATCAGCTGGATTTCTGCTGCGGAGGCCGGCAATCGCTGGCACGCGCCGCCGAGCGCAAAGGGCTGGATATCGACACACTGGAAAACGAACTGGCCGCCCTGGCCGCCACACCGGAGCAGAGTCGGGACTGGCGCACGGCGCCGCTCGGTGAAGTAATTGATTACATTCTGCCGCGCTTTCATCAGCGGCACCGCGAGCAGCTGGCCGAACTGGTGCTGATGGCGGAAAAAGTCGAACGTGTGCACGGTGACAAACCCACCTGCCCGCGCGGACTGGCGAAGCAGCTGAACCTGATCCGCCTGGATCTGGAGAATCACATGATGAAAGAGGAACAGATCCTGTTCCCGCTGATCAAACAAGGCATGGGGCCGCAGGCCGCCGGACCGATCTCAGTGATGGAACATGAGCATGACGAGGCGGGTGAACAACTGGAGGTGGTGAAGTTCCTCACCGATAACGTGACGCCACCGGAGGGCGCCTGCACCACCTGGCGGGCGCTGTACAACGGCCTCGACGAGTTCATCGGCGATCTGATGGAGCACATCAGCCTGGAAAACAATCTGCTGTTCCCGCGCGCGCTGAGCGGCGCATAAAACAAGGGCGCCATAAAGGCGCCCAGAGCAATCTTCGGTAGGATTACAGGATTTCCAGCAGCTCGACGTCGAACACCAGCGCGCTGAACGGCGGGATGGACGCGCCTGCGCCACGTTCGCCGTAGGCCAGGTTGTGCGGGATATACAGCTGCCATTTGGAACCGACCGGCATCAGGGTCAGCGCTTCAATCCAGCCTGGGATCACGCCGCTGACCGGGAATTCTGCCGGCTGGCCGCGCTCGACCGAGCTGTCGAACACGTCGCCGTTGATCAGACGACCGGTGTAGTGCACACGCACGCGATCCTGACGGGACGGGATCGGGCCGTTGCCCTGCTCCAGTACGGAGAACTGCAGGCCGGACTCGGTCAGCGTCACGTCGTCGCGCTTGGCGTTGTCGTCCAGGAATTTCTGGCCTTCAACGGCCATCGCCTGCTGGCGCTCGCGGCGCACCGCATCCGCACGCTCGTGGATTTCACGCAGCGCACGGTGCACCACGTCTACCGGAACCGCCGGGGCATTCCCTTCCAGCGCGTCGCGCAGACCCGCCAGCAAAGCTTCCGGTTGCAAACCTTCCAGCCCGGACTCTTGCAGCTGCTGGCCGACCTGTAAACCAATCCCGTAACTTGCTTGCGCTTCAACGCTGTCAAAAGAAGGGGTTGTCATGGGGTTTTCCTTAAGTCTGTAAAAAGTCGAAAGCGCAGCATAACAGCGCGTCAATGCCGGGTAAAATCTTGTGTGGAGAATGATGACTTTTGTCGTAGAAAAAGAAACAATAACCTTCTGTTAACGCCCGCAGCCGCAAACCCCGGCCCTGCCGCTCAGCCGCCTTTCACTTCAATCAGTTAGCGGACTATACTGAAAGCAGGATATCGGGCAGGCAACGCGCTTGCCGCGCCGCGCTCATTATTACGCCGTCGAAGAGAGGTCACCATGGGCAGAATCGCGCCCAGGAGAAGGAAAACCACCCGCATCTACCAGCCGCTGCTGCGCACCTGGCTGAACGTCAGCCAGCGCCTGAAACCGGGCGCCGCACCCACGTCTGAAGGCGCGGAACCGCCATCGGAGCCACCGTCGGCCAACGATAAAATGCAGCAGCTCAAAGCGCTGCTGGCCAAAGTCTGGCATCTGCCGGACCGTTTCCATTGGATGGAGCCGCTGCCCTACTTTCACCGCCGCTGGGTGCTGAT
Organism: Serratia sp. CY33802; assembly: GCF_052169095.1. Lineage (NCBI taxonomy): Bacteria > Pseudomonadati > Pseudomonadota > Gammaproteobacteria > Enterobacterales > Yersiniaceae > Serratia > Serratia sp. CY33802. Next base: position 122,140 of record NZ_JBJNLL010000008.1, read on the forward strand.
CTTTGGCATCATTCTGCTGTTGGCGTTGCTGTGGCCCTATTCGCCCGAAAGACAGCCGTTCCCGGTCTCCCACCAAGAAACCAGCGTGCCACTGCAGGCCGATCTGCAAAACGACGGCGGTACCACTTCAGCCAACGAACCGACGCCGGCGGGCAACTGGCAGCGTTACCAAATCCAGCCAGGCCAGACCCTGGCCCAGCTGTTTCGCGATAACAATCTGCCGGTAAATGAAGTGTTTGCCATGGCGCAGGTGGAAGGCGGCGACAAGCCGCTGAGCAACATGAAAGCCGGCCAGGAAGTGCGCATCGAACGCGACGCTAACGGCGTGATTAACGCGCTGTCAGTCACCACCGTGGACAACAGCCAGGCGCTGTTCCGCCGCCAGGCCGACGGCAGCTACCGCCGGGAACGCTAATCCCTACAGCTGCGCCAGCAAAAACTCGCGCAGCACCACGCCCTGGTTGTGCTCGGTGTCCTTGCTGCCATACAGCAGCGTCAGCGTTTTCCCCTGCCGTAAGAGCGCCACCAGCGGCTGCCAGGCGTCGTTGGTAGCCAGCTGTTGGCGGTAACGCTCTTCGAAGACTGTCCACTGGTCGGTATGCTGATGGAACCACTTGCGCAGTTCGTCATCCGGCGCCACCTGTTTCAGCCACTGCACGCCCGTCAGCCGCTCCTTGCTGATACCGCGCGGCCATAGCCGGTCTATCAGATAACAGTGTTCCGGCGCCGGCGCGCTGAAGTCATAAACCCGCTGCAGCATAATCTTTGCCATCGCTCGCTCTCCTTTTCATCCCGTCTTCAAGCGTAGCGCGTTTTGCCGGGCGCAGAAAAGCAAAACGCCAGCGCGAGGCTGGCGTTTTAACCGGGTTAACAGCAGCGTAAATTACGCTTCTGCAACCACAACTACATTCAGCTGTGCGAACACGTCACTGTGTACCTGGAAGTGCACTTCGTGCTCACCAGTGGTACGCAGAACGCCGTTCGGCAGACGAACTTCGCTCTTGGCAACTTCAACGCCTGCCGCAGTCACTGCGTCAGCGATGTCGCGGGTGCCGATAGAGCCGAACAGTTTACCTTCGTCGCCAGATTTGGAAGCGATGGTCACTGAACCCAGTTCGTTGATCTTGGTTGCGCGAGCTTCAGCAGCAGCCAGAACGTCAGCCAGTTTGGCTTCCAGTTCAGCACGGCGTGCTTCGAAGAACTCAACGTTTTTCTTGGTAGCAGGAACAGCTTTGCCCTGTGGTACCAGGAAGTTACGAGCGTAGCCCGCTTTAACGTTAACTTGATCACCCAGGCTGCCCAGGTTTGCTACTTTATCAAGCAGAATAACTTGCATTACCTTATCCTCTCAAAGTCGTTAATGGACAGTGGCCGATTACTGATGACGATCAGTGTACGGCAACAAAGACAGGTAGCGCGCGCGCTTGATAGCACGGGCCAGCTGGCGCTGATATTTTGCACGAGTACCGGTGATACGGCTCGGTACAATTTTACCACTTTCGGTGATGTAGTTTTTCAGCGTAGCGATGTCTTTATAGTCAATCTCTTGAACGCCTTCCGCGGTGAAACGGCAGAACTTGCGACGACGGAAATAACGTGCCATTTGGCTAGTCTCCAGAATCTATCAATTCAATCTGCTCGGCATGCAGAACCAATTTGCTCAGCCCGTTGCGCCCTTGATGGCAGCTTACAAAGCCTTGCACGGTAATCTGACTGCCGACCGTTAATCTTTGAGTTAGTGCTTGTGACTGTTGTCCGCTGACAACCACGGGCATTCGGCACCATGCTTGTCTGCTGAATCCGGCTTCCATCTGCTGCGAACGGTGCTCTAGCACAAATTGGCAGTGCGGTATCCCGGAAGGACTCACTTTTCGAACCGGCGCCTTGCACACAGTGCCCGACAAGACCAGACGATTAGCCGTCACGACGGCAATTACTCTTCAGAATCCCCAGCATCTGCATCATCTGCGGTTTCGTTAGCGAAGTCTTCGCGGCGATCGCCACGACGTTCGTCTTTCGCTTTAACCATCGGAGATGCTTCAGTTACCGCGTGCTTAACGCGCATAACCATGCTGCGGATAACGGCGTCGTTGAAGCGGAAGTTAGTTTCCAGCTCATCGATCGCTTCCTGCGGCGCTTCAACGTTCAGCAGAACGTAGTGAGCTTTGTGCAGTTTGTTGATCGGATAAGCCAGCTGACGGCGGCCCCAGTCTTCCAGACGGTGAATCTGACCTTGCGCGTTAGTGATGGTAGCACTGTAACGCTCGATCATGCCCGGAACCTGTTCGCTTTGGTCAGGATGGACCATAAAAACGATTTCGTAATGACGCATCGAATTGCTCCTTACGGATTATTCAGCCTCCTGTCAGGGTCAACCGCGGCCCATGGAAGCAAGGAACGTGTTTAGTGTGCGGCTGAAAAATGACGCGTAATCATACTGACGCAGGGCGGGAAACTCAAGGACTGCGTGGGTTTTATTCGCGTTAATGCGAGGCGCTATGGGAAATAGCACGATTTGCTCGTGGGTGAACCTATGTACGCCGATCCATGGGTTTCAAAAATCTTTCAATGAAATCAGCGCTGAGTCACAAATCTATTTCATTTTTTTTGAAAGAGGTCATCAAAACACCCCACTTTTTAATCCGCAGTAACGGACTAAAATTAACCATATCCGCCGCAGACAGCGCGACGAAAAAGATTTCAGGTTATTCAATGCAGATAAATGACTTTTTGCCGCAGCGACACTCGCTGTCAGGCCGTAACGGCAAAGGGTTAAGAGAGGCACTATGAAACGCATTATTCTCGCGACGGCGCTGGCCGCCCTATTCTCCGCCAACGTGATGGCCGCGACGGAGATTAGCTCGCACCAGGCCGATCAACGCCAGAGCGTTGGCTTCGTCACCCTGAACCAGAACGTGGTTTCGCCGGATGACGCCAGCAGCCAGGTCAGTAAAATCGCCGATCAACGCGGCGCGACCTCTTATCGCATCATCGCCCTGCACGAACCGGGCGACAACAGCACGATGCACGTCAGCGCCGAGCTGTACCGCTAAAAAGACGCGCCACGCCAGGGAAATCCCCAGGGCTTCATCAGAAAGCCCGCTCAATCCTCGCCGGAGCGCCGCTTGTCGGGCGCTCCACTTTCTCACCTGTCACAGCTTGAGCAACGCCGGCGCGCTGAACGCTTTGCCCGGATTGTGCAATTGCAGCGCCATCCGCAGATAGTTTGTCCGCGTTTGCAGCAGCTCGGCGCTTTGCGTCAGCGTCACCCGCTGCTCGAAGGAGAGCGTACCGGCCGCCGCGGTGTGAGTGGCCGCCGCTTTCGGCGCGAAGGCAAACAGCGCCGTCAGGTTTTGCACCGTCTGCGCGGTGATGCGCGACAGCGGATCCGCCTTGTTTTGCCGCACCTTGCCGTCGGCTGCCCCCAACATCTCGCTGAAGGCCGCTGAGTTAAGATCGGCGCGCACTTTCATCGTTCCCACCAGCCCGCGCGCTGTCTCGGCCGTATTGCTGATACCCTTTATCATGCTCTCCGCTCCTTGCTGCCCTGAAAGAATTCACGCTGACATTCTCCTCCGCCATGCGTCAAACAATGACCGAAACAGCCCGCAGAGAGCGGCGCAATTCCACGCATCGCGCCCGGAGGCGTATTACAGCTCGCGGAGGAAGAAATCGGTGGTAGCGGACAGCGCCAGCGGCGTGATGCGGTGCTTCACGCCCGGCTCGACGAGCGACGTCAAGCGGCCATCTGCGCCTTGCTGCCGCAGTTCAGCCGCCAAACGCAGGCTGTCCGCCGCCGGCACCACGTCGTCCGTCTCGCCGTGCCACAGCAGCAGCGGCCGCCCGGCGATCGTCTCCAAACGCCCTTCCAGCTCATACTCCGCCAACACGGCGGTGCGCGCCGCAAACGCCGCCGGCGAGAGTGCCTCGCCCTCTTCGCCCAACGGCGGATACAGCGTTTGCGCCAGCGCACGGTAATAGCCTGAGCCCATCAGGCTGGCGGCCGCCCGGATCCACGGAAAGCGCGCGAAGGCGCCCAGCGCGGTCATGCCGCCCATTGAGGCGCCGGCGACGCCGATGCGGCCGTCGACGATCAGGCCAAGCCGCTCGAAATGCGCCTTGATCTGCGGCAGTTCGTCGATATTGCTGCGCAGGATCTCCCAGAATGACGCCAGGCGCTGCGCCTCATCGCCGTCGAATCGCTCGCCGTGCCGATCGGCATCCGGCAACACCGCCCGAAAACCGGCACGCGCCAGCGCATAGGCGAAGTAGGCGTACACCTCTTTCGACGAGGTATAACCATGGCAGAAGAACACCGTCGGCAGCGGCCGATGATACTGCCCCGCCGGCACCGCATGGATCACCGCGATATCGCCCACTCGCTCGTCATGAATTTCGATCATCCGTTCATCCTCACTCCACCTGTTGGCCTTAATCATGACAAACTTGCGCGAAACAGCGTTAGCTCAATCTGTTACAGCTTATATTGCGTTACACTGAAGCCATCGCACCGGCTCTTTCGAGGTCACCATGACGCTAGTCCGCACACTCATCGCCCTGACGCTGGCCGCACAGCTTTCCGCCTGCGGCATCATGACCACCACGCCGAAACCGCCGCCGCCCCCCACCGCACAGGCGCAGGAGATCGTCCGCGCGCAGACCGCCGAGCTGGTGAAAATCGGTACCATCACCGCCGTGGTGCGCGGCAGTCCGATGGACGTGGAAGCGGAGATCCAACGCAAGGCCACCGCCGCCGGCGCCCGTTATTACGTGATCATCATGAACAGCGAAACCGTCGTGCCGGGCCAATGGTATTCCCAGGCGATCCTGTATCGTTAAGGCGGGGATTTTTTAAGCAGATTTACACTGGCTTTGCACTGGCTGAAGAAGGGTGTTGCACACTGAGGGACAGCATGCCGCATGTTGCGGGTGTCGATTCAGGATCTGACGAAGGGGAACGCCATGAAACGCTCCACCGCACTCACCTCCCTCTTGCTTTCCATGGGATTGCTCAGCACTGGCGCACAGTCCGCCGAGCTGGCGCCCGCCGATCGCGTGACGCCGCTCAGTGAAATCGCCGAGATCACTTTCAACGATCTGCCCGGTTCGCCGCAGGAAGCGGAACTGGCCATTGCCCGCACCGCCGACCAACACGGCGCCAGCTATTACCGCATCCTGCGGATGGAAGAACAGGCGCACCCGCTTGGCTGGCGCGCCTCCGCCATCTTATACCTTTAATAGCTCATGCAAGCCGCATTCAACACGCCGCCGCTAACGGAGACGCCCCCCAGGAAAATCCCGGCGGCCAGGTGATTCGCTTCGATCTTGTCGCTGATACGCGGCATGTAGATCTTCACGGCCGCGAACAGCAAGAGTTGCACCACCAGCGCCACTACGCCCCACAGCAGGTAATCCAGCAGGCTGATCGAGTTGATCGCCGCGCTGGCCAACGGGATCACATACCCCAGGCAGGCGCCGATGAAAGCAAAGGCGGCGGATTGATTATCGGCCTTGATCAGCGCCCATTCATCGTGCGGGGTGATACGGGTATAGACGAACAGAAACACCAAAATCATGGCGAAGCCGCTGAAGAAGTAAGAGGCAAACGCCGCCAACGCGCTGAGAATATCCATGTGCATTTTCCTGTCAGAGTGAGGCTGAATTAAAAAGGTTTTCGCCGCCGGGCGCCACCCTTTTCCCTAACCGCCGATGGCGCGACTCAGCAGCAGTTCGCACACCTCGGCCGACAGCAGGCTCTCGCCACGGTGATCCAGCGTCAGATGACACCAGGCGTCGGCGATCTGCGGGCTGGCGTGCTGCAGCAGCTGCGCGGCGCAGCACAGGTCGAACAGCTGCTGGGTCAGCAGCCGCCCCATCTCTTCACGCGGTTGCCGGGCACGCTGCTGCCACTGTCGCCAGGCGCGATCGAACAACCGATTATGGCCGCGCACCGGCTGCAGCTCGAACTGCAACATCTCGAGCGCGCCCGGCAGTTTGTGCAGGCTGCGCAACACGTCCAGACACATGATGTTGCCAGAGCCCTCCCAGATGCTGTTCACCGGCATTTCACGGTACAGGCGCGGCAGTTCACTCTCCTCGCAGTAACCGATGCCGCCCAGCACCTCCATCGCCTCGGCGATGAACGGCATGCCCTGGCGGCAAATGCTGTATTTGCCCGCCGGCGTCAGCAGACGGCTGTAGATCAGTTCGCCTTCATTGCTGCGGCTTTCCCAGGCGCGAGCCAGCCGGAACAGCAACGCGGTATGCCCTTCCAGCCGCAGCGCCATGCGCGCCAAGACCTGGCGCATCAGCGGTTGTTCTATCAACAGCTTGCCGAACGCCTGCCGCTGCAGCGCATGATACAGCGCCACCGACAGCCCGCGGCGCATCAGGCCGTGGCTGCCCAACGAACAGTCGAAACGGGTCAGGCCGCCCATCTTCAGGATATGCCGCACGCCGTCGCCCTCATCGCCCAGCAGCCAGGCCGTGGCATCCTGAAACTCCACCTCGCTGCTGGCGTTGGAGCGGTTGCCCAGCTTGTCTTTCAACCGCTCAAGGCGAATGGCGTTGCGGCTGCCGTCCGGCAAAATGCGCGGCAGGAAGAAGCAGGACAGCCCGCCTTCGGCCTGCGCCAGCACCAGGTGCGCATCGCTCTGCGGCACCGAGAAGAACCACTTGTGCCCCACCAGCCGGTAGGCTTCGCCCGGCCCGCGCGCGCCGAGCGGCGTGGCGGTGGTGGTATTGCTCAAGACATCGGAGCCGCCCTGTTTCTCCGTCATGCCCATGCCGATCAGCAGGCCGCGCTTTTGCCCGCCCGGCAGCAGGTGAGCGTCATAACGGTCCGACAGCAGCGGCGTCAGCCAGGAGCGAAACTCGGCCGGTAAAGCCTGCAGCAACAGCGGCGTGGCGCCGAAGGTCATGGTCACCGGGCACAGCGTGCCGGCCTCGACCTGCGCATGCAGCATAAAGCGCGCGGCGCGCGCCACGAAGGAACCGATGCGCGCATCCTCCTGCCAGGGCAGGTTGTGCACCCGATTGGCGATCAGGCCCTGCATCAGAATATGCCAGGCGGGGTGAAAGCGAACGTCGTCCAGCCGCTGGCCAGTGGCGTCGTAGCGCAACAGTTCCGGCGGGTTGGCGTTAGCCAGCCGCCCCAGCTCCAGCGACTCCTGGGTACCGAGCTGCTGGCCCAGCGAGGCCAATACCTCGGCGTCCCAACCGCCTTGTTCACGCTGCAACGCTTCGCGCAGCGGCGTATCGGAGAGAAACAGGTTGCTGTTGCCCAGCGGCTTGGGTTGGTTAAAAACGGTGTGCGTAGTCCAGACCATGAGAGTGCTCCCTGAAAAAAGCGTCAGGAATAAGTATGGTCGGCGCAGAGATTTCTGCCGCAGGCGGGATCACAAGAGGGGGAATTAACGGGGGCACGGGGCCCCCGTCAGAAGAATCAGCCGCGCTGACGCACCGCTTCGAACAGGCAGATGCCGGTGGCGACCGACACGTTCAGCGAAGAGACGGTGCCGGCCATCGGGATGCTGATCAGCTCGTCGCAGTGTTCGCGAGTCAGGCGACGCATGCCTTCGCCTTCCGCGCCCATCACCAGCGCCATCGGGCCGGTCATTTTGCTCTGATACAGCGTATGGTCGGCTTCGCCGGCGGTGCCCACCACCCAGACATTCATCTCTTGCAGCAGACGCAGCGTACGTGCCAGGTTGGTCACGCGGATCAACGGCACGTTTTCGGCGGCACCACAGGCCACTTTCTTGGCGGTGGCGTTCAGCTGGGCGGAACGGTCGCGCGGCACGATCACCGCGTGCACGCCGGCTGCGTCGGCGCTGCGCAGGCAGGCACCGAGGTTATGCGGGTCGGTCACGCCGTCCAGCACCAGCAGGAACGGGGTCGCCACGCTTTCCAGCAGGCCCGGCAGATCGTTCTCCTGATACTGACGCCCTTCGCGCACCCGGGCGATGATCCCCTGGTGCACCGCGCCTTCAACCTTGTCATCCAGCCATTGGCGGTTCGCCACCTGGATCACGATGCCGGTCGCTTCCAGCTCGGCGATCAGCGGTTGCAGACGGCGATCTTCGCGGCCTTTCAGGATAAACACTTCCAGGAAGCGTTGCGGATCGCGCTCTAACAGGGCTTTGACGGCGTGGATGCCGTAAATAATTTCGCTCATGATGCTCTTTTAAATTCGTGCGGCCGGCGATAACCGGCCGATGATAACGATGTGCGGCAGGTTAAGCCTGCTCGGCACCTTTCTTCTTGGCTGCGCGTTTGGCTTTGGTCGCCGCCGCGATTTTCCGCGTTTTGTCGGACGCTTTCTTGGCTTTCTTCTTCGCCTTCTTCACGTTGTCCGCGGGCTTGGCGTCATCCTGCTTGCGGAAGGCGCTGTCCGGTTCGAAGTTAGCCGGCGGTTTGCCGCCGCGGCGCTTGCCGCGCCCCGCGTTGCCGCTGTCGCGCAGCGTGCGCTGGCCGCCCTTCTTGGCGCGATCGCGCTCGGTTTTGCCTTCACCGCGCGCTTTGCGGGTGCTGGATACCAGCGCGAAGTCGATCTTGCGCTCGTCCATATGCACCGCATCCACGCGGATCTCCACCGTATCCCCCAGGCGATAGACCGTGCCGGAAGACTCGCCGATCAGGCGCTGGCCGATATTATCGTAGCGATAGTAATCATTATCCAGCGTTGATACGTGCACCAGCCCGTCGATAAACAGATCGTTCAGGCGCACGAAGAAGCCGAAGCCGGTCACGCTGGAGATGATGCCGCTGAACACTTCACCGACGTGATCCTGCATGAAGTCGCACTTCAGCCAGTCGGCGACGTTGCGCGTCGCTTCGTCCGCGCGGCGCTCGGTCATCGAACAGTGCTCACCCAGCTGCAGCATCTCTTCGAATTCGCTGTGCCAGCCGCCGGTCGGCGTCCAGCGCTCTTTCGGCTCGCCGTGTTCTTTGGCCAGCTGGTATTTGATCGCACGGTGCAGCGCCAGATCCGGATAACGGCGGATCGGCGAGGTGAAGTGGCCATAAGACGCCAGCGCCAGACCGAAGTGGCCGCGGTTTTCCGGATCGTAAATCGCCTGCTTCATCGAACGCAGCAGCATGGTTTGCAGCATTTCGTGGTCAGGGCGCTCGGACACTTCATCCATCAGCACCGCATAGTCCTTCGGCTGCGGCTTGTTGCCGCCGCCCAGCGTCAGCCCCAGCTCGCTCAGCACGCTGCGCAGCGCGGAGATGTGGTCGTCGCTCGGACGATCGTGCACGCGGTACAGCGCTGGCTCGTTGCGTTTCTCGACGAAGCGCGCGGCCGCCACGTTGGCCATGATCATGCACTCTTCAATCAGCTTGTGGGCGTCGTTGCGCACCGTCGGCTCCACGCGCTCGATGCGGCGTTCGGCGTTGAAGATGAACTTGGCTTCTTCGGTTTCAAACGCGATGCCGCCGCGCTCGGCGCGCGCCTTATCCAGCACCTTATACATCGTGTGCAGCTCTTCCAGGTGCTTGACCAGCGGGTGGTAATGCTCGCGCAGCTCCTGATCGCCCTGCAGAATGTGCCACACCTTGTTATAGGTCAGGCGGGCGTGCGAGCTCATCACCGCCTCGTAGAATTTGGCCGTGGACAGGCGCCCCTGGGCAGAGATGGTCATCTCGCATACCATGCACAGGCGATCGACCTGTGGGTTCAGGGAGCACAGTCCGTTGGACAGCACTTCCGGCAGCATCGGGATCACCTGCGACGGGAAGTAGACCGAGTTGCCACGGCTGCGCGCTTCGTCATCCAGCGCGGTGCGTGGACGCACATAGTAGCTGACGTCGGCGATCGCGACCCACAGACGCCAGCCGCCGCCGCGTTTTTTCTCGCAGTACACGGCGTCGTCGAAGTCGCGCGCATCTTCACCGTCGATGGTGACCAACGGCAGTTTGCGCAGATCGACGCGGCCCTTCTTGGCCGCTTCCGGCACCTGCTCGCTGAGATCGGCCACCTGCTTTTCCACCTGCGGCGGCCAGGTATGCGGGATCTCATGGGTGCGCAGCGCGATGTCCACCGCCATGCTGGTGCCCATTTTGTCGCCGAGGATCTCGACGATCTTGCCGACCGCCTTGGTACGGCGGGTCGGGCGCTGAGTCAGCTCCACCACCACCATAAAGCCCATGCGCGCGCCGCTGACGCTGTCGGCTGGGATCAGAATATCGAAGCTCAGACGGCTGTCGTCCGGCACCACGAAGCCGGTACCGGCGTCCATGAAGAAGCGGCCGACAATCTGGCTGGTTTTCGGCACCAGCACGCGCACGATGCGCGCTTCGCGGCGCCCTTTACGGTCCGCACCCAGCGCCTGCGCCAGCACCACATCACCGTGGATCGCCATTTTCATCTGTTCGGCAGACAGGTACAGATCGTCTTTGCTGCCTTCAACGCGCAGGAAGCCGTAGCCGTCGCGGTGGCCGATCACCGTGCCGCGCAGCAGATCCAAACGCTCCGGCAGCGCATAGCACTGGCGGCGGGTAAACACTAACTGGCCATCGCGCTCCATGGCGCGCAGGCGGCGACGCAGCGCTTCCAGCTGCTCTTCACCGCTGAGGCCCAATTCGTTGCCCAGTTCTTCGCGACTGGCCGGCGTTTCTCGTTTCGCCAAATGGGCCAGGATATATTCACGGCTGGGGATAGGGGATTCGTATTTTTCTGCTTCTCGTTCCAGGAATGGATCTTGTGACATTGCGGTTCCTCCGTTGTCATCAGCAGGATGACGTTGAGCCTTGTCTTCTCAACGTCGTTTTATTCGACAAGCAATAGCTTGTAGAGCGGCGGATTGTCTTCGACCATGTCGGCCAACGTATGTTTATCCAGCTCTTCAAGGAAATTCTGTACGCCCTGTTGGAGCACCTGCTTCAATCGGCAGGCAGGGGTGATGTGGCAAAAATCACTGCTGCAGTTAACCAGCGCAAGCGGCTCCAGCGCCCGCACGACGTCACCGAGGCGAATGCTCTCGGCCGGTTTACCCAAACGAATGCCGCCATGCTTGCCGCGCACCGCCGTGACAAAACCGACCCGGCTCAACTGATTGATGATCTTCACCATATGGTTGCGGGACACGCCATAAACCTCAGTCACTTCCGAGATGTTGGTCATCTTGTCCTGCGGCAACGAGGCCATGTAGATCAACGCCCGCAGGCCATAATCAGTAAAACTTGTTAACTGCACATCTTACCTCTGGGTATCACTTTACCCGTCTGATACGCCGCTTTTCGGCGCTATTCAAAAGATTACTCATTGGATAATAAACCAGCCGGAGAGTTCGTCGCTAATTATTTAGCGGATCCCGCGCCCTAAGGCGAGTTTATGAAAGGATTTTTTGACGTGAAACCGCAATCGGAGGGAGTCAGGATAAAAACAAACCGGGACGCGCCCGGTTTGTTTAATGCCGCAAAGCCTGATTATGCGTCGAACGGGTCGCGCAGGATCATGGTTTCGCTGCGGTCCGGGCCAGTAGAGATGATGTCTACCGGTACGCCGGTCACTTCTTCGATGCGCTTGATGTAGTTCAGCGCAGCCTGAGGCAGCTTGCTGTGCTCTTTCACGCCAAAGGTCGTTTCGCTCCAGCCCGGCATGATTTCGTAGATAGGCTCGATGCCTTCCCAACCTTCAGCCGCCAGCGGAGTGGTGTCCACTTCGCGGCCGTCCGGCATGCGGTAGCCCACGCAGATCTTCACTTCTTTCAGGCCGTCCAGGACGTCCAGTTTGGTCAGGCAGAAGCCGGACAGGGAGTTGATCTGCACCGCGCGACGCACCGCTACCGCGTCCAACCAGCCGGTACGACGACGACGGCCGGTGGTGGCGCCGAACTCGTTACCCTGCTTGCACAGGTACTCACCGGTTTCATCGAACAGTTCGGTTGGGAACGGGCCTGCACCCACGCGAGTGGAGTAGGCTTTCACGATGCCCAGCACGTAGTCCACATAACGCGGGCCAATGCCGGAACCGGTAGCCACGCCGCCGGCGGTGGTGTTGGAAGAGGTCACGTACGGATAAGTACCGTGGTCGATATCCAGCAGAGTGCCCTGAGCGCCTTCGAACATGATCAGGTCGCCACGCTTGCGTGCGCCGTCCAGCAGTTCGGAAACGTCAACCACCATGGCGGTCAGGATGTCGGCGATAGACAGTACGTAGTCCAGCGTCGCCTGATAATCGACGGCTTCAACTTTGTAGTAGTTGACCAGTTGGAAGTTGTGGTAATCGACGATCTCTTTCAGCTTAACGGCGAAGGTTTCTTTATTGAACAGGTCGCTGACGCGCAGGCCGCGACGTGCCACTTTATCTTCGTAAGCCGGGCCAATGCCGCGACCGGTGGTGCCGATCGCTTTCGCGCCGCGCGCTTTCTCACGCGCGTTGTCCAACGCAACGTGGTAAGGCAGGATCAGCGGGCAAGCTTCAGAGAGTAACAGACGTTCGCGTACCGGGATGCCACGCGCTTCGAGTTCACCCATTTCTTTCATCAACGCATCCGGCGCCAGAACAACACCGTTGCCGATGATGCTGGTGACGTTTTCACGCAGAATACCTGAAGGAATTAAATGAAGGACGGTTTTTTCACCGTTGATTACCAGAGTGTGGCCAGCGTTATGGCCACCTTGGTAGCGCACAACATATTGAGCCCGTTCAGTCAGCAGGTCTACAACCTTGCCTTTACCTTCGTCACCCCATTGGGTGCCCAGTACGACGACGTTCTTACCCATTTTTCAAAATCACCGATTGCTTAAAAATGGATTCTACCACCGTAATTTTCGATTTTCAGCACTTTTAGCATACGATTGCATAAATTTTGGGCTAGACTTTAAAGACCCGTGCGGCCGCTCAACATGTAGTAGATCACGCAGCCCGCAACCACTATTCCACCACCAAATCGCCGCAGCGTCGCGTCCGGCAGCTGCGACATCGCCACAATCATTTTGCGCCAGGCCTGCGGAAACAGCATCGGCCCTAACCCTTCCAGCACCAGGACCAGCCCGAGCGCCAGCCAAATCGTTGAGTTCATGCATCCCCCAAAAACGAGAAAGGGCCCGCGTAAACGGGCCCTCGGTCAGATTGCCTGCCGCGCTTATTTGCGCAGGGTATCAGGCGACTTCATGTAGCGGAAGAAATCGCTGTCCGGGCTCAGTACCAGCACGTCCTGGTTGTCCTTGAAGCTGGCTTCATAGGCGCGCAGGCTGCGGATAAAGGCATAGAAGTCCGGATCCTGGCTGAACGCGTTGGCGAACAGTTTAGCCGCTTCGGCATCGCCTTCACCGCGGGTGATACGCGCCTGACGCTCGGCTTCCGCCAAGGTACGGGTCACTTCGTAGTCCGCGCTGGCGCGCAGTTTCTCAGCTTCTTCCTGGCCCTGCGAGCGCAGACGACGGGCTACCGCTTCACGCTCGGCGCGCATACGCTGGTAGATGGCGTCGGACACTTCGGCCGGCAGGTTGATCTGCTTGATACGCACGTCGATCACCTCGATGCCCAACGCCGCCATGCTGTTCGGGTTAACCTGCGGCTGTTTGCCGGTGGTTTCCCGTTCAACGCGCGCCGCCGCAGAGGCGATAGCGTCATCGGCTTCGGTGGTCGCCACTTCTTCGCCGTCACCCACGGTGCCGGTGTTCAGCGCGTCACGCACGTCAGACATCAGCTTGCCGCGCGAGTCGGTCACGATGTCTTTCACGTCCAGACGGCCGATTTCGGAACGCAGACGGTCGCTGAATTTGCGTTTCAGCAGCACTTCGGCCTGGGAGACGTCGCCGCCGCCGGTCGCCAGATAGTAGCGGCTGAAGTCGCTGATGCGCCACTTCAGATAGGAATCGACGATCAGGTCTTTCTTCTCGCTGGTCACGAAGCGATCGGCCTGGTTGTCCATGGTCTGAATACGCGCATCCAGGTTCTTCACGGTCTCAATGAACGGGATCTTGAGGTGCAGACCCGGCGCATACACCAGCGGCTTGTTTTCGCCGTCGCGCAGAACCTTGCCGAAGCGCAGCACGATGCCGCGCTGGCCTTCCTGCACCACGAACAGCGAAGCGTACAGCACCACCAGCACCGCGAGGACAATAACTACAAAAGACTTACGCATTGATTACTCTCTCCCTACGCGAGTGGTGTCGTCACGCTGCGCATTCGCCCGGCGCTGATCCATAATCGAACCGCCGCTGGTACGCGGAGCGCTGCTGTTGGCAGCCGGCGCAGGATTCGGATTGAGGCGAATCAGGCTGGTATCCTTGTTGCCGCTCTCCGTTGCCGCGCCTTGACCGCGCAGCATCTGATCCAGCGGCAGCACCATCAGGTTGTTGCCTTTGTCGCTCACCAACACCTTACGGGTATGGCCCAGCACTTTTTCCATGGTTTCGATATACAGACGCTCGCGAGTAATCTGCGGTGCGGACTTGTATTCCGGCAACAGCTTGGCAAAGCGCGCCACCTCACCCTGAGCTTCCAGGACGGTACGGTCTTTATAAGCCTTGGAGTCTTCCAGCAGACGCTGCGCCTGGCCGTTCGCACGGGGCTGAACTTCGTTGGCGTAAGCTTCCGCTTCACGGATGTATTGCTGCTCGTTCTCACGCGCAGCGATCGCATCGTCGAACGACGCCTTCACCTCTTCCGGTGGACGCGCCGCCTGGAAGTTGACGTCCAGCAACGTGATACCCATGTTGTAAGGACGAATAGTCTCTTCCAACATGCGCTGCGTATCGTTACGCACCACGGTACGGCCTTCGGTCAGGATGCGGTCCATCGAGTATTTGCCGATCACGCCGCGCAGGGCGCTGTCGGTCGCCTGGCTCAGGCTGTCGTCGGCATTGACGACGCTGAACAGGTACGCTTCCGGGTTGGTCACGCGGTACTGCACGTTCATTTCCACGCGCACCACGTTTTCATCGGAGGTCAGCATCACGCCGGACGCCGCCAGCTCGCGCACGGACTCCACGTTCACCGGACGCACGTCATCGATGAAGGTCGGCTTCCAGTTCAGGCCCGGCTGCACCAGGTGGCTGAACTTACCGAAACGCGTCACAACGCCGCGTTCGGCTTCCTTGATGGTGTAGAAGCCGCTGGCGGCCCAGATCACCACCACGGCAACCGCCGCGATACCGATAATGCGGCCGCTGAAGCCCGGACCAGAGGTGCCGGTGCCGCCGCTATTGCTGTTGGAGCCTTTGCCCCCGCCGAAACCGCTCAATTTCTTGCTCAGTTTGCGGAAGATATCGTCCAAATCAGGTGGCCCTTGATCACGACCGCCTTTGTTGTTACCGCCAGAGTTGCCGCCATTATTATTGCTGCTCCCCCACGGGTCGCGGTCCTGTCCGTTATTACCGGGCTGATTCCACGCCATGTTTTAGCTCCATATTCTGTGATTGGGTACTTCAGGCTTTCGCGAAGCATAAATGTAACAGGATATGATCATACGATAAAGTCAATCAGGTCCTGTTCTTGCTTGCAGAGACGACGCCATTCGACGATCGGCATTCGCACCACCACGCCAATGCTGCCGTCCTCTTCGTTCCACTCTTTTTCAATCGCCTGAAGCTGGTAAAAACGGCTGCGAAGACGGCCTGCCCGTGGCGGTAAGCGCAATTCGTAATGCGCGATCTCCCCCGATAAGCGCTCCGTCAACGCCTGATACAGCAACGGAATACCCTCTCCGCTGGCGGCGGACAGCCACACCCGGATCGGCAGGTTTTCGTCGTTGCGGTCGATACGCGGCACAAAATCGTCCAGCATATCTATTTTGTTCATCACTAACAGTGTAGGAATTTCATCCGAGTCTATCTCCGCCAGCACGGTGTTCACCGCTTCGATGTTCTCATCGACGCGCGGATCTGCGGCATCGATGACGTGCAGTAGCAAAGACGCCTGGCGCGTTTCCTGCAGCGTCGCCTTGAAGGCGGCCACCAGATCGTGCGGCAGGTGCCGGATAAAGCCTACGGTATCCGCCAACACGGTATCCCCCACGTCCGGCACGTCAATGCGCCGCAACGTAGGATCCAGGGTGGCAAATAGCTGGTCCGCCGCATACACCTCGGCAGACGTTATTCGGTTAAACAGGGTGGATTTGCCGGCGTTGGTGTAGCCCACCAGCGATACGGTCGGCACATCGGCACGGGTCCGCGCGCGTCGGCCTTGTTCACGCTGCTTTTCTACCCGCTCGAGGCGGCGCAGAATCAAGCTGATGCGATCGCGCAACAGGCGACGGTCGGTCTCAAGCTGGGTTTCCCCCGGCCCGCGCAGGCCAATCCCCCCTTTTTGCCGCTCCAGGTGCGTCCAACCGCGTACCAGACGCGTGGCGATGTGACGCAACTGCGCCAGCTCCACCTGCAGCTTACCTTCATGGGTGCGGGCACGCTGGGCGAAGATGTCTAAAATCAGCCCGGTGCGATCGATCACCCGGCATTCGCACAGGCGCTCGAGGTTTCTTTCCTGCGCCGGGGAAAGGGAATGATCAAACAGGACAACAGATGCGCCGCTGGCTTTCACCGCATCTGCAATTTCTTCGGCCTTTCCTTCGCCGACAAAGTACTTCGGATGCGGGGCTTTGCGGCTACCAGTCACCACTTGCAAAGCTTCGACACCGGCTGAGGAAACCAACGATTCGAACTCGTTGAGGTCTTCCGTATCTTTGTCTTGCGAGAAATAGATATGAACCAGTACGGCCTGCTCACCGGCTTCATAACGGTCAAACAAGCGTGCAACCTCTCAAACGGACACTCACCGTGAGTTTGGGGGACATAAACAGCCCGCGGCTGCTTATGCTCCCCGTCATGGTTGACTTGCAACGCGCTTTATTCAGCGTCATCGCTTTCCTGCTGCGGCTGTTGCTGCGCAGACGGATTGTTGCCATGGTGATAGTTGCTTGAACCGCCGCTCGGGTTGTTGCTGTGATGCGAAACCGGGCGTGACGGGACAACGGTAGAGATAGCGTGCTTGTACACCATCTGGCTAACCGTGTTCTTCAACAGGATGACAAACTGGTCAAAAGACTCAATCTGGCCTTGCAGCTTAATACCATTCACCAAATAAATAGAAACCGGAACACGTTCACGACGCAATGCGTTCAGGAACGGATCTTGCAAAGATTGCCCCTTAGCCATTCTATCTTTTCCTTATTTGCTTGTTGTTTGTAACTAAGAACCTGTCGGCTCTAAAATAAACGACGTAAAAAATTTGCGCGCTGAATACTCAGCAATTGTACACAATCACCCAACCTATGCACTAACAACCTGTGTCACCGAGTCCAAAGCCTCTCCCGGCTTTTCACTGTCCAACCAATGGACCGACTCCCAACCCCGTAACCAGGTCATCTGACGTTTAGCCAACTGACGTGTTGCGCAAATACCACGATAAACCATCTCATCGTAACTAATTTCACCAGACAAGTATGACCACATCTGGCGGTAACCGACACAGCGAATGGAGGGCAAGTCCGTATGCAAATCACCCCGTGCGAAAAGTGCACGCGCTTCCGTCTCAAAACCCGCCGCCAACATTTGATGGTACCGCAGCTCGATGCGTTGATGGATCAACTCACGGCTGGTCGGCGCTATCGCAAATTGGTGAACTTGATACGGTAACGATTCACCCGAAATTTGAGTCAGTTCCGTTAAAGTTTTACCCGAAATAAAAAAAACTTCCAGTGCTCTGGACAGTCTCTGCGGATCATTCGGATGAATTCTCACTGCCGCGACGGGATCGATCGCCTGTAACTGACGGTGCAGCGCCTCCCAGCCCTGCTCCGCCGCTTGGCGTTCGATGCGCTCGCGCACCGCGGGATCGGCGGAGGGCAGCGGCGACAATCCTTCCAGCAACGCCTTGAAATACAACATGGTGCCGCCGACCAGCAGCGGAATGCGCCCGGCGGCGGTGATATCGGCCATCTCCTTCAGCGCGTCGGCGCGGAACTCCGCGGCCGAGTAAGCTTCGGCGGGATCGCGAATATCGATCAGCCGATGCGGCGCCTGCGCCAATTCTTCGGCGCTCGGCTTGGCGGTGCCGATATCCATGCCGCGGTAAATCAGCGCGGAATCGACGCTGATCAGTTCCACCGGCAGGCGTTCGCGCAGCGCGATCGCCAGCGCGGTCTTGCCTGAGGCGGTCGGCCCCATGATGAAAATAGCCGGGGGACGTGGTGTCATTTCAGTGTTAGTCATGCTTGAGGGCCGCCAGTGCGGCCTGTAAATCAACGGGTTGTAAAAGTCCGCTCGGTGGCGATTTGACCAGCTGCGGGCAAAGTCGTTCAACGTCGGTCAGCAATTGTATCGCTTGCGAGGTGTTCCACTGTTCATGTTCGCTGCCAAGACGGCGAGCGAGCCAGGTGGCCAGCACCGCGGGCGACATCTCCTGATGTTCGGCCAGATAGCCTAACAGTTCGGGTATCAGTTTTTGTAAATTTTGTTGGCGTAATGGTAAAGGCACTGCGCGCAGCGTCACACGGCCGTGATCCGTCTGCAGATCCAGCCCCATCATCGTCAGCAGCGCCTGATGCCGTGCAATGGCCGCCGCTTCGTTCTTATCCAACGTCAGCTTGATCGGTATCAGCAGCGGTTGCGGCCGCAGCCCTTCCGTCGGCGGATTGAGCTGCGCCTGGCGCAGCCAGCGTTCGGCCACCGTCAGATTGAGCAACGCCGGCTGCTGGCGCTGTTCAATCAGCGCGTAGCACGGCGGATGGATCATCAGCACCCGGCCAAAGCTGTGTTGTCCGCTCGCCAACGGCGTTTCCACGGCGGCTTTCGCCGGCGGGAACAGCGGCGGCTTGCTCGAAACTTCCGGCGTCGCATCGGCCGGTGGCTCGGTGGCGGGCTGCATCAGTTTGCCGTACAGCTCGCCTTCGCGTTTCTGGTAACCGCCCGCCGTTTGCCAACCGGGCTGCGGCGCGCGCTCGCGGACGGCGCCGGCCGATGACGGCGTTTCGCGACGCGGCGCCGGCTGAGAAAAATGGTTGCCGCCGGCGGCGACGCGGTTTTCCTGCTGCCAGACCGGCGCGGGCGTTTCCGCCAGCGGCAGCGACGGTGTCTGACTGGCCTGTTGCAGCACGGTGGTCACCGCCTGGTAGATAAAATCGTGTACCAGCCGCGCCTGATGGAAACGCACCTCGTGCTTGGCGGGATGAACGTTGACGTCCACCTGGTGCGGGTCGACTTCCAGATACAGCACGTAAGCGGGCTGCTGATCGTCTTTTAACTGATCCTGATAGGCCTGACGAATCGCGTGATTGATCAAGCGATCGCGCATCATGCGGCAATTGACGTAGCAGTATTGCATCTCACCCAGCTGGCGCGCCCCCGCCGGATCCGCCACCCAGCCGCGGATACTCAGATCGCCGTGTTGCCAGTCGATGTTCA
The DNA here is from genome assembly GCF_052169095.1 of Serratia sp. CY33802. Lineage (NCBI taxonomy): Bacteria > Pseudomonadati > Pseudomonadota > Gammaproteobacteria > Enterobacterales > Yersiniaceae > Serratia > Serratia sp. CY33802. The sequence continues at coordinate 141,493 of NZ_JBJNLL010000008.1, forward strand.
GCGCATGCTGTAAAAACGCCGGGCCGCAGATGCTGCCCAAACGGCGTTCGTGCTGGCTCTCTTCTTTCGCCGCCCGGTATTGGCGGATCAGTTTGCCGTTGTGGCTGAGGTTGATCGCCACATCGAAACGCGCCAGCGCGATGCGCCGCACCACTTCATCGATATGGCCGAATTCGGTTTTCTCGGTACGCATGAACTTGCGGCGCGCCGGCGTGTTGTAAAACAGATCCAGCACTTCCAGCGTGCTGCCGACCGGGTGCGCGGCGGGTTTGACCGTCACCGCCTGCTCGCGCCCTTCGGCATAGGCTTGCCACGCCTCGCTTTGTTCGGCGGTGCGCGACGTCAGGGTCAAACGGGAAACCGAGCTGATACTGGCCAGCGCTTCGCCGCGAAAACCGAGGCTGACGATCGCTTCCAGGTCATCGAGCGTGCTGATTTTACTGGTAGCGTGCCGCGCCAGCGCCAGCGCCAAATCGTCCTTGCCGATGCCGCAGCCGTTATCGCGAATGCGGATCAGCTTGGCACCGCCGCGTTCGATATCGATATCGATGCGCGTCGCACCGGCGTCCAGACTGTTTTCCACCAGCTCTTTGACGACCGACGCGGGGCGTTCAACCACCTCTCCGGCGGCGATCTGGTTGGCGAGCTGTGGCGGTAACACCTGGATAGGCATGCTGACTCCTGTAGCGGTGGCGCTAGGCCTGCGGAATGGTCAGCGTCCGGTCCAGCGGCGCGACGTCCGACTTCAGATTATTGACCCGTTTCAGATCGCCGACGCTGACCCCATAACGAGAAGCGATAGAGGACAGCGTGTCCCCGCGGGCCACTTTATGTTTAGACGGCTTCTTCGCCGGCGTTTTCGCCTTGGCGACGGCGGTGACGGCGGCGGTTTTCCCCGCCGGCACCTTCAGACGTTGCCCGACCCACACGCCGTCTTTTTTCAGTTTGTTCAGATCCCGCAGCGCCGCCATGGTCGTGCCGTAGCTGTCGGCGATGCCGGACAGCGTCTCCGCCCGTTTCACCACATGGATCTGAGTCTTGCCGCTTACGCTGCGGCTCGCGCCGGCCGAGCTCACGATAGGCTCCGGCTGGCGCACGTCTGGTGTTGAGGTGTTAACCGCCGCTGCGACGTCCAGCGGTCGGTTTTCCACCTTTGGGTCGGCTTGCAGCGGATGCGCCAGGAAGTAGCTGCGCAGGCCGTTATGAATAGCCTTGGCAATCTTCTCCTGATACGCGCTACTGCCCAGCAGCCGCTCCTCCGTGCTATTACTGATAAATCCGGTTTCCACCAGCAGCGAGGGAATATCCGGCGAACGCAATACACCCAGGCTGGCGTGTTCCGGCCGGCGTTTATGCAACGATCCGACGCTCTGCAGCTGCTGCAGCACCTTCACCGCCACATCGTACCCGACGCGCTGCGAGTGGCCGAACTGCAGGTCCAGCACCGCCTGGCTCAGATAAGGATCGGCCTGGCTGTTGGCCAGCAAATCGCCGGCGCCGCCGAGCAACTCAGACTGCTTCTCATGCTGTTCGAGCCAGCCGGCCATTTCGCTGTTGGCGCGGCGATTGGACAGCACCCAGACGGAAGCCCCGCTGGCGCTGCGGTTCGGCGCGGCGTCGGCGTGGATGGAGACCAGCACGTTGGCACCCTGTTTACGCGCAACGTCGGAACGCCCCATGACCGAGATGAAATAGTCGCCGTTACGCGTCAGCACCGGTTTAAACTGCGGATCGGCGTCCAGCATCGCCTGCAGGCGGCGCGCGATGGCGATGGTGACGTTCTTTTCTTTCAGTCCGCTCGGGCCAATGGCGCCCGGATCCTGGCCGCCGTGGCCGGCGTCGATCGCTACCACCACCCGATCGCCGGAACCGGCGGAAACGCGGCTACTGCGCGGCGTCACCTCGGTGGCGGTGCCTGCAACCACGGTCTGTTTATGGGTAAAGGGATTCGATCCCGTCGGCGCTTTGCGCAGCGGCGGCTCCGGCGCTTCACGCACCGCCACCGGCGCCTGGCGCGGTGGCTGGCTGACCGTGACGGGTGCCTGACGCGGCGGTGGATTGACCGCAACCGGCGCTTTACGCACTACGGTATTGGCACTGCCTTCGGCCGTGATAGTGAACACTACGGTGTGCACGCCGCCGTTCTGGCGGGTGGCGACGCGGGTTTTGGCGCGCTGCGTCAGATCAAACACCAAACGCACGCTCTGAGCGTCTTTCGGCGCGCTGGAGCGAATGCTCTTCACCAGGTTTTGGCCGCTGAAATTGAGCGGCAGGCCGCCGACCTTGCCTTTCTGGTTGACGTCAAGCACCACGCGCTCCGGGCCGTGAAGCGGGAAAAACGCGTAGTCCGGTGGACCATTGAAGCTCACCGACACCGTCGCTTCGCGTTGGGCGTTGGACACTTTGATATCGGACAGCGAGGACGCCGCCAGCACGTTCAACGCGCCGAGCGGCCCCAGCACGGCGATCAGCATGATGACCGCAAATTTTTTCAACACATGCGTCATTGCAGCATCATCCCTGTGATCCATGAATGCGGTCTAACAGCTGGCTGCCGTATGCGGAAATCGCCTCGATCTTCGCCTCTCGCCCCTCGCCCTGATAGCTGAGGTGCAGCGCCAGATCCGGCTCCGGCAGCACGCCAGTGCCCTGCTGCGGCCATTCGACCAGGCAGATGGCGTCTTGCGCGAAGTAATCGCGAATGCCCATAAATTCAAGCTCTTCCGGATCGGCCAGGCGATACAGATCGAAGTGATACACCGCCAGCGGCTGCAAGGCATAGGGTTCCACCAGCGTGTAGGTTGGGCTTTTGACGTTGCCCTGATGCCCCAACGCCTGCAGGAAACCACGGCTGAAGGTGGTTTTACCGGCGCCCAGGTCGCCGTAGAGATAGATGACGCTGGCGCGATCGCAGGCCTTGGCCAAAGTGGTGCCCAAAGCGACAGTCGCTGCCTCGTCCGGCAGAGGTAAAACGAGTTCTTTCATTCGATAAAGTCTATTTTGCCCACTTAGGGTTAACGAAATGAAGGATGTCCGGCAGTAAATCGGTCGCCAACATGCCTCTTGTTCCTTGTCTTTCCGCTACGCGATCGCCGGCCGCGCCGTGTACGACGCAGCCCGCACAGGCGGCATCATACAGCGAGAGCTTTTGCGCCAGCAAACCGCCGATGATGCCCGACAGCACATCGCCCATGCCGCCGGAGGCCATGCCGGCGTTGCCGACGTCGGCGATCGCCATCTGCCCCTGCTCATCGGCGATCAGCGTACCGGCGCCTTTTAGCACCGCCACGCCGCCGTAGCGTGCCGTCAGCTTACGCACGGCAAGTAAGCGATCACTCTCGATGTCGACAGTGCTGCAGCTCAACAGCCGCGCAGCCTCTCCAGGATGCGGAGTCATCACGCGATTCTGCCGTTTCTCGGGATTTAATGCCAGCAAGTTCAGCGCATCGGCGTCCCACAAGGCCGGTTTATCGCTGGTTTGCAGCACGTTCAAGGCATTTTTGCCCCACTCAGCCTGGCCAAGCCCCGGACCGATCACCAGCACATCCGCCCATTGCATCGCCTGCCGAAGCGTCGTCTCGTCCAGCGCCTGCGCCATCAACTCCGGCCTGGCCGCCAGCAGCGGCGCGACGTGCTCAATGTGAGTAAGCACTCGCACCAATCCAGCCCCGCTGCGCAGCGCCGCTTCCGCCGCCATGCGAATGGCGCCGCCGAATCCGCGGTCGCCGCCCACCAGCAGCAGACGGCCATGCTCGCCCTTATGGGCGCAGGGGCGCCGCGGATGCAGCCAGCGCGGCAACGCCTCGGCGTTAAGCCGCTGAATCTGTTCCGGTTGCTTCGCCAGCCAATCCGATAAGCCTAGCGTATTCTGATGAAGTTGCCCGACCCAGTCGCGCGCCTGCCCGGTCAGCAAACCCGGCTTGAGGCCAATGAACGTGATGGTGTGCGCGGCACGCACGACCGGACCCGGCGTCGCGCCACTTTCCGCCAGCAGGCCGGACGGGATATCGAGCGCCACCACCGGCGCCGAATGGCGGTTGACGGCCTCGATCAGCGCGTCGTAGGGCGCACGCGGCGCGCTGCCGAGGCCTGTGCCTAGCAGGCCATCAATGATGAGCGAAACAGACGCCGGCCAGCGGCTGTTCGCCGGCAGAATGTCGCCGCCGGCAGCCAGCCAGGCCTCGCGGGCCGCTGCGGCCTCCGGCGGCAAAGGGCGTGCGCCTTCGCAGGCGATCACCGTCACCTGCACGCCCGCCGCCTTCGCCAAACGCGCCACCACATAGCCGTCGCCGCCGTTGTTGCCGTGGCCACAGAGCACCAGCCAGTGGTTGCAGGAGGGATAAGTGTCGCGCGCCAGTACGTAGGCCGCCTGACCGGCGCGCAGCATTAAATCGTAAAGAGAAAGACCGAGCGAGGCCGCCGCCGCAGGTTCCGAACGACGGATCCAATCCGCAGGCCAGACAGAGTGTGGTAAACTGTCAGCGTATGCTTTTTCACTGTGGCCCGTCATGACGCACCCCCTCGATCTCCATCAACTCGCCCAACATATCAAGCAATGGGGGCAATCGCTAGGATTCCAGCAGGTTGGCATCTGCGATACCGATCTCAGCCTGGAAGAGCCGAAGCTGCAGGCCTGGCTCGACAAACAGTACCACGGCGAGATGGAGTGGATGGCGCGCCACGGCATGCTGCGCGCACGCCCTCACGAGCTGTTGCCGGGCACGCTGCGGGTGATCAGCGTGCGCATGAACTACCTGCCGGCCAAGGCGGCGTTCGCCAGCACCCTGCAGAACCCGCAATTGGGCTACGTCAGCCGCTATGCGCTGGGGCGCGATTATCACAAGCTGTTGCGTCAGCGCCTGAAAAAGTTGGGCGATCAGATCCAGGCCTACTGCGGCGAACTGAATTTCCGCCCCTTTGTCGACTCGGCGCCGGTCATGGAGCGCGCGCTGGCCGCCAAGGCGGGCATCGGCTGGGTTGGTAAACACTCACTAACTCTTAACCGCGAAGCAGGATCCTGGTTTTTCCTCGGCGAACTGCTGATCGACCTGCCGCTGCCGGTGGATCAGCCGCAGGAAGAGCAGTGCGGCCGCTGCGTCGCCTGCATCACCACTTGCCCGACCGGGGCCATCGTCGCGCCCTACACCGTCGATGCCCGGCGCTGCATCTCCTACCTGACCATCGAGCTGGAAGGCGCGATCCCGGAAGAATTCCGTCCGCTGCTCGGCAACCGCATCTACGGCTGCGACGACTGCCAGCTGATTTGCCCGTGGAACCGCTTTTCTCAGCTCACCGACGAAGACGATTTCAGCCCCCGTGCCGCGCTGCATGCGCCGCAGCTGCTCGATCTGTTCAACTGGACGGAAGAAAAATTCCTGCGCATCACCGAAGGCTCGGCGATACGCCGCATCGGCCACCTGCGCTGGCTGCGCAATATCGCAGTGGCGCTGGGCAATGCGCCCTACGAAGACAGCATCGTGCTCGCACTGCGCACGCGTTTGGGCCAAGACGCCATGCTGGATGAACATATCCACTGGGCGCTGGCGCAACAGCTCGCTCGCCGCGAAGCGCAGGGTATCGAGGTGCAGACGGCGCAGAAAAAGCGGCTGATACGGGCTGTGGAAAAAGGTTTGCCAAGGGATGCCTGACGGCGTACGCCATTCAGGCGTATCGCCGGAAGACTCACTCTGTGGATTTGTGCATAAAAATAAAAACACGTTGTCTTTCAACTGCAACAAAAAGAGCAAGTGATCGGCATAACGTTTTGGGATAAATAAATAAGCATACAAATCAAATAGATAAATATTTAATTTGTATGACGTTGATTTTTCAGGCAGGCGAGTTTATGTACAGAGGCTGTGGATAACTCTGTTTACAACATTTTTACCAGGCGTGTAAAACGGGACAAAAACCCGCGCCGGATAAGGCGTTGGATTTGAGTTTGAAACGAAGAGAAAATTGGAGCGGGAAACGAGACTCGAACTCGCGACCCCGACCTTGGCAAGGTCGTGCTCTACCAACTGAGCTATTCCCGCATTGAGATGCTTTTGGCATCCGGCCACCAAATACTGGCGTGACCTTTGAATTTTTGGAGCGGGAAACGAGGCTCGAACTCGCGACCTCAACCTTGGCAAGGTTGCGCTCTACCAACTGAGCTATTCCCGCGTCGCATAGGTACTGCTTGATACTGCTTTATTTATTCATCATGCCGCATCGCGACATTGTTGAATTTGGAGCGGGAAACGAGACTCGAACTCGCGACCCCGACCTTGGCAAGGTCGTGCTCTACCAACTGAGCTATTCCCGCCCGGCGTATCGATGGTGGAACGTTACGAAATTCTTCATCGGTACGGGGTGCGCATTATACGAGAAATCCTTTTTGTCGCAAGCCCCTGAAAGCAAAAAAACGCGATTTTTGTTTGATTGCCGATTAAAGCGCCAGATTGGCGAATTAAGCGGCTAAAAACGGCGTTTTTTCCCCGCAGGGGCCGTCATCGCCTTAAAGCTGAATGAAATGTTCGCGGTAATAAGCCAGTTCGGCCACCGATTCACGGATGTCATCCAGCGCCTGATGGGTGCCCTGCTTCTTAAAGCCGCCGAGAATTTCAGGCTTCCAACGGCGCGCCAGCTCCTTCAGCGTGCTGACGTCCAGATAGCGGTAATGGAAGTAGGCCTCTAGCTCCGGCATATAACGGAACAAGAAACGGCGATCCTGGCCCACGCTGTTGCCGCAGATCGGCGATTTGCCGGCCGGTACCCACTGCTGCAGGAAGGCTATCGTTTCCAGCTCAGCGGCGCGATCGTCCTGGCGGCTGGCTTTCACCCGCTCCACCAGCCCGCTGCCGGTATGGGTGCGCACGTTCCACTCGTCCATCAAGGCCAACTGCTCGTCGGATTGGTGCACGGCGATCACCGGCCCTTCCGCCAGGATGTTCAGGTTGGCGTCGGTGACCAGCGTGGCGATCTCAATAATGCGGTCACGCTCGGGATCCAGCCCGGTCATCTCCAAATCGATCCAAATCAGGTTATTTTCGTTTCCTGTCATGATGTTTCCTGCCTAAAAGCCGAGAGAAAAACGCTGTGCGGACGAGACGACGGGCGCCGCCGGTGGCAACGCGCCGCAGCCGGCGGCTAACAACGGTTATTTAATATAAAATAGCGTGTATCATAGTCTTTTTGGTCGCCATCGGCGACATATACCCTGACGGGTTCAAGGCTGCGCCCGGGGCTAGTCCCTCGCCGCAGCTGTGCGTATACGTAAAGGTATAAAACCGATTCAAGTGAGGCGCAGTGAGTAAGAACAAACTGTCCAAAGGTCAGCAACGCCGCGTGCAGGCGAACCATCAGCGCCGTCTGAAACGCGCTGATAACAAACCGGAACCGGATGATTCCCAGCTGGGCGAGCCGCAGGAAGGCGTCGTCATCAGCCGTTTCGGCATGCACGCCGACGTTGAGGCGCCGGATGGCACTCAGCACCGCTGCAATATCCGCCGCACGCTGCGTTCGCTGGTCACCGGCGATCGCGTGGTGTGGCGCCCCGGCCTGGGCACCCATGAAGGGGTAAAAGGCATTGTGGAAGCGGTGCACGAGCGCACCTCGGTGCTGACGCGCCCGGACTTCTACGACGGCGTGAAACCGATCGCCGCCAATATCAATCAGATCGTCATCGTGTCAGCGATCCTGCCCGAGCTGTCGCTGAACATCATCGACCGCTATCTGGTGGCCTGCGAAACGCTCGAAGTCGAGCCGCTGATCGTGCTCAACAAAATTGACCTGCTGGACGCCGAAGCGCGCAAGCTGGTCGACGGCATGATGGATATCTATCGCAAGATTGGCTACCGGGTGCTGGAAGTCTCCAGCCAGACACGAGAAGGCATGGCGGAATTCGAACAGGCGCTCGCCGGGCGCATCAGCATCTTCGCCGGCCAGTCGGGAGTCGGCAAGTCCAGCCTGCTGAACGCGCTGCTGCCGCCGTCTGAAGAGCAAATTCTGGTAAATCAGGTTTCCGACGTCTCGGGCCTCGGGCAACATACCACCACCGCCGCGCGGCTATACCATTTCCAGCACGGTGGCGACGTGATCGACTCCCCGGGGGTACGCGAGTTTGGCCTGTGGCACCTGGAGCCGGAACAAATCACCCGCGGCTTTGTCGAATTCCGTGATTATTTAGGCGGTTGCAAATTCCGCGACTGCCGCCACGATACCGATCCCGGCTGCGCCATCCGCGCGGCGATGGAGAAAGGCGATATCGCGGAAGAGCGTTTCGACAACTATCACCGCATTCTGGAAAGCATGGCTCAGGTGAAGGTTCGCAAGAACTTCACGGACGCCGCAGACTGACACTGACGGGCGAGCATTGACGACGGCGAGGCCCTCGTTACAATGCGCGCCCTTTACCCTGATTCACGAGGTTAACGTGCTGGATAGCATCAAGATTAAACTGCAATATTGGCTACCGAAGCTGGCGCTGACCCGCCTGGCGGGCTGGGGCGCCGACAAACAGGCAGGCTGGCTGACCCAACTGGTGGTCAAAACCTTCGCCCGCTACTACCGCGTGGACATGCAGGAAGCGCAAAACCCGGACCTGACGTCTTACGCCACCTTCAACGACTTCTTCGTGCGCCCGCTGCGCGATGGCGCGCGCCCGATCATCGCCGACGCCAACTGGCTGGCGCTGCCTGCCGATGGCGCCATCAGCCAGCTCGGCCCGATCCGCGAGGATCAAATCTTCCAGGCCAAAGGCCACCACTACAGCCTGGAAGCACTGCTGGCCGGCAACTACCTGTTGGCCGAGCCGTTCCGCAACGGCCTGTTCGCCACTACCTACCTGGCACCGCGCGACTATCACCGCGTACACATGCCGTGCGCCGGCGTACTGCGCGAAATGATCTATGTGCCGGGCGATCTGTTCTCGGTCAACCCGCTCACCGCCGCCAACGTGCCTAACCTGTTCGCTCGCAACGAGCGCGTGATCTGCGTATTCGACACTGACATCGGGCCGATGGTGCAAATCCTGGTCGGCGCCACCATCGTCGGCAGCATCGAAACCATCTGGGCCGGCACCGTCACGCCGCCGCGCGAAGGCATCATCAAACGCTGGACCTACCCGGCCGCCGGCGAAGAAGGCGCCATCGCGCTGGAAAAAGGCGCCGAGATGGGCCGTTTCAAACTCGGCTCCACGGTGATCAACCTGTTTACCGCAGGCAGCGTGCAGTTTGCGCCGCAGCTGCATAACGGCACCGTCACCCGCATGGGTGAGGCCTTCGCCGAAATCCCGGCCGCCGCTGAAACACCACAGACCCCGCTCTAAAGGAATCGACGCCGTGCGCCTGATCATCACGCTTTTGCTCGGTTGCCTGCTGTGGCAACCGGCGCTGGCCGCCCCCGTGCCGACCGAGAACCAGCTCAAACAGGAGCTGAAGCAGGCGGAAAGCAGCAAAAACGCGCCGAATCAGGCGGAAACCACCGAGGCGCTGCAAAGCGCCCTCAACTGGCTGACGGAGCGTAAAGAGTCGCAGACTCGCTCCGAGCAGTATCAGAGGGTGATCGACGATTTCCCTAAGATGACGCAGGAGCTGCGCCGTCAGCTGGTGCTGGAAAGCAACAAGATCCTGCCGAACGGCGACGATCTGCCGGCCGCCGAGCTGGAACAGCAGATCCTGCAAACCAGCAGCCTGCTGCTGGAACAGGCGCGCCTGCTGCAGCAAGAGCAGGATCGCACGCGGGAAATCAGCGATTCGCTCGGCCAGCTGCCGCAGCAGCAGACCGACGCCCGCCGCGCGCTGACCGAAGTGCAGCGCCGTCTGCAGGCGCAGCCCGCCAACCCGACCACCCCGTACGCGCAGGCCGCCCTGGCCCTGCTGCAGACCGAAGCCGCGGCGCGCAAAGCCAAAGTGGACGAGCTGGAGCTGGCGCAGCTGTCGGCCAACAACCGTCAGGAGCTGGCGCGCATGCGCGCCGAGGTCTATAAAAAGCGCCACGAGAAAATAGACGTTCAGCTGCAGGCGCTGCGCAACAACCTCAACGCCCAGCGCCAACGCGAAGCGGAACTGGCGCTGGAAAAAACCGAGCAGCTGGCCGAGCAGAACGGCGACTTGCCAAAAAGCCTCAGCCAACAGCTGCAGATCAACCGCGAACTGTCCGCCGCGCTGAACAGCCAGGCGCAGCGCATGGATCTGATTTCATCGCAGCAGCGGCAGGCGGCGGCGCAGACGCTGCAGGTGCGCCAGGCGCTGAGCACCATTATCGAACAGGCCCAGTGGCTCGGCTCGTCGTCGGCGTTAGGGGAAACCCTGCGCGCCCAGGTGGCAACGCTGCCGGAAATGCCCAAGCCGCAACAGCTGGACGGCGACATGGCCCAGCTGCGCGTGCAGCGCCTGCAGTTTGAAAATCAACTGGAAAAACTGTCGCAGCGCGAATTCAAACGCGACGACGGCAGCGCGCTGACCAACCAGGAGCAGCGCATCGTCGATGCTCAGCTGCGCACCCAGCGCGAACTGCTCAACTCGTTGCTGTCCGGTTGCGACACCCAAATCCTCGAGCTGACCAAGCTGAAGGTGGCCAACACCCAGCTGATCGAAGCGTTGAACGAGATCCGCGACGCCACCCACCGCTATCTGTTCTGGGTGCCGGACGTTAATCCGATCAACTTTTCCTACCCGCTCAACGTGGCACACGATCTGACCCGCGTCCTGTCGCTGGACACGCTGTCGCAGCTCGGCGGCGCCTTCATGATGATGGTGACCAGCCGCGAAACGCTGATCCCGATCTTCGGCGCCCTGCTGTTGGTGATTTTCAGCATCAGTTCGCGCAAGCACTATCACGCCTTCCTCGAGCGCGCCAGCAGCCGCGTCGGCAAGGTGACGCAGGACGAATTCTTCCTGACGGTGCGCACCGTATTCTGGTCGATTCTGGTGGCGATGCCGCTGCCAGTGCTATGGGCCGCGCTCGGTTACGGCCTGCAGAGCGCCTGGAACTACCCGGTGGCGGAAGCGATCGGCAAAGGGGTGACCGCCACGCTGCCGATCCTGTGGATCTGCATGATCTGCGCCGCCTTCGCCCACCCTCAGGGGCTGTTCATCGTGCACTTCCGCTGGCCGGCGAAGCAGGTTTCGCGCGCCATGCGCTACTACAAGATGTCGATCTGGCTGATCGTGCCGCTGATCATGGCGCTGATCACTTTCGATAGCCTGAAAGAACGCGAGTTCGCCAACACGCTGGGACGGCTGTGCTTCATCCTGCTGTGTCTGGCGCTGGCGCTGGTCACCCACAGCCTGAAGCGCGCCGGTATCCCGCTGTATCTGGATAAAAACGGCTCCGGCGACAACATGCTCAACAGCGCCTTCTGGGGGCTGCTGCTGTCGGCGCCGCTGTTGGCGGCACTGGCCTCGACCGTCGGTTACCTCACCACCGCGCAGGCGCTGTTGGCGCGCCTGGAAACCTCGGTGGCGATCTGGTTCCTGCTGCTGGTCATCTACCACATCATCCGCCGCTGGATGCTGATCCAACGGCGGCGCATCGCCTTCGATCGCGCCAAACAGCGCCGCGCCGACATCCTGGCCCAGCGCGCCCGCGGCGAAGACGAAACCTCGCACACCCCGAACAGCACTGAAGGCGCCATCGATCCGGACGATTCGGACTTCGATCTGGACACCATCAGCGCCCAGTCGCTGCGGCTGGTGCGCTCGATCCTGACGCTGATCGCACTGGTGTCGGTGATCGTGCTGTGGTCGGAGATCCACTCCGCGTTCGCCTTCCTGGAAAACATCTCGCTGTGGGACGTGACCTCGACGGTGAACGGCGTGGAAACCGCCCATCCAATCACTCTCGGCGCGGTTCTGATCGCCATTCTGGTGTTGATCATCACCATGCAGCTGGTGCGCAACCTGCCGGCGCTGCTGGAGTTGGCAGTGCTGCAGCACCTGGATCTGACGCCGGGCACCGGCTACGCCATTACCACCATCACCAAGTACCTGTTGCTGGTGTTCGGCGCGGTGCTCAGCTTCGCCTGGATCGGCATCGAATGGTCGAAACTGCAGTGGGTGGTTACCGCGCTCAGTCTGGGGTTGGGCTTCGGCATGCAGGAGATCTTCTCCAACTTCATCTCCGGCCTGATCATCCTGTTCGAGAAACCGATCCGCATCGGCGACACCGTGACGATCCGCAACCTGACCGGTACCGTCACCAAGATCAACACCCGCGCCACCACCATCTCGGACTGGGACCGCAAAGAGATCATCGTGCCGAACAAAGCCTTCATCACCGAACAGTTCGTCAACTGGTCGCTGTCCGACACCCTGACCCGTGTGGTGCTGACCGTACCGGCGCCGGGCGAAGCCAACAGCGAAGAAGTGACCAAGATCCTGATGAACGCCGCCGAGCGCTGCTCGCTGGTGCTGGATAACCCGGCGCCGGAGGTTTACCTGGTCGATCTGCAACAGGGCATCCAGATCTTCGAGATGCGTATTTACGCCGCCGAGATGGGCCACCGTATGCCGCTGCGTCACGAGATCCACCAGTTGATCTTGGCGGGCTACCGCGAGCACGGCATCACGCTGCCGTACCCGCCGTTCCAGGTGCGCACCGAGACGCTGTCGCGGTTGACCAACAACGGCCGTACGCCGCCGTCCACGCCGGCGCCGAACACCAAGCGCGACGCCGGGGGGCTGTAAGCGTTTCTCGCGATAAAAAAAGGGCCGGCAAATGCCGGCCTTTTTTGCTTTTCTTACCGCCTGAAACTCAGGCGATCCCGACTGGGAAGGCTAATACTTCGCTCAGGCTCTCGGCGCCCAGCGCCAGCATCACCAGGCGATCCACGCCCAGCGCCACGCCGGAGCATTCCGGCATGCCGTGCTGCAACGCCGCCAACAGGTTGTAGTCGATCGGCTGCTGCGGCAGGCCGCGCTCCGCACGTTTGCGGTTGTCCTGCTCGAAGCGCTGATGTTGTTCACGGCCGTCGGTCAGCTCGCGGAAACCGTTCGCCAGCTCAATGCCCTTGAAATACACCTCGAAACGCTCCGCCACGCGGTGGTCTTCGGTGCTGATCTCCGCCAGCGCCGCCTGGCTGGCCGGGAAGTGGTACACGAACGCCGGTTTTTCACGGCCGATATGCGGCTCCACGCCCACGGTGAACAGCAGCTGCAACAACGTATCACGGTCTTCTTCGGTATCGGCGATGTTGCTCAGATCGAGTTTGGCTGCCGCTTCACGCAGCTGCGCCTTCTCCGCCGACAGCGGATCGATGTCCAGATGGCGCAGGAACGCCTGCTGATAGGACAGGGTCTCCGCGCTCTCGCAGTCCAGCACCTGTTGCAGCAGATCGTCCACCTCGTTCATCAGGCGGTACATGTCGTAGTGCGGACGGTACCACTCCAGCATGGTGAATTCCGGGTTGTGATGCCGCCCGGCTTCTTCATTGCGGAAGCTGCGCCCCATTTGGTAGATCGGGCCGCTGCCCGCCGCCAACAGGCGCTTCATGTGATATTCCGGGCTGGTCATCATGTATAGCGTCAGGCCCTCTGCCGCCCCCGGCCCGACGAAACGCGTCTCGAACGGGAACAGGTGAACGTCGGTGACCGTCGCCTGGCTCATGGTGGGCGTCTCAACTTCCAGCACGCCACGATCGGCGAAGAAACGCCGGATCTCAGCCAGAATCGCTGCGCGTTTCAACAAATTGGCGATGGGTGCACTAGGCTGCCAGCTTGCCGTTTCGCTCATGGTAATTAACTCCGAAATCAAACAGGGGATGCAGTCTACTCGCATCCTTGCAGCCAAACAAATTCTTCACGATGCACAACCGTCCATAACGCCAATTTCCGATAAATGGGCGGCAAAAGCGCGTTAAAAAGGGTAAAGCAGGCCAAACGCGCAAAAAAACAGGCAAGCCTGTTGGTCGAGCGTTAATCGACAAAACAATCGATCACATCAAATTTCGACTACTTAACTTTAGGTATAGTTAATTCCCCATTATTGGTGGGAGATATCTATCCTTAACCTTTAAGCAACATTAATCGGTTCAATTAGTTAGCACCCGAAGAGTTCGCTAAATTTTAAGCATAGATATTTAACTTGCCGTTCTTAACAAGAACATTGGAGGAATGCAGTGCAAACCTTTAACGCCGATCTTGCCATTATTGGGGCCGGGGGCGCTGGTTTACGTGCAGCAATAGCCGCAGCGGAAGCCAATCCCCAACTGAAAATCGCGCTGATCTCTAAGGTCTATCCGATGCGCAGCCACACGGTCGCCGCCGAGGGGGGCTCCGCCGCCGTCACCCAGGATCACGATACCTTCGACTACCACTTCAACGACACCGTCGCCGGCGGCGACTGGTTGTGCGAGCAGGACGTGGTCGATCACTTCGTGCATCAGTGCCCGCGCGAGATGACCCAGCTTGAGCAATGGGGCTGCCCGTGGAGCCGCAAACCGGACGGGTCGGTCAACGTGCGGCGCTTCGGCGGCATGAAGATCGAACGCACCTGGTTCGCCGCCGACAAGACCGGCTTCCACATGCTGCACACCCTGTTCCAAACCTCGCTGAAATACCCGCAGATCCAACGCTTCGACGAGCACTTCGTGCTGGATATCCTGGTGGATGACGGCCAGGCGCGCGGCCTGGTGGCGCTCAACATGATGGAAGGCACCCGCGTGCAGATCCGCGCCAACGCGGTGGTGATGGCCACCGGCGGCGCCGGGCGCGTTTATCGCTACAACACCAACGGGGGCATCGTTACCGGCGACGGCATGGGCATGGCGTTCCACCACGGCGTACCGCTGCGCGACATGGAGTTCGTGCAGTATCATCCGACCGGCCTGCCCGGTTCCGGCATCCTGATGACCGAGGGCTGTCGCGGCGAAGGTGGCATCCTGGTGAACAAAGACGGCTACCGTTACCTGCAAGACTACGGCATGGGTCCGGAAACCCCGCTGGGCGAGCCGAAGAACAAATACATGGAGCTGGGCCCGCGCGATAAAGTGTCCCAGGCCTTCTGGCATGAATGGCGCGCCGGCCGCACCATCGCCACCCCGCGCGGCGACGTGGTCTACCTCGATCTGCGCCACCTGGGCGAGAAAAAGCTGCTGGAGCGGCTGCCGTTCATCTGCGAACTGGCCAAGGCCTACGTCGGCGTCGATCCGGTGAAAGATCCGATCCCGGTGCGCCCTACCGCGCACTACACCATGGGCGGCATTGAAACCGACCAGAACTGTGAAACCCGCATCAAGGGGCTGTTCGCGGTCGGCGAGTGCTCCTCCGTCGGCCTGCACGGCGCCAACCGCCTCGGCTCCAACTCGCTGGCGGAACTGGTGGTGTTCGGCCGCGTCGCCGGTGAACACGCCGCGCGCCGCGCGCTCGAGACCGCGCCGGCCAACGGCAGCGCGCTGGATGCACAAACCCGCGACGTCGAAACCCGCCTGAGCAACCTGATGAAGCAGGAAGGCAACGAAAACTGGGCGAAGATCCGCGACGAAATGGGGCTGTCGATGGAAGAAGGCTGCGGCATCTACCGCACGCCGGAGCTGATGCAAAAAACCATCGATAAGCTGGCCGAGCTGAAAGAGCGTTTCAAGCGCGTCAACATCACCGACAACACCAGCGTCTTCAATACCGATCTGCTGTACACCATCGAGCTGGGCTATGGCCTGGACGTCGCCGAATGCATGGCGCACTCCGCATTTAACCGCAAAGAGTCGCGCGGCGCCCACCAGCGCCTGGACGAAGGCTGCACCGAACGTGACGACGTCAACTTCCTCAAGCATACGCTGGCGTTCCATAACCCGCAGGGCGCGCCGCGTCTCGAATACAGCGACGTGAAAATTACCAAGCTGCCGCCGGCCAAACGCGTCTACGGCGCAGAAGCCGAAGCGCAGGAGAAAAAGAATAAGGAGCAGGCAAATGGCTGAGATGCAAACCCTGAAGATCGACGTCATGCGCTATAACCCGGAAAGCGACGCCGAGCCGCATTTCGTCACTTACGCCGTGCCTTACGACGAACAGACCTCGTTGCTCGATGCACTGGGCTACATCAAGGATAACCTGGCGCCGGACCTCTCCTACCGCTGGTCTTGCCGCATGGCGATCTGCGGCTCCTGCGGCATGATGGTCAACCGCGTGCCGAAGTTGGCGTGCAAAACCTTCCTGCGCGACTACGTCGGCGGCATGAAGGTTGAAGCGCTGGGCAACTTCCCGATCGAGCGCGATCTGGTGGTCGACATGACCCACTTCATCGAAAGCCTGGAGGCGATCAAACCGTACATCATCGGCAACGATCGCAAACCGGAGGATGGCCCAAACGTGCAGACTCCGGCGCAGATGGCCAAATACCATCAGTTCTCCGGCTGCATCAACTGCGGCCTGTGCTACGCGGCATGCCCGCAGTTCGGTCTCAACCCCGAGTTTATCGGCCCGGCGGCGATCACGCTGGCGCACCGTTATAACCTGGACAACCGCGACCACGGCAAGAAACAGCGCATGCCGCAGCTCAACGGCCAAAACGGCGTCTGGAGCTGCACCTTCGTCGGCTATTGCTCCGAAGTCTGTCCGAAACACGTCGATCCCGCCGCCGCTATCCAGCAAGGCAAGGTGGAGAGCGCCAAGGACTTCATGATCGCCATGCTGAAGCCGCAATAAGGGAGAAAATTGCCATGACAACTCAACGTAAGCCCTATGTGCGCACCATGACGCCCACCTGGTGGCAAAAGCCCGGCTTTTACCGTTTCTACATGCTGCGCGAAGGCACCTCGGTGCTGGCGGTCTGGTTCAGCATCGTGCTGCTCTACGGCGTGTTCGCGCTGAAGGGCGGCGCCGAGAGCTGGGCCGGCTTCGTCGGTTTCTTGCAGAATCCGCTGGTGCTGTTAATCAACGTCGTCGCATTGCTGGCGGCGGCGCTGCACACCAAAACCTGGTTCGATCTGGCGCCGAAGGCCGCCAATATCGTGGTCAACAGCGAGAAAATGGGACCGGGCCCCATCGTGAAAGGGCTGTGGGCCGTCACGATCGTCGTCAGCGTGGTCATCCTGGCCGTGGCCCTGTTCTAATCCGGAGGAAACATGATAAATCAAGCACCTAAACGCTCCGATGAGCCGGTTTTCTGGGGATTGTTCGGCGCCGGCGGCATGTGGGGCGCGATCGTCGCGCCGGCTATCGTGCTGCTGGTCGGCATTCTGCTGCCGCTGGGGCTGTTCCCCGGTGAAGCGCTGGGTTACGAACGCGTGCTGGCGTTCTGCCAGAGCCTGATCGGCCGCCTGTTCCTACTGCTGATGATCATTCTGCCGCTGTGGTGCGGCCTGCACCGCATCCACCATGCGATGCACGATCTGAAGATCCACGTGCCGGCCGGCAAGTGGGTGTTCTACGGTCTGGCGGCAATCCTCAGCGTCGTCACCGTCATCGGCGTCGTCACTCTGTAAACCGCTCGGGTGGCCAACGCCCGTTGGCCGCCCTTTTCTCATCGGCTACACTGTCTACTCGCCCCCGGTAAACAGGAGTCACCGATGCGTTTATGGTCAAAGCTTAGCGTCATGCTTTCCGCCCTGCTCTCCGTCGCCTGCAGCGTCTCCCCGCCTAAAGACATCAAGGTCGTGACCCCCTTTGACAGCCAGCGCTATCTCGGTACCTGGTATGAGATCGCTCGTCTGGATCATCGTTTTGAACGCGGTTTGCAGCAGGTGACCGCCCATTACAGCCCGCGCGCCGACGGCGGGCTGAAAGTCATCAATCGCGGCTTCAATCCGCAAAAACAGCAATGGCAAGAAAGCGAAGGCAAAGCCTACTTTATCGGTTCACCGCAGGTCGCGGCGCTGAAAGTGTCGTTCTTCGGCCCCTTCTACGGCGGCTATAACGTGATTGCCCTGGACCCGGCGTATCGCTACGCGCTGGTTTGCGGCCCTAACCGCGACTATCTGTGGATCCTGTCGCGCACGCCGACGCTTGACGCCAGCGTACGCGACAGCTTATTGCAGACGGCCAAAGGCTACGGTTTCGCCACCGACAAGCTGATCTGGGTGCAACAGTCCGCCGATCAGTGACTGCTGAACTTCAGCCCGAGTATGCCGACCACGATCAGGCACAGGCTGATGATGCGCGCGATATTGGTCGATTCGCCCAACAGCACCATGCCCATGATGGCCGCGCCCACCGCGCCGATGCCGGTCCACACCGCATAGGCGGTGCCGGCGGGCAGCGTTTTCATGGCGTTGGCCAACAGCAACATGCTGACCACCATCGCAGCAATGGTGATGATGCTCGGCGTCAGCCGGGTAAAACCGTGGGTGTATTTCAGACCGATAGCCCAAACCACTTCGAGCAAACCGGCGATAAGCAGAATAATCCAGGCCATGAGACGGCCTCCCTACCACTGGGGTCGTCCCCGATAAAATGACGCGTAAACGGGTCGTCCCGTTTAGCGAGGTGACGCATGACGGGTAACCTCACCCGCACTGCGGCAGGATAGCAGCAGCGTTAACGCGCAGGCAAGGGATAGAAATGTGGCGGCTCTCCGCAGCCGGAACGCCGCCGGGTAGAGAACGGATTATTCCGCGCTGCGCTGAATAGCCTTGCCGCCGGCCTGAATGTCTTCACCCACACCGCGGGTGGTATTGCAGGCGGTCAGCGAGCTCAAAATCATCAAAGAGAAGATCGCGATAATACTTTTCTTCAGCATAAGAAAGTCCTTATTTGTCGTTGATGAAAAAGTACGGCTTTCTAAGCGTAGTCAAAATTGACGGAGGGTGTGGGATCGTGACCGGCTTTGTGGCGCAAATACATCGGGTTAAAGGCGGGATCAGCTGGCCGTGCGGGAGATGGCGCCGCCGAGATGCTGAACGTCTTCGCCGAAACCGCGAAACGTATTGCAACTGCTGAGGGAGAAAAGGAACAACAGGGAGAGCACGGCCAACAACGTTTTCTTGAACATGCGGATTTTCTGCCAACGAACGGGGATAGGATAAAACAGAGGAACCGCGGGGGTTCCTCTGTTTTGAAACTTATTTAACGCGAGAGACGTATTCGCCAGAGCGAGTGTCAACCTTGATCACTTCGCCGATCTGGACGAACAACGGCACTTTCACCACGGCGCCGGTGCTCAGGGTTGCCGGCTTGCCGCCAGTTCCTGCGGTATCGCCTTTCAGGCCAGGATCGGTATCGGTGATTTCCGCTTCGATGAAGTTCGGCGGCTGAACGGCGATTGGACGGCCATCCCACAGGGTGATGATGCACTCTGCGTTATCCTGCAGCCATTTGGCCGCGTCGCCGACGGTTTTGCCGTCAACCTGATGCTGTTCGAAAGACTCAGGGTGCATGAAGTGGTAGAACTCACCGTCGCTGTACAGGTAGTTCATGTTGGTGTCCATCACGTCTGCGCCTTCGCAAGAATCGGTAGACTTGAAGGTTTTTTCCACGCGGGTGCCGGTCAGCAGACGACGCATTTTCACGCGCGCGAACGCCTGGCCTTTGCCCGGCTTAACGAACTCACTGGCTTCGACGGCGTAAGGTTCGCCCTCGAACATGATTTTAAGACCCGGACGGAAATCGTTGCTAGAATAAGTCGCCATGATGGCCCTCTGAATATTTGAACTGGTAGCTTAGCCAAAAAAATGGCACACATTATAACCCAAAGTACGGCACATAGAGAAGATTGGTTGCATCAACTCGCCGATGTTATTACCGATCCTGATGAATTACTGCAGCTTTTGTCACTGAATACGCACCCGGAACTGCCGCAGGGGCGCGATGCCCGCCGGCTGTTTGCCCTGCGCGTGCCGCGCGCCTTCGCTGCGCGCATGCGCCCCGGCGATGCCAACGACCCGCTGCTGCGCCAGGTGCTGACCGCCAGAGAGGAGTTCATCAACGCCCCAGGGTTCACCACCGATCCGCTCGATGAGCAGCGCAGCGTGGTGCCGGGCCTGCTGCACAAATACCGCAATCGCGCACTGCTGCTGGTCAAGGGCGGCTGTGCGGTCAACTGCCGTTACTGCTTCCGTCGCCACTTCCCCTATCAGGATAATCAGGGCAATAAGAACAACTGGCGGCAGGCACTGGATTATATCCGCCAACACCCGGAACTGGACGAGATCATTTTTTCCGGCGGCGATCCGCTGATGGCCAAAGACAGCGAGCTGGAATGGCTGGTTGGCGAACTGGAGGCCATCCCGCACCTGAAACGCCTGCGCATTCACACCCGTTTGCCGGTGGTGATCCCGGCGCGCATCACGCCGGCGCTGTGCCGCCTGCTGTCGGCCTCGCGCCTGCAGGTGCTGATGGTCACGCACATCAACCACGCCAACGAAATTGACCGCGACCTGCAAAGCGCCATGGCGCAGCTGCGCCTCGCCGGCGTCACGCTGCTCAACCAGAGCGTGCTGCTGCGCGACGTCAACGACAATGCCGATACGCTGGCGGCACTCAGCAACGCGCTGTTCGACGCCGGCATCCTGCCCTATTACATCCACGTGCTGGACAAGGTGCAGGGCGCGGCGCACTTCATGGTCAGCGACGATGAAGCGCGCGTCATCATGCAGGCGCTGCTGAGCAAGGTGTCCGGTTATCTGGTGCCGCGCCTGACGCGTGAAGTGGGCGGCGAACCGAGCAAAACGCCGATCGACCTGCGCCTGATGCCGGAGTGACGTGCGCCAAATGCCGTAACGAAAAAGAGGAATGCCTTGGCATTCCTCTTTTTTTATCTCTTTGCGACTGCGGTCTCAGCGCCTTACGGGCACTTGTAAACCTGGCCGACCATTTTGCTGTCCAGCGGTGCGAAGCTGGAGAGCAGATTCTGGCTCGGGCTGTTGGCGCCGTAGATCACGTTGCCGCCCATGGCCGCCGCCTTGTTGCGCAGATCGTTGGCCGCACCGCGCATGGAGCTGCCTTCACCGCCGTTGCCGGACAGCCAGTTGCTCTGGGTGCCGGTCACTTCCCCCAGCAGCTGGCATTCCGCCGCCGGCTTGCTGTCGGTGAACTTGATCTGCTGACCCGCAGCGGTCAGTTCATGAGTGGTGCTGCAACCCGCCAGCAGCATCGCTGCCGAAAGACCCAGTAAGGCTTTAATCCGCATCTTGTTCCCCATTCGATGTTGAGAATTACGCAAAATCTTCTACCCGTCGCCTTTCAAGCTGTAGCGTTGTTGACTGCGCTCGCTCACCCCAGTTACTTACTCAAGTAAGCGCCTGGGGACTCACGAGCTGGCCACCTAGCTACAACTTGAAATTCATAGGGTATATCAGAAAGCGATGCCATCTCTTAAGCATCCGTTGCCACGCGAGCGGGCCAACGTCTTGAGCGACAGCTGATGACTTACCAGTTTACCAGCTAAATCGCCCCGGGCGGCAAAAATATCATCAAATACAGTGCGGCGGCGTTATACCCAACCGGCAACGGCCGCCGATGCCTGCGCCTCCACGTCGCCCTGGCGCGGTTCCCCCTCCGCCAGTTTGAATACCGCCACCGCCTGCGCCAGCAGGGCCGCCTGTTCCTCCACGCCGACGGCGGTGGTCGCCACCTCCTCCACCAGCGCGGCGTTCTGCTGGGTCACCTGATCC
This sequence comes from Serratia sp. CY33802, assembly GCF_052169095.1. Classification (NCBI taxonomy): domain Bacteria; kingdom Pseudomonadati; phylum Pseudomonadota; class Gammaproteobacteria; order Enterobacterales; family Yersiniaceae; genus Serratia; species Serratia sp. CY33802. The sequence goes on from NZ_JBJNLL010000008.1 coordinate 163,022, forward strand.
ATCTGGGTCACCGCCACCCCGACCTGCTCGACGCCTTTGCTTTGCTCTTCCGACGCATAGGAGATGTTATCCATCAGCGACGTCACCTGGTTCACCGAGCCGACGATGGCATTCATCGTCTCGCCCGCCTGTTCCACCAGCCGCACGCCGGCGGCGATATCGCCGGTTACGCCGTCGACCAGACCGCTGATCTCCTTGGCCGAAGTCGCGCAGCGCTGCGCCAGATTGCGCACTTCGCCGGCTACCACCGCAAAACCCCGCCCCTGCTCCCCGGCACGTGCGGCCTCGACGGCGGCGTTCAGCGCCAGAATGTTGGTCTGGAAGGCGATGCCGTCGATCACGCTGGTAATATCCCCCACCTGACGCGCGCTGTCGTTGATCGCCCGCATCTTGTCGATCGCGCTGGCCATCAGCGTTTCGCCGTTGCGGGCAATGCCGGCGGTCTGATTGACCATGCCGGCGGCCTGAGTGGCGTTATCGGCGTTTTGCCGCACCGTGGCGGTAATCTGCTCCATGCTGGCGGCGGTTTCCGTCAGCGCGCTGGCTTGTTCTTCGGTGCGGCTGGAGAGATCGGCGTTGCCGACGGCGATCTCGTGCGTACCGTGGTTGATCGACTCCACACCGTCACGCACCTGCTGCACGGTCGCACTCAGCTCCTGCTGCATCGTCCGTAGGCTGGCGAACAGCATGCCGATCTCATTGTTGTTGCGTACCGCGATCTCGCTGCGTAGATCGCCGCGCCCAACCTTTTGCAAGTGTTCGGCGATCTGGCGCAGCGGCAGAATCAAGCGCCGGCGGAAATCACGCTGCACGGCGACCAGCAGCAGCAGGATCGCCGCCAGGGTGCCGCTCAGCAGGCGGGCGAAGACTTTTTGGGTCTGCTCCGCCTCTTCCACTGCCAGACGGTGGGCGGCCACCGTGGCCCGCATGTAGTCGGCAAACTGGTTATCCAGCCGCTGGCGCACCTGGCGCTTCTCTGCCGCCATGGCGTGCAGCCGCTCGATCAGCGCCGCCTGTGGCGTGTCGGCCAACAGCGTCAGTTCTTGCTTCAGCACCGCCTGCTGCGCCAGGTAGACCTTTTTCATCGCCTCGCCCAGATCCGGGCGCGATACCGTCAGGCCCGGCGTCTCCCAAAACAGGTTGAAAGCGACGTCGGCGCTGCGCAGCTCACCTCGCGCCTCATCGATACCCTGTTGAATGTCGGCTCTGCTGGTCTGCGCCCAGCGCTCGAACGCCATGTTGTCGATCAGCGTCTGCGTTTGCAGCAAAGCACGCCAACTGCGGTTCAGCGCCGCTTCCTCGTCGGAGAAGGTGCTCATCCTGTCGATACTGTGGCCGTTTTGCTGCATGAAATAGAAGGCAATGGCGCCGGTTCCCATGGGCATCAAGCCCAGCAGCAACAGCATCAACATCAGCCAGGTGGCTATTTTCATATTTTTCAGCATAAGTCGTCTCCGTTGACAGTCACACCGGCGAGGGGAAATTCCCCGCTCGGTAAGGGCTATATCGGTACGAAACGACAACGGTTTAGGGTAAAAACAAAATAATGCAATTATTCATTCAGTGAACTAATAACAAGCTAAATAAACATTCTTTTTATTGATTTTTAAGCTAAAAAAAACCCCGGTCAGTTGACCGGGGTTCTCAGCACACAAGCGTGTGGGGGATGATTACATCATGCCGCCCATGCCGCCCATGCCACCCATACCGCCTGCTGCGCCCAGATCCGGTGCGTCAGCCTTCGGCAGGTCGGTGACCATGCATTCGGTGGTGATCATCAGGCCAGCCACGGAAGCCGCGTACTGCAGAGCAGAACGGGTCACTTTGGTTGGATCCAGGATACCCATCGCGATCATGTCGCCGTATTCTTCAGAGTAAGCGTTGTAGCCGTAGCTGCCTTCGCCCGCTTTCACCTGGTTGGCGATAACGGAAGCTTCTTCACCGGCGTTGACCACGATCTGACGCAGAGGGGCTTCCATTGCGCGCAGCGCAACTTTGATACCCACGTTCTGGTCTTCGTTGTCGCCTTTCAGCGAGGCGATTTTGCCTGCAACGCGGATCAGCGCGACGCCGCCGCCGGCAACCACGCCTTCTTCCACTGCGGCGCGGGTTGCGTGCAGGGCGTCTTCAACGCGGGCTTTCTTCTCTTTCATTTCAACTTCAGTGGCTGCGCCAACCTTGATAACGGCAACGCCGCCGGCCAGTTTCGCTACGCGCTCCTGCAGTTTTTCACGATCGTAGTCAGAGGTCGCTTCTTCGATCTGCTGACGAATTTGAGCAACGCGGCCCTGGATGGTCGCTTCGTCGCCCACGCCATCGATGATGATGGTGGTGTCTTTGTTGATGACAACGCGTTTCGCCTGACCCAGATCTTCCAGGGTGGCTTTTTCCAGTTCCAGACCGATCTCTTCAGAGATAACGGTACCGGCAGTCAGGGTAGCGATGTCCTGCAGCATGGCTTTACGACGGTCGCCGAAGCCAGGCGCCTTAACGGCAGCCACTTTCACGATGCCGCGCATGGTGTTGACCACCAGGGTCGCCAGCGCTTCGCCTTCTACGTCTTCAGCGATGATCAGCAGCGGTTTGCCTGCTTTGGCAACGGCTTCCAGCACCGGCAGCATTTCGCGGATGTTGGAGATCTTCTTGTCGGCCAGCAGGATGAACGGGCTTTCCAGCTCAACAGAACCGGTTTCCGGCTTGTTGATGAAGTATGGAGACAGGTAACCGCGGTCGAACTGCATACCTTCAACCACGTCCAGCTCGTCTTGCAGGCCGGTGCCTTCTTCAACGGTGATAACGCCTTCTTTGCCCACTTTCTCCATCGCTTCCGCGATCAGTTTACCCACGGTTTCGTCGGAGTTGGCGGAGATGGTGCCGACCTGAGCGATAGCTTTGGAATCGGAGCAAGGTACGGACAGTTTTTTCAGTTCTTCAACCGCAGCGACAACCGCTTTGTCGATGCCGCGCTTCAGATCCATCGGGTTCATGCCTGCAGCAACCGCTTTCAGGCCTTCGGTGATGATGGATTGAGCCAGTACGGTTGCAGTGGTGGTGCCGTCGCCCGCCGCGTCGTTCGCTTTGGAGGCCACTTCTTTCACCATCTGTGCGCCCATGTTCTCGAACTTGTCTTCCAGTTCGATTTCACGCGCAACGGAAACGCCGTCTTTGGTGATGGTCGGTGCGCCGAAAGATTTATCCAGCACTACGTTGCGGCCTTTCGGGCCCAGGGTCACTTTTACTGCATCAGCGAGAACATTCACGCCGCGGAGCATTTTCACGCGAGCGTCATTGCCGAATTTTACGTCTTTAGCTGCCATTGGTATTTCCCTTCAACTCGTTCAGTTCAGAAGATAAAGCGCAATTACGCTTCAACAATTGCCAGAATGTCGCTTTCGGACATGATCAACACTTCTTCATTGTCGATCTTCTCTGCTTTCACGCCGTAGCCGTCGTTGAAAATCACGATATCGCCAACTTTCACATCCAGCGGTTGGATGTTGCCGTTTTCCAGCACACGCCCTTTACCCACTGCAACCACTTCACCGCGAGTGGATTTACCCGCAGCAGAGCCAGTCAGGACGATGCCGCCAGCAGATTTTGATTCAACTTCTTTGCGCTTGACGATAACGCGGTCATGCAATGGACGAATACTCATTGAACGCTCTCCTGTAAGAAGGTCTCTATCAGATTTAGGGTTGTACACCGGATGGTTGTTATTACCGGCCTCGTGGCATTTGAGATGGGGGCGTTCCAGCCCCCTTCAAGGGGGCGAACAAAAAAAATTTCGCATTTTCGGTTCGGCGAGTGCCGCAGAGATGAAAAACGCGGCCTGAGCCGCGTTTGCTTAACGATCGTGAGGTTTGCGATCCTCGTCCGGGCGGTGTTCCAGCACCGGGCGTTCGTCGTCCTTGCGCTGGAATTCGCCGTCGAAGGTATTGCCGTTGGCGGCGTCGCCGCCCGTCCAACCGCCGGGGCGATACACCGACAGGTGCGGCATCAGCTTCAGCGTCAGCGATTTTTGCACCGGCGGCAGCAGCAGCAACAGGCCGAGGAAGTCGGTGAAGAAGCCCGGTATCAGCAGCAGGAAGCCCGCCAGCACCAGCGAAACGCTTTTCACCATTTCCGCCGCCGGGCTTTCGCCGGCCGCCAGTTTTTGCTGCATCTGCACGAAGGTTTTCATGCCCTGATTGCGCACCAGCGAAATGCCGACGCAGGAGCTGAACACCACCAACAGCAGGGTGACAGCCACGCCGAGCACGGCGGCGACTTTGATAAAGATGGATATTTCTATGTAAGCCAGCAGAAATATCAGCAGTAGCGGTAACCAGCGCACCTGGTTCTCCTATCGGTAGGTAAGGCACGGCCGCCACGGGGCGACGGCGCGAAAAAAGAGGCCGTAAACGGCCGACACCATTACAATGAGGGCATCCCCCCACCATTTCAACCGAGAGCCGGTTTTTATTGCTAAAGTTCACAAACGTGAAAGAAGTCACAGAACCGGAAAAGGGCATATCCTTAAACACCATAAGGTGATCTGGATTCAGTCATTTCTTATCAACCAGCATATGATCTGGGCAGCAACGGGCGATTTGGTTAATCGTTTCACGCCCCAAGCCTTCGGCAACATTAATTTAGGCTGTGCCCTTACTAGCCTTGACCTGACAAATTATTAATTCGGCAGCAACACATAGAGAAGGTTCTCATGTCAAACAACATTCGTATCGAAGAAGACCTGTTAGGAACACGTGAAGTCCCCGCAGACGCTTACTACGGAGTTCACACTCTGCGTGCGATTGAAAACTTCTACATCAGCAACAGCAAAATCAGCGATGTCCCCGAGTTCGTTCGCGGCATGGTGATGGTGAAAAAGGCCGCGGCGATGGCCAACAAAGAACTCAAAACCATCCCACGCAAAATCGCCGACGTGATCATCCAGGCCTGCGACGAGGTGCTGGATAAAGGCAAGTGCATGGATCAGTTCCCGGTGGACGTGTTCCAGGGCGGCGCAGGCACCTCGCTGAACATGAACACCAACGAAGTGCTGGCGAACATCGGCCTGGAGCTGATGGGCCATCAAAAAGGCGAATACCAGTACCTGAACCCGAACGATCACCTCAATAAGTGCCAGTCCACCAACGACGCCTACCCGACCGGGTTCCGCATCGCGGTGTACGCCTCCAACCAGAAACTGATCGACGCCATCAACCAGCTGCGTGAAGGCTTCGATCGCAAGGCGAAAGAGTTCGAAACCATCCTGAAAATGGGCCGCACCCAGCTGCAGGACGCAGTGCCGATGACCCTCGGCCAGGAATTCCACGCCTTCAGCGTGCTGCTGAACGAAGAGACCCGCAACCTGCACCGCACCGCGGAGCTGCTGCTGGAAGTTAACCTGGGCGCCACCGCCATCGGCACCGCACTCAACACCCCGGAAGGCTATCAGCCGCTGGCGGTGCAAAAACTGGCGGAAGTCAGCGGCCTGCCGGTGGTACCGGCGGAAGACCTGATCGAAGCCACCTCCGACTGCGGCGCCTACGTGATGGTGCACAGCGCACTCAAACGCCTGGCGGTGAAACTGTCCAAAATCTGTAACGACCTGCGCCTGCTCTCCTCCGGCCCGCGCGCCGGCCTGAACGAAATCAACCTGCCGGAGCTGCAGGCGGGGTCGTCCATCATGCCGGCCAAAGTGAACCCGGTGGTGCCGGAAGTGGTCAATCAGGTGTGTTTCAAGGTGATTGGCAACGACACTTGCGTTACCATGGCGGCCGAAGCGGGCCAGCTGCAGCTGAACGTGATGGAGCCGGTGATCGGCCAGGCGATGTTCGAGTCGATCCACATCCTGACCAACGCCTGCTACAACCTGCTGGAAAAATGCATTAACGGCATCACCGCGAATAAAGAAGTCTGCGAACACTACGTCTTCAACTCGATCGGTATCGTCACCTATCTGAACCCGTTCATTGGCCACCACAACGGTGACATCGTCGGGAAGATCTGCGCCGAAACCGGCAAGAGCGTGCGCGAAGTGGTGCTGGAACGCGGCCTGCTGACCGAAGCCGAGCTGGATGACATCTTCTCCGTGGAGAACCTGATGCACCCGGCCTATAAAGCCAAACGCTATACGGATGAAAATGAACAATAACAGACCTACCCGGTAGCCCTGAAAGGCACGCTAAATCCTCTGGATAGCGTGCCTTTTTACTTTCCGGCGCCCACAAAATTTTAACGTTTGATTTTCAATTTCTCTCATTTTAAGGAGTAAACACTATGCTAGCCGTAGAATTGGTTATCGTTCTGCTGGCCATCTTTTTAGGGGCCAGGTTGGGCGGTATCGGTATCGGGTTCGCGGGGGGGTTGGGCGTTCTGGTCCTGGCGCTGATCGGCGTCAAGCCAGGCAGCATTCCCTTCGACGTGATTTCCATCATCATGGCGGTGATCGCGGCGATCTCCGCGATGCAGGTCGCCGGGGGGATGGACTACCTGGTGCAGCAGACCGAAAAACTGCTGCGCAAGAACCCCAAACACATCACCATTCTCGCCCCTATCGTCACTTACTTCCTGACCATCTTCGCCGGCACCGGCAACATCTCGCTCTCGGCGCTGCCGGTGATCGCCGAGGTGGCGAAAGAGCAGGGCATCAAGCCTTGCCGCCCGCTGTCGACCGCCGTCGTCTCCGCCCAGATCGCCATCACCGCCTCGCCGATCTCCGCCGCGGTGGTGTACATGTCTTCGGTGATGGAAGGCCACGGTGTCAGCTACCTGCACCTGTTGATGGTGGTGATCCCATCCACCTTCTGCGCCGTGCTGGTGATGTCGCTGCTGGTGACCTGGCTGTTCGACTCCAAGCTGTCTAACGATCCGGTGTACCTGAAACGCCTGGAAGAAGGCCTGATCACCCTGCGCGGCAACAACGCGCTGGCGATCAAACCGCGCGCCAAAACCTCGGTGCTGCTGTTCCTGCTGGGCGTGCTGTGCGTGGTCGCCTACGCCATCATCAACAGCCCGGGCCTGGGCCTGGTGGCCAAGCCGCTGATGAACACCACCAACGCCATCCTGATCATCATGCTGAGCGTCGCCACGCTGACCACCCTGCTGTGCCGCGTCGACACCGACATGGTGCTGAACTCCAGCACCTTCAAGGCCGGCATGAGCGCCTGTATCTGTATCCTCGGCGTCGCCTGGCTGGGCGACACCTTCGTGCAGGCCAACATCGACTGGATCAAAGAGACGGCCGGCAGCGTCATTCAGGCGCACCCGTGGCTGCTGGCGGTGATCTTCTTCTTCTGCTCGGCGCTGCTGTACTCGCAGGCCGCCACCGCCAAGGCGCTGATGCCAATGGCGCTGGCGCTGAACGTGTCGCCGCTGACCGCCGTCGCCTCCTTCGCGGCCGTTTCCGGCCTGTTCATCCTGCCGACCTACCCGACGCTGGTCGCCGCGGTGCAGATGGACGATACCGGCACCACGCGCATCGGCCGCTTCGTGTTCAACCATCCGTTCTTCATTCCCGGCACCATGGGCGTGATTTTCGCGGTGGTATTCGGCTTCCTGCTCGGCAGCGTCATGCTGTAAGGCTTAGACCGGGGCTGCGGCCCCGGTTTTCCTTCTGGCGATAAACTCGCCTTCTAGCCAATCCGCCTTCAGGGTATAGTGCCCATTCAAACCGATGAGAGGGCTGAAGATGTCTGATTGCGAAGCTGTCGTCATACTCTGTACCGCACCCGATGAAGCCAGCGCCCAGGAACTGGCGGCGCGGGTCTTGGGCGATAAGCTGGCGGCCTGCGCCACGCTGCTGCCCGGCGCCACCTCGCTGTATTACTGGGAAGGGAAACTGGAACAGGAATACGAAGTGCAGATGCTGTTCAAAAGCGATCGCCGCCGTCAGCAAGCCCTGCTCGACACCCTGAAACAACATCACCCTTACCAGACGCCCGAGCTGCTGGTCTTGCCGGTGATGGCCGGAGATAAAGACTACCTGTTATGGATCAACGCTTCCTTAAACTGATTTTGCTGCTGTGCAGCCTGTGCTTCCTGCCGCAGGCGGCACAGGCTTCGCTGTTCGCGCCGAAGGGCGGCAGCCAGTTCGTGCCTGTCGATCAGGCCTTCACTTTCGATTTCAAACAGCAAGGCAACCAGGTAACGCTGAACTGGCAGATCCGCCCCGGCTACTACCTGTATCGTCAGCAGATCAAACTGGTGCCGCAGCAGGCGACGCTCGGCGCGTTTACCCTGCCCGAAGGGCTGAGCCACAAGGATGAATTCTTCGGCGAAGTGGCGATTTTCAAACAGCAGCTGAATCTGCAGGTGCCGCTGCAACAGGCGGCGGCCAACGCCAGCCTCAGCGTCACCTATCAGGGCTGCGCCGAGGCCGGCTTCTGCTATCCGCCGGAAACCCGAACCATCCCGCTGGACGCGGTCAGCGCAGCCGCGCCGCTCTCGGCCTCTGCGCCGGCTGAAGCCCCCGCCGCACCGGCCAGCCTGCCGTTCTCGCCGCTGTGGGCATTGCTGATCGGCATCGGTATCGCCTTCACCCCGTGCGTACTGCCGATGTACCCGCTGATCTCCGGCATCATCCTCGGCCGCGACCGGCCGCAAAGCAGCGGCCGCATTCTGGCGCTGGCGGTGGTTTACGTGCAGGGCATGGCGCTCACCTACACCCTGCTGGGCTTGGTGGTGGCCGCCGCCGGATTGCAGTTCCAGGCGGCGCTGCAGCATCCTTACGTCCTGATTGGCCTGTCGGTGCTGTTCATCGCGCTGGCGCTTTCGATGTTCGGCCTCTATTCCCTGCAGTTGCCCTCGGCGCTGCAAACCCGGCTGGCAAACTGGAGCAACACCCAGCGCGGCGGCTCACTGACCGGCGTGTTCCTGATGGGCGCCCTGGCCGGGCTGATCTGTTCCCCCTGCACCACCGCGCCGCTCAGCGCCATCCTGCTGTATATCGCCCAGAGCGGTAATCTGTGGGCCGGCGGCGGTACGCTGTACCTGTACGCGCTGGGAATGGGTATTCCGCTGGTGATCGTCACCCTGTTCGGCAACCGCCTGCTGCCGCGCAGCGGCCCGTGGATGCAGTACGTGAAAGAGGCCTTCGGCTTCGTCATTCTGGCGCTCCCGGTGTTCCTGCTGGAGCGAGTGATCGGCGACCTGTGGGGCATGCGCTTGTGGAGCCTGCTCGGCCTGGCGTTCTTCGGCTGGGCCTTCGCCCTGAGCCTGAGAAGCACACGCGGCTGGACGCGTGCCCTGCAATTGCTGTTGCTGGCGGCGGCGGTGATCGCCGCGCGGCCGCTGCAAGACTGGGCTTTCGGCACCGACCAGGCGCAGCAGGCGGCTCAACCGCATCTGACTTTTACCCGCATCAACAACGTCGAACAGCTCGATCTCGCGCTGCAACAGGCGCGGGGCAAGCCGGTGATGCTGGATCTGTACGCCGACTGGTGCGTGGCCTGCAAAGAGTTCGAAAAATACACCTTCAGCGACGCCGCGGTGCAGGCAAGCCTGGCCAACGCGGTGCTGCTGCAGGCGGATGTGACCGCTAACAGCGCGGAACAGGCGGCGCTGCTGAAGCACCTGAAGGTGCTGGGGCTGCCGACGATCCTGTTCTTCGATCCGGCGGGCCAGGAACTGACAGTACAGCGGGTCACCGGTTTTATGAAGGCGGCAGCCTTCAACGCGCATTTGCAGAAAGTGATGTGATAAATAACACTGAGGTTCTGAACCGAAGAGGAGGAAGCACAAGTGCAACGTGAACACGTCCTTGATACCGCGCTGGGCCTGTTGGAACAACAGGGCCTGGCGACCGCCACATTAGAGATGCTGGCGGAAAAACTCGACGTTCAGCCCGGCGATCTCAAGCGGTTCTGGCCAGATCGCGAAGCGCTGCTGTACGACTGCCTGCGCTACCACGGCCAACAGATCGACACCTGGCGCCGCCAGCTGCTGCTGGACGAGAGCCTGAGCCCGCAGCAAAAGCTGCTGGCGCGCTATGACGTGCTGGCGGAATACGTGCAGCAAGACCGCTACCCCGGCTGCCTGTTTATTGCCGCCTGCAGCTTCTTCCCGGAAACGGATCATCCGATCCACCAACTGGCGGAGCAGCAAAAGCTGACCTCACTGGAGCTAACCCGCGAACTGCTGCGCGACATGGACGCCGACGACGCCGACATGGTGGCACAGCAAATGGAATTGATTCAGGAAGGCTGCCTGAGCAAACTGCTGGTAAAACGCCAGCTCCAGGACGTATCGGTCGCCAAACGGCTGGCGGAAGACATCTTGCAGGTGGCGCAGTGCCGCCGCAACGGGGCGTTAAGCTGAATCGGCAGGGTTGGCGGCACAGCCAACCCAAGGTGATCGCCAGAACAGGCGCATTTTTTGCGCCCTTTGCCTGAAAAGCCAGCAACCGGAGGCATTTTAACGTCTTTCACGCATAAAGCCGTTGACGGCTTTCGGCCAATACGGTTTAATGCTGCCCGTTGCCCGGATAGCTCAGTCGGTAGAGCAGGGGATTGAAAATCCCCGTGTCCTTGGTTCGATTCCGAGTCCGGGCACCACTATTTAGAGAACCCAGCCTATGGCTGGGTTTTTGCTTTTCAGGAACAGGACTCTCCATCGAACTGCGTTCGATTATTCGGCCAAGGGCCTCACCCTGCGGGCCAGCGCTAAAGCGCTATTCAACACGGCACCAGCGCCGGTTGTCCGAGTCCGGTCGCCCTATTTAGAAGAACCCGCCTATGGCGGGTTTTTCGCTTTCTGGGGTACGGACTCTCCATCGAACTGCGTTCGATTATTCGGCCAAAGGCCTCACCCTGCGGGCCAGCGCTGAAGCGCTGTTCAACGCGGCGCCAGCGCCGGTTGTCCTAGTCCGGGCACCCTCTTTCGTTGAGGTGGATACTACTCTCTGGTAAAAAACGCTACGTCATACAATGCGTAGCAGCGTCAATGATGACGTCGCAATGCCAACCAACGGGAAGAATGGCCGAGTTCTTGAATAGATAGCTGCCTTTTTTTCATCCGCTGCGCATGTTTGTAGAATGAATAGATGCTTAAACACAACAAGAATATCGCGAAATAAAACAAATCCACTTAACCTTTCCCTTGGTGTAGATAATACCCCACGTAAATTACGTACAGCTACCATCACTGCCAACGATAATAATTCACCGAACTTATATTTTTAGTCGGAACAACAGGATATTTAATCAACAGTCACAAAAAAAGCAGGGAGGATAACCCTGCTTGTCATTTAAAAATCAATATTACTGGCATAGCGGCGAGTATTTTTTCATAAACGGCGATTCACAAATCGCATTCATGACTTCGCCTTTATCTTTTTCTTTAGGCTTGGCGCCTGTGTTGGTGTTGCCCGCACATTGCCCGCCATTTTTCCCTTGACCATTGATGCATTGGCCAAAATCGCTATTGCCGGCACCGCTGGCGTTGCCATTATTGCCCTGCACGTTATGATTGCCGTTAAAACCGGCATGTGCATAAGATGCCATCATGATGCAAGTGCCAATAAGTAAAGCCGCTGTCTTTTTCATAACTTTCCCTTTTGCTATCTAACAAATGAATAAAACAAGAATTAACATTCTCCCGGTAAATGTTAATCAAAATAAGCTATCCTTTAGCGATATAAAGATAACAGATGGGAATAATTAAAATCATTCCCCATCACGGTTAGGAATACTCTGCCTCTGGTGATAGTAACCAATACATAAAATCATGGCTGCGATTTAACATCAGCTTACCCATTACCGAACGTTTATGGCTGTGCACCGTTTTAACGCTCACCCCCATTATTCTGGCGGTTTGCGATTGATCCAACCCACGCCGCATATAGCCGATAACCTGCCGCTCACGAGGGGTCAGCATTAGACCGGAAAAATGGCATACCGGGCCGGGATTGGCCAGGGCATCGGTCAACAGCGTAAACAGCCGTTGTTGATCGTCGGTTCGGTAAAGCACTCGCTTCGCTCGCCTGGCTGCAACGGTCTGCCTTTCTTTAATGGTGACGACGTGTGCCCTTGAATAGGCAGTCCAACACCGGGCGCGCCGGATTTGTGAGGTCAACACGATGTCAGGCCGCTCATCGCTGCCTGGCGGCAGGAAATGCGCGACTTTATTATACTGCTGCGCATATTTCGCAATACTTAACCGCAAGCCGGTAGCGAAATAGCGATTTTCGTCATCAATCACAATATTGATCGATTTCATTCCCTGAGCCTCCTGTAGGCATAGTATTAATTCGCGCCAGCGATAACCGTTCGATGGATTTTTACTCCAGCTCTCACGATATATGTTTAAACAATAGCGAATCTTTCAGGCCCAACCCGTTACATCGCCAGGAAAACATCACATGCGTTCTTCCTACAAAATAAGCGGTTATGCTGCGATAAACTTACTGATAACGACTTAGTTAATACGCTCGATAGCAGATTATTTTATGCAACCTCCACAATGGCCACTACCGAAGTAGAAAAGGGTCCCGTGTGTGAGGTGTTCGCATTTTTGAGATCGCCGTCGATAAATATCTCTTGCGTACCAGCAACCACCGTAACAAAGCTCTCCAGAGCGTTAACGCCGGGCTTCGCGTTTCGCACTTTCAAGCTGACACTAAGCCTGCCATCTTGACTTAACTTCATATCCGTTACACTGGAGGCAAACTTAACTCGTATATCCGTATCATTCGAGCAATTAACTTTAAATGAACCGCTGGCCTGCCGGCTGGCAACATCGCTTCTGATTGGACCAAAATCGACTACGGCATCAGTGTCAAGAATATCGCAGCTTGCTGTCAGAGGAATAAGCTCGCTGCAGTCAAACAGGCTGCCACTGACATTCCCGACAGCAGAAGCTCGCCAATTATAGATACAGGTTTTAAACCCCGGCCTTTTCCCCTCGGCCCCCGGACGGTACAATGCCGACTTGGTTACTCCGAATCCGCCACGGAGCTTCATCAGCGGCACCAATTCCCCAATGGTTTGGGCAGTCCCTAAACTGGTATTACAGTTACTCGTATTACACTGGTTAGGGGGGGTTCGATCAACCAAAGGTATAGAGATCATGGCTCCACCGGGATAGACATTGCCATCCCAATGAGCAGAGTAGAGCCCAAAGACGTAGCCACATGAATATCCGGTATTAGATGTGGTGTAGTGACATATATTCCAACTGGGTATCGGTGCTATATCATTCAGCGTAGTGGTGATCAGATAAGTCCCCGGTTCCTCTCCTTTTCTGACGCTGGTGGGCGCGTCGTGATATGCCGCATTCGCCCAGTTGGTCCATCCCAGCAATATGCCCAGAAATAATAAAAACCCTTTCATCGTGTGCCCTTGATGTAGAAACATTATCCCTCCTTAGACATCATAAAAATTTCATACCGATTGCCACAATAAACAAACAATCTGCATGCCAGCCCCTAGTTAAATAGGTAAAACCGCCCTCAATCTTCTTATGCCTTATAAAAACGGCGCAATCGCACGCACTATAACCCGTAGCGTATTAAGCTAGATTCATCCTTCATATCGCTTCTAACACGCGATCTTTTACATTAACTCAATAATGGCCACCACAGGAACAGAAAACGGGCCGGTGTGTGAGGTGCTATTATTCCGAAGCTCACCGTCTATAAATATTTCTCTGTTGCCACCAGGTACTTTTACATAATTATCGCCCACGCCAGCGATCAGATCCCTAAACTTCAGGCTGGCGGTAAGCCGCCCATCCTGGCTTAACGGCATATTGGTGACATTGGAATTAAACTTAACGCGCAAGTAAGCCTCGCTGGAACAATTTACCTTGATGGTCCCCGTAGCCTGCCGGGCCGTCACGTCGTTGCTGAATGAACCGAAATCGACGACTGCGTTAGTATCGAGGATATCGCAAGTGAGCGTCTTGGGTATCGAGGGAGTACAACCGAACTTAGCAAAATTAGGATTTGAGAAACTTAAGCAGAGTTGAATATCCCAACCGCCAACCTGCCTCAGCTCTCTTGGCGAGCTTTGCCCATTGCGCCCTAAGTACCTGATTAACGGCGCCAGCTCCCCCATGGTCCGGGCCGTTCGCGTGCTGGTATTGCAATCCGCCGTGTTGCATGAACTGTTAGCATCGACCAACGGCACGCTTAAAACTGGGTTCCCCCCCACGGTCATCACCAGAGCCATCATGCAGGGGTTTTTAGATTGAAAACAATAGTTAGGTAATGTCGAATCCGATGAAACATTGAGGAACGTAAAAGAGAGATGAGCATAGTATGCATCTTTATTCTCGATACGAGGAATGGCCTCGAAGTCAGCAGAGCGGGCCACATTCATGCCGCCAAAAAATACGATCAGCAATAAAAAAATATTTTTCATCTGGTTTTCCTCCGGCAAAATAAATTATCCGACCATCGCCAATGGCGAAAATATTCCGCCGGTTAAGTGCCGTCGGTGCGCCTCTTTCCACCGCATTTATAATGTGGTGGATTTAATTGATGCCGCAGCTCGGCACCGGAGCAGTGCAGCTTCGGTGCCGGGATAATGCTTTACTCATACATAGCGGTCATGGTAGCCGTGGCGTTGAAACTCCCCTCGGGTAAACCCGCGCTCGGTTTGCCGATCGGTACGGCGTAAAGCTTGGTCGGGTTATTCATATCGGTTATTGTCAGTTTGGTCTTGGGCACATAGGTGGTGTCTCCGGTGCCCTGAACAATGCGTAACCCGAAATTATTAAATTGTGGAGTAGGTTGGGCCTGGATCGCGTTGTAGTCGCCCCATGGTACGGTCGTATATTCCAGCATGACCTTAAGCTCGCCACTATTTGGCGAACCACCGGAGCAGGAAATGGTGTAGGGGATCTCCATTTTTTTGTAGCCGACGCCATCCACTTTATTGCTCACTACTTCCTGAAAATCAACGCTGATATCTTTACCCGTGTTGAGGACGCAGTCTGGCGCCGTCACCAGCTTACCGGTAAAGTTCACCTTTATCGCCTGCGCCGCGCCGCTGGCCAGCAACCCCATACAGGCCAAGGCGGCCAGCCCTGGAATATATTTCATCTTCATCTCCTTATTGAACCTCGACTAATAATGTGGCGGAACTGGAAAAGTCCCCGCCACTCAACTTGGCGCCGCCGCGTTTGACCGGTACGGCATAGAGCGGTGGATAATTGGGATAAAAAAAGTTATGCCACTCATTCAGCTTCAGCTGCTGGCCATTTTCGAACAGCAGCTTGATCGCCAAATCTTCCTTCTCGCGGGTGCGTAGCAAACCGACGCCAAAACTCGCGATATTGCCCTGCAATGACACTTTCATGTATCCGTTCGAGCCGGAGGTATCGCCACTGCAGCTCACGCTATAGGGGATCTTTTTCTTGCCGTAGTTAACGCCGTCAATGTCTGCGATATTCAGTTCGCCGAAGGGCACATCGATATCATTGCCGTCGTTGATTTCACACTTTGGCTTGCCGAAAACTTCACCTTTCACCGTGACATTCACCGTGGCGGCCTGCGCCAGCTGGCCAAAACTCAGCACCGCCAGCAGGGTGAGCGCCGAAGCGGCAGCAGTGCTGGCCGCCAGCGCGCAGCCCAGAAGGAGATATTCGCCGCCGATGGCCAGCGTGCGTCGCCCTGTATCGCCCATACCGTCCACCTCAGTCATAGTTCAGCCGGAAATCGATCGCCGCGCGGTAGGCGCCTGCCAACAGCGGCGCACGCGTGCGCTCCGCCATCACATAAAACTGCAGCCCGTTATCGCCCAATGCCAGCAGCTGCGGCCGGCTGCGGCTGCCCAGCCGCACATCGCGGTTATCCGCATCCAACAGCCGCAGCCCCAGGCCTGCGGCACCCTGCACCTGCACCAGCTGCGGGTTATCCGCATCGGCCGGGGCGGTGAAGCTCACCGTGACCGCCGGCTGGTAGGCATCCCACAGCCGGTAACCGAGGCGAGTGTCTCTGATGGCCGCCCCCATGCGCGTGCAGTCACGCAAGCGCAGTTGGAAGGCCACCGGCTGCGTGCGGTTGCCGGGCGCCGCCAGGCTGCTCGTGGTGGTTTCACCTAGCCATATATCCTGGTAGGCCGAAGACATCTCCAGCCGGCAGGCGCCTTCGGTCAGCGCGCCATGCACAAACAGCATGCCGTGGTTACCAGGCTCTGCCCGGCTCCCCTGGCTCGTCAGCAAAACCAGCGCCAATAACGCCGCCTGGCCTGCCCGTCGCGTTAAAGCGTCTCTTCCCTGGCTATTGCAGCCGTTATCGATTCTTTGCATGAGTTTCCCTGCCGCTTCAACTGATGGAGCGCCGCTGCCGGCGCCGATTATCCTTGCTTCTCAGGCACCACCTGACAATCACCGGCGCCACACTTGAAGGTCAGATCCGGGCGGCCACCGTAGTCATTGATATAAGTCAGCACCGGTGCATTGCCCAGGCCAGTGGCGCCTAACATGACACTACCTTTCGGCGGCACCATCAGCGGTTCAAAACCGGCGGCAGTTTTACCGCTCTTGCTGCTGCGGGCATCAACCAGCGTGATGTAATACGGGGTCGGGTTATTGGCCTTAAAGCCCGCCCCCTGGCGGGTCAGCGTCAGCTGCTCTTGCCACGGGCTGTACGCGGCGTTTTTGTTCGGCACGATCGCCGCCGGGCGGTAAAACAGCTTGATGCGGGTCTGCAGCGCGATCTGCAGCGTGTTTGCCTTGGTGCTCTTCGGCGGGATCTCGCGCAGATTGAAGTAGAACAGGCTCTCGCGATCCTGCGGCAGTGCCTTGGCGGCCGGCAGCGCCTGCACCTTGACCTGGCTTTGTGCGCCCGGCTCCACCCGCTGCACCGGCGGCAACACGATCAGCGGGCTGTTGATTTTTTCACCCTGCTCATTCTCCAGCCAGCCCTGGGCCAAATAAGGCAGCTGGGTGTTTTTATTGGTGATATTCATACTGACCGAGCTATCGCCGCCGTTTAAAATCACGCGGGTACGATCCAGCGCGATGGCGGCCTGCGCCTGGCCGCTCAGCAAGGTGGTGGTCAGCAGGCCGGCTACCGACAGCGTTTTTACAGTGTTGTTTCGCATAATAAGCTTCCATTTGGTCAAAAATTGCATTTACGGGTTTTCCGGGGCATCTGCCTGGCCTTCACTGCCTGCGGCCACGCGCCGGCACGGCAGCAGCAGATCGCTCAGAGCGACATCCGTGCGCAACGCCGGCAGATCAATTTCGCATTGCGCCTTCCCTTCCCAATGCACCGTCATTTGTTCACCGGCGCGGATACCGCTGAGGTAAACGCTGCCGCCGTCATTCAAAATCCCGGTTTGCTGCCTGCGGCGGTTGAACACCTCGGCGCCAAACGGCGGCGTGCTGCCGTCCGCCAGGCGGATCACCGCCATGGCTTTCTGGCCGGAAATCACGTTGAAGCGCCGGTAGCCAATCGCCCCTTCGGTGAGCGTCGCCTGCACCACCGACTGCGTCGCTTCAGCCTCGTCCGATAAGTTGGTCAGATCGATGCTCGCCCGGCTGCGGTAAAAGTTGCCGACGTCCGTCACCACCGCTTTGCCAAACATGTTGGTGCGGCTCGTGGCGCCATAGCCACGTACCGGCACCCCGGCTACGCCATCGGTGTCCAGCATCAGGCGGGTACCGCCAAAGTTCCCGCTGCGGTGCAGCGCCGCCCCCTGGCCGGTTAACGTTGCCCCGCCCTGTAGGCTCATGCCGAGCGAGGAGTATTGGCCGCTCTGATAACTCACGTTGGCGTCAATACGTGCCGCGTCACCGTCGTGGCTGTAAAACGCACTGGCGGATTCACCGCTGCGCGAGGTGCCGGCGGTCAACTGGTAGTTGTTGTGTTCATCCAACCGTTGGTAGTAACCCACCCGCTGGTTGTTATTGTTACGGTTCCACGAGCTGCTGTAGCTGAGGTTGGCATCCCCCCCCCACGGCACCGTCAGGCTCAGATACATACCGTCGTCGTTGGTCCCTCTGGACTTATTGCGATAGGCCGAGAGTGAGGCGCTCAGGTTTTTCCACGATCCCAGATTGAAATAGCGCGACAGCGCCAGGCTGTAGCGTTCGTCGGTCGGCTTATCCCAGTAAGTCTGGTGGTCGTAGTTGAGATAGGTACTGACCCCCAAATCGCGGAACTGCTTGTTAAAGGTGATGGTGTACATTTCTCGGCTTTTGCCATTCCGCAAGCCGTGATAACGCGCGTCCAGGTATTCGCTCATGGTCATAAAGTTCTGTTCCGAGAAGCGATAACCGGCGAAGGTGATCTGGCTGTCGTATTCATCAAAGCTTTTCGAATAGCTCAAGCGGTACGAGCCGCCTTTTTTGGTGCCGTCGTCGATCGGTAATCTGGCCCGCGAATACGTGGTGTCGAACGACAGCGCACCGAGCACCAGCAGATCGCGCCCCAGCCCCAGCGACAGCGCGTTATAATCGCCGCCGGCGATGGCCCCGCCGTACAGCGACCAACCATTGCTGACCCCCCAGGAGAATTCACCGGTGGCGAAGGTCGGCCCCTGCACCTGATGCTCCCAGTTCGACGGCCGGCCGCCGGCAAACTTGAAGCGCACCATGCCAGGGCGGGTCAGGTAAGGAATGCTGGCGGTGTCCACCTGAAACTGCTGCACGCTGCCGTCTTGTTCCTCAACCTTTACGTCCAGCTTGCCCATCACCGAGTCGCTCAGATCCTGGATGCGGAACGGCCCGGCGGCGACCTGCGCCTCATACAGCACGCGGCCCTGCTGGCTGATGGTGACTTTGGCGTTGGTTTTGGCGATGCCGGTCACCTCCGGCGCATAGCCGCGCAGGTTAGGCGGCAACATGTTGTCGTCCGACACCAGGCTGAAGCCGGTAAAGCGGAAGCTGTCGAACAGGTTGCTCTGCAGCGAATCCTCTCCCAACGCCAGGCGCGCGCCCCACTGCGGCAACGCGCGGAAGG
This sequence comes from Serratia sp. CY33802, assembly GCF_052169095.1. NCBI lineage: Bacteria > Pseudomonadati > Pseudomonadota > Gammaproteobacteria > Enterobacterales > Yersiniaceae > Serratia > Serratia sp. CY33802. The sequence goes on from NZ_JBJNLL010000008.1 coordinate 181,917, forward strand.
CGTAATAGCGGCTCCAGTCAAACGTTCTCTGGCTCGATTCCCCCGAGCCGGTCTGGTGATTGAGGCTGGTCTGCCAATCGGCCCGCAGCCGCCAGGCGCCCAGGTTGGCGCCCACCGCACCATTGCCGCCCAGACGCTGCGTCTGGCCGCCGCCGTTGCGGTTCTGCTGCACCTGGCCGTTCAGGTTGTAGTCCAGCAGCAGGCCGGGAATGCCATTATCCCAGCGCGCCGGCGGATCCCAATCCGGCGAGGAGTACTCTAAATAGGCCTGGGGAATGTTCAGATACAGCGCCGACACCGCCAGATCGCCCCTGGCCTCAATGCCCTTGAGGCTGCTCAGATCCAGGCACTGCTCGTTATGCCACCAGCGCAGCTGCTTGAGAAACTCGGTTTTAAGGCCCAGTTTTTCAACCAGCTCCGGCGAAACGCAGGCCGCACTGCCATCGGGATCGTTTTCCGGCGGATAGAAAGCCACCGGCTGCTCATCCAATGACTGCTTGTTCACCACTACCGTCATGCTGTACTTACCCGGCATAATGTAGGCGCCTTTGGAAAAGCGGCCGAGATCGATATTTTTACGATCGTTGATATCCAGGATGTCGGTGTTGAACTGAATCGCATCATCCGCCCGCCCCGGCAACGCCAGGCCGCAGAGAGCCAGAGAAATACATATCCCTAATAAACTTAACGGGAGCGCCCCCGATTTAAATTTTCTCGCATCCATGATCCCGCCAACCTTTAATTTATTTATAATCAGTAGTAATCCAATTTAAAACGAATGGCGGAGCGGTAATCCCCTGTGCGTAATACCTGGCTGTTAGCCACCAGCTGCATTGAATAATTCAAGCGATAATCTTTTGTCAGGGTATTTTCTATTGACATCGGCACCCCAGGGTAAATATCTGTGCCCATGTTATCGACAATGCGTAACGCCACCCCACGGGCATCGCCGATGACGCCGAAATTTTTTCCTTCTGCATTACCGTCAAATATCATGCGGAAATGCTGGCGCCCAGAATTAGCGGAATTATCACCCGACAACCCACAGTTCACTAATTTCAGCGTAAAGGGACGTGTTAGCCCGTGCCCATCGCGGGAAATTTGTTCCACCGGCAAGATTTTCATGTCGATGGTTTGATCACGGCTGGCCGACTCAATGGCGCAGGCCGCGTTAACAATAGCGCCTTCCATATTGACTCTTCCCCAGCCAATAACCGAGGCCGTTGCCGGCATCGCCTGGGCCGTAAAAATTGCGACCAATAGGGAAGGCGCCACTATATTTTTGCCAATCAGGGCCATAGAGATTATCCCTTGCAAACAGGAATTCATTCAGGGAAAAGCATGCGGGCTACCCCGCATGCTGGCATTATTCAGATAAAGCGCTTATTGATAGTTCAGCGCGAAGTTAACCACGCTGGTGAATGCACCCGGAACGATAGTATCCAAAGCACCACCATTACCTTTCAGGAAGGCGGTGAAGTTCAGCTCTGCTGTTTCCGCGCCTGCTTTAATACCCTGACCTGCAGTCGCCTTGCCCAACTCAATCACGGCATTACCGTTTTCGTCATCGGTCATAACGATGCTCGCCCCTTTGGCAGTGCTGCCGCTGCCAAACGCGATCATTTTATTATCGTTACCAGCCGCGCCACCAGGCTGACCGGTGAAGGTGGTCTGCACTGTCTTCTGTGTGGCGTTGGTGCAGTCTTGCAGCGTAATGGTAACCGGCTGTTTTAATTGAGACTCACGGCCGTCTTTCAGGCTCAGGTTGGAGATCTGCCCCATTTTAATGGTTTGATCGATATCGCCCGGAGCGATAGAGCATGGCGCATCGATGATTTCACCGGTGAAAGTGACGGTACCGCTACCCTGATTCGCTGCCTGGGCCATCATAGAAGAAGCGCCGAAGGCCAATACCGCTGCAATCATAATTTTGTTCAGTTTCATAGAAATTCCTTACATTCCTTAGTAAGTAGTGGAGTAAATTAAATCCTTAAGTCACGCATGCAATGCGGCAGCTTTATTCCTGAGATTCCTGCGCATTGTCTCCGTGGCTAATACGCTGCGTTTCCGCGCCCCGTATCAGTGAAAACAAATTTACACTTAGCGGCCTCAATTTGAAACGTTATATCGCAAAAATATAAAAACACAGGATTTTTATCTAAAAAATTACAGTTAAATAGATTATAACTCCGATAAATAGAATTTAATTATCAGTATTTATATTAAAAAACTTGTAAGCAGATAAACATTTCATTTCAATTATACGAATATATAGAAAAATCCTATTGACCCACAGCTCAAGGGATTGAAAAAAGGACACAGAGGTCTCAGAATAATCTCTCGACAGGTAAGTTGACGGGTAAATAAAATGATTTTCATTATAAATGAGAGCATCCTCTATAACGAGGAGGAAGGCACATTGATGCATATCGATAATGCCAGCAATAGAATTGCTTTACTGAAGCCGACCAGCAGGCTGCTTTCGTTATTCATCAAGAATAATAACAAGCTGTTGTTGCGAGAGAGGTTGCTTAATGATGTTTGGGTCGATCATGGGCTGAAAGCCTCCAACAATAACTTAAACAATTACGTTTCCGGTTTACGTAAATCACTGGCGCAGTTTGGCGCCGAGGAGATTATCGTTACCTATCCACGTCAGGGGTTTAAATTCATTGCTAGAAATATTCATGAAGCGAATGAAAATAAGGTGGAAATATATAGAGAAGAAAAGCATCGTGAAACGGAAATAGCGTCTACGCCGCCCCCCGGGACTTCTCCCCCCGGCATCCGACGAGCATTACAACGCTTAATAATGATTGCCGCTGCCTGCCTGGTGCCTTTTGCCATCATTGTGCTGTATCAAAACAGCACGCGCATCAGCGTTTATCCCCTTGGGAATTACCAAAGCTGCCAGGTGTACAGCATGACTTTAGGTGGAGGCAGCCTGGAGAACATCAAGCAGGTGATACAACAGGCGGGCTTCAATTGCCGTACGCGGGCCGACGTCTATTATTACGCGAACATTCTTAATGAGAGCACTAACCAGGATGAACAGCAGGTCACCTACTGCCCGCGTACCGGCAACAGCCCTTGCATCAATATAACTATATAGCTGGCAATCCACCTTAATCTTTTCGCTCTTGACACCCAGGGTCAGAGACAACATCGGCCCCCCCAGTAATTCTGGGGGTGACCGTTATGCGCCAGTCACGCAGACAAAAAGCGGCGAATGGTTATCAGTAAACAGATAGTGATGCCGATCGATACGCTCGATGCGCATATGCAGCTGCTGCCCGGCGATAGGTAACCGGCGATTCATATCCTCGCGAATAACAGAGTCCTGCGGCTTGCGGGTATTTTTCGTTACCCACATGGTGTAGTTGCTGCCGCGACGCTGGTAACTCATTTCCACGGAGCGATCGACCACATAACGTGTATCACCATCAAAAAAACTGCCGCTCATCAACATAGTGAGCTGTCGCGCGCCCTCAGGCACGATGCTCACCAGCAGCACACGCTCCATCGCCGCATCTTTATCCTGATTATGCACCCGCATCGACGCCCGGCATTCCGGCACCTGCGGCATAGCGAACAGCACATAAGCGGCGGCGCAACAGCAGGCCAGCGCCGCAAAGACTAACAGCGCGTAACGGTAATGCCATATCCGGTTATTTTTCCAGACTTTCATAGTAGTTCTCGCATTGCGCTTTGCCCGCCGCCATCGCCGTCTGCGGACAATAAAAGAAGTAAGAAGATCGCACGCGTTCTGCGCTGCCTGGTACCACCGACTGGCTGTCGTAATAGAGCAGCGTCGCCGGTTCACTACAGTGAATATGATTTCGTTTATCCAGCAACGTTTGCAAGTGCGCCAAATCCGCCTTGCCGGAACCGGTCTTATGATAAGAAGCGATGAACTTCACCTCACAGCTGCCGATGTTGCCTACGCTTACCGTGCTGATCGGCGCATAGCCGGCGTCCTGCCAGGCCCACAGACCGCTCCCCGCCGCCAACAGCAGCAACGCGGCCAACCCGAGGCGCTTAAATCGCTGCGCTCGCAGCGGCTTGGTCGGCAAGGCGCTTTCTGCAGCCGCCGGGATCGGCGGCTCCGACGAACTCTCCGCCAGGCTGTCCGTCGTCTTCAACGAAGTGGCGGTAAACATAAATCCCTGGCGCGGCAGCGTGACGATAATCTCGTCCTCGCCCAGGGCGGCGAACATCTTGCGCAGGATGGAAATGGTGTTATTGAGGTTATTGCCGGAGGCCACCTGGCCGTGCGCTTCCCATACCTGCGTCAGCAGGGTATCGCGGGAGAGCACCAGGTTATTGTTTCTGACCAATGTGGACAGCAGGCGGTTCAGGGTGGCGGTGAGCGGTTGAGGCGGTAGCTCAGCATTGATATCCACCAACTCTGATCTATCTTCATGATATTTAATCTTATTATTAATTATGTATCTCATTATTCCCCGCTCAAAAAACTAATTAATAATAATTAGCCCTTGTTAAACATGAGAATAGTAGCACACGGCGTGAGTTAAGAAAATTCCTAGAAAAACGCATAAAAAGCTAAATAATCATAAATATAAGAAATAACATTGTGCTGTATCAAAGGGTGCCAAACATTTAACTGATGATTATCTATTTCTTATCATGTCGACATTAAAATGCCGCCCGGAAAATACTGGGCGGCACGAGAAGTCGCTATTTTCACTAGGCTTAACGCAACAAGGCTTACTCTTTTAAACGCCGCAGTTGCCTACCCTGCCAGCCACCGAACAGCCACTGGCCGGCTATCGCGCCGAGCAACGCGCAGAACATATCGGACTGCGTGTCCCACGGGTCGCCCTGGGTGCCGAGAAACTCGTCGGCGCCCTGGCCCAGCGCCAGTGCCGCCCACCACTCGATCAACTCATACACCGCGCTGATCGCCAGCGCGATGCAGCACACCACGAAGCCCAGCATCTTGCGGCCCTGCACATAACCGCCGCGCAGCAGGATCTCGCGCGCCGCCAGCGCCGGCACCAATCCCTGGAAGAAATGCCCCAGTTTGTCGTACGGGTTGCGGCCAAGATCCAGCCACTGCTGCACCTCAAAGCCCAGCGGCACGCGAGCATAGCTGTACATGCCGCCGAAAATCAGGATCAGCGCATGGAAGAAAATCAGCGTGTAGAGCAGCGGCGTCAGCGGATAACGGCGATGGGTCAGCCACAGCAACGGCAAAACAATCAATACCGGCGCCACCTCCATCAACCAGGTGGTGCGATCGTAGGGGCTGATGCCGCTGTGGATCAGCGCGGCCAGCAGCAGCAGGGTGATAACGGACAACAACAGCGGTGTGCGTGAAGCAGGCATAACCCACGTTCCTTCGGATCAATAAGGCAATCCACACTTTATACCGCAGATCGCACGGCGAAAAAAAACAGGCTGAGCGTCGCCGCTTCGCCTGTTCGAGGGGGTTTACCCTGCGCGGGATTATTTCAGCGCTACGCGGATCACGTCGTCCGGCGCGGTCGCTTCTTTCTCGCGGCTGGAAGCCTGCTTGACGCTAACGTACAGCGTCTGGCCGTCCGGCGACAGCGCCAGGCTGTTCGGGTGGGTCGGCGTCTTGATGGTGTTCAGCACCTTGTAGCTCTTGGCGTCGATCACGCTCACTTCACCCGCCTGGCGATGGGTCACGTAAACTTCATTGCGCGCCGGGTTGAACAGCACCGCCAGCGATTCCGGTACGTCGATCTTGCTCAGGATGTTGCCGCTGCGGGTATCCACCACCAGCACCTGTGGCTGCTTGGAATCGGTGATGAACGCGCGATGGGTGGCGGTATCCAGGCTGATGTTCAGGAAGAAGTGCTCTTTAGCCTCATCCAGCTTCTTGCGCGACAGCACCTTGTTGCTCTGGGTATCGATGGTCACCAGCTCGCCGTCGGCGTTGGTGACGTACAGGCGCTTGGCGGCGGCGTCCAGCGCCAGGCCGGTGCCGTATTTGCCGGTGTCGGTCACGGTGGCACGCAGGGTCAGATCCTTGCCATCCACCACCCACACCACGCTGGATTCACCCAGCCCGGTAATGTACAGGGTATCGCTGTCGGCATCCGCCACCAGCTCGCGCGGCGCCAGCGGCTTGACGGTCTCAGAGCGCTGGCGCGCGTCCAGCACCAGGCGGCCTTTCACGTCGCCGGTCTTGGCGTCGATGGCGGTCACCGAGTTATTGACGGTGTTACCGAAGAACAGCGTGCCGGTTTTAGCGTTGACGGCGGCGCCAAACGGCTTGATGTCGTTATGAATAATCTGGGTCACGTCCAGCGTGGTCGGATCCAGACGGTAGACGATACCGCCCTTGTCCAGCTTGCGGCTCTGCGACGTCGCCAGGTAGAGCGCGTTCTCGCTCGGGCTGTAGGCCATTTCATAGGCGCCCTTGCCAACCGGCTTGCGCAGCACTTCCGGCGCAGTCTGCGCCAGCAACGAGTTGGAGAACAGCAGCGTGGACAGCAGCATCAGCGGGAATGCCGCGCGTTTTCCCTTGGTGATCAAAGCATTCATCGAAATCTCCTTATAGAGCCAACGGGGCAGCCGAGCGGCCGCCCTCTCATCGTTATTAAAATCAGGCTTTCTCTTCGGAAAGCAGCGCCCACCAGCTGTCGATGGTCGGGTTGCGCGCCAGCGCGATAAAGTCGATGTCGCCGCGGATCTTGCGCCAGCGGGTCGCCAGCTCCATGATGCGCACCGAATCCAGGCCATAATCGATCAGGTTTTCATCGTTGCCCATGTCTTCGCTGTCTTCGTCCAGCAGCGGCAGGATCTGCTGACGCAGCGCATCGATGCTGGCAATGCCTGCCGCCGGCAACAGCGACGCGGTGGTCACCACCCGGCCGCAGCGGCCGGCGGTATAGCGCAGCGCCATCAGGTGTTCGTCGCGCGAGAAGTCCGCCAGGCCGTCGGCCACCATGAACGGCTGGATGTTGCGCATGAAGGCGTCAATGGCGGTGGTCAGGCAGCCGATGTGCGCATACACGCCGCAGATGATCAGCTGATCGCGGCCGGACTCCTGCAGGATCTCCTGCAGCGGCGAGCGGTGGAAGGCGCTGTAGCGCCATTTCACCAGCACCGTGTCGTCTTCGTCCGGCGCCAGCGCGGCGGTCACCGCCTGCTGCTCGGGGTGCTTATTCAGGCCCGGCCCCCACATGTCGTTCAACAGCGCGCGGTCTTCATCGCTCTGCTGGTTCGGCTGCGCGGTATAGAACACCGGAATGCCCTGCTGTTTGCAGTAGCGGCGCAGGTTGGCGATGTTCTCCACCACCTGTTTGATCAGCGCGCTGTCTTCGCCCCAGAAATTGAGGAAATACTGCTGCATATCGTGGATCAGCAGCGCGGCGCGCTGCGGTTCTACCTGCCAGGTGACTTTATTTTGCGGCAGTTCGTCCGCCGTCGGCAGCGCGTAGTCATTAAGTTTTGGAATGGCCATCGATTAATCTCCCTGAGCCTGAGTCTGTAGTTGCGCGTCGAGCTGCTGGCGCAGCCGTTTTTTGTCCACTTTGCCGACCGGGGTCAGCGGCAGGCTGTCCACCTGAATAAAGCGATCCGGCAGTTTGAAGTCCGCCACGCCCTGCTCCCGCAGGTGGCGGCGCAGCACCACCGGCTTCAGCGGCGCGTTGGCGATGATATAGGCACAGCTCTTCTCCCCCATCAGCGCGTCCGGCATCGACACCAACGCGGCGTTGATCACGTCCGGATGACGCAGCAGCAGGTTCTCGATCTCCTCGGCGGCGATCTTCTCCCCGCCGCGGTTGATCTGGTCTTTTTGCCGCCCCTGCACGGTGATGTAACCGTCTTCGCTGATGCTGATCAGATCGCCGGAGCAGTAGAAACCGTCAGCGTCGAAGGCGTCGGCGTTGTGCGCCGGGCTCTGGTAGTAACCGCGGAAGGTATAAGGCCCGCGCGTCATCAACCGGCCGACCTCGCCCGCCGGCAACGGATTGCCGTCGTCATCCGCCACCCATACTTCGTCGTCCGGCGACATCGGCCGCCCTTGCGTCGTCAGAATGTGGCGTTGGTCGTCGTCCAGCCGGGTGTAGTTCACCAGCCCTTCCGCCATGCCGAACACCTGCTGCAGTTGGCAGCCGATTTCGTTCTGAATGCGCGCCGCCAGCGTTTCGCCCAGCTTGGCGCCCCCCACCTGCAGCAGTTTCAGGCTGGCAAGCTGGGCATTGCCGCCCCACTCTTCGATCGCCTGCAGCCACAGCGTGACCGCCGGCGGCACCAGCGCCGTCACGTTGATTTGGTGCTGTTCGATCAGGCGGAAGCACTGCGCGGCGTCCGGATCGGCGGCGAACACCACCAGCCCAGCGCCATAAAACACGCCCAGCACGCCCGGCGAGCTCATCGGGTAGTTGTGCGCCACCGGCAGCGCGCACAGATAGCGGGTCTGCGCGTCGAAACGGCAGATCTCCACGCTGCGGCGAATGCTGTAGTAGTAATCGTTGTGGGTGCGCGGGATCAGCTTCGGCGTACCGGTGCTGCCGCCGGATAGTTGGAAGAACGCCACCTGATCGGCCGCGGAAGGCTGCGCGACAAAACCGTCGCTGGCTTCGTCCAGCCAGGCGGCAAGCGCCAGCTCGCCCTCGGGCTGGCTGCGCAGCGCCACGACGCGCAGCGAAGGATGCGCATCGCGGAAGGCGTTCAGGAATTGATCGTCGGCAAACAGCCCGTGCTGGCGGTCGGCGATCAGCAGCGCCGGTTTGATCTGCTCGGCATAGGCATTCAGTTCGCTGCGCTGATGGCTGAACAGCGCGTTGACCGGCGCCACGCCAATCTTCAGCAGCGCGAAGAACACGATATAAAACTCCGCCACGTTGCCCAGTTGGACCAACGCGGTATCGCCGGATTTCACGCCGCGGCGCAGTAAAGCAGCCGCCAGGCGATCGGAACGCTGCTGCAGCTCGCGGTAGGTCAGGCTGCCCTGGGCATCGATAATCGCCGGGGCGTCGTTGTTGGCCTGGCGGTCGAGGATTTCGGTCAACGGCTTGTCAGTCCAGTAGCCGCGCTCGCGATAGCGGCTGGCGAACTCCGCCGGCCAGGGGGTAAAGGCAATGCTCATCTTGTCGTTATCCTTGATTCATACCAAAGGCACGCAGAATGGTGCTGAGTTTGGTGCCTGTTTCATGCCATTCAGATTCGGGTGAAGAGTCTTCCACGATGCCGGCGCCGGCGAACAGCCGTACCCGGTTGCCGTCAACGGTGCCGCAGCGGATAGTCACAACCCACTCGCCGTTGCCTTCGTCGTCGCACCAACCGACGATGCCGCCGAACAGGCCGCGATCGAACGGCTCCAGCTTGCCGATCAGGGCGTGCGCCTCGGCCGTCGGCATGCCGCACAGCGCCGGCGTCGGGTGCAGCAGGCAGGCCAGCGACAGGGCATTTTCGTCAGGAGACGCCGCCTCGCCGTCGATCGGCGTGGAGAGATGCCACAGCGTCGTGGTGGTCAGCAGTTCAGGGGTGTGCGGCACGTTCAGGTAGCGGCAGCGGCCGGCCAGCACGTCACGCATGCTTTCGGTGACGATGCGATGCTCGTGGCGATCTTTCGCCGAGGCCATCAGACGCTCCCCCACTTCGCGATCGCGCTGCGGGTCGGCCTCGCGCCGGGCGGAACCGGCCAGCGGGTTGGAATAGAAACGGCCGCCGTCCTGGCGCAGCAGCAGCTCTGGGCTGGCGCCCAACAGCGCGCCCTGCTCCAGCGGCACATGGAAATGGAAACCGTGCGGGTTCTGGGCGATCACGCGCGCCATTAGCGCATGGCGATCCACCGGCTGGCGCGTTTCGATCTCCAGCAGGCGCGACAAGACCACTTTATCCAGCTCACCGGCCTTCATCGCGTCGACGGCATCGCTGACCATCTTCATAAACGGCTGCTGCGGCGGCAGCTCCGTCACTCCGGCCAGTTCAGGGCCGTTCGCCGGCGGCCGAACGCCAGCCATAAAAGCGGCGCGATCGAACCAGCGGCTCTGCTGCGGAATAAACAGCGCCGAAGGCTGCCGGGTATCGAACGGGATGGCGCCGCACAGCAGCGGTTTTTTGATGCCGGCCTGACGGGCTTCGGCAAACGCCTGCCGTACGCTGCGCTGGAACTCGCCGTTCAGATCGGCGCCGTCCGCGGCCGGCAGGCGAATGCGGCTGAAACAACCGGTGGTGGTCAAGCTGCGGAAAGGGGAGGTAAAGAAGAAGCCCGACGCCGGAGAAAAATCAGCGGCGAACCGGTGTTCTTCGCGCTCCTGCATTTCCTTTCGATTGATGTCGTTCACGGCAGTATCCATCGCTTCGCCCTCATCTTTTGAAGTGATAACCAATATAATAATGATTATCATTTGAGTTAATTCCGCGCTAAATTACTCGCCGATATTTGCTATGTCAATAAACGTAAGCACTTCTTTCATTTCGAAATCATGACATAAACGCTGTGGGTTTTACGCATGCCGATGATAAGCATTGCCATTATGTCCCCACAGCGTCGCATTAACGCATCGAGTTACTTTTCACTGGTCGGCTGAGGCTCGTTCTGCGGCTCCGGTTTGTGCAGCGTCACCTGGCGCAAACCGGTCATGGCGAACAGCAACAGGATGCCGAGCAGCGCCGCGCCGAAGCCGAAACCGCTGGCGCTCATCGCCGGCAGCATGAAGGCGCCCATCGCCCCCAGCAGCAGTGCGCCCAGCGCATCGCCCACCACGTTCTGCGCCGTCCACAGGCCGTTGATGCGGCCGAGGAAGTTGTCCGGCGTCAGGCTCTGGATCAGGCCGTATTGCAGCAGCGAGTTCAGCGCGCTCAGGTAGCCGAACGCCACCAGGCACAGCAACGCCAGGCTGTACCACGGCATCAGGCCGAACAGGCCAATGGCGGCGAATGCCGCGATCGCCGTCAGCAGCATCACCCAGCCGGGGCGCGCCACGTGCGCCACGCGCCCGCTGGTGAACGCGCCGATGGCCGCGCCGAGCGGTACGGCGGCGTACATATAACCGAGGTGGGCAGCGTCGATGTGCCAGCTTTCCGCCATCGCCGGGTACAGCACGCGCACCGCGCTGGCCATGGTCAGCAGCGCGCCGATCAGCGCCACCATGCCGATCACCTTGTTCTGGAACAGGAAGGCGAAGCCGCCCGCCAGCGCGCGCAGCGGGTGTTCACGCGGCTGCGGTGGCGGCATCAGCTGCGGCAGGCTCAGCAACGGCAGCAGCGTCAGCAGGGTGCCGAACGCCGCCAGGCCATAGTTCCAGGCAATGCCCATATGGGCGATCACCAGGCCGCCAATCGCCGGGGAAAGAATCGAGCCGAAGCGCACCGTCAGCATGCTGATGGCGCCCGCCTGCACGATGTTTTCGCGGCCCACCAGCGCCGGCGTGGCCGCCAGCAGCGCCGTCACCCCCACCGCGCCGAAGAAACCGTCCCACACCGCCAACAGATAAATGGCCGCCAGCGAAGGCGACGGCAACAGGGCATTGAGGCACAGGCCGACGAAGCCGACGCCGCAGGTGGAACGTGCGAACAGGATTAGCCGGCGCCGCTCATAGCGATCGGCCAATACGCCTCCCATCAGCAGCCCGGCGAACATGCCACCGCCGGCCAGCGTCACCGCCAACCCGACCTGCAGGGTGGAACCGGTCAGCGCCTGGATCTGCACCGGGATGGCGATCGCCATCAACCCCAGCGCCACAATGGAGATAAAGCGCGCGCAGAACACCGCGCGGAAAGCCCGGTTAGTTTTCAACAGGCTGAAATCAAGCAGGATGGAGGGTTTGCTACTCATCGGTTGTTCACCACATCTTTAAACGGGGATTCTGCAATTGCGGAGCGCTATGCTAGCACAGATGACGAAATCAATAATGATAATAAAAATCATTGATATTCAATTGTGAGCAACCGCAAGAAACGCCGCCACACGCGGGGTAATCCCCGTGCCTGGCGGCGAGATGACGGGCGCGATCACAGCGTGCGCAAGATCCGGTTCAGCAGCGGCCCCAGCACTTTGAACGACGCCGGCGAAACGATATCGACATGCGCGCAGTCCAGCTCGTGCGCCTGCAGCGCATCGACGTACTGCGACCAGGTCTGCTGCACGTCCATCCCTTCCTGCAGCGTACGTTTGGCGACGAACAGCGTCGCCTGTCCATGGAAACGGGCGGTACGCGTGTGCGACAGCAACCGCACCGAATCGGCGTAGTTGGCTTCGATGTTGTCGAACATCGCCGTGCGCGTCTCGCCCAGCGCCGGATCGAGCGTATCCTGCGACACCGCCAGAAACTGCTCGCGCTCGCGCTGCACTTCCTTCAACACGTTGTCGTCCAGCATCACGTCCCAGTTTTGGGTCTCCGGCGGATAAGTATCCAGCAGGCCGAGGAACGCCACCTCTTCGCCGCGCGCCTGCAGCCGGGCGGCGATGCCCTGGGCCAGCGTGCCGCCCAGCGAGTAGCCGATGAAGTGGTACGGCCCGTGCGGTTGCACCTGCAACACCGTCTGCAGGTGGGCATCCACCACCTGATCCATATCTTCGCTCAGCGCCAGCGGGCCATCCGGCCGCGGTGACTGGATACCGACCAGCGACCAGTGCTGATCGAGATAGCGCGGCAATACGCTGAACTGCCAGGAGAAGCCGGACGCCGGGTGCAGACAGAACAGCGTCGGCCCCTCGGTGACGCGCAGCGGCAATACGCTGTCGAAGCCGCTGCGATCGGCCTCTTCCTGCGTGCGATCTTCCGCCAGCAAAGCGGCCAACTGCTCGACGCGCGACGCCACCATCACCTGGCCGACGGACACCGCCTTGCCCAGATCGCGGCGCAGCTCCGCCGCCAGCCGCATCGCCAGCAGCGAATGGCCGCCGAGCGCGAAGAAATCGTCGTCGGCGAACACCTGCTCGCGCTGCAGCAAACGGGCGAACACCGCCGCGATCTCGCTTTCCAGCCCGGCCTGCGGCGGCCGTCCTGCCTTGCGCTCACCGCCCTGCGGCTGCGGCAAGGCCTTGCGATCCAGCTTGCCGTTGGCGCTCAGCGGCAAATCACTCATTTCCACCAGCGCCACCGGTACCATATGCGGAGGCAGACGGTCGGCCAGCGCTGCGCGCAGGGCTTGCGCATCCCAGCTCGCGCCAGGCTGCATCACCAGATAGCCCACCAGCTGGCGCGCATCGCCGCCGGCATCCACCGGCGTGCCCTGCAGCACCAGCGCGTGCGTCACCGCCTGGCGCACGCCCGGCAGCGACAGCAAGGCGTGGTCGATTTCACTCAGCTCGATACGCTGCCCGCGGATCTTCAGCTGATCGTCGCTGCGGCCCAAATATTCCACCGTGCCGTCCGGCAGCCAGCGCGCCACGTCGCCGGTGCGGTACATGCGCCCGCCCTCGCCGAACGGATCGGCGACAAAGCGGCTGGCGGTCAGATCCGGCCGGCCCAGGTAGCCGTGCGCCAACTGCACGCCGGTCAGATACAGATCGCCCGCCACGCCCGGCGGCACCGGCCGCAGGCGCGCGTCAAGAATGCGCAGCCCGGTGTTCCATACCGGCAGACCGATCGGCACGTTGGCGCCGGTTACTTTCGCCAGCGCGTCACCGTAGGCCGGATGCCAGGTCACGTCCACCGCCGCTTCGGTCGGGCCGTAGAGGTTATGCAACGGCACCGCCGTGCGGCTTTGCCACAGGCGGCACAGCTCTGCCGGCAGCGCTTCGCCGCTGCAGAACACCTGGCGCAGCGCGGCGCAGTTCGCCACCGCCGCGTCGTCGTCTAGGGCAGCGACGAAGGCCGCCAACATCGACGGCACGAAGTGCAGCGTGGTAATGCGGTGTTGTGCGATCAGCTGTTGCAGCTGCTGCGGATCGCGATGCGCCTCCGGCGGCGCCATCACCAGCCGGGCGCCGACCATCAGCGGCCAGAAGAATTCCCACACCGAGACGTCGAAACTGCACGGCGTTTTCTGCAGCACCGCGTCGTCCGCCCCCAGCGGATACTGGTGTTGCATCCACAGTAGGCGGTTGACGATCGCCTGATGGCCGACCAGCACGCCTTTCGGGCGCCCGGTGGAGCCGGAGGTAAAGATGATATAGGCCGCATGGTCCGGCGTCGGGCCCGCGATCGCCACCCCGGCGGCGTGATCGGCCGCCAGCGGCGCGTCATACAGCAAAATTTCGCCCTTGTCGGCGAAACGCGCCTGCTGCGCCGGGTTAGTGATGACCAGCCGGGGCGCGGCGTCTTCCAGCATCATCGCCAGCCGCTCGTCCGGATAACCGGTGTCCAGCGGCAGATAGGCGGCGCCCGCTTCCACGATCGCCATCAACGCCAGCGACAGGAACACCGAACGCGGCAGCGCCACCGCCACGATGTCGCCCGGCCGCACGCCCTGCGCCACCAGCTCGCGCGCCAGCGCCGTAACCTGCTCGCGCGTTTCGCGGTAGGTGAAATTGAAATGCGCATCCGCCAGCGCCGGTGCGTCCGGCGTGGTTTGCGCCTGCTGCGCCAGCAACTGGCTCAGCGTGGTCGCCGGCACCGGGTGCGCCGTGTCGTTGACCCGCGCCAGCAGCGCGTGATCGTCGGCGGTCAGCATATCGGCTTCGCCGATCGGCAACGTTGCCTGCGCGGCGAACTGCGCCAGCAGCAACGGCAACCGCTGCAGGTGCGCCTGCAGTTCCTGGCGGCTGTAACGCTCGGCGTTGGCCAGAAGCTCCACCTTCAGCTGATGGTGTTCGTCGATAAACAGCGCAATCTCCAGATCGCGCACCGGCCCGGAGGCCAGATCGTGGGTAATGCCTTCGATACCGGCGAAATCCAGCTGGTAATCGAACATTTTGAAGTTGAAGACCGTGCCGTACAGCGGTTCGCCGTCGCCGATGCGGCCCAGATCGCGCTGCACCTGTTCGGCGTCGTAGCGCTGATGGCGGCGCACCGTTTTCAGCTCGCGGCTGATGCGGGTGGCAGCCTCATACAGCGTGGCCTGCGGCTCGAGGTGCATCTCCATCGGCAACACGTTGATCACCGGGCCGGCAGCGCACAGGGCGGCCGATCCGGTGCGGCGCATAAAGATAAAACCGGCGCTGAAGCTCGGTTGGCCGCTCAGGCGCGATACCCACAGCGCCACCAGCGCCACCGCCATATCGGCGGCGTTCAGCTTCTGCTGTGCGCCACACTGCACCAGTTCGGCGAAGGCCTGCGGATCGCAGCGCTGTTCCAATCGATGGATGCGCGGCGTGGGCGTTTGCCCAGCCAGCGGCTGCGGGCAGAGCGTGGCCGGCGGCGGCAACTGCCGCGCTTTTTCGAGCCAGAAATCGGCGTCGCGTTGCCAGGCCGGCGCCTGCCGGTAAGCCTGGTATTCCGCCACCACGTCGCTGAACGCCGTAAATGGCGTCGGCTCCAGCGCGTCGCCGCGGCAAAGGTGGGTATAAATCGCCGCCACGCGGCGAGCGATGGCGGTGAAGCTGAAACCGTCCACCAGCAGATGGTGATAGCGCTGATACCAGAACCAGCGATCGTCCGCCAGGCGCATCACCACATGGCGATACAGCGGTGCGCCGCTGCCGGCGCGCAGATCGCTCGCCAGATCGATGTCCATCAGCGCACGCGCGGCGGCTTCAGGGTCCGGCGACGTCGTCAGATCGACAAGTTCCGGCTCGTGCACCGCCAGCGCGTCGTCTAGCCATTGCACCGGCACGCCATCGCGTTCCGCAAAACGCAGGCGCAGCATGTCCACCTCGCTCAGGCCCTGGATGATGGCCTGCAGCAGAGGCTCCACGGCAACAGGGCCGTTGAGTTCGATGGCATGTGCGACCGCGTAGGCATTGCGATACGGTGAGATTTGATCGGCGACCCAGATGCCGGGTTGCGCCGCGACCAACGGCCATTCGCCCGCAAGCGCCGGGCCGCTGAGAGAGTTAGGGGTGTGTGACACTGCTTATTGCTCCCGTGATTACCTGGCGCCGGTCACGCCTCGCGTGCTGCGACCGGCAGAATGTCTTGCCAATGCTGTTCCAGCCATTCGGCGCACGCGGTGTGCGCCGCCGGGCCAAAGACGATCGTCCACTCGGACGGAATGGCGCGGAAATCCGGCCACAAACTGTATTGTTGTTGTACGTTGCGCAGCACCAGACTGCGCTGCTGTTGATCATCGAACGGATTCAGGCTTTCCATCATGTGTTCCTCGTGCCGTCGCCGATGCCGGGTAAGCGGTGGCGAAAGCGGAAGCCCAGACCGCCTGCAGCCCATCGGTCAGGCCGCTGCGCCAACACAGCGCGTCGTGCCCGCCTTCCACCACCCGGTAGTGCACCCGATGGCCAGCGTCGCTCAGGCGCACCGCCATTTCGCCGCTGACCCGGTGCACCAGCTTTTCCTGCGAACCGGCTTCCATAAATACCTTCAGCGCGCCGTGGTTGCCCAAACCGTGCCGTTCCACCTGCTGCATCAGCCAGCAGGCATCGTCGGGAATGCTCGGCAGCTGCAGCATGTCGCGCCGCGGCCACCAGTAGGAACCGGACTGGGTGATCACCGCGCCGAAGCGCTGCGGCCAGCGCAGCCCGGCATACAGGGAAGCCAGGCCGCCAAAGCTTTGCCCCGCCACCACCGTGTCGGCCGGTTTGTCGCTGTGCGGCGCCCAGTCGGCCAGCTGCGGCATCAATTCTTCCTGCACCGCCAGCCAGAAATCGTCCTTGCAGGTTAATTCTCGCGCCCGATGCGGCAGATCAATGATGTCGATCAGCACATACACCGCTTCCGGCAACGCCCCCTCGCGGGTCAGCTGCATCAGCGGCTCCCAAACCGGCATCTGCTTCGCCCAGAACTGGCCGTCGAGCAGGATCGCGAGCGGGCGCTCGGCCGGCTTACTGTCGCCGGTCGTGTAGATCCAGACATCGCGGCTGTTGCCCAGGCGCTCACTGCACCAGGTATGGCGCTGCAAACGCGCCGGCAGCGGCGGCGTGCAGCGCCCGCTGGCGATCTCATACTCGTCGAACGAGCGCCATACCGGCTGCGGCGGCGCATCCGGCATGTGCAGGCCGGAGACGCTGTGGCCGCTGGCGCTTTGCCAGGAGCGATAAGGGTTGAGCAGATCGGGGGTGGCGCTGGCGAACACCTGATGCCACCAGTGGCGCAGGTTGTGCATGTTGGCGTGCGCATCGTCGCCGCTGAACGCCGGCGGCCGCTCGTCAAAACAGGGGATAAAGCAGTAGCTGCCGCGCCAGGCGCCGCTCAGCTCGGTCTGCCAGTACCACACGTCGGTACCGGCCAAACGCTGCAGGCTTTGCGGCGGATTCGGCTGGTGATGGTCGGTCAAGCAGTTAATGTTAATCCACACGCGACGGTAGGCGGAGGTCAATTCGCATCCCTGAGGATCGCGCCAGAAAAAGGTGGTTCGCCAGCGGCCGTTACCCGCCGGTTCTACCCATGGCGTACCGCGCCGTGCCACCGTCAACCACCACCCTGGACTGCCCGCATTGCTGCTGGCCAATAATCTGCTGCTTTCTGACTGTAGTTCTGTATTCACAACGCCTACCCATTTTGTAGTTGGCGGCACCGGGAACGTCGACTTTTCCCTATCGCCGGCCACCGCCCGAACGCACTGTACGCCAAATACTATTGATAATAATTTGCATTTGCAATAGTGTGTAAGGCTTGGAGATCGTGCTGGTATTGCGCGCAACGGACAGGGATCGGGGATACATCAATGGCATCCCTTGCCGCAGCCGATTTTCTATTTCCGACTACACAAAAACTACAACCGCCCTTCCCCCCCGTTCGGCGAGGGATGGCAGCAAGGTAGGACACTCAAATGAAAAGCAAGCTATCACGTTATTCTTTAGCCACTCTTATCGGCTTGGGATTGGGCGCGTCCGCGTTCGCCAACGCCGCGCAGCAGACCGACACCCCCACCACGGAAGAAAACAGCGGCGCAGCGGATAAAAAGCCGCGCGGCGAAGACACCATCGTCGTGACCGCCGCCCGGCAGAACCTGCAGGCGCCTGGGGTGTCCACCATCACCGCCGAAGAGATCAAAAAACGCCCGCCGGCGCGCGACATCAGCGAACTGATCCGCACCATGCCCGGGGTTAACCTGACCGGCAACTCCACCAGCGGCCAGCGCGGCAACAATCGCCAGATCGATATCCGCGGCATGGGCCCGGAAAACACCCTGATTCTGATCGACGGCAAACCGGCCTCCAGCCGCAACTCGGTGCGTCAGGGCTGGCGCGGCGAGCGCGACTCGCGCGGCGATACCGCCTGGGTGCCGCCAGAAATGATCGAGCGCATCGAAGTACTGCGCGGCCCTGCCGCAGCGCGCTACGGCAACGGCGCCGCGGGCGGCGTGGTCAACATCATCACCAAGAAGGCCGGTGATGCGCTGCACGGCTCGCTGAACGGCTACTTCAACGTGCCGCAGCACAAGCAGGAAGGCGCCACCAAGCGCACCGACTTCAGCCTGTCCGGCCCGCTGAGCGACTCCCTGAGCTTCCGCCTGTTCGGCGGCTACAGCAAAACGCAGGCCGACGCCTGGGACATTAACCAAGGTCATCAATCCGAGCGCACTGGCAGCTATTCCAATACATTACCTGCCGGACGTGAAGGAGTGGTCGATAAAAACATCGACGCCCTGCTGCACTGGGACTTCGCTCATCTGCAGTCATTGGAGTTCGAGTACGCCTACGGCCGCCAGGGCAACCTGTACGCCGGCGATACCCAGAACACCAACACCAACGCCCTGGTGCAGAGCAACTACGGCAAAGAGACCAACCGCATCTACCGTGAAACCTTCGGCCTGACCCACCGCGGCGCCTGGGACAACGGCGTGAGCACCAACAACTACGTGCAGTTCGAGCGCACCCGCAACACCCGTCTGAATGAAGGCCTGTCAGGCGGCTTGGAAGGCATTTTCGACACCAATAACACCGGTTTCGGCACCATCAAGCTGGACGACTTCTTGGCGCACAGCGAAGTCAGCGTGCCGTTTGAGCTGGGCGTTTCACAGACCGCTACGCTGGGCACCGAGTGGTCTCAGCAGCGGATGAAAGACGGCACCTCCACTAGCCAGTCTCTCACCGAAGGTGGAGTGATCCCTGGAGTGGACAGCACTAACCGTAGTCCTTATTCCTCCGCACATATCTTCTCGCTGTTCGCCGAAGACAATATCGAGCTGACCGACACCACCATGCTGACGCCGGGCCTGCGCTACGATTTGCACTCCGAATCCGGCAACAACTGGAGCCCGGCGCTGAACCTGTCGCAGGAACTGGGCGACTACTTCACGCTGAAGATGGGTATCGCACGCTCCTACAAAGCGCCCAATCTGCTCCAGAACAACGGTAACTATATCCTGTATAGCCGTGGTCAAGGTTGTGCAGCCAGTGCTGGCGCTTGCTATCTGATGGGCAACGACGATTTGAAAGCGGAAACCAGCGTTAACAAAGAGATCGGGCTGGAGTTCCATAACGAAGGCTGGCTGGCCGGCGTGACCTACTTCCGCAACGATTACCGCAACAAAATTGAGGCTGGCTACGCGCCAATTTCCTCAAACAGTCTTAAAACCGATATCTATCAGTGGGAAAACGTGCCGAAGGCGGTGGTGCAGGGGCTGGAGGGCTCATTGAACGTGCCGGTCAGCGAGACCGTCACCTGGAGCAACAACGCCACCTACATGATCGAGAACAAGAACAAGACCACCGGCGATTACCTGTCGGTGATCCCGAAGTTCACCGTCAACTCGACCCTCAGCTGGCAGGCTACGCAGGATCTGTCGATGCAGTCCACTTTAACCTGGTACGGCCGGCAGAAGCCGAAGAAGTATAACTATAAAGGAGAGAGCGCTGTCGGCTCAGAAGCCCGCGAGGTCAGCCCTTACGCCATCGTCGGCGCCAGCGCGACCTATGACCTGACCAAAAACGTCAGCGTCACTGCCGGCATCGACAACCTGTTCGACAAACGCCAGTTCCGCGCCGGCAATGCACAAACTGTTGGCAACGCGAAAACCAACTCCTACATGTATGGTGCAGGCGCAGCCACCTATAACGAATCGGGGCGTACCTACTACATGAGCATCAACACCCACTTCTGATGACATGACCCAACGACAAAGGGGGCTCAGCCCCCTTGAGGTAAATGACAAAGCGGATGACGTTGCCGGGCTTTCATTAGGCGACAGATAGAAAACAAGGAAAATCAATTCATTGATTTTCGGCTGATAACCACAAAGGAGGAAAAACCACGCTTTTTCCTCCTTTGTCAGCCACTAGAAAGGGCGCCTCGGCGCCCTTTTTTTATATTTATATTCAGTTACCTGGTGTGCAGTTGAATGCGCACCACGCTTTCCGGCTTGCCGGCCTTGGTGGAAGCGCCGTCGTTTTTCACCGTCACGAACAGCGCGTCGCCTTTCGGATCCAACGCCAGGCTGTTAGGGTGCGGCGGCAGGGCTACGGTTTGCAGGCGCTTGAGCGTTTTGGCGTCGAACACCGTCAGCGTCCCGGCGCCGTGATCCACGCGTACCCCTTTGCGGTTGGCGACATACAGCCGCTGGCTGCGCTCGTCGAGTAGCAGGCCGATCGGCACCTCATCCGTCAGCTCGCTGGCCAGCACTTTGCCGCTGTCCGCATCCAGCGCAAACACCCGGTGGCCACTGCTGCGCTTCACGTAGTCGTGCCCCAGATGATGGTTGCGGTAGTCGTCGCGATCGATACCCTGATCGACGCCCAACAGGCGATTGCTCGCCGGGTCATACACCAGGTTCAGCAGCTGATCGGCCTGTACTTCGTGGGTGGCGGTGATCGCCAGCGTGTCGGCGTTAAGGGTGATCACCTGCCCCTGCATGTTGGAAACGAATACCCGACGGCCCTTCTCATCCAGCGTGATGCCCACCGCGTTGTAGCCGAAGCCCGGGATCACTTTCTCCAGCTTGCCGGCTTTGGTATCGACCACGTACAGCACGCTGTCGACGCCGAAACCCAGACCCGGCAGGAACAGACGGCCGCTTTGCGCGTCATACTTGAGCTCTCGGAGGCGGTACAGGTAGTCCTCGGTGATTTTGAATTTCTTCAGCTCCGCCAACAGGAAATCCAGACGCTTGCCGCTGATGCCCGCCTGCTTGTAAGCCTGCTCCAGCACCGCTTTGTCCAGCAGCTTGATGCTGCCCAGCGCGTGGTTGGTAGTGGTGTCCACCACCCCGACTTCGCCGTTGAAGGCCTGCGTCAGGTACAGGCGATTGCCCGCGTCGTTCAGCGCCACGCCGAAGCCTTTCACCTGCAGTGGGATCTCTGCCTTGATCGCCAGGGTGTTGGGATCCAGCCGCAGCACGCGGGAGCGCGCCTCTTCCTTCCAGTCCGGCGCGCTGACGAACAGCGCCTGTTGCGAGGTGCTGTAGGCCATCTCCACCACCGTCGACGACAGCGCCTCACGCTTGATGTCCTGCGGTTTGATGCCGACATCGTCCGCCTGCGCGGCGCCGGCGACCACCAGAGAGGCCGCCACCAGCAGCGACAGTAGCGCGCGCGGGGTTGCTAGGGTTCCAGACATCCTTTTATCTCCTTGAAAATCATGCTTTCGGTTAGAGTGAAACAACGTCATGCCTGCGGCCCGGGCGGCAGCGCCGCCAGAGCGATATCGCCAGCGATGTGCTGCGCAAACTGGGTAAAGACGTGCTGAACGCCATCGGCGATCAGATTGGCCTGCTCCTGGCTGTAGTGATCCTGACGGTAGGTCATCATCACCCGCAGGGATTTCTTCCCGGCCAGATCGTCTTCCATCACCTCAAACTGCAGGCCGAGCAACGATTCGGCTTTCTCCGGCTCCACCTGACGGTAGGCGATCGCACTGCCGTCCTGCAGCCGGAACTCGCCGTTCAGCTTGATGCGGCTATGGATCTGGATGAACACTTCGAACATGTGGTTCTTGCGGTCGGCGTCCACGCCGAACAGCCCTTCTTCCACCAGATCGATCGGAATGTCGGTGTACGGCAGCGAGCCATTGATGGTGTTTTTCACCTGGCTGACCAACCCGGCCACCGTCAGCCCCTCGTCGAAGCGCACGCGGTGCACCACCACGGTGGTGAAATAGCCGACGGTATCGAAGAACTCGGCGTCGTTACGGCCGGAAGTCGAGGTGCCCACCAGCAGATCCGCCGGGCCGCCCAGCAGACGCAGCGCCGAGGTAATCCCGGCATACACCACGTTGAACAGCGACGCGTTGTTGCGGCGGGCAAGCTGATACAGGCCTTCCGCCACGGCAGGATCGACCTCGAACTCCAGCCAGCCGCCGTTGACGTCCGCCGGTGCCGGCACCGCCGGATGGGTGGATGCTTCTTGCCGGAAGATCGGCTGGCCGACCGGCGCGCCGCGCAGCGCATCAAGCCAGTAGTCCAGATGTTGCTGCTGCACCCCGGAGGCCCGCTGCTGCCGGGCGAAAGTGTGGAACTGCGGCGGCTGCCCGCTCCACTGCGGCGCCTGGCCGACGACGCGATGGCGATAGGCGATGCCCAATTCGTCCATCATCAGGTTGAGCGACCATTCATCCAGCACCACATGGTGGAACAGCAACGACAGCAGCTGTTGGCCGTTGTCCGCATCGCGCAGCAGCGTGGCGCGCAGCGGCAGCTCGGCGGCCAGATCGAACCGGTGCTGGCCGGCGTCGGCCAACAGGGCGGCGGCATTACCCGCTGGCGTCTCGTGAGAGAAGCGGAACCACTGATAATCCGGCAGTTCTGCGGCCGGCACCACCACCTGCACCACCTCCCCCTGCTGCTCGACGAAGCGTGAACGCAGCACGGTATGGCGAGTCATGACGTCGATAAACGCCTGGTGCAGCGCCGTTTCGTCTACCGCATCGAAGAAGCGAAGAGAGAATGGCAGGTTGAAAATCTCGTCATGGCCGAAGGCTTCATACACCTTCCACAGCGATTCCTGCGCCAGCGACAGCGGCGCCTGCGCCCCCTCATGATCGTCGGCGATGGCTAGCGCGGCATTCGGCTGCGCAACGTTCAGGCGTTTGGCGTAGCCCGCCAACCCACGCGCCGTCGGATGGCTGAACAGATCGTTAATGTTGATTTCGATCTGATGCAGGCTCAGCAAACGGCCGATCACCCGGGTAGCGACCAGCGAATGGCCGCCGCGATCGAAGAAGTCTTCATCCAGGGTCATTTCCGGCGCCACCAGCGCCTCACGGAACTCCTGCAAAATCAGCGGCGCAACGCTTTCGTCGGCGTCGCCGTTCGCCGCCGGCGCGGCCATCGCCGGGGAAACGGCCTCAGCCACCGGCAATGCGACGGCAATTCGCTGCCCGGCCAGGAACGCGCTGAACTGCTCCAGCAGGAAAGGCGCCGCGTGCGGAGACAGGCGCGGGTCGGTGACCAGCTCCAGCGTTAACGCTTCCGCTTCGGGCAAGCCCAATAGCAGCGCCAGTTCAAACGGCGTATGCAGCGGCGGCAGCAACAGGCGTTCGGCGTGAACGCCTTCCAGCCGCCACTCTGCGGCCAGATCGTCACGCCAGGCCACCAGCAACTGCGCCCGCTGCGGATCCGGCTGTTCAGCCACGGCCTGCGCCAGCAGCCGCTGCCCGACGTCGCCCTCGCCATGCTGCACGGTCAGGCGCATCAGCGGCGCCGCCGTCAGGCCCAGCTCCAGACCGACGCACTCTGCCGTTTCTGCGGCCGGCACGCACAGCTGCACCGCTTGGCCGCCGGCCTGCGCGGCGACGAACTCGGCAAACCGTGCCGCCACCGCCGCCAGCAAGGCCCGCGGCGTGTCGTTGGCGGGCAACAGCGAGCGATCAATGCGTGTGACCACGCGCGCGCCCACCGGCGGCAAGGCTTCAGTACGCTGCGCCGGGCTGCGGTAATCCTGCAGCGAGACCGCCTGGCGCGCCCAGGGCAGCTGTGGCGCCGGGATTTCCGGCAGCTCGACCGGCGCCGCCGCGAAAGGCAGAGGCATCGCATCTCCGTTATAGCGGGCGGACAGCATCGCCGGCAGATGGCGCCACGGCAGCGCTTCCGCCAGGATGTCATGCAATACCACGCCCAAAATCACGTCATCGGCAGGCGTGAGCAACAGCAGGCAGCGCAGCGGCGCTTCGCTTTCCAGTTCAAATGGCGCCGCCTGCACTTGCAGCAGACGACAAATGGCATGTTGTTCATCCGCCACCTGACGCAGGCTCACCGGCAACGGCGCCGAATCGGCAGCGCGTTTAACCAAACCGTTTTCGTCATCAAAAACGTAACGCACGTTCACGCCCGGCGTTTCCCGCACCAGCGCTTGCAGCGCCGCCGTCAGTTGGGCGATATCCACCTCTCCCGTCAGGCGCCAGGCCAGCGCCCGCTGCCCGCGTGCGTCACCCTGCTGCAGATGGGCAAACCATGCCCGTTCTTCGGCTTCGCTTACCGGCCGCTCGCCGTTCGCCGACGGCGCGCCCAGCGCCTGAAACGCGCTCTCCAGCCGCTGGGCCTCTTCATCGCTCAGAATGCTGTCAAAATCACCGATCACTGCGTTATCTCCTTTGCCCGGCCGTGCCGGGATAGCGCATAAAACGGGGGACATTCGTCCCCCCATCATCGCGATAGCGTTAGAAATTCAGCTCAACCGCCGCGCCGACCATGCGCGGGCGCTGCTGCGTCGCGGTGTAGATATCGTTGCCGCCAACCATGATGCGACGCTCGGAGTCGAACAGGTTTTGCGCAAACAGCGTGGCGCGCCCATAGGCGAAGGTGTAGGCCAGCTGGGCGTTAGCCGACCAGTAAGAACCTATACGCCCGCGCGAATCGTTGTCATACGCCGAGTAATAGGAGTCCGAGAACGCCACGTTAGTGCTCACTTCCCACCCTTTCAGGAACTGATATTTGGCGCCCATGTTGGCGGTGTAAGCCGGCGCGCGTCCCAATTCATGCCCTTCCACGCCGCTGCCCGAGAACTTTTTGATCTTGGTTTTCAGCAGGCCAACGTTACCGAACAGCTCGAAGTCCCAACGCGGCTGCCAGGTGGCGCCGATTTCCGCGCCGTAGGTTTCCACCTTGTCGGCGTTGCGGATCACGCTGGAATTTTCACCCAGGTAATAAGGCAGCTGCATGTCTTTGTAATCGTTGTAGAACACGTTGCTGGTCAGCACCACGTTGGCGTCTTTCAGGTGATGGCGGGTGTACAACTCATAGTTCCAGACATACTCGGAACCGTAGGTGTAACTGACGATCGGGCTGCTGAGAGTAATGCCTGCACCGCCAGCGTTATAACCGCGAGCGATCTTGGCACCGTAGGTTTGGGTGTCCGTCGGTTTCCAGGCCACGTCCAGTTTCGGCAGGAACACCGTGTAGGTTTCGTCGAAGTCGATGCGCACCGCCTTGCTGCCGCCATTGCGTTGGCGATGTTCGCGTTCCAGGCGGCTGGCGGCAGTCACGTCCACCTGCGGCGTCAGCGCATAGGTCAGCTCAGCGAAGGCCGAGTTAGTGTCGGTTTTATCTTTAAAAGTCGCGCCGCCGAAGATATTGACGAACTCATCCTGCTTGGCGTGGAAATAACGCAGCCCCGCCAGCCCGTGCAGGCGGCTGTCCGCGCCGCCGAAGCGTACCACCGGTTCTACGTGCACCTCTTTACCGCCGATGTCGGCGTACGGCAGCTGATAAGCCGTGGCGCGGTTAATGTTGAAATCGGTATAGATAACGCGGTTTTCCAACGCCAGGCCATCGGAGGCCTCCCAGGCCAGATCCCAGATCCCGCTGTTCACATTGCTTTTGAACACCGGCCGACGGATGTCGTGACGCGCACTCGCAGGATGCGGCTGCGGGTTGAGGCTTTCGTTCTGCGGTGCGGTGCTGCCAAAGTGGTTAAAGGTCAGCTTGGTGGTCAGATCGCGCAAACCGGCCGGGTTGAACAGCAGCTTGGCACGGGCGGTGGTGGCCTCCACTTCACGCGGATCGCCCACCGGCTCATAGGCCGGCAGGTCAGCATCGCTGCGGCGACGCTGGCGATCGACGCTGACGCGGAACGCCAGCTGATCTTCCACCAGCGGGCCGGACGCCATGGCGGCTAGTTGAGAGGAGTGCTGATTGCCGGCCCCGCCCTTGAAGGCGCTTTCCCATTCGAAGGTCGGGTCTTTACTGGCCATGACGATGGCGCCGGCGATGGCGTTGCGCCCCTGAATGTAACTTTGCGGGCCGCGGAACACTTCAACGCGATCCAGATCCCACAACGATTGCGGTCCGTAGGCTTGTTCGTTATAGGTCAGCGAACGGCCGTCCAACGACAGATTGAGGCGCGGCCTGGTGCCGCTGAGGAAAGCGCCGGCACCGGTGGTCGGGCCGGAGCCGTCAACGCCACGCACGGTTGGCAGATCGTTGCCGATGCCGACATCCACCACGTTGGGGGTCATGCGCAGCAAATCGGGAACCTGTGTCGCATTAGGCATAGAGGAGATGCGGTTGCTGTCGAACACTTCGACGCTGGAGCCGGTGTCGAAAATGGAACGTTTGACCTTCTCACCGGTAACCAGCAGCGTTTCCGCGTCCTGGTAGGTTTCGTTGCTCTTGGTTTCCGCCGCGTTGACGTTACCGATCGCCAGTGAACAAACCCCTAAAAATACGGAGGAAAACGCCCCAATGGCTTTCAACCCCGCCTTTTCCCCGTTTCCTACGCTTTCATGCCGTTGAGCCGCAAAATGCTTGCCCATAGATGTCTTCTCCTTTCATCCCAGAGGTGCACAAAATTTGATTTTTTTTTACACAACCTACATCGACACTCACACAGACCATGACGCTGCGGCCTTCCCGGCCTTGCTGTTGCTTATCCCTGCGGCAAACCCATGCCTTTCGCGGCCGGACGGGCGCGGCCCCGTCCACGGCTAAGCCGCCGGCGGAGCGGCCGGCAGCTTGTATAAAAACGTAAAATAATGTTAAGAATGATAATATTTTGCATTTTCTAATGCAAATCATTATCAACAAAGGTGTGAGACCTGACAAGATAACTGCCAGAAACCCTTATACTTTCGCAGGAAAAACGAGCGCTGCAATAACAAGCAATCATTTCAATGCTAAGAATAATATAGATAAATTATTCACACCCAATGCCCTCACTGCCCGGCGTCGCTAAAACGCCTTATAGATAGCACCCGATCGCCAAATGGATCAAATAATAATAATTTTCATTCCTATTAACATTTGGATATATTCTTGCAGTCTCGTTGGCTGAATCAAAATGGATACCCGATGAAAGCTTTGACCACGATGCAGGCCGCCTATTGGGTAGGCCGACAGTCCGCTCCTCCCCTCGGCGGCATGGCCGCCCACCTGTATGCGGAATTCGACGGCGGCGAGCTGGATACCGCTCGGCTGCGCCAGGCCGTCGAGGCGCTGTACCTGCACCATCCGCTGTTACGTCTGCGCATTACCGACGATGGCCGGCAGACGATCGCGCCTCCCGGCCCTCGGCACGCCTTGCATCTCGACGATTGGCAGCACGCCGATGAAGCAACGCTGGCAGCCGCGCTCGCCGCCAAACGCCAGGCAAAAAGCACCCAGCTGCTGCCGCTGGAACAGGGCGTGCCCTGCGATATCAGCCTGAGCCTGTTGCCGGAAGGGCGCAGCCGCCTGCATGTCGATCTCGACATGATCGCCGGCGATGCCATGAGCTTTCGCCTGTTGATGGAGGATCTGACGGCGTTTTATCACCGGTGTCCGCCGCCCCCCTCCGATGACGCACCAGCGGCCTACTTTGATCACCTAGAACGACGCGACGCCGACGAGGCGCTACGCCAGCGGCGCGAACGCGGCCAGCGTTGGTGGCGTGAACGCCTGGCGCAGGTGCCCCCGGCGCCGCGCCTGCTGCGCACGCCGGACCGCTGCCGCAGCGATCGCCTGGCCGTACAGCTGAATGCAGAAGAAAGCCGCGCGCTGGAGAATGTCGCCAAGCGGCACCACACCTCCCTCTCTACGCTGTTTTTAGCGCTGTTCGCACTGGCCGTCGGCCAGGGTTGGAATATGACGCGCTTCCGGCTCAACGTGCCGCTGTTCCACCGCGAAAGCGAACGGGAGGACGCGCATCGTCTTATCGGCGATTTCTCTAACCTGGTGCTGCTCGGCGTGGAGCTGAACCCGACGGAAAACCTGAGCGCTTTCTGCCGGCGCCTGATGGCACAGCTGGCAGAGCTTATCGAACATGCGGATTACCCCGGCGTGAGCGTGATGCGCGATCTGTCGCGCCTGCACGGCAGCCTGCAGCCTTCTCCGGTGGTGTTTACCGCCGGTTTCGGCATCCGCGGCAAGACGCTGTTTTCCGAACGGGTCACCGACACCTTCGGCCGTCTCGGCTGGGTCATCTCTCAAGGACCGCAGGTTGCGCTGGATGCGCAGGTCGCCCACGTCGACGACGGCATTCTGATTAACTGGGACGTGCGGCTGGACGCATTCCCCGAGCACGCGCTGCCGCGCCTGCTGGCCTGTTATCGTGCGCTGCTGCACCTGGCCGCACGGCAAACGGAGGCGTTCGATCGCCCGCTGTCACAGCTGTTGGCGCAATGCACACCCGACGCGCTGGCGCAGCAGGCACCGGTGCGCCAGGTGCTGCACCGGCTGCTGGCGCGGGTGGCTCCCGAGGCCAGCTTGCACGACCACGACGATATCCACCGCTTGGCCCTGCCGGATGCTGGGGTGAACGCGCTGCTGACGGTGCTCAACAAATATCTGGCGGCGGCGCTGACGGCGCAGGATCTGGCGGCGCATCCCTCTCCGGCGGCGCTGGCGGCATTGATCTGCCAACGCTCGCCCGAGGCAGGACGGAATGCGAAAACGCTGCTCGCCGCGCTGGCGCCGCAGCACTGAGATTTAATCGGTTAGCGACTATAGGGAAGTACCATGGAGACACCATTAACCGCACTGCAGCAGGCCTATCTTCTGGGCCGCAGCGATCGATGGCCGCTGGGCGGCGTGGCGATGCACGACTTTCGCGAATATCGCGCCCGGCAGCTGGACGTACCGCGCCTTGAAGCGCGCCTGACCGAGCTGGTTCAACACTACCCGGCACTGCGCACCTGCATCGATGTGCCGCGCGGCACGCAGCACGTACGCCCGGAAACCACGCTGCATCTGGATCGCCATGATCTGCGCGCCCTTGATGGTGAAGCGGCGCAGCGCCAGGTCGAACAACTGCGCGCGCGTTACTCCCACCAGCGCCACGATCCGAGCCAACCGCTGTGGCGCATCGCCGTGATCCAACTTGCCGAACAGCAGGATCCGACGGGATCGCCGTACGATACGCTGATCTTTACCAGCTTCGATGCCTTGATCTTAGACGGCCAGGGGATCTCCACCGTGATCGCGCGCCTGTTCGACGATCGCCCTCTGGCGCCGACCGCCGCCGCCTTGCCGCCCCCCGCCGCATCGGCGGCGCAACGCCAGGCCGATGCCGCCTACTGGCGCGAAAAGCTGCAGGATGTCACCACCCCGTCGGCGTTGCCATGGCGCGCCCCGCTCGCCAATCTCACCTCATCACGCTATCGCCGCGCCAGCCTGACGTTGCCGCACGACACGGTTAAACAGCTTGGCCGTCTGGGATCGCCGCATGCGCTGCTGCGCAACAGCCTGCTGTCGGCGCTGATCCTCGATACGCTGGCCCAGTGGACCACCGACGGCGAGCTGTGCGTCGGGGTGCCGGTGGCGTTCCCCGCCGCCGACGGCGCCCTGGGCAACGCCTCCAGCTTCGTGGCGGTGCGCTATTCGCGCTACGGCGAAGACTTTATCCAGCGCGCGCAAGCCTTGCAGGACGACGTGCTCGGCGCGCTCGATCACCTGGCGTTTTCCGGCGTCGATCTGGCGCGGCAGTTGCTCGGCCAAAGCCAGGGCGGCCCGGCGCTGCCGGTGATCCTGACCAATTGCCTGGGTTGGGAAACGCTGCCAGCCGAGGCGCCGGTGCGCTTTCACGACGGCCTGACCCAAACGCCGCAGGTCGCCATCGATATCCGCCTGACGTTGGACAGCGAAAAAAATCTGCAGCTGTGCGTGGACTACGCCGAGCAGGCGCTGCATGGCGAACAGGTAGAAGCGATGCTGGCGGCGTTGCAGCGACGCATCCTGCACAGTTGCCAACGGGCCGACCTGGCGATCGCGCCGCGCGACTTCATCGATCTGGCGCATTACCGCCACAACGACAGCGAAGCGAATTACGCGCCTTATCCTTATCTGGCGCAGCTGGCCGAGCGGCTGTTCGGCGCGCAAGACGGCGGCAATGCGCTGATCTGCGGCGAGCAGACGCTAACCTACCGCGAGCTGGGCCAGCGGATCGCCACGGCGATCGCCAACCTGCAGAGCCGCGGCGTGCAGCCGGGCAACGTGGTGGCACTGTATCTGCCGCGCAGCCCGGAACAGATCATCTTCAGCCTCGCCTGCGCCCTGCAGGGCGTGATCTGGGTGCCTATCGATATCAACTCGCCGCCGGAACGCACCGCCTACCTGCTGGAGAATTGCCGGCCGACGCTGGTAGTGCACGGCGGCGATCTCGAAACGCCGATCGGCGTGACGCCGGCGACCCTGCTGGCGCAGGCGGATCGCGCACCCGCGCTGCCGGATGAACGGACGCTGGTTGAACGCAGCGCCAGCCAGGCCGCGAGCTACTACCTGTATACCTCCGGCACCACCGGTAAGCCTAAATGCGTGGTGCTTAACAACCGCGCCACCGCCAACGTCGTGCACCAAACCCAACAGCGCTGGAGAGTCACCGCCGACGATGTCTTCATTTCCGTTACGCCGCCGCACCATGACATGTCGATGTTCGATCTGTTCGGTTCGCTGTGCGCCGGCGCCACGCTGGTGCTGCCGGCGCCACATCAGGAAAAGGATGCCATCAGCTGGAACCAACTGGTGAAAAAACATCGGGTCACCCTGTGGTGTTCGGTACCCGCCATTCTAGAGATGCTGCTCACCTGCAAAACGGCCGACAGCCTGCGCTCGCTGCGCCTGGTGGCGCAAGGCGGCGACTATATCAAGCCGGCGACGGTACAAACCCTGCGTACCCTGCGCCAGGATCTCGCGCTGTTCTCACTCGGCGGGCCGACCGAAACCACCATCTGGAGCATCTGGCACCCGATCGCCCCACAGGAGAGCGGCACCGTGCCTTACGGCCGCCCGCTGCCGGCTAACCGCTACTTCATCTGCCATGACGACGGCAGCCACTGCCCGGCCGGCGTGGTCGGCCGCATTCACACCGCCGGGGTGAACCTGGCGTTAGGCTATCTGGAGCAGGGGGAACTGAAGCAGCACGATTTCGTTACCCTCGAAGGACCGGACGGGCAACCGCTGCGCGCTTTCCGCACCGGCGATCAGGGCTATTACCGTGCGGACGGCAACATCATGTTCGCCACCCGGGTGAACGGCTATGTGAAGATCCGCGGCGTGCGCGTCTCGCTGCCGGAAATCGAAGACGTGCTGCGCCGCCATCCGGCGATCCTGGATATGGTAGTGGTGGATTATCCCAGCGGAGAGAACAACGAGGCAGCGCTCGGCGCCCTGTATCTGACCCGCGACGGCAAGCCGCTGCCGCTGTCCGAGATCCGCGCCTTCGCCACCGGCTATCTGCCCTGTACCCATATCCCCACGCGCTTTATCCATGCCGAGGCGCTGCCGCTGTCCGCCAACGGTAAAACCGATCGCCATCGCATCCGCGCCGACCTGAGCCACCAGCAAACCGCGCCGGCGTTGAACGCCTGCGCGGCCCCGCCGCCGAACGCACCGGTGGCGCGCAGCGCCGAGATCCTGACCATTTACTGGCAGGCGATTGGCGTAACGCCGCGCCCGGACTGGGGGGAAGAGACGGCGTTTATCGCCATGGGACTGAAGCTGCCGCATATCAAACAGGTGACGGCACGCCTCAATGACGCTTTCGGCACCCGTCTGGTAAGCAGTGCGCTCTTGCCATGCAAGAACGCACGCGAAGTGGCGGCGTTGCTGGCCAGCTGAAACCATACCACTCGGGCGGGGACATCCCCCGCCCGCATTTTCTCAGGCGGGTAACGCCGTCAGGGCCGCCAGCGGTTGCTCCCAGGCTTCCTGCTGCAGCGCACGCAACAGAAATTCTTGCAGCGCCTCGCCATAGTCCAACGCATCCTCCGTCGGGAACTGTTCCAGATAAATATCGATATCCACCTGCAGATCGCGGGCGTCGGTGCGGCCGCGATACGTCAGGTTAAAACCGTCGCCCGAGCCGCCGGCCAATACGCTGCGGGTACCGCGACAGCCAGTAAAACGAGGCGCATCGAAGGGTTGCACGTTGATGAAGGGGGAAATAAAGAAGCGCGAGCCCGGATCCACACCGCGATCGGCGGCCAATTGGCGCAGACGGTAGCCGGCGTGGCTGCGCAGCTCCCGCAGCTGCTGCGTCAGCGTGGTGAGAAAGCTCCCCAGCGTCTCCGCTTGCGGCGGTGACACCAGCAGCGGCAGCGTGTTGACCGCCAGCGAAGGCACGTTAGTGGCTGCCTGCCCACGGCGATTCATCGCCGGCATCCACATCGGCAGCGTATCGCCTTGCCGGGCACAGCGCGGCATCACCTGAAACAGCCAGGCCGCCGACAGCGCCACCAGCAAGTCGGGCCAATTGATGCCGCTACGCTCCGCCAACTGCGCCAGAGAGTGCGACACCGCCGCCGGCAGCCGGTGGTGGGTGCTCAGACGCCGTACGCCATAGGCCTCACCGCCCTTGCGCACCGTCGGCAGCCCCTGCGACGGCGGCAGATAGGTCTGCCAAAAGCGCCGATCGCGCTCGCATCGCTCAGAATCAGCGTAGGCCAGCTCGGCCTGTTGAAAGAGGTCGAAGGCGCCCAGAGGCATACCTGCGCTGCCCTCACCCAGATAGTGCGCATATAACGCGGCGCAGCGGTGTTCGATCAGGGCCATGCCGAAGCCATCAACCAGAATATGGTGCGCACGCACGTACCAGAGGTAGCGCTCCGGCCCCAGCTTGAGCAGCCAGGCTGCGGCTAACGGTTCGCTGTGCAGCGCCCGGCGCTGCGCGATATCTTCGCGCATCAGGTTTTGCGCCGCCTGCCAGGGATCGTCGTGCGTTTGCAGATCGATGCGTTGCAATGGCGGCGTGCGCTGTGGATCGTAACGTAACAGCGGGGGAGAGTCGCCATGCCGCTCACCAAAGCGCAAGGCAAACGCCTGCGTCTCGGCGAGAGTGGTGGCGATCGCCCGGCAGAGCGTCTCTTCCTCTACCGCGCCGCACAGTTCGGTGCAATGTGCGACGGTGGACAGAGTCTGCCCAGGGTGCAAGGTGTGTTCTTCCCAGAAATCAAGCTGCGCTGGCGCCAGCGGCAACCATTCAGAGGCCAAAGCGGTGTCCGACATGTTACCTACCTTTGATAAGCCCGAATAAAGACGTCGAGCGGGCGTAACCCCGCCGTTCAACGGCTTTTGCGTGTCTCCATACATCATCAAATGAAAATGATAATAACATTTATTATCATTTCTATTAATTTGGTAACACTTTAGATTTTGTTAAGCGGGGATGCAAGTCGCGCAGTTGGGCAGAGAAAAGAAAGTGGCAGGTTGAAGGGCCATAAAAACAAAACGCCCCGGCACAACTGCCTGGGGCGTTTTTAACGTCGGCGATACTCGTGATTAGGCCTGGTTGGCCGGCTTCACCTTCTGCGCCAGAAACTCCGTTTCGTAAGCCAGCGCCTTCTTGCGATCGAACTGGTGCTCCCACTTGGCGATCACCAGTACCGCCAGCGCGTTGCCCACCACGTTCAGCGCGGTACGCGCCATATCCAGGATACGGTCCACGCCGGCGATGAACGCCAGGCCTTCCAGCGGGATGCCGACGCTGCCCAACGTCGCCAGCAGCACCACGAACGAGACCCCCGGCACGCCGGCGATCCCTTTCGAGGTCACCATCAGCGTCAGCACCAGCACGATCTCCTGCCCCAACGACAGTTCGATGCCGTACAGCTGGGCGATAAAGATAGCGGCGATGCTCTGGTACAGCGTCGAGCCATCCAGGTTAAAGGAGTAGCCAGTCGGCACCACGAAGCTAGTGATCGACTTGGGCGCGCCGTAAGCCTCCATCTTTTCGATGATGCGCGGCAGCACCGTTTCCGAGCTGGCGGTGGAATAAGCCAGGATCAGTTCGTCTTTCAGGATGCGGATCAGCGTCCAGATGCGCAGGTTGCACAGCCGGGCGACCGCCCCCAGCACCACCAGGGCGAAGAACGCGATGGCGAAGTATACCAGCAGCACCAGCTTGGCCAGCGGCAGCAGCGAAGCGAAACCGAAGTTGGCTACCGTGACCGAAATCAGACCGAATACCCCGATCGGCGCATAGCGCATGATCATGTGGGTGACTTTGAACATGCTCTCGGACACCGCCTTGAACACCTTCAGCAACGGTTCTTTGGTCTCTTTCGGCAACGACGACAGCCCCAGACCGAACAGCACCGAGAAGAAGATAATCGGCAGCATGTCGCCCTTGGCCATCGACGAGAAGACGTTCGATGGGATCAGCGACAGAATGGTCGCCACCAGACTGTGCGAACCGCTTTGCACCTGTTCGGTAGTTTTCTCATACTGCGAAATGTCCACCGTGGTCAACGTCGACATGTCGATGCCGTGGCCGGGTTGGAATACGTTGGCCAGCGTCAACCCCACCACGATGGCGATGGTGGTGATCACTTCGAAGTAAATAATGGTTTTCAATCCGATGCGGCCCAGCTTTTTCGCATCGCCTACGCCGGCAATACCGACGATCAGCGTGGAAATAACAATCGGCACCACAATCATCTTGATCAGACGAATAAAGATATCACCCGCCGGGCTGAGAATATTGCTGACCAGCCACTCACGAGATTCTGTCTGGTTGTGCAATACCGCGCCAACAATAATACCCAGTACCAACGCGATCAGGATTTGCCAAGCCAGGCTAATTTTTACACTTTTCATACCCAAAAAGTCCTCAAAGACTCTTTGCGCCGTACAAAGTCGCAACACGGCGAAAAGAATACTTAATCATTTATTACAGGCTTATGTTAATTCAGTGGAAGCGTTCACCTGCCCTGGGTGCGACGCAGTATAAATCTGTATCATCCGGGCGGCATGCTCTGCAAGCCTTGATTTGTCAGGGTTGAGCGCTGAATCGAATCACAAAAATTTCGCGTAACTATTTCAAATGGCATAATTGCTTGTTATTAAAAACATAATTTTTCAGATAATGAAGCACATAACCGCGCCGGTGACGTTTTTTTGAACGCGATTAAAATGCGTTATTTTTCGTCCATTCTGCATATTTAGTCCGCACCGAATGTTTATATTTTGTTACTCAAAAGTCAAATAAATGGGAATTGGCCGAGTGACATTTTCACCCATAAATGCAGCGCCATTTTATATTTAGATTAAAAATCGAACGATACCGCAGGATGAATGCCACAGGGTATTTCCCGAGTTTTCATCAGGTATGAAGCATTAATAGAACGTTATTTCACGATGTGCCGTCCATCGTTATATCGCGTTAATACCAACTTCGAATATTAATAGCGAAAAATAATCAAAAAAGATTTATAGCGCGAAATAATGCTGGTCTCTCCCATCCTTATTAAGCGCGAGGCAAATACCCTCGCCTTTTTTTATTCTTTTTTGTTCTTTAGATAAGTGTTTTTGGTTAAAAACGTGGGTTTATGAGGATTTAAGCGCCAAATAGATAGATATGCCCTGCAAATGCGACAGAACGATTACAAATCAATATCTTTGTTGCGTGATCTGCCGCGCAAAAAAGAAACAAAGAATCGTAGCAAACTATACTTAACCTTCAGTTGACATATCATTAACAACTTCAAGGAGAAAAGCTATGAGCCAACTGCATAAACACGCTATTCCTTCTGCAATTGCAGAACGCGCCCTGATTAATCCGGCACAATACCAACAGTATTATCAACAGTCGGTTCAAGACCCAGAGGCTTTCTGGGGTGAGCATGGCAAAATCCTGGACTGGATCAAACCCTATACCAAAGTCAAAAACACCTCGTTCGATCCGGGCCACGTCAGCATCCGTTGGTTTGAAGACGGCACGTTGAACCTGGCGGCCAACTGTCTGGATCGTCATTTGGCCGAGCGCGGCGACCAGACCGCCATTATCTGGGAAGGCGACGACCCGACCCAATCCAAAAAGGTGACTTACAAACAGCTGCACCATGACGTCTGCCAGTTCGCCAACGTGCTGAAAAAGCTCGGCGTGAAAAAAGGTGACGTGGTGGCTATCTATATGCCGATGGTGCCGGAAGCGGCGGTCGCGATGCTGGCCTGCGCGCGTATCGGCGCCGTACATTCGGTGATCTTCGGCGGCTTCTCGCCGGAAGCGGTCGCCGGACGCATTATCGACTCCAACGCCAGGCTGGTGATCACCGCCGATGAAGGTCTGCGCGCCGGCCGTGCCGTGCCGCTGAAAAAGAACGTCGACGATGCGCTGAAAAATCCCGGCGTAGTCAGCGTGGCCAACGTCGTGGTGTTCCAACGCACCGGGAAACCGGGCTACTGGCAGGAAGGGCGCGATCTGTGGTGGCATGAGCTGACCCAGGGCGTCTCCGCCGACTGCCCGCCGGCAGAAGTGAACGCCGAAGATCCGCTGTTTATCCTGTATACCTCCGGTTCGACCGGCAAGCCGAAAGGCGTGCTGCACACCACCGGCGGCTACCTGGTCTACGCCGCGATGACCTTTAAGTATGTGTTCGACTACCACGACGGCGACATCTATTGGTGCACCGCCGACGTGGGCTGGGTCACAGGCCACAGTTATCTGCTGTACGGCCCGCTGGCCTGCGGCGCCACCACGCTGATGTTCGAAGGCGTGCCTAACTATCCGGGCGTTAATCGCCTGTCGCAAGTGATCGACAAGCACCAGGTCAACATTCTGTATACCGCACCGACCGCCATTCGCGCCCTGATGGCCGAAGGCGACAAGGCGATCGAGGGCACACGACGCGATTCGCTGCGTATCATGGGCTCGGTCGGCGAGCCGATCAACCCGGAAGCCTGGGAGTGGTACTACAACAAGATAGGCAATGCAAAGTGCCCGATCGTCGACACCTGGTGGCAAACCGAAACCGGCGGCTTCATGATTACCCCGCTGCCTGGCGCCACCGAGCTGAAAGCCGGTTCTGCTACGCGGCCTTTCTTCGGCGTACAGCCGGCATTGGTCGATAACGTCGGCACACCGCAGGAAGGCGCCTGCGAAGGCAACCTGGTGATCGTCGATTCCTGGCCGGGCCAGGCGCGTACCCTGTTCGGCGATCATGACCGCTTCGAGCAAACCTACTTCTCGACTTTCAAAGGCATGTACTTCAGCGGCGACGGCGCACGCCGCGACGAAGACGGTTACTACTGGATCACCGGCCGCGTCGATGACGTGCTGAACGTCTCCGGCCACCGTCTGGGCACCGCCGAGATTGAGTCCGCGCTGGTATCGCACCCGAAAATCGCCGAAGCGGCGGTGGTCGGCATTCCTCATAACATCAAAGGCCAGGCGATCTACGCCTACATCACGCTGAACCACGGCGAAGAACCGACGCCGGAGCTCTATACCGAAGTGCGCAACTGGGTGCGCAAAGAGATAGGGCCGATCGCCACGCCGGACGTACTGCACTGGACAGATTCGCTGCCCAAAACGCGCTCCGGCAAGATCATGCGGCGTATCCTGCGCAAAATTGCCGCCGGCGACACCAGCAACCTGGGGGATACCTCTACGCTGGCGGATCCGGCCGTCGTCGACAAGCTGTTGGAAGAAAAACAATCAATGAAAGTGCCGTCATAATTTATGCCGCTTCAGGCCGCTCAATCCGGATCACGCACCGTTGAGCGGCCCTGGCGCGGCGTACTCTCTCAATACCGACTGGAGACACTCTGATGAATGACACCATTTATCAAGGGATTGAAGAAAACCCGCGCTTTAAAGAGCTGGTGAGAAAACGCGGCCGGTTCGCCTGGCTGCTTTCACTGATTACGCTGGCGCTGTACGTCGGCTTTATTCTGTTGATCGCCTTCGATCCGCAATGGCTCGGCACGCCGATCGCCGCCGGATCGACCATCACCCGCGGGATCCCGGTCGGCGTCGGGCTGATCGTGATCTCTTTCGTCTTGACCGGGATCTACGTGTTTCGCGCCAACGGCGAATTCGATCGCCTCACCGCAGAGATTCTGCGTGAGGTGAAACAATGAAGCGCTTATTGTCCGCCGCCGCGCTGCTGTTGCTGCCCGGTCTGGCCTGCGCCGACGCCATTGGCGGCGAGGTGCATCGCCAGCCGCTGAACATCCAGGCGATCGTGATGTTTATCCTGTTTGTCGGCGCCACGCTCTACATCACCTATTGGGCCTCCAAACGCACCCGTTCCCGTCAGGACTACTACACCGCGGGCGGGCGCATCACCGGCCTGCAAAACGGGCTGGCGATCGCCGGTGACTTCATGTCCGCCGCCTCGTTCCTCGGTATCTCCGCCCTGGTCTACACCTCGGGCTATGACGGACTGATTTACTCCATCGGCTTCCTCATCGGCTGGCCGATCATTCTGTTCCTGATCGCGGAGCGTTTGCGCAACCTCGGCCGTTATACCTTTGCCGATGTCGCCTCTTACCGTCTGCAGCAGAAACCGATCCGCACCCTCTCGGCCTGCGGCTCGTTGGTGGTGGTGGCGCTGTATCTGATCGCGCAGATGGTCGGCGCCGGCAAGCTGATCCAGCTGCTGTTCGGGCTCAACTACCATGTGGCGGTGATCCTGGTCGGCATCCTGATGGTGCTGTACGTGCTGTTCGGCGGCATGCTGGCCACCACCTGGGTGCAGATCATCAAAGCGGTGCTGCTGCTGGCCGGCGCCAGCTTTATGGCGCTGATGGTGATGAAGTCGGTTAACTT
The DNA here is from genome assembly GCF_052169095.1 of Serratia sp. CY33802. Lineage (NCBI taxonomy): Bacteria > Pseudomonadati > Pseudomonadota > Gammaproteobacteria > Enterobacterales > Yersiniaceae > Serratia > Serratia sp. CY33802. The sequence goes on from NZ_JBJNLL010000008.1 coordinate 220,756, forward strand.
CGACTTCAATACCCTGTTCGCCGAAGCGGTGAAGGTGCATCCGAAAGGCATCGCCATCATGAGCCCCGGCGGGCTGGTCTCCGATCCGATTTCCGCGCTGTCGCTTGGCCTGGCGCTGATGTTCGGCACCGCCGGTCTGCCACACATCCTGATGCGTTTCTTCACCGTGAGTGACGCCAAGGAAGCGCGCAAGAGTGTGTTCTACGCCACCGGCTTTATCGGTTACTTCTATATTCTGACCTTTATCATCGGCTTCGGCGCCATCTTGCTGGTCAGCGCCAATCCGGCGTTCAAAGACGCCACCGGCGCGCTGCTGGGCGGCACCAACATGGCGGCGGTGCATCTGGCCAATGCCGTTGGCGGCAACTTCTTCCTCGGCTTTATCTCGGCGGTGGCGTTCGCCACCATTCTGGCAGTCGTCGCAGGCCTGACGCTGGCCGGCGCCTCGGCCGTGTCCCATGACCTGTACGCCAGCGTGATTAAAAACGGCAAGGCGACCGAGCGTGACGAGCTGAAGGTCTCCAAGATCACCGTCGTGGTATTGGGGCTGGTCGCCATTGCCCTGGGGATTTTGTTCGAGAAGCAGAATATCGCCTTTATGGTCGGACTGGCCTTCTCCATCGCCGCCAGCTGTAACTTCCCTATCATCATCCTGTCGATGTACTGGTCGCGTTTGACGACCCGCGGCGCGATGATTGGCGGCTGGCTGGGTCTGTTAACGGCGGTAATTCTGATGATCCTCGGCCCGACAATCTGGGTGCAGATCCTCGGCCATGAAAAACCGATTTATCCGTATGAATATCCGGCGCTGTTCTCGATGATCGTGGCCTTTGTCGGCACCTGGCTGTTCTCGATCACCGACAGCTCGCTGGCCGGACAGCAGGAGCGGGAACGCTTCCGGGCGCAGTTTGTCCGTTCGCAAACCGGGCTGGGTATCTCTCAGGGCAGCTCGCATTAATCGAATAATAAGTGAAAAAAAGCAAACACACCCTAATCAAAGGCCCTTCGGGGCCTTTTCTCTGGCTGTCTGTCGGAGATAAGCTGGGGAGAGCAGCGCAGCGTAGCTGCGCTTTTTTACGTTTTACGCATAGCAAAAAGCCCTGAACGTCAGTTCAGGGCTTTCGGCTTTATTTGATGCCTGGCAGTTTATGGCGGGCGTCCTGCCCGCCCCCCTTCGGGCCGTTGCTTCGCAACGTTCAAATCCGCTCCCGGCGGATTTGTCCTACACAATTCGTCTCAGGATGCCCATGCTCGTGCAGAACGCCAGATAACAGACAAAACAACAAGCCCCATGCTTTCGCATGAGGCTTGTTGTTTTATTTGATGCCTGGCAGTGTCCTACTCTCGCATGGGGAGACCCCACACTACCATCGGCGCTACGGCGTTTCACTTCTGAGTTCGGCATGGGGTCAGGTGGGACCACCGCGCTATTGC
>NZ_JBJNLL010000009.1:0-214116 GCF_052169095.1 Serratia sp. CY33802
CCGATGGTAGTGTGGGGTCTCCCCATGCGAGAGTAGGACACTGCCAGGCATCAAATAAACGTTATCAGTGTGACGACTGGTAATGCGCAAATCGCAAAGCGCGAATTTGCCGGCATCGAGAGATGCAACGTAAAAGAATCGGTGGAGCGGTAGTTCAGTTGGTTAGAATACCTGCCTGTCACGCAGGGGGTCGCGGGTTCGAGCCCCGTCCGTTCCGCCACTTATTTAATTATGCCTGCTTTATTAGCAGGTATAATGTTAAGCGAGATTTAGGGGCGTAGCTCAGTTGGTAGAGCACCGGTCTCCAAAACCGGGTGTCGCGAGTTCGAGTCTCTCCGCCCCTGCCATATTAAGAACCCTTTGCGAAAGCAAAGGGTTTTTTTTTACCTATTATCCCTTCCCTTAGTGCATTCCCGCTTTGGAAAAGAGCGCTTTTGACGCTATATGCCGAGGTTTGCCCGATCCTGGCTGCTTCATGTTCTTCCGAGCTTTACCCTGCACGCCTCCGGATTCTCTTATCGTTTTGCATTATCTTCTCTCAGAAGGCGATGGGCGGCTTTTGGCATGATAGACAGTCATTACCACGATGACGGCATTTAAGGCCGCCATAATGCTTTAGGCTGCGGTATTTAAAGGTATTTTAAGTAATTGCCGAATCAAAGGCTGTTGATCGCTGTTTTGCAACCAGACGGCATACAGTGGGCGGATAATCGGCGGGATCTCAGTAGTGGCCACCAGCTGCGGATACTCCTTTTCCCACTGGCTGGGCAGGAAAGCGCATCCGCCCGTGGTTTCCAGCAACTGACGCGTCAGATGAGCGGAGGTAGTCGTGAGGACTGGCACGTTATCACCTTCCAACATGCGGCTTTCCTGTTGGTGGAAGTCGGCTCCCCATTCCAGCTTGATGTAGGGCATTGGGGCCTGTTTGTCACGATACGCGGATGAGAACAGGCGTAATGAGAAATTGCTCATCTGTTGGCTGGCCAATTCGTCCATCTTCGGCGGTTCGGTGGTGATCAGTAAATCGAGCTGCCTTTCATGCAGTTGTTTTACCAAAGAGTGCCTTAATGCCACCCTGGCTTCGAGCTGCAGCGCCTCGCGTTGTTGATAGAGCGCCTGCAACCAAGGGGTCAGATAGGCCTCCCACAGCGAAGCGGTAGCGCCGATCGACAACTCGGTGTGTTGCAGCGAACGCACGACCTCCTTCTTCGCCAACTGCCAGGTGTTCATCAGGCTTTCGGCATAGGGCAGAAGCCGCTCACCGGCAGGCGTCAGGCGGATATTATTGCGATGACGGGTAAATAAATTTGCGCCCAGCTGGTTTTCTAACTGACGGATGCGGAAACTGACCGCAGACTGCGTTAAGTACAAAGATTCTGCGGCTCTGCCAAAGTGACGCGTTCTACTGACCTCCAAAAAGGTTTTCAGTAATTCGGTATCCACACCTATCTCCAAAAAAATTTGTCGTTAAGATTTAAATGTTTTGTTTTACACGCTGTCAAGCCTATCTAATACTCCGCGCCATAAACAGCACGGCCATAAGAGAATTAGGAGCGTGTCAGATGGCGGATAGCTTCACCACGACCAATCGTTTTTTTGATAATAAACATTACCCTCGCGGGTTCTCCCGTCACGGCGATTTCACCATTAAAGAGGCGCAATTGCTAGAGCGTTTCGGCTACGCGTTTAACGAGCTGGACTCGGGTAAACGCCAGCCAGCGACTGAAGAAGAACAGCTGTTCGTCGCAGTGTGCCGAGGTGAGCGCGAAGCGGCTACCGAGCAGGAAAAAGTATGGGCTAAATATCTGGCGCGCACACGTCGCCCGAAGAAATTCCATACTCTGTCCGGCGGTAAACCGCAGGCTGACGCAGTGGAAGATTACAGCGACAGCGAAGACTAAAGACGATGGGGCCTGCGGGCCCCATTTTCATTCCAGACTGCGATGCAGCTGTAACAACAGACGATCCATACTGCGATAGCCCAGCGCTTCGCTGAGGTGGCGCCTGTCGATCTCAGTATCTCCCGCCAAATCCGCCAGCGTGCGAGCCACTTTCAGGATGCGCTGCCAGGCGCGTACCGATAGCCCTAACGCGTTTAATGTCGCTTCCAGAAACTCGGCGTCTGCCGGCTGCAACACGCAATCCCGTTCTACTTCGCGGTTGCTCAACAGCGCATTGACTTTACCGGCGCGTTCGAGCTGGCGGGCGCGTGCCAGTTGCACTCTTTCCTGAACCAGCTCACTGCTTTCTCCCTGCGTTTGCCGCTTACTGAGCGTACCCGGCGGCAACAGCGGCACTTCGATAGACAGATCGAAACGGTCGAGAAAAGGCCCTGACAGCCGAGCCAGATAGCGCAACACCTGCTGCGGCGAGGCGCGGTTGTGCAACCCCTGATAATGCCCTGTCGGGCTGGGGTTCATTGCCGCGATCAACTGTACTCTGGCAGGGAAACAGACCTTGGCGTTGGCGCGTGAAATCACGATCTCGCCGGATTCCAACGGCTCGCGCAGCGCATCCAGGACCTTACGCTCGAATTCCGGTAGCTCATCGAGAAACAGCACGCCGTTATGCGCCATCGAGATCTCGCCCGGACGCGGCAGTGAGCCGCCGCCGACCAATGCCGCCATCGATGCGCTGTGATGCGGCGCGCGAAACGGCCTCTGGCGCCATGGCAGAGCGCTAAGAACAGGGTGTTGCAAGCTGGCGATCGCCAGGCTTTCCAGCGCCTCAGGCTCCGTCAGCGGCGGCAGTAAGCCCGTCAGTCGGCTGGCCAGCATGGTTTTGCCTGTGCCCGGCGGCCCAATCAGCAGCAGGTTATGCCCGCCGGCGGCGGCGATCTCCAGCGCCCGCTTGGCCTGCTCCTGGCCGATGATGTCGCGCAGATCGGCGTTTTCGTACGCATTGCCGGCTGCGGGAGGTGTGACGGCCACCGGCAGTTCGCCCTGGCCGAGTAAAAAAGCACAGACCTCCAACAGGTGTTGGGCGGTATGGGATTGTGACTGTGCGATCAGGCCGACCTCGGCGGCGTTGTCCGTCGACAGGATCAATTGTCGCCCGGCGTCAGCCGCCGCCAGTGCCGCCGGGATGGCGCCTCTGACCGCACGCAGTGCGCCGGACAGCGCGAGCTCGCCAAGAAACTCGTAGCGTGCCAACGGTGCGAGGGGCAGTTGCTCGGAGGCGGCGAGGATCGCCAGCGCTATCGGCAGATCGTAACGCCCGCCTTCTTTCGGCAGATCGGCCGGTGCCAAATTGACGGTGATGCGCCGGGCGGGAAAGGTGAAACCGTTGTTGATCAGGGCGCTGCGCACCCGATCGCGCGCCTCTTTTACCGTGGTTTCTGGCAGACCGACCAGCGTCAGGCCGGGCAGGCCATTGCTGATATGCACCTCCACCGTCACGGAAGGGGCCTGAACGCCGATGATGGCGCGGCTATAGATTACCGCCAGTGACATATCGCTCTCCTTGCTGAGGGCGGCATGATGCGCGATTTATCCAGGTACCGCGCGGCGTTCTTGGCATTTTTTCCATGAAACTCGCAGCATAATCACTGATTTTCATCGAATTGAACGAGATTGTGCGAACCGCCTCGCAACCTGCGGCAATACCCATTAACAATTCGCTGAAGGCTGCAACACATTAGCGGCCCATACGCATTGCAACCATAGGGTTAACGGGTGTATTTAACAATTGATTAAAAGAAAAATCACTTCTTTAACACACTCCGACCGCCGCCGCAGTCTGCCCGGCAGCCGCTAAACCTCCTGACTTCGTACTCTACGGTAGGGATAACACTATGTTTGGTTGGACCCCGCTGCAACGCAACGCGGCAATTGCCAGTTTTTCAAGCTGGACGCTCGACGCTTTCGATTTTTTCGTGCTGGTATTTTTACTCAGCGACATCGCGCAATCTTTTCACGTCGGTCTGGAACAGGTCACGTTGGCTATTCTGCTCACGCTGGCGGTGCGGCCGATCGGCGCGCTGATCTTCGGGCGTGCGGCGGAAAAATATGGCCGCAAACCGATCTTGATGCTGAATATCGTCTTCTTCTCGGTGTTTGAGCTGCTCTCCGCCGCCGCGCCCTCGTTGACGGTCTTCTTGCTGTTACGAGTGTTGTACGGCGTTGCGATGGGCGGTATCTGGGGTGTGGCGTCGTCATTGGCGATGGAAACCATACCGGACCGCTCGCGCGGCCTGATGTCGGGCATTTTCCAGGCCGGCTATCCGTTCGGTTATCTGCTGGCGGCGGTGGTGTACGGCCTGCTGTTCGAAACGGTCGGCTGGCGCGGAATGTTCGTTATCGGCGCGGCGCCGATCCTGCTGCTGCCGTTTATTTATTATTGCGTGCAGGAGTCGCCGGTGTGGCTGGCGGCACGTGAGCGCAAAGAAAGTACGGCTTTATTGCCGGTGTTGAAGAGCCACTGGAAGCTATGCTGCTATCTGGTGCTGCTGATGGCGGCGTTCAATTTCTTCTCTCACGGCACGCAGGATCTGTATCCGGTGTTTCTGAAAGTTCAGCACGGTTTCGACCCTAAAACCGTCAGTATCATCGCCATTAGCTACAATATTGCGTCAATTATCGGTGGCGTTTTCTTCGGTTCATTATCGGAAAAAATCGGTCGTAAAAAAGCGATCATTATCGCCGCGTTGCTGGCCTTACCGGTGATCCCATTGTGGGCATTTTCCAGCGGTTCGCTAATGTTGGGGATCGGCGCTTTCCTGATGCAGTTCATGGTGCAGGGTGCCTGGGGCGTGATACCGACCTACCTGACCGAACTGGTGCCGGCCAACACCCGTGCGGTGCTGCCGGGGTTCGTGTACCAGCTGGGTAATCTGATCGCCTCGGTCAACGCTACGCTGCAAGCCACCATCGCCGAGCATCATGGGCATAATTACGGCTTGGCGATGGCGATCGTTGCCGGTACGGTGGCGGTGGCGATCGCCCTGTTGGTGTTCTTCGGCAAGGATACGCGCGGCAAGGCGATCACCGACGCGGTGAGAAATCCGGGCGTGCGCGCCAACGTGTGAAAGAGAGGCGATTCGCGTGAGGTATGACCAGATTGCGCCGAATAATAACGCAAAAAAAGTGTTGTCATGTCGCGCGCGGCTGTGGTACCTCTGTAAGCATTAGTTCTGAATGAGCACAGTGAACAAACCCATTATGAAAGCCTTTGCCCAAGTGATTAGCCTAGTCGTGATTAGCGTGGTGGTGATTATTATCCCACCGTGCGGGGCTGCACTTGGACGAAGAAAGGCTTAGCAAACAAGCCGGAATCGCAAGAGAACCCCCGCACCGTCAGGTCCGGGGGTTTTTTATTGGCAAGAGAAAAGTGGAGCAAGGGGCAGAGCATGAAAAACAGAACAAAATCCTGCGGTTGTCGAAGTAAGGCGGGGAAATAACCATGAATGGCGCTCAGTGGGTAGTTCAAGCGTTGCGTACGCAGGGGGTGGATACCGTATTCGGCTATCCGGGCGGGGCAATCATGCCGGTGTACGATGCGCTGTACGACGGCGGCGTGGAACACCTGCTGTGCCGCCATGAACAGGGCGCCGCCATGGCCGCCATCGGCTACGCCCGCGCCACCGGCAAAGTCGGTGTCTGTATCGCCACTTCCGGCCCCGGCGCCACCAACCTGATCACCGGCCTGGCTGATGCGCTGCTCGATTCCGTTCCCGTTGTCGCCATCACCGGTCAGGTGGGGTCCGCGCTGATCGGCACCGATGCCTTTCAGGAGATCGATGTTCTCGGCCTGTCTCTGGCCTGCACCAAGCACAGCTTCCTGGTGGAATCGCTGGACGCCTTGCCGGGCATCATGGCGGAAGCGTTCGCCATCGCCGCCGGCGGCCGTCCCGGCCCGGTGCTGATCGATATCCCGAAAGACATCCAGCTGGCGCAGGGCGACCTGCATCCGCACCTGATGCCGGTCGATGAAGCGCCGGCGTTCCCGGCGGCGGCGTTGGCAGAGGCGGCCGAGCTGCTGGCGCAGGCGCACAAACCGATGCTGTACGTCGGCGGCGGCGTGGGCATGGCCCAGGCGGTGCCGGCGCTGCGCGAGTTCATCGCCGTGACCCGCATGCCGAACGTCGCCACCCTGAAGGGGCTGGGCGCGCCGGATGCGCAAGATCCGCTGTACCTCGGTATGCTGGGCATGCACGGCACTAAGGCTGCCAACCTGGCGGTGCAGGAGTGCGATCTGTTGATCGCCGTCGGCGCGCGTTTCGATGACCGCGTGACCGGCAAGCTGAACGCCTTCGCGCCGCACGCCAAAGTGATCCACATGGATATCGACCCGGCGGAGATGAGCAAGCTGCGCCAGGCGCATGTCGCCCTGCAAGGCGATTTGAAAACGTTGCTGCCGGCGTTGCAGCGCCCGCTGAACATCGCCGCCTGGCAGCAGCAGGTGATGGCGCTGAAAGCCGAGCACGTCTGCCGCTACGATCACCCCGGCCAGCCGATCTACGCGCCGCTGTTCTTGCGCCAGCTGTCCGCCCGCAAGCCGGCCAACAGCGTGGTGACCACCGACGTCGGCCAGCACCAGATGTGGAGCGCGCAGCACATGACGTTCGAGCGCCCGGAGAATTTCATCACCTCCAGCGGCCTCGGCACCATGGGGTTCGGCGTGCCGGCGGCGGTCGGGGCCCAGATCGCGCGTCCGCAAGATACGGTGATCTGCGTCTCGGGCGATGGCTCCTTCATGATGAACGTGCAAGAACTGGGCACCATTAAGCGCAAACGGCTGCCGCTGAAGATCGTGCTGCTGGACAACCAGCGTCTCGGGATGGTGCGCCAATGGCAGCAGCTGTTCTTCGACGGCCGCTACAGCGAAACCAACCTGTCCGATAACCCCGACTTCCTGATGCTGGCCGCCGCCTTCGGCATTCCCGGCCAGCGCATCAGCCGCAAGGATCAGGTGGAGGGCGCGCTCGAGGCGCTGTTCAATACCGAGGGCCCTTATCTGCTGCAGGTCTCTATCGACGAACTCGAAAACGTCTGGCCGCTGGTGCCGCCGGGCGCCGGTAACGAAACCATGTTGGAGGAAATATCATGATGCAGCATCAACTCTCGATCCAGGCGCGTTTTCGCCCCGAAATGTTAGAGCGCGTATTGCGGGTCGTGCGTCATCGCGGCTTTCAGGTTTGTGCTATGAATATGGTTTCCCCGGCCAACGCCGACAGCATCAATATCGAATTGACCGTTGCCAGCCCGCGTCCGGTCGCCCTGTTGTCATCTCAGTTAAGCAAACTGCTGGACGTCTCCTGCGTCGAGATCCAGCAGCCAACATCACAACAAATACGCGCCTGAGGCGCCGAGAAGGATAAATAACAATGACAAAGAAAGCCGATTACATTTGGTTCAATGGTGAGATGGTTCCTTGGGCCGAGGCCAAAGTGCACGTGATGTCGCACGCGCTGCATTACGGCACGTCGGTATTTGAAGGCGTACGCTGCTACGACTCGCATTTGGGGCCGGTGGTATTCCGTCATCGCGAGCATATGCAGCGCCTGCACGACTCGGCGAAAATCTACCGCATGCCGGTTTCGCAAAGCGTTGACGAGCTGATGGAAGCCTGCCGCGCCACGCTGCGCAAGAACAACCTGGTCAGCGCGTACATTCGCCCGCTGGTGTTCGTCGGCGATGTCGGCATGGGCGTCAACCCGCCGGCCGGTTACAAAACGGACGTGATTATCGCGGCGTTTCCTTGGGGCGCTTATCTGGGTGAAGAAGCGCTGGATCAAGGCATCGATGCGATGGTCTCCTCCTGGCACCGCGTCGCACCAAACACGATCCCCACTGCGGCCAAGGCCGGCGGTAACTATCTTTCCTCCCTGCTGGTGGGCAGCGAAGCGCGTCGCCACGGCTATCAGGAAGGCATCGCGCTCGACGTGCACGGCTACATTTCCGAAGGGGCGGGCGAGAACCTGTTTGAAGTGAAAGACGGCGTGATTTACACCCCGCCGTTCACCTCTTCGGCATTGCCGGGCATCACCCGTGACGCGATCATCAAGCTGGCGAAAGACATGGGCTTCGAAGTGCGTGAGCAGGTGCTGTCGCGCGAATCGCTGTACCTGGCCGACGAAGTGTTCATGTCTGGCACCGCGGCGGAAATCACGCCGGTGCGCAGCGTGGACGGCATTCAGGTCGGCATCGGCAAATGCGGCCCGGTGACCAAACAGATCCAACAGGCGTTCTTCGGCCTGTTCAGCGGCAAGACCGAAGACAAATACGGTTGGCTGGATCCGGTAAACCCGTAACGACAAGGCTCGCCGCGCCGCGTGGCGGACGACAAGACAGACAAGATAAGAATATCCAGGCGGTTCGTTCGCCGCCTGTCATAAATACATTTGGAGTGAAAAGAGCATGCCTAAGTACCGTTCCGCCACCACCACCCATGGCCGCAATATGGCGGGTGCCCGCGCATTGTGGCGCGCGACCGGGATGACCGACGCCGATTTCGGCAAGCCGATCATCGCCGTGGTCAACTCCTTTACCCAGTTCGTGCCGGGCCACGTGCATCTGCGCGATCTGGGCAAACTGGTCGCCGAACAGATCGAAGCCTCCGGCGGCGTGGCCAAAGAGTTCAACACCATCGCGGTGGATGACGGCATCGCCATGGGCCACGGCGGCATGCTCTATTCCTTGCCGTCGCGCGAGCTGATCGCCGACTCGGTCGAATACATGGTGAACGCCCACTGCGCCGACGCGATGGTGTGCATCTCCAACTGTGACAAAATCACCCCAGGCATGCTGATGGCGGCGTTGCGCCTGAACATTCCGGTGATCTTCGTTTCCGGCGGCCCGATGGAAGCCGGCAAAACCAAACTCTCCAACCAGATCATCAAGTTGGATCTGGTAGACGCGATGATCCAGGGTGCGAACCCGAACGTCAGCGACGCCGACAGCGAGCAGATCGAGCGTTCCGCCTGCCCGACCTGCGGCTCCTGCTCCGGCATGTTTACCGCCAACTCGATGAACTGCCTGACCGAAGCGCTGGGCCTGTCGCAGCCGGGCAACGGCTCGCTGCTGGCCACCCACGCCGATCGCAAGGAACTGTTCCTCAACGCCGGCAAGCGCATCGTCGAGCTGACCAAACGCTATTACGAGCAGGATGACGAAAGCGCGCTGCCGCGCAATATCGCCAACAAGGCGGCGTTTGAAAACGCCATGACGCTGGACATCGCCATGGGCGGCTCGACCAACACCGTGCTGCACCTGCTGGCTTCGGCGCAGGAAGGCGAGGTGGACTTCACCATGGAAGACATCGATCGCCTGTCGCGCAAAGTGCCGCACCTGTGCAAGGTGGCGCCGAGCACGCAGAAATATCACATGGAAGACGTGCACCGCGCCGGCGGCGTGATCGGCATCCTTGGCGAGTTGGATCGCGCCGGCTTGCTGAACCGCGAGGTGAACAACGTGTTGGGGCTGACCCTGCCGCAGACGCTGGAAGCTTACGACGTGATGCTGACCCGCGACGAAAGCGTCAAGAAAATGTACTCCGCCGGGCCGGCTGGTATCCGCACCACGCAGGCATTCTCTCAGGATTGCCGCTGGGATTCGCTGGACACCGACCGCAAGGAAGGCTGCATCCGCACCCGTGAGCACGCCTACAGTCAGGACGGCGGGTTGGCGGTACTGTACGGCAACCTGGCGGAAAACGGCTGCATCGTCAAAACCGCCGGCGTGGACAAAGAAATCCTCACCTTCCGCGGCCCGGCCAAAGTGTATGAAAGCCAGGACGACGCGGTAGAAGCGATCCTCGGCGGCAAAGTGGTGGCGGGCGACGTAGTGGTGATTCGCTACGAAGGGCCGAAAGGCGGGCCGGGCATGCAGGAAATGCTTTACCCAACCACCTACCTGAAATCGATGGGGCTGGGCAAGGCGTGTGCGCTGATCACCGACGGGCGTTTCTCCGGCGGCACCTCCGGGTTGTCCATCGGCCACGCTTCGCCGGAAGCGGCCAACGGCGGCCTGATCGCCCTGGTGCAGGACGGCGACATGATCGCGATCGACATTCCTCATCGCGGCATCCAGCTGGATGTCAGCGAGCAGGAGTTGGCGGCGCGGCATGAGGCGGAACTGGCGCGCGGCGACGCGGCCTGGACGCCGAAAAACCGTGAACGTCAGGTGTCCTTCGCGCTGCGCGCCTACGCCTCGTTGGCCACCAGCGCCGACAAAGGCGCGGTGCGCGACAAGAGCAAACTGGGGGGATAAGCAGCATGGCGGTCTCTCAACCCCTACCCAGCGCCCCCTGCGGCGCGGAATATCTGCGAGCGGTACTGCGCTCGCCGGTTTACGAGGTGGCGCAGGTCACCCCGTTGCAGGCCATGAGCAAAATCTCTTCGCGTCTCGGCAACACCATTTTGGTGAAGCGCGAAGATCGCCAGCCGGTGCACAGCTTCAAGCTGCGCGGGGCCTATGCGATGATCGCCGGGCTGGACGAAGAGCAGAAGGCGCGCGGCGTCGTGACGGCTTCGGCCGGCAACCACGCGCAGGGCGTCGCCTTCTCCGGTAAACGGCTGGGGATCAAAACGCTGATCGTGATGCCGGTGTCCACCGCGGACATCAAGGTGGATGCGGTGCGCGGCTTCGGCGGCGAAGTGTTGCTGCACGGCGCCAATTTCGACGAGGCCAAAGCGAAGGCAATCGAGCTTTCCCAACAGCAGGGCATGACCTTCGTGCCGCCGTTCGATCACCCGACGGTGATCGCCGGGCAGGGCACGCTGGCGATGGAGCTGTTGCAGCAAGACGCGCATTTGGATCGGGTCTTCGTGCCGGTCGGCGGCGGCGGCTTGGCCGCCGGGGTGGCCGTGCTGATCAAACAGCTGATGCCGCAGATCAAAGTGATCGGCGTCGAAGCGGAAGACTCCGCCTGCCTGCGCGCGGCGCTGGATGCCGGCCATCCGGTGGATCTGGCGCGCGTCGGGCTGTTCGCCGAAGGCGTGGCGGTGAAGCGCATCGGCGACGAAACGTTCCGCCTGTGCCGTGAGTATCTGGACGACGTGATCACCGTGGACAGCGACGCCATCTGCGCGGCGGTCAAAGATCTGTTCGAGGACGTGCGCGCCATTGCCGAACCTTCCGGCGCGCTGGCTTTGGCGGGGCTGAAAAAGTACGTCCAGCAGCACAATATTCAGGGCGAGCGTCTGGCGCACGTGCTGTCCGGCGCCAACCTCAACTTCCACGGGCTGCGCTACGTTTCCGAGCGCTGCGAACTGGGTGAACAGCGCGAAGCGCTGCTGGCGGTGACCATTCCGGAACAGCAGGGCAGCTTCCTCAAGTTCTGCCAACTGCTGGGCGGCCGCTCGGTGACCGAATTCAACTACCGGTACGCCGATGCCGACAACGCCTGCATTTTCGTCGGCGTGCGGCTGACGCGCGGCCACGCCGAACGGCGGGAGATCATCGACGAACTCAACGCCGACGGTTACCAGGTGGTGGATCTGTCGGACGACGAGATGGCCAAGCTGCACGTGCGCTACATGGTGGGCGGGCGTCCGTCGAAGCCGCTGCGCGAACGGCTGTACAGCTTTGAGTTTCCGGAGTCGCCGGGCGCGCTGCTGAAGTTCCTGCAAACGCTGGGCACGCACTGGAACATTTCGCTGTTCCACTATCGCAGCCACGGTACCGACTTCGGCCGGGTGCTGGCGGCCTTCGAACTGGCGCAATCCGAGCCGGAATTCGAGCGGCACCTGCAGGCGCTGGGCTACGATTGCCACGATGAAACCGACAACCCGGCGTTCCGCTTCTTTTTGCAGGGGTGAGTCGGATTGATAAGTAACCGTGACGCATGAGTCAGTTTATGGGTTGCGCGGTTGTGATTTTGTCGTGCATTTTTATACTGCCAAAACTTCTGACGTATAGGGATGCACGACAATGAAAACTGCTTTTTCTACGCCGTTCGGTTCTCCCGAAGACGATTTGACCAACGCCGAGTTTGCCCGCCTGTTGGGCAATACCGGCGTACAAGAATTCTATCGCGATATTAATCTGCAAGCCTTGCAGGACTCGCTGGACTGCAGCCTCGCCTTTCATGGCGTGGGAATTATTTTTTCCGACGGGCAAAACTCATTTTTAGTCCGCCCGACGCAGCACACCGGTTACTCGAACGCTTCGCAGGTTACCCACGTGGTCATCAGCAAAACGGTGGCTCATACCTCGCGCGTTGCCGCGACCAATACGCTGTCGGAAGCGTTGAGCAAACCCAGCGTCAGCAAAGAGCTGGCCTCGGCCGCGCTGTCGTGTGGAACGCTGCTGGTATCGGTCTTTTTACTGGCGTCGGGCAGCGTCGCCGTGCCATTTACCGGCGGTACCAGCTCAGCGGTGGCTTATCTGGGCTATGCCGGCATGGCCGCCAGCGCGTTGCAGTGCGGTAATGGGCTGTACCGCGTCAACAAGCTTTATGACGGGAAAGGCGATGAATTGGCTCAGCTCGATTCAGAGCAGTGGTATATCGCCACCAGTACCGTGCTCGATGTGATCTCGCTGGCCAGCGCCGGGGCTGCCCTGAAGGAAGCGACGATGACCTATCGTGCCATGCGCCGCATTTCGGCGCGCAAGGCGACGGAGTGGCTGAAAAGCATGCCCCGCAGCGAAAGGAAGCGACTGACCGAAAACATCATTCGGGCGGAAAATCCGGGAATTTCCAACAACGTCTTGAAAGAGATGGTGAAGAACGGCCTGTATCCGAAACGCTACCCGACGGAAGCGATCCAAAACGGGCTGCGCCAGCAATTGCACTCGGCGCTCAATAACGCGTTGACGTTTGTCGGCAGCGGCATCAGCGGCACCCTGTCGGCGCCGGTGAATGTGAAAACCACCGGGCAGTATTTTGTGGGCATTATGCAGAAATTGCCGCAGATGGTGAGGTAATGGCGGAGTGGATGATTAAACGCCTGATCGTGCAGGGTCGGGAGATGGAAAGCCAAATCGCGGCGCGCGATCGCGCACTTTTCGCCGGTGTGGATGCGCAGCTCGAGCAGCATTTCATGACGCCGGGCCAGCGGCTGTCGCCGCCGGGCGTCGGCAATGTCATGTTGCTGATGGTGTGCCTGACGTTGGGGCTGGCGGGCGTGATGGGTCTGGTCACGGATGTGGCGGCCGCCTGGAGCGGCAAGACCTCCGCCGCCGTGTTGATGGGCAGCGGCGCGATCGTGGCGGTGTGGATGACGTTGATCCTGTTCCAACTGGTGCAGGGTAAAAACAGCGGGGTGGTATTGTTGCAATATTACCTTGGCATGCTCGGTCTGTGTTGCCTCGGCGCCGCGGCGGCGTGGGCGGCGGGCATGACCGGGATCGCCACCGGCGCCCTGCTGCTGGGGGGCGTGGTTGGCGGTGCGCTGTTCAGTAACCGGGCGGCGTTCTACCTGTATGTCGCCTATTTCCGCACGCGTCGGCGCGTGTTTATCAAACGCCGTTGGCAGAGGGAAGATCTGCGCAACACCCGATAAACCGTCAGAACGGAAAAACTTATGACGCAACCTTTCTCCGGCTTTAGCCAGCAGGGCCTGAATTTCCTGCAGCAGGTGCGGATCGAGAACGATAAGGCCTGGTTCGACGGCAATCGCGACATCTACGATCGCGAGCTGCTGGCGCCGTTTCGCGCGCTGGTGGAGCAACTGGCTCCCGGCATGCTGGCGATCGACCCGCAGTTCGAGACCCGCCCGGCGATCGGCAAAACGCTGTCGCGCATTCATCGCGATACGCGGTTTTCTCACGATAAATCGCGCTACCGCAGCCGCATGTGGCTGACGTTCAAGCGCCCGAGTAAAGACTGGAAAGACGCGCCGGTCTACTTTTTCGAACTGGGGCCGGACATGCTGCGCTATGGGCTCGGCTACTACAGCGCCAACAAGCCGACCATGGATCTGTTCCGCCATACGCTGAGGCAGCGGCCGCAGCCTTTCCTGGAGGTGGCCGCCTGCTGCCGGCCGCCGTTCGAGCTGGTGGGCGAGCGCTACAAGCGCCCGCTGGTGAAGGAACAGGCGGCGGAGATCGCCACCTGGTACAACCGCAAGTCGTTTGCGGTGATGGTGACGGACAGCGAAGTGGAAAAGCTGTTCAACGCCGATCTGGCGCCGCTGCTGGCCGGGGCATTTTTGCAGCTTGAGCCGCTCTACCACTGGTTGATGCAGGTAGAGACGATGAAGCAGATCGATCCGGCAGACCTTTGAAACCCCGCGTCAGCGGGGATGCAGTAACCGCCAAAAGGCGTCGATCAACGGATCGCTGAGGCGCTTTTTCTGAACGCAGACCCCCAGTTCAAACGGTTCGACCATCGAGATGTTATCCAGCTGCGAGATGCGGTTACGTACCGGCTCCGGGCTGTTGTCCACCACCACGCTTGGGATCAGCGCGATGCCGCAGCCCAGGGCCACCATCGACACGATGGCCTCGTGGCCGCCGACGGTAGCGTAAATCAGCGGATTGCTGATGCGATGGCGGCGGAACCACAGCTCGATGCGTTTTCGCGAGGGGCCGTGCTCCGGCAGGATGAAGGGGATCTCGGCCCAGTCGGGCTTGTCGGCGAACGCCTGGCTGCGCACCGCACAGGGCAGCGCCGGCGCGATCAGCACCAGCGGAATTTCGCCGATTTTGGTGAACGCCACGCTGGCGGGCAGCGTTTCCGGCCGGCCGGCGATGCCGAGATCGGCCTCGTTGGATTGCACCTTGTCGACCGCGTCGGCGGCATCGCCGGTGGTCAGCTTGATCTCTACCAGCGGGTGCTGCGCACGAAAGCGATCGAGGATCGGCGGCAGGTGGCTGTACGCCGCGGTCACCGAGCAGAACAGCCGCAGTTCGCCGCTCAGCGAAGGGCCGTGCTGGCCGAGCGAGTGCTTCAGCTGCTGATACTGCAGCAGCGTTTGCTGGGCGAATTCTTTCAGCTGTTCGCCGGCGTCGGTGAGCTGCACGGTGCGGTTATCGCGCAGGAACAGCGGCTGCCCGAGGATCTCTTCCAGCCGCTGGATCTGGCGGGAGAGCGTCGACGGGCTGACGTGCATCGCCTTGGCGGTGCGCCCGAAGTGATGGCTTTCGGCCAGATGCAAGAACAGCTTTAAATCACGTAAATCCATATCGATACGCTCGCAGTGAGAGTGTTGCAAAAATTGCAATGTCACGTTCTCAATATATCAATTTAAGCAACGCATTTCCTGTTATACATTGAGTTTAACGAATCTCCGCACAGACAGGGCGGGGAATGAAAATAACAATGCAAGACAACATCAAACCGGAGTACCACCATGGCTAACTATTTCAACACATTGAACCTGCGTCAGCAGTTGGCGCAATTGGGTAAATGCCGCTTTATGGCGCGCGACGAATTTGCTGACGAAGCCGGCTACCTGAAAGGTAAAAAAGTGGTGATTGTCGGCTGTGGCGCCCAGGGCCTGAACCAGGGGCTGAACATGCGCGATTCCGGTCTGGATGTCGCCTATGCCCTGCGCAAAGAAGCGATCGACGAGAAGCGCGCTTCCTGGCGCAAGGCGACCGAAAACGGCTTTAAGGTCGGCACCTACGAAGACCTGATCCCGCAGGCGGATCTGGTGGTCAACCTGACGCCGGACAAGCAGCACTCTTCCGTAGTGCGTGCGGTGCAGCCACTGATGAAAGACGGCGCGGCGTTGGGTTACTCCCACGGCTTCAACATCGTTGAAGTGGGCGAGCAGGTGCGCAAAGACATCACCGTGGTGATGGTCGCGCCGAAGTGTCCGGGCACCGAAGTGCGTGAAGAGTACAAGCGCGGCTTCGGCGTGCCGACTCTGATTGCGGTTCACCCGGAAAACGATCCGAAAGGCGAAGGCATGGCGATCGCCAAGGCCTGGGCGGCGGCGACCGGCGGCCACCGCGCCGGCGTGCTGGAGTCTTCCTTCGTCGCTGAAGTGAAATCCGATTTGATGGGCGAGCAGACTATTCTGTGCGGCATGCTGCAGGCGGGTTCGCTGCTGTGCTTCGACAAGCTGGTTGCTGAGGGTACCGATCCGGCTTACGCCGAGAAACTGATTCAGTTCGGCTGGGAAACCATCACCGAAGCGCTGAAGCAGGGCGGTATCACCCTGATGATGGATCGCCTGTCCAACCCGGCCAAGCTGCGTGCTTATGCGCTGTCCGAACAGCTGAAAACCATCATGGCACCGCTGTTCCAGAAGCACATGGACGACATCATCTCCGGCGCTTTCTCCAGCGGCATGATGGCCGACTGGGCGGAAGACGACGTGAAACTGCTGACCTGGCGCGAAGAGACCGGCAAAACCGCGTTCGAGAATGCGCCGCAGTTTGAAGGCAAGATCGGTGAACAAGAGTACTTCGATCATGGCGTGCTGATGGTGGCGATGGTGAAAGCAGGCGTCGAGCTGGCGTTCGAAACCATGGTCGATGCCGGTATCATCGAAGAGTCGGCTTACTACGAGTCACTGCACGAGCTGCCGTTGATCGCCAACACCATTGCGCGTAAGCGTCTGTATGAAATGAACGTGGTCATCTCCGATACCGCGGAGTACGGCAACTACCTGTTCGCCAACGCGGCGGTGCCGTTGCTGAAAGACTTCATGACCACTCTGCAGACGGGCGATTTGGGCAAAGCCGTGGCGGGTACGGCGGTGGACAACGCGCAACTGCGCGACGTGAATGAAGCGGTGCGCAGCCACCCTATCGAAACCGTTGGCCGTAAACTGCGTGGCTACATGACTGACATGAAACGCATCGCCGTCGCGGGCTGATTTTCCGCAAGGCAAAGCACAAAGAGCCGGCAGCGATGCCGGCTTTTTTATGCTTCCGGCGGTGCGATAAGCTGCCGCTCGAGACAGCGCCGGATCGCGTGTTTGGCGTTCGTGACCCCCAGCTTACGCACCGCATTGCCGATGTGAAACTTCACCGTACGGGTTTTGATCCCCAGGATCAGTGCGATCTCGTGGTAGGTTTTGCCCTGGCTGGCCCAATAGAGAATTTCCCCTTCGCGCGGCGAGAGTCGATCCGTCCGGTTCGCCTCGGCATTGGCCAATGTCAGCGCGTGCTGGTGGGTATCGACCAAGACCATCTGCAGGTTGGCCCTTTCGTCTTCCATCAGCTGCCGCAGTTCGGCGTCATCGGCCGCCGTCGCGCTGATCGACAAGATCGCCAGGTTGTTGTCGTGATCGTGCAAAACAAAGCTGCAGCCGTGCACGATGTCGTACTCCCGTGCCTGGCTAAAGATCTTCCGGTAATGCCGATCCTCGGTGGTGATTGGGGTGTCGTGCCACATAAAGGGCGCGCAGCGACTATGGGCGGCGCGCACGACGGGGTCGATGCGTTGATAGCGATTGTCGCTGTAGATGTTCAGCCATTCTTGCGGGTAGCTCGATACCAACAGATGGCGATCGGGATGGTGTTTGTTGAAGGTCAAATAAGCATATTTGAATCTGCCGAAGGCGTGCAGCCGGCTGTCCAGATGCAGTCTTGCGGCGACGGCGTTGGCGAATGCGACGGCCATCGGTAACCTCCCTGTCGTTCGGCGATTCAGCCCGACCTGCACCAAAGTCCAGCTAGTCAGTGCGGCGGATTGAAATTTATACTCGGCTAATAAATTCAAAAAGTCGGCAATGCCAAGACCTGAGCTTAGCAGTTCTGGGTATCAATAAGCCAACGCCAGGGAAATTCTTCAATCATCCTCTCATCAATACGTCTGGGAGCCATTGCGCCGGCGGCGAGGTCACCTCGCCGTCGTCTTATTGGTTGGGCATCGCTGCTGCGGGAATGATGGCGCCGCGATGTTGGATCACCGATGCGGCGAGCAGATGGCCGCGCTGCGCCGCCTGCTGGGCGCTGCCGCCGTTCAGGCGTACCGCCAGGTAACCGGCGCTGAAAGAGTCGCCTGCTGCGGTGGTATCCACCACGCGCTCCGGCGGCAGTGCGATCGCCGGTACCTCAAGCCGCTCTCCCTCCACGCTGAACACCAGACAGGCATCCGCGCCGCGTTTGATAACGATCTCGCCGACGCCGAGCGCCTGTGTGCGTGCCACCACCTGTTCAACCGGCTGTGCTCCCCACAGCAACGCTTCGTCATCCAGCGTCAGGAAGGCGATGTCGGTGCAGGCCAGCACCTCGCGGTAGGCCAGCTGCGTTTCCTCACGGCTTTGCCACAGGCGCGGACGGTAGTTGTTGTCGAAGATAACCTGGCCGCCGTTGGCGCGGCAGCGGCGCAACAGCGCCAGCAGCTTCGTGCGGTCGGCAGGCGCGAGGATCGCCAGGCTAATGCCGCTGAGATACAGGTAATCGAACTGCGCCAGCCGGGCACACAGTGCGTCGGCCTGCGGTCCCGCAAGCCAATACCGGGCGGCGGCGTCGTTGCGCCAGTAGTAAAAGGTGCGTTCGCCGGCGGCGTCGGTTTCGATCACGTACAGGCCCGGCAGTTTGTTGTCCAACTGCTGAATCAACCCGGTTTCGATGTTCTCCTGCCGCCAGGCCAGCAGCATCTCGCCGCTGAAGCTGTCGGTGCCGAGTGCGGTGACGTAATGCACCTGCAGCGTCTGTTCCGGCATTTGGCGGGCAAGGTAGACGGCGGTGTTGAGGGTATCGCCGCCAAAGCCGCGCGTCAGCTGTGCGCCCTGCTGTGACAGCTCGATCATGCATTCGCCGATCACGGCGAGATTTCGGATAGTCATCGTCAATAAGCCCTGGCTAAAGAAGAAGCAACAGCCGCCAGTCTCCACATAAGGCGGTCAGGGAGTCAATAAATTAAAACAGTGTTTTAATTTTTTATGATCGCGATCGACCAACGCCAACAGGGTGAAGAGGAAAGCCTGCGGTAATTCGTGCTTAAAGTTTTACGCGGCGCGGCCGATAAGCTGGGTAAAGAAACAGCGGCAGCGCTCTCACTTCCCCGCCACGGCGATAGTACCGATGATAACCAACCTGATCTCGGGTCTGCTGGCGCCCTGTTTTGCCCTCTATGCCTGCGCCAAATCGCGGCGCTACTGGCGGCAATGCCGGCGCTTGTATACCTTCCAGCCGATTTATCGCACCAGCGGCGCGTTGCTGGCGGTGGAACTGCTGACGGCGGTGTATCACCCTAATGAGCCGGACAAACGGCAATCCCCGGAACAGTATTTTGCCTCGCTCGGCGTCGCCCAGCGTTTGCGGGTGATCCAGGAGCAGTTGGCGCTGTTGCAGCGCTGGCAGGCGTTGTTCATTCGCCACGCGGTGATGGTGTCGGTCAATATCGATGGTATGGCGCTGCAAGCGTTGCAGCGTCATGATGCGTTGCAACGGCAGATCGCCGAGATGCCCTACCTGCGCTTCGAGCTGGTGGAGCAAGCCGCAACGGCGTCAAACCGCCCGTTACAGCAGATCGTCGGCGGCGAACGGTTGTGGCTGGACGATTTCGGCAGCGGGCTGGCCAACTTCTCCGCCGTCGGCGCCTGGCGCTATCAATACATCAAGGTGGCGCGCGAATTGTTCACCTTGCTCAAACAGTCGGAAGAGGGCGTACAGCTGCTCGGCACCCTGATCAAGATGATGAATCAGCACAGCGACGGGGTGATCGTCGAAGGCGTGGAAACCGAACAGGAGTGGCGGCTGGTGCAGCGTTCCGGCGCGTTGGCCGCGCAGGGTTACTATCTTTCCCGCCCGGCGTGCTTTGAAACTTTACACAGCGTACCGACGCTGTTTGCCGCGCCCGGCGCGCCGGCGTGAACTCCGGCCTATCCTCAGCTAGGCTTAAACGGGGCTGCTCATTCCTTTTCCTTTCATTCGGCAGCCCGGTTTATGTGCTGAGGGAGCCCTATGACAAGAACAGGAAAGGTTTTCAGCTGGCTGGGCGGCATTGTGCTGCTGGTGCTCGCCGCGCTGGCGATCTTCATCGCCACCTTCGACTGGAATCGACTCAAGCCCACCATCAACGACAAGGTGTCGGCCGAACTGCGGCGGCCCTTCGCCATCCGCGGCGATCTGGGCGTCGACTGGTCGCGTAACCCGGATGAGGGCGGCTGGCGCGCCTGGGTGCCCTGGCCGCATATTCACGCCGAAGACGTGTGGTTGGGTAATCCGAAAAACATCCCCGGCGACAGCATGGTGACGCTGCAGCGCGTCGACGCCAGCATCGCACCGCTGGCGCTGCTGAGGAAAGAACTGCTGATCCCGCGCATCTGGCTCAAGCAGCCGAATGCGTCGTTGCAACGCCTGGCCAACGGCGACAACAACTGGACGTTTGACCTGGCCGGCGGCCAGGATCCCAAGCAGCCGCCTTCCGCCTGGTCGTTCACTGTGCACGATATCGTGTTCGACAAGGGACAGATCGCCTTTAAAGACGCCACGCTGAAGGCGGATTTCCGCGCCGTTATCGATCCGCTCGGCAAACCGCTGCCGTTCAGTGAAGTGACCGGCAAACAGAGCGGCGGCAAGGTCGCTACACCCGATTATGTTTTCGGCTGGCAGGTGAAAGGCAAATATAACGGCGAACCGCTGAGCGGCAGCGGCAAGATCGGCGGCATGCTGTCACTGCAGAGCGCCGATCTGCCGTTCCCGCTGCAGGCCGACGTGCGCTCCGGCAGCACCCGGGTGGCGGTGGCGGGCACCTTGTCCGATCCGCTGAACCTCGGCGGCCTGGACGTGCAGCTGAAATTTTCCGGTGAAAGCCTGGGGAATCTCTATGGCCTGACCGGCGTGCTGCTGCCGAACACGCCGCCGTATGCGACCGATGGCCATCTGATTGCCCGCCTGCACCAGCCGGGCGGCGCCGTGTTCGAATATCAGAAATTCGACGGCAAAATCGGCGACAGCGACATTCATGGCGACTTGAAATACGTTGCCGCTAAACCGCGGCCGACGCTGAGTGGCGCGGTGAGCTCCCGGCAGCTGAGGCTGGCGGATCTGGCGCCGCTGATCGGCGCGGATTCCAACGCTGCCAAAGCCGGCCGCGGCGAGAAGAGCCGCCAGCCGGCGGATAAGGTGCTGCCGGTTGAACAGTTCGATACGCAAAGCTGGAGCAAGATGGATGCGGACGTGAAGTTTGCCGCCGCGCGCATCGAGCGCGGCAGCGATTTACCGCTGAGCGATCTGGCCACGCACCTGAAGCTGAACAATGGCGAGTTGCGTCTGGATCCGCTGCGCTTCGGCATGGCGGGCGGCAGCCTGAACGCCGTGGTGCGCCTCGACGGCGGCAAAAAGCCGATGCGCGGCCAGGTAGATATGCACGCGCGCAAACTCCAGCTCAAACAGCTATTGCCTAACGTGGCGGCGATGAAGCGCAGCCTCGGGCAGATGAACGGCGACGCGAGGCTGACGGGCAGCGGTAATTCAGTGGCCGAGCTGCTGGCGACCAGCAACGGCGATCTGCGCCTGCTGATCAATAACGGGGTGATCAGCCGTAGCCTGATGGAGATCCTCGGTCTGAACGTCGGCAACTATCTGGTGGCGCAATTGTTCGGTGACGACGTGGTAGGCATCAACTGCGCGGCGGCGGACGTCGGCATCCGCAGCGGCGTCGCCGCGCCGCGGCTGTTCGTGTTCGACACCGAGAACGCGGTGATCAACATCACCGGTAACACTAACCTCGCCACAGAGCGGCTGGATTTATCCATCGATCCGGAAAGCAAGGGGATGCGCGTGCTGACCCTGCGATCGCCGCTGTACGTGAAAGGCACCTTCAAGCACCCGGACGCCGGGGTGAAAGCCGGGCCGCTGATCGCGCGCGGCGCGGCGGCGGTGGCGTTGGGGGCGGTGCTGACGCCGGCGGCGGCGCTGCTGGCGCTGGTCTCGCCCAGTGAAGGCGGCGAGGAGAACCAGTGCGGGCAGATCCTGCGGGAGATGAAAGGCAAAAAATAATCAGGCGCGCGGCGGTGGCGTAAGCAGCCGGCAGTCGTGATCCTGGATCTCTTCCGCCGAGGCCAGGGTGAACGGCAGCAGGCTGCGTTCGGTCGCCAGCAGCAGGAAATCGCCGTCCGGCAGCGCGGTCATCGCCAGGCCGAAGCTGCCCATGCGCCCGTCGGCGCGCGGCAGGCCGGCAGCCAACAGGCGGAAGGCGCCCTGTTGCTCCAGCTCGGCAGGGGTTACCCGCCGCCCCAGATAGTCATGCCCCAACAGGCCGCCGGGCAGCGGTTGCCATTGCTCGATGAAATCGGGGCCGATCTGCGCCAAGCGCTGTTTTACCGCCGGCAACAGGCAGGAGATATGAATGTGCAGCTGGTTTTGCGTGCGGCCATATTCCGAATTGATGGCCAGTGAAATATCACCGTCGTCGATGGGTTTGCCATAGCGTTCCGCCATCACGTGGCGCGCGCGCCAGGCCTGGGCGAAGAAATTCGGCGTGGCGGCATCCAGCACCGCCGGGCTTTCTATCCCGGTGATTTTGGCGCTGGGCATCAGCAGGTATTGCAGCGGTCCGTTGCGATCTTTAAACACCACGAAGCCGGCCTGCACATCCACCTGCTTGCAGGGCGCCGGGTTGTCATGCGCTTGCTGATTGGGCAGACATTGCTGGCTGACGATGCGCCACAGCGCATCGGGATGGTCGGGCTTCAACCCGTAATAGAGCGCGATGGCGAGAGCCGCCAGCAGCGCAACGCAGACAAATACCCCACGACGCAGAGACATCGGCCGATCCTGTTACCGAGATAAACATCCAGCATAGCCCGGTTTTATGACAGGAAACGAACAACGCGTGCGGCCCCCGCAGTGAGGGGGCCGCAGGGGATCACAGCGACTGGTGGCGGGTTTCTTTCATCAGCAGCAGGGCCAGCAGCGTCAACCCGGCCATTGCCGCCAGGTACATGCCGACGTAGAACAGCCCGTAGTGGGCCGCTAGCCAGGTGGCGATATAAGGCGCCACGGACGCGCCGAGAATAGACGCGACGTTGTAGGAGAACGATGCGCCGGTATAGCGCACTTCGGTCGGGAACAGCTCCGGCAGCAGCGCGCCCATCGGGCCAAAGGTCAGCCCCATGATGCTCAGGCCGCACAGCAGGAAGCCCATCACCAGCGCCTGGTTGCCGGAACCCAGCAGGGTCGGGAACAGGAACGCGAAGCCGATCATCAGCAGGGTAATGGCGATCATGGTCTTGCGACGGCCGAACGCGTCCGCCAGCAGGCCGGCGATGGGCACCATCACGCCGAAACCGATCACCGCCACCATCAGCATCCACAGGAAGCTGTTGCGGGAGTAACCGAGCCCCAGCGGCTGCGGCGCAGTGCCGTAGGTCATCGAATAGACCGTCATCAGATAAAACAGCGTGTAGGTCGCCAGCATGATGAAGGTGCCGAGGATGGTGGCTTTCAGATGCTTGCTCAGCAGCGTGCCGAGCGGCACTTTCACCTGTTTGCCGGCCTTGGCCGCTTTGGCGAACACCGGCGTTTCATGCAATGACACCCGGACGTACAGGCCAATCAGCACCAATGCGGCGGAGAGGATGAACGGCACGCGCCAGCCCCATTCCATAAATTGCTGGTCGCTCAGCAGCCACGAGAGCAGCAGGAAGGTGCCGTTGGCGAAGAAGAAGCCGATCGGGGCGCCCAACTGGGGGAAGGAGCCGTACAGCGCGCGCTTTTTGGCCGGCGCGTTCTCCGTTGCCAACAGGGCGGCGCCGCCCCATTCGCCGCCCAGCCCCAGACCTTGGCCAAAGCGCGCCAGCGCCAGCAGGATAGGGGCGAAGATGCCGATGGTTTCATAGCTCGGCAGCAGGCCGATCAGCACGGTGGAAATCCCCATGGTCAGCAGCGAGGCGACCAGCGTCACCTTGCGCCCCACGCGATCGCCGAAGTGGCCGAACAGCGCAGAGCCGATAGGCCGCGCGACAAAGGCGACGGCGAAGGTGGCCAGCGACTGCAGCGTCGCGGTGGTCGGGTCGCCCTGCGGGAAGAAGATGTGCGGGAACACGATCACCGCGGCGGTGGCATAGATGTAAAAGTCGAAGAACTCGATGGCGGTGCCGACCAGCGAGGCGACGATGACTTTCCCGCGGGAATTCACCGGTGTAGACGCGTCGTCGGCGTCGAGTGGGGGTGCGATGGTGGCTTGCATATCTATTTCTTATTGTTGGAGGGGGTAAAAATCCATCTTAGTGACAGCATTCCGCCTTTTCAACGCTGTAACTCTGGGCTGCGCCGCCGCTAACCGGTTAAAAAGACTAATGTTTTACCGGGCTTCTTTTCTGTAGCGTTAAACGTTGAGAAATGGGTTTCATACAGAGGGAATGGCTGTAAAAACGGGAAAGAAAAGTGAATGGGTAGTTTGTTATGCTGGTTTTCCGAATGTCATGCCGCATGATTTAGAGGGATTGACTGGGTTTTTGCTTATTAACCAGAGGAAAGTGCCGGCGTGTGCGATAACACCGGCACGATTGCGTGGCTTCAGGGGGCCGGTGGCTCGCGTTCCGGCAAGGCTTTGTCGCCTTTGTAGTCGGCGGTAGCGATCCAGGCGGCACAAAACAGCGTCAAACGGGCGAAGAAGTAGAAGAACGCCATCAGCCCGATCACCGAGCCAAAGGCCGCGCCGGAAGGCGATTTCGCCACCTGCGGCAGCGTCATCGTCATCACGAACTTGATCACCTCAAATCCGATGGCGGCGAGCAAGGTACCGCGCAGCAGCGCTTTTTTCTTCGGTTTGTGGCGCGGCAGCATCCAGAAAATCCACAGGAACAGCAGATAGTTGGCGAAAATCGAGATCGACAGCGCGATCGTCGTCAACGCCGGCCGCAGCCATTCGATGCCGTCCAACCCCAGCGCGTTGACGATCGCCGCCTGTGCCGATCCGGCGACCGAGGTCAGCGACAGCGTAATGATGAGCGCGACCACCAGGCCGGTCAGCGAGATGAAGTCGCGGGTGTACTTGAAATAGATTTTCTCCTGATCCTGCGGATTGCGCTCCCAGACGTCACGCGACTGTGCGCGGATCGCCTCGCGCAGGTTGCCCATCCAACTGATGCCGGAATAGAGCGCCAGCGCCAGACCGGTCAACCCCACGGTGGTACGCTGCTGAATGGCGGTGTTGACGGTGTTCTTCAGCGTGCTGGCCAGCGTTGGATCGCTGATGCTGCCGACGATCCGGTTGATCAATCGGGCCAGCAGATCCGGGTTGGAGGCCAGCACGAAACCGGCGGCGGCGAATGACACCATCAGGATCGGGATCAGCGAGAGGAATGAAAAATAGGTGATGGCGGCGCCGAACTGGCTACCCAGCCGATCGTTAAAGCGTTCGGCCGCGCGCAGCAGGTGCGCAACGCTCGGCCAGGCTTTGATGCGTTCAATCAGACGTGAAAAACCACCAATGCGGCGGTCGAGGGTCTCATGGCCGGTCTTGATGGCGATAAGCGGCTTCGGCGGCGTGTCTTGTGCGGGCTGGCGGCGTTCCTGGTCTGGTCCTGTAGGCATTACTTCACGATTTCCTTAACGTTAAACGGCATGTATCCGTATTGATTATAGCCAAAGCCTCGCGGCGTTTTGAGCGCCGGGGCGGCAAACGGTCAATTTCCGAGCTTAACGCGTTAGCGCCTGGCATGAAATGCCGACGATGGCGCGATAGGTAAAATTCCTATGAAAAGCCCGTGGCGCCTCGGTTTTTTTCACTTCCCTACCTCCAATTTTTATCTGTTTCGTCGGCGAGAAAGCGTTTACTCATGATGTGGCGTCGCGCTTTACCGACTGCCGCTCCGCTGCAGCCGTAGGGGCTGGAACGGTCTCATCCGTCATCAACAGAAAAACTGGAAGGTCTTATGAAATTGCTTAATCACCCCACCTGCCGTCCGTTTACCGAAGCGGGCAATCTGTCGCAGCTTTCCGCCTACTATGAAGAGGAGAGGCATATCATGTGGATGCTGCTGCGCGCTGCGCCCCGCCCCTGCTTCAACCAGGCGCTGATCGAAGACATCATGACGCTGGCGCAGGCGGCGAAGGAGTCTTCGCTGCGATTCGATTTCTGGGTCACCGGCTCGCTGGTGCCGAACATGTTCAACGTCGGCGGCGATCTGCAGTTCTTCGCCGAAGCGATCAAAAACCGCAGGCGCGAGGCGATGATGGCCTACGCACGGGCCTGCATCGACTGTGTGCATGCCGCTGCGCGCGGTTTCGACACCGGCGCGGTCAGCATTGCCATGGTTGAAGGTAGCGCGCTGGGCGGTGGCTTTGAAGCAGCGCTGGCGCACCATTTCGTGTTGGCGCAGAACAATGCGCGCATGGGGTTCCCGGAGATCGCGTTCAACCTGTTTCCCGGCATGGGCGGTTACTCGCTGGTGGCGCGCAAGGCGGGCATGCGCTTGGCTGAGGAGCTGATTTGGGGCGGCGAGTCGCACACCGCAGAGTGGTTCGAGAGCCGCGGGCTGGTGGATCAGCTGTTCCAGCCCGGCGATGCCTATATGGCGACGCGCACTTTCATCGATACCATCCGGCCGAAGCTCAACGGCATGCGCGCCATGCTGCGGGCGCGTCAGCGCGTATTGCAACTGACGCGTTCCGAGCTGATGGATATTACCGAGGATTGGGTCCACTCGGCCTTCACCATTGAGGAAAAAGATCGCGCCTACATCGAGCGGCTGGTGATGTTGCAGGATCGCCACACCCTGAACCTGCGTCGTGCCGGCTAACGTTAACGCGCCCGCCTCACGCGGAAGGTGAGCGCGGGCGATAGGACTGCAGCCAATGCTCCAGCTGTTCCGGGAGCATTGGCCGCGCAAACAGAAAGCCCTGCTTTTCGTCCACGCCAACTTCGTCGAGGAACTGATTTTCGCTCTCGGTTTCCACCCCTTCGGCGATCACCCGGAAGGCCAGCGCCTCCGCCGCTGCGACGATCGCGCGTACCAGCGATTGCGATACCGGATTGAAATTCACCCCGCGCACGAAGCTTTTATCCAGCTTGATGGCGTCCAGAGGAATACGCGCCAGCTGCGCCAGCGACGAATAGCCGGTGCCGAAGTCGTCGAGATGCACCTGCGCGCCCAGTTCGCGTAGCCGAGTGATCAGCGCGCGCGCGCGGTTCTCGTCTTCAATCAGACTGCTTTCTGTCAGCTCGAAGTCCAGCAGACAGGGGGCCATGCGATGGTGGCGCAGCACCCCGAGCAGGTCGTTGACGATGCCGTCGTCGGCCAACTGCCGGGCGGAGAGGTTGACCGCTACCCGCAGGTTCAATCCCTGTTCTTGCCACTGCGCTGCCTGGCTGGCGGCGGTCTGCAGCACCCATTGGCCCAGCGGGCCAATCAGGCCGGACTCCTCGGCGTAGGAGATGAACTGCAGCGGCGGGATCAGGCCGCGCTCCGGCGAATCCCAGCGCACCAGCGCTTCCACACTGTGCACTTCGCCGCTGCGCGCGTCGATTTTAGGCTGGTAATACAACACCAGCTGATTTTGCTCCAGCCCTTTACGCAGATTGGTGTCCAGCCACATGTATTCGGCGACGCGTTTGTTCATCTCCGGCGAGAAGACGGTATAGGTGCGTTTGCCGTGCTCCTTGGCGACGTACATGGCGGTATCGGCGCTGCGGATCAGGCTGTCGAGATCGTTGCCGTGCTCCGGGCACAGCGCGATACCGATCGAACAGCCGGTATACACCTCAATCAGGCCGATGCGGAAAGGGGTTTTCAGCCTGTCGATAATGCGCTGCGCCAGCGTTTGCAGGCGCTCGCGATCGGTTTGCGGCGCCAGCACCAGAAATTCGTCGCCGCCGAGGCGGGCGAGCACCTGATCCGGGCTCAGGCAGCCGAGGATCGCCAGCGCGACTTCGACCAGCAGCCGATCGCCGAACATATGGCCGTAGGCGTCGTTGACCTTTTTGAAGTTGTCGAGATCGAGGTACACCAGGCCGAAGCTCTCTTCGTTGCGCGTAGCGATGGCGTGGTTGATCTTATCCTGGATGGCGTTACGGTTAGGCAGGCCGGTGATAAGATCGGTGTTGGCCAGCACCCGCAGCCGTTCCTGCGCACGGCGTTCTTCGGTGATGTCGGTGCCGGAGCAGATCAAAAACACCTCGTTCTTGCCGCTGCCGCTGTGCACGAACTTATTGCGGAACAGAAACAGCCGTTCGCCCTTGACCGTCTTTACCCAACGCTCCACCTCATAAGACGATCCGTTGCGGAAGAAGCCGGCGATGTTGCGCCGCGAGGCGGCGGCTTCTTCCGGGCTCATAAACAGCTGGAAAACGTTTTTGCCGATCACCTCGTGTTCGTGCAGCCCGGTGTACTCCTCGCTCAGCCGGTTGAAACGCTGAATGCGGCCGTGCTGATCGACGATCACGATCACCGAGTTGGCTTCGGACACCACCTGCTCGGCAAAGGAGAGGCCGTGCACCAGATCGCGCGCCACGGATGGGGTGTCGCTGAAGGCGGAAGCGGTGCCCGCCCATTCGAGGTTGTTGACGCGGCGCCCGACCAGATGCAGATGCAGCGGTTCGCCGGCCAGCGTAATGGTCAGCTCAAGGCTGGCGGTTACGCCGCTCAGACGGCGAATTTTCGCCGCGTCCATGGCGCTGAGTGCCACCGCGACGTGGGCTTTGCCCTTAACGGCGGACAGCTCCAGGGCATTGCTGTCAAACGCCAGCCGCCAGTGGGGGCTTTGGGTGCCGAAGTGGGCGTTAAGAAGCTCAGGGCCTTGGTCTGCGGGCATGATGATTCCTCAAAAGAGCACGGGCGGCCGGTCGGCGCAGCTCCGGGCAGCCTGTTGGCCCGAAAGCGATCGCCGTACGCATCTGTGCATCATATAACAGGTTTTTGCAGGCGGGACGGGTGATGGAAACTATTATATAAGCAATGATTAGTTTTGCGGTGTAAACGTCGCCCGGCGGCCGCTTGCCTTAAAGTGTAGGAGAACATCGGATCCTGTGATGCTTGTACTGACTTCCCCCTGCTATCGGAAAACGGTTGAGGCAAGATTGCCGTGCTGGCGAGTAAATTATAGCGGTGAGGGGAAAGCGGAAAAATAACTCCACCGGGGGGATTTTTGCCGAGAAATTAAAATTTCCATCAAATAAACGCCATCTTCATAGTTTTCTCATAATTGGTGAATAAATCCGAGACGGGTTTTAAAAAGTTTACACACCCTCGCATTACTTGAATTTTATCAGCCTATTATTATCTCCGACGACGAATGAGCCTGTTAACGTACAGCGCTCCTGATGAAGAAAAATTTTTAAGGAAATGATTATGCGTAAATTGACGGCTTTATTTATTGCTTCCACGCTGGCTCTGGGTTCTGCTTCCGCGGCGTTCGCCGCCGATACGGTGGCTGCCCCGGCGGCGGATGCGGCGCCGATGAAAATGATGCATCACAAGGGTGAAGGTAAAGGCGGCCCGTTCGCCGGGTTGAACCTGACCGAGCAGCAGCGCCAGCAGATGCGCGATATCATGAAAGAGTCGCACCAGAAGCGCGGGCCGGGCATGAAAGAAGAACGCCAGGCGCTGCACAATCTGGTCGCTTCCGACAGCTTTGACGAAGCGAAGGTGAAGGCGCAAATTGACGCGATCGGCAAAGCACAATCCGAACGCATGCTGGAACGCGCCAAAGCGGAAAATAAAATGTATAACCTGCTGACGCCTGAGCAGAAAAAACAATACAATGAGAATTATCAGAAACGCGAGCAAAAGATGATGGACCACATGAATAAAATGAAGGAGCAGATGTCCTCCGGTCAGTAATATCCGCTCGCGGTGAGTAAAAAAGGGCCAGGCTATTTGTCTGGCCCTTTTTCTATGTGGCGTTATCGCCGGCAGACTTTGTCGTGAGTGATAATCATTCTCCGCCGACAATGTGCTGGAAATGTTCGGCAACGGCCTGCGCAAAGCACGGGTCGTTAATATGATAAGGCGTTTTTATCAACCGGCGTTTGTCGGTGGCGTGCACCGTTTCTTCCAGCGCCTGCGTAAAGGCGGCCAGCGCCGCCGGATCCCAGAACGGTTGCCCGGGCGCATCCAAAGCCGATACGCCGCCTGTCGGGATAACGAAACGCACTTCGCCCGCGCAGGCGTTGATTTTTTCGCCCATCCAACGCCCCATTAACGCATTCTCCCGCGCGCTGGTACGCACCAGCGTCACTTGCGGGTTGTGATGGTGACGCAGACGGTTGGCATAGCGAGCCGGCACCGTATTCGGCGCGCCGAAGTTGATCATGTCTATCGCGCCACAGGAGAGCACGCACGGGATGCCGGTACGCGCGATGGCACCGAAACGATCCATATTGCAGGGCAGCACACCGCCAAACAGGTAATCGGCCATTTCGGTGGTGGTCAAATCGATGGCGCCGTGCAGTTGGCGGTTATCGATCAGTTTTTCCAACGACCTGCCGCCACTGCCAGTCGCATGAAACGTCAGACAATCCCATTGTGTTCCCAGTTCGGCCACCAACGCCTGAACGCAGGGCGTGGTGACGCCAAACGTCGTCAGGCCGATCGCGGGTTTGTTGTCGTGATAGTCGACGGCGGCGAAGTGCACTGCGCCGGCTATCTGGCGTGCCGCGTTGCCTAGCACCTGTCGCGAGATGCGGTTAAGACCGGCGAGATCGGTGACCGAATACAGCATGTTGATATCGCTGGCGCCGACATAGGCGGAAACGTCTCCTGCCGCCATGCTTGAGACCATTATTTTCGGCAGGCCAATCGGCAGCTGCTGCATGGCCGGCGTGATGATGGCGGTGCCGCCGGAGCCGCCCAGACCCAGCAAGGCGGCGATATCGCGGCGCGTCAGGATAAAACGTTCGAAAGCGGTCGCCATAGCGGCGATCGCCTGGCCGCGACTGGCGCAAAAGACCGCACCGGCGCCTGCCGGATGGTGGCGAGCAACGTCCTCTGGACCGATATCGGCCGGGGAGTCAAACGGCAAGCGACGAGTGGAAAGATCGACGGTTCGCGTGGGTAAATTCAGGGCAGCGATTAGCCGCCGTACATACTCCAACTCTTGTCCTTTCGTATCTGCTGTGGTAGCAATATAGACAAAATTTGAAGTTTCTTTCATGTGTCTTCCTGGGGTGTTTCTAATTTTTATTTAAAAATCATTTTATTATATTTTTTAGGGTGCCCTGGTGTTGGCATTTAAATTAAATTGATTAATGTATTTACATAATGAGACGGCAGTATCATTTTTGCAAGGGCAGCTCAGTGCAAAATGGGACTCCTGTCTCATTTTTGAGCTTTTCAACGTGGCCGGCGCTTTGCCGGCAGTCAGTCGACAGAGGCGCATCCTCTGTTGCGCAAGCGTGTGCAGATGTATGAGGTTTAAGTGCCGATAAATGCTTTTCCCACCCCGTTCGATCCTTCACTGACTTCCACACGGGCAAAAACCTACCGTTTGTTGCTGGCCAGCGCGATGGCGTTGTATGACGAAGGGGCGTTTCCTTCGATCACCGAGCTGGCGGCGCATGCCCAGGTATCGCGCGCGACCGCCTACCGTTATTTTCCGACCCAGAGTGCGCTGATTAGCGCCGTGGTGGCGGAAAGCCTGGGGCCTATTCTGGAATGGCGCCCGCAGGACGACGATGCCCTGAAGCGTATCCAGCAGTTGCTGACCTTCGCCTATCCTCAGATGGAACGGCACGAGGGAGCATTGCGTGCGGCACTGCAGCTCTCTTTGCAGCAGTGGGCGCACGCCACGCCGGGCGAAAAATTCGTGCGCGGCAACCGCAAGCGTCTGTTGGCGCTGGCGGTAGAACCGTTGCAGGGCAAACTGCCGCCGGATTCTCTACAGAGAGTGATTCATGCTTTCTCGCTGATTTACGGCTCGGAGGTATTCCTGGTGTTGAAAGATATCTGGGGGCTGGAACTTGAGGGCATTCAGGACGTCACGCAATGGATGGCCAAAGCCATCCTGCGTCAGGCGGAAGAGGACGCGACGAACCGCAAAAAAACATCAGCAGGATAATCCAATTTTTGCCGATGACCGAGTGAAAAACCAGCATAATTCACTGAGTGAATATTGGCAAAATTTATAATTAAAAGTGATAAAAGACGCCTGTTAAGCACTTTTCAGGCGGCCATCTCCTTCATTCGATCTTTGTTTATATTTTTATTTATCAGCGTATTAAGGTTTTCCCTCTCACTTGTTATCGCCGCTTCGCTACCGGCAAACGTCATTGCCATTTCTTATTGGCGTTGGCCTGATTCACCCCTGAAACGTTCTCTCCCCCCGCCGAACTGCCGAGTGACACATTAAGCGCACTTGAGATTGTTGTGCTTTATTTATTTGGTGTTACCAAACTGTTACACAAAAAATCTTATAAAACATTTGCAAACAACAACGGACGGTATCTGGGATGGAGAAGAAACTTAGAGGAGTCAAATCCGCTCGGGCGGCCTTCGGCTGGCCTGAAATCGGAGTTCATCGCGCACAATGGAGCGCGATGCTGATCTGCCTGACGGCGATCGGCGGGGCGCAGGCCTCCAGCTATATAGAGAACGGCAAAGCGGGCGATCCGGCCAGTTGGCGCAGCAGTGAGTTCAACGCGGAATGGGGGCTGGGAGCGATCCACGCCGACCAAGCCTACGCCGCCGGTTATACCGGAAAAGGCATCAAACTCGGTATTTTCGATCAGCCAGTCTACGCCAAGCACCCCGAATTTTCCGGCCCAGATAAGGTGATCAATCTGGTTACCCATGGCACTCGCGAATACACCGATCCCTATATTCCAGTGAAAAAAGGCGATGACTTCCGCTATGACGGTACGCCAAGCACCGA
Organism: Serratia sp. CY33802; assembly: GCF_052169095.1. NCBI lineage: Bacteria > Pseudomonadati > Pseudomonadota > Gammaproteobacteria > Enterobacterales > Yersiniaceae > Serratia > Serratia sp. CY33802. Next base: position 32,607 of record NZ_JBJNLL010000009.1, read on the forward strand.
CTCCAGCGGCAAATTAGGCTCGCACGGCACCCACGTGGGCGGCATCGCCGCCGGCAGCCGCGACGGTGGCGCCATGCATGGGGTGGCATTCAACGCGCAGATCATCAGCGCAGAAAACGGCGACCCCGGCCCGGAGGACGGCATTGTGCTCGGTAACGACGGCGCGGTTTACCAGGCCGGCTGGGAGGCGCTGGTGGCCAGCGGCGCGCGCATCATCAATAACAGTTGGGGCATCGGCATCACCGAGAAATTCGATGAAGGCGGGTATGACCCGGCTTATCCGCACTTCACGGTGAACGATGCGCAAAAGCAGTTCGATCAGATCAAAACGATCCTGGGCACCAAGCCCGGTGGCGCCTATCAGGGCGCGATCGACGCGGCGCGCAGCGGCGTGGTCACCATCTTCGCCGCCGGCAACGACGGTAACCTCAACAACCCGGATGCCATGGCCGGCCTGGCCTATTTCGTGCCGGACATCGCGCCGAACTGGCTGTCGGTCGCCAGCCTGCAGGATCCCACCAATAGCGGTGATTACAGCATCAGCACCTTCTCTTCCCGTTGCGGCTATACCGCCAGTTTGTGCGTCTCGGCACCGGGTACCCGGGTGTACAGCTCGGTGATCGCGGGCACCGGTGTGGACGACCTGACGACCGGCTATGCCAATAAAAGCGGCACCTCGATGGCGGCGCCGCACGTGGCCGGCAGCGTTGCGGTGCTGATGGAGCGTTTCCCGTATCTGAATGGCGCGCAGGTGGCGGAAGTGCTGAAAACCACCGCCACCGACATGGGCGCGCCGGGCATCGACGCGCTCTACGGCTGGGGGATGATCAACCTGGGCAAAGCCATCAACGGCCCGGGCATGTTGGTGACCGCTGAGGATATTCCCGAAGAGTTCCGTATTCCGGATCCGGCGGGCGTGGCCTACGGCCCGACCCAGTTCGTGGTCGATCTGCCGGGCGTCGGCGCGGTGCTGGACAAGGGTAAACCGACCGAGCGCGTCTGCAGCAGCGATCTTTGCGGCCTGGACTTCTGGAGCAACGACATCTCCGGCCACGGCGGCCTGACCAAGCAGGGCATCGGCACCCTGGTGCTGACCGGTAACAACACCTATGCCGGCCCGACGCTGGTCAATCAGGGGCGGCTGGCTGTCAACGGTTCGGTCACCTCGGCCGTCAGCGTGCAGAGCGGCGGTATTGTCGGCGGCAGTGGCACGGTCGGTTCGCTGACCGCCCGTGATGGCGGCACCGTGGCGCCGGGCAACTCGATCGGCACCCTGAACGTGGCGGGCAACGTCAGCTTCGAGCCGGGCTCGCGCTACGCGGTGGAAGTGGGCCCGAACGGCCAGAGCGATCGGATCCAGAGCAGCGGATCGGCGACGATCGGCGGCGGCGAGGTGGCGGTGACGCTGGAGAACAGCCCCAACCTGCTGACGCAAAGCGAGGTGCGCAGCCTGCTGGGCCAGCAGTACACCATTTTGAGCGCGCAGCAGGGGGTGAGCGGGCAGTTTGACGCGGTGGCGCCGAACTACCTGTTCCTCGGCACCGGGCTGAGCTACCAGCCGACCGGGGTGACGCTGAGCGTCGGGCGCAACGGCACGAGCTTCGCCAGCGTGGCGCAGACCTCGAACGAGCGGGCGGTGGCGGTAGCGGCGGATGCGCTGGCGGCGGGCAACCCGTTGTACGAGAGCCTGCTCACCAGCGGCACGGCGGGCGAAGCGCGGCAGGCGTTCCGTCAGCTGTCGGGGCAAATCCATGCGGATATCGCCTCGGCGCTGGTGAACGACAGCCGCTACCTGCGTGAGGCGCTGAACGGGCGTCTGCGTCAGGCGGAAGGGCTGGCGAGTTCGTCGGCCATCAAGGCGGACGAGGGCGGTGCCTGGGCGCAGCTGCTGGGGGCGTGGGACCACGCGTCGGGCGACGCCAACGCCACGGGTTACCAGGCCTCGACCTACGGGGTGCTGGTCGGGCTGGACTCGGCGGTCGCGGGCGACGGGCGGCTGGGGGTGGCGACCGGCTACACCCGTACCTCGCTGCACGGCGGCTACGGGTCGAAGGCGGACAGCGACAACTACCACCTGGCGGCGTACGGCGACAAGCAGTTCGGGGCGCTGGCGCTGCGTGGCGGGGCGGGCTACACCTGGCACCGCATCGACACCAAGCGGTCGGTGAACTACGGAATGCAGTCGGACCGTGACACGGCGAAGTACAGCGCGCGCACCGAGCAGCTGTTCGCGGAAGCGGGCTACAACGTGCAGGGCGAGTGGCTGAACCTGGAGCCGTTCGTGAACCTGGCGTACGTGAACTTCGAGAACAACGGCATCGCGGAAAGCGGCGGCGCGGCGGCATTGCGCGGCGACAAGCAGCATACCGACGCGACGGTGTCGACGCTGGGGCTGCGTGCAGACACCGCGTGGCAGGTGAGCCCGGGCACGACGGTGGCGCTGCGCAGCGAGCTGGGGTGGCAGCACCAGTACGGCGGTCTGGACCGTGGCACCGGGCTGCGGTTCAACGGCGGCAATGCGCCGTTCGTGGTGGACAGCGTGCCGGTGTCGCGTGACGGCATGGTGTTGAAGGCAGGGGCGGAAGTGGCGGTGAACGAGAACGCCACGCTGTCGCTGGGCTACGGCGGACTGCTGTCGCAAAACCATCAGGACAACAGCGTCAACGCCGGTTTCACCTGGCGCTTCTAAGCAACATCGACTCAATCCTTGTACGGGAACCGTCTGCGGGCGGTTCCTTTTTCACATCCTGCTAATGAGAACCCGGCGCACCTGGGGCGTCGGCCAATAACAAGCAAAAGGTAAGGAAATGACAACAACAATGGGTTTTGATAGCAAAGGAAACGCTCGCCGCTCGCCGTGGCGGCTGAACGCGTTGGTCTGCTGCATGGCGCTGGCGGGGTATGCACAGGCGGCGCCGCACGAGGTGAACGGCCAACCCGGCGATCCGGCCAGCTGGCGCAGCGCCGAATTCAACGCCAACTGGGGGCTGGGGGCGATCCACGCCGATGAGGCCTACGCCGCCGGCTACACCGGCAAAGGGCAGAAGGTGGGCATTTTCGACACTCCGGTCAACCGTCATCCCGAGTTCGCCGGTGACGGCAAACTGATCAACGTCGTCACCGAGGGCTACCGCGCCTATACCGATCCACACCGGCCGGGGATTAACGCCGGCGATCGTTTTTACTTCGACGGCACCTTCCACTTCTACAGCGGTTCGCAGGGCATGCTGAGCAATCACGGGGTGCACGTCGCGGGGATCAGCGCGGCGAACCGCGACGGCATCGGCATGCACGGCGTGGCCTTCGATTCGCAGGTGATTAGCGTCGATAACGATAACGACGGCCCGGCCTACGGCGAATTCCTCGGCCTGGACGGCGCCGTCACCAATGCCGGCTGGCAGGCGATGATCAACAGCGGTGCACGGGTGATCAACAACAGCTGGGGCGTCAGTATTCCCGATTTCCTGTCCGACGGCGGCCGCGATCCTAACGCGCTGCACTTTGAGCTGAAGGATGCGCAGGAACAATTCGATCAGGTCAAACCGCTGCTCGGCAGCCTGGCCGGCGCAGGCTATCAGGGCGCGATCGATGCGGCGCGCAAAAACATTCTGGTGCTGTTCGCCGCCGGCAACGACGGCAACTACAACCAGCCGGATGTGATCAGCGGGCTGGCCTACTTCGTGCCGGACATCGCGCCGAACTGGCTGTCGGTCGCCAGCGTGGCGCAGGATGCGGCATCGACCAACAGCGTGCCTTATACTATCAGCAGCTTCTCTTCCCGCTGCGGCTATACCGCCAGCTTCTGCGTCTCGTCGCCGGGCAGCAAAATCTACAGCACCGTGGCCAACGGTTCCGATCCGGCCAACCTGGTGTCGGACTACGGCAATAAAAACGGCACCTCGATGGCGACGCCGCACGTGACCGGCGCGGTGGCGGTGTTGCTGCAGCGCTTCCCGTACATGAGCTCGGCGCAGATTGCCGACGTGCTGAAAACCACCGCCACCGACATGGGTGCGCCGGGCATCGACGCGCTCTACGGCTGGGGGATGATCAACCTGGGCAAGGCCATCAACGGCCCGGGCATGTTCTATACCGTCGAAGATATTCCTGCGGAGTTCCGCATCCCGGATCCGACGGGCGTGGCCTACGGCCCGACCCAGTTTGTCGCCAATATTCCGGGGATGGGCGCCGAGGTGGATGCCGGCACGCTACACGCCAGGAAATGTGATGATGTCCACTGTGGATGGGAAATCTACTCCAACAACATTTCCGGTCACGGCGGCCTGACCAAAGAGGGCGCGGGAACCCTGGAACTGACCGGTGCCAACACCTATGCCGGCCCGACGCTGGTCAATCAGGGTCGGCTGGCGATCAACGGCTCGGTCACCTCGGCCGTCAGCGTGCAGAGCGGCGGCATCGTCGGCGGCAGCGGCACAGTCGGTTCGCTGACCGCCCGCCATGGCGGCACCGTGGCGCCGGGCAACTCGATCGGCACCCTGAACGTGGCGGGTAACGTCAGCTTCGAAACGGGCTCGCGCTACGCGGTGGAAGTGGGGCCGAACGGCCAGAGCGATCGGATCCAGAGCAGCGGAGCGGCGACGATCGGCGGCGGTGAGGTGGCGGTGACGCTGGAGAACAGTGCCAACCTGCTGACGCAAAGCGAGGTGCGCAGCCTGCTGGGCCAGCAGTACACCATCCTGAGCGCGCAGCAGGGGGTGAGCGGGCAGTTTGACGCGGTGGCGCCGAACTACCTGTTCCTCGGTACCGGGCTGAGCTACCAGCCGGCCGGGGTGACGCTGAGCGTCGGGCGCAACGGCACGAGCTTCGCCAGCGTGGCGCAGACCTCGAACGAGCGGGCGGTGGCGGCGGCGGCGGATGCGCTGGCGGCGGGCAACCCGGTGTACGAGAGCCTGCTCAACAGCGGCACGGCGGGCGAAGCGCGGCAGGCGTTCCGTCAGCTGTCGGGGCAAATCCATGCGGATATCGCCTCGGCGCTGGTGAACGACAGCCGCTACCTGCGTGAGGCGCTGAACGGTCGTCTGCGTCAGGCGGAAGGGCTGGCGAGCTCGTCGGCCATCAAGGCGGACGAGGACGGCGCCTGGGCGCAGCTGCTGGGGGCGTGGGACCACGCGTCGGGCGACGCCAACGCCACCGGCTATCAGGCCTCGACCTACGGGGTGCTGGTGGGGCTGGACTCGGCGGTTGCGGGCGACGGGCGACTGGGGGTGGCGACCGGCTACACCCGCACCTCGCTGCACGGCGGTTACGGGTCGAAGGCGGACAGCGACAACTACCACCTGGCGGCGTACGGCGACAAGCAGTTCGGGGCGCTGGCGCTGCGCGGCGGGGCGGGCTACACCTGGCACCGCATCGACACCAAGCGGACGGTGAACTACGGGATGCAGTCGGACCGTGACACGGCGAAGTACAGCGCGCGCACCGAGCAGCTGTTCGCGGAAGCGGGCTACGGCGTGCAGGGCGAGTGGCTGAACCTGGAGCCGTTCGTCAACCTGGCGTACGTGAACTTCGAAAACAACGGCATCGCGGAAAGCGGCGGCGCGGCGGCACTGCGCGGCGACAAGCAGCATACCGACGCGACGGTGTCGACGCTGGGGCTGCGTGCAGACACCGCGTGGCAGGTGACCCCGGGCACGACGGTGGCGCTGCGCAGCGAGCTGGGGTGGCAGCACCAGTACGGTGGGCTGGGCCGTGGCACCGGGCTGCGGTTCAACGGCGGCAACGCGCCGTTCGTGGTGGACAGCGTGCCGGTGTCGCGTGACGGCATGGTGTTGAAGGCAGGGGCGGAAGTGGCGGTGAACGAGAATGCCACGCTGTCGCTGGGCTACGGCGGACTGCTGTCGCAAAACCATCAGGACAACAGCGTCAACGCCGGCTTCACCTGGCGCTTCTGACCTTCAACGGTCATCACAATGACAACGGAGCCGGCATGCCGGCTCCGTTTTTATTTGCGGCTGCGGGGTGAGTCCGTATGATGGCGCGGCGCCAGGGCAATAAAAAACCGGGACCCTGACGGATCCCGGCTCAAAAGTGGGTAAAACAGATTAGCGCTAAAGGCTCAAGCCCCGTTTTGCTTGTGCAGTCCGAGCGATGTGATCATCGTCTCAGTAGCGGCAACGGAACAAATTTTCCCTGGTGTTACTATGGTTATTATTAAAAAACGTGCTGGTGTTATTTTTTATAGTGTATTGCTGTATGTCTCTTTTGATACCATGTTTGACGATGCAACATGGTATGTCAAGCAACGTTTTTAACGCATAATTGCATCAGATGCTAGTTTTAGATGTGGCTTTTTCAGCGGAAATAATCAAAACGACTGATAAATCAGTAAAAAAAATCGAAGGAACAAATGGATAACAATCACCAAAAATTCGATTCACAGTCGATTGCCAATCGGGTCAGGGAGCTGTTTTTACATTACGGGATTGGAAAACGTCAGCATGCCCGCGAGCTCAGCCGCATCTTGGATCTGAGTTTTTCACATGCGCACCGCAAACTGAAAGGGCAAAGCCCCTGGACGCTGGAACAGATCAACAGCGTCGCGGCCGCGCTCGGAGAAACGCCGGCGGCGATCGCCGATTTGAGCGCCGAACACGAGACTCCCGAGCCAAACATGGCGCGCGATGCCATCTTTGTCGTGGCGGGGGTGGCGATACCTTGCGTCGGGCACATCGGCGACGAGCTTCCTGCCGGGCGGCCGGCGGAATTTGTGGCGCTGCGCGTGGAAGGGCAGTGGCATATCTATCGCACCGATGAGGCGCCGGCAGGCCCGCGTTACGGCGTCGATCTGATCGAAATCCGGCCCGGCTTCGGCGACGACGAGCGGCTGAGCATCGCGGTATTGGACGATTCGCATCAGGCGGCCGATGAACTGGCCAAGTATCTGGGTGGCTGCGGGTTCAACGCGGTGGCGTTTTACGACGTCGACAGTTTCTGTCAGGCGTTGCAGCAAAGCCTGTTCGACGGTTACGTGGTGGACTGGTTGATCGGTGAGGAAACGGCGGATCGCTGTATCGCTACCATCCGCGCCTCCGACAATCCGGACGCGCCGGTACTGGTGCTGACCGGTGAACTGGGCACCGACCGACGCGAATCGGAAATCGCTCAGGCGATGCGCGAGTACGACGTGCTCGGCCCTTATGAAAAACCGGTGCGGCTCCATGTGATCGAAGCCGCACTGCAACGCTGTTTTAATCTTTAGCGGGGAACACCTCGGCCAGCGCGCTCGACAGCGCATCCAGTCGAACCGGCTTCATCAGGTAGTTATCGAACAGGGCGCGCTGATCCGCCGTTAACTGCTCCGGCGTGTAGGCGCTGATGCCGATGATCGGCACATGGCGGTTGGGGCCGCGACGGTTGCGCAGCTGCCTGGCCAGAGCAGCGCCGTCGATGCCCGGCATCTGCAAATCCAGCAACAGCGCATCGTAAGGACGTCTGAGCAGCTTCTGCAGTGCGCGTTCCGGCGAGTCGCACAGTTCGTGCTGGTAACCCAGCTTGTCCAGCAGCGCCGCAAAGGCGTCACCCACCGACTTGTTGTCATCCACCACCAGAACCTGCTGCGGCTTATGCTGCAGAGAGGCATTGGCGGCGGCGGGCTCGTCGGCACGTTCGTCTTCACTGATCTGCACCGGAATGCTGACGATAAAGGTGCTGCCCTTCTTGATTTCGCTGTACACCGTGATGGTGCCGTTAAGCAACGTCACCAGGCCGTGCACGATCGCCAACCCCATCCCCACGCCGGCGTACTGCTTGGTATGCGACTGATCCAACTGGGTAAAGGGCTTGAAGATCTGATCGAGCTGGTCTTTTTCGATACCGATGCCGGTGTCAGTCACTTCGATAATCAACGAACTGCCGCCCGGTTGGCGGCGCAGGCAGCTGTGCAGCGTAATGCTGCCGCTTTCGGTGTACTTGTAGGCGTTGGTCAGCAGGTTGACGATAATCTGCCGGATGCGCAGCGGATCGGAGTGCACCAGCAGGTGGCTGCATTCCACTTCACAGCTGAGTTTGACCTGTTCTTTGCGGGTCAGGGTGGCGATTTCGTTGGCGGTCTCCGCGATCAGCTTCTGCGCGTCGAACGGTACGATGCGCAATTCCATCATGCCGCTGTCGAGGTGCGCGTAGTCGGTCAGATCTTTCATCTGGCTTTCGATTTGCTGCGCGGCGGTCTCCAGCCGCTGGAAGGTGTCCGCATGCTCTGCCGACACACGGGTATTCACCAGCACGTCGATGGCCGACATCACGCTCTGCAATGAGGTGCGCAGCTCGTGGCCAATAGCGCCGAGGAAGGCGTTTTTGGTGCGCGTCGCTTTCTCCGCCTCAATCGCCTTGGCCTGTTGGCGAATGGTCAGCCGCTGCTGGCGGAACACGATCAGGGTGATGGCGATCAGCGCGATCACCGAGAACATGACGATCACCAGCCCATAGAAAATAATGTGCCGCTTCTCGATGTAGTCCTCATAGGCGGCGGTGCGCTGCTTCACCTCGGCATGGTCGGTCAGGTTGGCCATTTCGATGGAGTAAGGCTTGATGGCCTTCATGGCCGCGAAAACCTGGTCGAAGTCGATTTTCGGGCTGTCCAGCAGCTTATCGATGCGATCCATCTGCAGGCGCATCTGTTTGACCACTTCCGGGTAGCCCGGCTCGGCGTACAGCGGCTGGGTCGATTCGGAGACGGTTTCCAGCACGTAAAAACGCGAATAGAGGATTTCGAACCGCAGCCGCAGGTTGTCGTTGTCCACCTGCGGCGCGTGACTTTGCTGTTCGACCAGCGTGTCGAACTCCGCCAGCTTGATGGAGAACTTGGCGATCGACCAGGAGTAGTTCTCCTGCGTGCCGGCGATGGCATACAGCCCTTTCTTCGACAGGGTGGCGCTGTAGTAATAGAGCGTGACGGTCGAAGCCACTAAAAACAGCGCGGCAAAGATGGCCGGGATCGCCAGCCTGCTGCCGTTCTTAAAGGTCGTCAGCTTCATTTGATCACGATCCTGTCGACTTGCCAGATAAAGCGTGAATTGTACAACGGCGAGTTCAGTTCAGGCCCGGCGGCGTCACGCGGGTACACCAGGAACAGCGGGCCGAAGTTTCTGAGCTTCAGCATTTCCCCGTCCATCTTGTAGGCCAGGATCATGTTGTATTTCGTGACGTCGGACAGCGGCACGTCGATGTAATAATCGTTCAGCGCGTAGAAGGTCAGCGTCTCGCCCTTGGCGCCGACGCGCTCCAGGATATCGGCCACCGAAATCCCTTCGAATTTTCTCTGCGGCGTCCAGGACGTGGAGGTGGTGATGCTGCGCACCGGCATCGCCAACAGTTGTTTATCGGTGAACAGATAGCTTTTGTTGACCGGGTCGGTCACGTTGTCGATCTTGCCCGCCACTTCCAGGGTAAAGCTGAGGGCGCTGCTCTGGGCGATAATCAGGGCCACGCAGGCTATCGCAAGGGCTTTGCATAGTTTGAACAGCATCGGTGTTCTCCAGAGGCGCGGGGAGGTTGTATCAGTCCCGCTAATTTATCAGGCAGAATAATGGCAGAAAAAGCAGGCGGGTGCGAAGGGAATAGTAAACCGCACAAAAAGAACAGGTCTGGGTCGGTCGGCCCGTGCGCGTAACCTTTCCCTTCCGTTTGTCAGCCGTTCCGATGTGCTTTCAACAGCTGGGCCAGCTGCGTCAGGCCTGCCGTTAGCTCGTCCAGTGAGGGGGAACCCAGGCACAGGCGAATACCCGATTCACTTTTGCCGTCATTGACCATGACCGCGGCCGGCGGCGTGACTTTAACGCCCGCCAACGCGGCGGCGGCGGCCACAGACTCGGCGGTTTCGCGCGGCATCGGCAGCCAGACATGGTAAGCGTCGGGATGCGATACGCATTCGTCGGCATCGAATATCGAGGTAGCCAGATGCACTCTTCGCTGAGCCTCATGGCGCAACGCTTGCGGTATCACCTCGATCGCGCCGCTGGACAACCACTCCCCCACCACGGCGCAAGACAGTGGCGAAGGTGCGAAGGGAATATCTTGCAAGGCTTCTTCCGCCGCGGTTTGCATGTCGGGCGGTAGAGTCAGCATACCGATCCGCAACCCCGGGCCGAGCGTTTTCGACAGGCCATTGACATGGAACACCCGCTCGGGTGCCAACGTCGCGAGCGCAGGCACTGCTGAATGCCCTAGGGCATACACGCCATCCTCGATGATCCAGACATTCGCCTGCCGGCATATCTCGACGATAGCCCGCCTGCGCTCGGCGCTCATGGTGGCGGTCGTCGGGTTATGCAGCGTCGGTGTCAGATAGACCGCAATATGGCCGGAGGAGACACGCTCGAGCGCGCTCGCCAGCGCCTGCGGCACCATGCCTTGCGCATCGATCTCCACGCCGATCAGGCGATGGCCTTTACGTCGGGCCAGCGCGATCGCGCCGGGGTAGGTCAGCCTCTCGGTCAGTATCGTCCCGCGTGGCCCGCAGGCCAGGTCAAATGCCAACGAAATCGCCTGACGGGCATTGCTGGTCAGCGCCAGGTGCGACGGTTCGATCGTGACGCCGGCGTTTTCCAGCCAGCGGGCCAACAGACGCCGATGTTCCAAGTGCCCGGTCGGAGGGGAATAGAGGTTCAGATGATCTGCATCCATTTTCCGTGCGATGCCGGCCAGCGTGCGTGCCAGCAAACGGTCAGTCAGCATCGCCGGCGGCGCATTGGACGAGAGATCGATTTCACGTTCTTCACGGGCGCGGCGGATCGCCACGAACATCCCGCGCCCCTTCACGCTGCGGACCAGCCCGCGTCGTTCCAGGATGGCGTAGGCTTTGGTCACCGTGCCCAGACCGATCGCCAATTGCCAGGCGAGGGGGCGGTGTGCTGGCAAACGATCGCCTCCTTGCAGCTTGCCCTCGATAATGTCGTCAGCCAACGCCAGCACCAGCCGTTCGACGGTAGTGGCTTCCACGTTGGCCAGGCGGGGTTGCCAGGGGGATTGAAGCCGCATGGTCGCTCTCCGGAGAAAGAATATAGTGTCACGTGACACTATTTAAATAGGCGAAAAGTGTAACACATACTATGTTGGTGAGGAGTCCCGGCGTTTTCAACAACGGCTCGGCCGTAAGGCGGGCCAGCGGAGTTTTTCCATGATGGTCAGTCAGCTTGCATTGGTTTACGGCGCCTATCTCCTCGCTACCGCCAGCCCCGGCCCCAGCAACATGGCGATCATGGGCGTGGCGATGCGTGACGGCCGCAGGCCCGCATTGGTGCTGGCCGCCGGCGTGATGACCGGATCGCTGTGCTGGGCGATGTTGGCCGCGACCGGCCTTTCCGCCGTGTTGGCCACGTATGCGCAGGCGCTGTGGACCATCAAAATCGTTGGCGGCGTGTATATGCTGTATCTGGCGCTGCGCGCTGGAAAGTCCGCGTTACGGACGTCCGCCGCGGCGCCGGGCATGGCCGCAGGGCGCGATGCGCGGCCTTATCGGGCGCTTTATCGGCAGGGCGTGCTGATGCACCTCGGCAATCCCAAGGCCATCATGTCCTGGATGGCGATCATGTCGCTGGGATTGCGGCAAGGCGCGCCTGAGCAGGTTTTACCGGCAATTATTGGCGGTTGCGCGCTGCTCGGCGTGACGATTTTCGGGGGGTATGCCCTGCTGTTCTCAACGGCGCCGATGATCGCGTTTTACACCCGGGTGAGGCGCTGGATTGAAGGAACGCTTGCGCTGCTGTTCGCTTTGGCGGGCCTGGAGCTGTTGATATCGCGGGGGTAATGAACGCCCGGCGTTAACCTGAGGAGAGAAGCGATGGTTTTTGGCATGCAGATGGTGGATGTCTTTGGCGCCGGGCCGCTTGCCGGCAATCCGTTGGCGGTGATCACGGGCGCCGGAGCGTTGTCGACGGAAGACATGCAGTGTTTGACGCGTTGGTTCAACCTGTCGGAGACGGCCTTTTTGCTGCCGCCGACGCACCCCCAGGCGGATTACCGGGTGCGGATATTCACCCTGGATCGTGAAATGCCGTTTGCCGGACACCCGACGCTGGGCAGTTGTCATGCCTGGCTCACTGCGGAGGGGATGCCGCGCAATAGGGCGGAGATCATCCAGGAATGCGGGGCGGGCTTGGTGAGCATTCGCCGCGAGGCAGGACGGCTGTGTTTTGCCGCGCCGCCGTTGATTCGCTCCGGGGCGCCCTCAGAAGAGACGTTGGCCGACGCGCTGCAGTTTTTAGGTATCGCGCCTGAGGAGGCGCTCGATGCCGCCTGGATCGATAACGGTCCGGGGTGGCTGGGGATCCGGCTGGCCAGCGCCGAGCGGGTGCTTTCCCTGACGCCGGCGAGAAGCTGGCCGCGCAGAGTGGACATTGGCGTCGTCGGCCCACATGCCGATGGTGACGCAGCCTTCGAAGTTCGCGCCTTTTTGAGCGATCATCTTGGCGCTATCGTCGAAGATCCGGTCACCGGCAGCCTCAATGCCTCGCTGGCCCAGTGGTTGTTCGCAAGCGGCGTGGTCAGCGGTGGCTATATCGCCGCCCAGGGCCGCTGCCGTGGGCGCAACGGGCGCGTGCATATCACCCACGACGAGAGCGGCCGGATTTGGGTGGGCGGCAATACGCGCACTCAGGTCGAAGGGCGGCTGCAAGGGATTGGCCCGGCGTAGAAAGCGTCGCCGCACTGTGTGCGGCTGAACGGAATATCGATTTTCATCCGATGATAAGGAGTGAACAGTATGTCTGCGATGCCACCAAACGATACCCCTGTCGAAGCTGATATTACGCAGCCGACGACGGTCACCGAAACGTTGAAAATGCTGGTACGTTACAAAGCGTGGGCGAATGCGCTGACCTTTGACACCGTGATGTCCTTGCCGGCCGGTGAAGCCTTACGGCAGCGGCCGACCCGTTTTGGCAATATGGTGCATACCTTAAATCATGTGTACGTGGTGGACGATATCTTCAGGCACCATCTGCAAGGTCGAAAACATGGCTACCTCGCGCGCAACACCGAGCAAACGCCTGCGCTTGACGACTTGCGGTGTGCGGTGGAGGAAATGGACCGCTGGTATATCGAACAGGTGGACAACTGGTCACCCGAGGCGCTGGCGCAGGTGGTACATTTCGAGTTCGTCGGCGGGGGGGAAGGCCGGATGACGCGCCAGGAAATCGTGCTGCATGTCGTCAACCACGCTACCTATCATCGCGGTTTTGTCGGCGATATGCTCTATCAAGTACCCTTCGCCTCGCCGGCGAACGATTTGCCGGTGTTTCTTCGCGATCATTACCGCCAGGCGCGGTGAGGCGAGCGAGAGAAATAAAAAAGCCAGACGCTTTCGCGCCTGGCCTGTTACGCGCCGAAACCCGGCGAGGTTGCGCCTCAGCGCATGGTGACGAACTCTTCCGCCGCGGTCGGGTGGATCGCCACGGTGTTGTCGAAGTCCTTCTTGGTGGCGCCCATCTTCACTGCCACCGCGAAGCCCTGCAGGATTTCATCCATGCCGAAGCCGATGCCGTGCAGGCCGACGATCTTCTCTTCTTTACCCGCGCACACCAGCTTCATGCGGCACGGCTGGCGGTGCTGCGTCACGGCGCTGTACATGGCGGTGAAGGAGGATTTGTACACCTTCACGTTGTCCGCGCCGAATTTCTCGATGGCTTCCGGCTCGGTCAGGCCGACGGTGCCGATCGGCGGGTGGCTGAATACCACGGTGGCGATGTTGCTGTAATCCAGGTGCTCGTCCGGCTTGTTGTTGAACAGGCGCTCGGACAGGCGGCGGCCGGCGGCCACGGCGACCGGGGTCAGCTCTACCGCGCCGGTGTTGTCGCCCACCGCGTAGATGCCTTTGACGTTGGTGTTCTGGAACTTATCGACGTCAATGTAGCCTTGCTCGTTGGTTTTCACCCCGGTGACGCCGAGGTTCAGGTTGTCGGTCGCCGGTTCGCGGCCGATGGCCCAAATCAGGCAGTCGACGGTGAATGCTTTGCCGTTTTCCAGCTGCAGCGTCAGGCTGCCGTCGGCGTTCTTGACGATCGCTTTCGGCACCGATTCGGTGTGCAGGCTCGGCCCCTCGGTGTTCATTACTTCCACCAGGGTTTCGACGATCATCGGATCGAAGCTGCGCAGCGGCGCGTGCTTGCGCACGAACAGGTGCGTTTCCGCGCCGAGCGCGTTCAGCACGCCGGCGATCTCCACGGCGATATAGCCGGCGCCGACTACGGCGACGCGTTTCGGCATGGCGTCCAGCTCAAAGAAGCCGTCGGAGTCGATGCCGTATTCCGCACCCGGAATAGCCGGATGGCTCGGGCGGCCGCCGGTGGCGATCAGGATGTGGTCGGCGGTGATGGTCTCGCCGTTCACCTCCACGGTGTGCGCATCCACGAAGCGCGCGAAGCCTTTGATCACGTCGACCTTGTTCTTGCCCAGCACGTTATCGTAGGAGTTGTGAATGCGGTCGATATAGGCGGTGCGGTTGGCGACCAGCTTCTTCCAGTCGAAGGCGTTGACGGTGGTGTCGAAGCCGTAGTCCGGGCCGTACTGATGGATGGCCTCGGCGATCTGCGCCGCGTGCCACATGACTTTTTTCGGTACACAACCCACGTTTACACAGGTGCCGCCCAGCTCTTTGGCTTCAATCAGCGCACACTTTTGGCCATACATGGCTGCCCGGTTGATCGATGCGATACCGCCGCTGCCGCCGCCAATTGCTAGATAATCGTAATGTTTCGTCATCTGGGATTTCCATGAGTTGTGAATTTGAAGAGGGTAAGAGTTTAACGCCTGACCGGGGTTTGTCGCAAAGATTGCGTCGATGGCTGCGATAGGTGGACGCAGGGCGCGGCAAACCGCGCCCTGATGGGGATTATTCCGGTACCACCCAGTTCACCAGATGGTGACCGATGCCCGACGGCACCAGCACCTTGTGCAGCCACGGCAGCACGTTTTTCATCTGCTGTTCCAGCTTCCACGGCGGGTTGATGACGATCATGCCGGAGGCGGTCATACCGCGCTGATCGCTGTCGGGTTTCACCGCCAGCTCGATCTGCAGGATGCGGCGAATGCCGGTGGCTTCCAGATCGCGCAGCATACGTTTGATCTGCTGGCGCATCACCACCGGGTACCACAGCGCATAGGTGCCGGTGGCGAAACGCTTGTAGCCTTCCTGAATGCCTTTGACCACGTCCTGGTAATCGGTCTTCATTTCATACGGCGGGTCCATCAGGATCAGGCCGCGGCGCGACAGGGGCGGCAGCTGGGATTTCAGCTGCTGATAGCCGTCGGCGCGCTGCACTTTGGCGCGTTCGTCTTTCTGGAACTCGCTGCGCAGCAGCGGGTAGTCGCTCGGGTGCAGCTCGGTCAGGTGGATTTTGTCCTGCGGGCGCAGCAGCTGGCGGGCGATCAGCGGCGAACCGGGATAGTAGCGCAGCGTGCCGGAACGGTTGAAGTTGTGCACCACGCTCATGTAGGCCGCCAGCTCTTCCGGCAGATCGTCGCGTTGCCACAGCAAGCCGATGCCTTCCAGGTATTCGCCGGTGCGCTCGGCGTGTTCGCCGCTGAGCTGATAACGGCCCGCGCCCGAGTGGGTATCCAGGTACAGGAACGGCTTCTCTTTTTCCTTCAGCGACTCGATGATCAGGCTCTGAACGGTGTGTTTGAGCACGTCGGCGTGGTTGCCGGCGTGGAAACTGTGGCGATAACTTAACATGACGGGTGGCGGTTCCTTGTGCTCCGCAGACGGAGCATTCAATGCAATAAGGCTTATAATCTGCACAGTATAAACTGTCTGGCCGGGAAAAACCGGACTCCGTTGCCGCAGACGTTAACAGAAAGGGACAGGACGATGAGCAAACAGGCGATTTTGGCGAATTACCCCGACGCGGCGCGCTGGGCGTTCGGCGACGGCCCGGCGTTAGCCGACGAACTGCTGGGATTGGTGCTGAGCGGGGATAAAACCGCCACCTGCAGTTCCTATGCGAGCTATCGTCGGGAACAAACCCCGCGGATCGGCGATTACAGCATCGTTCTCGATGGCCGCGGCGAACCGGCCTGCGTGATCAGAACCCTGGCGCTGCGCCTGGTGCGCTACGACCAGGTGACCGCCGAGATGGCGGCCAAAGAGGGCGAAGGCGACAAAAGCCTGGCGTTTTGGCGCCAGGGGCATCAGGCATTCTTTACCCGCGAGGGGAGCTTTGCGCCGGACATGTGGCTGGTGTTCGAAGAGTTCGAATGGGTTGAAACGCTGTGAATCACAAGGAGAAAGGATGAGCTGCATTTTTTGCGACATCGTGGCGGGCAAGGCGCCGTGCCATAAAATCTGGGAAGACGACGACCATCTGGCGTTCCTGTCCATCTTTCCCAACACCGACGGCTTCAGCGTGGTGATCCCCAAGGCGCACCACCCGAGCTACGCCTTTGACCTGCCGGACGAGGTGCTGAGCGCGTTGATGCTGGCGACCAAGCGGGTGGCAAAGCAGCTGGATCGCGCGTTCGACGACGTCGGCCGCTGCGGCATGGTGTTCGAGGGCTACGGCGTTGACCATGTGCACGCCAAACTGATCCCGCTGCACGGCACCGCGTCGCTGGAACAGTGGCGGCCGATCGAATCGACCTCGCCGAAGTTTTTCGCACGTTACGAAGGCTATATCTCCTCCCACGACGCGGCGCGCGCCGACGACGAACAGCTGGCGGCGCTGGCCGCCCGCATTCGCCAATGCGCCGTTTAAGGCACGAACGATCAACGCCGGGCATTGATTTTCCTGTTGCCTGGCTCCATGTTAGAGATTCATACGCATTTTAAGGCTCGCCCCCGTGGCGGGCCCCAACGCTAACCAGGACTGCCCTATGACAAATCCGTTGCTGACCCCGTTTTCCCTGCCGCCGTTCTCGGCGATCCGCCCTGAAGATATCGTGCCTGCGGTGCAATCCGCGCTGGCGGACTGCCGCGCAGCGGTAGAGCGCGTGGTCGCGCAGCCGGGGCCGTTCACCTGGGACAATCTGTGTCAGCCGTTGGCGGAGTCGGACGATCGCCTGTCGCGCATCTGGTCGCCGATCGGGCACCTGAACTCGGTGAAAAACAGCCCGGAGCTGCGTGCCGCCTATGAGCAGGCGCTGCCCTTGCTGTCCGAGTACGGCACCTGGGTTGGCCAGCACGAAGGGCTGTACCAGGCCTACCGCAGCCTCAAAGAGGGCGCGGCGTTCGAGACGCTGAGCGTGCCGCAGCGCAAGGCGGTGGACAACGCGCTGCGCGACTTCGAGCTGTCGGGCATCGGCCTGTCGGCGGACAAACAGCAGCGCTACGGCGAGATCGTCGCACGCCTGTCCGAGCTGGGCTCCACCTACAGCAACAACGTGCTCGACGCCACCATGGGCTGGAGCAAACTGATTACCGACGAAGCCGAGCTGAGCGGCCTGCCGGAGAGCGCCCTGGCGCAGGCACAGGCGATGGCGCAGGCCAAAGAGCAGGACGGCTGGCTGCTGACGCTGGACATGCCGAGCTACCTGCCGGTGCTGACCTACGCCGACAACCGCGCGCTGCGTGAAGAGATGTACCGCGCCTTCGCCACCCGCGCCTCCGATCAGGGGCCGAACGCCGGCAAATGGGACAACAGCGAAGTGATGGCGGAAACGCTGGCGCTGCGACATGAGCTGGCTCAGCTGCTGGGCTTTGACACCTACGCCGACAAGTCGCTGGCGACCAAGATGGCGGAAAGCCCGGAGCAGGTGATCGGCTTCCTGAGCGATCTGGCCAAGCGCGCCCGCCCGCAGGCCGAGCAGGAGCTGGCACAGCTGCGCGCCTTCGCCAAACAGCACTATGGCGTGGACGAGCTCGACGCCTGGGACATCACCTACTACGGCGAAAAACAGAAGCAGCACCTGTTCTCCATCAGCGACGAGCAGCTGCGCCCGTACTTCCCGGAACAGCGTGTGGTGGAAGGGCTGTTCGAAGTGGTGAAACGCATCTACGGCATCACCGCCAAAGAGCGTAAAGACGTGGAAACCTGGCATCCGGACGTGCGCTTCTTCGATCTGTTCGACGCCGACGGCGAGCTGCGCGGCAGCTTCTACCTCGATCTGTACGCCCGCGAGAACAAACGCGGCGGCGCCTGGATGGACGACTGCGTCGGCAGCCTGCGCAAGGCCGACGGCACGCTGCAAAAACCGGTCGCTTACCTGACCTGCAACTTCAACCGTCCGCTGGGCGACCAGCCGGCGCTGTTCACCCATAACGAAGTGACTACGCTGTTCCACGAGTTCGGCCACGGTCTGCATCACATGCTGACGCAGATCGATACCGCCGGCGTCTCCGGCATCAACGGGGTGCCGTGGGATGCGGTCGAGCTGCCGAGCCAGTTTATGGAAAACTGGTGCTGGGAGCCGGAAGCGCTGGCGTTTATCTCGGGCCACTACCAGAGCGGCGAGCCGCTGCCGAAGGCCATGCTCGACAAGCTGCTGGCGGCCAAGAATTACCAGGCGGCGCTGTTCATCCTGCGCCAGCTCGAGTTCGGCCTGTTCGATTTCCGCATGCACTTCGAATACAGCCCGGAAAAAGGCGCGCAGATCCTGCCGACGCTGGCGGAAGTGAAGAAAATGGTGGCGGTGGTGCCTTCGCCGAGCTGGGGCCGCTTCCCGCACGCCTTCAGCCACATCTTCGCCGGCGGCTACGCGGCGGGTTACTACAGCTATCTGTGGGCGGAAGTGCTGTCGGCCGACGCCTACTCGCGCTTCGAAGAAGAGGGGATTTTCAACGCCGAAACCGGCAAATCCTTCCTCGACAACATCCTGTCGCGCGGCGGGTCGGAAGAGCCGATGACGCTGTTCAAACGCTTCCGTGGCCGCGAGCCGCAGCTGGATGCTATGCTGCGCCATTACGGCATTAAAGGATAACCCGACACGTGAGCGTGTGTTTATTGTGTGAAGCAGGCGCCGATCCCGGCGCCTTGTCTGTTTTGGCGCAGCGCTGGCGGCTGGTGTCCGACGACGATGCGCCGATGGCGCTGGTACTGACGCCGGAACGGCTGGAGCTGCGTAAGCGCGACGAGCCGAAGCTCGGCGGGATCTATGTCGACTTCGTCACCGGCACCATGGCGCACCGGCGCCGTTTCGGCGGCGGCCGCGGCGAGGCGGTGGCCAAGGCGGTCGGCATCAAGGGCAGCTACCTGCCGGACGTGGTGGACGCTACCGCGGGGCTGGGGCGCGACGCCTTCGTGCTGGCGGCGCTGGGCTGCCGGGTGCGGATGCTGGAGCGCAATCCGGTGGTGGCGGCGTTGCTGGACGACGGCCTGCAGCGCGGCTATCAGGATGCGGAAATCGGCCCGTGGCTGCGCGAGCGCCTGACGCTGTTGCACGCCTCCAGCCTGACGGCGCTGGTGGATCTCAGCCCGCGCCCCGAGGTGGTGTATCTCGATCCGATGTTCCCGCACAAGCAAAAAAGCGCGCTGGTGAAGAAAGAGATGCGGGTGTTTCAATCGCTGGTGGGCAGCGACGATGACGCCGACGGCCTGCTGGAGCCGGCGCGCCGCCTGGCGACCAAGCGCGTGGTGGTGAAACGCCCGGACTACGCGCCGCCGCTGGCCGACGTGCCGGCGCACGCCGCCACGCTGACCAAAAGCCACCGTTTCGATATCTACATGCCGCTGTAATGTCAGCCGGGCCCGCTGTGTCGGGCCCTCAGTTTTCCTCCCGCAAACTTTTCCCCACGCCGCCGCCCGGATGCACCGCCAGCAGGGTCTCCTTGTCGTAACCGCTGCGCGCCATCAGGCAGGCGCAGGCGGCGTCGAAGATCGCCAGCACCAGCACAATTGAGGTGGTGGCCAGCATGTTCAGCGGATCTATCTCCTTCTGCACCCCGGTGGCGATCGTTAGCTGCGCCGCCTGCGCGATGGCGGAGTGCGGGTTTTCCGTCACCGCGATCAGCGCCACCCCCTTGGCCTGCAGCGTCGGCAGCAGGCGGGTCAGCTCGTCGGAATTGCCGCCGCGCGAGATCAGGATCAGCAGATCGTCGGCGCGCAGAAAGCCCAGATCGCCGTGCGCCGCGCCGGTGGCGTCGAGGTAGATCGCCGGCCGTTCCACGCAGGCCAGCATGTGGGCTATCTTGCGCGCCGCAATCCCCGAGGTGCCGACGCCGGTGACGGCGATTTTACCGCGGCAGTCGGTCAGCAGCGCCAGCAGCCGTTGCCAGGTGCGCGCGTCGAGGCGCTCGCCCAGCTGCGCCAGCTCCTGGCTGTAGGTTTGCCAACCCTGCACGGCCTGCCGCCATTCCTGCTGCATCACGCCTCCTCCTGCATCAGCCGGCGGTATTTCATGTGGTCGTTGTACAGCTCATGGAACACCCGGTATTTGCGGTCGTAGTAGCTTTTTATCTGGTTGGTCTGCGGCGTCACCGTCTTGCCGATGCGGCTCATGGCGCTCATCGCCTCCGGCAAGGTGTCGAACACGCCCGCCGCCACGGTGCCCATCATCGCACCGCCGAGCAGCATCGCTTCGCTTTCCTCCGGCAGCAGCATGGCGCAGCCGGTGGCGTTGGCGTGCTCCTGCACGAAGATCGGGTTCTTGGTGCCGCCGCCGCTGGCCATGATGGTGTCGATGCTGTAGCCGCTGTGGTTCATGGTTTCGATGATGTGGCGGGTGCCGAGCGCGATGGCCTGAATGGTGGCCAGGTAGTGCAGCGCCATATCCTCCGGCGTGCGCGACAGCTTCAGCCCGGTCAGGATGCCGGTCAGCGTCGGGTTGGCGCGCGGCGAGCGGTTGCCGTGGAAGTACGGCAGCATGTGAATGTCCTGCGTCAGGAAGGCGATATTCTCCGGCTCGCCGGCCATGCGGCGCAGAATGGCGTTCAGCACCTCATAGATGGTCTGCCCCTGGGTTTTCGCCTGCGCCAGCAGCTCCGGGTAGCACGGGTGCGACTGGATGACGTGGTCGATCAGCGCGCCGGTGGCAGACTGGCCGCCCTCGTTCAGCCAGTATTCCGGCAGGATCGCCGAGTAATACGGCCCCCAGACGCCGCCGATA
This sequence comes from Serratia sp. CY33802, assembly GCF_052169095.1. Taxonomy (NCBI): domain Bacteria; kingdom Pseudomonadati; phylum Pseudomonadota; class Gammaproteobacteria; order Enterobacterales; family Yersiniaceae; genus Serratia; species Serratia sp. CY33802. The sequence goes on from NZ_JBJNLL010000009.1 coordinate 53,598, forward strand.
AAGCGCGCGGTGCGCGACATCGCCATATGACCGGTGGAGGTGCCGCCGATCAGCGCGACGCGGCGGTTGAAGTCGGCCACCTCACCGGAGACGCCGGTGGCGCCCAGCGTGCCGAGGGTGCCGGCGTGGGCATCGATTATCGATACGCTCACCGCCGTGCCGGCGATCAGCCCCATCTCGCTGGCGGCGCGCTGAGTCAGGCCGTGGCCCAGCGGCTCGCCCATCATTTTAACGTCGCTGCCGATCTTGGCCGCGTCGTGTTCCAGCACGTCTTCCAGCCCGATCTGCTGGAAGTAGCTCTTGTCCCAACGCTGCTCGTGGCCGAGATAGGTCCACTTGCACACCGTCGAGCACAGCGAACGGGTGGCGTCCTGGGTGGCGCGCCAGGTGAGGAAGTCCGGCAGATCGAACAGGTAGCCGGCGTTGGCCCAGGTGGTGGGCATGTGCTGTTTCAGCCACAGCAGTTTCGGCGTCTGCATCTCCGGCGAGATAATGCCGCCGACGAAGTCCAGCACCCGGTGTTTGGTGGCGTTGATGCGCTCGGCCTGGGCGATCGCCCGGTGATCCATCCACACGATGATGTTCTGTTCGGTGCGGCCGGAGGGGCTGACGGTCAGCGGCTTGCCCTCTTTATCCAGCACCACCAGCGAACAGGTGGCGTCGAAGCCCAACCCCTTGACCTGGATCGGGTTGATGTCGGCCTGGTTGACCGCGTCGCGCACCGCATTGCACACCGCCTGCCAGATGTTATCCGACGACTGCTCGACGAAATCCGCCTTCGGCCGGTACAGATCGATGGCCCGGCTGGCCTGGCCGACCATGCGGCCGTTGAGATCGAATACGCCTGCGCGCGCGCTTCCGGTGCCCACATCTACGCCAATAAAATAGCTTGCCATTATTTTCTCCTCAGGCTTTTCGATTCTGTAACGCGATAAACAGGATCAGCACGCCGCCCCACAGGGCCATGGTCAGGTAGCTGCTGACCCCCAGCAGATTGAGGCCGCTTTCCAACATTTGCAGCACGATCAGCGCCAGCACCAGCCCCAGAATACGGCCGAAACCGCCGTCCGGGTTAATGCCGCCCAGCACCGAGGCCAGAATGGTCACCAGCAGATAAGATTCGCCGTAGCCGGCCTTGGCCGAGTTGAACTTGGCCATCATCAGCAGGGCGGCGCCCCAGCCGAGCAGCGCCGACAGGATATACACCGCGATCTGCACCCGCGCGGTGTTCACGCCGCTGAAGCGGGTGGCCTGCTCGTTGGAGCCGATCAAGTACAGGCTGCGGCCCAGCGTGGTGTGCTCCAGCAGCAGCCACAGCCCGACCGCTACCAGCAGGAACAGGATCAGCGCCACCGGCACGCCGAGCACGGCGCCATTGCCAAGAAATTGAATCGCCGCCGGGAAGCCGGAGATCACCGCGCCGTTGGACAGCAGGATATTCAGGCCGGTGATCAGGGTCATGGTGCCGAGCGAGGCGAGGATCGGCGAAACGCCGATCCAGGCCACCAGTACTCCGTTCAGTGCGCCGATCGCCACCGCCACCAGCAGGCCGGCCAGCAGCGCCAGCACCAGGAACAGCGGCTGGTCGGGATGGCTGACGATGATCGCCGCCATCACCAGCGAACAGGCGTTGGCGCCGGCGATGATCGACAGATTGATGCCGCCGGTCAGCATGGTGATGCCCATGCCGAGCGCCAGCAGGCCGAGGATCGGCAGCTGCGAGGCGATCGACTGGAAGTTGCCAAGGCTGAAGAAGCGCGATCCGAGCAGACCGGCGAACAGCAGCGCCACCGCGATGATGATCGCGCCCTGCAGACGAATGATCCGATCGCTTGGGATCAACCGAGTTAACTGCGTCATGTCAGATCTCCTTGAGCAGCTTGCGTTTTTCGTTCCAGGCGGTGGTGCTGATGCTGATCAAAATGATCGCGCCGCTGAACACCTGGTGCCAATAGGCCGAGACGCTGAGCAGCGTCAGCCCGTTTTGCAGGAAGGCCAGCAGCACCACGCCGAGCAGGGTGCCGGTCAACGATCCGCGGCCACCGCTCATGCTGGTGCCGCCCAGCACCACCGCCGCCAATACCGTCAGCTCGAAGCCGAGCAGCGAGTTGGGCGCCACCGACTGGGTGATCTGCGCCTGCACTACCGCCGCGACGCCGGCCAGAATGCCCATATAGCCGTAGACGCAGAAGTGCAGCCGCAGCAGGTTCAACCCCAGGCGCGACGCCGCGTCGCGGTTGCCGCCCATGGCGTAGATCTGGCGCCCCAGCCGGGTGCGGTTCATCAGCACGCCGGTGACGACGATGGTCGCCAGCAGGCACAGCAGCGGCAGCGTCAGGCCGTAGTCGTAACCGTCGGCGCCCTGGAACGAGAACCAGTTGATGCCGTTCATGAACCAGTCCGGGAAGCCGTACAGCCAGGTGCCGTTGGTGGCATACACCAGCAGGCCGTAGAACAGGTTAAGGGTAGCGATGGTGATGATGATCGCCGGCACCTTCAGCCAGTACACCAGGAAACCGTTCACCAGCCCGAGCAGTAGGCCGACGCCGATCGCCAGGGCGAACGCCAGCGGGAAGCTGCCGCCGTGCTGGATCACCCAACTGGCCATCACATACTGGGCGATGGCGGTGACCGCCGGGAACGAAATGTCGATGCCGCCGGCGATCAGCACCACGAACAGCCCGCAGGCCAGAATGCCGAGAATGGCGTAGCTGGTGGCGACGTCGGTCAGGTTGCCGAGCGTCAGAAACTCATCGGTGCCGGCGCTTAGGCCGATCGCCAGCAGCAGCACCAACAGGCCGAGATAAAACTCGTGCCGCCCGGCCAGGCGGGCCAATAATGACTTATCCATTCACCACCTCGGCGATCTGTTGTTCGGTACTCTGGTGCGGCGCGAATTCGGCGATCAGTTCGCCCTTGCGCATCACCATCACCCGATGGCTGTTGTAATAGGCTTCCGGGATCTCGTCGCAGATCATCAGCACCGCCATGCCCAGCTGCGCCAGATCGCGGGCGATCTGGTAGATCCCCTCTTTGTTGGCGATGTCCACGCCGACGGTAGGCGAGTCGAGGATCAGGATCTTCGGCTGGGTCGCCACCCATTTGGCGATGGCGATACGTTGGGCGTTGCCGCCGGACAGGGTTTTCACCGGCAATGCGCTGTCGGACACCTTGATGTTCAAATCGCGGATCAGCCGGTTGACCAGCTCGGTCGCCTTGGCGTGATCCAGCAGCCCGAGCGAGGTATGCAGCCGATCGAAGACGGTGACGATGGTGTTGTCGTAGATCGATTGCTCCATGATCAACCCCTGCGTCAGGCGATCTTCCGACACATAGCCGATGCCGTGGCGCACCGCTTCGCGGTTGTTGTGCAGCTGCACCGTGTGGCCCTCGATGCGGATCTCGCCGCTGTCTGGCCGCGTCATGCCGAACAGGCTGAGGCACAGTTCGGTGCGGCCGGCGCCGAGCAGGCCGACGATCGAGACGATCTCGCCGCCGCGCAGCGCCAGATTGACGTTGCGGTATTTTTCGCCGCGGCTGAGGTTGCGCACCTCGAGCAGCGGCGCTTGTTCAGCCGGGGGCAGCGGGGGCAGCGGGCTGTAATGGAAGCGTTGGCCGGTCATCAGGAACGCCAGTTCATGGCTGTCCAGTTCGCTGGCCGGCCAGGTGCCCACCAGCTTGCCGTCGCGCATTACGCTGATGCGATCGGCGACTTCCATCACTTCATCCAATCTGTGGCTGACGAACACCACGCAGATGCCGGCCGCCTTCAGTTCGTTAACCACCCGCAGCAGGCCGTCGACTTCCTGGCGGGTCAGCGAGGCGGTCGGTTCGTCCATGATAACCAACCGCGCTTCGGCGGCGATGGCGCGGCAAATCGCCACCAGCTGCCGATCGGCGATCGACAATTTTTCCACCTTTTTATCGGGATCGATGTGTACGCCGACCCGTGCCATGGCGTCCAGCGCCGTCTGGCGCATCACCCGCTTGCGCACCCAGAAGTGGCCGCCGGGCAGGTAACGGTGGATAGCGATGTTTTCCGCCACCGTCAGGTTAGGGAACAGCGACAGGTCCTGGTAGATCACCTGTATGCCGTAATAACCGGACAGCTGCGGCGTCAGGGCGTGGAAGAGTTTGCCTTCCAGCGAAATGTTGGCGCCTTTTTCCGGCTGATAGACGCCGGAGATGATTTTAATAATGGTGCTTTTGCCGCAGCCGTTTTGCCCGGCCAGGCAGTGCACTTCGCCTTTATTCAGCGTCAGGTTGATCTGGTCTAATGCCAGCACGCCTGGGAATCGCTTGCTGATATTCTCCAGGGTGATAAATGCGGGGGAGGCTGTCATAACGTTAACCTGTGCTTGCGTAGCGGCCGAAGCCCTGGGCGCAGCAACGCTGCGCCCCTACGAGGGTTTAACTTCTTTCCCGGTGTGGCGAAATTACGCGAAAAATCAGAATCCGAGCGATTTGGCGTTGTCTTTGGTCACTTCCAAAATCTTATTAAACCGAATCACTTTGTGTTCCATATCGACGTCGGCCTTACCGAGGCCCTCGATCGACAGGTCCTTATTCACTTCCTTGCCCTGCAACAGCTGGTCGGCCACCGTCACCAGCGCATAACCGGCGTCTTTCGGATCCCACAGCAGCGCTTTCTTGATGTCGCCGCGCATCAGGTAAGGGGCGGCCTGCGCCGGCATGGCGATGCCCACCACCGCGATTTTGTCCTTGGCGCGTTTCTTGGCCACCGCCTGGCCGGCGCCGATCGGGCCGAGCGAACCGAAGCCGATGATGCCCTTCATCTGCGGATAGGTTTTCATCAGATCCAGCGTGGTGGCGTAGGATTTGTCGATGCTTTCCGCCACCGGCAAGCGCGAGGTGACTTCAAACATGTCCGGGTATTTTTCTTTCTGGTATTTGATGGCGAAGTCGGCCCAGGCGTTGTGCAGCGGCACGGTCAGCGAACCGACGTAGATCGCATAGCCGCCTTTGCCGCCCATGTCTTTCGCCAGCTCATCGACGTTGGCCTGCGCGTATTTCTCGCTGTCGATGGTCTCGATGTCCCACTGGCCGATCTGCTGGTCCGGGGATTCATGGGTCAGCACCACGATGCCTTTGTCGCGCGCTTTTTTCAGCACCGGTTCCAGCACCTTGGCGTCGTTCGGCACCACGATGATGGCGTTGACGTTCTTGGCGATCAGATCCTCAATCACCTTGACCTGCGCGGCCGGATCCGGCGTAGAAGGGCCGGTCTGGTAGGCGTTGACGTCGAGTTTTTTCGCCGCTTCGTTGACGCCCACTTCCATGCGGTTGAACCACGGGATGCCGGTCACTTTGGCGACTACGGCAATCTCATACTTATCAGCGGCGAACACAGGTGTTGTCGATAACATGCACGCAGAAACCACACATGCATTTAATAATGCGAGGTTAAATTTCATTAGCTGTACCTTTTTTTATCTGTAGGGGTGGCGGTTTTTCCACCGCTGAAGATTACAAAGGAATGGAAGAGGGGGCGTAGCTGAAGTTAATGAAATGTGATCTGCACACATTTAAGTAAAATATTGGCGTATTTGATGTTAAATAAATGTTTAATTATCTGGTGGTGGTAAATTTACTACCAATTAAATGGCATTAATTAACTATTTATTAACTTTTATTTAACTAAATTGCATCATTCTGATGGCGTGAAGGCATAAAAAAATGCCGGCGCAGAGGCCGGCATTGAAGCATTTAATCGATGTGTGAACAAGATCACCTTTACGACGGATTACAGCACGCCTTGGGCCAGCATCGCCTCCGCGACCTTGACGAAACCGGCGATATTCGCGCCGTGTACATAGTGGGTTTGCTTGCCCTCGCCGCCGTATTCCACGCAGGCATGGTGAATATCCGCCATGATATGTTGTAAACGTACATCCACTTTTTCCGCCCGCCAGCCGATGCGCGCGGCGTTTTGCGCCATCTCCAGCCCCGAGGTGGCCACGCCGCCGGCGTTGGCCGCCTTGCCGGGTGCGAACAGCACCCCGGCGTCGAGGAAGGCGTCGGTGGCCTGGATGGTGGTCGGCATGTTGGCGCCTTCCGCCACCGCCTTCACCCCGTTGCGGATCAGCGTCTGCGCCGCCTCGAGATCCAGTTCGTTCTGGGTGGCGCACGGCAGGGCGATATCCACCGGCACGTTCCACGGCTGCTGGCCCGCCAGATAGGTCAGGCCGCGTTCGCGGGCGTAGTCCGCCACCCGGCCGTAACGCTGGTTTTTGATCTCCGCCAGGTGTGCCAGCTTCTCGGTAGTGAAGCCGTCTTCGTCCACCAGGGTGCCACCGGAATCCGACACGGTGATCACGCGCGCGTCCAGCTCCAGCGCTTTTTCGATGGTGTACTGCGCCACGTTGCCGGAGCCGGACACCGCCACCCGCATGCCCTCAAAGCCCAGGCCGTGGCGCTGCAGCATGGCGTCGGTAAAGTACACCAGGCCGTAGCCGGTCGCCTCGGGGCGGATCAGGCTGCCGCCGAAGGAGAGCCCTTTGCCGGTAAATACGCAGGCGGTGTTGTTGGACAGTTTCTTCATCATGCCGGCCATAAAGCCGACTTCACGGCCGCCGACGCCGATGTCGCCGGCCGGCACGTCGGTGTCCGGCCCCAGATGGCGGTACAGCTCGGTCATCAGCGCCTGGCAGAAACGCATGATCTCGCCCTGGCTTTTGCCCTTCGGATCGAAATCGGAGCCGCCTTTGCCGCCGCCCATCGGCAGGGTAGTCAGCGCATTCTTGAAGGTCTGCTCAAAGCCGAGGAACTTCAGGATCGACAGGTTTACCGATGGGTGGAAACGCATGCCGCCCTTGTAGGGGCCGATGGCCGAGTTGAACTGCACGCGGAAGGCGCGATTGACCTGCACCTGGCCGCGATCGTCCACCCAGCTGACGCGGAATTGAATGATGCGCTCGGGCTCTACCAGGCGTTCCAGCAGCGCCTGTTCGCGATAGCGCGGGTTGCGCTCGATAAACGGCCACAGCGAGGTGAACACTTCGCGCACCGCCTGCAGATATTCCGGCTGGTGGGGGTTATGGCGTTGTAACGAGGACAGGAAAGACTCTACCGATACGGCATATTCCATGGATAACTCCTTTTCGCATTAAGTTTCCCCCGCTATTTCTTATAGATTTGGGTGTCGATGATGCCCGGGGGAGGATGTTGTGTCTTTAGCGACTATATCATCGGAGGGCGGTTGATTATCAAGCGATTAATCGGCGTGGCGGCATGAAAAACGCCCGCAGGGCGCGGGCGTTGGGTAGTTAAGTTAGCAAGCGCTTACTTTATTCGTCTTCTTCGTCGCGCAGCGGCACGATCAGCATATCGATGTGCACGGTATTGATCAGCTGGCGAGCGGAAGACATCAGCTTGCTCCAGAAGTCCTGATGGTGGCCGCACAGTACCAGGTCCATGTCGTATTTCTTGATGGCATCGACCAATACCTGCGCCAGATCGCCGCTGCCGCTCAGGGTCTCGGTGATCGGGTAGCCGGCGTTCTGCGACAGCTCGGTCAGCGCCTGATGGGTTTCCTCAGAGATGCGTTTTTGCATGTCGCCGAGATTGACGTCGATCAGGCCAGTATAGAGGTCGGAATAGTTGACATCGACGTGGATCAGAGAAACTTTAGCGTTGTACGGCCGCGCCATCGAGACGGCTTTTTCTACCAGGATCTTGCTTTCCGGGGATAGGTCCACCGCGATCAGTATGTGTTTGTAAGCCATAAGAATACTCCTTCCATAAACATGCCGATTAAAAAGGGTTAGCAGGCGTTCCGTTTACCCGCCTGGCGCTTTTGGTTCCATAGTATCATTCGGATAACGCAATGATATGTTGGGGCGATCACACTGCGCCGCATCGAAAATCTCTCCGCCCGATACTTTTCGTTGTACACCCGCGCGGCGTAAAAGCCTATGGGTTATGCGGGCTTTAACGGTCTGACCGCTTGAATTATAAGCGTTATTAAACAAAGTATAGCGCTAAATGTGCAATCAGCGCTCCAGATGCGGCTGCAGCAGGCTTTCAAACCACTCATGAAACACCGCCAGGCGGCGCGATCGCTGGCGGCGATGGGGATAGATCAGGGCGATCGGCATGGAGGCGGCGCGGTAACCGGGCAGGACTTCCACCAGTTCACCGGCGTCGAGCAGGTGTTGCACGTCGTAGCGCGGGATTTGCATCAGCCCCAGCCCGGCGCGGCAGCAGGCGATATAGCTTTCGGCGTTGTTGACCACCACCCGGCTGGGCAGTTCGAGGCGTTGCGTATGGCCGTCGTCGGTCAGGTATTCCCAGGGGGATTCGCGGCCGGTTTTGGGCGAGGCGTAACCGATGCTCCAGTGCCCCTCAGCGAGGTCGGCGGGCTGGCGCGGATGGCCGAATTCGCTCAGGTAGGCAGGGCTGGCGCAGTTGATCAGCGCGATATGGCCGAGTGGGCGCATCACCAGGCTGCTGTCGTGCAGATCGCCGACGCGCACCGCGCAGTCGACCCCTTCCTGCACCAGATCGATGGCGCGATCGGCGGAGCCGAGCACCAGTTGCAGATGAGGGTGGCGCCGCAACAGGCTAGGCAGCGCCGGGGCGATCAACCGGCGAGCGATGCGGCTCGGCACGTCGACGCTGAGCCGCCCGGAGGCCTGCCGCTGGCTGGCCTGAAACGACTGATCGATGTCTTCCACCTCGGCCAGCAGCGGGCGCAGCCGCTCGAGCAGCTGTTCGCCGTCGGCGGTCAGCCGCACTTGCCGCGTGGTGCGGTGCAGCAGGCGCACGCCCAGCTGCGTTTCCAGTTGTTGCACGGCGGCGGACACCGAGGCGCGCGGCACCTCCAGCGCGTGGGCCGCCCGGATAAAGCTGCCCATTTCCGCCACCTGCACGAATACGCGGTATTGATTGAATCTGTCCATCTCGTGACCTGCTGTTCCTTGGCGCCGTTTCTGACAGAGAGTGTAGCCGTATGACGGGGTTGCGCGCGAGCAGGTGCGGGGGCATCTCCGCCCCCCGTCGAACTTATTTGGTGGTGTAGCCGCCGTTGATCAGGATGGTTTGGCCGGTTACCCACCAGCCGTCGCTGACCAGATGGCGGATGAACGGCACCACGTCTTCGATATCGGTCAGGCCGGTTTTGCTGAACGGCGACAGCGCCGCCGCCGTCTTGTGGTAGGCCACGGCGTCCGCACCCTCAGCCGGGTAGAAGAACGGGGTGTCCATCGGGCCGGGGCCGACCGCCGTCACGGAGATGCCACGCTCGCCGAACTCCTTGGCGGCGGCGCGGGTGAAGTGCTCCACCGGCGCTTTGGTGCCGGCGTAAGCGGCGTAAAACGGCGTGAAGGCGCCGAGCAGCGAGGTGACCAGCGTGCAGATTTTACCGTTGTCGTTAAGGTGCTTGCCCGCCTCTTTCAGGAAGAAGAACGCGGTTTTGGCGTTGACCGCGGTCATCTCGTCGTACTCGGCTTCGCTGATGTCGACCATCGGCTTTTTCAGCACCTTGCCGACGGTATTGATGGCGATATCCGGCTTGCCGACGGCGGCGACCGCATCGGCGAACAGCTTCTCGACCGCGCCCGCGGTGGTCAGATCGGCCTGCAGCGCGACGCCTTGCGCACCGGCGGCCTGAATGGCGGCGACGGTTTTCTCCGCTTCGGCTTTGGAGGCGGCGCTGTTGTAGTGGATCACCACCGCTTTGGCGCCTTGCTCAGCCAAATCGCGCGCGATCAGCCCGCCGAGGTTCTTGGCGCCGCCGGCGATGAGGACGGTTTTTCCCTTGATTGAATGGTTTGCCATAACAGTTTCCTTGGATGAACGTAACGGAAACCTGAGTCTAGCCAGCGTGGGGGGAAAGATCAGCGGCGTGGCGCGGGATAGACTATCCATAAAAACCGCCTAATCGAAAACGGGCGGTTATCGCTTATAACGTCCCGGCAGGTGACTTTTCGGCACAGGGCGGTAAATTTTATCCACTGCTCAGGCCAGTTTGCGTTTCATTAACCTACAATGATGGATATGGGCCTCATCATTTCCCCTCTGAGTGGAACCACGCCGTGCAAATCTCTCTGTGCGGTGCGGTAACGTCTCCGGAGGCGGTGGGTTATGGGCATGGTCCGTGCAGGCAAAAAAGGGGATGAGAGCGGTAAGCTCCAGCAGAGTATCGGGTAATGAGGTAGGGCGGTTGGACCCGGCGGAAGGCCGCGGATAACAACGCCTTGAGGGGGTAATCATGATCAGTACCGTCGCGCTGTTTTGGGCCTTATGTGTGGTGTGTGTGGTAAACATGGTGCGGTATTACTCTTCTCTGCGCGCGTTGCTGGTGGTATTGCGCGGCTGTGACCCGTTGCTGTACCAGTACGTCGACGGCGGCGGTTTTTTCACCGCCCACGGGCAACCCAGCAAGCAGCTGAGGCTGGTGCGCTATATCTTCGCGCAGCGCTATGTCGAGCATCACGATCCGGAGTTTATCCGCCGCTGCGAGCGGGTGCGCGGGCAGTTTATGCTGACCTCGGCCCTGTGCGGCCTGGTGGTCATCAGCCTGATAGCGCTGATGATCTGGTATTAATGCCTTCCTGTTTCCCTTGATGCAGGCAAAAAAAAGGCGGCCCTGGGGCCGCCTTCCTCATGATGCTTATCGCTTAGATCAGCTTCAACGCAACCCAATACAGCGCACCGGAAAGCAGGATCGAGATTGGCAGGGTCAGTACCCAGGCCAACAGGATGTTCTTCACGGTTTTGCTCTGCACGCCGCCGCCGTCCACGATCATCGTCCCGGCAACCGCCGAAGAGAGGACGTGGGTGGTGGAGACCGGCATGCCGGTATAACTCGCCACGCCGATAGACAGCGCCGCGGTCATCTGGGCCGATACGCCCTGGGCGTAAGTCATGCCTTTCTTGCCGATCTTCTCGCCGATGGTGGTGGCCACGCGTTTCCAACCCACCATGGTACCGAGCGACAGCGCCAGCGCGACGGCGACGATGATCCACATCGGCGCGTACTCGACGGTCTGCAGCAGATCCTGACGCAGGTTCTTCAGGAAACGCTGGTCGGCGGATGAGGTTTCCGGCAGCTTGGCGACTTTATCCGCCGTGTCGGTCACGCACATCAGCAGGCGGCGCAGGTGGCTGCGCTGGTCAACCGTCAGCTGATCGTAGCTTTGCAGGTTGGTCAGCATGCCCTGAGCCAGCTCGATCGCCGGCATGGCGCGCGAACTGTCGCAGTGGAACTCGGCAGGCTTGCCAGGCGCGGCTTCGTCATCCGGGCTTGGCACCAGCGGCGTCAGCGACACCGCATGCGACAGCGCGTCGCCGTGCTGCTGGTAATATTGCTGCAGGTGGGTCACGGCATCACGCGTACGGGTGATGTCATAACCGGTTGCATTCATATTGACCACGAAGCCGGCCGGCGCAACGCCGATCAGCACCAGCATGATAAGGCCGATACCTTTCTGGCCGTCGTTGGCGCCGTGCGAGAAGCTGACGCCAATCGCCGACAGGATCAGCGCGATACGGGTCCAGAACGGCGGCTTGCGTTTGCCGTCGACCTTTTCACGTTCCGCAGGGGTCATGTGGATACGCTGGCGTTTCTTGGTGCCACTCCAATAGCGGCGCAAGGCGAACACCATCACTCCCGCTACCATCATGCCGACCAGCGGCGAGAACAGCAGAGAAAGGAAAATGCCAATCATTTTCGGGACGTTAAGCGCATCCACGACCGAGGTGTGGGTCATCAGGGCGTTGGTTAAACCGACACCGATGATTGCGCCTATCAGCGTATGGGAACTGGAGGCCGGCAAACCGAAATACCAGGTGCCGAGGTTCCAGATGATTGCCGCCAGCAGCATGGAGAAGACCATGGCTAATCCGTGTGCTGAACTGACGTTCAACAACAGATCGGTAGGCAGCAAGTGGACGATGGCGTAAGCAACACTCAAACCGCCGAGCATTACGCCAAGAAAGTTGAACAAACCTGCCATCACGACCGCAAGTTGCGAGCGCATGGCGCGGGTATAAATAACTGTAGCGACCGCATTGGCCGTATCATGAAAACCGTTGATGGCTTCATAAAACAACACGAACAACAATGCGAGAATTAACATCAGGCCGGTATGGAAATCCAGGCCAGCGAACAAATGCAGCATAAGCGTTACGCCAGTTTGTGGACATGAACGCCGCGCATTATCAGTGACAACCGGGGCCGGGGAAAAGGAAAATATGACGTTTTTTTGATTTGGACATGACGAAACGATGACGCGCCTATAACAAAAATATGGAATATCAACGCGTTAATCTGCTCTGACCTCTGTAATATTTTCTTACTATGGCGTTGGCGCCGCCGGGGCTTTACAATCTGCCGCCGTGAATTTGGCGGTGACCGGCGGCGAAACGGCGTAATATGGCGCTCTTTTGTCGCGATTGTGGTTTTGATAAGTGAGGCTCAGGTGGAACAGTTTGATGTCGTAGTGATTGGGGCGGGCGCCGCCGGCATGTTTTGCGCCGCGCAGGCGGGGCAACTCGGTTGCCGCGTATTGCTGCTCGACAACGGCAAAAAACCGGGCCGCAAGATCCTGATGTCCGGCGGTGGGCGCTGCAACTTCACCAACATGTACGCCGAACCGGCGGCCTATCTGTCGAACAACCCGCACTTCTGCAAGTCGGCGCTGGCGCGCTACACCCAGTGGGACTTCATCGATCTGATCAACCGTTACGGCATCGCCTACCATGAAAAAACGCTGGGGCAGCTGTTCTGCGACGATTCGGCGCAGCAGGTGGTGGATCTGCTGGTCAAAGAGTGCGAGCTGGGCCAGGTGACGATGCGCCTGCGCAGCGAGGTGCTGGGCGTAGATAAAACCGAGAATGGCTACGCGCTGGCGCTGAATGGTGAAAAAGTGAGCGCTCGCTCACTTGTGGTGGCCAGCGGCGGATTATCCATGCCGGGGTTGGGCGCGTCGCCGTTCGGTTACAAGCTGGCGGAGCAGTTCGGCCTTAAGGTGCTGCCGACGCGCGCCGGGCTGGTGCCGTTTACCCTGCATAAACCGCTGCTGGAGCATGTGCAGACGCTGTCCGGCGTGTCGGTGCCGGCGGTGATCACCGCCGAGAACGGCGTCAGCTTCCGTGAAAGCATCCTGTTCACCCATCGCGGCCTGTCCGGCCCGGCGGTATTGCAGCTGTCCAGCTACTGGCAACCGGGTGAGTATGTGAGCATTAACTTACTTCCTGAGCTGGATCTGGCGGGCTTCCTGGATGAACAGCGCCTGCAGCACCCGAACCAAAGCCTGAAAAACACCCTGGCGCTGCACTTGCCGAAGCGGCTGGTGGAATGCTTGCAGACCCTGGGACAACTGCCGGAGGCGACGCTGAAGCAGCTGAATGCGCCGCAGCAGGCGGCGCTGGTGGATCTGTTGCAGAACTGGCGCGTGCAGCCGAACGGCACCGAAGGCTACCGCACGGCGGAAGTGACGCTCGGCGGTGTCGACACCAACGAACTTTCCTCCAAGACGATGGAAGCCCACAAGGCGCCGGGGCTCTACTTTATCGGCGAAGTGGTGGACGTGACCGGGTGGTTGGGCGGTTACAACTTCCAGTGGGCCTGGAGCTCGGCCTGGGCCTGCGCCCAGGCACTGGCAGCGCAGGGGCGTTAACGTTCAGCAGTGACGGGTTAGGCCGATTTTTTTGGCATAAAACGCAGACACAACCCCGCGACAGCTGCATAAAGCATTAGCAGGCAGGTTGTCGAAAGCGCTTGCGGATCGTCGAGACCCCATTCATTAGACTTGTGAACCATTTCCCACGCCATGTCCGGTGTCAGCAGCAGCCGAGAGGGAATGATGTTCGGCAAGACAGCGAATACCAGGACAAAAATCACCGAGGCGATCGGTTTTCTCATATGGGGCAGCGCCTCTCGTAGCCAATGACATCGATAGAACCATAAGCTAGCAGCTTATTGTTGGTGCGTGGAACACCTACCCGTGGCGTTCAAACAGATGGGGCCGATAAGGCTCCATTATCTATGGCCCGTTAATCTCATCCCGCCGGCCCTTTCAATTCCACGCGATTACCGTCCGGATCGCTGAAATAAATGGACGGCCCGTCGCCTTCCGCCCCATAGCGCGATTCGGCGGGATCAACGCCGATCCCCTGCGATCGCAGATAGGTCAACAACGCCTCTTCGTTGAACGGATCGATGCGCAGGCAGACGTGATCGACATTTTGCCTATGAGGATCGGGCGCTTCGCCGCCTTTTTTCCCCAGCACGCCATTGATGTCCACCAGGTCGATCATGGAGGCACCGGCGCGCAGGTGCACCAGCCCCAAATCCGGTCGCTGTTTGGCGATATCACAGCCGACGATCTGGGTATAAAAACGCAGGCTGTTCTGCATATCGCGCACGCGCAGAACCACATGATCCAGCCGTTGCAAGTTGAAGGGGCGCACGGTCATCTCCTCAAATGAACATCTCCTTTACAGCATAAGCGGCGATGACGGATTTATCCTGCTGCGCGGCGTGCCCGCTTGTGCACCCAAACCCCAAAAAAAAACGGCCGATGGGTGCAGCCATCGACCGTGGGGCTTAAGTGTTCAAGCGTTAACGAGGGAAGTTGCCGCTCAGCGCATCCAGGCCGCCCTGGTAGATGCCGCTGAACAGGGCGATGGCCTCGTCGTCGCTGATGTTGACCGGCGTGAAGCTGCCCGACCATTCCACGCGCGCCACGTTGGCGTCGTCGGTGGCGTGCACTGACAGGGTGGACAGGTAATTCACCACCGGGAACGGCGCTTGCATGATGGAGTAGCTGTAGCTGCGTTGACGGTTGTCGAACGCTTCCAGCCGCTCGATGACGATACCGCCGTCGGCGGTGGTTAAGGTACGCACGCGGCCGCCTTCAGAAACGACGCTTTTTGGGATGAACGGCAGCCAGTCAGGCAAGGCGTCGAAGCCGCCGATCAGTTGCCATACGGTGTCGGCAGATGCCGGGATGTCCATAGAGACGGATGTAGTAGCCATTTTCTTTCTCTCTTAATATCGGTTTCGGATACAGGGTTACATTGCCAGCGTATCTACGACGCCGCCGTCAACGCGCAGCGCCGCGCCGGTGGTGGCCGAAGACAGCGGAGACGCGAGGTAAACGGCCAGGTTGGCCACTTCATCGACGTCCGCCGCGCGCTGAATGATGGAGCTTGGGCGTTCGGTTTTAACGAACTCGTCGGCCTGATCGCGTGCGCTGCGCCCGGATTTGGCCGCCGCATCCGCCAGCATTTCTTGCAGGCCTTCGGTAAAGGTTGGCCCCGGCAGGATGGCGTTGACCGTCACACCGGTGCCGGCGAGGCGTTTCGCCAGGCCGTGAGACACCGCCAGGTTGGCGCTTTTGGTGACGCCGTAGTTGATCATGTCCGCCGGGATGGCGACGCCGGATTCGGACGACACGAAAATAATGCGTCCCCAACCCTGCTCGGTCATGCTCCGCGCATAGTGGCGCGCAAGACGCACGCCCGAGAGGACGTTGACGTTATAGAAGTGCATCCACTCGCTGTCGGGCACGGTAAAGAAGTCTTTATCGTTGAAAATGCCCAGGTTGTTGATCAGCACGTCGGCTTTCGGTTCCGCGGCGAACAGGGTGGCAGCCCCTTGTTCCGTCCCGAGATCTGCGACCACGCCGCGCACCTGCGCGCCGGGCACGTTGGCGCTGATGTCGGCGATAGCGTTATCGACCCCGGTTTTCTGACGGCCGACGATCACGACGGTGGCGCCCGTTTTGGCGAGCCCGCGCGCGATGCCGAGGCCGATGCCGGAGGTGGAGCCGCTGACGACGGCGACTTTGCCTGATAGATCCAGTTTCATCATGTATCTCATCGAGTTAATGGGGGTAATGGGGCGATGCGGCCCCATAAAACTTAACGAATCGGCAGCGGCGCGTTGTCGGCCACCAGTTTCTGACGGCGCATTTCGGCCCAGAATTCAGCCGGGATAACGGCGTCCAGCGCAGCCAGATCTTCGGCCATGCGGCCAGGGCGGCTCGAACCGGGGATCACGGCGGCGACCGCCGGGTTAGCCAGCGAGAACTGCAGCGCGGCGGCTTTGACGTCGACCTGGAAGCGAGCGGCGATCGCCTTGATTTGCGCCACTTTCGCCAACACCGCCGGGGATGCTTTCTGGTATTCGTAGTGCTCGCCACCGGCCAGCACGCCAGAGTTGTAAGGGCCGCCGACGACAATGTCGACGTTGCTCGCCAGGGCTTCCGGCATCAAACGCTGCAGGGCGCGTTCATGATCCAGCAGGCTGTAACGGCCGGCCAGCAGGAAGGCATCCGGCTGCGTTTCGCTCAGACCCAGCGCCAGTTCACAAGGCTCGACGCGGTTGACGCCGAGGCCCCAGGCCTTGATCACCCCTTCTTCACGCAGACGGGTCAGCGCGCGGAAAGCGCCGGTGCGAGCGATGTTGAACTGCTCAATCCAGTTGTCGCCGTAAAAGTCCTGGGCCGGATCGTGGATCCAGACGATGTCCAGACGGTCGGTTTTCAGGCGCTTCAGGCTGTCTTCAATGGAACGCAGCGTGGCGTCGGCGGAGTAGTCGTTGACGATCTTGTTCTTCAAACCGTGTTCGAACAAACCGCCTTTCTCACCCAGATCGCGGGCGGAGGTGTCTTCTTCTTCGTCCAGCATGATGCGGCCCACTTTGGTGCTCAGCACATACTCGTCGCGTGGGTATTGCGACAGCACTTCACCCATGCGGATTTCCGACAGGCCGGAACCGTAGAGCGGCGCGGTGTCGAAGTAGCGGATGCCCAGATCCCAGGCGCCGCTGACGGTGGCTTGCACGTCCTCTTGCGGGATGTTGCGGAACATATTGCCGAGCGGCGCGCCGCCCAAACCGATCTTGCCGGGTAAAATATTTTTGATGCTCATAGTCGATCCTCAATACGTTATCTTTTCAGGGAAACTTATGGGGCTCATACCTGTCTGCCCCGTCACGAGGCTAAAGATAACGTGGCAAGTTGTGACTTGATAGGACATAATTCGTCTAAGTTAAGTCCTTTGAGGTCTCACATGATCGATTTACGTCAGTTGAAATACTTTGTCGCGGTGGCGGAAGAGGAGCACGTCGGCCGCGCCGCCGAACGGCTGCACATTTCCCAGTCCCCACTGAGCAGGCAGATTTCCCAGCTTGAGGAGCGCCTCGGGTTGATGCTGTTTGAGCGCAATCAGCAGCGCATCCGCCTGACGGCCGACGGCCAGACGTTTCTGGCCGAAACCCGCGCGCTATTGACGCACGCCAACCGGCTTGAGTCGCTCGGGCGCCGCCTGGGACGGGGGGAAGACGGCGGGCTGTGCATCGGCTATATCGAAAATGCGATGCACTCCGGCGTTTTGTCGAACGCATTGCGGGCGCTGCGGGTGTCCCGGCCGGATGTGCACATCGTGCTTTACAGTCAGCCTTCTTCCATGCAGCTCGAAGGGCTGCGGCAGCGTAGCCTGGACGTGGCGCTGGTCAATACGGCGCCGGATCGCGACGATCAGGATTTGGACTATACGCAGGTGTTAGACGATCGCATGCTGCTGGCCCTGCCGCAGACGCATCCGCTGGCTGAAAGGGAGACGCTGCAGCCGGCGGATCTCACCGATCAGGCCTGGATCTCGGTGATCCACAAAGAGGATGCCCATTCGCGCGACGACTTCGTGGCGGCCTGCGTGAAGGCCGGGTTTGATCCGGATATTCGGCTGGAAGCGGGCGAGCCGCTGACCGCGCTGGGGCTGGTCGCCGCCGGGTTGGGGATGACGCTGATCCAGCACAGCCTGCGGCATAACGCGCCGCAGGGCGTGGTGCTGCGCGAGCTGCCCTGGATGCAATACACCACGCAGCTGTGGGCAGTGTGGCACAAGGCCAACCTGCGCCCGCTGGTCACCCATTTTCGCGAAGTGATGTCGGCCGGGCCGGCCTGCCACTGATTACGCGGCGGCGCCCGGCCCGGATTGCGCCCGCTACGGCACAGCGCGCAGGGTGGCGACGATCGCCGCCAGGTCGGCGCGCTGCTCGTCTGCCAGCGCGGGCTGCGCCTGCGCGGCATTCTCCGCCAGCAGGGTTTGCAGGCCGATCAGCCAGTCATAGATATAAAACGCGGTATTCTTGGTCGGCGTCGGCGCCAGCCGGGTTAGCCGCTGCTGGCCGCTCCAATCCACCGCCGGCTGCGGCGGCGGGGTAAAGATCGGCTGGCCGGGATTGACGCGGCTTTCGGGGCGCGTTGCCACATCGCGCCGCGGGAAGCCGAGCCAGGCGACGAAGTCGCCCAGTAGCGCCAGCGCCTGACTGATCTGCCGATCTTCACCCTGTTCCGGCAGGCCCCCGGCGCACAGTGCGCGCTCCAGTTCGTCGTCGAGCCGCAGGCGGCAGGCGGCGCCGATCAGCGCATCGACCAGCAATTCCAGGTGTGGTTTCTCGACGCCGAGCAGATCCAGCAACCGGCGGCTGTCCGGCAGCGCACGCAGATGATTGACCCAGTCTGCGAAGATCCGTGCGGCAAAAGGCGATGCGGGCTGCTCGCCGGGCGCCGCAGGGTCTTGCTCGCCGAACAGATCGATATCCAGCCCGAACGGTGAAGGCGCCATCGTCGGAACCGGTGCGGTGTGCTGCTGTTGCTGATAAAGCTGGCGCAGCGTATCGCGCTGGGGTAGCAACCGCTCCAGCAGTTCGCCGTGGCGGCCGGCCTGTGCCTGCAGTGCGCGCAGCAGCTGCTGCGCGCGTTGCTGCGTCGCGTGCGGATCGGCGGCGGTGAGCCAGTTGCCGAGCAGGCTTTCCGTCAGCTCGCGCTGCAATTCCTCACGCTGTTCGAGCAGGCGCGCTTGCTTGTGGGCCGGACGCGCCTGAGCGGCCAGGTAGTTCACCATGCGGCGACAGTCCTGTTCATCCAGCGCCAGCAGCGTGGCCCAGCTGTCGCCGGGCTCGCCGACCTGACGCTGGACGGCGTCGTCGGGCCGTGCTTTGCCTTTCTGACGCGAGTCGAACGGCGTGATTGCCCAGATTAAACCGGGCTTGCGGCGTTGGCGCAGCGCCGGGGTTTCCCCCTGGGTGTGGTTGACCCAATCGCCGAGCGCCTGGCCGACGCGCGCGGCGTCCTGCGGCGTGGCGGCGGCATCGGTCACCAGCAGCAGATTGGCGTGCAGGCCGTCGGCGCAACGGGCCAGTAAATGGGCGCGCTTCGCCTGCTGCAGACGCTGCGCCGGCTCCGCCTGCGGACAGCTGCGGCTGCCGGGCAGGTCGATCAGCGCCACGTCGGCGGGCAAGCCTGCCTGCGCCGTTTGCGGCAGCAGGGTGGTCACTTCTGCGGTCAGCCAGGCCAGATCGCTCAGTGCGATCTCCCGTTCATCGCCGTTTTCGGTCATGACGGCGATCGTGGCGTTTTCCGGTGCGGCGCTTGCGGTCAGCAGCGCCAACGCGTGGCGCGGGGCATGAACCTGTCGGCTGCCGCCGAGGGTATGCAGCGCGTGCGCCAACTGGCGATAACGCGCCGTCAACGTCGCCTCCTCTCCCCACAGCGGTGCAAACAGGCGCGCGCGATCGTCGATGCTCAGCTGCGGCGCCAGCGCCACGGCCTGCGGCCAGAAGTGCCTGTCGAGCGTGGGTTGCTCTTTGCCGCCGTGGCGGCGTTGGTTGTCCCACAGCGCCAGCACGGCGTTGCCATCGAGGCCATCGAGGGCGACGGCTTGGCGGTGGCGCGCCAACGCTTGCAAATGGCTGGCGATGGCGCGGGCGTCCCAGTCCGGGCGAAAGCCGCGCATCGCGGCGGCGTCGATCGTAATGGCCAACCACTGCGCTTCGTTGAGCAGCGCGAGGGCGATCGGATAATCGGCGGGCCCCGTTTCGGCCGCCGTGCAGTAGCGCACCGCGAGCGACAGGTCCGCGTTGAAGCGTTTGGCGCCAGGCGCCAGCGCCGCCAGCAGATGGGCCTTGGCGGCGGCGTTGTGGCCATACAAACCGATGGCGACCTGCGCAGGCCGGGTGTTTTCCAACTGGACGGCGCGGTTATGGCAACCGCGCAGACGCAGCGTCAGGCGATCGGCTTCCCGCTCCAGGCGGGCGGATTGTCGGCGTGTGGCGTCCACCCAGTCGATCGCCTGCACAATGCCGGCGCTGAGCGCGTTATTCGGAGCCGCTGGGGCAAAGGTGTGCGTTTTCATCGTGGGTAAATGCTCCCGCTGTCTATCCAGTAGTGGGTCGCACCGGAGGCGCTGGCAGCCAGGGTATTGAGTTTCAGTTGCAGGTGGTGAGCCGGGACGGGGCTGCCGTCGGCCAGCACCGCCTGCGCGATCTTGACGCTTTCGGCGCCCTGTTCGGCGCTGGCGGTGATGGCCAGACGCAGGCCGATCACCGCGTCGCCGGCCAGCTTGCGCGCCAGCTGGGCGTCATTGATGGTCAGCGTATAGAGCGGGGAGGCCGGCCAACGTTCGTTGTCCAACTGGCGGAAGCCCAGACGCAGTGGGCCGCGCAGCTGGAAGCTGACGGCGGGATCGAGCGCGAAATCGGCGCGATCCAGATCGATATCGCGGTAATAGACGTTATCGTCCGCCAGCATGTTGTTGCCGTCCAGCATGCCCAGATAGCGAATGGTGGAGTAGGGCTGGAAATCGCCGACGTTGAAGTAAAAGCTCTCCAGCCGCAGATCGATCGCCAGCAGGCACAGCATGGCGCCCACGGCAGCGGTGGATTTCGGGTTGTCGATGCGGCCGCGTTTGTTGAACGGGTACCAGCTGCGGGTGTGATACCCCTCGAGCGGCAGAATGCGGCTGGCGGGCAGCGGCTGCAGGTGGCGCAGCAGCGCCTGCACGCCGGGGAAGCGCGCCGGGCGGCCGGTCAGCAGCAGCACGTCGCAGGTATACAGCGCCACCACTTCGGCCAGCAGGCGCAGGCAGCGGCCGATGCCGATGCGATCGGACAAGAAGGCGGCGTGCAGATCGGCCAGGCGGGTCACCAGCGGGGTGTGCAGAATATCGAAGGCGTCGCTGTCGGCTTCGCGCTGCACTTCGCCGTTGATAAACGCCAGCACCTGCGGCGTCGGCGGCTGCGGCAGCAGATCGCCGAGGTTGGCGGCGATTTCCGCCCGGCTGTCCAGCGGATCGTACTGCTCATAGGCACCGAGCAGCGCGCGCCCGGCGGGCATGAAGATCTGCAGCGCGGCCTGCTGACGCAGGGTGGAAAGCCCGTCCATGCGCCCTTCGTTGCCGAACAGTTTGTCCATCAGCGCCGCGGCGGCGTTCACGCCGGCGGCTTCGAACGCCTGTTGCACGGCGGGCAGAACAAATTGCTGGATGATGTCCAGCAAGATATCGTCGCCGGCGACCTTAAAGCCCTCGCGGAACAGCAGGCGCGGGTTGATTTTGATGTTGTTGCCTACGCCGTCATCGAGCGAGTAGTGCGTGATCGCCAGATCGGTGGTGCCGCCGCCGATGTCGATGGAGGCGATGCGCAACGTCTTGCCGGGCTGTTCACCCGGCGCCAGCGGCCGATCGGGCCGCGCCATGGCGGCGAAGAAGGCGTCGGTGCGGCCGGCGAAGTTCACCTGGGTTTCGTTGTACAGATAGACCATCTGGCCGCAGGTGGCTTCGTCCCACTCGATCTGCACTTGCGGCGCCGGGAAGCGGGTGTGCTCGCCGTTGAACGGCGCATCCTGCGGGTGCCAGCCGAGGGCTTTCCATACCAGCCCAATCGCTTCCTGCATGCGGCGGCGGAAGATCTCGCGCTCCGGCTTCGGCATCGCCGAAGGCAGCGTCAGGATGATGGCGCGTAAACGGCGCGGGGCGGCGGCGTTCGGCATGCGGCTGCGTTGGGCGATGCTGTTGATCTGCATCAGCGCCTGCGCCAACAGCTCGCTCAACATCAGGCTCATCACCGCACTGCGGCTGTAATGGGCGGCGAACACCGGCAGCCGTTCGGCCGTCGGCAGGGCGGACAGCGGCACGCCCTCATCGTTGATCAGGGTGGTCAACGGCGCGGCGGCGGCCATCGGCTCGTGCCGCTCGTTGAAGCGCCAGCCGGGCGCATAGCGCTCTTCGTCCCACAGATAACGCCGTGGGCTGGAGATGCCGGTGATGCCTTCATGCCCTTCGCGTCGCTGCGCCAATTGCGCGGCTTCACGGCCGACGCGGGTGATGGACGGCCATTGGAAGGCATCGTCGCGTCCGCTCTGGAAGGACAGATGCGGCTTGCCGAACGCGGCCCGAGAAAACTCCACCCGGCTCTCGAACAGTTCGTTGTAGACCTGATGCGGTTCGGACAGCGAGCGCAGCTGCAGCTCATAGGTTTGCTTCAGGCCGTTGCTCTCTTCCGGATGGTCCTCGACCAGCACGCCGCAGGTGTGAGAATTGCCGACGTCCAGCACCAGATCGACGTCGATCGCCGGTTGTTGCAGCGTCGCCGCCACCATTTTTATCTGCGGCACCGTCAGCTGATGGCCGAGCATGTGCAACAGGTTGAGGTAGTGCGCCTGATACTCGAAGGTTTTCAGCCCGGCGTTGATCTCCGCCTCGGCGCGCTGTTCCCGCTCGGCGGCGCGCTGGCTGAACGCCTCGCGCAGCCAGCCGTCCACCCAGGTCAGGTCGAGGAACTCGCCCAGCTCGTGGTTGCGGTGCGCCAGCGTGAAGTTCAGCCCGGTGCCGAGATCGCTTTCGCCCGGCGCCAATGCTTCCTGACCGGGCGCGGCGGCGCGGGTGTCGAAGGCCAGCACCACGCGCAGCAGGTTACCGTCCTGATCCGGCTCATCCAACTGCACCACCTGCAGACGTGCCCAGTTATCCGGGCCCGATAAAAACATTCCCGAGGTGGTGTAGCGCAGGAACGGCAACGGCAGCCAGAGCTTATCCAGCAGGTGCAGCGACTGCTGCAGCGGATAGCTGAACTCCGGCCGCACCACTTCGGCGGCCTGGTCGCCCACGGCCGGCAACTGGTATTTGCCGCTCTCGGCCTCCCATTGCAGGCGCAGCAGCGGGCCGCTGGCGGTCTTGCGCACGAATTTGCCGGGAAACTCGGCGTCCAGCCGCGGCGTCAGGGCAAAGTCCAGAAACTGAATGCCGCTGTCCTGAATCAGCGTAATGCCGTGTTTGTAGTCAGTGAGGGGGGCCAGCATCATTTACTCTCGCGCTTGAACGTCATGGGATAGGTGGTGTCCGCATCGTAGCGGCCGGTGCACTCCGCCGCGCCGGTCTCGCCTTGGCGGCAGACGATTTCCGGGATCTGATAGCGGCTGCCGTCGCTGCAGCGCGCCTTGGTGCGGCTGTTGATCACCAGATTGCCGGACTGCATCAGGCCGGCTTCGACCGCGACCCGACAGGTGACGCCGTCGCCGTAGGCGATGATGGCGTTGCCTTTGCCCGCGTTCAGGCGGTATTGCAGGCTGGGGCGTTTGCCGGTGATCGGATCTTTCAGCGCCACCGTGGCGCGCCATTTGCCGTTAAGGAAACGGGTGGAGCCAGCCTTCACCGCCTCGGGTGGCAGCACCAGCGCATTTTTGTCCAGCGGTTGCGGGATGGTCGGCGCCGGGGGCGGCGGCATCAGCGTGGCGTGCGCCAGCGGCAAGCGCAGCTTAGGCAATGGCGCGGCGGTTTTTTCCGGTGGTGCCGGAGGGTGCACCTCAGCCGGCATCGCCGGTTGCGGCGTCGGTGAGCGGTGCAGCCAGGCGGCCAGCGCCGCACTGCCTAACAGCAGTACCGGTAACAGCCACAGCGCGTGGCGCCGACGCGGGCGCACGACGGCAGGGGATTCGACGGGGGCCGCCGGAGCGAGCACCGGTTCAGGCTCGGCGGCCGGTGTTGGTTTTGCCGGTTCAACAACGGCCGGCTTGCGTGGTGCGGCGGCGATCGGCGCCGGTTTTTCCACTTCCGATTCGAGCGGGCGCAGGCAGGCTAACGGATCGTCCGGGCTCTGCGCCTGCGGTTTGATAAAGCCCCAAAAGGTCAGCACCGGTCGGTCGTCTACCAGGTAGACGTGGTTGGGATCGGGAATATGCATCGCTTTGGCCAGCAGCGCGCCGAACAGGCGGTGGCTGGGATGATCGGTCGCCCGGGTCTGTTCCGTCAGGCTGCGGAAGGTCGCCAGACAGTGTTCCAGGTGGCGCACCGCCTGCGCGCGCTGGGCGTCGCTTGCCGCCAGCCAGGAGGTCACCTTTCCCGGGAAGGGCGCATACCAGTCGATGCGGGTGCCGCTTTCGTTCGGCTGGGGGATCGCCAGACAGTCGGCGGCCTGCGGCTGCCGGCGAAGACGCAGGGTTTCCCGAAGCTGCTGCGCGCAGGCGTAGATCGGTTGCCCGTTCTCGCCTAAAGCGAGCACATCATCCAAACTGCCACTGCGTAAGAAGGGTTTCACCACGGCACCGCACCTTGTCCTGTTCTGCAAAAACGCATAAAAGTCCATGATACCCCGCAGGCGGCGGCGCCAAACGGCCAAGGACAGCCCGAAAAACGCCCTTCTTCGGCGTTAGCGATGCGCTTTGGCAACCGGCACAGTGAAAATCTCGCTATCTGGACCTGTCCGTGAGCCGCTTTATCTGAAAAATAGAACGCAACCCCGGCAAGCGACGCCGGGGAATGCTGTTCTCTTTCACTATGACCTCGCCTCGCGGGTTGCCGATTTCGGTATGCCTCAGGCGTGCGGAGCGTTCGCATCATGGACAGTCAGTCTGAAAAAACTCTCGTTGTTACCCCCGCTCATCCCGTTGTCGGGCATTCCGCTCAGGGCTGGATGAACGGCTTCCTCGGCATGATTATCTTCAGCGGCTCGCTGCCCGCCACGCGGGTGGCGGTGCTGGAGCTCGATCCGCTGTTTCTGACGGCGGTCAGGGCGGCGATCGCCGCCTTGCTGGCCCTGTGCGCGTTGCTGATCACCCGCCAGGCGCGGCCGACGTGGGCCGATTTGCCGCCGCTGCTGTTTGTGGCGCTCGGCGTGGTCATCGGCTTCCCGCTGCTGACGGCGCTGGCGCTGCAGCACACCACCTCGGCGCATTCGCTGGTGTATATCGGCCTGCTGCCGCTGGCGACCGCCGGTTTTGGCGTCTTGCGCGGCGGAGAGCGGCCCAAGCCCGCTTTTTGGGCCTTTTCCGGTATCGGGGCCGCGCTGGTGGGGGCGTTCGCGCTGAGCCAGGAAAGCGGCGGTGCCTGGCAGGGGGATGCGCTGATGATCGGCGCGGTGCTGCTGTGCGGTCTGGGTTATGCCGAAGGGGCGGTGCTGTCGCGCCGGATCGGTGGCTGGCAGGTGATCTCCTGGGCGCTGGTGGTCGCCTTGCCGTTGACGCTGGTGGCGGCGTGGTGGGCGGCGCCGGCCACTTGGCCTGCCGTCAGCGGTGCCGCCTGGCTGTCGCTGGTGTACGTCTCGGTGTTCAGCATGTGGATTGGGTTTATCTTCTGGTATCGCGGCCTGGCGCAGGGCGGCATCGCCGCCGTCGGGCAGCTGCAGCTGCTGCAGCCGTTCTTCGGCCTGATGCTGGCGGCCTGGCTGCTGCAGGAAACCGTTCAGCCGATGATGATCGCCGTGATGGCCGGCGTGGTGGTTTGCGTGTTCGGCGCCAAGCGTTTTTCCCGCTAGGCGCCGCTGCCGGCGCAGGCCAGGATCACTTCGCCGAGCCGTTTCACCGCCTGCTGTACCTGGCGATCATGGTAACCGCCCAATCCCAGCACCAGACCCGGCTCACCGTGGCCGGGCGCATACATCGGCGACACCGCCCGCAGCGCCAACCCGGCTTCGTTGGCGCACTGGGCGACCCGCACGTCATCGAGATCTTTCCTCAGCCACAGCACCATGTGCATGCCCTGATCGCAGGGCTGCACTACCGCCAAATCGGCGGGGATATGCGTGTTGATCGCCTCGATCAGCACCCGGCGTTTCTCGGCGTAGACGCCGCGCATTTTGCGGATATGCCGGTCGAGATACCCTTCGGCGATAAAGGCGGCCAGTACGTGTTGATCCGCGCTGGGCGGGTGACGATCCATCAGGATCCGCGCGCCGCAAAAGGCGTCGACCAGCGGCGGCGGCACGATGGCGTAACCCAGCCGCAGCGAAGGGAACAGCACCTTGCTGAAGGTGCCGAGATAAAGCGTCCGCTCGGGCGCCAACCCTTGTAGCGAGGGGAACGGGTGGCCGGCGTAGCGCATCTCGCTGTCGTAATCGTCTTCCACGATCCAGGCCTGCCGCTCTTTGGCCCAGGCCAGCAGGGCGCTTCTTTTCGCCATGCTCATCGGCATGCCCAGCGGGTATTGATGCGACGGCGTGACAAAGGCGGCGCGGGCGTCGGCGGCCAGACGCATGCCGGCGGCGACGTCGATGCCGTCGTTAGCGACGGGTACCCTGATCATGTGCCGATCGCGAAACAGGCTGTTAAAAAGGGCGGTGATGCCGGCGTAGGCGGGGTTCTCGACCCAGGCGCTGTCGCCGGCGTCCAGCAGGATCTGCGCGGCCAGATACAGTCCTTGCTGGGTGCCGGCGGTGATGAGGATTTGCTGCGGCGTGCAATTTACCGAGCGGGAACGGCGCACATAGTCGCAGATGGCTTCGCGCAGCGGCAACGCGCCCAGCGGATCGCCGTAGCCCGACGGGGCGCCGGGGCCGCGCGCCCGGATGCGGTTGCCGAGCCGCCGCCAGATATCGTCGGGCGCGGTATCGCCGATCGGCACCGAGACGGTGAACGGCACCGGCGGCAGCGCCCGCACCTGGGCGGCGAAGCGCGCCAGATGCTGCGCCTGTGAAGAAAGCGGAACCGCTACCGCCGAACTCGCCTGTACCGTGGCGCGTGGCGTGCGGCGCGGCGCCTGATAGTGGGCAACCCGGGTGCCGGAACCGGGTTGCGGTTCGAGAAAGCCTTCCGCCGTCAGCTGAGCAAAGGCCTCCAATACCGTGCCGCGCGCCAGATTCAGCGCCGCCGACAGCCGGCGTGTCGAAGGCAGCAGATCGCCCGCTTTCAGATCGCCTTTGTGGATAGCCCGGCGCAGGGCCTGCGCCAGCTGGTGGCTAAGCTGCCCCGCCTGGCGGTCAATCTCGCCGAGGGCGGGGACGTCAACGACTTGGGCTGTTCTGGGCATGTATTCCGGCTCGCTTTGCAGTACAAAAATGAGTATTCAGAGTAAACCACTCTGATATCACTCGCGAGCCTGTTGTCGCTCAGCTTAGCCCCCGCTGATTCAGCAGCACCTTATTCAACTCGCTGTTTTTACGCACGTTAAGCTTGCGCATCGCCGAACGCTTATGGGCGCTGATGGTTTTCTGGCTGCGCTGCAGCAGGCCGGCGATGCTGCAGGCGGACATGCCGCTGCTCATCAAACCCAGCACCTTTTTTTCGCAGTGGCTGAGCGCGGCGATGCGGCAGGCCTGGCATTTCCACAGGCCGGCGGCGTGCAGCGCCACCCACGGATGCTGGATGAACTTTTCCAGCGCCATCTGCAGCTTGAGACGGATGGCATAGGCCGAATCGCGCCGATGGATGCTGAACAGCGGCGGCAGGTTTTTCACCTGTTGCTGGGTCGTGTCGTCGAGGATCAGCAGGGTCAGCTGCCGCTGGCGCGGGATGCCGTAGGCGCTCTGGTAGCAGCAGGCGCAACCCCAGCGCTCTTCCGGCGTGCGAAACACGATTTCGATGTTATCCAACGCCTGCAGCGCCAGCGGCGAGAACTGCGGGTACAGACGCTGGCATTCGTTCAGGGAGTGCAGATAGTCCTGCAGCAGCAGACGCAGCCCCTGCTGGTAGAAGTTATCGCTGTCGAACAGCGTGAAGCGAATATCTGGCATGGGTGGCTCCTTAAAAGGGCCGTGGCACCGCGCCGGAGCGAACGGTGACGGCCCATTGCCGGCGTTCGCGCGCCGGTCGTTTTCCTGATTTCCCTGGGGTGGTGCGGGCTTATTGGTACGCCAGCACAAAATTGGCGACGGACGTGAATTCGCCTTCGGTAAGGGTTTTATCTTTAATCGCGCTCGGCCGCGCCTGGACATAGGCGCTGAACCTCAGGGCATTGGGTCCGTCTTGCAATGTCACCGCATCAGCCGGCGTACCCAGATCAATCGCTTTGCCCGCACCGTCGAACAGCGCGATGGCGGCGCCGTTGGCGCCATTGTTGATCGCCAGTTTGCCCGGCAGTTCGGCATCTTCAGTGCCGGTAAAGGTGGCGGTGACTGATTTGAAAACGGCGGTTTTACAGTCGGTTAAGCGAATGGAAAATGACACGGGGTTGGTATGGCCGTAGTGGTACAACGTTTTGATCAACACCGTATCCATCTCGACGGTTTGGTGAAGAGACTGCGGGTCGATATTGCAGGGCCTGCTTACCACGGAACCGAAAAAGTCTATTTCCTTATTTTCCGCCGCGACTGCGGAGGAAAATAGAAAACCGATGCCGCACAGAGCGGTGATTGTCCGATAGCTATTCATCATCACCCCCCTTAAATATAATTAATCAGCAAGATTACGGTCTTGCGGAAATTGCCTTCCTGTCCTTCCCCGGTGGCCTGCAATGAGGCGCTGTAGGATTTTTGCACCTGATCGCGACCATTCATGTCGGCGAAACTGTCGAACTGATTGTATTTAATCCATTTGGGGTTGGAATTATCGTGGATGCGCAAGGTTGAACCATTATCCATATTCAAGCCGGTAGCGTCGGTCAGCGTGCCGTTTTTCACCATGAAATTGGCGTCCAGCGCGAAGCTGTCGCTGCAGCCGTTTTTGCGGATCAAGATGCTGAAATCCTTGCTCGCTACGGTGCCCGCATTGGGTTTCCAGGTGGGGATTTCACCGAAATCAACGCCTTCCGGGGTTGAAAGCTCCACCGACGCGGCGCACTGGATGACTTTGATCTTATCCAACCCGGTTAGGGTGAAACGGTAATTTTTCCCTGGGTGGACGTTGATGCCGCCTACGCCATCGAGCTGAAAAACGGCGATCTGGCTGGCGCCTCCCGCGATGATTTCTCCGGTTTTTTGCAAATACACCTGGTAATTGACGTGACCGAGCTCCCGTTGCTTGGGGGTACGAAACATATCGGTTTGTACCCGGGAATTGATCAGGCCAAGATCCTGGCCGTTATAAATCACCCCCATGGAGATGCCGGCGGCGAATTGCCGGTTATCCGGATTGGGATAGAAATAAACCCATTCCCCTTTGGGTTTGCTGGAGTGCGCCCAGCACATAACGTCGCGGCTCATCGGTTTAGAGGTCCAAAGCCGGCTGCCGACCGGTAAGGTGGCCGGTATTGTCAACCGGCCAATATCCTCGCTCTCTTCGGTAATGCCGTTCTCGGTATTCAGGTGGCATTCCAGCGCCTGAGCGCCGAATGGCGTCGCCAGGCAACCCAGCAACGCCAGGCGTTTATAAATAGACCAACTGGACATGCACCACTCCTTTGAATTGGTTTGCTTCGATGAACTGACGGGTTGATTCCAACTGAGCGCTGAACCACAACGTATTGCCGCCGGGCTGCAAGACATAGGGGGCGCCGGGTTGGTTGAGGGACAATGCGCGGCCCCGTTGATCTTTCAGCCGCAGGCCAACGCCTTGTACGCCGCCGTGCAGCTTCAGCAACTGCGGATTGTCGGGATCGCTTTCACCGAGGAACACCAGCGTGGCGGCCTGCTCCCCCCGCAGGTAGAGCAGGCCGGCATCGCCATTGCGCATCCCGGCCGGATTGTCTGCCAGCGCCCTGGCGCCCAGCAGGCAATGGTTAAAGGCGAGACGAAAACGTACCGGCGCGCTTTGATCGCCGACATGCCGGAAGGCGATCGTACCGATCTCACCGAGATCGACCGACTGATCGCGGCTATCCGGCGCCAGGCTGCAGGGGGAGCTCAGCAGAGCGCCCTGAAAACCGACGGTGCCGCTGGTGCCCTGAACCTCTCCCGGCGG
Source organism: Serratia sp. CY33802 (assembly GCF_052169095.1). NCBI lineage: Bacteria > Pseudomonadati > Pseudomonadota > Gammaproteobacteria > Enterobacterales > Yersiniaceae > Serratia > Serratia sp. CY33802. Next base: position 83,456 of record NZ_JBJNLL010000009.1, read on the forward strand.
AGAGGCCATTGTGGCGCCGTTGCCGAGCAGCAAGGCGCCGATCAGCAGAGGCCGCAGGCGGCCGGTGAAGTCAGCCATGCCGTATCTCCTTATTTTTTTCCGGGTGCGGCGGTGCAGAGGCTAGCGCTGCAGGTGAAGCGCAGCTCGGGGTGGCCGCCGAAATCATTGATATAGGTGACGACGAAGGCGTCGAACCCATTGTCGCGCAAACGCACATTTTCGCTGGATTTGGGGGACAGCATCACCGGCTTAAAATCGCCGATCGCGCCACTGCCTTGCTTCTGCGTCTGACGGGCGATGCCGGTCAGCGTGATGTGGAACGGCGTCGGGTTTTCGATGGTGAAGCCGTCGACGGTTTTGTGGAACACCAGCTGCTCTTGCCATACCTCACCCTGCGGGGCGACGATGGCCTTCGGGCGGAAGAACAGTTTGATCTGCGTTTGCAGCGCCAGTTGCATCACGTTGGCTTTGCTGCTTTTGGGCGGAATTTCGCGCAAATTGAAATAAAACACCGATTCGCGATCTTGCGGCAATAGCTCAGCTTCCGGCGTTTTGGTAATGCGCACGACGCTGCGTTCTCCGGCTTCCACCCGTTGCAACGGCGGCAATACCACCAGCGGCGAAACGATCTTTTGATGTTGCGCATTCTCGATCCAGGCCTGAGCAAGAAATGGCAACTCTTTGTTCTCATTGGTTATGTTAAGGCTGATCGATTTGGCGTCGCTCACATAGATGGCGCGCGTGCGATCCAACGCGATCGCCGCGTCGGTCGTCGAAGCCAGCGTCATCAACGCCAGGCTGCCCGCGGTTACTGCTATCGAATGTTTGTTCATGTTATTCGTCTACTCTCAATGTGTTGCGGATTACGGTTTGGCGCACGGCAACAGCAGCCGGTCCAGCGGTTTGGCGGCTCCTGGGATGGCGATGTGGCACTGACGGCGGCCTTCCCAGGCGACGTCCAACCGTTCTTCCGGTTGGACGCCGGTCAGATATACCGATCCGCCGTCGTTCACCACCGCGATCTCCCGTCCGGTCGCACTCAGCACCGTGGCGCCGAACGGCGGTTCGCTGCCGTCCGCCAGCTTGATGGTGGCCAACAGCTTGCTGCCTTTCACCACCTCGAAGTGGCGATAACCGATGGCGCCTTCAGTCAGCGTGCCCTGCACCACCGCGCGCGTGGCTTCAACGTCGTCCGCCAGCTTGTTGACGTCGATGCGCGTATCGGTGTTGTAGTAGCTGGTGATATCCGAGATCACCGCCAACCCGAAGCGGTTGCTGTAAGCGCGGCCGTTGTTGATTGGCACGCCGGCGACACCGTTGGTATCCAGCATCATGCGGCTGCCGCCATTGCCGGCGTTCTGGTGCGCGGCGACGCCGTGCCGGGTAGCGGTCAGGCCGCCGCGGAAAGTTCCGCCTATCGAGGAGTAACTGCCCTGCTGATAAGACGCGTTGGCGTTGAGCGTGCCGAACGACGCGTTATGGGTGTAGTAACCGCTCGCCGTCGGTTTGCCGGACTGGGTGACGCCGCTGCCGACCTGCCAGGTATTGTTGATGTCGCTGTTGTCGGTGTAGGTCGCCGTTTGGGTCACGTCGTGATTATTGACCTGCAGCGCGTAGCCCAGGCGGTTGTGCTCGCCGATAGGCACGGTGAAATTGAGCATCGCGCTATCGTCGGTGCGGCCCCGATAGTGAGTGCGATAGGCCGCCAACGAGGCGGTGATGTTGCTGATCCCGCCGAAGTCGAACAGCTTGCTGGTCGACATGCCGTAGCGATTTTGCGCACCGGCGTCCCAGTAAGTCTGGTGTGAGTAGGTCAGATAAGCGGTGATCGCCTGAGCGCTGTCCTCCGCCATAAAGGTTTTGCTGGCGGTGACGGTATACAACTCTTTTTGTCGGCCGCTGTAGCGATCGTCAATGTCGCCGTAGCGCGCCTGCAGGTACTGCGACATGGTCATGAACTTGCGCTGCGAAAAGCGGTAGCCGGCAAAGGTGATTTGGCCGTTGAGTTCGTCGAAACGTTTGGCGTAGTTGACCTTGAATGACATGCCTTTGGCGCTGGGTTCATCGGGCAGGCGCGCGATCGACTGCGTGGCGTCCACCGACAGGGCGCCGAACAGGTTCAGGTCACGCCCCAGGCCGAGGGCCCAGGCGTTGTAATCGCCGCCGAGCAGTGCGCCGCCGTATAGCGACCAGGCGTTGCTCAATCCCCAGGAGAAATCGCCGGCAGAGAACACCGGCCCTTGCGTGCGGTGATCGTAGGCAGACGGCTTGCCCAGCGCCATGTTATAGCGCACGTAGCCGGGGCGGGTCAGATAAGGAATGCTGGCGGTATCTACCTGAAAAGTGGAAACGCTGCCGTCTTGTTCTTCCACTTTCACATCCAGTTTGCCGCGTACCGAACTGCTGAGATCCTGGATGGCGAACGGCCCGGCGGGTACCGTGGTTTGATACAGCGTGCGGCCTTCCTGAGAGACGGTGATCCGGGCATTGCTTTTGGCGATGCCGCGCACTTCAGGCGCGTAACCCTGCAGGTTGGGCGGCAGCATGCGCTCGTCGCTGGCGAGATTGAGGCCGGTAAAACGGTAGGCGTCGAACACCGGCGAATTCAGGTAGGTTTCACCCAGCGTCAGCCTGGCGGCCTGCATCGGCAGCGCGCGGTAGGCGTAGATCTGATTCCAGTCGAAATTGCTGTCGCGGCGGCCGTATTGCTGGTTGAAGTCGGTCTGGTAATCGGCGCGCAGGCGCCAGGCGCCCAGGTTGGCGCCCAACGTACCGTAGCTGCTGAGGCTTTCGGCGGTGCCGTTGTCGTGGTGCTGTTTGCCTATTTGGCCGCTGAGATTGTAATCCAGCAGTATGCCGGGGATGCCATCGTCCCACTGCTCGGGCGGCGTCCAGTCGGGATCGGAATATTTCATCCAGGCCTGCGGAATGGTGATCGCCAGTACGCCGCCGCTGATGCGATCGGAAACCGTTGCGCCTTTGATGCCGCGAATGTCGGCACACTGGTTGTCGTGCCACAGGGTGACTTTTTTGGCCGCATCTTCTTTCAGCGCCATTTTTTCCACCAGGTCAGGCGGCAGGCACACCTGGCTGCCGCTCTTGTCATCCGGCGACGGGAAATACTGAATGCTGCGCTGGGGCAGCGTTTTCTGGTTGATTTTGATATCCAGCAGATAGGTGCCCGGCATGACGTAACCGGCGTCGGAAAAGCGGGATAAGTCCACTTTGCTGCGTTCGCCGATATCCAACACGTCGGTATTGAATTCCGTGGCGGAAAAGACCGGTTTTGCCCAGAGAAAAGAGAGAATGACGATGATGGGCGTTTTTTTTATTGTCAGTAAAGACGTCATAGAATGATCACTCATGGCAAATCCGCGCCTAATAGCAGGTCATCCCGTACGACCTGAATACGTAATGCTGTACAGCGTTCCTAACGAAAACCGGCTACAGATAAGACAGGGTAAATTTGGCCAATGAGCTGAAACCGCCCGCCCGTGCCCTGTCGGGGTGAATGCGCAACTGGGCGCCAAAGCGCAGCGTGTTGTCGCCGGTGACGATCAGATAATCTGCCGTCGTGCTGCCGAGCGGGATCGGGGTACCGGCGTCGGTCAGCAACTCGATAGCCATGCCGCGCGCCTCGCCTTGGACGGCGAGCCATTGCGGATCTTGGCTATCCGCGATGCCGCTGAAGGTGAGGTTGGCCGCGCGATAAATAAAATCGGGCTTTATCTGGCTGGCCAGTTCGCAGTTCACCAGCCTGATGGCGAAGTGGTGGCGGCTTCCGATGAGGCTCGGCTGGGCATCTCGCCCGGCGTCGCTCATTGAAACCAGCCCGAAATCAACGGTTTGATCCAGACTGTCGCCGGCGATGTTGCATGGCGTTTCGACGATTTCGCCGCCCAGGCTGACTTTGCCGTGGCCCTGAGTTTTCGCCGTGGCGCTAGCGCTGCTGATGCTGAGCGCGATCAGCAATGCGCCTCGCCAATGGATGGTCATGCTGGCTTCTCCCTGTCGAGATCGGTTCCTTTGCCGGAGCCGGCGTCGTTAAGCATGGGGATGCCCGTGCCGGCATCCCCAACGAGGCTTACTGATAAGCCAGGGTAAAGTTCGCCACGCTGGTGAACTTGCCCGGCACGACGGCGCCGGAAGCGCTGTTACCTTGCAGGTATGCGGCGAATTTCAGGGCGTTGTTGCCTTCGTTCAGGCCCTGGCCGTCCGTTGCGGTGCCCAGCTCAACGTCCTTGGCGTGCAACTGGTCGTAAATCACGATGCCCGCGCCGCTGGCGGAACCGCTCAACGCCAGCAGTTTGCTGTTGACGGCATCCGGCGTGCCGGTGAAGGTCACCTTGACGTTTTTCATGGTGTTGAGCGCGCAGTCTTTCAGCTCAATGCTGAAGGGTTCGGCGCTGGATTTGCCTTCTTTGGCCAGGATGCGGCTGCTGATCTGGCCCATCGGGACGGTTTGATCGACGGAGTCCGGCGTGATGCTGCAAGGCGCATCGATAATTTCACCGCTAAAGGTTACGGTGCCGCTGCCCTGGTTCGGGGTCGGTGCCGCATGTGCAACGGAGGCGGTGGAAAAAGCAATGACGGTCGCCAGCATTAATTTATTCAGTTTCATTTCTCAGGTTCCTGTAGAGAGTATTTAAATAAAAAGAAAAGCACACCTAAATCCCCGCAGAGCGGCAACGCCTTGTCAGCTGCGCTGCGACGGGAGCCAGATCCTTTTGCTTTGGGCAATACGCACACCCTTCGTTATTTGTTTTCAATAACGAAATGGTTATGTGATGTTTAGTCGGTTTTATTTGATTTTAAAAACCGAATGTCGGCATGGCGTTTTGCTGGGAATATTCTTGCAAACAATAGCATTGCTTGGAAATAGATTTTATTAAAATAAGTCAAATTCAGAATATAAAACCAAAAGGAAAAAGTTAAATATAAGATCAAAAACCAATAGATCGTATGTAAATATTATCCAGAATAAATCACTGTATAAATAAGGTTATGCGAGATATTAGATCGACTGGAATAGCTGTTGCCCTACAATGCACAATATCGCTTTGCTAATATTACGCTTTGACGGCCATTGAAAAATTTTCTTTATGAAACAAAATGAAAAACATAAGCATTTGTTTTATATAATTTTGTGTGGTTAGTTGTCCGTATGGCGTTCCAACGCCAATTCCTAGGTTGCCGAATTGGTTTTAACAAAAAAATAACAACATAGCAGAGGGAAGATTATTCTTATTGGATGCTATTTTTTGGACGCATTTATGTTATTTAACCCATTGTGATTAACCAGAAAAGGGCAGGAAATGCCATGTTCATCATATAATAATGACCTAAGTGATAATGAAAGGATGAACAATGGAATGATTACTGGGATTAATGCTTTAAGCAGAGGTAAGGCGAATGCGTTGACGATGTTGATAATTATTTCTTCACGGTTCGTTATGGGATTGTTTAAACATCTTCGTACCATGATAACCGTGAAAAAAATTGCACAGAAAAATCCTAGTGAAAAATCCGAGGGTCAATGCATGACATTTTATCTGCAAAGGTTGGATTCATTAATAAATATTCATTCTCGCGGTTTTCGACAGCGCCAGGTCTATTTTATCGGAACAACGCTGTTTGCGCGGATACCGCCGTGATTTATCCCCCTGCGCATCGCTGACGTGCAGCCATGAGCGGGGAGCTCAGCAGTAACCACTCAGGAGGAATGCTATGGCCAAGGTGCCGAAAACGTTTGAAAGTAGAAAATCGCTGATGCTGGATGTGTTGCAAGGATTGTGCAGGGAGCGTGTGGAAGGCTCCGGGGGCCATCATCCCCCGCCGGAACAGTGGCCGAAGACGCGCGAGCTGGCGGATAAATGCGGCGAAAATATTTATACCACCCGCACCCTGCTGCTGGCGCTGGAAAAGGAGGGCAAGGTTCACTGCACCCACCGCAGCATCAACAATTCTCTCCGTTGGTACAGCTGCGACGAACAGGCAGCGATAAAAAAAGAGTGATTCGACCTTGGTGGTCGCTTTTGACTATTCCCACAGCTAATCATTAATTAAATTTATCATTTGACGGGGCGTTTCGCTCCGTCAATCCTCCCTCTTCGTTCACTGCCATCCGCACAGCCATTGCTAAGATGTTTTTTGCGGCCATATACTTATCGCTCAGACGGGAACAGGTGTAGGGAGCCGGCATCGTAATGAAGGAAAAGAAAGACATACTGAGATTGGATGATATTCATTATCAAATAGACAGCCAGGTGATCCTGGATTCCGTCTCTTTCACGCTGGGTGAAGGCGAGTTCAAACTGATCACCGGGCCTTCCGGCTGCGGGAAAAGCACCCTGCTGAAAATCATCTCTTCCTTAATGGATCCGACCAGCGGAAAGCTCTATTTCGACGGCCAGGCGATCGACGAGATGTCGCCGGAGGCGTATCGCAAGCAGGTCTCTTACTGCTTCCAGACGCCGTCACTGTTCGGCAATACGGTTTACGACAATCTGGCGCTGCCCTACCAGATCCGTCAACAGCCGCCGGCCGAGCGAAAAATGAAGGCCGATCTGGCGCGTTTCGGCCTGCCGGAGGCGATGCTGACCAAAAGCATCAATGAACTGTCCGGCGGGGAGAAGCAGCGCGTGTCCCTGATCCGCAACCTGCAGTTTATGCCGCGGGTGCTGTTGCTCGATGAGATCACCAGCGCGTTGGACGAGGAAAATAAGCGCAACGTCAACGAAATAGTGCATCAACTGGTGGCGGAACACCGGCTGGCGGTGCTGTGGGTGACGCACGATACCGAAGAGATAGCGCATGCGAACGAGGTGATCACCCTGCGCGCGCATGGCGCCGAGCAACAGGAGCAACAGCATGAATCAGCATAACATCACCAACGAATCCTTGGGCTTGTCGATGGTGCTGGTGGTGGTCGCCATCCTGATCAGCCACCGGGAAAAACTGGCGCTGGAAAAGGACATTATCTGGAGCATCTGCCGCGCGGTGGTGCAGCTGATCATCGTCGGCTACGTGCTGAAGTATATTTTCGACCTGGATAACGCCGTTCTCACCGTGTTGATGGTGCTGTTCATCTGCTTTAACGCGGCCTACAACGCCAAGAAACGCAGCAAGTACATCGAACACGCGTTCGTGACGTCGTTTATCGCCATTACCACCGGCGCGGTGCTGACGCTGGCGGTGCTGGTATTGACCGGCTCAATCGAATTTACGCCGATGCAGGTGATCCCCATCTCCGGGATGATCGCCGGTAACGCCATGGTGGCGGTGGGGCTGTGCTACACCAACCTCGGCCAGCGTTTCAAAGGCGAGCAGCAGAAGATTCAGGAGATGCTCAGCCTGGGGGCTACGCCCAAGTTCGCGTCGGCGGCGCTGATCCGCGACAGCATCCGCGCTTCGCTGATCCCGACCGTGGACTCGGCGAAAACCGTTGGGCTGGTCAGCTTGCCGGGCATGATGTCCGGGCTGATCTTTGCCGGTATCGATCCGGTGAAAGCGATCAAATACCAGATTATGGTGACCTTCATGCTGCTTTCTACTGCCAGCCTGTCAACCATCATCGCCTGCTATTTGGCCTACCGTAAGTTTTACAACGAGCGCCACCAGCTGGTGGTCGGCAACCTGAAGTAACGCCATGAAAAACGGCCTCCGCGGAGGCCGTTTTTTTACCCTTGCAGCAGGGCGATGCTCTGGCGGATTTCCCGTTCGATATCCGCCTCGCTCCAGCCGTCCAGTTGTGAAGAGAAGGGCTCGAAGGCATAGACGCCGGTGTAGCCCAGGCGTTCGAGGTTCTGTACCTGGCGGCGGCTCTCTAGCCGATCGCCCTCGCTCAGCATAATGCGCTCTTCGTCGCTCAACGTGCCTTTATCCCGCCCGTCCTCCACGCCGGACAGATGCACCAGGCCGATCTGCGCCACCTGGATCTGCGCGTCGAAGTCGGCTTGCGTCACGCCGCTCAGATAGTGGTGGAACGTATCGAGCACGATACGGTACGGCGCGCCCGAGTCGCGGATGAGCGCCTGGGTCAGCAGCGACGATCGCAACGAGCTGATGCCGAAGCCCAACGGTTCGACGTATCCCTGTACGCCATAGCGCGCAAACAGCGGTGCCAGCAGCCGCAACGCGGCGAGGGTGTCGTCGCGTTTTTGCTGCTCGCTGCGCGTGTCGTCGGCGCTGCAGTGCGGGCACAGCACCAGCGCCCGGCTGTGGATGGCCTGCGCCTGCGCCAGCAACGCTTCGGCGCGCTGCTGCAGCGCCGCCGGGTCATCCATCAGATTGAACATGCCGAGGGCGTTGATCGTGACGATTTCAATGCCGTATTGCGCGGCGAGCGCGTTGAGCTGCGCGTCGCTCAGATCGTCGGTCACCTTGCCGCTGGGCATGTCGTTGCGCAGCTCAACTTTGCTGAGCCCGCAGCGTTTCACCAGGCGGAAAAAATGGTCCAGATTGAGATTCGGCGCGATCTTGCGGTTAATGCAGAAGCGGTCCAGCGCAATGTTCATGGGCATGACTCCAGCGGTCAGGGTTGAGAGATCAGGATTTGCCGTTTTCCAGCGGCAGCGGCTTGCCGTCGGGCAGGGATTGGCGGTGGCGTTTGGCCATCACCACCTGCTCCATTTTTTCCAGTGAGACGCCTTTGGTTTCCGGAATATAGCGGCCGATAAACCAGTAGCTGAACAGACAGCAGGCGGCGAAGATCCACATCGGGAAGGCGCCGTGGAAATGCGAGAACAGGTAAGGGTGGTCGTTGATCATCGGGAACGACTGCGACACCGCGAAGTTGGCGACCCACATGCAGCCGACGGCGATGCTCATCCCCTGCGCGCGCATGCGGTTCGGGAAGATTTCCGACACCAGCACCCAGGCGCCGACGCCCCAGGACAGCGCATAGAACACCATGAAGAACAGCATGCCGAACAGCGCGAAATAGCCGGTGGCCTGCGTGTAGAGCGCGTACGAGGTGAGCAGCAGGCCGGCGATGGCGCCCAGCGTGCCGTAACGCATCAGCGGAATGCGGCCCATGCGATCCATCAGCATGGCGCCGATGACCGAACCGACCAGCTGCAGCACGCCGATCCAGATGGTCTGGAACAGCGCTTCCTGCGCGTTTTCGGTGACGGTTTTCAGCACCACCGGCGCGTAGTACATCATCACGTTGACGCCGGTGACCTGCTGTAACATGGCGATCATGCAGCCGACGAACAGGATAAACCGCACCCGCACATCGCCGTAGTTCAGCTTCCGGTGCTGCTGCTGTTGATCCTGCTGCAGCGAGTCTTTGATTTCTTTCAGCAGATTCTGCGCGTGGGCGGCGTTGGAGACCTTGGTCAACATCGCCAGCGCCTGATCGTCGCGGCCCATCATCACGTTCCAGCGCGGCGATTCAGGAATGACGAACACCAGGATGCAGAACAGAATGCAGGGGATCACGCCCGAGGCGAACATCCAGCGCCAGCCCATTTCCACCAGCCAGGCTTCGCTGGCGAGGCTGGCAATTTTGAAGTTGACGTAGAAAATCACGATCTGACCGAAGACGATGGCGAACTGCTGCATGCTGAGCGCGCGCCCGCGCATGTCTTTTGGCGACACTTCCGACATGTACATCGGCGACACGGTAGCGGCAATGCCGACCGCCAGCCCGCCGATGATGCGGTAGATGACGAACCAGGTGAAGGTCGGGGCCAAGGCCGCGCCCACGGCGGACACGGTGAACAGCAGCGCCGCCAGCATCAGCGCCTTTTTACGGCCCCAGCGCGCCGCCAGCGGCCCGGCGGCGAAGGCGCCGACCACGCAGCCGATCACCACGTTGGAGACCGCCCAGCCGGTTTCGGCCGGGCTGAGACTGAAATAGGTTTTCAACGCTTCAATCGCGCCGGAAATCACGGCTGTATCGTAACCGAACAGAATGCCGCCCAGGGCGGCGATGCCGCAAATTCGCAATATGTAGCCGGTATTGTGCTTACGCTGATATGACATGTGTTGCTCCGATTTTTATCCTGGCTTCCGTCCGCACGGTCGGGGTGTCGGGAAGAGGGCGAGCGGAAGGGTGTGAACCGTGCCTGTCATCAAGGCGATGTCGTCGATAAATGCTGGAACAAACAAGAACATTTATTTCATAATTAGTGAATAATGGAATATTGATTTTTAGATCCAGTTCAAAAAAAACCGTCACCTCTGCGCCAGGCGCCTTGGGCGTTCGGGGGCGGACGGTAACGACGGCAGAGCAGGCTCAGTGCGGGTTTTCTGTAGCAAAGTCAGTGTGTATTAGCTCTGTTTTCTCCGCCGCTGTTGTGCTTTCCCGGGCACGACAATGAAAGCGCCAATCCGATCGACACCGCAAAATTGCGACCTCACGCACTAAAAACAAATTTTTCAAAACAATTTATTTGAAACTTTTTTTTCAATGAAATAGAGTTTGCTGCATCCGGTCAGGATTTAGCCGGCTTGCCGACGGAGTTTGGCGAGCGGGACGATTAACGCCGCGCCGCCTGTGAGTGGCCTGGCGACAGCGGACTTGAAAAGAGGGCGTGACATGAAAACCGTGGGTAATTTTATTGACGGGCAGGTGTGCCTGAGCAGCAGCAATCAAACCATCGACGTGCACAACCCAGCCAGCGGGCAGGTTGAGCGGCGCGTCACGCAGAGCACCGCCGCCGAAGTCAAACAGGCCATCGACGTGGCGCATCGGGCGTTCGCCGACTGGTCGCGCACCACGCCGCTGCGCCGTGCGCGCATCATGTTCAATTTCAAGGCGCTGTTGGAACAACACCGCGACGAGCTGGCCGAGCTTATCGTCAGCGAGCACGGCAAAGTGTATTCGGATGCGCTGGGCGAACTGACGCGCGGCATGGAAGTGGTCGAATTCGCCTGCGGTATCCCGCATCTGATCAAGGGAGAGTATTCGCCGGACGTCGGCAGCGGCGTCGACAGCTTCTCGCTGATGCAGCCGCTGGGTGTGGTGGCGGGCATTACCCCGTTCAACTTCCCGGCGATGGTGCCGATGTGGATGTTCCCCATCGCACTGGCCTGCGGCAACACCTTTATCCTCAAGCCGCCGGCGCTGGTGCCTTCGGCCTCGGTGCGCCTGGCGGAGCTGCTGAAAGAAGCCGGCCTGCCGGACGGCGTGTTCAACGTGGTGCACTGCGCCAATGAAGATGCGGCGCAGCTGTGCACCGATCCGCGCATTCAGGCGGTGAGCTTCGTCGGCTCCTCCACCGTGGCGGAACATATCTATACCACTGCCAGCGCGCACGGCAAGCGGGTACAGGCCTTCGGCGCGGCGAAAAACCAGGCGATCGTCATGCCGGACGCCGATCTGGACGCCACGGTCAACGCGTTGATGGGCGGCGCGTTCGGCTCCGCCGGCGAGCGTTGCATGGCGCTGCCGATCGCCGTGGTGGTCGGTGACGATACCGCCGACAAACTGATCGCCAAACTGAAGCCGCTGATCGCGCAGCTGCGCGTCGGGCCGGGCTTGCAGCAGGGTGGCGAAGAGAATGAAATGGGGCCGCTGGTGTCGTCTGCCCACCAGAAAAAGGTGCTGGGCTACATCGATCTGGGCGTGGAAGAAGGCGCAACCCTGGTGGCCGACGGCCGCAATTATCAGGTGCCGGGCTACCCTGAAGGCTACTACGTCGGCGGCACGCTGTTCGACCATGTGAAGCCGAATATGCGCATCTACCGCGAAGAGATCTTCGGGCCAGTGCTGGGCATCGTGCGGGTGCCGGACTATCGCACCGCCATCGACACGGTCAACGGCCATGAGTTTGGCAACGGCAGCGCCATCTTTACCGGCAGCGGCCACTACGCGCGTCAGTTCGTGCAGGAAGTGCAGGCCGGGATGGTCGGCGTCAACGTGCCGGTGCCGGTGCCGATGGCGTTCCACAGCTTCGGCGGCTGGAAGCGCTCGGTGTTCGGCGCGTTGAACGTGCACGGCACCGACGGCGTGCGCTTCTACACGCGCATGAAGACCGCCACCGCACGCTGGCCGGCCGGGCAGCAGACGGTGTCCGAATTCAGCATGCCGACGCTGGGTTAAGCGCTGTCATATTCAGGCCAGGCCGTTGCTCCTTCGGGGCAGCGGCCTTTGCACGGGTCATTAACAGGAGAATCGAGATGTCTTCACTGCTTGCCAAATGTCAGACGCCGAATGCCGAGGGGCGTATTCAGCACGTGACGCCGGAAAATGCCGGTTGGCGCTATGTCGGCTTTGACGTTTACCGCCTGGCCGCCGGGCAGTCGCTGCAGCTGGAATGCGGCGACCAGGAACTGTGCCTGGTGCTGGTTGCCGGTATCGCCTCCGTCGCCACGCTGCGCGCCGAATACCCGCATATCGGTAAACGCATGAGCCCGTTCGAACGTACGCCGCCTTACGCAGTGTATGTGCCGCACCACGATCGCATCGACGTGCGGGCAGAAACCGATCTGGAGCTGGCGGTGTGCAGCGCGCCCGGCAGCGGCCACCTGCCTTCACGGCTGATTACGCCGGCGGATATCGGCGTGGAGCGGCGCGGCAAGGGGCGTAACCAGCGGTTGGTGCATAACATTCTGCCGGACAGCGAGCCGGCCGACAGTCTACTGGTGGTGGAGGTTTACACCGACGAGGGCAATACCAGCTCCTACCCGAGCCACAAGCACGATCAAGAAGACTCACCGCACGAAACCTATCTCGAAGAGACGTATTATCACCGCATTCAGCCGGAGCAGGGGTTCTGCATGCAGCGCGTCTATACCGACGATCGCACGCTCGATGAGTGCATGCCGGTCTACAATCGTGACGTGGTGAAAGTGCCGCGCGGTTATCACCCGGTGGCGACCCTGGCGGGTTACGACAACTATTACCTCAACGTGATGGCCGGGCCGGTGCGGCAGTGGAAATTCACCTGGGAAAAAGACCACGCCTGGATTAACGGCGACGGCTATCCCGCCGCGCAATAAGCGCCTGAGGCCCGGCTTGCCGGGCTTTTTTGTCAGCCTTACTCGTCCCGGGCGTTATTCAGCGCCAGCGAGACCGCCAGCGTCTGCGCCAGGCACATCGAAGCCACCTGCGAGCGGAACCCGTCCACCTGCGCTTCGCGCACCACGAAACAGACGTCGCTGAAGGCGGCCAGCGGGCTGACCTGGCTGTCGGTGATGGCGATCTGCTGCGCGCCGCGCTTGGCGCCCAATTCCACCAGTTCCACCGCCTCGCGGGCGTATGGCGAATAGCTGATGGCGATCACCACGTCCTTCGGTTTCACCATGCTCAGCTGTTCGGTGAACATCCCGCCCAGGCCGTCGATCAGAAACGCGCGGCGCTCCAGATGGCGCAGCGCATAGGTGAGGTAGGAAGCGACGCTGAACGAGCGGCGCAGGCCGATCACGTAGATGTTTTCAGCGTTGTTGAGCAGCTCGACGGCGCGATCCAGCTGCTCGGGAGCGATCTGCATCGCCAGCTGCTGCAGCGCCTGCGCGTTGACCATGGTGAATACGTTGAGAATCTCCGCCGGCTTCTCTGGCGCGACGTTGTCGTCGGTGGAGGTTTGGCGGAACAGGCGCGCGCGCTCGGTATAGTTCACCGTCTCTTCCATCAGATGCTGACGGAACACCTGCTTCATTTCGTTGAAGCCGCTGAAACCGAAGGCGTTGGCGAAACGGATCAGGGTGGAAGGCGGCACGCTGGCCTGTGCGGCGATGGAGGCAACGGTATCGAAAGCGATGCTGTTACTGTTATCCAAAATATAGCGCGCCACCTGCTTCAAACGCTTGCTCAGCGTTTCATAACGGTGGCGGATCTCGTCCTGTAACAGCGAAAGTTGAGTTGGGTTGTTCATCCATTCGGCTCGCAGTGGGGTGAAGGCGCATTGGCCTGACGCCTGAAATATTGACAGGGTATTTTAACAGACGGAGCGGAAATTTCATTTCCTCAAAAAGCGATTTATTCGATCGCACATTGCGCGACTTCACAGAAAATGGGCAAAAAAATCCCCTTAAAGCGGCGAAATGGCCTTAAGGGGACGTGAACCTGCTCTCGCTGTCAGTGCGTGCCGCCCGCCTGTGGACGGTACTGGCGCCAGAAACCGATCAGCGTCAGGTATTTTTGTTTCACCTGCTCGATCAGGGCCGCGTCGTCGATTTCCCCCTGCAGCCAGCGGCGCGAAGGTTGGCCGAAAATAGTGCGGCCGACGGCGAAACCTTTCACCCAGCGCGCATCTGCGGCGGCGGCAAAGCCCGCCTTCAGCACCGCCTCTGGGGAATCGAGCCCCAGGATCAGCACGCCGTGGCAGTCGGGATCGTAGGCGTCGATCAGCGCGCCGACCTGCTGCCAGTTTTCCGCGCTCAGCGGCGGCAGTTTCCACCAGTCCGGCTGAATGCCCAACCGGTAGAAGTGTTCAATCATCTCCAGGTAATAGCGCTCGTCCTTGTCGGCGTTGCCGTCCGGCAGGATCACTTCCAGCAGCAGCTCATGGCCGGATTTGCAGCAGCCGCGGTAGACGTCGGCGATCAGCTCATCCTGTTCGCGGCGCAGTTCTGCCGCGTCGTGCGGATGATAAAACACCAGGCACTTCACCACGTGCTCCTGCGGCCAGTCGATCAATTGCGAACCGATGTTGCCGTGCTCCAGGCGCAGCGGGCGCGAGCTGGGCAGCTCCACCGGCCGGCCAATCCACCATCCCTGACCGGTGATTTCGTTCAGCGCCGCCTGCCCGTAGGTGGTGTCGGCCAGAATGCCGCTGTTGCCGTTGAGGCCGGCCTGCGCGGCAGCCTGTTGCGCCGCCGTTAACAGCAGGGTTTTCAGGCGCGGAATGCGTTCCTCGCTGACGCCGGCTTCGCGCGCCATGTCCGCCAGCTGCTTGCGGTGATCGAAGGCGAATACGCACAATTCCGGCCACTGTTGCTTGCGGGTGGTGACCCGGTGCAGGTGATTCAGGCGTGCGTCGCGGTCCGGGCGCGTGACCTGTTGTTCACGCTGCAGATAGTCATCCAGCTCCCGTTTGGTCGGCATGGCCGGGGCGCAGCCGTGACGCGAGACCACCAATGCGCCGCAGGCGTTGGCGTAGCGGCAGGCCTGATCCCAGCCCTCATCGTTCAGGTAGCCTCGCAGCAGGCCGGACATAAAGGCGTCGCCGGCTCCCAGCACGTTCAGCACCTCCACTCGCACACCAGCGTGCAGCTTCACCTGTTCCCAGTCGTCGGCGATGTCATCTTCGAACACCGAACAGCCCTGCGCGCCGCGCTTGCACACCAGCGTGGCCGCCGTGGCCCGGCGCACGTTTTTCAGCGCCGTCAGCGTGTCGGTGCTGCCGCCGGCGATATGAAATTCCTCTTCGGTGCCGACGATCAGATCGAAATGGTGCAGCACCTCTTGCAGCTCGCGCGTGACCTGATCCGATTCCACAAAGCGGGTTTCGCCGTCGCCCAGCGACGTCAACCCCCACAGCACCGGGCGGTAATCGATGTCCAGCGCGGTGCGCAGGCCGTGGCGGCGCGCGTATTCCAGCGCCTTCAGCACCGCGGCGCGGGTGTTCGGGTGCGACAGGTGCGTGCCGGTGATGGCCAGCGCGCGCGCGGAAGCAATGTAGGCCTCGTCGATGTCGTCGGGCGTCAGCGCCATGTCCGCGCAGTTTTCGCGGTAGAAGATCAGCGGGAAGGTTTCCTGATCCTTGATGCCGAGGATCACCAGGCCGGTTAACCGACGTTTGTCGGTGATCAGGCAGCGAGTATCGGCCCCGACGCGCTGCAGCTCTTCGCGCAGAAAGCGGCCCATGTGTTCATCGCCGACGCGCGCCAGCATGCCGGATTTTAACCCCTGAATGGCGGTGCCGTAGGCCACGTTGCCGGAAGATCCGCCGAGGTACTTGGCGAATGTGCCGGCGTCTTCCAGCCGCGCGCCGATCTGCTGAGCATAGAAATCGACGGCGATGCGCCCGAGACAAATGACATCAAGCTGTTTTTCTTGTGTAGCCATACCCGTTTCCTTCTGTTTAAGCAAAACTCCGGCGGCGGCCCGAGCGTGGCGCCCTGCAGGAAGCATGTGGATAGTATGGGGAATGAAAATTTCAATTTCAATATAGAATGAAATTTACACCCCGAAAATGTGATGCGTTTAAAACATCGACAGGAGAACGGGAAAAGCCGATGAAGCGGCCATAAGACGGCGACCGGGCGCGCGCAGAAAAGGGGGTTAGATCAGGATAAAAGGCTGTCAGCCCGTGTGGTAACGGTTGTTATCGGCCGGTGCGCGGCGCGAAGCCAGTAAAGGCTGAATCACGAGATGAAACGGGCTTTTCATGTAATATGCGATCTTTATCGCAAAATGAAATGTTTCTTCTGTAATGTGATTTTATGAAAAATATATTTGTTTATAATCGCTTCACGTTTCAGGTTGTCGACTTCGTGAGCAGCGGGCATCGCCTGCTCAAGATAATAGCTGCCGCCGCGTAATACAAACACGGGATTGTCGGCTCGGCGCGAGCCCTTTCCGGGGCGGCCCTCAATCTAAAGGGTGAGTAAATGGGCAAGATCAGGCTAACCATGGCGCAGGCGCTCGTCAGATTTCTCGATAACCAGTATCTGCTGGCCGACGGGGTGGAAACCAAATTCGTCGCGGGCATTTTCGCGATTTTCGGCCACGGCAACGTGCTGGGGCTGGGGCAAGCGCTGGAACAGGATAGCGGCGATCTGCGGGTGCATCAGGGCCGCAACGAGCAGGGGATGGCCCATGCGGCGATCGGCTTCGCCAAACAAAAACTGCGCCGGCAGATCTACGCCTGCACTTCATCGGTCGGCCCCGGCGCCGCCAATATGATCACCGCCGCGGCCACCGCCACCGCCAACCGCATTCCTTTATTGCTGCTGCCGGGCGACGTTTACGCTTCCCGCCAGCCGGACCCGGTGCTGCAGCAAATCGAACAGTCTTACGATCTCAGCATCAGCACCAACGACGCGTTCCGCGCGGTGAGCAAATACTGGGACCGCATCGTGCGACCGGAACAGCTGATGAGCGCCTGCATCAATGCGATGCGCGTGTTGACCGATCCGGCGGAAACCGGCGCGGTGACGCTGTGTCTGCCGCAGGACGTGCAGGGGGAAGCCTACGACTACCCCGACTATTTCTTCCAAAAACGCGTGCACCGGCTCGATCGCCGCCCGGCGACCGATGGCATGTTGGCGGACGCCTTGGCGCTGCTGACGGCCAAACGCAAACCGTTGCTGGTGTGCGGCGGCGGCGTGAAGTACTCGCAGGCCGGGCGGGCGCTGCGCGAATTCGCCGAGCGCTTCGGCATTCCGTTCGCCGAAACCCAGGCCGGCAAAGGCGCGGTGCCGAGCGATCATGAATTCAACCTCGGCGGCATCGGCGAAACCGGCTGCCTGGCGGCCAACACGCTGGCTCGACAGGCCGATCTGGTGATTGGCGTCGGCACCCGTTACACCGATTTTACCACCTCGTCCAAATGGCTGTTCCAACATCCGGACGTCAGCTTCCTCAATATCAACGTCAGCGCCTTCGACGCCGGCAAGCTCGACGGCGTGCAGGTGCTGGCGGACGCCCGCGAGGCCCTGAGCGAACTGGGCGCGCTGCTGACGCAGACCGAGTACCGCGCCGGCTGGGGCGACGCCATCGCCGCGGCGCGCGCTGCCCAGCATGAAGAGACCGAGCGGGTTTACGCGGTGGAATACAGCGGCGCAGGCTTTGTGCCGGAGATCGACGATCACCTCGATCGCGAGCGGGTGTTCGCCGAATTTATCGCTCAGACCGACTCGGCGATGACGCAAAGCCGGGTGCTGGGGGTGCTGAACCGCGAGCTCCCGCCGGACAGCGTGATCGTGGCCGCCGCCGGCAGCCTGCCGGGCGATCTGCAGCGGGTGTGGCACAACCGCGGCGAGCACGGTTATCACGTGGAATACGGCTACTCCTGCATGGGGTACGAGGTGAACGCCGCATTGGGGGTCAAGCTGGCCGAGCCGCAGCGTGAGGTGTACGCGATGGTGGGTGACGGTGCCTTCATGATGCTGCATTCCGAACTGGTCACCTCGATTCAGGAAGGCTGCAAGATCAACGTGGTGCTGTTCGACAACATGACCAACGGCTGCATCAACAACCTGCAGATGGAACACGGCATGGACAGCTACACCACCGAATTCCGCTTCCGCAATCCAGAGGGCGGCAAGCTCGACGGCAAACTGGTGCCGGTCGATTTCGCCATGCTGGCGGCGGCTTACGGCTGTAAAACCTATCGCGTCACCACCGAGCAGCAGCTGCTCGATGCGCTGGCCGACGCCCGCAGGCAGACCGTGTCCACGCTGCTGGACATCAAGGTGCTGCCGAAGACCATGGTGCACAAGTATCTCAGCTGGTGGCGCGTGGGCGGCGCTCAGGTGGCCGACAGCGAGAAAATCGTCGCAGTGGCGCGCAAGCTGCAGGAAAACATCGATAAGGCGCGCGATTACTGATTCGTTTTCGAACACAACACACTTTCCAGAGGGTAGCGAAAATGACATTGAACATTGGGGTTATCGGCACCGGCGCCATCGGCCGCGATCATATCCGTCGCTGCAGCAAAGTTTTGCAGGGCGCCCGCGTCGTGGCGGTGAACGACATCAATCGCGACAACGCCGCCAAGGTGGTGAGCGATCTGCAGCTGGATGCGCGGGTGTATGACAACGGCCACGATCTGATCAAGGCCGCCGACGTGCAGGCGGTGCTGGTCACCTCCTGGGGGCCAAGCCACGAAGAATTCGTGCTTGCGGCCATCGCCGCCGGCAAACCGGTGTTCTGCGAGAAGCCGCTGGCGGTGACCGCGCAGGGCTGCAAGAACATCGTCGATGCCGAAGCGAAGCACGGCAAGCGGTTGGTGCAGGTCGGCTTTATGCGCCCCTATGACCAGGGCTATCGCGCGCTGAAACAGGTGCTGACCAGCGGCCAGATCGGCGAACCGCTGATGTTGCACTGCGCGCACCGCAACCCGACGGTCGGCGAGGCCTACACCACCGATATGGCGATCACCGATACCCTGATCCACGAAATCGACGTGCTGCGCTGGCTGCTCGACGACGACTATGTGTCGGTGCAGGTGGTGTTCCCACGCAAGAGCCCGAAGGCGTTCCCGCACCTGAAAGATCCGCAGATTGTGTTGTTCGAAACCGCCAAAGGCACGCGCATCGACGTCGAAATTTTCGTCAACTGCCAGTACGGCTACGACATTCAGTGTGAAGTGGTGGGGGAAACCGGCATTGCCAAACTGCCGGAGCCGTCCTCGGTGCAGATGCGCAGCGGCGCCCGCCTGTCGACCGAAATCCTGACCGACTGGAAGGATCGCTTTATCGACGCCTATGACGTCGAGCTGCAGGGGTTCATCAACGACGTGGCCGCGGGCCAGCTGACCGGGCCTTCCGCCTGGGACGGCTACGCCGCCGCCGTGACCGCCGACGCCTGTGTGGCGGCCCAGCTCAGCGGTGAGATCGTGCCGGTGACCCTGCCGGCGCGCCCGGCGTTTTACAACAAGCCATCGGCTTGAACCCCGTACCCATGATTGCAGAGGAGTGACCATGAAGATCGCTTTTGATGTCGACGTTATCCGGGATTTGGGCGTGACCAAAATGGTTCAGCAGGTGGCGGACTGGGGCTATAAATACATCGAGCAGTCGCCGCACCCGCAGATCAACCCGTTTTACAAGCATCCGAAGGCCAGCCGCGAAATCATGGCGGAGTATAAAAACGCCCTGAAAGCGACCGGCGTGGAGATCTCCTCATTTATCGTGGTGTATCGCTGGTCCGGGCCGGGCGAAGATCGCCGCCAGGCGGCGGTCAAAAACTGGCGACGGATGATCGAGATCGCGGTGGAAATGGGCGTGCAGGTGATCAACACCGAACTGGCCGGCAACCCCAACGAGCCGGAGATCTGCGAGGAGCTGTGGTATCGCTCGATGGAGGAGCTGCTGCCGATCATCGAGCGTGAAGGTATCCGTATGGAGATCCAGTCGCACCCGTGGGACTTCTGCGAGCTGAGTAACGAAACCGCCGATCTGGTGAAATCGCTGCGCAGCGACCACGTCAAATACCTCTACAGCGTGCCGCACACCTTCTACTACGACAAGGGGCAGGGCGATGTGGCCGGCATGTTGCAGTACGCCGGGGACGATCTTTCCCACGTGCTGATTGCCGACACCATGAATCACACCAAGCATTGCCGTTATATCGTCAATCCGCCGGGCGTTGACGCCGCGGTGCATCAGCACGTCGGCATCGGCGAAGGTGAGGTGAATTTCGACGCCCTGTTCCAGACGCTGCGCGACATGGAATTTGCCAACCGCAGCTTCAAGGCCGGCGGCGAATCGATCATCTGCACCTCGCTGTTCGGCTATCCGGAAAAGATGCCGAGCCAGGCGGTGGCGACCAGAGAGCGCATCGAAAGAGAGCTGTTGGGCAAATAATCTTATTTGGCTCGCCGGCGTCATTTGCACCGGCGGCCCTCCAAGGACCGAGGCAGACCATGAATAAAGACAACGTGAAATTGGCCATCGCGCCAATCGGCTGGACCAACGACGACATGCCCGATCTGGGCAAGGAAAACACCTTCCAGCAGTGCGTCAGCGAAATGGCGCTGGCCGGTTTCACCGGCAGCGAAGTGGGCAGCAAATACCCGCGCGATCCGGCGGTGCTGAAACCGATGCTGGATATTCGCGGCATTCAGATCTGCAACGCCTGGTTCAGCACCTTTTTCGCCGACGGCCAAAAAGACAAAACCATCGATGAATTTATCAACCACATGAATTTCCTGCATGCCATGGGCGCCAGGGTGATTGGCTGCTCCGAGCAGAGCAAGAGCATTCAGGGCACCACCAAAGGCGTGTTCGAAGAGAAGCCGTATTTCAGCGATGAAGAGTGGCAGCGCGTGGCCGACGGTTACAACGAGCTGGCGAAGATCGCCGCCGGCAAAGGCATGCAGGTGTGTCTGCACCACCACATGGGTACTGGCATTCAGACTACCGCCGAAATCGATCGCTACATGAGCATGGTCAACGACGACGTTTACCTGTTGTTCGATACCGGGCACGCCTACTATTCGGAAGGCAGCCAGCAGGCGATGATGGCGATCCTGGAGAAGTATCTGCCGCGCATCAACCA
This sequence comes from Serratia sp. CY33802, assembly GCF_052169095.1. Classification (NCBI taxonomy): domain Bacteria; kingdom Pseudomonadati; phylum Pseudomonadota; class Gammaproteobacteria; order Enterobacterales; family Yersiniaceae; genus Serratia; species Serratia sp. CY33802. The sequence goes on from NZ_JBJNLL010000009.1 coordinate 104,577, forward strand.
CGTCCATCTGAAGGACGTGCGCGATGAGGTGGTGGCGGAAGTGAAGGCCAACAAGCTGAGCTTCCTCGATGGCGTGAAGAAGGGCACCTTCACCGTGCCGGGTGATGGCGTGATCGACTTCAGGCCGGTGTTCAAGCTGCTGGACGAGCGCGGTTACAAGGGATGGATGGTGGTGGAGGCCGAGCAGGATCCGGCGCTGGCCAACCCGTTCGAGTATGCGGTGAAAGCGCGCCGCTATATTCGGGAAACCGCCGGTATTTAAGCGGTAAGGGTGAATAAAGATCGAGGGGCGCTGTCAGCGCCCCTTTTTTGATGGCGGCGCGTTAGCCGCCGAGCGTTTGCCAGGTTGCGACCTGGCTGCCTGGCCATGGTGTAGCGGCATGCACGCCACGGGCGATCGCCCGAGCGAGGGTATCCGCCGCCAGCGCGCCGATTTGCAGCACCGCCAGTTCGCGGCTGCCCTGTACCTCGCGCTGCCCAGTGGACAGGGCGAACACCACGTCGCCGTCAAACGGGCTGTGCAGCGGGCGAATAGCGCGCGCCATACCGTCTTGCGCCATGATGGCCACCCGTTTCAACTCCACTCGCGTCAGCGCCAGGTCGGTGGCGATGCAGGCCAGGGTGGTGTTCTTTCTGCCGCCCTGCGGCTCTTGCACCATCCCGTCTTCACCCTGCGCATGCAGTTGCGCCAGCGCCGCCGCGCCGCCGTTGCCAAATTCACCGTTAATTTCATAAGGCGTCGCCCAGAAGGCGCGGGTGCCGGGTGCGACCACCGCACCCAAACTGTTGACCGCCACCAGCGCGCCGACGGTAGCGCCGTTGGTGGTCACGATCGACGCCGAACCGAGGCCGCCTTTCAGCTTGCCCATGCCGGTCATGGCGCCGTAGCCGGCCCCGACGGTGCCCAGCGGAAAGTCCAGGCCGGCCTTGCCGACCGCCTCGATGCCCAACTGGCGATACGGCGGCGTGAGCTGCCAGTTTTTGTCGCCGCCGTTGGCCAGATCGTACAGGCAGGCGGTGGGCACGATAGGGGAGACCGGCACGCCGGGTGCTGGGCGCAGCGCGTAGCCTTTACCCTGTTGCCCCAGCCAGGCTGCGACGCCATCCGCCGCCGCCAGACCGTAAACCGAACCGCCGCTGAACGTCAGCGCATCGATGGTCTGTACCAAATTGTCCTCACCGAGCGCGTCGGTTTCCCGGGTGGCGGGGCCGCCGCCGCGCACGTCCACGGCGGCAATCGCCGGGCTGTCCGGCAGGATCACCGTCGCGCCGGTGCGCACCCGGCTGTCCTGAGCCACGCCGACCTTCAGGCCGGGCACATCGGTAATCAGGTTGCGGGAGCCTGGGCGCCCGGCGGCGGAAGTTGGCATAGCGGCACCTAATGGGGTGAGAGGAGAGAATATGCCGACGGCGGCGGTCAGGCCGGCCAGCGCGTGTAAAAAGGTTCGGCGGTTGATATGCAGGGGCCGGCACAGCGGCCCCTGCGGGTGGGGAATATTACGCATCGCCGTGCGGCTGCCCGGAACGCAAACGCGCCATATGGTAGGCGTCGACCAGCACGCCATCGCGCATGGCATAGCCGCGGCTGGTGCCCTCTATCTCGAAGCCGAACTTGCGGTATAGCGCGATGGCGGCCGGGTTGTCGGTGAACACCGTCAGTTCGATGCGCTCGATGGCGGCCCAGTTGTCGCACAGGTCGATCATCGCCTGCATCAGGCGGCTGCCGACGCCTTTGCCGTGGTAGCGCGGATCGACGCCGATGCCGAAGGTGGCGACGTGGCGGCGGCGAACGCGCTGATTCAGCATCACAACCAACTGGCCGGCAAGCTGCCCGTCGATGATGGCCGCCAGGTTATGCGTGCCCGGTTCGGGATTGGCGAGTCGCTTCTGCCAGGACTCGACGGACGGTAGCGGGAGCTGCAGCGTATCGCGGTAGACGGGCGTCTGCGAATAAAGATGATGCAGGGCTTGCGCATCCGTTGTTTCCACGTGGCGTATCACGATCTCGCTCATGTCGCTGCTCCTTTTGCTTACCGGTTGAATAACCTCTGAATTTATCCGTTTACTGCCTTGAGTCAATATTATTTCAACGGGTCAAAAAAAACGCTTTACAGGTGCGAATGATAATGATTATTATTGCGATGCGTTCCGGGGAGGGCATCAACCCTTGATACTCTCACTGCGAAGGCACGACATTGCTCACATTGCTTCCAGTGTTTACTTAGCCAGCTCGGGTGCTGGCTTTTTTTTTGCCCTTTTTCAGCCGTTTCCGCCTTCAACAAATCCGCTGCCCATCCGCTGTTTCATTCCATCGAAATTTTTGAACAGAGGCATGAGTTTTTTACGCTTTCTTATTCTGCTGGCAGGACTAGACTGTAAAAAAACATTGAGGAGAGTTGAATATGATTTATGTACGTAAAGCGGAAGACCGCGGCCACGCCAATCATGGCTGGCTGGATAGCTGGCACACCTTCTCATTTGCCGATTACTACGATCCGAACTTTATGGGATTCTCGGCGCTGCGGGTGATCAACGAAGATATGATCGATGCAGGGCAGGGTTTCGGTACTCACCCGCATAAAGACATGGAAATCCTGACCTACGTGCTGAGCGGCACGGTGGAACATCAGGACAGCATGGGCAACAAGGAGCAGATCCAGGCCGGTGAATTCCAGATCATGAGTGCGGGCACCGGGGTGCGTCACTCCGAGTACAACGCCAATCAGGATCGTCCGTTGCACCTGTACCAGATTTGGATCATCCCGGATCAGGTCGGGCTTGAGCCACGCTATGAGCAGCGCATGTTCGACGCGCCGCAGGGCCGTCAGCTGGTGCTGTCGCCGGATGCGCGTGACGGCTCGCTGAAGGTGTTCCAGGATATGACGCTGTCGCGTTGGGCGCTGAATAAAGGCGAGCAGGGGGAATGCCCGATCGCCGCCGGCCGTCGCGTTTGGATCCAGGTGGTGCGCGGCAAGGTCTCGGTCAACGGCCAGACCGCCGGCATCAGCGACGCGTTCGCGGTGTGGGATGAATCGGCACTGACGATCCAGGCCGACGAAGAGAGCGAAATCCTGCTGTTCGATCTGCCGCCGGTGTGATTAAGCGGTAAATATCAAGGGCTCACGGTGTGAGCCCTTGAGGTGAGTGACTCGCCTGCCGACGTTGCCTGACTTAACGCCGGCAAAACATATAAAAACAAGGAAAATCAATTTATTGATTTTCGGTTGATCGTCACAAAGGGGGAGAAACCACGCTTTTTCCCCTTTGTCTGCGTATGAAGGGCTCACGATGTGAGCCCTTTTTGCGTTGGCCGTCGCATAACCGACAATATCGGCCCGCCGTTTTTTTTGCTAAAATGACTGCCCATTCATGGTTAGTCAGTTCATTGATAATGAAGAAAAAACGGCCGGTACTCCAGGATGTGGCGGACAAGGTGGGCGTGACCAAGATGACGGTGAGCCGTTATCTGCGCAATCCCGACCAGGTTTCCGTCGCCCTGCAGCAAAAAATCGCCGTCGCGCTGGATGAGCTGGGCTACATCCCCAACCGCGCGCCGGACATCCTCTCCAACGCCACCAGCCGGGCGATTGGCGTGCTGTTGCCGTCGTTGACCAACCAGGTGTTCGCCGAAGTGCTGCGCGGCATCGAAAGCGTGACCGACGCGCACAACTACCAGACCATGCTGGCGCACTATGGCTACCTGCCGGAGCGTGAAGAAGAGCGTCTGACCTCGCTGCTTTCTTACAATATCGACGGCCTGATCCTGTCTGAGCGCCATCACACGCCGCGCACCCTGAAAATGATCGAGGTGGCGGGCATTCCGGTGGTGGAGCTGATGGACTGCGTCTCGCCGTGCATCGATCTGGCGGTGGGCTTCAACAACTTCGAGGCGGCGCGCCAGATGACCCAGCAGATCATCGCGCACGGCCACCGTTACGTGGTCTATTTCGGCGCCCGTCAGGATGAACGTACCATCATCAAGCAGCAGGGGTATGAGCAGGCGATGCGTGAATCCGGCCTGGAGCCGTACAGCATCATGACCGCGCGATCTTCCTCCTATTCCGCCGGCGGTGAACTGCTGCGCGTGGCGCAGCGCGACTATCCGCAGATCGACAGTATCTTCTGCACCAACGATGACCTGGCGATCGGCGCGGCCTTCGAGTGCCAGCGGCAGGGGCTGTCGATCCCGCAGGACATGGCGATCGCCGGCTTCCACGGCCATGACATCGGCCAGGTGATGGTGCCGAAGCTGGCCAGCGTGCTGACGCCGCGTGAACGCATGGGGCAGATCGGCGCCGAGCGCTTGCTGGCCCGGCTGCGCGGTGAAACCGTGTGCCCACGCATGGTGGACGTCGGTTTCACCGTGATCCCCGGTGGCAGTATCTGAGCCATTTTAACGTTCTGTTTTAACACCCTTTCTTTTTGCAGCGCGCCCTGAGGCGCGCTGGTTATCCCGCCTGTAAGCCCGCCGCTCGTTGCCGACATAAGTTTGATCTCTGTCCCAGAACGCGAATTTTAGCCGCTTACCCGGTTCCGGCGCTCATGTTGTTACCGGTATCATGATACCGGTAACAACGAGTGTGCGGTCATCTTGCTGCAAGACTGAACCTCTGACTCAACAACACCTACAGCTCTTCTTAAACACCGGGAAAGAGCCTAAAAATAAAACAACCGCACGCTTTACGCCTATCGTAAAGAGAGTCGCGATAAAAGGTTGGAGAAAAACTATGCCATTAGTGATTGTTGCAGGCGGCGTAGCGCTGCTGCTGCTGCTGATGATCCGCTTCAAGCTGAACGGCTTTATCTCTCTGGTTCTGGTTGCCCTGGCGGTCGGGATTGCACAGGGTATGCCGGTCGATAAGGTCATCGGCTCCATCAAGGCCGGCGTGGGCGGTACGCTGGGCAGCCTGGCGCTGATCATGGGCTTCGGCGCCATGCTCGGCAAGCTGCTGGCGGACTGCGGCGGCGCACAGCGCATCGCCACCACGCTGATCGACAAGTTCGGCAGAAAACACATTCAATGGGCGGTGGTGCTGACCGGCTTCACCGTCGGCTTCGCGCTGTTCTACGAAGTGGGCTTCGTGCTGTTGCTGCCGCTGGTGTTCACCATCGCCGCCTCCGCACGCATTCCGCTGCTGTACGTCGGCGTGCCGATGGCCGCCGCGCTGTCGGTGACCCACGGCTTCCTGCCACCGCACCCAGGCCCGACCGCCATCGCCACCATCTTCCATGCCGACATGGGTAAAACCCTGTTGTACGGCACGCTGCTGGCGATCCCGACGGTGATCCTGGCCGGTCCGGTCTATGCCCGTTTCCTGAAAGGCATCGACAAGCCGGTGCCGGAAGGCCTGTACAACCCGAAAACCTTTACCGACGCGGAGATGCCGAGCTTTGGCGTCAGCGTTGCCACGTCGCTGGTGCCGGTGATCTTGATGGCGCTGCGCGCGGTCGCTGAAATGGTGCTGCCGAAGGGCCACAGCCTGCTGCGCTTCGCCGAGTTCTTCGGCGACCCGGTGATGGCGACCCTGATCGCCGTGCTGATCGCCATCTTCACCTTCGGCCTGAACCGTGGCCGCACCATGGATGAAGTGATGGGCACCATCACCGACTCGATTAAAATCATCGCGATGATGCTGTTGATCATCGGCGGTGGCGGCGCCTTTAAACAGGTGCTGGTGGACAGCGGCGTCGAGCAGTACATCGCCGGCCTGATGGAAGGCAGCAACGTTTCGCCGATTCTGATGGCCTGGTCAATCGCCGCCGCGCTGCGTCTGGCGCTGGGTTCCGCCACCGTGGCGGCAATCACCGCCGGCGGCATCGTCGCGCCGCTGATCGCCACCACCGGCGTCAGCCCTGAGCTGATGGTGATTGCGGTCGGCTCCGGCAGCGTCATCTTCTCGCACGTCAACGATCCGGGCTTCTGGCTGTTCAAGGAGTATTTCAACCTGAGCATCATGGAAACCATCAAATCCTGGTCGGTGCTGGAAACCATCATCTCGGTGTGCGGCCTGGTGGGCTGTCTGCTGCTGGCGACGGTCGTATAATCTTTATCCGGCGCCCTGCGGGGCGTCGGCGTTCCAGAGTATCTTTATCAGTTGGGACGCATTTGGCGCGCTCGCGCCAGTTCCCATAGGGGCATGACACAATGAGCAATCCGCAGAATCACGTATTTATCCTGATGGGCGTATCCGGCAGCGGCAAATCCGCCGTAGCCAGCACTGTCGCCCACGAGGCCGAGGCCGCCATGCTGGACGGCGATTATCTGCATCCGCGCGCCAACATTAACAAAATGGCTGCCGGGCACGCGCTGGACGACAACGATCGCGCCCCGTGGCTGGCGGCCTTGAACGACGCCATCTTCGCCATGCAACGCACCAATCCCGTGTCGCTGCTGGTCTGCTCGGCGTTGAAAAAAAGCTATCGTGACCGCCTGCGCGAAGGGAATAGCAACCTGCATTTCCTCTACCTGAAAGGCGACAAGGCGGTGATCGAGGAGCGCCTGAAGCAGCGCAAAGGTCACTTCTTCAAACCGCAGATGCTGGTTTCGCAGTTCGCCACGTTGGAAGAGCCGGGCGAGCAGGAGCCGGATGTGCAAGCGATTGACATCAACCAGCCGCTGGACGGCGTGGTCGCCGATACGCTCGCCTATATTCGCCGCGTTACCGCCCGCTGAGCGCGGGCCGTTGTCGGCGCCGCCAGGCGCCTACAGCTTCATGTAAGCCCGCACGCCGTCCAGGAACATCTGGGTCGACAGCATCACCAGAATCAGCCCCATCAACCGCTCCAGCGCGCTGACGCCTTTGCTGCCCAGCAGGCGCAGGAACAGGTTCGACATCAGCAAAATGGCCGCAGAGAGACCCCAGGCGATCAACAGCGCTGCCACCAGATGGGGCAGCTGATGCGGATACTGGTGCGACAGCAGCATCAGCGCCGCCAGAATCGATGGCCCGGCCACCAGCGGGATCGCCAGCGGCACCAGGAACGGCTCCTCGCCGGCGGACAGCCCGGAGCTGTTCCCCTCCTGCGTGGGGAAAATCATCTTGATGGCGATCAGAAACAGGATGATGCCGCCGGAAATGGAGACGGTTTCGGTACGCAGGTTGAGGAACGCCAGAATTTTCTCGCCGGCGAACAGGAAGATCAGCATCAGCAGCAGGGCGATCAGCAGCTCGCGGATCAGCACCACCCGGCGGCGGCGCGGTTCCAGGTGCTTGAGCACCGACATGAAAATCGGCAGGTTGCCCAGCGGATCCATAATTAAAAACAGCAATACCGTAGCGGAAATCATCTCTGTCATGGTGACCTCGTGATCGGGAAAACGCCTCGGCCTTTTCGGCCGCGTCCTTGCCTATAAGAAGGATTGCTGAGAAATCCTCAGCCATCGAATAAATTCACTTTGCGCCCGCGCCGACATTTTGTAAGGTGAGGAGATATTGCACACAACTCGTTATCACCTACATAAGCCCTTATCCGGGCGGGATACAGATATTATGAAAAACGTTGGTTTCATCGGTTGGCGCGGAATGGTCGGCTCGGTTCTCATGCAACGCATGACGGAAGAGCGCGATTTCGACGCCATTCGCCCGGTCTTTTTCTCCACCTCGCAGCACGGTTCTGCCGCGCCGGCCTTCGGCGGCCAGCAAGGCACGCTGCAGGATGCGTATGACATCGACGCACTGAGCGCGCTCGATATCATTATTACCTGTCAGGGCGGCGATTATACCAACGAAGTCTATCCTAAGCTGCGCGCCAGCGGTTGGCAGGGTTACTGGATCGACGCGGCCTCGTCGCTGCGCATGCAGGACGACGCCATTATCATCCTGGATCCGGTCAACCACGCGGTGATCCAGCAGGGCCTGGACAAAGGCATCAAAACCTTCGTCGGCGGCAACTGCACCGTCAGCCTGATGCTGATGTCCCTCGGCGGCCTGTTCGCTAACGATCTGGTGGAGTGGGCGTCGGTCGCCACCTACCAGGCGGCCTCCGGCGGCGGCGCGCGCCACATGCGCGAACTGTTGACCCAAATGGGTATGCTGCACGCCGACGTGGCGAAAGAGCTACAGGACCCGGCTTCCGCCATTCTGGATATCGAGCGCAAGGTGACCGAAGCCACCCGCAGCGGCAAACTGCCGACCGATAACTTCGGCGTGCCGCTGGCCGGCAGCCTGATCCCATGGATCGACAAGCAGCTCGACAACGGCCAGAGCCGCGAAGAGTGGAAAGGCCAGGCGGAAACCAACAAGATTCTGAACACCGGCAGCGTGATCCCGGTCGATGGCCTGTGCGTGCGCGTGGGCGCGCTGCGCTGCCACAGCCAGGCGTTCACCCTGAAGCTGAAAAAAGACGTGTCGCTGCCGGAAATCGAGCAGATGCTGGCGACGCACAACGACTGGGTGCGCGTGATCCCGAACGACCGCGAGCTGACCATGCGCGAACTGACGCCGGCGGCGGTGACCGGCACGCTGAATACGCCGGTCGGCCGTCTGCGCAAGCTGAACATGGGGCCAGAGTACCTGTCGGCGTTCACCGTGGGCGACCAGCTGCTGTGGGGCGCGGCCGAGCCGCTGCGCCGCATGCTGCGCATCCTGTTGTAAACCCGCACTTCCTGGGGGCTGGCTGATTTCAGCCCCCTAAAGCCTTATTTTCCGCCTTTTTGTTCGCCGCGCACCGCGTCGGACAACGTCACCGCAAGCCTCGTTTCACTGGGCTCCACCCCGCATATCGCCTCGTCGGCCGCCGCATTCAGACGCCGCCGGGCTGGCAGTTTTCTTAATGAAGAATTTTCCTGAGCAATGCTGAGCAGTTTTTAACAGACATTGGCTATGCTTAACGCATGGGTGAACACTTTTTCACCATGACTGAAATATTTCAAAAAATAAGCATAAAGAGCGAAATTCAGGTCGGCAGAGTAAAGATTGGTCAATAACCGACCGCAATCACGCTTTAGAGTCCGAATGCATTGCATGATGACCAAAACGGCCAAGGAATAACCAACAAGCCGTGCTTAGATCATGCTGTTAATCTAAGGAAGAAGACTATGCCTGTACTTCCCGATCGTGACGTGATTGATCAGATCATCTCCGGCCATTACGCCGACCCTTTTGCTCTGCTTGGCATGCATGCGACCGATAACGGTCTGCAGGTGCGCGCGCTGCTGCCGGACGCCGGCGCAGTCTGGCTGGTAGAACAGCAAACCGGCCGGCGGCTGGTGCAGCTGAACTGCGACGATCCGCGCGGTTTCTTCAGCGCCGTGGTGCCGCGGCGAAAAAATCCTTTCCGCTATCAGCTGCAGGTCAGCTGGCGCGATCACCAACAGACTGTCGACGATCCCTACCGGTTTGGCCCGCTGCTGCAGGATATCGACAGTTGGCTATTGGCCGAGGGCACGCATTTGCGTCCCTATGAACGGCTGGGCGCCCACCTCGTTACGCTGGATGGCATCGACGGCGTCAGTTTTGCGGTCTGGGCGCCCAACGCCCAGCGCGTCTCGGTGGTGGGGGAGTTCAACTTCTGGGACGGCCGCCGCCATCCGATGCGTCTGCGGCGTGAGAACGGCATTTGGGAGCTGTTCCTGCCCGGCGTGCGGGCCGGCCAGCTGTACAAATATGAAATCGTCGATTGCTACGGCAATACCCAGCTGAAAGCCGATCCTTACGCCTTTGAGGCGCAGATGCGCCCGGATACCGCCTCGCTGGTGGCGCCGCTGCCGGAGGGGGTGCCGTCGACGCCGGCGCGCCGCCGCGCCAACGATTTTGACCAGCCGATCGCCATCTACGAGGTGCATCTTGGCTCATGGCGCCGCCACACCGATAATCACTTCTGGCTTAGCTATGGCGAGCTGGCGGTGCAGCTTATCGACTATGTGAAGGACATGGGATTCACCCATATCGAGCTGTTGCCGATCAACGAGCACCCGTTCGACGGCAGCTGGGGCTATCAGCCGCTGGGGCTGTATGCGCCGACCCGTCGCTTCGGCACGCCGGCCGATTTCAGGGCGTTCGTGGCGGCGGCGCATGAGGCGGGCATCAACGTGATCCTTGACTGGGTGCCGGGGCACTTCCCGAGCGACGCCTACGGCCTGGCGAATTTCGACGGCACCGCGCTGTACGAATACGCCGATCCGCGTGAGGGCTACCACCAGGACTGGAATACGTTGATCTACAACTACGGCCGTCACGAGGTGCGCAACTACCTGGCGGGCAACGCGCTGTATTGGCTGGAGCGTTTCGGTATCGATGCGCTGCGGGTCGATGCGGTGGCGTCGATGATTTATCGCGACTACAGCCGCGCTGACGGCGAGTGGGTGCCGAATTACTACGGTGGCAACGAGAACCTGGAGGCCATCGCCTTCCTGCGTTATACCAACCAAACTATTGGCCAGGCGCAGCCGGGCGCGGTGACCCTGGCGGAGGAGTCCACCGACTATCCCGGCGTCACTCTGCCGCCGGACGCCAACGGCCTGGGGTTCCACTACAAATGGAACCTCGGCTGGATGCACGACACGCTCAATTACATGAAGTGCGATCCGGTGCACCGCAAATATCACCACAACCAGATGACCTTCGGCATGCTGTATGCCTATACCGAGAACTTCGTGTTACCTATCTCGCACGATGAAGTGGTGCACGGCAAAAAATCGGTCCTCGACCGCATGCCGGGCGACGCCTGGCAAAAGTTCGCCAACCTGCGCGCCTATTACGGGTTTATGTGGGCGCATCCGGGCAAAAAGCTGCTGTTTATGGGCTGCGAATTCGCGCAGGGGCGCGAGTGGAATTTCGATACCAGCCTCGACTGGCATTTATTGGAAGGGTTGGATAACTGGCATAACGGCGTGCAGCGGCTGGTGCGCGATCTGAACCACTGCTACCGGCAGCAGGCGCCGCTGTACGAGCGCGACTACCGGCCGGACGGCTTCGAGTGGCTGGTGGTCGACGATCACGACAACTCGGTGTTCGCCTTCGCGCGCTACGATTCGCAGGGCAATGAGCTGATCGCCATCAGCAACTTTACCCCGGTGCCGCGCTACCGCTACCGCATCGGCCTCTCGCGCGCCGGTGACTACCGCGAGATCCTCAATACCGATTCGCACCACTATCACGGCAGCAACGCCGGCAATCAGGGGCGGGTCTCTTCTGAAGCGGTCGGCAGCCACGGCCGCGACTTCTCCATCTGCGTAACGCTGCCGCCGCTGGCGACCATTTATCTGCTGCGGGAGGCGCCATGACGGAGCTGACGGCCGGCCTCGCCGCGCCGCTGGGCGCGCATTACGACGGCGAAGGCATCAACTTTACCCTGTACTCGGCGCACGCCGAGCGGGTGGAGCTGTGCCTGTTCGACGGCCAGCAGCGCGAAGTGCGCCTGCCGCTGCCGGCGCGCAGCGGCGATATCTGGCATGGCTATTTGCCGGGCGGAAGGCCGGGGCAACGTTACGGTTACCGGGTCTACGGCCCGTTTGACCCGGCGAACGGACAGCGTTTCAACCCCAACAAACTGGCGCTCGATCCAGCCGCGCGCGCGGTGGAAGGGCCGGTGGGGGACCACCCGCACCTGCACGGCGGTTACGAGCAGCCGGACCCGCACGACAGCGCAGAGCTAATGCCGAAATGTGTGGTGGTGGACGAACGGTATGACTGGCAGGACGATCGCCCGCCTGCCACGCCCTGGGGCCAGACGGTGATTTATGAAGCGCACGTGCGCGGCCTGACGCTGCTGCACCCGAAGATCCCGCCGGCGCTGCGCGGCAGCTTCGCCGCATTGGGGCACCCGGAGATGATCGCCCACTTCAAACGCCTCGGCATCACCGCGCTGGAACTGCTGCCGGTGCAGCAACATACCTCCGAACCGCGCCTGCAGCGGTTGGGGCTGATCAACTATTGGGGCTATAACGTGCTGGCGCCCTATGCGCCGGACAACCGCTACGCCAGCCTGAGCACCGATGCCACGCCGCTGAACGAATTCCGCGATGCGGTCAAGGCGCTGCACCAAGCCGGCATCGAGGTGATCCTGGACGTGGTGTTTAACCACAGCGCCGAGCTGGATAGGGACGGGCCGATGCTGTCGCTGAGCGGCATCGATAACCTGAGCTACTACTGGCTGACGCCCGAAGGGGACTATGTCAACGACACCGGCTGCGGCAACACGCTGCGGTTGGATCAGCCGCAAGGCGTGGCCTGGGTGATGGATTGCCTGCGTTTTTGGGTACGGGAGTGCCACGTCGACGGCTTCCGTTTCGATCTGGGCAGCGTGCTCGGCCGCACGCCGGAGTTCGATCGCGATGCCCCGCTGTTCCAGGCGATGCTGGCGGACGATGTGCTGTCGCGCTGCAAGCTCATCGCTGAACCCTGGGACGTTGGCCCCGGCGGCTATCAGGTGGGGGCGTTTCCCGGCCGCTTCGCCGAATGGAACGACCATTACCGCGATGACATGCGCCGTTTCTGGCTGCAGAGCGGCGTGTCGCTCGGCCAGTTCGCCCGGCGTTTTGCCGCTTCCAGCGATCTGTATAACCAGCGCGGGCGAGCGCCTTACGCCACCGTCAATATGCTGACCGCCCATGATGGTTTTACCCTGCAAGACGTGGTCAGCTTCAATGAGAAACACAATCAGCCCAACGGCGAGGGCAACCGCGACGGCAGCGATCGCAATTTCAGCAACAACCACGGCGTCGAAGGCCTGGTCGCCGACGACGCCATTGTACAACGCCGCAGGGCCAGCCAGCGGGCGATGCTCGCTACGCTGTTGCTGTCCCAGGGAACGCCGATGCTGCTGGCCGGCGATGAACAGGGACACAGCCAGCAGGGGAACAACAATGCCTATTGTCAGGACAACGCCACCACCTGGCTCGATTGGGCCACGGCGGACGATGCGCTAACCGATTACGTCGCGGCGCTGATCGCGCTGCGCCGCCAGATCCCCGCGTTGCAGCAGGACCGCTGGTGGCAGCAGGATGACGGCAGCGTGCAGTGGCTGAACGCGCAAGGGCAGGCGCTCGACGCGCAGCAGTGGGAGCAGGGCGAGCCGCTCATGCAGATCCTGCTGTCGCAGCGCTGGCTGCTGCTGATCAACGCCACGCCGCAAACGACGGAGATGAGGTTGCCGGAAGGCGATTGGCAGGTTGTCGCCCCGTTCACTCAGGAAGACTCACGGGCGGTATTGCCCGCCTGGCACCAGGCCGCGTGCTCGCTTTGCGTACTGGTACGGAAATAATAAAAGGAGTCCGCTATGGTTAGGTTTGAAAATAAAGACCCCCTGATGTTGGCGCGCCAGTTGCCGATTAAATCCGTAGCGCTGATCCTGGCCGGCGGCCGCGGTTCACGTCTGAAAGATTTGACCTCCACCCGCGCCAAGCCCGCCGTCCACTTTGGCGGCAAATTCCGCATCATCGACTTCGCCTTGTCGAACTGCCTGAACTCCGGCATCCGCCGCATCGGCGTGATCACCCAATACCAGTCGCACACGCTGGTGCAGCACATTCAGCGCGGCTGGTCGTTCCTCAACGAGGAGATGAATGAGTTCGTCGATCTGCTGCCGGCCCAGCAGCGACTCAGCACCGAACATTGGTACAAAGGCACCGCCGACGCGGTGTACCAGAACCTGGATATCATCCGCCGCTACGAGGCCGAATACGTGGTGATCCTGGCGGGCGATCACATCTACAAGATGGATTATTCGCGCATGCTGATCGACCACGTCGAGAAGGGCGCTCAGTGCACTGTGGCTTGCCTGCCGGTGCCGCGCAGCGAAGCCGGCGAATTCGGCGTGATGAAGGTGGATGAAAGCGATCGCATCATCGAGTTTCTGGAAAAACCCACCGATCCGCCGGCGATGCCGGGCAACCCGGATATGTCGCTGGCCAGCATGGGCATCTATATTTTTAATGCCACCTACCTGTTCCAGCTATTGGAGGAGGATATGTCGACCCCCGGCTCCAGCCACGACTTCGGCAAGGATCTGATCCCGAAAATCACCGCGCAGCAGGCGGCGTGGGCACATCCGTTTACCTTATCCTGCGTGACGTCCAACCCCGATCTGCCGCCGTACTGGCGCGACGTGGGCACGCTGGACGCCTACTGGCGCGCCAATCTCGATCTGGCGTCGGTGACGCCGGAGCTGGACATGTACGACCGCGCCTGGCCGATCCGCACCCACATGGAACCGCTGCCGCCGGCCAAGTTTGTGCAGGATCGCTCCGGTAGCCATGGCATGACCATGAATTCGCTGGTGTCCGGCGGTTGCATCGTGTCCGGGTCGGTGGTGGTGCATTCGGTGCTGTTCCCGCGCGTGCGAGTGAACTCGTTTTGCACCATCGACTCTACCGTATTGTTGCCGGACGTGAACGTCGGCCGTTCCTGCCGCCTGCGGCGCTGCATCATCGACCGCGCCTGCCACATTCCGGAGGGCATGGTGATCGGGGAAAACGCCGATGAGGACAGCAAGCGTTTTTATCGCTCGGAAGGCGGCATCGTGCTGGTGACGCGCGAAATGTTGTCAAAATTGTGAGTTAACGTGGGGGGCAGAACGATAGCCTGCCGCCCGATGAACGGTTCGATGGCTTGCGCAACGCGGCACACATAACAGCGGCAAGCCTGCTTTATTTCTTATCCAGAGGCCTTCGGCCGACTTTCAGGAGTGATAATGCAGGTCTTACACGTATGTTCTGAAATGTTCCCCCTGCTGAAAACGGGCGGACTCGCAGACGTGGTTGGCGCACTGCCGGCGGCGCAAATCGCCGAAGGCGCCGATGTTCGGGTGCTATTGCCCGCTTTCCCTGACGTACGCAACGGCATACCCGACACCGTGCTGGTGGCGGAGATAGACTCGTTCGCCGGCCGTGTCGGCCTGCGTTACGGCACCTATCATGGCGTGGGCATTTACCTGATCGATGCGCCCTGGCTGTATGACCGGCCGGGCAGCCCGTACCACGATCAGTCCATGTACGCCTACCCCGACAACCACCGGCGCTTTGCGCTGCTGGGCTGGATGGCCTGCGAGCTGGCCAAGGGGCTGGATCGCTACTGGCGCCCGCAGCTGGTGCACGCCCACGACTGGCACGCCGGTCTCAGCTGCGCCTATCTGGCCGCCAACGGCCACCCGGCGCGTTCGGTGTTCACGGTGCACAACCTGGCCTACCAGGGGCTGTTCTCCGCCCATCACGTGACCGAGCTGTGGCTGCCGGCGTCGTTTTACAACGTCTATGGCCTGGAGTTCTACGGCCAGATGTCGTTCCTCAAGGCCGGGTTGTTTTATGCCGACCACGTGACCGCCGTCAGCCCGACCTATGCGCGCGAGATCACCCGGCCGGAGTTCGGCTACGGCATGGAGGGGCTGCTGCAGGAGCGGCAGCGGCAGGGCAGGCTGAGCGGCATCCTCAACGGCGTGGACGACAAGATTTGGGATCCGGCCCACGACCCGCGGCTGAGCGCCCGCTATGACGCCGACGATCTGAAAAGCAAGGTCAAAAACAAGCTGCATCTGCAAAAGGCCATGGGACTGAAGGTGGACGAATCGCTGCCGGTGTTCGCGGTGGTGAGCCGATTGACCAACCAGAAAGGCCTCGATCTGGTGCTGCAGGCGTTGCCCGAATTGCTGGCGCAGGGCGGGCAGTTGGCGCTGCTGGGCGCCGGCGACGCGGTGCTGCAGCAGGCGTTTCTGGCCGCCGCCGCCGACTACCCTGAGCAGGTCGGCGTGCAGATCGGTTATCACGAATCCTTCTCCCACCGCATCATCGGCGGCGCCGACGTCATTCTGGTGCCGAGCCGCTTCGAGCCCTGCGGCCTGACGCAGCTCTACGGCCTGAAATACGGCACGCTGCCGCTGGTGCGCCGTACCGGCGGGCTGGCGGACACGGTCGTGGACTGCGCCCTAGAGAACCTGGCCGACGGCACCGCCAGCGGCTTCGTGTTCGACGATTGCGACGCCGTCGCGCTGGGCAACGCCATCCGCCGCGCCATGGTGCTGTGGAGCCGGCCGAAACACTGGCGCCACGTTCAGCGCCACGCCATGAGTGTGGACTTCGGCTGGCCGGTGGCGGCGAAAGAGTATTTATCGCTTTATCAACGCTTGTAGCCCGCGTTTCGCGTCTCGGGTTGACGCACGGCGGGCAGCCGTAAGGGTAGATTGTCGGGGCGCGGTGTACCGCGTCCATGTTCAGCGGAGCCCGCTATTCCGCGGCGAATGGCGGGGCTCCCTACAAGGGATTAAAAAGCCATGACTTCACCGTTTAGTTACACCTCACCTACGGTCAGTGTGGAAGCGCTGAAACACTCCATCGCCTATAAGCTGATGTTTATCGTCGGCAAGGATCCGGCTATCGCCAACCGGCACGATTGGCTGAACGCCGTGCTGTTCGCGGTGCGCGATCGCATGGTGGAGCGCTGGCTGCGTTCCAACCGCGCCCAGCTGTCTCAAGACGTGCGGCAGGTGTATTACCTGTCGATGGAGTTCCTGATCGGCCGCACTCTGTCTAACGCGCTGCTGTCGATGGGCATCTATCAGGATATCGACAATGCGCTGAATGAGATGGGGCTGAACCTGGCGGAGCTGCTGGAGGAAGAGAACGACCCCGGGCTCGGTAACGGCGGTCTGGGCCGGCTGGCGGCCTGCTTCCTCGACTCGCTGGCCACGCTGGCGCTGCCGGGGCGCGGCTACGGCATTCGCTATGAATACGGCATGTTCAAGCAGAACATCGTCAACGGCCAACAGATGGAATCGCCGGACTACTGGCTGGAGTACGGCAATCCGTGGGAGTTTCCGCGCCATAACACTCGCTACAAGGTGCGCTTCGGCGGCCGCGTGCAGCAGGAGGGCGCCAAGGCGCGTTGGCTGGAGACCGAAGAGGTCGTGGCCATCGCCTACGATCAGGTGATCCCCGGTTTTGACACTGACGCCACCAACACGCTGCGGTTATGGGGCGCGCAGGCCAGTAACGAGATCAACCTCGGCAAGTTCAACCAGGGCGATTACTTCGCGGCGGTGGAAGATAAAAACCATTCGGAGAACGTGTCGCGCGTGCTGTATCCGGACGATTCGACCTCCTCCGGGCGCGAACTGCGGCTGCGGCAGGAGTATTTCCTGGTGTCGGCCACGGTGCAGGATATCCTCAATCGCCATTGGCTGATGCACAAAACCTTCGACAACCTGGCGGACAAAATCGCCATTCACCTCAACGACACTCACCCGGTATTGTCGATTCCCGAGCTGATGCACCGGCTGATCGACGAGCACAAATTCAAGTGGCTCGACGCCTGGGAAGTGGTGGAGCAGGTGTTCTCTTACACCAACCACACGCTGATGAGCGAGGCGCTGGAAACCTGGCCGCTGGACATGATAGGCCGCATCTTGCCGCGCCACCTGCAGCTGATTTTCGAAATCAACGATCACTTCCTCAAGATGGTGCAGGAAGTGGCGCCGGGCGACAACGATCTGCTGGCGCGGGTCTCGATCATCGACGAAACCAACGGCCGCCGGGTGCGCATGGCGTGGCTGGCGGTGGTGGCCAGCCACAAGGTCAACGGCGTTTCCGCTCTGCATTCCGAACTGATGGTGCAGTCGTTGTTCGCCGACTTCGCCCGGCTGTTCCCGACTCGTTTCTGCAACAAAACCAACGGGGTAACGCCGCGTCGTTGGCTGGCGCTGGCCAACCCGCCGCTGGCGGCGGTGCTGGACGACTGCATCGGCCAAACCTGGCGCACCGATCTCAGCCAGCTGAGCGAGATCCAGGCCAATATCGACTACCCGAGCTTCCTGCAGGCGGTACAGCGCGCCAAGCGGCAGAACAAGGAGCGGCTGGCGCTGTATATCGCCAAAACGCTCAACGTGGTGGTTAACCCGGATGCGTTGTTCGACGTGCAGATCAAGCGCATCCACGAGTACAAACGGCAGCTGCTCAACGTGCTGCACGTCATCACGCTGTATAACCGTTTGCTGGACGATCCGGAGATCGAGCGCGTGCCGCGGGTGGTGATCTTCGCCGGCAAGGCGGCCTCGGCCTACTATGCCGCCAAGCAGATCATCCGCTTGATCAACGACGTGGCCAAAGTGATCAACAACGATCCGCGCGTGCATACCCAACTGAAGGTGGTGTTCATTCCGAACTACGGCGTCAGCCTGGCGCAGATCATTATCCCGGCGGCGGATCTGTCCGAACAGATCTCGCTGGCGGGCACCGAGGCCTCAGGTACCAGCAATATGAAGTTCGCGCTGAACGGCGCGCTGACCATCGGCACGCTGGACGGCGCCAACGTCGAGATGCGCGAGCACGTGGGGGAGGAGAACATCTTTATCTTCGGCAATACCGCCGAGCAGGTCGAGGAGCTGCGCCGCAACGGTTACAACCCGCGCCAGTACTATGAGCAAGACCCGGAGCTGCATCAGGCGCTGACGCAGATCGCTACCGGCGTGTTCAGCCCGGAAGAGCCGAAACGCTATGGCAATCTGTTCGACTCGCTGGTCAACCTCGGCGACCACTATCAGCTGTTGGCGGATTACCGCAGCTATGTGGACACGCAGGACAAGGTGGACGAGGTCTATCTCAATCAGGACGAATGGACGCGGCGCGCGGTGCTGAACATCGCCAACATGGGCTACTTCTCCTCCGATCGCACCATTCAGGAATACGCGGACGAAATCTGGCACATTCAGCCGGTGAAGCTGTAAAGCGGGGCAGGAAAAAAGCAAAGGGCCGGATAACCGGCCCTTTTTCGTTTTTTCGTTACGCTGCGGCTCAGGAAGCCAGAGACAGCGCTTTCGTTTTCGCGTGTTCTGCCAGCCAGGCTTTCACTCGCGCCTGCTGCGCTTCGTCCAGCCACATACCCAGCTTGGTACGGCGCCAGATGGCGTCGGCCAGTTCTACGACCCACTCTTTCTCGGTCAGGTAGCGCAGCTCGGCTTCATACAGACCGTGGCCGAAATCTTCGCCCAGATCGGCGAGGCCGTTGGCGCCGGCCAGGATCAGCTCGCTCTGGCTGCCGTAGGTGCGGGCATAGCGGCGCGCCAGGGCTTCCGGCAACCAGCCGTGCGCACGGCGCAGTTTGGCCGCGTAGCCGTCGCGGTCGCCGTCGATGTCACCGCCCGGCAGCGTGGCGTTTTTGGTCCACGCCGGGCCGCAGCCTGGGTAGTAGTGGGCCAGTTTTTCCATCGCATGCTCGGCCAGCTTGCGGTAGGTGGTCAGCTTGCCGCCGAAGACCGACAGCAGCGGCGCTTTGCCCTGCTCATCGTGCACGTCCAGCGTGTAATCGCGGGTGATCGCCTGCGGTGAATCGGACTCGTCGTCGCACAGCGGACGCACGCCGGAGTAAGTCCAGACGATGTCGTCGCGGCCCAGCTGCTTCTTGAAGTGATCGTTGTACACTTTCAGCAGATAAGCGATTTCGTTCTCGTCGATCTTCACGTCCTTCGGATCGCCTTTGTACTCCACGTCGGTGGTGCCGATGATGGAGAACTCGTCATTCCACGGGATCACGAACACGATGCGGTGGTCTTCGTTCTGCAGAATGTAAGACTGCGGCTGATCGTGCACGCGCGGCACCACGATGTGGCTGCCTTTGATCAGACGGATGCCGTAAGGTGATTTCAGCTTCAGGCCGTCGTCGAAGAAGTTTTTCACCCACGGGCCGGTGGCGTTCACCAGGCCTTTGGCGCGCCAGGTGAAGGTTTTGCCGCTGTCGATATCGACCGCTTCCACCATCCACAGGCCGTTTTCACGCCATGCGCGGGTCACTTTGGTGCGGGTGCGCACTTCGCCGCCGCGTTTTTCCACTTCCTGCGCGTTCAGCACCACCAGGCGAGCATCGTCAACCCAGCAGTCGGAATATTCGAAACCGCGCTTCAGTTCAGGCTTCAGCACCGACTCTGGTCCAAAGCGCAACCCCTTGCTGCCCGGCAGGCTGGTGCGTTTGCCCAAGTGATCGTACAGGAACAGGCCGATACGGATCATCCAGGCCGGACGCAGATGCGGCTGGTGCGGCAGGCGGAAACGCATCGGGAACGCGATGTGCGGTGCCAGCTTCAGCAGCACTTCACGCTCGGCCAGCGCTTCGCTCACCAGACGGAATTCGTAGTGTTCCAGGTAGCGCAGGCCACCGTGGATCAGTTTGGAACTGGCGGAAGACGTAGCACAGGCCAAGTCTTGCGCTTCCAGTAGCAGTACCGACAGCCCGCGCCCGGCAGCATCCGCCGCGATGCCGGCACCGTTGATGCCGCCACCGATAACGATCAAGTCTTTGGTTTCCACGTCATCTTCCTCCAGATGTTCGAAATAGCTCTTTCATGTTCGTTTTCGCTCATGATTGTAATCAAAAACCAACAAGCAAGCCAAGACTTAACCAAACAAAAACATTTAGGCGTGATAGAGGTAACAGTTTGGTGATGATAGTCACATAAATGATGTGGATATGGCGCGAGCGCGCAAACGGCTGTCGGTAAGGGAGGCGGGGGTGGAAAACGGGGCGGCGGCGCGCCCCGCAGGTTAAGGCCGAATCAGCACAGCTCCAGCTGCACGTCGTACTGTTCGATGATTTTCATCACGCTCGGCGGCGGCAGCTGGTCGGTAAACAGGTAGTCGATCAGGTTCATGTTGCCCAGGTTGACCATGGCGTTGCGGCCGAATTTGGAGTGGTCGGTCACCAGCATCACGCAGCGGGAATTTTCGATAATCGCGCGTTTGGTGCGCACTTCGTGATAGTCGAATTCGAGCAGCGAGCCGTCCATATCGATGCCGCTGATGCCGAGAATGCCGTAATCGAGGCGGAATTGAGAGATGAAGTCCAGGGTGGCTTCGCCCATGATGCCGCCGTCACGGGTGCGCACTTCGCCGCCGGCCAGGATCAGGCGGAAGTCTTCCTTGGCGGTCAGCAGGGTGGCGACGTTGAGGTTGTTGGTGACCACGCGCAGGTTCTTGTGGTTCATCAGCGCATGGGCCACCGCTTCCGGCGTGGTGCCGATATCGATGAACAGCGTGGCGCCGTCCGGGATCTGGCTGGCGACGCGCTGCGCGATGCGGGCTTTCTCTTCCGACCACATCACCTTGCGATCGTTATAGGCAGCGTTGACCGAGCTGGAAGGCAGCGCCGCGCCGCCGTGGTGACGCTGGATCTTGTTCTGGTCGGCCAGGTCATTCAAATCGCGGCGAATCGTTTGCGGGCTGACGTCAAAATGTTCCACCAGCTCTTCCGTGCTGACGTAACCCTGCAGGCGCACCAGCTCGATAATTGCGTCATGACGCTGTGTTTGCTTCACGATAATCCCCTAAAACGCCCGCCATGCCCGCTGGGCACAGCTCCCGGCTGTTATTGTTCGTTGTGTGCGCGATGACGCGTATCCCAAAATGCCATCAATAACCCTAACACTAAACCGGCTACGTGTGCCGCGTTGGCGATCGACATTCCTAAAATATCGAAATATCCGGCCACCAGCCACAGCACCGAGAACACCATCAGGCCGCGCGGCAGCATCAGGCCGCGCTCCGGCGCCCGTTCCCCCGTCAGCCACACATAGCCCATCAGCGCATAGACCACGCCGGAAAGTCCGCCGAACAGCGCGCCGCTGAACAGCGATTGCGCCCAGCCGCTGAAGAAGGCCGACACTACCGCCAGCACGAACAGCTTGCCGGCGCCGAGGCGTTTTTCCATCTGGCCGCCGAGATACCACCACCACATCAGGTTGAACAGAATATGCAGCAGGGAGAAGTGCAGGAACGCATGGCTGACCCAGCGCCACAGCTGCGTGTATTGGCTGCTGTCTTGCGGCCAGGAGAGCCAGTACATCACGGTATCGTCACCCAGCACCTGCATCAGGATGTAGACCGCGATGCACAGTACCATCACGCCGAGCGTCAGCGGCCCGGCCTTGCTGCGCAGGGTGTGCAGGTAGGATTCGCTCTGATAGTGCAGGCCGGCGTCGGTATGGCCGGTCTGCCAACTGGCGGCCTGATAACGGCGGTTGAGCGGATCGACCAGAAACTGCTGCAGCTCGTGTTGCACCTGCTCGAGGTGGCTGTCGTCGGCCAGCCAGATTTCCGCCGCCTCGCCGCTGTTGCGCAGCTCAAGCCGGATGCCCTGGGTCGCCATATAGTCGACAAAGGCCAGCGCCAGGCGCGGGTTGGATATGGCGATTACTCTAACCATTGCTCTTCCGTCGTAAGTGAATGATTTTGGCCGCGGCTTGCTCGCCGATGACCCTGACGGCCGATTATAACGTCGAAATCCTGAGCGCTGGCAAACGGATCTGCGAAAAACCCGCGAAAACGCGCATAAAATCGAAGGGAAAGCCCGCCGATGCGCAGCGGGCGGCGGGGATCAGGCAGAGGTTTCCACGTCTTGCGGGTACTGGCGGGCCCAGGCCTCGAAACCGCCGTCGATGCTGTAGACCGCGTCGAACCCCTGGTGCAGCAGGTATTGCGCCGCGCTGCGGCTGCTGTTGCCGTGGTAGCACATCACCATCACCGGCCGCTCGAAGTCGTTTTGCTGCATAAAGGCCGACAGGGTGGCGTTGGTGAGGTGAAAGGCGCCCGGCGTATGCCCGGCTTCAAAACTTTGCGGATCGCGGATGTCGACCAGGGCGGCGCTGCCCTCTTTCCAGCGGGTGTACGCCTGCTCAACGTTGATCGCTTCGAACTGTTCCATACTGCTGACTGCCTCGTTATTGGGGGACGCCGCTATTGTAACCAACTCGGCGGCGTTTAAGACCAGAGGGATATCAGGGTTTTTACGCGCCGTACCCCATCATCTTCAGCAGCTGCTGCGCCTGCTGCACTGCCTCCTGGCGATGGGCCACGCCCAGCTTCTGGTACAGATTGCGGATGTGCGTCTTGATGGTGGTGGCCGCCACGTCCAACTCACCGGCGATCTGGTCGTTGCTGTAACCGGAATAGATCAGCCCCAGCACCTGCCATTCGCGTTGGGTCAACGGACTGGTGCGGATCAGTTCCGGCACCTGTGGATGGGTCAGCAGCTTATCGACGAAGTTTTCGTCGAAATGCGCGAACTTGTGCCGATGATGCTGGTTGATGTCGCGCAGGATGCGCTGGGCGCGATGCTGCTCCAGCTCCGGCAGCGTGTTGAGCTGGATCAGCTGGCGCAGCTGCTGCGCCATCGCTTCGCCTTCGATGACGAAGTGGCTGATAAAGCCGGTGCGGTTGGCCAGCGACAGCGCTTCGATCAGCGCCTGCTGCGCTTCACCCTTGCGCTCTTGCAGCCAGTAGAGCTGGTTGCTGAGCAGCAGGTTGCGGTTGAGATCGCTCACCAGCCGCAGGCGGCGGGCGTTCTCGTTCAGTTCATCCAGCACCACCCCGGCCTCTTCATACTGGCCGAGCAGGATTTGCACCCGCGCGATGTTGCGCCATTGGCCCTGTGTGAAGTGGTTGTCCGCCATGCCGGGTTTTTCGGTATGGCGCAGCCACTGGGCGGCGGCGGCGGTATCGCCGGTCATCTGCCAGTGGATCACCCGCGATTTGTCGGTGTTGGTCAGCCAGTCGCGATGGTAGTGGGCGCCGTGCAGCAGGGCTTCGCACCGCTGCAGGTGGGTATTGGCGTTGTCCAGGTCGCCGCGCGCCAGCGAGCATTTTGCTAACATGGCGATGCACTGCAGCTGCTGTTGCGGTTGGTAGTTCGCCAGAATTTTCAGCCCGGCGCGCGCCGCGTCTTCCGCTTCGTCCAGCCGCGACCACGACCACAGGATCTGCGCGCGAATGCGCAGCAGGAATTCGTGCATCGGCAGCTGTTCCAGGTGCTGTTCGCGGATCAGTTCGAAGGCCTTATCCTGGGTTTCGTAAGCGGCCTGCAGGTAGCCTTGGGCGATAAGAATTTCGCTCTGCTGCAGCAGCGCCCAGAGCGCGTAATGGTTGGCCTGATGACGACGCGCCATCTGTTCGGTTTGCTGCATCATCGGCAGCGCGCGCGCCAGCTCGCCCTTGCAGTGGTGCACTTCGCCGGTCACCGAGGTGGCGACGATGCGGCTGTAGTAGCTGGACAGCGGCAGGAATTTTAACGCTTCGGTCGCCAGCCGCTCGGCTTCTTCCGGTTTGCCGGCGTTGATCGCCACCTGGGCGCGCAGGGCGTCGAACTCGGCGTGCAGCGTTTGGTCTATCTCGATTTTCTGTTCGCGCATGGTGCGCTCGGCGCGCTCCAGCAGGGTATTGACCTCGCTGTAGCGGTGCTGGCTCTGCGCCAGCCAGGCCTGCAGCAGCGCCAGCTTGGGGTTTTGGATCAGGCGCTCATAGGGCAGCGCGTTGAGGCACTCCTCCAGCAGGGCCAGTTCGCTGTGGTGGAACAGCGACCAGGCGTGTTGCAGCAGGATATCTCGCAGCATGCTGACGTCGCTGGCCGCCAACGCGTGGTGAATGGCCTCAGCCGGATACCCCAGCGCCAGCCAGCCCTCGGCGGCGGCGCGGTGCAACCCCGGCAGCTCCAGCGCCAGTTCCCACTGGCAACGCTGGCGCAGGAAAGAGGCGAACAGCGGATGGAAGTTGAACCATTCGCCGGTGTCGTCCATGCGGTGGATAAACAGCCCCTGGCGTTCCAGCTCCTCCAGCCGCTGCTGGCCGTTGTCTTCGCCGGTCAGCCGCACGATCAGCGCATCGTTCATTGAGCGCAGCACCGAACAGCGCAGCAGGAAAGCGCGCGCATCGGCATCGACGTGGTCCAGCACTTCGTCTACCAGGTAGTCGGACAGGTGACTGGCGTTCAGCCCCGCCAGGCGCTTGGCCGACAGCTGAGCCGACGAGGCGGACTGGCGGGCCGACAGCGCGATCAGCTGCAGCGCGGTGGCCCAGCCTTCGACTTCGTCGCACAGGCGGCTGCTGTCCTGCTGTTCCATCGGCGCCGCCAGGCGGCAGTCGAAGAACTGTTTGGCTTCCTGATGGGTGAACGCCAGCTGCTGCGTGCCCATTTCCAGCAGCTGATCGCGCACCCGCAAATTGGCGATGCCGAGCGGCGGCAGGGTGCGTGAGAGCAGGATCAGCGTCAGGTTTTCCGGCTGATGGCGCAGGAAGAAGCGCATGGCTTCGTGGATGGCGTCGTTGGTGATCAGGTGGTAGTCGTCGATCACTAGGTACAGCGGCTGGTGCCAGTCGGCCAGCTCGATAAACAGCTGGGCGAACAACGCCGACAGGCTGGCGTACTGGTGTTTCTGGCTCAGCACCTCGCTCTTGACGCAGCGGCCGCCGCTGGCCTGCTGCAGCGCGGCAATCAGGTAGCTGGCGAAGCGCTCCGGCTGGTTGTCGCTCTCATCCAGCGAATACCAGCCCAGATCGGCCTTGCCGGCCGCCCATTGGGCGATCAGCGTGGTTTTCCCGTATCCCGCCGGGCAATTGACCAGTGTCAGGCGATAGTTGCCCGCGCTGGCCAGTTTGGCCAGCAGGCGATCGCGGATCACGGTATTTTGCAGCCGTACCGGGCGGCTCAGTTTTGATGGGATCAGCATAGTATTCCAGGGTATAAATCGCGGTTCCCGCCGGGATTGGAGTGGCGCTAATTATTTTATGGTTCGTAATTAATAGCTCCCCCTAACTTCTGCCAACCCTAAACGTATTGCAACAAGCTTCCGCATCGGCTTGGAGTTAAGTTGCTATTGATCACACTTTTTTACGTTTGGCGCCGGCGCGCGGCGATGCGGTCGCGGATCGCATTTCCGGCCATGGACAAAACTTCAGCAGCGCGAATACTTGTGCTAACGTCATGGTTAACGTTCTCAGTGCTCGCCGCACGCGTTGGCGGGCTTTTTTGCATCGTTGCAAGGGAGTCAAACAGTGCCTGAGATCACAATTCCAGCTACGCCCCAATCCTCCTCCCCAGCTAATCCCCAGGCGGGATGATGCCGTCAGGCTTTCTCACCGGCACGATAGCGGCAATTTGACCCACTTACTGGATAGAGAGTTTTCCTTATGTCACAGCCTACGCTCAAGAAGGATGCTTTTCTGGCGGCGCTCGCCCGTCAGTGGCAACGGTTCGGCCTCAGTTCCGCACAGCAGATGACGCAACATCAATGGTGGGAAGCCGTCAGTGCGGCGCTGGCCGAGCAGCTGGCCGCACAGCCGGCGCCGCGCAAAAGCGCCAAACCGCTGCGTCACGTGAACTACATCTCGATGGAGTTTTTGATTGGCCGGTTGACAGCGAACAACCTGATCAACCTGGGCTGGTACGACACCGTCGAGCAGGCGCTGGCCGAGCAGAACGTCAAGCTGGCGGATTTGCTGGAGCAGGAAACCGATCCGGCGCTGGGCAACGGCGGGCTGGGGCGTCTGGCGGCCTGTTTCCTCGACTCGATGGCAACGGTGGAGCAACCGGCCACCGGCTATGGGCTGAATTACCAGTACGGGCTGTTCCGCCAGTCGTTCCGCGAAGGGCAACAGCAAGAGGCGCCGGATAACTGGCAACGCGAGAGCTATCCGTGGTTCCGCCACAACGCCGCGCTGGCGGTGGACGTGGGCATCGGCGGCAAGCTGGAAAAGCAGGCCGACGGCCGCGAACGGTGGCGCCCGGCCTTCACCCTGCGCGGCGAAGCCTGGGATCTGCCGGTGCTGGGGTATCGCAACGGCGTGGCGCAGCCGCTGCGCCTGTGGCAGGCGACCCATCAGCATCCGTTCAACCTGAGCGATTTCAACGACGGCAAATTCTTGCAGGCGGAGAAGCAGGGCGTAGAAGCCGACAAGCTGACCAAGGTGCTTTACCCGAACGACAACCATCAGGCCGGCAAGCGCCTGCGCCTGATGCAGCAGTATTTCCAGTGCGCCTGCTCGGTGGCGGACATTTTGCGCAAGCACCATCAGGCCGGCCGCAAGATTGAAGAGCTGCCGAAGTACGAAGTGATCCAGCTGAACGACACCCACCCGACCATCGCCATTCCGGAAATGCTGCGCATTCTGCTGGACGAGCACCAGCTGGAATGGGAGGCGGCCTGGGCGATCACCAGCAACACCTTCGCCTATACCAACCACACCCTGATGCCGGAAGCGCTGGAGTGCTGGGATGAAAAACTGGTGCGCAGCCTGCTGCCGCGCCATTTCTCCATCATCAAACAGATCAACGCCAGGTTTAAAAAATTGGTGGATAAGCACTGGCCGGGCGACGAGGCGGTGTGGGCCAAACTGGCGGTGCACCACAACAAGCAGGTGCGCATGGCCAACCTGTGCGTGGTCAGTGGCTTTGCGGTCAATGGCGTGGCGCAGCTGCATTCGGATCTGGTGGTGAAAGATCTGTTCCCGGAATATCACCAGCTGTGGCCGAACAAATTCCATAACGTCACCAACGGCATCACGCCGCGCCGCTGGCTGAAACAGTGCAACCCGGCGCTGTCGGGCCTGATCGACGAGACGCTGAAGGTGGAGTGGGCGAGCGATCTCGACGCGCTGCGCGGGCTGGAAAAATTCGCCGACGACGCGGCGTTCCGCCAGCGTTATCAGCAGATCAAACGCGACAACAAGGTGGCGCTGGCCCATTACGTACACGGCGTAATGGGGCTGACACTTGACCCGGACGCGATCTTCGACGTGCAGATCAAGCGTCTGCACGAGTACAAACGCCAGCACCTGAACCTGCTGCACATCCTGTCGCTGTATCGTCAGCTGCGCGACAACCCCAACCTGGACATCGTGCCGCGCGTCTTCCTGTTCGGCGCCAAGGCGGCGCCGGGCTACTACCTGGCGAAGAACATCATCTACGCCATCAATCAGGCGGCCGAGAAGATCAATAACGATCCGTTGGTGAAAGATCGCCTGAAAGTGGCGTTCATCCCTGACTACCGCGTGTCGGTGGCCGAACTGATGATCCCGGCGGCGGATATCTCCGAACAGATCTCCACCGCCGGCAAAGAGGCCTCCGGCACCGGCAACATGAAGCTGGCGTTGAACGGCGCGCTGACGGTCGGCACGCTGGACGGCGCCAACGTCGAAATCGCCGAGCAGGTGGGCGAAGACAATATCTTTATCTTCGGCAATACCGTGGAGCAGGTGAAGGCGATAGTGGCGAAGGGTTACGATCCGCTCAGCTACCGCAAGAAAGACAAGCACCTGAAGGCGATTCTGGACGAGCTGGCGAGCGGCACCTTCAGCCACGGCGACAAGCACGCGTTCGACATGATGCTGCACAGCCTGCTGGAAGGCGGCGATCCCTACCTGGTGCTGGCGGACTTTGCCTCGTACTGCCAGGCGCAGCGCCGGGTCGACGAGCTGTATCGCGATCGGGACGAATGGACGCGGCGGACTATCCTTAACACCGCGCGCGTCGGCATGTTCAGCTCGGATCGCTCGATCCGCGATTACCAGCAGCGTATCTGGCAAGCCAAACGTTAAGGAGAGCGAATGGATCGCAAGCGTATCGATCAGGCGGCAGCGCAGGCGGGGATCGCCGCCGATTTCATCAATGCCCACGGCAAGCGGCAGGCGATTGAACCGCAGACCAAGCGCAAGCTGCTGGCGGCCATGAACCGAACCGATGTCGAGCAGGAAGGAGCGGCGCCGCCGTTACCGGCGGTCAAGGTGTTCTATCAGGGCGCGCCGCTGGCGCTGACCCCGGCGGGCGAAGGCGAGTACCTGTGGGCGCTGCAACGTGAAGACGGCGAATGCCTGCAGGGGCGCATCGGCGCGCGCAAGACCCTGACGCTGCCCGGCGATCTGCCGGTGGGTTACCACCAATTGACGCTGAGCCAGGGCGAGCAGCAGTGGCCATGCCGGCTGATCGTCGCGCCGAGACGCTGCTTCGAGCCGGACGCCTTGCTGACCGGTAAGAAGCTGTGGGGCGCTTGCGTTCAGCTGTATACGCTGCGCTCCGATCGCAACTGGGGCATCGGCGATTTCGGCGATCTGCGTCTGATGGTGGAGCAGGTGGGGGAGCGCGGCGGCGCCTTCGTTGGCCTCAACCCGATCCATGCGCTGTATCCGGCTAATCCGGAGAGCGCCAGCCCTTACAGTCCCTCGTCGCGCCGCTGGCTGAATCTGGCGTATATCGACGTCAACGCGGTGGAGGATTTCCAGCGCAGCGATGCGGCGCAGCGCTGGTGGCAGAAGCCGGCGACGCAGAAGCAGCTGGCCAAGGCGCGCGCCGCGGAGTGGGTGGATTACACCGCCGTGATGCAGCTGAAGCTGGCGGCGCTGAAGCTGGCGTTTCCGCTGTTTCAGGCGCGCAAGCCAAACGACGGGCAGCGTCAGGCGTTCGAACAGTTCGTCAGCGAGGGCGGCGACAGCCTGTATCAGCAGGCGGCGTTCGACGCGCTGCATGCCCATCTGGCGGCCAAAGATGCCCACCAGTGGGGCTGGCCGGCCTGGCCAGAGCGCTATCGGCAGGGGCAGAGCGAAGCGGTACGGCTGTTCTGCTCCGAACATCAGGACGCGGTCCGCTTTTACCTGTGGCTGCAGTGGCTGGCGGCCACGCAGTTCGCGCAGTGTTTTGACCAGAGCCGGCAGCAGCAGATGCCGATTGGCCTGTATCGCGATCTGGCGGTCGGGGTGGCGGAAGGCGGGGCGGAAACCTGGTGTGACCGCGAACTGTACTGCCTGAAAGCGTCGGTCGGGGCACCGCCGGATATTCTGGGGCCTCTGGGGCAAAACTGGGGCCTGCCGCCGATGGATCCGCACGTGATGGCGGCACGCGGGTACCAGCCGTTTATCGATCTTTTGCGCGCCAACATGACCAACTGCGGCGCGCTGCGCATCGATCACGTCATGGCGCTGCTGCGGCTGTGGTGGATCCCGTATGGCGAAACCGCCGATCGCGGCGCCTACGTCAAATACCCGGTGGACGATCTGCTGGCGGTGTTGGCGCTGGAAAGCCAGCGCCACCGTTGCATGGTGATCGGCGAGGATCTCGGCACGGTGCCGGTGGAAATCGTCGGCAAGCTGCGCGACAGCGGCGTCTATTCCTACAAAGTGCTCTATTTCGAAAGCGACGGTGAATACCATTTCCGCGCGCCGCAGGCCTATCCGGTGCAGGCGATGGCGACCATCACCACCCATGATCTGCCGACGCTGCGCGGCTACTGGCAAAGCGACGATCTAACGCTCGGCAACCGGCTGGGTCTTTACCCGGACGCGGAGATCCTGCGGGCGCTGTTCGCCGATCGGGAACGCGCCAAGCAGGGGCTGCTGGATGGATTGCATCGTTATGGCTGCGTGCCGCAGAAGGTGGGCAAGAAGGCAGCGCTGCTCGGCATGAGCCCGCTGCTCAACCGCGGCCTACAGCGCTATGTCGCCGACAGCGCCAGCGCCTTGCTCGGCCTGCAGCCGGAAGACTGGCTGGATATGGCCGATCCGGTCAATATTCCCGGTACCAGCGATCAGTACCCTAACTGGCGGCGCAAGCTGACCCAGACGCTGGAGGAGATGTTTGCCGACCCGCACATAAACCGCTTACTGAAGGATTTGGACAAGCGGCGCCGCAAGGTGTCGGTGGGGTGACGATGAGGTGTCGTTGTATTAGGTCAAAGGACGAGAACTTTAGTCCCATCCAAATGACGGATACCCGAATTAATTGGAGTTGCAGCTAGGCGGCAAGTGCGTAAATCCCCAGGAGCTTACTTAAGTAAGTGACTGGGGTGCGCGCATGCGGCCAACAACGCTGCAACTTCAAGTAAGAAGGGTATCAATAGTAGGAGTGCTCGCCGCGCTGGTGCTCGGTCAGGTCACGCACGCCTTTCAGCTCCGGGAATTTCTGCAGCAGCTCTTTCTCGATGCCTTCTTTCAGCGTGACGTCGACCATCGAACAACCGTTGCAACCGCCGCCGAACTGCAGGATTGCCATGTTGTCGTCGGTGATCTCCATCAGCGTTACGCGGCCGCCGTGGCCCGCCAGCTGTGGGTTGATCTGCGACTGCAGCACGTATTCCACGCGCTCCATCAGCGGCGCGTCGTCATCGACCTTGCGCATTTTGGCGTTTGGCGCTTTCAGCGTCAGCTGAGAACCCAGTTGGTCGGTCACGAAGTCGATTTCGGCGTCTTCCAGATACGGCGCGCTCAGCTCATCGACATAGGCGGACAGTTTGTCGAACTTCAGTTCGGTATCCGTCGCTTCTACCGCGTCCGGCGGACAATAAGAGACACCGCATTCGGCCGTCGGCGTGCCCGGGTTGATCACGAATACGCGGATTTGGGTGCCTTCTTCTTGATTTGCCAGCAGTTTGGCAAAGTGTTCCTGTGCAGTATCTGTTATACGGATCATAGCATTAGCTCAATAGTTGACTTCTATAGTCGGTTATAATACGCCCATTGCCGTGGCACTACAACGTGCGGCAAATGCACCATATCTGCACCGAGGCGGCGCCTTGCCGCTGCAGCAGCGCCGCTATCTGCGCGACGGTGCTGCCGGTGGTCACCATGTCATCCACCAGGGCGATATGCCGGCCGGCGACCGATGCCACGCAAACGAACGCGCGTTGCAGATTGCGCCTGCGTACCCCGGCGCTCAGCCGCTGTTGCGGGGCGGTTTTGCGCACCCGGCGCAAGGCGGCGGGCTGATAGGTGCAGCCCAGCCAGCGCGCCAGCGGCCGGGCCAACAGATCGCTCTGGTTATAACCACGGTGCCAGCAGCGTGTTGCATACAAGGGTACCGCTAAAATCAGGTCGGGTCTGTTCAGATACTGCTCTCTGCGCGCCTGCTGCCACCGCAACAACATCAGGCGCGCTAGCGTCGGCGCCAGCTCGGGCGCGCGGTGGAACTTGAACCTTTTTACCAGTTGGCTGAGGGGCGCAACGTAGTCGCCGACGAACACCAGCCGTTGCCAGGGCGGTGGCCGTTGCAGGCAGCGGCCGCAGGGCGTTCGCGTCTTCCCGGCGGGCAATCCGCAGCGCGGGCAACACGGCGGGTGGGCCGGCAGATGACGCAGGCAACAGCTGCAGATGCCATGACGGATCAGGCTCAACGGTTGTCGGCATAGCCAACAACGGCTGCGGATTGATAGCATAGCGTCTCCGTGACGGATAAGTATGAAAGGACAATAACCAATGACAGCGCTGTACTGGCAAACAATAGGCGAAGGCGAACGCGATCTTGTGCTGCTGCACGGCTGGGGATTGAACGCCGAAGTGTGGAGTTGCATTCAGGCGCGACTGACGCCGCATTTTCGCCTGCACCTGGTCGATCTGCCGGGGTACGGCCGTAGCCAGGGGTTCGGCGCCCTGTCGCTGGAGCAGATGACGGAAATCGTGCTGGCGGCTGCCCCGCCGCAGTCCTGGTGGCTTGGCTGGTCGCTCGGTGGGCTGGTGGCCAGCCAGGCGGCGCTGATGCAGCCCGAGCGAGTCAAGGGGCTTATCACCGTAGCCTCCTCGCCGTGCTTTGCCGCCCGCGATGAGTGGCCGGGGATCCGCCCGGATGTGCTGAGCGGTTTCCAGCATCAGCTGAGCCTGGATTTCCAGCGCACCGTCGAGCGTTTTCTGGCGCTGCAGACGCTGGGCACTGAGAGCGCGCGTCAGGATGCGCGCCAACTGAAAGCGGTGGTGCTCAACCAACCGACGCCGAGCGTCGAGGTGCTGAACGGTGGGCTGGAGATCTTGCGCACAGCCGATCTGCGTGCACCGCTGGCGGAGTTGACGCTGCCGCTGCTGCGGATCTACGGCTATCTGGACGGGCTGGTGCCGCGCAAGGTCGCCGAGCTGCTCGACGCCGACTGGCCGAACTCTACGTCGCAGATCGTGGCCAAAGCCGCCCATGCGCCATTTATCTCTCATCCCGATGAATTTGTGACGATGATCGAAGCGTTTATTGCAGCACATTGAATGCAGCGTGAAAACGCACGATAGAGCGCGAAAAAAAACGCCGCCGGGTGGATAAAAGACAAAGCTGTTCAATACTTAGTGAGTCAATGCGTTGGCTGCAAAATGAAAAGACCGCGTGCGGCGCTTTTCATTTTGGCGTTTCGTCTCTGGGAAACAGGCCCCGTCAGGGAAAGCAACGAGGCCTGAGGATGTCGCGGCAGCCTGCGGTACTACGCATGGATCCTTGACGGCTTTCATAACAGATAAATTATCCATTGAGAGGTTAGTGTCATGAAATCATTGAAGATGATTATTGCAGCGGCAGTGCTGGGTTCGGTGTCTTTCGGCTCCATGGCGGCAACCCTGCTGACCAAGGAAGATCTGGATAAGAATCCGGGTAAATACGAGAAGATCGGCACCGTCACCACGACGGCGGAAACCACGTCACCGATGGATGCCAAGGAAGAGCTGTCCAAACTGGCAGACGAAAAGGGCGGTCAATACTACGTGATCCTGGCGGGCCGCGAACACGGTAAATTCAGCGCCATCGCCGAAGTTTACAAAGACAAGCAATAAGCCTTGAACGGCAAGGGGCGCCGCTGCGGCGCCCCTGATCGTCAGGCCTTCAGCCGGTAGAACACCGTGCTGCATCCCTGGCCCTGCGGGCAGCTTTTGCAACTGCCGCTCAGACAGGCGCCGCCATCCTGTTCGATACGTTCCACTTTCCCCATTGCCGTCAAACGATCCAGCATCGCCTGCACCAGCGGCAGCGGCGTCGCCAGCGATTGGCTGAGCTGCTGCGCCTGGGCGCTGCCGCGCAGCGCCAGCGCATCGCGCACCTGCAGCAGCCCGGCCATCAGTGACAGCTCCCTTTGGCGCTCTGGCAACAAGCCGCCGGCGTGGCGTTGCCCAGGCGCACCGTGACGCGGCTGCGCGCCCGGCGCAGGCCGAACAGCACCAGCAGGTTCACCAGCACCACCGCCAGGATCGCCGTCAGGCTGTACTGCGGGTGTTGGTTGAAGGTGGCCGCCTGATAGAACAGCGTCGCCAGCGAGTAGGCCACGTTCAGCCCCCACAGGATTGAGAAGGTCATCCAGCCGCGGCTTGATTCACGTGCGATGGCGCCCATCACCGAGACGCAAGGCACGTACAGCAACACGAAGATCAGGTAGCTGTAGGCGGAAATGCCGGAGCCGAATTTGCTGCTCATCACGCCCATCGAACCGACGCCCATCTCGCCGTCGCCCTTGCTGGCTTCGATCGGGTTGGAGAGCACGCTCAGGCTGAAGGTATTTTTCAGGCCGTCCCAGGTTTCCTGGAGCGCGCCGCCCAGCTCATCGAGCAGGTTGAAGTTGGCGGCGTCGAATGCCTCTTTGTTGATGTGCTCGGCGGTATACAGCGTGTTCAGCGTGCCGACCACCACTTCTTTCGCCATCGCGCCGGTCACCAGGCCAACGGTGGCCTGCCAGTTATCGCTGTGGACGCCCATCGGCTGCAGCAACGGCGTCAGCACCTTGGAGACCGAAGCCAGCGCGGAGTCGTTGATGTTGTCGACCGTTTTGCCGCTGAACGAGAAGCTGTTCAGGCCGCCGATGAATATGCTGGCCACCACGATCACCTTACCGGCGCGCAACACGAAGCCTTTCAACCGCTGCCAGGTTTGCAGCAGCAGGCTTTTCAGGTGCGGCACGTGGTAAACCGGCAGCTCCATGACGAACGGTGAGGCTTCGCCGCGCATGAGGGTATATTTGAGTACCAGGCCGGTCAGGATCGCCACCGCGATGCCGAGCATGTATAGCGAGAACACCACCCCAGCACCGTCCTGGCCGAAGAAGGCGGCGGCGAACACCGCGAAGATCGCCAGACGGGCGCCGCACGACATGAACGGCGCCATCATGATGGTGATCAGGCGCTCGCGCTGGGCGTCCAGCGTACGGGCGCCCATGATGGACGGCACGTTGCAACCGAAGCCGACGATCAGCGGCACGAAGGATTTACCCGGCAGCCCGAGCGCCTGCATCAGGC
This sequence comes from Serratia sp. CY33802, assembly GCF_052169095.1. Classification (NCBI taxonomy): domain Bacteria; kingdom Pseudomonadati; phylum Pseudomonadota; class Gammaproteobacteria; order Enterobacterales; family Yersiniaceae; genus Serratia; species Serratia sp. CY33802. Next base: position 139,273 of record NZ_JBJNLL010000009.1, read on the forward strand.
GATCCATCACGAACGCCGCGCGCGCCATGTAGCCGGAGTCTTCCAGGAATGACAGGAACAGGTACATCATGCCGATCTGCGGCACCAGCGGCAGCACGGTGTTGATGCCGCCGCCGACGCCCTGCGCCAGGAATACGGTCAGCCAGCCGGGGAAGTGCAGGGTGTAGCCGAGCCACTGAATGCCCTGAATGAAGATCGCCGCCGAGCCGATATCGAAGATCGGCTGCAGCGCGCCGCCGATATTGATCGCCAGCAGGAACATCAGGTACATCACCAACAGGAAGATCGGCACGCCCAGCCAGCGGTTGAGGATCACTTTATCCAGCATATCGGTCAGGCGGTTGGGCATCGCCTGCTGCGAGTTGCTGACCGCGTCGCTCAGGGTGGCGATAGACTGGTAGCGCGCGTCGGCGATTACCAGCGCCGGGTCTTCTTGCTCCTGCTGTTGCAACGTCTGAATGGCCGCAGGCAGCAGCGCGACGGCGGGACCGGCCAGCCGGTGGCTGTAGATGTCGCCCTCCAGCATCTGCAATGCCAGCCAGCGGCGTTGCACTGCCGGCAGCGTTTGCGGCATGGCGTTGCTCAGCGTGGCGACCGCTTTCAGCAGCAACGGTGGGTAGTTCACCAGCGCCTGCTGTTCGTTGATGCGATGATTGTCGATCATCTGTTTCAGCACGCCGATGCCGTCGGCGCGGGTGGAGATCATCGGTACTACCGGGCAGCCGAGGCGCGCCGACAGCGCGGCGACGTCGATATCGATATGCTGGCTTTTGGCGATGTCGAGCATGTTCAGCGCCACGATGCAGGGGATGCCCAGCTCCAGCAATTGCAGCGTCAGGTAGAGGTTGCGCTCCAGGTTGGAGGCGTCGACCACGTTGATCAGCAGATCGGCGTCGCCGCTCAAAATGTAATGGCAGGCGATCTGCTCATCGAGCGACGTTTGCTCTGAAATGGTGGTCAGGGAGTAGGTGCCGGGCAAATCGACTAGCCGCACGTCGGACTGCGGGGTGGTGAAATGGCCTTCTTTGCGTTCGACCGTCACGCCCGCCCAGTTGCCGACCCGTTGGCGTGCGCCGGTCAGCTGGTTGAACAGCGTGGTTTTGCCGGAGTTCGGGTTACCGATTAAGCCGATGGTGAGTTTTTTCATAGTTCAGCGTGTCGTCTTCAAGGAGAACAGCGCCGGCGCAAGAGCGCGTCGGCAAACGGAGGTCAGGGCTGGCCGTCGAGCTGCAGCAGCGCCAGATCCTTCCTGCGCAGCACCAGGCTGACGCGGCGAGTTTTAATTTCTATCGGATCGCCCAGTGGCGCGACGCGCACTACGTCGAATGAAGAGCCAGGCAGCATGCCGAGCGATAACAATTTCTGGCGGTAGGCCGGCGCAATTTCACCGGAAAAGCCGACAATCTTATACGTGCGTTTAGGTTGAAGCTGCATGTGATTAACCTTCCGGGTGCCGATGAACATCGGGCTGATGATAATTGGACGTTGCCGGCGAAAATGCCACGCCGTCGGCGGTATTCATCCATAAGGTCATGCAATAAAGTAAGCGCAAATAATAGTAATTATCATTATCGCGTTCAATACAAAAAGTAAGGGTATTGTAACCAATTATTATGGTGACGGCAGTTTTTAATGGCGTTGTCTTGATTAACGATGTTTTATCACTGCTTGCACTTGGGAACAAATGAGAATGGCGAGTTAAATCAGTTACGTATTTGTAGCCGAGTTTTCTCGTTTGCAAATATCGATGGCTTTTTCCCTTTATTTATTTCCGCTGAAAGGCAATTCGATAACATTATTCCACCGTAATGCGAGCGGTAACCATTTGTGTTTCTCTCACAATTCGCGAGATGAAAAATGCGTGTTAACGGAGTTGTTAATAAATGGCTGCAGAAGGCATTTTTGTTGCCTGAATAATGGGAGGGTGGTCACGCAGGAACGGGAAATAAAAAGATGATGGTTTATTGAGACGGGTCAAGAAATGCAGCAAGTTTTCTTCATCAGAAAGGGCGGAGTAGGCTCCGCCCTATTGGCTCTGACTTAGCGTTTCTTGCCGAATGCCGCCGCCAGCGCGTCGCCCATGGCGCTGTTGCCGGCCGGCGCCGCATTGCGCGGTTTGGCCTTGTTGCCGCCTGCCGAACGGTTGGCGTTGTCGCGTGCCTGTGCCGGCGCGTTGCCGCCTCGGCGCGGTGAACCTTCGCCCGGTTGCTCATCCAGGCGCATGCTCAGCGCGATGCGTTTACGCTGCAGATCGACTTCCATCACCTTCACTTTGACGATGTCGCCGGCCTTCACCACGGTGTGCGGATCTTCGACGAACTTGTCCGCCAGCGAGGAGATGTGCACCAGGCCATCCTGATGCACGCCGATATCCACGAAGGCGCCGAAGTTGGTGACGTTAGTGACCGACCCTTCCAGGATCATCCCCGGCTGCAGATCGTTGAGGGTTTCCACGCCTTCGGCAAAGGTGGCGGTTTTGAACTCCGGACGCGGGTCGCGGCCCGGCTTCTCCAGCTCTTTCAGGATGTCGGTGACCGTCGGCACGCCGAACTTGTCGTCGGTGAAATCGACCGCTTTCAGGCTGCGCACCGCCGAGGCGTTGCCCATCAGGTCCTGCAGCGCCTGCTCGGTGGCGGCCAGGATGCGCTGCACCACCGGGTAGGCTTCCGGGTGAACGGTGGAGGCATCCAGCGGATTGTCGCCGTGGTTGATGCGCAGGAAGCCGGCGCACTGTTCGAAGGCCTTCGGCCCCAGACGGCTGACTTTCAGCAGCTGTTCACGGTTGCTGAAACGGCCGTTCTCGTCGCGCCAGTTGACGATGTTCTGCGCCATCATGCGTGTCAGGCCGGCCACGCGGGTCAGCAATGGTACCGATGCGGTGTTCAGATCGACGCCGACGGCGTTCACGCAGTCTTCCACCACCGAATCCAGCTTCTTCGCCAACTGGCTCTGGCTGACGTCGTGCTGATACTGGCCGACGCCGATGGATTTCGGATCGATCTTCACCAGCTCCGCCAGCGGATCCTGCAGGCGACGGGCAATGGATACCGCGCCGCGCAGCGACACGTCGAGATCCGGGAATTCCAGCGCCGCCAGTTCTGACGCGGAGTACACCGATGCGCCCGCTTCGCTGACGATCACTTTCTGCGCCCGGACGTCGCTGAACTGCTTTTGCAGGTCGAGATAGAAACGCTCGGTCTCACGCGAAGCGGTGCCGTTGCCGATGGCCACCAGCTCTACATTGTGTTTGATGCACAGCGCCGCGACGATGGCGGCGGCTTTGGCCGCTTGCCCGGTGTGCGGATAGACGGTGTCGGTGGCCACCAGTTTACCGGTCGCGTCGACCACGGCGACTTTCACCCCGGTGCGCAGGCCTGGATCGAGGCCCATGGTGGCGCGCATGCCGGCCGGCGCGGCCATCAGCAGATCATGCATGTTGCGGGCGAACACGTTGATCGCTTCGTCTTCCGCGCGTTCGCGCACCGTGCCCATCAGCTCGGTTTCCAGGTGCAGGAGCACCTTGATGCGCCAGGTCCAGTTGACCACCGCCTTACGCCAGGCGTCGGCCGGGGCGTTGTTCAGGCGCAGGTTGAGGTGATTGATGATGATCAGCTCCGCCTGGCTTTCGCGCGGCGCTTCCTCAAATTGCGGATCGGCGTTCAGCGCCAGCTGCAGCACACCTTCGTTGCGGCCGCGGAACATTGCCAGCGCGCGGTGCGAAGGCACCTGGGAAATCGGTTCGTGGTGATCGAAGTAGTCGCGGAACTTGGCGCCTTCGTCTTCCTTGCCCTCGACCACTTTGGACACCAGATGGGCGTTTTTCCACAGGTAGTCGCGCACCTTGGCCAGCAGCGCGGCGTCTTCGGCGAAGCGCTCCATCAGGATATAGCGCGCGCCGTCGAGGGCGGCTTTCACGTCCGCCACGCCCTTGTCGGCGTCGACGTAGCGTTCAGCCAGCTGTTCCGGCTGCTGTTGCGGATCCTGCCACAGCGTGTCCGCCAGCGGTTCCAGACCGGCTTCGATGGCGATCTGGCCACGGGTGCGGCGCTTCGGTTTGTACGGCAGGTAGAGGTCTTCGAGTTCGGTCTTGCTCAGCGTGGCGTTGATCGCCCCCGCCAGCTGTTCGGTCAGTTTGCCCTGTTCATCGATCGACTTCAGGATGGTCTGACGACGATCTTCCAGTTCACGCAGATAACCCAGGCGGGTTTCCAGCTGGCGCAGTTGGGTGTCGTCCAGGCCCCCGGTGACTTCCTTACGATAGCGTGCAATAAAGGGCACGGTATTACCTTCATCCAGCAGACGGATGGCGGAGTCGACTTGCTCCGGCCGGGCCTGCAGTTCTGTTGCAATAATGCGGCTCAGTGGGTCATTCATAGGTCTGGTATCTGTATTGAGAACGGTGAATAAACAGGGGACAGTTATACGGATTGATCGCGGAAAATGCCAGTGGAGCGGGCCGCCGCCGCGCGGCCGCGGCGTGGAGAACAGCTCAGGCGGCGGCGTTGGCGGCGGTTCGGAAAAAGCTGAAAGCTTACTTCGGGTAGTTTATCTCATTTACGTACCACTGTGCCTCGCCCAGCGGCGTATTGACGGTGGCGATGTCCCCGACCTCTTTTTTCAGCAGGGCGCGCGCCATCGGCGCATCGATGGAGATGTAATCCTTGCGGCCGAAAATCTCGTCGTAACCGACGATGCGAAAGCGTTTGGTCTCGCCGTCGTCATTCTCCACCTCCACCCAGGCACCGAAGAACACCTTGCCTTCCTGCTGCGGGGAGTAATCGACGATCTTCAACTGCTCCAGGCATTTGGTCAGATAGCGGACGCGGCGGTCAATTTCGCGCAGCCGCTTCTTGTTGTACTGGTAGTCGGCGTTTTCGCTTCTGTCGCCCAGGCTGGCGGCCCAGGTCACTTTTTTGGTCACCTCGGGGCGCTCTTCACGCCAGAGGTAATCCAGCTCTTGTTTGAGCTTGTCATACCCTTCACGGGTTATCAGTTGAGTTCTCATCGTGATTTATCTTTATGGGGCCACCGCCACAGTGTACGTGAATGCGGGGGGCTTTAGAAATGGCGCGCGGGCCTGCGCCTTGTCGCACGGTTTTTATTCAGTTTGCGCAGCTTTTAACAATCGGGAGTATGCTTAGCGATAGCGGAAAAGGAATGTGACGAAAGGAGGATATCTGGCGAGAGAGACAAGGAATTTTGGCGCACAACCCAACACATTGAAGGTATTACCGCATGGAATTTAAAGATTACTACGCCACGATGGGCGTTGAGCCCAACGCCGATCTGAAAACCATCAAAACGGCCTACCGCCGGCTGGCGCGTAAATATCACCCTGACGTGAGCACTGAAGACGACGCCGAGAGCAAGTTCAAGGAGCTGGCCGAAGCCTATGAGGTGCTGAAGGACGACGAGCGCCGCGCCGAGTACGATCAGATCCGGCTGCACCGCAACGATCCGAACTTTGGCCGCCAGGCGCGCGGCGATCACGGCGGCTATCAGCAGAGCGCTTCATGGCACGGCGCCGACGCGCAAGACTTCTCCGACTTCTTCGAGAGCATGTTCGGCGGGCGTGCGGCGGGCGGGCACCGTTCCGCTTCGCACTCGCACGGCGGGCATGGCTTCCGCGGCCAGGATCTGGAGATGGAGGTGCCGCTGTTCCTCGAGGAAACGCTGCATGGCCAAAGCCGCGAGATCTCCTATACGCTGCCGGTGTATGACGAGCTGGGGCGGCAGGTGAGCGAAGCCAACAAAACGTTGAACGTGAAAATCCCGGCCGGCGTGGGCGACGGCGAGCGCATTCGCCTCAAGGGGCAGGGCGTTGCCGGCGTGGGCGGCGGCCAAAACGGCGATCTGTATCTGGTCATCCGCCTCGCGCCGCACCCGCTGTTTGAGATAGATGGCCACAACCTGAGCATCGTGGCGCCGCTCGCTCCGTGGGAAGCGGCACTGGGTGCCAGCATCGAGGTGCCGACGCTGACCGGAAAAATCGCGCTGACCGTGCCGGCCGGCAGCCAGAGCGGCAAACGGCTGCGGGTCAAAGGCAAAGGGCTGGCGGGCAAGAAAGAGCCCGGCGATCTGTATGTCATTCTCAAGGTGGTGATGCCGCCGAAGCCGAACGAGAAGGCCAGCGCCCTGTGGCGAGAGCTGGCTGAACAGGCGGCGTTCAACCCGCGCGCGGAATGGGAGTAAAGCACATGATGAAGAAAGAGATCACATTCACCGTGGTGGAGCTGTGTCAGCGAGTGGAGATTTCAGAGGATGAGCTGGTCGAGATCGTCGGCCTGGGCGTGATCGTGCCGTTGGAGCCGGCGCAGCCGCGCTGGGAGTTCGATTATCCGGCGCTGAGCCATCTGCAGCGCGCGCGCAGGCTGCGGGCCGAGCTGGATCTGGACTGGCCGGGGATCGCCATGGCGCTGACGCTGCTCGATCGGGTTGATGCGCTACAGCAAGAGAACCGGCAGCTACGTAGGCAGCTGGCACGTTTCCTGCAGACCTCCTGACCCGACAGCTGAACGCCACCGGGCGCTTCCCCGGTGGCGAAATTGCACAAAATTGGGCCGCTGCCCCACATTGTGCCGATAAAGGGCGAAATTTTGACGAACCCCCGTCGACATTCACTGAAAATTGTTGATAAATGGGGAAAAGAATAAGCTTTGTAACAATTTCGTCTAGAATACATACCATTAAACGCTGTCTCAAATGGCAAGGTTTTCTAACAATATTCGAGTCAGGCAATAAAGCCTTTGGGAGTAATACCATGCAAGAGAATCATAAGATCCTGGTTGTCGATGATGACATGCGCCTGCGCGCGCTTTTAGAACGTTATTTAACCGAACAGGGCTTCCAGGTTCGCAGCGTTGCCAACGCTGAGCAAATGGATCGCTTGCTGACCCGTGAATCCTTCCATTTGATGGTGCTCGATCTGATGTTGCCGGGCGAAGACGGCCTGTCCATCTGCCGCCGTCTGCGTAGCCAGAGCAACCCGATGCCGATCATTATGGTCACCGCGAAAGGCGAAGAGGTCGATCGCATCGTGGGGCTGGAAATCGGCGCCGACGACTACATTCCTAAACCGTTCAACCCGCGTGAGCTGTTGGCTCGTATCCGCGCGGTGCTGCGCCGCCAGGCGAACGAACTGCCGGGCGCGCCTTCGCAGGAAGAGGCGGTGATCGCTTTCGGCAAATTCAAACTGAACCTCGGCACCCGCGAGATGTTCCGCGAAGACGAGCCGATGCCGTTGACCAGCGGCGAATTCGCGGTACTGAAGGCGCTGGTCAGCCACCCGCGTGAACCGCTGTCGCGCGATAAGCTGATGAATCTGGCGCGTGGCCGCGAATACAGCGCCATGGAGCGCTCCATCGACGTGCAGATCTCTCGTCTGCGCCGCATGGTTGAAGAAGATCCGGCGCATCCGCGTTATATCCAGACCGTGTGGGGTCTCGGCTACGTCTTCGTCCCGGACGGCAGCAAGGCATGAGGCGATTGCGCTTTTCACCGCGTAGCTCGTTTGCCCGAACCCTGTTGTTGATCGTCACTTTGCTGTTCGTCAGCCTGGTGACGACCTATCTGGTGGTGCTGAACTTCGCCATCCTGCCCAGCCTGCAGCAGTTCAACAAGGTACTGGCTTACGAAGTGCGTATGCTGATGACCGATCGGCTGCAGCTGGAGGACGGCACGCTGTTGGAAGTGCCGCCAGCGTTCCGTCGTGAGATCTACCGCGAGTTGGGCATTTCTCTCTACACCAACTCGGCGGCGGAGGAGAGCGGCCTGCGCTGGGCGCAGCACTACCAGTTCCTCAGCCAGCAGATGGCGCAGCAGCTCGGCGGGCCGACCGATGTGCGGGTGGAGGTGAACAAGAACTCCCCGGTGGTGTGGCTGAAAACCTGGCTGCAGCCCGATATCTGGGTGCGCGTACCGCTGACGGAAATCCATCAGGGCGACTTCTCTCCGCTGTTCCGCTATACGCTGGCGATCATGCTGCTCGCGATCGGCGGTGCCTGGCTGTTTATTCGTATTCAAAACCGCCCGCTGGTGGAGCTGGAACATGCGGCGCTGCAGGTGGGCAAAGGGATTATTCCGCCGCCGCTGCGCGAGTATGGGGCTTCCGAAGTGCGGTCGGTGACTCGCGCATTCAATCAGATGGCGTCGGGCGTCAAGCAGCTGGCGGACGATCGCACCTTGCTGATGGCCGGGGTCAGCCATGATCTGCGCACGCCGTTGACGCGTATCCGGCTGGCGACGGAGATGATGAGCGCCGAAGACGGCTATCTGGCCGAGTCGATCAATAAAGACATCGAAGAGTGCAACGCCATCATCGAGCAGTTCATCGATTATCTGCGCACCGGGCAGGAGATGCCGACCGAAAGCAGCGATCTGAACGCCATTTTAGGCGAAGTGGTCGCGGCGGAAAGCGGCTATGAGCGGGTGATTGAAACCGCGTTGTCACCGGGCGAGCTGATGATGAATGTGCATCCGCTGTCGATTAAGCGGGCGGCGGTGAACATGGTGGTGAACGCGGCGCGTTACGGCAACGGTTGGATCAAGGTCAGCAGCGGTCGCGAGCTGCAGCGCGGCTGGTTCCAGGTGGAAGATGACGGCCCGGGTATCAAGCCGGAAGAGTTGAAGCACCTGCTGCAGCCGTTCGTACGCGGTGACAGCGCGCGCAGCACCAGCGGCACCGGTCTGGGGCTGGCGATCGTGCAGCGTATTATCGACGCGCATGACGGCGAACTGGATATCGGCACCAGCGAGCGCGGCGGGCTTTTGATCCGCGCGTATATTCCGTTGCCGATGGAGAAAAAAGAGTCGACCAACGGTCATCAAACGGCCAGGGAAAACGCCTGACCTCTGATGTGGGCCGCGCCGCTGCGGCCCCGTCAGGACTTCCTGCTCATCACGTAGTATTCCGCCGCATCTTCATGCAACCGACGGCCGGTCGGCGCCTGCCACGGATCGATTAATTCGATGCCACAGTGGATGAAGTCTTTGGTATTGCGGGTGGCCAAGGCGGCACCGTAATGCAGGCAGGTGGCGGCGATTTGGGTATCCGGCACGCTCATCGCTTTACCCAGCAGCCGATTCCTTGCCGTCAATTCCGCGTATTGCATCGCGCACAGCCCATCAAACGGCAATATCTGCCCCTCGAACTTCAATTCAATGGCGTCCGCCAATTTCAGCTTGAGATCCCGCTGGCGCTTGCCGTCAGGCATGCAGGCGACGCCGCTGAACAGTTCGGCGAGGACAATGGCGCTGAGATAGAGCTCGTCATTGTCCTTTTCATTTAACCAGTTAATGACGTTGTAGTACGGGCTGGGACGCAGCGTTTCTGAAATGACGTTGGTGTCGATAATGATCATGCGTTGTCATCTTCATCATCAAAGGTGACGATGCGTGGCGGCACGGCGTCACGCGGTGGGATCTCCAGCTCAACGCCGCCGAATTCGGCGAAGTGCTGATGCATCCAGGTACCCAATCCATAGCGCGGCGGCTTTTTCACCAGCGCCTGTTTCAGGATCATGCGCGCTTCCTCTTCCATAGAATGGCCGTTTTTCGCCGCTGAGATACGCAGCAGCTCTTTGATTTCGTCGTCCAGATTTCTGACGGTGATAGTCGCCATTTAAACCTCCTTTGCTATCAATGATTGCATTGACTTATTTTCTCGCCTTGCTGGTTAAAAAGCAATCGATGAAAATAAAAAAAGGCGCGGGATCCGCGCCTTAGCTGAAGAGGTAACGCTACCGAATTACAGCTTCGGGCCGGCGCTAACCAGCGCGGCGCCCGCAGGCGTATCGGTGTATTTGTCGAAGTTGGTGATGAAGCGCTCGGCCAGATCCTGCGCTTTTTCCTGCCACTGCTCGAGGCTGGCGTAGGTATTGCGCGGATCGAGGATCTCTGGGTTCACGCCCGGCAGCGCGGTCGGCATCGCCAGATCGAAGATTGGCAGGGTAACGGTTTCCGCCTTGTCGATTTCACCGCTCAGGATGGCGTCGATGATGCCGCGTGTATCTTTGATCGAGATGCGTTTGCCGGTGCCGTTCCAGCCGGTGTTGACCAGGTAAGCCTGGGCGCCGGCGGCCTGCATGCGTTTCACCAACACTTCGGCGTACTGCGTCGGGTGCAGTGACAGGAACGCAGCGCCGAAGCAGGCGGAGAAGGTTGGCGTTGGCTCGGTTACGCCGCGTTCGGTGCCGGCCAATTTGGCGGTGAAACCGGACAGGAAGTGATACTGAGTCTGGTTGGCGGTCAGACGCGATACCGGCGGCAACACGCCGAAGGCGTCGGCGGTCAGGAAGATCACTTTGGTGGCGTGACCCGCTTTGGACACCGGCTTGACGATGTTTTGGATATGGTAGATCGGGTAAGAAACGCGGGTGTTCTCGGTTTTCGAACCGTCGTTGAAGTCGATGCTGCCGTCGGCCAGCACGGTGACGTTTTCCAGCAGCGCGTCGCGTTTGATGGCGTGATAGATGTCCGGCTCGGCTTCTTCAGAGAGCTTGATGGTCTTGGCGTAGCAGCCGCCTTCGAAGTTAAACACGCCGTCGTCGTCCCAGCCGTGCTCGTCATCGCCGATCAGCTGACGCTTAGGATCGGTGGAAAGGGTGGTCTTGCCGGTACCGGACAGGCCGAAGAACACCGCCACGTCGCCTTTCTCGCCCACGTTGGCCGAGCAGTGCATCGAGGCGATGCCTTTCAGCGGCAGCAGGTAGTTCATCATCGAGAACATGCCTTTCTTCATTTCGCCGCCGTACCAGGTGCCGCCGATCAACTGCATGCGCTCGGTCAGGTTGAAGGCGACGAAGTTCTCCGAGTTCAGGCCTTGTTGCTGCCAGTTCGGGTTGGTGCATTTGGCGCCGTTCATCACCACGAAGTCCGGCTCGAAGTCAGCCAGCTCGTCGTCGCTCGGGCGGATGAACATGTTTTTCACGAAGTGCGCCTGCCAGGCCACCTCGGTGATGAAACGCACTTTCAGGCGCGAGTCAGCGTTGGCGCCGCAGAAGGTATCCACCACGAACAGACGTTTGCCGGAAAGCTGCTCGGTGACCAGGTGTTTCAGATCGGCCCACACTTCCGGGCTGAGGGGTTTGTTGTCGTTTTTGCCTTTGCCCTGATCGGCCCACCACACGGTATCGCGGGTAATGTCGTCGCGGACGATGTATTTGTCTTTCGGCGAACGGCCGGTGAAGATGCCGGTATCGACGGAGACGGCACCCAGCTTGGTGACTACCCCACGCTCAAAACCTTCCAGAGATGGGTCTGTTTCTTCCTTAAACAGCAGTTCATAGCTCGGGTTGTGAACGATTTCGCTAACGTCGTGAATGCCGTAAGCGGCCAGATCCTGAGGGGTTATACCTTTAACGCGCATGTTACTACTCCTTGGTCACAGAATTTCTGGCGGCAATTGTAGGGATCTAACGGTGAGTAACCGCGATGGGTATCAAATATTTAACGTTTTAGGCGGTATTTCGTTACGATCTGAGAGATAGCACACGGAAAAAAGCAAACGTGCAAACGGCGGGCGTTGGCAGGCGCCGGGGGCGCCCGCCGAAAAGGTGTTACTTAGTGCAACTGGTCGCTTTCGCCGGTGTTACCCGCATACAACGCGGCAACATCAACCGGGTCAAAGACATAGTGGCTGCCACAGTAGTCGCAGTGCATGTCGATATTACCGTCCTGCTCCAGCATGTCCGCCACTTCATCGGTCGGCAGGGTCATTAGCGCGTCGGCGCAACGCTGGCGCGAACAGGTGCAACGGAACTGCACGTCCTGCGGTTCGTACAAGGTGACCTCTTCCTGATGGTACAGGCGGTACAACACTTCGTTGGCCGGCAGGCCGAACAGCTCTTCGCTTTTGACCGTGTTGGTCAGTTGCACCAGATGATCGAAATCATCGAGGTTGCCGTCCTGCGCCGGCAGCACCTGCAGCAGCATACCGGCCGCTGCGGCATTGCCTTCCACTTCGCCGGTGCGGATGAACAGGCGGGTTGGCAGCTGCTCGGACTGGCGGAAGTAGGCTTCCAGGCATTCTGCCAGGGTTTCACCTTCCAGGCCGACCACGCCCTGATAGCGCTCGCCTTCCGTCGGGGAAATGGTGATGACCATGACGCCGTTGCCGATCATCTGATGCAGGGTGCTGTCGTCGGCGATAGGCGCCTGGGTGCGCGCAACGCCACGCATCTCCTGGCGGTTGTTGCCGTTGATCACCGCCAGCTTCAGCGGGCCGTCGCCCTGCAGCTGCACGGTGATGTCGCCGTCGAACTTCAGGGTTGCGGTCAACAGACTGGTGGCGACCAGCAGCTCGCCCAGCAGTTTTTGCACCGGTGCCGGGTAATCGTGGTTGTTCAGGATCTGCTGATAGGTTTCGCTGACGGTAACCAGCTCGCCGCGCACCGCGTAGTTTTCAAACAGGTAACGGTGCAATTGGTCATGGTTGGACATAATCTTCTCTCATTACGGTGAGGGGTTATTCCGGCTCACCAAATTTAAATTTCATCAGGTCGCGCCGCTCCTTTTTGTCCGGACGACGGTCCGGATGCGGCATGGTCAACGCGTTCATCTTGCGCGCCAGCGCCATTTTTTCGCGGTTGGCGATGCTGGCTTCGGTTTCCTGATACATTTGCTGCGCCTCGTTGGCACCGCGGCGTTGGCTGGTCAGCGCCAGCACGATCACCGTACGTTCTTCGTTGCCCTGCCGCAGCTTAAGCTCGGCATTGAGTTCGACAATCTTGCTCGGTTTGCCGCGCTGGCCGTTGTAATGCACCTTGCCGCCGTCGATCATTTCGCGCGCCAGCGCGCGAGTCTTATAGAAGCGTGCGGCCCACAGCCACTTATCCAGTCGGACCGCGTCGTCGCGCGTCGCTTTTTCCTTCATGCTTCCCCCTTGGCCAGCGCCGGTATCAGCAGACGGTAGTCGCGCATCGACGGATGGCGCTGGAAGCTTTTTTCCGCCGTGCTGGAGTCCGGGTTTTGCACGCCCAGGCAGTAACGAATGCCGAAAGTGCGCGCCGCGTCGAGGATCGGCTCGCCGTCATCGACAAACAGCGTGCGCTGTGGGTTGAACCCGGTGTGCTGTTGCACCGCCTGCCACAGACGCTGATCTTCTTTCGGATAACCAAATGTGTGGGTGGAAAACAATAAATCAAGGTGCCGATCGAGGCCGGTATGCTCGATTTTCACCGCCAGGCTGTGAGGATGGGCGTTGGTCAGCAAAATGGTTTGCAGACCGGCGTCGCGCAGCGCCCGTAAAAACGGCTCGGTGTCTTCGCGCAGCCGCGCGCGGCTACCGATTTCGCTGGTCATGCGGTAGATGTCCAGATCCAACCGCTCGCTCCAGTAATCGAAGCAATACCAGTTCATGGTGTGCTGCACCGCCTGATATTCCCGTTCAATGATATGACGGGCTTCGTCGAACGGAATGGCGCGCCTTTCGCTCAGCGCTTGCGGCACCAGGCTGAGCCAGAAGTGGCTGTCGAACTCCAGATCCAGCAAGGTGCCGTCCATATCCAGCAGCACGGTATCGATCTGCGGCCAATCAAACTCGGGAACCATAAAAACTCCATGGGCGGACCGACGGGCGGTCCGCAGATGAGAATAATAGCGTTAGCGTAGCATAAGCAGATGACAGGGCGGAGACCCCCGGCGTCAGGTTCAGGCCATCGGCCGCATTGACATCGGATTGAGCTGCGGATTGAAGCAGCTGTCGTAGTAACGCTGGATATCGGCGACGCGGTGCTGATTGATGCGCCGACGCTGTACCAGCCGCCAGGCGTTATAGCCCAGGCTGACGACCACCGCCAGCAACAGCAGGCTGGTACCGAGGTAGCGCCACAGGGTGATCATGTCCGGTTCGCTGTGCAACGCCACGTGGCGGGTGCCGTTGGCATCGACGCTGAGGCTGGTGATCACCCCCTGCGCCTGGAATGGGGTATGCAGCAGCAGAGTGGAAAGGCGCTGCAACTCATTCCACTGGTCAAGAGCGTTGTATTCGCTCTGCGGCGCTGAGGATTGCGGATGGCTGACCAACTGTCGACCTTCATCGCTGCGGATCAGGAAACCGCCCGGCGGCGGGCTGTTGAGCGCCGCGGCGGCCAGACGCGTTTCATTGAAGATGAACGACGACGTGGCCACTTTGGTCAGGCTTTCCAGCGACTCGGCGCTTACCGGGCGCAGCAGGACGTTGACGCCTTGCAGCGCGCCTGATCTGGCGCGTTTCACCAGGCCGCTCCAGTTTTTGGCGTTGCCCAGGTTGACCAGCGCGTTTTTCAGCCGCACACAGTCGTTTTCTGCCTGGCATAAATCCTGTGTTTTCAAAACGATATCAGAAAAGTCATCCAACAGGATCATGCCGGATTTCTCGATGGCGCTGGCCAGCTGCGGGTTGATCTTCTGATCGGTACCGCTCGGATGCAGCTGGCTGTTGACCGTGGCCAGCAGGGCCGTCGCTTTGTCTATGACTTCTGATTCCGGCTGCGGCAGCGGGGCGGCGTTGTTCCAGTAAATGCCGGAGCAATCGAACGGCGCAAAATTGACGGCGCCGCCACCGTTGGCCGGCGGCGGCACATAGCACATGCCGCTGCCGCGCACCTTCAGGGTGTCGCCGATGCGCAGCGGCGTAGCTTCCAGTGCCTGTACGCTGGTCACTTCCACTTTTTGCGCGCCTTGCAGCCAGGCCATGCTGAGGGTCAGCGGCAGATTGAGCGGGATATAGATCAGCAACAACAGCAGTACCAGTGCCGAACTGGCGACCAGCACCGCGTTGCGGCCCCACTGCTGCAGCGGAAAATTCTTCACTTCGTCATGCAGCGAGAGGAAACGGCCCTGGCGCACCACCTGCCGATTGAGGTAGACGTCCACATCGGTGGTCTTGCCCAAGTCTTGCGTCAGGTACGGCTGCCAGTGCGGCGGGTAGATAAGATCGATGATGCCGAGTGAAATGTTGCTGATCTGTCCCTGGCCGGATTCGCCGAACAGGCCCCAGCGCTTCGGCGTGCCGCGCAGGCAGTGGATCTCTTTCAGCTCGCGTGACGCCGGACGGCGGAACAGGTTCCAGCATCCCCAGGCGATCATCAGCACCGCCACGAAAATCATCCACGGGATCACCAGCACCGGGCTGATCAGGCTGAAGAACAGCAGCAGCAGCGCGGCGGAGATGATGACGGCTTCACGGATGCCGTTCGGCCGGTTCAGCGCATGCTCTTCCGGCGTTTCCTTACGAATGTTCACCAGCTCGACATGTTCGCTCTCTTCCTTGCGGATGGAAGCGTTTTTGGTCGGCGCGGCGGTCACCACCGGCGGCTGCGGCCGGTCGTGAATATGATCTTTCAGCGAGTGCCCGTTGAGCGAAATCACCAGCGGCAGCGTCTGGGTTCGGATCACTTCCACATGGTTGTCGGCGGTGATGTAGGGTTCCCAAAACGGCGGCAGATGTACCTCTTCGGCATCGAGGTAATAGCGCCATTTATTGGGATCGTCGCTGGCCAGACCGTAGCGGGTGATGGCGTGCGTGACGGGATAAACGTTATCGCTTTGCGGGGTGAGCGCCAGTTTGGCTGCGGGCAGCGTAGCGCCACCGCCGGGCAACAGTTTGTTGCTCAGCTTGTTTTGCTGATTGAGGTAGAACTCGACCGCGGCGCGCTCTTCATCGGTCAGCTTGCGGTGGGCAGGCTTGATAAACGGCAACGCGTGCGCCAGCGCCGACGGGTTGCGGGCCTTGAACCACAGGTACAGGCCGGCGGCAATCAGGCAGACAAGCACTAAGGCCAATATCAACACTATTGTGCTCATGCAATCCCCATCTCACACCCGTGAATTTCGCCAACCTGATGAAAAGCTGAATATTATACGGAGTAAACCGCCAGGAGGCACCCAGAACTAATGAGGGAACAAACAGATTCTCGCTCTGGATCTCATTCCTTCATGACGCAAGGCCATTTTATCACTGATTCTTGCCTGCGTGATACTAGCAACCGGCCTCTGCCGTCGATATCGGCATTATCCTATTTTCATGCGTGCTGTTTGCTGAATCAGTACGGAAAATCGCCCGCCGCTGGCTACGCTTGTTAAAAGAAAGTAAATTACTGTTCATGCTCGTTGCGGCGGAGCTTGCCCTTAACGCACAATGTGATCAGGATCGAATTTGGTCAGCATTTGAGCGCCAACGAGCCGTGCGTTACGCCAATCATTATTTCGGTTGCCCCGTCCACGCCTGGGTAACCTCTTTGAGGCAATCATGGATAAACACCTGCAAAAACCTAAAATTCTGAAAGTGGAAACGGTCGCGCGTTCGCGTTTGTTCAACGTCGAGTCGGTCGATTTGGAATTCAGCAACGGGGTTCGGCGGGTGTATGAGCGCATGCGGCCTTCGGATCGCGAAGCGGTGATGATCGTGCCGGTGATTGGCGATGACCTGCTGCTGATCCGCGAATATGCGGTGGGCACTGAATCCTATGAGCTGGGTTTCCCGAAAGGGTTGATCGATCCCGGAGAGGGCGTGCTGGAAGCGGCCAACCGCGAGCTGATGGAAGAGGTGGGATACGGCGCGAAGCGCTTTGATTTTCTCAGTAAGCTGACGATGGCGCCATCCTACTTTTCCAGCAAAATGAATATCGTGCTGGCCCACGATCTCTACCCGCAGAGCCTGGAAGGGGATGAACCGGAGCCCTTGCCGCAGGTGCGCTGGCCGATCGCCAACATGATGGCGTTGCTGGCGGAACCGGATTTCCGTGAGGCGCGCAACGTCAGCGCGCTGTTTCTCTCCGAGGCGTTTTTGCGCGCGTCGCGCTGATACGCTTCGCGCCGAATAAAAAAAGGGCCAGATTTCTCTGGCCCTTTTCGATCAGAACAGCTCGTGGCTTTCACCGCCCGGATCGGTCAACGTGGTGCCGGTATCGCGCGATGGGTAGTCCGTCGGCTGCGTCCCTTCGATAAAGTACTCGGAACGGCTGCCGCCGCCACCGCCGGAGAGCTTGCCGCTGCTTTTGTCGATGGTGACGCTGATGATGCCTGGCGGCGGCGTGACTTTCTGCTCAGGAATGCCTTCCAGCGCGGTCTTCATGAAGTCGTCCCACGCCGGCTGGGCGCTCTTGGCTCCGCCTTCACCGCCGGAAATCTGATCCGGGATAGCGCCGGATACCGTCGAACGGCCCAGATCGCGGCGGTGATCGTCGAAACCGATCCACACCGACGTCACGGTATCCGGGCCATAGCCGGAGAACCAGGCGTCTTTGGAACTGTTGGTGGTACCGGTTTTGCCGCCGATATCATGACGTTTCAGATCGCGCCCGGCACGCCAGGCAGTGCCCATCCAACCCGGTTCGCCGAAGATGTTGCTGTTCAGCGCGTCGTGGATCAGGAAGGCCAGCGGCGTGCTGATCACGTGCGGCGCATACTGTTGGTCACCGTCCTGCTGCACCTGAGCCGGGGTAACCTGCTCCAGCTGCGGCATCGGCACCGTGCTGTTGCTGCCTTCCTGCGAGGTGGCGACGTTTTCGATGTTGTCGTCGGACAGCACCGCCGAACGGTGGGTGTCGCCGTAGATCACCGGCAGGTTGCAGCTGCTGCACACCACTTTCGGTTTAGCTTCGAACACCGTATTGCCGTTGTCGTCTTCAATCTTGGTGATGAAGTACGGGTCAACCAGGTAACCGCCGTTCGCCAGCACCGCGTAGCCGCGTACCAGCTGCATCGGGGTGAAGGAGGCGGAACCTAGCGCCAGCGATTCGGTATGCACGATGTTCTGTGCCGGGAAGCCGAAGCGCTGCAGATATTCCGCCGCGTAGTCGACGCCCATCGCACGCATTGCGCGCACCATCACCACGTTCTTCGATTGCCCCAGCCCCTGCCGCAGGCGAATCGGGCCGTCGTAGGTCGGCGGTGAGTTCTTCGGCCGCCAGTCGGTGCCGGCGCCGGCATCCCAGCGGGTGATCGGCAAATCGTTCAGGATGGTGGCCAGCGTCAGGCCTTTATCCATCGCGGCGGTGTACAGGAACGGTTTGATGTTTGACCCCACCTGACGCAGGGCCTGCGTCACGCGGTTGAACTTGCTCTGGTTGAAGTCGAAGCCGCCGACCAGCGCTTTCACCGCGCCGTCGTTCGGGTTGATCGAGACCAGCGCCGAGTTGACGTCCGGCACCTGCGACAGCCACCAGGCGTCGTTCACTTTACGCACCCATACCTGCTGACCTGTCTGCACCACGTCAGTGACGCGTTTCGGCGTTGGGCCTTGCTGAGTGTCTGAACGGTACGGCCGCGCCCAGCGCATGGTGGCCATCGGCAGGGCAATGCTGCTGCCATCGGCCAGCATCGCCGTCGCTTCCTGCGGGTTAGCAGCGGTGATGACCGCCGGCGCCAGTGGGCCGTAGCTCGGCAAGTTTTTCAGCGAGTCGACAATCTGTTTGCGATCCCAGGCCGCTTCGCCGACTTTCCACAACACGTTGGATGGGCCGCGGTAGCCGTGGCGCATGTCATAGGCCAGCACGTTGTTGCGTACCGACTCCTGCGCCGCCAGCTGCAGCCGTTTGGTGACGGTGGTGTAAACCTTGTAACCGTCGGTATAGGCGTTTTCACCGTAGCGCTTGATCATCTCCTGACGCACCATCTCGGAGAGATACGGCGCGGAGAAGCTGATTTCCGGCGCATGGTAGTTGGCGACCAGATCTTCGGCGCGCGCCTGATCGTACTGCGCCTGCGTGATGTAATGCTCGTCCAGCATGCGCGACAGCACCACGTTGCGGCGGGCAACGGCGCGATCGTGCGAATAGAGCGGGTTGAAGGTAGACGGGGCTTTCGGCAGGCCGGCGATGGTCGCCATCTCGCTCAGGGTGAGCTGGCTGACGTCTTTCCCGAAATAGACCTGTGCGGCGGCGCCCACGCCGTAGGCGCGGTAACCCAGATAGATCTTGTTCAGATACAGCTCAAGGATTTCATCCTTGGTGAGCATCTGCTCGATGCGTACCGCCAGGAAAGCTTCCTTGATTTTACGCATCAGGGTGCGTTCCGGGCTTAAGAAGAAGTTACGCGCCAGCTGTTGGGTAATGGTACTGGCCCCCTGCGAAGCGTGGCCGGAGACCAGCGCGATTGAGGCGGCGCGGAAGATGCCGACCGGATCGACGCCATGGTGATCATAGAAGCGGCTGTCTTCGGTGGCGATAAATGCGTGCACCATCACCGGCGGAATTTGTTCCAGTTTCAGCGGAATGCGGCGCTTCTCACCGTATTGGGCGATCAGTTCGCCATCGGCGCTGTAAACCTGCATCGGTATCTGCAGCCGTACGTCTTTCAGCGTTGCGACGTCGGGCAGCTGCGGCTCGACATATTTGTACAAGCCGAAAATCGAGGCTGCTCCCAGCACGATGCAACATACTGCAAGGATTAGTAAATACTTTACGAACTTCACCTGAGATTTCCCATTTCTAAGTCATTTGGGCAGTTTATAAACAACCGCGCGGTAGTATAAAGGCAAGCCTGCGACATGGATATGTTCTTTTATCATCTGATGTTATGGAGGCTTGCGAAACATGTTCCCTCAAGCATGGCAGGTGGGGCTGGATATACAAATCGACTGCGTGCGCGCGGTGGCGGCCCAACGCCGCCGCAATGGCTGGCAGTTGCGCCACTGGTGGCAGCAGGCGCTGCCGCAGGCGGTTTTACGCGATGGCTGCCTGGAACCTTCCGAATTCCTGATCCGGGCGCTGCGGCAATGGCGCGTTCAACTGCCGCGACATATTTCCTTACGCATTGCTCTGCCGGCGCAGCGCGTGTTGCAGCAGCGCATGGCGCAGCCGGACGCGCGGCTGCGCGAGCCGGAACGCAGCGACTATATCGGTGGCCACGGTTTGAAGCAGTTTCCGCTCGATGGCCAGACGCTGGCGCTCGACTATCGCACCGCGCCGGCGGATGAGGCGGCGCTGTTGCTGACCGCCGCGCGGCGGCAGGAGCTGCAGCAGTGGCTGCATTGTTTGCGTCAGGCTGGCCTGCATCCGCAAGCGGTCGATATCACCCCTTGTGCGCTGCGGATGATGGCGACGGCGGCAGGCGTACCGCCCGCTGCGGGGCTGATGCACCGTCTCGAACGAGAATGGCTGTGGGTGGCGCCGGCTGACGGCGCGTTCGCCTTTGGTCTGGCGCCGGGCGACGATGACGCGCAGGCGCTGCGGGCGCTGCAAGCCCAGATGCCGGCGGGCGACGATCGGCCGGTCTATGCCGGCAGCGTGCTGGCAGGTGCCTTGCCCACCGGTTGCCTTGCCTGGTCGCCGCTCAGCGCCTTCACGCAGTTGCGCCCACCGTTGCCTGCGCATCCTGCGGCGTTCGCATTGGCCGGTGGTCTGGCGCTGCGCGAGGAGGATCGCTGATGTATCAGGTCAACTTTCTGCCCTGGCGACAGCGCCGCGATCGGCGGCGCGGCTGTTTCTGGCTGGGTGCGCTGCTGTTGCAGGTAACGCTACTGCTGCTGGCGCTGTTTCTGGTTGCCGGCCAACTGCGTCACCAACAGGCGCAGCGGCAGGCGCGGCTAACGATGCTGGGTGAAGAGCTGGCGGCCTTGACGTTGCTCGCCCATCAGCAGCAGCAAGAGCGGGCGCAGCGAGCGCTGCACAGCGCCCGCGCCGAACGGCAGGCGCGCAACGGCCAACATAACCGGCGTTATTTGCAGTTGCTTCAGCAATTGTCCTTCAGCATTCCTCCACTGCTGTGGCTCACGGCGCTGGACAGCGATGCGACGAACGGTCTGCGGCTGCGTGGATTGAGCCGCTCTCCTGCGGCCATCACGCAGTTCGAACGGCGGCTGGCGGGGATGCCTGCGTTGCCACGGCTGCGTTTGGCTGAGGTAACGCAACGGGACGACGGTCTGTATTCCTTTCATCTGGCGGCGCAGTGGGGGCGTGATGGATAGCCGTTTGTCATCCGGGCTGCGCTTTTGGCTGAACTTGCCGGGCTGGCTATTGCTGGTGGCGCAAGGGCTGGGCATCGGCACGCTGGCGCTGTTGGGCGGCGGTTGGCTGCTGCAAGACGAATGGCGTCAGCGGGAAAACGCGGCGGAGCGGCAACAGCGCCTGTTGCAACAGATTTCCATGGTACAGCACCAACTGGACGAGGCGCCGGAAGCCCCTATGCCGCCAACGCCGATCGGTCCGACCACCGCCGGCGATCTGGCGAACGTGCTGCAACAAGCGGGGGGCGCCTTGTTGCGCTGGCAGCGGCAGGAAAAACCGCTGCGGCAAACGCTGAGTTTGCGCATTGATTATGCCGGTTTGTTGGCGCTGTTGGAGGCGCTGCCCGCCGATTTGCGTCTCGAACAATTGAGCGTGGAAACGGCGCCGCAGGGCATGACGGCGCGGTTGGTGTTGCAGGATGCCGCCGAGGAGCAGGCCGATGAGTAAAAGACCGGGCCGTTGGTGGTGGCTGCTATGGCCGTGGGCCTTGTGTGCAGAACCGCGCGATCCGTTTGCGCCGCCTCCGCTGCCTGTTTGTGCCCATCAGGAGGCATCGCCGGCGGGTTGGCGACTGAAAGGCGTCATCGGGCAACCGCCGCTGCGCTATGGCTGGGTGGTGACGCCGGCAGGGCAGTGGTTGCGCCTGCGGCCGCAGCAGTGGGTGCTGGACGAGCGTTGGCAGGTGGCGCAGGTGCGGGCGCGCAGCCTGACGTTAACGGCGCTGGCGGCCGAACCGGATTGTCCGGCGAGCCAGGGCGACATCTCGCTCATGATGGACAACAACAAGGATGGCAAACCATGAAAGGACTCGCTGGATTGGGCGTGGCGTTGTGGTGTCTGTCGCTCGGCATCGTCCAGGCGCAGGATAAACAGCAGGTTTCCCTGGAGTTCCAGGATGCGCCAGTGACGGTCATCCTGCAGGCGCTGGCGGATTATCGGCAGATGAACCTGATCGTCGCGCCCGGCGTAAGCGGCAATCTGACGCTGCGGCTGGAGAATGTGCCCTGGCCTCAGGCGCTGGCGCTGACCCTGCGTATGGGCAAGCTGACGATGACGCGGGAGGGGAGCGTGATGCTGGTCGCCCCGGAGCCGGACGCGCAGGAAAAAAAACAGCAGCGAGAAGCGCTGGCGCAGCGGCAGCCTTTGCACAGCCTGACCCTGACGTTACAAAACGGCGATGCGGCGGAGATTGCCGAAAGCCTCAATGCTCAACGCGGCGCCTTGCTCAGCGAGCGTGGCAGCGTGCTGGCGGATAAGCGCACCAATACGCTGTTACTGCGCGACACGGCGCCAATCCTGGCGCAGTTGAAAAAAAGGGTGACGGAAATGGACGCGCCGCTGGCACAGGTGCAGCTGGCGGCGCATATCGTGACCATCAACAGCGAAAGCCTGCGTGAACTTGGCGTGCGTTGGGGATTGGCGGCCGACGAAAAACCGACGCGGCCGCTGCGGCCGGGCAATCTCGGCGTTAATCTGCCGTTGGAGCGCAGCGCGGTGAGCGCCGGTTTCCATTTGGCGCGCATCAGCGGGCGTTTGTTGAGCCTCGAGCTGACGGCGCTGGAGCAGGAGAATCAGGTGGAGATCATCGCCAGCCCGCGTTTGCTGACGGCGCACCTGCAAACCGCCAGCATCAAACAGGGGACGGAGATCCCTTATGAAGTGTCGAGCGGCGCCAGCGGTGCGACCGCGATTGAGTTCAAAGAGGCGGTGCTGGGCATGGAGGTGACGCCGAAAGTGTTGCCGGACGGGCGCATCACGCTGACGTTGCACATCAGCCAAAATATGCCGGGGCGTGCCATCAGCCGCGGGGCGGGGGAGGCATTGACCATCGATAAACAGGAGATTAAGACGCAGATCACGGTGAAAAGCGGTGAAACCCTGGTGCTCGGCGGTATTTTTCAACGGCATAGCGGCAAGACGGCGGACAAGGTGCCGGGATTGGGAGATGCGCCACTGCTGGGGGGCTTGTTCCGGCAAAGTGGCCTACAACAGAAAAAACGCGAGCTGGTGATCTTCATTACGCCGACCTTGATTAAGGGATAAGCGGCTGCCTGTCGGCTGGGCGGCAAATCTCCTAAAGTTGATGAGCAGATACACTTTTTTATCCCCTTGGGGGGATCTGCGTTTGACGCTGCGGCCGATTTAGCTTACAAGGGTTACCGAATTGAGCACCGAGGTTTTTTGTTAGCGTCAAGACGCCGTTAAAAACATATGGTTTCCCTCCCGCGGCGTGGATTGCGATTTATTCGGTTGCCAAACTACCAAGAGTGTTGAGATAATTTTTCGTCTGATCTCGCACTATCGCTCATGAGGTTTCAGTTTAGGTCCCGCCGCTGATTTGATTGGCGGGGCGGGTTAACATTAACGAATTGTCTTAGTAATACCGAAAAACATGGCAGAGAAACGCAATATCTTTCTGGTTGGGCCTATGGGTGCCGGCAAAAGCACTATTGGCCGTCAGTTAGCTCAGCAACTCAATATGGAGTTCTTCGACTCCGATCAAGAAATTGAGCGACGTACCGGAGCTGACGTGGGCTGGGTATTCGACGTGGAAGGGGAAGAAGGTTTCCGCGATCGTGAAGAAAAAGTCATTAATGAACTGACGGAAAAACAAGGGATTGTGTTGGCGACCGGCGGCGGTTCGGTGAAGTCGCGCGAAACGCGCAACCGTCTGTCCGCGCGCGGCGTGGTGGTCTATCTGGAAACCACGATCGAGAAGCAGCTGGCTCGCACTCAGCGTGATAAAAAACGCCCGCTGCTGCAGGTTGATTCTCCGCCGCGTGAAGTGCTGGAAGCCTTGGCGAAAGAACGTAATCCGTTGTATGAAGAGATTGCCGATGTCACCATCCGCACCGACGATCAGAGCGCTAAAGTGGTTGCTAACCAGATCATCAACATGCTGGAAAGCAACTGATTGCCAATTTTCGCGTTCGCCGTCGGCCAATGCGAAAAACTGATTTGTGTTCCCCGCTGTTGCGGGGATCAACCACCGCCGCACCATACAGAGAACTGAGCGCGACATGGAGAGAATTACTGTAACGCTTGGGGAGCGTAGCTACCCGATTACCATTGCCGCCGGATTGTTTAACGATCCGGCTTCTTTTATGCCGTTAAAGGCGGGTGAGCAAGCGATGTTGGTCACCAACCAGACCCTGGCGCCGCTCTATCTCGAGCGTGTCCGGCAGGTGCTGGAGCAGAGCGGCGTCGTGGTGGATCAGGTGATTCTTCCCGATGGTGAGCAGTACAAATCTCTGGCGGTGTTGGAGCAGGTGTTTTCGGCGCTGCTCGAAAAACCGCACGGTCGCGATACCACGCTGATCGCCCTCGGTGGCGGCGTTGTCGGCGATCTGACCGGTTTTGCCGCCGCGTGTTACCAACGCGGCGTGCGCTTCATTCAGGTTCCCACCACGCTGTTGTCGCAGGTGGACTCCTCCGTAGGCGGCAAGACCGCCGTCAACCACCCGCTCGGCAAAAACATGATCGGCGCTTTCTATCAACCCGCTTCGGTGGTGGTTGATCTGGATTGCCTGAAAACGTTGCCGACGCGCGAACTCTCTTCCGGCCTGGCCGAAGTCATCAAGTACGGGATCATCCTCGATCGCGAGTTCTTCGTCTGGTTGGAAAATAACATCGATGCGCTGATGGCGTTGGATATGCAGGCGTTGGCCTACTGTATCCGCCGCTGCTGCGAACTGAAGGCCGAGGTGGTGGCCGCCGACGAACGCGAAAGCGGTCTGCGCGCCCTGCTGAATCTGGGCCATACTTACGGTCATGCTATCGAAGCCGAGATGGGCTACGGCGTGTGGCTGCACGGTGAAGCGGTGGCTGCAGGCATGGTGATGGCGGCGGAAACCGCGCACCGTCTCGGCCAGTTCTCTGTTGAAGACATCGAACGTATCAAAGCGCTGCTGCTGCGCGCCGGCTTGCCGGTCTGCGGGCCGCAGGAAATGACGCCGGAATCCTATCTGCCGCACATGTTGCGTGACAAGAAAGTGCTGGCGGGTGAACTGCGTCTGGTGCTGCCGACCATGATCGGTGCGGCGGAAGTGCGCGGCGGCGTAGGGCATGAGCTGGTGCTGGCGTCGATCGCCGCCTGCTTGCCTGAGCAGCAGCGTAATTAAATCGGACTAAGTAACAGTGGCTTAGCCGCCATTTGCATCTATATTAATACAGTGAGCAGAGCACGACGGGTGTCGCTTTGCCATCATCGGGTTAATCTGCCCGTGCCACGGTAGGTCTACGGTGGTGGGCTTTTGCCTCTAGTTGGAGGGTTTCAGATGGACGAGTTTAAACCGGAAGACGATCTCAGACCTGATAGCAGCGATCGTCGTCCTACGCGTTCGCGCAAGCCGGCCGCCGCGCCGCGCTTCGCCGTTTCGCGCCAGCATTTGATGATTGGCATCGGCATTTTGGTGCTGTTGCTGCTGATTATCGGCATCGGTTCCGCCCTGAAGGCGCCAACCAAACATGAAGCGGCTCAGGAGAGCGGCGCGCAAAACGGCGCGGCCCGCGATATCAACCTGTCCGGTTCTTCGTCGCTGACCACCGCCAATAACGGCGTGCCGGGCGGCACGACGGATACCCACGATAACAACGGCGTGAGCGCGACTCAGCCGCAGCAACCGCAGAACGTCAGCGTTCCGCCGATCTCCGGCACACCGACCGAAGCGCAAACGCAGCCTCAGCAGGGCGGCGCGCAGCAGCGCGTCGATTTGCCGGGCAACATGGCGGATGCGCTGTCGCAGCAGCAGGGGCAGGTGGATGCCGCGACTCAAGGCATGACCGGCGCAGCGTCGACGCTGCCGACCGCACCGGCGACGGTGATGAGCGGCGCCGCGGCGCGCGAAGCGACGCGTCCTGTGCAGGGCACCGCACCGCAACAGCATAAAACGCCGGCGAAAACCGCCGCCACCAAACCGACCGCGACGCAGCATAAATCACCGACCACGGTGTATACGCCGCCGGCCAAGCCGTCTTCCACCGCGAAAGCGGGAGCGGTCGCCAGCAGCGGCAGTTCACTGCAGTCTGCGCCGGGCAGCAACTATACCTTGCAGCTGAGCAGCGCTTCGCGTTCCGACACGCTGAACGCCTACGCCAAACAGCAGAAGCTGCAGAACTACCTGGTGTACGCCACCAAGCGTGACGGCAAACCGTGGTACGTGCTGGTGAGCGGCAACTATGCGTCTTCTGCGGAAGCGAAGCGCGCCATTGCTTCGTTGCCGGCGGATGTGCAGGCGAAAAAACCGTGGGTCCGACCTGTACACCAAGTGCAGCAAGATCTTAAAAAATAAATCATTTAAATTTGTGCGCTGATGTGCTGTCTGAAACAGAGTACAATCCGCCGCTCTGAATTGTATAAGTAGCTAATTGACGGCATGAAGAAAAACCGCGCTTTTTTAAAATGGGCTGGTGGAAAATACCCGCTGGTAGATGAGATTCGTCGCCATCTGCCGGCGGGAGACTGCTTAATCGAGCCCTTCGTGGGTGCGGGATCCGTCTTTCTGAATACGGATTACGACGCCTACATTCTCGCCGACATCAATAGCGATCTTATCAACCTGTATAACATCGTTAAGCTGCGCACGGATGACTTCGTGCGCGATGCCCGCACGCTTTTCGCCGATGAATTCAATAACTCGGATCAGTTTTACCTGCTGCGAGAAGAGTTCAATACTAGCACCGAGCCTTACCGCCGGGCGCTGCTGTTCCTGTACCTGAACCGTCACTGCTATAACGGCCTGTGTCGCTATAACCTGCGCGGCGAGTTCAACGTGCCGTTTGGCCGGTACAAGAAACCGTACTTCCCGGAAGAAGAGCTCTACTGGTTTGCCGAAAAATCGCGCAATGCCACTTTTGTCTGCGAGCATTACCGCGATACCATGGCGAAGGCCGTGGCCGGTGCCGTGGTGTATTGCGATCCGCCTTATGCGCCGCTGTCGGCGACGGCGAATTTCACCGCTTACCACACCAACAGCTTCAGCATCGCCGATCAGCAGAGCCTGGCGCAACTGGCGCACCAGCTCTCGGTAGAGAGCCAGGTACCGGTATTGATCTCCAATCACGATACCGAGCTGACGCGCGACTGGTACCAGAATGCTGCGCTGTATGTGGTGAAAGCGCGCCGCACAATCAGCCGCAACATTCTCGGCCGCAGCAAAGTGAACGAGCTTTTGGCGCTGTATCGCTAAGCCGGGGCACCCCGGCGCATAACAACTCGACCCTACGTTTGGAGAAGCGGATGAAAAAGTTTTTGATTGCCCCGTCCATTCTGTCGGCAGATTTTGCCCGGTTAGGTGAAGATACCGCTAACGTGCTGGCTGCAGGCGGCGACGTGGTGCACTTCGACGTGATGGATAACCACTACGTGCCCAATCTGACCATCGGTCCGATGGTGTGCGAAGCGCTGCGCAACTACGGCATTACTGCGCCGATTGACGTGCACCTGATGGTCAAGCCGGTGGACCGCATCGTGCCTGATTTCGCCAAGGCAGGCGCGTCTTATATCTCTTTCCACCCTGAAGCTTCCGAGCATGTCGATCGCACCATTCAGCTAATTAAAGAGCACGGCTGTAAAGCCGGCCTGGTGTTCAACCCGGCGACGCCGCTGAGCTACCTCGATTACGTGATGGATAAAATCGACGTGATCCTGCTGATGTCGGTCAACCCGGGCTTCGGCGGCCAATCGTTCATCCACGGTACTCTGGACAAGCTGCGCCAGGTGCGCAAATTGATCGACGACAGTGGTCGCGATATCCGCCTGGAAGTCGACGGCGGTGTGAAGGTGGATAACATCGCTGAAATCGCCGCCGCGGGCGCCGATATGTTCGTCGCCGGTTCCGCCATCTTTGGCCAGCCGGACTACCGCAAGGTGATCGACGAGATGCGCAGCGAGCTGGCGAAGGTTACCCATGGCTGATTTCGGCGCGATCCGCGCATTGGCCTTCGATCTGGACGGCACGCTGGTCGACAGCGCGCCGGGTCTGGCGGCGGCCATCGATATGGCGCTGGAAGAGACGGGCCTGCCGCAAGCGGGTGAGGAACGGGTCGGCACCTGGATCGGCAACGGCGCCGACGTGCTGGTGCAACGCGCGCTGCGCTGGGCGGAAGCGGAAGGCACGCCGGCGCAGTGCAGCCGGCTGCGTGAGCGTTTCGACCATTTCTACGCGCAGACCGTTGACAGCGGCAGCCGCCTGTTCCCGCAGGTGCAAGAGACGCTGGTCCGCCTGGCCGCACACGGTTACCCGATGGCGCTGGTGACTAACAAGCCGACGCCGTTCGTGGCGCCGCTGCTGGCATCGTTGGGCATTGGCGATTATTTCTCGCTGGTGATCGGCGGCGACGACGTGACGGAAAAGAAACCGCACCCGGCACCGCTGTACCTGGTGCTCGGCAAGCTTGGGCTGCGCGCGCATGAACTGCTGTTCGTTGGCGACTCGCGCAACGATATTCAAGCCGCACAGGGCGCCGGTTGCCCGAGCGTCGGCTTTACCTACGGTTATAACTACGGTGAATCGATCGCCCTGAGCCACCCCGATCGGGTGTTGGAGCGCTTCGCCGATTTGTTGCCCGCTCTTGGGCTGTCATCTTTAGAGAATCAGGAAATTTAAACATGAGTAAGCCCATCGTATTTAGCGGCGCGCAGCCGTCCGGCGAACTGACCATCGGCAACTACATGGGTGCGCTGCGTCAGTGGGTGCAGATGCAGGACGACTACGACTGCATCTACTGCATCGTCGATCTGCATGCCATCACCGTTCGCCAGGACGCCGAGAAGCTGCGCAAGGCCACGCTGGATACGCTGGCGCTGTACCTGGCCTGCGGTATCGATCCGGAAAAAAGCACCATCTTCGTGCAGTCGCACGTGCCTGAGCACACGCAGCTGAGCTGGGTGCTGAACTGCTACACCTATTTCGGTGAACTGAGCCGCATGACGCAGTTCAAGGACAAATCCGCGCGCTACGCCGAGAACATCAACGCTGGGTTGTTCAGCTATCCGGTGCTGATGGCGGCGGATATTCTGCTGTATCAAACCAACCAGGTGCCGGTGGGCGAAGACCAGAAACAACACCTGGAGCTGAGCCGCGACGTGGGCCAGCGTTTCAACGCGCTGTACGGCGACGTGTTCAAAGTGCCGGAGCCGTTTATTCCTAAATCCGGCGCGCGCGTGATGTCGCTGCAGGAACCGACCAAGAAGATGTCCAAGTCGGACGACAACCGCAACAACGTGATCGGCCTGCTGGAAGATCCGAAAGCGGTGACCAAGAAGATCAAACGCGCAATGACCGACTCGGAAGAGCCGCCTGTCGTGCGTTACGACGTGGTTAACAAAGCGGGCGTCTCCAACCTGCTGGATATCCTCGCCGGTGTGACCGGCAAGAGCATTGCGCAGTTGGAAGCCGAGTTCGAAGGCCAGATGTACGGCCACCTGAAAGGCGCGGTGGCGGAAGCCGTCTCCGGCATGCTGGGTGAGCTGCAGGAGCGCTACCATCGCTTCCGCAACGATGAAGCCTACCTGCAGCAGGTGATGCGCGACGGCGCCGCCAAAGCCCGCGCACGCGCGCAGGAAACCCTGGCGAAGGTCTATCAGGCTGTCGGTTTCGTACCGCCGCAGGCATAACGCCGGCGCAAATAGAAAAAGCGGCCACAGGCCGCTTTTTTTACGTCGGTCTTACGCCATTTGCGCCAGGCTGGCAGGCGATTCTTCGCTGGCGAACCAATTGAGCTTGCTGCGCAGACTGACCACGCTGCCGACGATGATCAGGCTGGGGCTGGTGGCCTGAAGGGACAAGGCGCCCAGTTGGCGGAGCTCCCCTTCGATCACCCGTTGGCGGCAAGAGGTGCCGTTTTCCACCAGTGCCACCGGCGTGGCGGCTGGCAACCCGTTAGCGATCAGCTGGCGCTGGATTTCAGCCGCTTGCGACAGCCCCATATAGAACACCAGCGTCTGTTGCCCGGCGGCCAGCGTCACCCAGTCCAATCCGCCGTCGGCCTTGGCGTGGCCGGTCACCAGGCGCACGCTCTGCGCATGGTCGCGGTGGGTAAGCGGGATACCGCTGTAGGCGGAACAGCCGGAGGCGGCGGTAATGCCCGGCACCACCGAGAACGGCACGTTGGCGTCCGCCAGCGTTTCCAGCTCTTCGCCGCCGCGGCCGAAGATAAAGGGATCGCCCCCTTTCAGGCGCACCACGCGTTTGCCTTGCTGCGCCTGCTGCAGCAGGATTTGATTGATCTGCTCCTGCGGCACGCAGTGGTGGCCGGCGCATTTGCCGACGAAGATACGCTCGGCGTCGCGGCGCACCAGCGTCATGATCTCTTCGGAGACCAGCCGGTCGTAAACCACCACGTCGGCCTGCTGGATTTGTTGCAGCCCTTTCAGCGTAAGCAGGCCGGCATCGCCCGGCCCGGCGCCCACCAGAACCACTTCACCGCGATCTGCCGGCTGTTCGCTGAACAGCTGCTCGAGCTGGCGTTCAGCCAGCGCGGCGTCGTCGTTGGCCAGCGACTGCGCCAGCCGATCGTGAGCGAACAACCGTTCCCAGAAGCGCCGACGCGCGCCGAGGCTGCTGAAGCGTTGTTTTACCCGCTGCCGCAGCGAGCCGCCCAGTTGGGCCAGCTTGCCGAGGTGCTGTGGCAGCATCGCTTCCAGCTTCTCGCGCAGCAGCCGCGCCAACACCGGCGCTTTGCCGCCGGAGGACACCGCGACCATGATCGGCGAACGGTCGATAATCGACGGCATGATAAAGCTGGCGCGTTTCGGATCGTCCACCACGTTGCAGAACACCCGCTGCTGGTTGGCGCACTGATACACCCGTGCGTTGACCTCTAGCCGGTCGGTAGCGGCGATCACCAGCCATTTTTCCACCAGCAGGGCCGGGCTGAATTCGCCTTCGGCCAGCGTCAACCGGCCTTCTGCCGCCCACTGGCGGAACTGCGGGGTGAAGTCTACGGCGTTGACGGTCAGCGCCGCACCGGCGTCCAGCAGCAGGCGCGCCTTGCGTTCGGCGATCTCGCCGCCGCCGACCAGCAGGCAGGCTTTGTGTTGCAGTTGGCAGAAAATCGGCAGGTAGTCCATCGGCACTCCTCGGGGGTAATCAGTGTGGGGGCGAAATGCGCCCCCGAAAACTCAGGCGGTCTGACGTACGGCGGCTTTCGCCGCCTGCGGGCGTTCGGCGCGCGGCGTGGCGTACCAATACCCCAGACCCATTAGCACCGAGCCGGACAGGATGTTGCCCAGCGTCACCCACAGCAGGTTGTGGCCGATGCCGGCGAGGGTGTAGGCCTCGCTGTGGTTGCCGAACCAGGAGAGGGCAAACAGCGTCATGTTGGCGACGGAGTGTTCGTAACCCGAGGCGATAAAGGCCAGCAGACACCACCAAATGGCGATGAACTTGGCGGCGCCTTCTACGCGGATCGCCATCCAGATCGCCAGGCAAACCAGCCAGTTGCACAGCACGCCCTTGAAGAACAGCACCTCGGCCGGCGCGGTGGTTTTTGCCAATGCGGCGCTGTGCACCAGACTGGTATCCACTGGCAGCAGGCTACCGCCGCCGTAGTAATACATCAGCGCCACCAGCACCGAGCCGAGCAGGTTGCCGAACCAGGTTTGCGGCAGCACTGCCCACATCTGGCTTTGGCGGATGGTGCCGGCCTTGACGCCGAGCGTCAGGAACATCGTATGGCCGGTGAACAGTTCGGAACCGGCGATGATCACCAGCGTCAGCGCGATGCCGAAGGTGGCGCCCATCACCAGCGGCCGCACGCTTGGGTCGGCCAGGTTGCCGAGGGTGAAGATCAGGATGATGCCGAGGCCGACGTAGGCGCCCGCCATCGCCGAGCTGATCCAGAAGCCGAGCGGGCTCTCCTTCGCCAGGCGGACGATGCGCGCCGCGTTGGCGGCGCATTTGTTGATCGTGTCGGTAAACATGTTGCCTCCCGAAAGGTTATGCCGCGACTTGCACGATGCCGTCGACCACCCGGCTGGTGAAGCTGGCGACGGAACGGCTGTCATCTTCCAGACAGTGTCCGTCGTACAGGCGGAAATGCTGTTTCTTCAGCGGGCTGGCGACCCACAGTTCGCCTTGATGCTCGGCGATCAGCCCGCGTGACAGCACGCTGGCCTGGGCGAACGGGTCGATATTGCTGATGGCGAACACCTGTTCGTCGGCATAGGGGCGGAACACCGCCACCTGCCGATCGCCGATCAGGGCGCACACGCCGGTGCCGGGCAGAATGTCGGCGACGGGACAAACGGTAATCCACTGGCTCATGCGTGGCTCTCCTCGGTATCGATCAGGGTGACGGGAATGCGCTCATCAGGGCGCGCCGGGCGGTGCTGGTCGCGTTCGGCCACTACCTGCACATTCGGATCGCGCAGCGGGCTGTTGATGAAGTGAGCGAAGCGAAGCTGCGTTTCCGGATGCTCGACGGTCTCTTTCCACTCGCAGACCACCGCGTCGCGCAGGCGGGCGATCTCCGCTTCCAACTGCTCGTTGATGCCGAGCTTATCGTCGACGATCACCTTGCGCAGGTAATCGATGCCACCTTCCAGGCTCTCCAGCCATACCGAGGTACGCTGCAGCTTATCGGCGGTGCGGATATAGAACATCATGAAGCGGTCGAGGTAGCGCACCAGGGTCTCGCGATCGAGATCGGCGGCCAGCAGGTCGGCGTGGCGCGGTTTCATGCCGCCGTTGCCGCAGACGTACAGGTTCCAGCCGTTCTCGGTGGCAATGATGCCGACGTCCTTACCCTGCGCCTCGGCGCATTCGCGGGTACATCCCGAGACGCCGAACTTCATTTTGTGCGGGGTGCGGATACCTTTGTAGCGATGTTCCAGCGTGACGCCGAAGCCGACGCTGTCGCCGACGCCGTAGCGGCACCAGGTGCTGCCGACGCAGGTTTTCGCCATGCGTAGCGCCTTGGCGTACGCGTGGCCGGTTTCAAAGCCGGCGGCGAGCAGCTTGCTCCAGATGGCCGGCAGATCGTCTTTCTGCGCCCCGAACATGCCGATACGCTGCGAGCCGGTCATTTTGGTGTAGAGGTTGTACTCCTTGGCGATCTGGCCGATGGCCAGCAGGCCGTCCGGGGTGATTTCGCCGCCGGCGGAGCGCGGGATCACCGAGTAGGTGCCGTCTTTTTGGATATTGCCGAGGAAGTTGTCGTTGGTATCCTGCAGCGGCGTATGCTGCGGCTTGAGGATGTACTCGTTCCAGCATGAGGCCAGCAGCGAGCCGACGGTCGGTTTACACACTTCGCAGCCGTAGCCTTTGCCGTATTTGGCCAGCAATGCCTCGAACGACTTGATGCCTTCGACGCGGATCAGGTGGAACAGCTCCTGGCGTGAATAGGCGAAGTGTTCGCACAGGTGGTGGTTGACCTCGATGCCTTGCTTGCTCAGCTCGGCGTTCAGTACCTGGGTGAGCAGCGGGATGCAGCCGCCGCAGCCGGTGCCGGCCTTGGTTTCGGCCTTCAGCGCCGCCACGGTGTGGCAGCCTTTGTTGACCGCCTGGATGATGTCACCTTTGCTGACGTCGAAGCAGGAGCAGATCTGCGCGCTTTCCGGCAGCGAATCCACGCCGATGGCTGGTTTGCTGCCCGCATGGGCCGGCAGGATCAGGCCGTCCGGGTTCTCCGGCAGCTCGATGCCGTTCAACGCCAGCTGCAGCAGGTTGCCGTAGTCGCTGGTGTCGCCCACCAGCACTGCGCCGAGCAGGGTTTTATTGTCGGCGCTGACCACGATGCGTTTGTAGACTTCTTTGCTTTCATCCAGATAAACGTAGCTGCGGGCGCCTTCGGTGCGGCCGTGTGCATCGCCGATGCCGCCGACGTCCACGCCCAGCAGCTTCAGCTTGGCGCTCATGTCGGCGCCCTGGAAGCCATTTTTGCGGCCCAGCAGGCGATCGACGGCCACCTGCGCCATTTTGTACCCCGGGGCCACCAGACCGAAGGTGCGATCGCGCCAGGCGGCGCACTCACCGATGGCGTACACGTCCGGATCCGACGTCTGGCAGCTGTCGTTGATGGCGATGCCGCCGCGGCGGCCGATCTCCAGCCCGCACTGGCGCGCCAGCTTGTCCTGAGCGCGGATGCCGGTGGAGAACACGATGAAATCCACTTCCAGCAGGCTGCCGTCGGCGAAATGCATGGTTTTGCGCGCCGTGCCGCCGCCGTTGACGATCTCCTGGGTATTTTTGCCGGTGTGTACCTTGACGCCCATGCGCTCGATCTTACGGCGCAGCTGGTCACCGCCCATCGGGTCGAGCTGTTCGGCCATCAGCATCGGAGCGAACTCGATCACGTGCGTTTCCACCCCCAGGCTTTTCAGCGCGCCGGCGGCTTCCAGCCCCAACAGCCCGCCGCCGACCACCGCGCCGCGTTTGCTGCGGCGCGCGCAGGCTTCGATGGCATTCAGGTCTTCGATGGTGCGGTAAACGAAGCAGTCCTGGCTATCCGAGCCTTTAATCGGCGGGATCCACGGATAGGAACCGGTGGCCATGATTAGCTTGTCGTAATAGACGGTGCGGCCGGTGTTGGAGTGGATCACCTTCTCGTCACGATTGATGGTGATAGCGCGTTCGCCGACCAGTACCTTTACGCCGTGTTTTTCGTAAAAGCCTTCGCGCACCAGCGACAGCTCTTCGGCGGTATGGTGAGAGAAGTAGGAAGAGAGGTGCACGCGATCGTAAGCGATACGCGGCTCTTCGCAAAATACGGTGATTTCGAACTGGTCTTTGTCTGCTTTATCCAACAGATCTTCGATGAACCGGTGGCCGACCATGCCATTGCCGACGACGGCAAGTTTGACTCTGCTCATTATTGCCTCAAAATTCTGGTTTCCTAGGGTTACCTTATCCCTCCCGATGAGCAATTTATTGATGCAAATCAATCACACTCCCATATACCTCCAATGTGGTATATAAATGATTTTTCACGTTTTTTGATAAGTTGCGGATTTTATTCATCTTTAGCTGAAGCGAGTCAGTTTGCAGGTAAATTACCCCGCAGGGAGTAAACGCAAGGGGTAGGCATGGCACGGCGACTTTGTCAGCGCGATCCGCTGCCAGTATGATGAAGAAAACCAGCGCAACGGCAGAGGTGAAGGGTGGCGAAACGTCCATTGAAGTTTATCGACAACCTGCGTTTAAGCGGGCATGAAGGATTGTGGCAACTGGCAATCGAGCAGGGGCGCATCGCGCATCTGGTGCCACAGCCGGAAGGACAGGAGTGGCGCAGCGACGTGCTGGATGCGCAGGGCGGGTTGGCGTTGCCGGCGTTCGTCGAACCGCATATCCACCTGGATACCACGCAGACCGCCGGTCAGCCGGCCTGGAACCAGTCCGGCACGCTGTTCGAGGGCATTGAGCGCTGGGCTGAACGCAAAGCGCTGCTGACTCATGAAGACGTCAAACAGCGCGCCTGGCAAACGCTTAAGTGGCAGATCGCCAACGGCGTGCAGTATGTGCGCACCCACGTCGACGTTTCCGATCCCACGCTGACCGCGCTGCGCGCCATGCTGGAGGTGAAGCAGGAAGTGGCGCCTTGGGTGACGCTGCAGATTGTCGCCTTCCCGCAGGAGGGGATCCTTTCCTACCCCAACGGCGAAGCGTTGCTTGAAGAAGCGTTGCGGCTTGGGGCCGACGTGGTGGGCGCCATTCCGCACTTCGAATTCACCCGCGAGTACGGCGTGGAGTCGCTGCATAAGGCGTTCGCGCTGGCGCAAAAATACGATCGGCTGGTGGACGTGCACTGCGATGAAATCGACGACGAGCAATCGCGCTTCGTCGAGACCGTGGCGGCGCTGGCACTGAAGCTGGAGATAGGAGCGAAAGTCACCGCCAGCCACACCACGGCGATGCACTCTTACAACGGCGCTTACGCCTCGCGGCTGTTCCGTCTGTTGAAGATGTCCGGCATCAACTTCGTCGCCAATCCGCTGGTGAACATTCACCTGCAGGGCCGTTTCGACAGTTACCCGAAACGGCGCGGCGTGACCCGAGTGAAGGAGATGCTGGAGGCGGAGATCAACGTCTGTTTCGGCCATGACGACGTGTTCGATCCTTGGTACCCGCTCGGCACCGCCAACATGCTGCAGGTGCTGCACATGGGGCTGCACGTGTGCCAGCTGATGGGCTATGGCCAAATCGACGACGGACTGAAGCTGATCACCCACCATAGCGCGCGCACGCTTAACCTGAGCGACTACGGCCTGGCGGCCGGCAACAGCGCCAACCTGGTGATCCTGCCGGCGGAAAGCGGCTTCGACGCGGTGCGTCGCCAGACGCCGGTGCGTTATTCGATTCGCCAGGGTGCGGTGATCGCCGAAACGCGGCCGGCGGAAACCACGCTGCATTTGCAGCAGGAGGAGACGGTGGATTTTCGGCGCTAAGGCGCAAAAAAAGGGCGCCTTGCGGGCGCCCTTGATGTATTTGATGCGAAGAAATCAGTGCGTCACGTGACCGTGGCTGCGGTGCTTGGTCACGAAGCCCAGCAGCAGACACATCACGAACACCGCCAGATACAGGCCGTTAGCGGTGGTCAGCGCCGCATGTGCGCCGCCTTTCGCCACGATCGGGCCGGTGACCACGAAGGTCAGCATGGTGCCGATGGTACCGCAGGTCAGGATAAAGTTGACCAGCTTCGGCGAGGAGACCTTGGTCTGCAGCGAGCCGAGGGTGATCAGCGTGGTGTAGATGGCGCTGGAAACGAAGCCCAGGGCCATGATGTAGTAGCCCAGGTGCTCCGGATTGTCGGTGCTGACGAACAGGTACATCGCGCCGGTGGCCAGCGCGGCCAGCACGGTAACGATGCGCTGCAGATCGAAGAAGCGCAGGATGAAGCTGAACACCCACATGCCGACCATGTATGAGGTCCAGAAGTCGCTCACCAGCTTACCGGCCTGGCCGATGTCCATGTTGAACGACTTGGTGGCGTACTCAGGTACCCACTGAATGAAGCCCAACTGGCCGAGGATGTAGCACAGCGCGGCGATCGACAGGAACAGCACGCCGATGCCCCATTTTTCTTTCTCGACTGGTTGACCGGCATCGGCGCCTTTCTTGCCCAGCACCGGGAAGTCGGAGCACAGGGTCAGCACGAAGATCCCCACGTACAGCAGGCCGATGCAGGCATAAACCCAGTACCAGCCGATATGGCGGGCCAGCAGCATCGCGGCGACGATCGGGAAGATCATCCCGGCCATGCTGAAGAAGGAATCGGTGAACAACAGGCGCGAACCGCGCTGGCGGCCGGCATACATGTGGGTGATCAGGAAGGTGCCGATCGACATGGTGATGCCGCTCACCACGCCGAGGATAAACATGCACAGCGAGAACATGGTCAGGCTCTTGCCGAGCATCAGCCCTGCGACCGCCAGCACCATCAGGACAAAGCCGAAGATCAACTGACGCTTCAGCGGGATGATTTCCATCAGCCAGGCATTGAGGAAGATCGAAATCAAAATACCGGCGTTGAGGAAAGTAAAGGTGTTACTCATGCTGGAAACCGGCAGATTAAAGTACTCTGCAATGTTTCCCATCACCATCCCTGTGACGATCACTAAAGCACCGGTCAGCGCGTACGAAAAGAAGCTGATCCAGGTAAGCCGTATGCGGTTACTGTCATTCATTGTATAGGCCTGAATATGTCTGTTAGAGGTTTTAAAGCTGGCATAAGGCCGCTGGCTTTTCCTGGCAAACGCAGAAAAAAGTCCCGATCAGGCCACCAGGGGGCGGATCCTAGCACAGACAACGGGATTTTTTGTGATGGCTGTCGATTTTTTGATGCAACCCATGAAGGGATGATACGCATTATTGTGATCTATTTGCGTACCGTCACAATGGAATCACGGTTGATGATCGTCGGCTCAAACCGGTGCGCCGGGGTGGCAGGGTCGATCAGCCTGCGCGCCGCGTATTGGGCCATTTCGCTGATGGGAAAATGTACGCTGCTCAACGCCGGGCGCACGAAAGGTGCGCGTTCGCCGCTGTCGTAACAGATCAAGGAGATATCCTGCGGTACCCGCAGGCGGTGCTCGTTGATCGCCAGCAGCGCGCCGATCGCCATCTCTTCGTTGCAGCAGTAGATGGCGCTGGGCCGTGCGGTTTGCTGCAGCAGATGATCGGCGCAGCGGTAACCGCTTTCCAGATCGTAGACGCCCTCCAGACAGGCTACCGGCTCGATATTCGCCGCCTGCATCGCCTCTTCAAATCCTTGCAGCCGCAGGCGGCTCGACGGGCGCTCGCGCGGGCCGCTGATGCAGGCGATGCGCCGGTGCCCGGCGTCGAGTAACTGCTGCGTCGCCATGCGGCTGGCAAGCGGGTGATCGAAGGTGACGCAGCGGTCTTCCAGCCCCGGCACCAGACGATCGAGCAACACGAAATCACGTTGCTCCGCCGCCAGCTGGCGCAGCCGATCGTCGCTGAGAAAACGCACGTGCAGGATCACGCCGTCGCAGCGCAGGCTGAACAGCCGCTGCACCGCCTGCCATTCGTTTTCGGCACTGTTGCGGCCCTGGGTCACCAGCAGCTGCTTGCCGTGGGATTCGGCCTCGGTCTGCACGAAGTCCATCAGCGCGCCGAAGAAGCCACCGCGGTACGACGTCGTGACCAACCCGAGGGTATTGCTGTGGCTGGAGGCGAGCGCACGGGCCGCCGGGTTGGGGGTATAACCGAGCTGGGC
Organism: Serratia sp. CY33802; assembly: GCF_052169095.1. NCBI lineage: Bacteria > Pseudomonadati > Pseudomonadota > Gammaproteobacteria > Enterobacterales > Yersiniaceae > Serratia > Serratia sp. CY33802. Next base: position 177,876 of record NZ_JBJNLL010000009.1, read on the forward strand.
GACGGCGCGTTCAACCTTCTCGCGGGTCGGCGCCTTGACGTTGCTGTCGCCGTTCACTACCCGCGATACGGTGGCGCGCGATACGCCCGCCAGCGCCGCGACATCTTCCAGTGTCACCATCGTCCAACTCCTGATTACGGCTAAAAAAATGGGTTCGGCGTGCCGAACCCCTGTCATACCGCGCCGGCGCTTACCTGAACTGCGGCAAGTACGGCGCGTTTATCGTCAACACCTCGTCCAGCAACGGCTGTGCCAGGTTGGCGTTGCCCACCAGCGGGTTGGCGATCAGCGCCAGCAAGCCGCTGCGGCGATCGCCGTGCACTGCCGCCTCGATGGTCAGGCGCTCGTAGGCTTTTACCTGCTGCGTCAGCGCCTGCATCGGTTCCGACAGCGGGCCGAACGTCAGCGGATGCGCGCCCTGGGCATCGACGATACAGTTGATTTCTATCACAGCATCGTCCGGCAGGCCATGGATTGCGCCGCGGTTTGCGGTGTTGACCACTAATTGCGTGCCGAGATTATTATGGATAGCACGGATCAGCTCCAGCGCAACTTCGGAATAGAAAGAACCGCCGCGGAAGCTGAGTTGCTCCGGTTTACTGTTCAACTGCGGATCGGCATACAGCTCGAACAGCTCTTTTTCTACCTGCATCACCTGCTCGGCGCGGGTGCCGCGCTCGCCGGCGGCAGCCATCTCTTCCGCCAGCATCTCGCGGGTCTGGTAAAAATAGCGGTGGTACGGGCAGGGGATGGCGCCGAGCGCGCGCAGGAAGTCCGGCTGCCAGGGCTCTTCCTTGATGTTGTTCATGGTCAGCGCCGCGCCGTCGCACAGCATGTCGATCACGTTGCCGGTGACGTCGCGCCCCTGCTGCGTGACCTGATGCACCCAGACCATGTGATTCAAACCGGCGAACCGCAGCTGCACGTCGGCGTAAGGCGCCTGCAGCATGTTGGCGATCATGTGATGCATGCTGATCGGTACGTTACACAGGCCGATGATCTTCGCTTTGGTAAAGCGGGACACCGCCTCGGTGACGATGCCGGCCGGGTTGGTGAAGTTGATGATCCAGGCGTCCGGCGCCAGCTTTTCCACCCGACGGGCGATATCCAGCATCACCGGAATGGTGCGCAGCGCCTTGGCGAAGCCGCCGACGCCGGTGGTCTCCTGGCCGAGCAGCTGGTATTTCAGGCCCAGCCGTTCATCGGCGGCGCGCGCCGGCAGTTGCCCGACGCGGAACTGGGTCAGCACGAAAGCGGCGCCGTGAATGGCGTCGTCCAGCGCGAAGTGCACGCTGACCTTCACCTGTTCCAGCCCGTGGCGCGCCAGCATGCGGCGGGTCAGGGCGGCGATGGTTTCCACTTTTTGGCGGCCTGGCTCGACGTCCACCAGCGCCAGTTCGGTGACCGGCAGCTCATCGATGCGTTGGATCAGCCCATCGACCAGTTCGGGAGTGTAGCTGCTGCCACCGCCAATCACCGCGATTTTGAGCGTGTTCATGAGCGGCCCTCCGTCTGTGACTGACGGCGATAGAGCTCGATCATGTCGTCGGCCAGATCCTGGATGACCATGGCGTTCATCAGATGATCCTGCGCATGCACGGTGATCAGGTTGATCGCCAGCTTGCCGCAGCCTTCGTCCAGGCCGATCAGCTCGGTCTGGATCAGGTGCGCCTTCTTCACCCACTCTTTGGATTCGACCATGTGTTTGGCCGCGGCGGCGAAGTCACCGGCGCGCGCTTGCCGCAACGCCATCAACGCATTACTGCGCGCGCTGCCGGAGAACACCAGCAGTTCCATGATGGTGCTTTCAAACTCGGGGCTGACTTCAGTCATCAATTCACTCACGTCATTTCTCCAGGGGTTGCGCGGCTACGCCGCCGTGGGATACCTCAGTATCCGTTCTTTTTATAATGAGAGCGCTCTCATTTATATAGGGTAACGGCAACGGGTGTGCAAACTGGGAGGTAGATCGCAAAAAACGCCCCGGGGCGGCGCTGGGCAAAAAATGCGTGACGCGGTTGGCAAAAAAGCCTTCTGCGCCCATACTTTCCGCAGCAAAATTCAGGGCCGCCTAGGATATGTCCCGTAATTGGGTAAATATAGGTAAATGGCTGGTACTTGCCGATACAGCTCTTTAGAATCAAAGCGCTTTTCCGTTGTTTGTCTCTCAGAGAAAGGACCCGTTAATGTTCAAACGTACTTTAGTGACCTTCGTCGCGCTGTGTTCCCTGACAGCGATGGCGCCAGCGGCGCTCGCCGCCGGTGAAGCCCACGTCATGCTGACCACCTCGGCAGGGAATATCGAGTTGGCGCTCGACAGTCAGAAGGCACCGGTTTCCACCCAGAATTTCGTCGATTACGTGAACAGCGGGTACTACAACAACACCATTTTCCATCGCGTGATCCCGGGCTTTATGGTTCAGGGCGGCGGTTTCACCGCTGACATGCAGCAGAAATCCACCAAGGCGCCAATCAAGAACGAAGCCGACAACGGCTTGCGCAACCTGCGCGGCACCATTTCGATGGCGCGCACCGCCGACAAGGACAGCGCCACCAGCCAGTTCTTCCTGAACGTGGCGGATAACGCCTTCCTGGATCACGGCCAGCGCGATTTCGGCTACGCCGTGTTCGGCAAAGTGGTGAAAGGCATGGACGTCGTGGACAAGATCGCTCAGGTGCCGACCGGTAACGTCGGCCCTTACCAGAATGTGCCGACCAAACCGGTGGTGATTCTGTCGGCCAAGGTGTTGCCGTAAGTTTTTTGGCCGATCCCGCCGGGGTCGGCCGTCCTTCCTCACGAAGCCTTGCCTTCATCACTGTTTTCTCCCGTGCCCCATGCTCTAATCGGCAGACAATAACCAGACCGGAAATCCGGCGTTCGCCCTTTGTTGTCTCTGGATGAGTTGCTGCCATGTATGAATTTAACCAGGTGCTGTTGCTGTTGCAGCAGATGTGCGTCTATCTCGTCATCGCCTATCTGCTGAGCAAAACCCCGCTGTTTATCCCGCTGATGCAGGTGACTATTCGCCTGCCGCACAAGCTGCTGTGCTACGTGATCTTCTCGGTGTTCTGCATCATGGGCACCTATTTTGGGCTGCACATTCAGGATTCGATCGCCAACACCCGCGCGATAGGCGCGGTCCTGGGCGGGCTGCTGGGCGGGCCGTCGGTGGGCTTTCTGGTCGGGCTGACCGGCGGCCTGCACCGGTATACGCTCGGCGGCATGACCGACGTGGCCTGCGCGATTTCCACGGTGTCGGAAGGCCTGGTCGGCGGCATCGTACACAGCATCGCCATGCGCCGCGGGCGCATCGAGCTGCTGTTCAATCCGCTGTTCGTCGGCGGCGTGGCGCTGGTGGCGGAAGTGCTGCAGATGGCGATCATCCTGGCGGTGGCGCGCCCCTACGACGAAGCGTTGCAGCTGGTAGAGCACATCGCGCTGCCGATGATGATCGCCAATACCGTCGGTGCGGCGATGTTCATGCAAATCCTGCTGGATCGGCGCGCGATGTTTGAGAAATACACCAGCGCTTTCTCTTCCAAGGCGCTGAAGATCGCCGAGCGCACCGAGGGCATCCTGCGCCAGGGCTTCGATCAAGAAAACAGCATGAAGGTCGCCCGGGTGATTTATCAGGAGCTGGGTATCGGTGCAGTGGCGATCACCGATCGTGACAAGCTGCTGGCGTTTATCGGCATCGGCGACGATCACCACCTGCCGGGCACGCCGATCGTCTCGGTGCATTCGCATCGCGCCATCGACAACAACGAGGTGGTGTACGCCGACGGCAATCAGCTCTCTTACTGCTGCTCGATCAACCCGGCCTGCAAGCTGGGTTCGACGCTGGTGATCCCGCTGCGCGGCGAAAACCAGCGGGTGATCGGCACCATCAAACTGTACGAACCGAAAAGCCAGCTGTTCAGCACCATCAACCGTACGCTGGGCGAAGGCATCGCCAGCCTGCTGTCGGCGCAGATCATGGCCGGACAGTACGAGCGCCACAAGCAGCTGCTGGCGCAGTCGGAGATCAAGCTGCTGCATGCGCAGGTCAATCCGCATTTCCTGTTCAATGCCTTGAATACCCTGGTGGCGGTGATCCGCCGCGATGGCGAGCGCGCCTGCGATCTGGTGCAGTCCCTCTCAACCTTCTTTCGTAAAAACCTCAAACGCTCGGATGACGAAGTCAGCCTGGCGGATGAGATTGAACACGTGAACGCCTACCTGCAGATCGAGAAAGCGCGCTTCGCCGATCGGCTGGAGATCGCGGTATCGCTGCCGGAGGCGCTGTTGGCGGTGCGGCTGCCGGCGTTCTCGCTGCAGCCAATCGTCGAAAACGCCATCAAGCATGGCACCTCGCATCTGTTGGGCGTGGGTCGCATCGAAATCGGCGCCTGCTGCGAAGGCGAGCATCTGCTGCTGCAGGTGACGGACAACGCCGGGCTGTTCCAGCCGAAACCGAACTGCAGCGGGCTGGGGATGAATCTGGTGGATAAACGCATTCGCGTGCGCTACGGCGAAGGCTATGGCGTGCAGGTGGATTGCCGGCCGGACGCCTACACCCGCATTACGCTCAATGTCCCCATGGAGAGGGCCGCCTGATGTTAAACGCACTGATTGTTGACGATGAACCTTCCGCGCGCGACAACCTGCGCCATCTGCTGGAGGCCGAGGCGGAGATCGCGATTATCGGCGAATGCGCCAACGCCATCGAAGCCATCAGCCAGATCCACCGGCTGCAGCCGGACGTGGTGTTTCTCGATATCCAGATGCCGCGCATCAGCGGGCTGGAAATGGTCGGCATGCTGGATCCCAACCGCATGCCGCACATCGTGTTTCTGACCGCCTACGACGAATACGCGGTGCAGGCGTTCGAGGAGCATGCCTTCGACTATCTGCTGAAGCCGGCGGAGCCGAAGCGGCTGAGCAAGACGCTGCAACGCCTGCGGCAGCGCAGTGCACCGCAGGACGTGGCGGCGCTGGAAGAGAGCGCCGGTTACCTGAAATACATTCCCTGCACCGGCCACAGCCGCATCTACCTGCTGCGGTTCGATGAAGTGCTGGCGATCCGTTCCAAACTGAGCGGGGTCTTCGTGGTGCGCAGCGACGGCATGGAGTGTTTCACCGAGCTGACGCTGCGCACGCTGGAAAGCCGTACGCCGCTGGTGCGCTGCCATCGGCAGTATCTGGTCAATCTGGAGCAGGTGCGCGAGATCCGTTTCGAAGAGGGCGGCGCAGCGGAGATGATCATGTCGGCCGGCGATCCTGTACCGGTCAGCCGACGCTATTTGAAGGCGCTGAAAGAGCAACTGGGGCTGCGGGGGTGACGCAGGTCTTAGGGGGATTCTGAAAAGACAGGCATCATGGGCATCCCGACGGCGCCCATTTTGTTTGTCCTTGACGGGGTTACGCGGCGCTTATAGCTTTATTGCATCAACAGGCGCGTTTCGCGCTGCGTCAGCGTCAAAGGAACAGAAAATGAGTGAACCACGGATTATCGCCAAAGCGATGAAAGACGGAAAACCGGAGCAGGATCTGGTGATTTTGCCGGCGTTGGCCAACCGCCACGGGCTGATCACCGGGGCAACCGGCACCGGCAAGACGGTGACGCTGCAGAAAATGGCCGAACAGTTCTCGCGCATCGGCGTGCCGGTGTTCCTGTCCGACGTGAAGGGCGATCTGTCAGGCATCGGCGCCGAGGGCGTGCCTTCCGAGAAACTGCAGGCGCGCCTGGCGGCGATCGGCGTCACCGACTGGCAGCCGCAGGCCTGCACCATTATCCCGTGGGATATTTACGGCGAAAAGGGCCACCCGATCCGCGCCACGATTTCCGATCTCGGGCCGCTGTTGCTGGGGCGCCTGTTGGATCTGAACGAGGTGCAAAGCGGCGTGCTGCAGCTGGTGTTCAAGATCGCCGATGACAATGCGCTGCTGTTGCTGGACATGAAGGACCTGCGCGCCATGGTGCAGTTCGTCGGCGACAACGCCAAACAATTCCAGACCCAGTACGGCAATATCTCTGCCGCGTCGATCGGCGCCATCCAGCGTGGGTTGCTGACGCTGGAAGAGCAGGGAGCCAACCAGTTCTTCGGCGAGCCGATGCTGGACATCAACGATCTGATGAAAACCGACGCCAACGGTCACGGCGTGATCAACCTGCTGGCGGCGGACAAGCTGATCAATCAGCCGAAGCTGTATTCGGTATTCCTGCTGTGGCTGCTGGCCGAGCTGTTTGAGCACTTGCCGGAAGTGGGCGACCCTGAACAGCCGAAGCTGGTGTTCTTCTTCGATGAGGCGCACCTGCTGTTCAACGATGCGCCGGCGGCGCTGTTGACCAAGATCGAACAGGTGGTGCGTCTGATCCGCTCCAAAGGCGTCGGCATTTACTTCGTCACCCAGAACCCGCTGGACATTCCGGACAGCGTGCTGGGCCAGCTGGGCAACCGCGTACAGCATGCGCTGCGCGCCTTTACTCCGCGCGATCAGAAGGCGGTGAAGACGGCGGCGCAAACCCTGCGCGCCAATGCGGCCTTCGATGCCGAAACGGCGATCACCGAGCTGGGTGTGGGCGAAGCGCTGGTGTCATTCCTCGACGAGAAGGGCCGGCCTAACGTGGTGGAGCGGGCGATGGTGATCGCGCCGGAATCCAAAATGGGCATGCTCGGTGCGGAAGGGCTGAACAGCGCGATCAACAAGTCGCCGCTGTATGGCCGCTATGAGGATATGATCGACCGCGAATCCGCCTACGAGAAGCTGTCGTCGGGCGGCTTCGCCACCGTCGGCACCCCGCAGCAGGGGCAGCAACCGCAGGCGCAACAGCAACAACAGCAGGCGGGCGGCGGCCTGATGGACGGCCTGAACGAGCTGCTGTTCGGTTCCACCGGCCCGCGCGGCGGCAAGCGCGACGGCATCGTCCAGACCGCCGCCAAGAGCATGGCGCGCGATCTCGGCCGCCAGATCCTGCGCGGCGTGCTGGGGTCGATCACCGGCGGCCGTAAAAAGTAAGCGGAAATTATCGTCGGCAGCGGCGGGTTAAATCAGTACACTGTGGCGGCATTTTTCTCTGCCGGACCTAACATGCTGCTGCTGATCGATAACTACGACTCCTTTACCTATAACCTTTACCAGTACTTCTGCGAATTGGGCGCCGAGGTGCTGGTGAAGCGCAACGATGAGCTGCAGCTGGCCGATATCGAGCGGCTGGCGCCGCAGCATCTGGTGATTTCCCCTGGCCCCTGTACCCCGAACGAAGCGGGTATCTCGCTGGCCGCCATTCGTCATTTCGCCGGCAAGCTGCCGATCCTCGGCGTGTGCCTGGGGCACCAGGCGCTGGGGCAGGCGTTCGGCGCCGAGGTGGTGCGCGCCCGCGCGGTGATGCACGGCAAAACCTCGGCGATTCGTCACCTGGGCGTCGGCGTGTTTCGTGGCCTGAGCGATCCGCTGACCGTGACCCGCTATCACTCGCTGGTGCTGAAAGCCGATACGCTGCCGGACTGTTTTGAAGTGACCGCCTGGAGCGAGCGCGACGGCGTGCGCGACGAGATCATGGGCATCCGCCACCGCACTTTGGCGTTGGAAGGCGTGCAGTTCCATCCGGAAAGCGTGCTCAGCGAGCAGGGCCACCAGCTGCTGGATAATTTCCTCAAGCGTTAATTCCGGTGCGTTTTTTTCGCCCGTCAGGCGTTTTGCGTTTGCGCTTGATTGGTTTTTTATGCATATTTCGTGATTATGTTTTCAATCTAACATTACGATAGCGCTGAAAAACTTTCAGGGTGGAGCCGAAAATGACTGAAAAATCCGCAGTGAGCCGCAGTACCTTTGACCAGGTGATCCTGCCTGTTTATGCGCCTGCCCAGTTTGTGCCGGTGCGTGGCCAAGGCAGCCGGGTCTGGGATCAGCAGGGAAAAGAGTACATCGATTTTTCCGGCGGCATCGCGGTGACGGCGCTGGGGCACTGCCATCCGGCGCTGGTCGAGGCGCTTAAACGCCAGGGCGAAACCCTGTGGCATACCAGCAACGTCTTCACCAATGAGCCCGCGCTGCGCCTGGCAAGCAAACTGATCGACGCCACCTTCGCCGATCGGGTGTTCTTCGCCAACTCCGGCGCTGAGGCCAACGAGGCGGCGTTCAAACTGGCGCGCCATTACGCCATCACCCGCCACAGCCCGTACAAAACTAAAATCATCGCTTTCTATAACGCGTTTCACGGCCGCACGCTATTCACCGTGTCGGTGGGCGGGCAGGCTAAATACTCCGACGGGTTCGGGCCGAAGCCGGCCGACATCGTGCACGTGCCGTTCAACGATTTGGCGGCGGTGAAGGCGGTGATGGACGACCACACCTGCGCGGTGGTGATGGAGCCGATTCAGGGCGAGGGCGGTATTACGCCGGTCGACGCCGGCTTCCTCAAAGGCGTGCGCGAGCTGTGCGACCAACATCAGGCGCTGCTGGTGTTCGACGAAGTGCAAAGCGGCATGGGGCGCAGCGGCAAACTGTTCGCCTATATGCATTATGGCGTGACGCCGGACATTCTCACCACCGCCAAGGCGCTGGGCGGCGGTTTCCCGGTCAGCGCCATGCTGACCACCGAAGACATTGCGTCGGTGATGCAGGTGGGCACCCACGGCACCACTTACGGCGGCAACCCGCTGGCCTGCGCGGTGGCGGAGGCGGCGCTGGACGTGATCAATACGCCGGAGGTGCTGAGCGGCATTGAGCAGCGTCATGCGCTGTATGTGCAGGCTTTGCAGCATATCGGCGATAAATACGGTATTTTCACCGCGATTCGCGGCATGGGGCTGCTGATTGGCGCCGAGCTGACGCCGCATTATCACGGCAGGGCGCGCGACTTCCTCACCGCCGCCGCCGCGCGTGGGTTGATGATCCTCAATGCCGGGCCGAACGTGATCCGCTTCGCGCCGTCGCTGGTGGTGGAGCTGCAGGATATCGAGGCCGGCATGGCGCTGTTCGAGCTGGCGGTGCAGGATGTGATCAACGCCTGAAGCCCGCGCGGCATATAACGGGGCGCGGCATGCCGCGCCCTTATTGATCGCGCAGTTTGCGCTTGAGCCAGATGCCGTGGTGCGGGCGCTGGCGCCAGGCCAGCGACGAAATGGTGTGCATCACGCTCAGGTGCGACAAAATGCGCCGCAGATGGCGCTCCATCTCGGTAACGGGCATGTCCGGATGCAGATCCGGCGGCTGCATGATGCCGCTGTTGCCGCTGCTCGGGCCGTCGTATTCCAACCGCTGCTGGCAGCTTTGCAGCGCGATTTCACAGGTCTGCAGATACTCTTCCGCCAGTTTCGGCGTCAGCATGTAGTGCTCGCGTGCCAGAATGGTCATGGCGTTCAGGTGTTCGACGATGAACTGGCTGTGAGTGACCCACAGCCGCATGTCCGCCAGATAGTTTGACGCGAACCCCGGCTCTTGCATCGCCTGATTGAGCGAGGTGAACAGCGCGTTGTGTGCCTGGTTGACCTGCATGCGGGTATAGGCCAACGCGGTGGCGTCCGGTTCCGGTTGCTTCAGCATCAGCCGCAGCGCGGCTTGATCGTTCTCCAGCGCCTGATGGGCATTCTTGCGCAGCAGCCCGCTTTGCCACTGCGGCCACAGCCAAATGGTGCCGCCGAACGCCAGCACGCAGCCGATCAGCGTATCGATCAGGCGCGGTACCAGAAAATGCGAGCCGTTCAGCGCCAGCAGCTGCAGGGTGTAAACCGCCGTGACCGTAAAGCCAATCACCGACAGCCCGTAGTTCTTGCGCGAAACCAGGTAGGCCAGCAGCGTGATCACCAGCATGATGCTCAGCGTTTCTCCCTCCGGCAACTGCAGCTGCAGCAGCCCGGCTGCCAGCAATAGCCCGGCAATCGTGCCCAGCGCACGGTGCTGAATACGCACCCGGGTGGCGTTATACCCGTTTTGGCTCACCAGCATGATGGTGAGCAGGATCCAGTAAGGCTTCGGCAGGTTGAATACCGCACCCAGGCTGCTGCCGACCGCCAGCGTTACGCCCAGCCGCGCGGCGTTGCGCAGGGCGGTGGATTTGAACGACAGATAGCTGACCAGCGCCGGCCAAAACGGCAGGCGGTGCTGGCCGGGCATCAGGTCGCGGCGGTACAGCGGATGCTGGGTGCGCAGCAGGCGGGCGATGCGGCTGAAGTGGTAATAACAAAACTGGCCGACCGGATTATCGGGATGCTGCGCCGCCATTTTTTCCAGCGCCGCCAGCTCGTGGGTCATGGAGAAGCGCTTCGAATGTTGATGATAGAGAATATCGTGCGCCACCACGCGCAGCCGGCCGGCGATCACCTGAGCATTGCGGCGAATGATCGCTTCGGCCTGGCTCTGCTCCACCAGTTTTTGCACCTCTTCCGGCAGATGCAGGCTGACGGTGATGTGCTCCTGCAGGTCCATCGCCACCTGAAAGGCGCGCTGCAGGCGCTTTTGCTCGAGATTGTTGGCGTGCGGCAGGAAATTAAGCTGTTGGTACAACAGGCTGATCAGGTCCATCACCTTTTGCTGGCGCACCAGCAGCGGCGGCAGCGCGGTCTGCGGATCGGTGTGCTGGGTCAGCAGCGAGTATTTGGCTTCGAAATAGTCCGCCAGTTCCAGGTAGAGCTGGCTCAGCGTCTCGCGCATCGGCTGCTCTTTCCACAGCTTGAACCAGAACCAGGTGAATAAGCCATACCAGGCGGTGCCGATCGCGTACAGCAGCGGCGCCTGCCAGATAGGCACCGTGCCGGCCGTGCTGAGGGCGAAGATGGCGGCCACCAGCGCCGCCGGCAACAGCCGGGCGTGCAGCGGGCTGATTTCGCCGGTGACGCCGAGCAGCAGCGCCAGGCCCAGCATCAGCGCCGGCAGCGGCACGTGCCACAGCAGGGCCTGTTGCAGCAGCACGCTGCTGAAGGCGAACAGCGAACCGCCGACGATCAGTCGTTTAAAGAAGCGCTTATGCGGCGTATCCAGCCCGGCGATATTGCAGCAGGCGGGCACGAGGGAGAACATCAGGCCGAGCTGCAGCTGGCCTATCAGCAGGCCGAACAGCACCGGCAGGCACAACACCAGCGTTTGTCGCAGTGCGTAGTTGATTTCCGGGTGGTAGATCAGGCGGCGCCACATGGCAGAGAGCAGACAAAAAAACGGCGCAGACTGCGCCGTTTTTTCAGGGATTAACGGGTGCCGTAGACGACAATGGTTTTGCCGTGGGCGGAAATCAGGTTTTGATCTTCCAGCATTTTCAGAATACGGCCAACGGTTTCACGCGAGCAGCCGACGATCTGGCCGATCTCCTGACGGGTGATCTTGATCTGCATGCCGTCCGGGTGAGTCATGGCGTCGGGTTGCTTCGCCAGATTCAGCAGGGTTTGCGCGATGCGGCCGGTAACGTCCAGGAAGGCGAGGTTGCCCACTTTTTCGGAGGTGACCTGCAGGCGGCTCGCCATTTGGGCGGACAGACGCATCAGGATGTCCGGGTTCACCTGGATCAGCTGGCGGAATTTCTTGTAGGAAATTTCGGCCACTTCACAGGCGGTTTTCGCGCGAACCCAGGCGCTGCGCTCCTGGCCTTCTTCGAACAATCCGAGCTCGCCGATGAAATCCCCCTGGTTGAGGTAGGACAGGATCATCTCTTTACCTTCTTCATCCTTGATCAGCACCGCGACGGAGCCTTTCACGATGTAGTAAAGCGTTTCGGCCTTTTCACCTTGGTGAATCAGCGTACTCTTCGATGGATATTTGTGGATATGGCAATGAGACAGGAACCATTCGAGAGTAGGGTCTGTTTGCGGTTTGCCGAGAACCATTCGCTGTTATCCTCTGTTGTTATCGCTGCCTTGTGTCACAGGGGTCAGAGTTCCCTGTAAAACCCGCCTGTAGCCGCAGTCATGAGCGAGGGCTACCGGCAAGTTTTGAGGCGTGTCATAAAAATACGCTGTCGCTCTAGCATATTAACTTGCCGTAAGCGCTGCAAGCTACATTCTGTTAACATACCGGTAAAGGAGCCTTTCTCTGGGCGTTTCCCTGAAATTCAGTGTCCCGGAAAGATTTATTGCGGCTCTGTTTGTAGCACAGAGTAAGGCGGGTGTCTCGTGTTGTCTCGCTTCAGCATGATTAGCATCAGGTTACGTTGCCTGTTTCTATGCGAAAGCGTACTCTGATTTTAAGAAATCAACCGGAGTGACCAGAATGCAGGCAAGAGTTAAATGGGTGGAAGGGTTAACGTTTTTGGGGGAATCGGCCTCCGGCCACCAGGTGCTGATGGACGGCAACGCCGGTGATAAAGCGCCCAGCCCGATGGAGATGGTGCTGATGTCGGTGGGCGGCTGCAGCGCGATCGACGTGGTGTCCATCCTGCAAAAAGGGCGCAACGACGTGCGCGACTGCGAGGTGAAGCTGACCTCCGAGCGCCGCGAAGAAGCCCCGCGGTTGTTCACCCATATCAACCTGCACTTCATCGTTACCGGCCAGGACCTGACCGACAAGATCGTCGAGCGTGCGGTGAACCTGTCGGCGGAGAAGTACTGCTCGGTGGCGCTGATGCTCAACAAGGCTGCCACGGTGACCCACAGCTTCGAGATCCGCCAACCGGCGTAATCGAAACGGAGCGCGGCCCGGCGCCGCGCTCAACGCATTTATTCGATCTTCTTGCCTTCCAGCAACCGCTGCACCAGCGGCGCCATGATCAGCTCCATCGCCAGCCCCATCTTGCCGCCCGGCACCACTAACGTATTGATGTGTGAGATAAACGAGCCCTGCAGCATCGCCAGCAAATAGGGGAAATCTATCTGATCCAGCCCGCGGAAGTGGATCACCACGAAGCTTTCGTCCAGTGAGGGAATCGCCTTGGCGGCGAACGGGTTGGAGGTGTCCACCGTCGGCACGCGCTGGAAGTTGATGTGGGTGCGCGAGAACTGCGGCGTGATGTAGTTGATGTAATCTTCCATCGAACGCACCACCGAATCCATCACCGCTTCGCGAGAGTGGCCACGCTCGCCGGTATCGCGGATCAGTTTCTGAATCCACTCCAGGTTGACGATCGGCACCACGCCGACCAGCAGATCGACGTGGTTGGCCACGTCATGGTGCTCGGTGACCACGCCGCCGTGCAGCCCCTCGTAGAACAGCACGTCAGTCGGCGCCGGCAGCGGTTCCCACGGGGTGAAGGTACCCGGCACCTGATTGTAGGGCACCGCTTCGTCGTAGGTGTGCAGATACTTGCGCGAGCGCCCGGTGCCGTTCTTGCCGTAGTCGATAAAGCTCTGCTGCAGCAGGCCGAAGTCGTTGGCCTCGGGGCCGAAATAGCTGATGTGTCTGCCCAGATCGCGCGCCTTGCGGATCGCCGCGTCCATTTCCGGCCGGGTGTAGCGATGGAAACTGTCGCCCTCCAGCTCGGCGGCGCGGATGTTGAGCTGTTGGAAGATCTTACGGAACGCCACGCTGGTGGTGGTGGTGCCGGCGCCGCTGGAACCGGTCACCGCGATAACGGGATGTTTGGCAGACATGATGGTTGTCACTCCGTGTTGAATGCGCCGGCGTCAGGGGATTATTGTGGCTCTTGTTGACGCTCTCTATCTCAGGAAAAAATGGCGCGCGCTGGTTTGCAATGCCCCATTGTTACCTGATTTTTTCCGTCAGTCATAGAACCGAGCGCCACTAAATTTCTTCCTGCCCGGCGCGGAACTGGCCGCGCGGCATGATGTTGACGCTCTCGTGCAGTTCCGACCACACCAGCACCACTTCGCCGTTTTTCAGCTGGCGGCGCACGTCCTCCACCTTCTGTTCCAGCGAGCGTTCATGTTCGCCGTAATCGGTGCCTTCGCGCAGTACAAAGGATTCGATCAGGCTGTTCAGGGTGTCGGTTGCCAGTTCTTGCCAGGGAATGATCACGTCGGGATGTCCAGATAAGGGGAAAGCCAGGCCGGAATGCGATGTTCCAGCCACATGTGCGGTTTTTTCAGCGTGCCGCCGACGAAGCCGACGTGGCCGCCGTACTCGGTCAGTTGATATTCGATATTGCGCGGCAGGCCGGCGACGTCGGGGATCACCTCATGGGTCATGAAGGGATCGTCCTTCGCATGGATGATCAGCAGCGGCGTCTGAATAGCCGGCAACAGCGGCAGGGCGCTGCAGCGGCGATAGTAGTCGATAGCGTCGCTAAAGCCGTGAATGCGCGAGGTAATGGCGTCGTCGAATTCGCGGATGCGCCGCAACCCGTTCAGCTGTGACAGCTTGAGCGGCAGAGTGTCCGGGTAGTGCAACAGCTTGCGGGTGGCGTTTTGTTTCAGCTGCCCCAGCAGGTAGCGTTGATAAACACGGGAGAAACCTTGCTCCATGCGGTAGGCGCAGGGCTCCAGCATCAGCGGCGCCGAGACCACCACCGCCGCCTGCAGCAGGCTGTCGGCGCCTTGCTGCGCCAGATAGCAGGCCAGCATGTTGCCGCCGAGCGAAACGCCTACCGCCGCGGTCGGCACCTCGCCGTAGCGGTCGCGCAGCCAGCGCAGGAAGAAGCGTGCATCTTCGGTTTCACCGGAGTGGTAGATGCGCTGCTTGCGGTTGGGCACGCCGCTGCAGCCGCGAAAGTGCATCACCACGCCGAGCCAGCCACGCTCACGCCAGGCGTTGAGCAGGCCATGTGCGTAGGGGCTGTAGAAGCTGCCTTCCAGGCCGTGGAACAGCACCGCGCGCGGTTTGTCGCGCGCCTGCGCCGGATCTTCGCTCCAGGCGAGATCGACGAAATCGCCGTCGGGCAATTCCAGCCGTTGCCAATGCGGTTTCAATAACACGCGGCGGCGCACCAACCGCGGCAACAGCGTTTGCAGGTGCGGGTTACTGGCCCCGGTCAGAGGGCGAAAGGTGTTAGGCATAGGCTGAGTAAAAATGTTGTGGGCGGCTATTGTGAGATCCCTAGCGCACTGTTAGCTTCAATACCAAGAACTAACAATGATACTGCAAAAAAGCGCCTTGGGTGAGGAGCACCCGTGCCATGGAACCGAGTTTATTCCTTTCGATGCTGGGCTTCCTGTGGGTCGCCGCCATCACGCCTGGCCCCAATAACCTGCTGTTGACTACCTCCGGCGCTAACTTCGGCTTTATGCGATCGCTGTGGCTGATGGTCGGTATCATGCTCGGCATGCAAAGCATTTTGCTGCTGGTGGCTTTCGGCGTCGGCAGCCTGATCCTGGTCTACCCGTCGCTGCACCTGATCCTGAAAATCCTCGGCAGTCTGTACCTGCTGTGGCTGGCGTGGAAAGTCGCCACCGCCGCCTATGAAAAACTGGAAACCGACGTGGCGCCGCCGCAGCCGGTGCGGCTGTATCAGGGCTGGCTGCTGCAGTTCCTCAACCCGAAAGCCTGGCTGATGGCGCTGGGGGCGGTGGCCAGCTTCAGCCTGGCGGGCGATAAGTACAACGGATCCATTGCGGCGATCGCGCTGGGCATTTTGGTGGTCAACATTGTCGCCGGCATTATCTGGCTGGCGTTCGGCACCGTGATCGGCCGCCTGCTGCGCAGCAAAAAGGCCTGGGTTATCTTCAACGTTTCCATGGGGTTGTTGACCGCAGCCTGTGTGTTACTGATCTGGCATTAAGGAGCGAACGATGGCGGAAAATTATTATCACGTGGTTGCCTTTACCGGCAAAGGGCTGCGCGGCAACCCGGCCGGGGTTTGCCTGCTGACGCAGCCGCTGTCGGCGGAGCGGCTGCAGGCGATCGCCAACGAGATCGGCCTGCCGGAAACCAGCTTTGTCTGGGATGACGGCGACATGACCGCTATCCGCTGGTTTACCCCGGAACGCGAGGTCGACCTTTGCGGCCACGGCACCCTGGCGGCGGCGCATGTGATGTTCAGCGCGATCAATCCGGCGCTGCAGGATATCCGCTTCCGTTCGGCCGGCGGCGAGCTGTTCGTCAAGCGCGATGCGCAGGACGGGGAACGGCTGGTGCTCGACTTCCCCGCACGGCCGCCGCAGAAGGTGGCTGAACCGGCGGGCCTCGCGGCGCTGCTGGGCGAGCAGCCGCTGGAGGTGTGGCAGGCGAAAGCGCTGATGGTGGTGCTGGAAAATGAGACGCAGGTACGCGCGCTGCGGCCGGACATCCCGGCGCTGATCGCGCTGGCCGGGCGTGCGGTAATCGTTACCGCGCCGGGTGACACCGTGGACTTCGTGTCGCGCTATTTCACGCTCGACGGCGGTGAAGATCCGGTTACCGGCTCCGCGCACTGCACGCTGATGCCTTACTGGACGGCGCGTCTCGGCCGCCATCGGCTGCATGCGCAGCAGATCTCGGCACGCGGCGGCGAACTGTTCTGCGAACTGCACGGGGATCGCACGCTGCTCGGCGGCTATGCTCATGTGTTCCTGCACGGAAGTATCGCGCTGTAACCCGTGTTTATATTACTCACGGTAATAAAGAAGACTTTTTTATTCTTTTATAGCCCGTCATCGCTCAGATAAAACTGTCAGCAACTGAACAGATTTTTATCAACGGAGCGGAACATGGCGGGCAAACTCTTTTCCTTACGCAACGCGGCGCTGTTGGCGCTGTCGCTCAGCGCAACCAGCGCCTACGCGGTGGATGTGACCGTGGCGTACCAGACGTCGGCGGAACCGGCCAAGGTGGCGCAGGCGGAAAACAGCTTCGCCAAACGGTCCGGCGCGACCGTCGACTGGCGTAAGTTCGACAGCGGCTCCAGCGTGCTGCGTGCGTTGGCCTCCGGCGACGTGCAGATCGGCAATATCGGCTCCAGCCCGCTGGCGGTGGCCGCCAGCCAGAAACTCCCCATCGAAGTGTTCCTCATCGCCTCGCAGCTCGGCAGTTCCGAAGCGCTGGTGGTGAAAAATGACATCAAAAGCCCGCAGGATCTGATCGGCAAGCGCATTGCGGTGCCGTTTATCTCCACCACCCATTACAGCCTGCTGGCCTCGCTCAAGCATTGGGGCATCAAGCCTGAGCAGGTGAAGATCCTCAATCTGCAGCCGCCGGCCATCGCCGCCGCCTGGCAGCGCGGCGACATCGACGGCGCCTACGTCTGGGCGCCGGTGGTCAACGAACTGGCCAAACAGGGCAAGGTGTTGACCGACTCCGCGCAGGTGGGCGAATGGGGCTCGCCGACGCTGGACGTGTGGGTGGTGCGCAAAGATTTTGCCGAGAAACATCCCGACGTGGTGACCGCCTTTGCCGCCAGCGCCCTGCAGGCGCAAAAAGCCTACCTGGCGGCGCCGGAACAGTGGCTGAAAGATCCGAACCACCTCAGCACGCTGGCGCGCCTGAGCGGCGTGCCGGAAGCGCAGGTGCCGGAGCTGGTGAAGGGAAACCGTTATCTGCCGGTGGCGGATCAGGTTGCCCAGCTCGGCCAGCCGGTGGACAAGGCGATCCGCGATACCGCCGAATTCCTCAAGCAGCAGGGCAAGATCCCGCAGGTCGACAGCGACTACAGCGCTTACGTGACCGACCGCTTTGTGAAACAGGTGCAGGCTGCGCCGCAGTCGTAAGGAAGCAGGATGCTAAACGTCAATCATCTTTCAGCAGAGTATCAGGGGCGGCCCGCGCTGCGTGACGTGTCGTTCCAGATCGCCGCCGGGCAACTGGTGGTGGTGCTCGGCCCGTCGGGCTGCGGTAAGACCACGCTGCTGAATTTGATCGCCGGGTTTATCGAGCCTTCAGCTGGCAGCATCACGCTGGATGGAACGCCCGTTCACGGCCCGAGCGCCGAACGGGGCGTGGTGTTCCAGCATGAGGGCTTACTGCCGTGGCGCAATGTGGTGGACAACGTCGAGTTCGGCCTGCAACTGGCCGGCGTCGGCAAGGCGCAGCGCCGCCAGGTGGCGGAGCAGATGCTGCAGCGCGTGGGGCTGGCGGGCTATGAACAGCACTTTATCTGGCAGCTTTCCGGCGGCATGCGCCAACGCGTCGGCATCGCCCGCGCTCTGGCCGCCGATCCGCGGCTGTTGTTGTTGGACGAGCCGTTCGGCGCCCTGGACGCGTTTACCCGCGAGCAGATGCAGGAGCTGTTACTGACCATTTGGCGTGATACCGGCAAGCAGGTGCTGCTGATCACCCACGATATCGAAGAGGCGGTGTTCCTCGCCAGCGAACTGCTGCTGCTGTCGCCGGGGCCAGGGCAGGTGGTGGAGCGGCTGTCGCTGAACTTCGGCCAACGCTATGCCGACGGTGAAGCCTGCCGCGCCATCAAGTCAGATCCTGAATTTATCGCGCAGCGCGAATACGTGCTGGGCAAAGTTTTCCAACAGCGCGAGGCCTTGCTATGAGCCTGCATTCCACTCTGAAGGCCGCGGCGCAGCCGCAGGGCAAAGCGGCACGCCGTTTCAGCGTGCCGCGCAACGTTTGGCTGAGCGGCGCCACGCTGTTGACGGTGTTGATCGTCTGGTGGGGCGTAACGGCGCTGCAGCTGATCAGCCCGCTGTTTTTGCCGGCGCCGCAGCAGGTGCTGCACCAGTTGATCACCATCGCCAGCCCGCAAGGCTTTATGGACGCCACGCTGTGGCAACATCTGGCGGCCAGCCTGGGGCGTATTCTGGTAGCGCTGTTGGCGGCGGTGATCGTCGGCATTCCGGTGGGCATCGCCATGGGGCTGAACGACACGGTACGCGGCATCCTCGATCCGCTGATTGAAATCTACCGCCCGGTGCCGCCGCTGGCCTATCTGCCGCTGATGGTGATTTGGTTCGGCATCGGCGAAACCTCAAAGATCTTGCTGATTTATCTGGCGATCTTCGCGCCGGTGACGCTGTCTGCCGTGGCCGGCGTGCGCAGCGTGGCGCAGGTGAGGGTGCGTGCCGCCCGCGCGTTGGGCGCCACGCGTTGGCAGGTGCTGCGTTTCGTGGTGCTGCCGAGCGCGCTGCCGGAGATCCTGACCGGCATCCGCATCGGGCTGGGCGTCGGCTGGTCGACGCTGGTGGCTGCCGAACTGATCGCCGCCACGCGCGGCCTGGGATTTATGGTGCAATCCGCCGGTGAGTTTCTGGCGACCGACGTGGTGCTGGCCGGCATCGGCGTGATTGCGGTGATTGCATTTGGGTTGGAGCTGGGGCTGCGCGCCCTGCAGCGCCGATTGACCCCGTGGCATGGAGTACAGCAATGAACGAACGTCTGAATATCACCCCGCTGGGGCCTTACATCGGGGCGCTGGTGGAAAACGTCGAGTTGGCCCGGCCGTTGGGCGATGGCCAGTTTGAACAGCTTTATCATGCGCTGCTCAAGCATCAGGTGCTGTTCTTCCGCAACCAGCCGATCACGCCGCTGCAGCAGCGCGATCTGGCCGGCCGCTTCGGCGATCTGCACATCCATCCGGTCTATCCGCACGCCACCGACGTGGAAGAGATCATCGTGCTCGATACCCACGACGACAACCCGCCGGACAACGACAACTGGCATACCGACGTGACCTTTATCGAGAACCCGCCGCTGGGGGCGATCCTGGCGGCCAAGACCTTGCCTTCCACCGGCGGCGATACGCTGTGGGCCAGCGGCATCGCGGCCTACGAGGCGCTGTCGGCGCCGTTCAGAACGCTGCTCGCGGGGCTGCGCGCAGAGCATGACTTCACCAAGTCGTTCCCGGAGCACAAGCATCGCGGCAGTGAAGAAGAACACCAGCGTTGGCAACTGGCGGTGCAGAAAAATCCGCCGCTGCTGCATCCGGTGGTGCGTACTCACCCGGTCAGCGGCCGGCAGGCGCTGTTCGTCAATGAAGGGTTCACCACGCGGATCGTCGATCTGGCGCCGAAGGAGAGCGACGCTTTGCTGAACTTCCTGTTTGCTCACATCACCAAACCGGAGTTTCAGGTGCGCTGGCGCTGGCAGGAAAATGACGTGGCGATCTGGGATAACCGCGTGACGCAGCACTACGCCAACGCGGATTATCTGCCGCAGCGGCGCATCATGCACCGCGCGACCATTCTGGGGGACAAGCCCTTTTACAAGGCGTAACAACGTTTAGGCGTCGAACGCCTGCGTTAACTGCTCCAGCTGTTCCTGCGCATCCAGCCAGGTCATTTCCGTCTCTTCGAGCGCGGATTTGGCCTGGCTTTGCTTTTGCAGGCAGTCGGTCAGTTCGACCTTGCGGCTGATGTCGTACAGTGCGGGATCCGCCAACTGCTCTTCCACCGCCGCCAGTTCGGCGCCCAGTTTTTCCATCTGCTGTTCCAGCTTGGCGATCTGCTTGCGCAGCGGTTGGGTCTGCGTACGGAACTCCGCCTCGCGGCGTTTTTGGTCCTTGCGCGCCTGCGCGCTGTTGCCGCCGCTCTCTTTTTCCGGTGCATCCTGCTGGTTTTCCTGGCGCTGCAGGTCGACAAGCCACTGCTGGTAGTCGTCGAGATCGCCCTCGAAAGGCTCGACCTGGCCGTCATGCACCAAGTACAGATCGTCGGTGGTGGAGCGCAGCAGGTGACGGTCGTGCGAGACCACCACCAACGCGCCTTCGAAATCGATCAGCGCCTCGGTCAGCGCCTGACGCATGTCGAGATCCAGGTGGTTGGTCGGTTCATCGAGCAGCAGCAGGTTCGGGCGTTGCCAGACGATCAGTGCCAGCACCAGCCGCGCCTTCTCGCCGCCGGAGAAACGTTCGGTCACTTCGCTGACCTTGTCGCCCTGGAACCCGAAACCGCCCAGGTAATCTCGCAGCTGCTGCTCCAGCACCCGTGGCGCGATGCGGCTCAGATGCTGCAACGGCGATTCGTCGGCGCGCAGGAATTCCAGCTGGTGCTGGGCGAAGTAACCCAGCTTGATGCCTTTCGCCAGGCCGATCTCGCCGCTCAGCGGTTCCAGGGTGCCGGCCAGCAGTTTGATCAACGTCGATTTACCGGCGCCGTTGCGGCCGAGCAGGCCAATGCGTGAACCGGGTACCAGGTTCAGCTTGATTGACTTCAAGATCACTTTATCGCCATATCCGGCGCTGACTTTTTCCATGCGCAGCAGCGGGTTCGGCAGGCTTTCCGGCGGGCGGAAGCTGAAGGTGAACGGGTTGTCGACGTGCGCCGGGGCGATCAGCTCCATGCGCTCCAGCATCTTGATGCGGCTCTGCGCCTGCTTGGCCTTGGAGGCCTTCGCCCGAAAACGGTCGATATAACTTTGCAGGTGCGCCACTTTTTCTTGCTGATGCTGATACAGCGACTGTTGCTGCGCCAATTTGGTGGCGCGCTGGCGTTCGAACGACGAGTAGTTGCCGGTGTATTCGTTCAGGGTCTGCTGTTCGATATGCAGGATCTTGTCGACAATCGGATCGAGGAAGTCGCGGTCATGCGAGATCAGCACCAGCGTGCCGGGGTAGCTTTTCAGCCAGCGCTCCAGCCAGATCACCGCATCGAGATCCAGGTGGTTGGTCGGTTCGTCGAGCAGCAGCAGGTCGGAACGGCACACCAGCGCCTGCGCCAGGTTGAGACGCATGCGCCAGCCGCCGGAAAAGTCGCGCACCGGGCTTTGCAGCTGTTCGTTGGAGAAGCCGAGGCCGTGCAGCAGGCTGGCGGCGCGGGAACGGATGGTCCAGGCGTCGATGGCGTCCAGCTTACCGTGCAGGGTGGCGATGGCGTGGCCGTCGTTGCGGTCGTTGGCGGCCTGCAGTTCGGCTTCGAGCTGGCGAAACTCGCGGTCGCCGTCGATAACATACTCGATCGCCGGCACGTCCAGCGCCGGCGTCTCCTGGTTGACCCAGGCCAGCGCCCAGTTGCCGGGGAAGGTAAAGCTGCCGCCATCCGCCGCGATCTCGCCCTTCAGCAGCGACAGCAGCGTGGATTTGCCGCAGCCATTTTTGCCCACCAGGCCGACCTTCTGACCTGGATTAACCGTCGCCGTGGCGTTGTCCAGCAGGACGCGGATGCCGCGTCGGATTTGTAGCGAGGAGAATACAATCATAAAGCGCCGTATGTTCAGAGTATGTTAAATTATCATTAAGGTAACAGAACGCGCACCGCGCGCTGTTTTTGTCTTTGCGATGCATGGTAGCGGAAAACCGCTACTCTGACGACGCTTTGGAGGGGAATGATGTCGCAGCCGCCCAAGGTCTTGCTGCTGTATGCCCATCCGGAATCCCATGACTCGGTGGCGAACCGGGTTTTGCTTCGACCGGCGCAGCAGTTAGAACATGTCACCGTGCACGATCTCTACGCGCACTACCCTGATTTTTTTATCGATATTCATCACGAACAACAGCTGCTGCGTGAGCATCAGGTCATCGTGTTTCAGCACCCTCTGTATACCTACAGCTGTCCGGCGCTGCTGAAGGAGTGGCTGGATCGCGTGCTGTCGCGCGGCTTCGCCAGCGGGGTGGGCGGCAATGC
This sequence comes from Serratia sp. CY33802, assembly GCF_052169095.1. Classification (NCBI taxonomy): domain Bacteria; kingdom Pseudomonadati; phylum Pseudomonadota; class Gammaproteobacteria; order Enterobacterales; family Yersiniaceae; genus Serratia; species Serratia sp. CY33802. Next base: position 200,160 of record NZ_JBJNLL010000009.1, read on the forward strand.
GCTGGCGGGCAAATACTGGCGCTCGGTGATCACCACCGGTGAGCCGGAAGGCGCCTACCGCACCGGCGGTTATAACCACTATCCGATGGAAGATATCCTGCGGCCGTTCGAGCTGACCGCCGGGATGTGCCATATGCACTGGCTGACGCCGTTCGTGGTTTATTGGGCGCGGCGGCAGAAGCCGGAGGTGTTGCGCAGCCATGCAGACGCCTACGGCGAGTGGCTGAGCCACCCGCTGCCGCACGGAGGGCGGTGACCATGGAAGGATCGACCTTACTGACCGCCATTTTGCTGTTCCTGTTTGCCGCGGTGGTGACGGTGCCGATCGCCCGTCGCCTGGGGATCGGCGCGGTGCTGGGCTATCTGATCGCCGGCATTGCCATCGGCCCTTGGGGATTGGGCTTCATCCGCGACGTTGACGAGATCCTGCACTTCTCCGAGCTGGGCGTGGTGTTCCTGATGTTCATCATCGGTCTGGAGCTGAACCCCAGCAAGCTGTGGGAACTGAGGCGCTCGATTTTCGGCGCCGGCGCCGGCCAGGTGTTGCTCACCGCGGCGGTGCTGGGCGCGTTGCTGTACCTGACGCACTTCGCCTGGCAGGCGGCGGTGATCGGCGGTATCGGCCTGGCGATGTCTTCCACCGCCATGGCGCTGCAGCTGATGCGCGAAAAGGGCATGAACCGCAACGAAGGGGGGCAGCTCGGTTTCTCGGTGCTGCTGTTCCAGGATATGGCGGTGATCCCGGCGTTGGCGTTGATCCCCATTCTGGCCGGCGCCGGCGGCACCAGCGACGACTGGGCGAAGATCGCGCTCAAGGTCGCGGCGTTCGGCGGCATGCTGATCGGCGGACGCTTTCTGCTGCGGCCGCTGTTCCGCTATATCGCCGCCTCCGGCGTGCGCGAGATTTTCACCGCCGCGGCGCTGTTGTTGGTGCTCGGCTCGGCGCTGTTTATGGAGGCGCTCGGCCTGTCGATGGCGCTCGGCACCTTCATCGCCGGGGTGCTGTTGGCGGAGAGCGAATATCGCCACGAACTGGAGATCTCCATCGAGCCGTTTAAAGGGCTGCTGCTGGGGCTGTTCTTTATCTCGGTGGGCATGGTGTTGAATATCGGCGTGCTCTACACCCACCTGGCCGAGGTGTTGATCGGCGTACTGGCGCTGGTGGCGGTCAAATCCGGCGTGCTCTATGGCGTGTCGCGTCTGTTCGGCCTGCGTAGCTCGGTGCGGCTGCAGTTTGCCGGGGTGCTCAGCCAGGGCGGTGAGTTTGCCTTCGTACTGTTTTCGGCGGCGGGGACGCAAAAGGTGCTGCAGCCGGATCAACTCTCTTTGCTGCTGGTGGTGGTGACGCTGTCGATGATGACCACGCCGCTGCTGATGCAGGTCATCGACCGCATTTTGGCGCGCCGCTATAACGCTAAAGGCGAAGACGAGGAAACGCCGTACGTAGAGGATGACGATCCGCAGGTGATCATCGTCGGCTTCGGGCGTTTCGGCCAGGTGATCGGCCGCCTGTTGATGGCCAACAAAATGCGCATTACCGTACTGGAGCGCGACGTCAGCGCCGTCGGCGTGCTGCGGCGTTACGGTTACCAGGTTTATTACGGCGACGCCACCGAGCTGGAGCTGTTGCGCGCGGCGGGCGCCGAAAAGGCCAAGTCGATCGTGATCACCTGCAATGAGCCGGAAGACACCATGGAGATCGTGCGGCTGTGCCAACAGCACTTTCCGAACCTGAGCATTCTGGCGCGCGCGCGCGGCCGCGTGGAGGCGCATGAGCTGCTGCAGGCGGGCGTGAAACAGTTCAGCCGCGAAACCTTCTCCAGCGCGCTGGAACTGGGGCGCAAGGCGCTGATGGAGTTGGGCATGCACCCGCATCAGGCTTTCCGCGCCCAGCAGCATTTCCGCCGTCTGGATATGCGCATGCTGCGTGAGCTGATGCCGCCGCATCAGGGCGACGTGGCGCAAATTTCCCGCGTGAAAGAGGCGCGGCGCGAGCTGGAAGAGCTGTTCCATCGCGAAATGCAAAAAGAAAGTCGCCAGTTCGACGGCTGGGACGAATACGAATAAGCGGGAGCATAACGATGTCTGCAACACGTAAGAGATTTATCGCCGGGGCGGTGTGCCCGAGCTGTAGCGCTATGGATACGTTGGCGGTATGGCGGGAGGATCAGGTGGAAGTGGTGGAGTGCGTCAAGTGCGGACACCATCAGCGCCAGACCGAACAACAGGTGGAAAAACACGTTCGCCCGCAAGAGCAGGTGATCGGCATTTTCCAGCCGAAGTAGCGTTTTTTTATCCCGGAGGGTACAGCGAGGCAGATTTCCGTTACAATCTGTCCGGAAAAGGCGCGCATCCCGATAACGGTGCGCGTCCTAGTAGCCAACGGTAGGAGATATCATGAAAGTAGCAAAAGACTTGGTGGTCAGCCTGGCTTACCAAGTACGTACAGAAGACGGTGTTTTGGTTGATGAGTCTCCGGTGAGCGCACCGCTGGACTATCTGCACGGGCATGGTTCTCTGATCGCAGGTCTGGAAAAAGCACTCGAAGGCCACGACGTTGGCGATCGTTTTGACGTTCACGTCGGCGCGAACGACGCGTACGGCAACTACGACGAAAACCTGGTGCAGCGCGTACCGAAAGACGTCTTCATGGGCGTTGACGAACTGCAGGTCGGCATGCGTTTTCTGGCTGACACCGATCAGGGCCCGGTACCGGTTGAAATCACCGAAGTTGACGGTGACCACGTCGTGGTTGACGGCAACCACATGCTGGCCGGCCAAAACCTGAACTTCAACGTGGAAGTTGTCGCGATCCGCGAAGCGACCGCAGAAGAGCTGGCGCACGGTCACGTACACGGCGAGCACGACCATCACCACGAGCACGGTGAAGGTTGCTGCGGCGGTCACGGCCACAGCCACGATCACGACCATGGTCACGACCACGGTAAAGGCGGTTGCGGTAACGGTGGTTGCGGCTGCCACTAAGCAGAACGCAATCCCGAGACAAGAGGGCGGCCATTGGCTGCCCTTTTTTATGCGCGGCGCACCAGGCGCCGAACGGCAAAACAGGACATGCCATGGCCACCATGAAAGACGTTGCGCGCCGCGCCGGCGTTTCCACGGCCACCGTCAGCCGGGTGATCAATAATACCGCCTACGTTGAACCGGTGACCCGCGAACGCGTCGAGAAAGCGATGCGCGAGTTCAATTACCACCGCAACGCCGCCGCGCTGGCACTGGCGAAAAGAAGCGGCAATATGCTGGGGTTGCTGACCGGCAACCTCGACGATCCGTTTTTCTCGCGCCTGGCGCGGGGCGTGGAAGACATCACGCGGCAGGCCGGCGTGCGTTTGATGTTGTGCAGCGGCGGGCATCAGGCCGAACTGGAAAAAAGCGGCCTCGACTTTCTCATCAATCAGGGATGCGAAGCCATTGTGGCGCACGTCACGCGCATGGGAGAAGAGGAGCTGCTGCGCTACGCCGCCCACACGCCCGCGTTGGTGCTGGTCAATCGCTACCTGCCGGCCATCGCCAATCGTTGTATTTGGCTCGACAATGCCAAGGCGGCACAGGCGGCGACCGAGCTACTCATTCGCCAGGGGCATCGGAGAATCGCCTGCGTGACGGCGGATTTGCCGATCGACGACCGCGCACAGCGGTTAGCGGGTTACCGCAAGGCCATGGCCGCCGCTGGTATTGAGGTGCCCGGAGCCTGGATCATCAGCGTGCCCTTCAACGAGAAAGGGGGCGAGTTGGCGGCCGAGCGCGTGCTGGCCAGCGACCCACGCTTCACCGCCGCAGTGACGTTCAACGACGTGATGGCCGCCGGCATGATGCGCACCTGCCATCAACGGCACATTCAGTTGCCCGATGCGCTGTCGATCGTTGGCTTTGACGACATTGCCCTGGCGAAATATCTCCACCCTTCGCTGACCACTGTGCATTACCCCATCGAGAAAATGGCCCGACGCGCCGCGCGCCTCGCGCTGCAGATCCACAGCGGCAGCGACGTCGCGCCGCAGAACAACCGCTTTTCGGCCGAGCTTATCCTGCGAGACTCTGTCACCGATGGCGAGCCGCATGAGCAAAGCAAGCGCGGCGAATGAGAGACAAGTCACACAACGTGAGCGCATGAAACCGATTACATGGCCGGTTGCCTGCGCTCACATCCTCCGATTATCGAAGCCATTACGCTGTTGCAGTACCCCATCTTCAACAGGAGCCGTATATGGATAATAAGAAAACGCTCAACCTTGGGTTGGCGACGCTGCCGATTGTGGCCATGCTGTTGCTGCTCATCATCGGCTATGGCCAGTTTGGCCTGCGCATTGAACCGCTTCTGCTGGTTTCCGCCGCCATCACCGCCGCGCTGGCCTGGTGGCAAGGTTACCGCTGGGACGACATCATCGAGGCCATCGTGGCCAAGCTGGCGAAGGCCATGCCGGTGATCATGATCCTGATCTGCGTAGGTGGCCTGATCGGCACCTGGATGATCAGCGGTACAATCCCTTACATGGTGTATTGGGGGCTGAAGCTGATCAGTCCGCAATATATTCTGATTGCCGCGTTCTTCATCACCAGCGTGATCTCGGTGTGCACCGGCACCTCGTGGGGGGCAGCCGGCACCGTGGGCGTGGCGCTGATGGGCGTGGCCGCCGGTTTAGACGTGCCACTGGCCGCCGCGGCTGGGGCGGTGGTGTCCGGCGCCTACTTCGGCGACAAAATTTCGCCGTTGTCCGATTCGACGAATTTCGCGGCTATCGTTGCGGATACCGATCTCTACAGCCATATCCAGCATCTGATGTACACGACGTTGCCGAGCTTCATCCTGGCCGCCGTGGTGTACCTGATCGCCGGCCACACCGGCGCGGTGGGCAGCGTGGCAACGCCGGAAAAAGTGACCGAAATCGTCAGCGCGCTTGAGGGGCTGTACCATTTCAACCTGCTGTTGATCCTGCCACCGGTGCTGGTGCTGTGGGGCGCGGTGACCAAACGGCCGGTGATCCCTGTCATGCTGGCCGCCTGCGCGCTGGCGATCGCCATCGGCGTCGCGCTGCAGGGTTTTAGCCTGCAACAGGGGCTGAATGCGTTGATGGACGGCTTCAATCTGTCGATGTTCGCCAGCCAGGGCCATCACGTCGAAGGGATCGTCGCCGATGTGCCGCGCCTGCTGAACCGCGGCGGCATGTTCTCGATGATGAGTACGATCCTGCTGGTGTTCTGCGCCTTTTCCTTCGCCGGCGCCCTGACGCTGACCGGCGCCCTGACGGTGATCATCAGCCGGCTGCTGCACGTGGTGCACACCACCGGCCAACTGATCGCCGCCACCGTTGCCACCACGATCCTGGTGACCGGCGCGACCAGCGACGGCAAGCTGGCGCTGCTGATCCCAGCGGAGCTGTTCAAAGGGGCCTATCGGCGCATGGGGCTGGACAACAAAAACCTGTCGCGCACCGTCGAGGATGCGGGCACCGTTATCGAGCCGCTGATCCCGTGGACGGCCGCCGGTATTTACATGGCGACCACGCTGGGGGTCAGCACGCTCGATCTGCTGCCGTGGGCGATCCAATGTTATGCCGCGGTGGTGTTCGCCCTGATTTATGGGTTCACCGGCTTCGGTATCGCCAAACTTCAACCTCAGAACGATTTGCAGCGTAAGGAAGCCTGACATGACGAGTCATTTCAACGCCATCATCGATCGCCACAACACCAGCTCCGTGAAGTGGGACTTCATCGACCGCTATCTGCAACTGGATGGCAGCGAACTGTTGCCGATGTGGGTGTCCGATTTCGATTTTCCATGTCCGCCAGAGGTGCAACAGGCGCTGCATCAGCGGGTGGACCACGGGGTCTTTGGCTACAGCGAACGTGACGACGCCTACTATCAGGCGGCGATCGACTGGTTCGCCAAACGGCACGACTTGCCGCTGCGGCGTGAGTGGTTTACGTCGATTGAGGGGGTGGTGCCCGGATTGGCGATGCTGATCCAACTGCTCAGCAAGCCGGGGGACGGTGTGGTGGTGCAGGGGCCGTATTATGGCTCGTTCGCCAAGATAGTCACCATGAATGGCAGAGAGGTGCTTGAGAATCCTCTGTTGAAAACTCCGCAGGGATATCGGATCGATTTCGACCAGTTGGCTGCCTGTCTGGCACAGCGTAAACCGCCGCTGTTGTTGCTGTGCAATCCGCACAATCCGACAGGCCGTTGCTGGCGCCGCGATGAACTGGAGCGGCTCATGGCGCTTTGCCATACCCACGACGTTACGGTGATCTCCGATGAGATCTGGGCCGATCTGCTGCTGCCCGGCGAGACGTTTACGTCGGTGTTGCATCTGGACAAGAAATATCGCGAGCGAGCGATTGCGGCGACGTCCGCCAGCAAAACGTTCGGCCTTTCCTCGCTGCGCATTTCGAATTTCCTGATCCCCAACGCTCGGCTTCGGCAGGCGTTTGTCGATCGGCTGAATGCCCACGGGCTGGATGTGTTCAACGCGCTATCGATGACGGCGGCGACCGCGGCCTATCAACGGGGTGCTGTCTGGCTTGATGAGCTGCTCAGCTACCTGGCGGAGAATCGGCGTTGGTTTGAACGGGCGCTGGCGGCCGCCGCGCCCTGGTGCACGATGACCCAGGCAGAAGGGACCTATCTCGCCTGGCTGGATTGCCGTGCACTGGGTTTGAGCGATGCTGACTTACAGCAGGCGCTGGTGGCGGTGGCAAAGCTGGCTCCGTCGATGGGCAGCGGTTTCGGCCCGCAGGGGAGCGGTTTTATCCGCATCAACCTGGGGTGCCCGCGCCGGTATCTCGAGCGTGCCGTCGATGGGTTGGCACGCCTGAAATAACCGCGCAACGGACCCTCAATAGTGCGGCGGAGGGGTTTCTTCCGATTGCGAGGCGATCATTGAGGTTTGGGTCGAGCGCAGCTTGTCGGTCAACATGCGCAGGTGTTCGCGCATCTTCAGCATTTCCATTTGATGCTGGGTAACGGTCTGGTTGAGCTCTTCGATGGTGAGCTCTTGGAAAGCCTGACGGCTCTCCAGTTCTTCAAGCCGCTGTAGCAGGCGTTGAATGTCGGCGTTGTGCATGAGGCTACCTCTGACGCGATAAAATCCTGATTCGGCGCTATGGTAACAGCTGGCGCCGGGTTTGCTCGCGCTATTTCTTCAGACGGCGCGCAACGTTGCGATCGGCAGTGTAAAGTGCTGAAAAGTTGCGCGCCCGATACGCCGTTTTTTGCTAACCTCGCCGAATATTCTGCAAGAAAAATCTGATTTATCATACGAGTAGCACGCAGGGGGAAACTTCTCGGCAAAGTGGGAGTCACACTTTGACTCGATTGGTTACCTGTGCGACTGTTTTGTTTTGTTTCAGGCAGCTATAGTAGCCCGGTTATCTTACCTAATGATTGTTTGGGGCATTGCTTCAGACACTGGAGAAATGGATGAAATCTTTGTTTAAAGTCACGCTTCTGGCAACCACCATGGCTTTTGCTCTGAATGCGACCCAGGTCATGGCAGCCGATGCCGCCAAACCGGCAGAAGCCGCTAAACCAGCGGACGCGGCAGCAGCGCCAAGCACCGGCAAGTTCAAAAACGACGACGAGCAAGCGGCTTACGCACTGGGCGCCTCTCTCGGCCGTTACATGGACAACTCTCTGAAAGAGCAAGAGAAGCTGGGCATCAAGCTGGACAAAGATCAGCTGATCGCCGGCGTTCAGGACGCGTTCGCCAACAAGAGCAAGCTGAACGATGCCGACATCGAGAAGACCCTGCAGGGCTTCGAAGCGCGCGTGAAGGCTTCCGCTCAGGCGAAGATGGAGCAGGACGCCAAGGACAACGAAACCAAAGGCGCCAAGTATCGCGACAGCTTCGCTAAAGAAAAAGGCGTGAAGAAAACCGAATCCGGCCTGCTGTATCAGGTAGAGAAACCGGGCGCGGGTGAAGCGCCGAAAGACAGCGACACCGTGGTGGTGAACTACAAAGGCACCCTGACCGACGGTACCGAGTTCGATAACTCCTATACCCGCGGCGAGCCGCTGTCGTTCCGTCTGGACGGCGTGATCCCTGGCTGGACCGAAGGTCTGAAGCACATCAAGAAAGGCGGAAAAATCAAGCTGGTGATCCCACCGGCGCTGGCCTACGGCAAAACCGGCGTTCCGGGCATCCCAGCTAACTCCACGCTGGTCTTCGACGTTGAGCTGCTGGACGTGAAAGCGGCGCCGAAAGCCGACGCTAAAGCCGAAAAACCGGCTGATGCGAAAGCCGATACCAAAGCGAAATAATCTCGTCGCTTTGTTTGCCACCGCCGCGGATGCCCTCCGCGGCGGTTTTCATTTTGGCCGCCGCCGCCTCTCTCGCCATTGAACGCTTGACGCCTGCCGGGCATCGGGCTTAACGTCAATACCACGCGCAAACGCAAGGACTTTGCTCCGGCCGCTTTGCTAGACTAATAATTCTGACTTATCAGTCATGCGTCTGCCCCTTAGGGCGTGTACCTAAAATTGTTCCCGGCCGCCTCGCCCGCGGATGTCATCGTGCCGTTTTATGCGGCTCTCAGCCAGCCGCGCGGCGGCATGCCGACGACGGCAGCGATCCGGTCCGAGCGGTTTTAGCTGCGCCCCCTGGCACAGGCGATCTATGAGGGTGGTATCTTCGATGTCGAATTCGCTTTTATCCAGCGAAGCCAGCGAACTTGATTTGCTGAATGAACGTCCGTTTACTCAAACGGATCATGAAATCCTGAAATCCTATGAAGCGGTGGTCGACGGGCTGGCGATGTTGATCGGCGGCCACTGTGAGATCGTATTGCACGCGCTGGAAGACCTGAACAGCTCGGCGGTGCGCATCGCCAACGGGGAACACACCGGGCGCAAAATCGGCTCGCCGATCACCGACCTGGCGCTGCGCATGCTGCACGACATGGCCGGCGACGACAGCAGCGTGTCGAAAGCCTACTTTACCCGCGCCAAGAGCGGCGTGTTGATGAAATCGGTGACCATTGCCATTCGCAATCGCGAGCAGCGGGTGATCGGCTTGCTGTGCATCAACATGAACCTCGACGTGCCGTTCTCGCAGATCATGCAGACTTTTATGCCGCCGGCCACGCAGGACGTGCCGTCGTCGGTGAATTTCGCCTCTTCCGTCGACGATCTGGTGGCGCAGACGCTGGAGTTCACCATCGAAGAGGTGAACGCCGACCGCTCGGTGTCCAATAACGCCAAGAATCGCCAGGTGGTGCTCAACCTCTATGAGAAAGGCATCTTCGATATCAAGGATGCGATCAATCAGGTGGCGGATCGCCTGAATATCTCCAAACACACCGTGTATCTGTACATCCGCCAGTTCAAGAGTGGCGATCTGTTGGGAAGCGACCGTTGATGCTCGATTATTGTCTGTTGGTCACCGGCCCGGCTTACGGCACGCAGCAGGCCAGCAGCGCCTATCAGTTCGCTCAGGCTTTGCTGGCGAAAGGGCACCGGCTTTCCAGCGTTTTTTTCTACCGTGAAGGGGTGTTGAACGCCAACCAACTGACCGCGCCGGCCAGCGACGAATTCGACCTGGTGCGCGGCTGGACGCAGCTGGCGCAGCAACACGGCGTGGCGCTCAACGTCTGCGTTGCTGCCGCGCTGCGCCGTGGCGTCACCGACGAGCAGGAGGCGGCGCAACAGGGGCTGGCAAGCGCCAACCTGCAGCCCGGCTTTACCCTGAGCGGGCTGGGTTCCCTGGCCGAAGCGTCGCTGAGTTGCGACCGTCTGGTGCAGTTCTGAGGATATGATGAAACGAGTCGCTTTTGTTTTCACCCACGGGCCGCACGGCGGTGCCGGCGGCAGGGAAGGGCTGGATGCGCTGCTTGCCACATCGGCGCTCAGTGAGGATTTGGGGGTGTTTTTTGTCGGCGATGGCGTATTGCAGCTGTTGCCGGGCCAGCAACCGGAAAAAATCTTGGCGCGCAATTACATCGCCACCTTCGGCGTGCTGCCGTTGTATGACGTGGAGCGCTGCTATCTATGCCAGGCTTCGCTGCAGGAGCGTGGGCTGAGTCAGGTGACCGATTGGGTGCTGGATGCCGAGGTGCTGGCGCCGGATGAATTGCGCCGCCAATTGGCCGGTTACGACGCCGTGATGACGTTTTAGGATCTTCTGATGCTGTATACCCTGAGCCATTCGCCAAACCAATGTGACTTACCTGCGCTGCTGCGCCTGGCGGCGGAGGGCGACGCGCTGTTGCTGCTACAGGACGGCGTGCTTGCAGGCCTTGCCGGCAGCGCTCATCTTGAATTGCTGCTCGCCGCCCCCATATCCCTTTATGCGCTGCAGGATGACCTGGAAGCCCGGGGATTGGTTGGTCATTTTTCGCACAAAATCACTGTCATCGGCTATAATCACTTCGTTGAATTAACCGAACAACACCGCAGCCAAATGGCCTGGTAATGAGAGTGATGTTGTATATTTCTTGACACCCATACTGGTCAGCCCTAAAATTCTGCGTCCTCGTACTCTGCCAATAGTGCATACGAGGGGATTTATCACATGTTTACGAAGCTAGTACGAAGCAAAAACCAGGAGCTTTTTTAATGGCAACAATTAACCAGCTGGTTCGCAAACCACGCTCTGTGAAGGCTGCTAAAAGCAACGTTCCAGCGCTGGAAGCCTGCCCGCAGAAACGTGGCGTATGCACCCGCGTATATACCACTACCCCGAAAAAACCAAACTCCGCACTGCGTAAAGTTTGCCGTGTGCGTTTGACTAACGGTTTCGAAGTGACTTCCTACATCGGTGGCGAAGGCCACAACCTGCAGGAACACTCCGTAATCCTGATCCGTGGCGGTCGTGTAAAAGACCTGCCAGGTGTGCGTTACCACACCGTCCGTGGTGCACTTGACTGCTCCGGTGTTAAAGACCGTAAGCAAGCTCGTTCCAAGTACGGCGTGAAGAAGCCAAAGGCTTAATGGTTCTCCGTTAAGTAAGGCCAAACGTTTTAACTTTAATGTCAAAATAAACTCGTAGAGTTTTGGACAATCCTGAATTAACAACGGAGTATTTCCATGCCACGTCGTCGCGTAATCGGCCAACGTAAAATCCTGCCAGATCCTAAGTTCGGATCTGAGCTGCTGGCCAAATTTGTAAATATCCTGATGGTAGACGGTAAAAAATCTACTGCAGAAGCAATCGTCTATACCGCGCTGGAGACCCTGGCTCAGCGTTCTGGTAAAGATCACCTGGAAGCTTTCGAAGTCGCTCTCGACAACGTTCGCCCGACTGTAGAAGTTAAGTCGCGTCGCGTTGGCGGTTCTACTTATCAGGTACCAGTTGAAGTCCGCCCGGTTCGTCGTAATGCTCTGGCAATGCGTTGGATCGTTGATGCTGCACGTAAACGCGGTGATAAATCCATGGCTCTGCGCCTGGCGAACGAGCTGTCTGACGCAGCAGAGAACAAAGGTTCTGCTGTTAAGAAGCGTGAAGACGTTCACCGTATGGCCGAAGCCAACAAGGCGTTCGCCCACTACCGCTGGTAATCACCTGGCTGTAGTCATGCTAACCAAGCGGGCGCGTCAAATCGGCCCGCTTGGGTTAACTGAACTTGAACGCCCTAGGAATAGAGGAATCAAATGGCTCGTACAACACCCATTGCACGCTACCGTAACATCGGTATCAGTGCTCACATCGACGCCGGTAAAACCACCACTACCGAACGTATTCTGTTCTACACCGGTGTAAACCACAAAATCGGTGAAGTTCATGACGGCGCTGCCACCATGGACTGGATGGAACAGGAGCAGGAGCGTGGTATTACCATCACTTCTGCAGCGACTACTGCTTTCTGGTCTGGTATGGCCAAGCAGTTCGAACCGCATCGCGTAAACATCATCGACACCCCAGGGCACGTTGACTTCACCATCGAAGTAGAACGTTCCATGCGTGTGCTGGATGGCGCGGTAATGGTTTACTGTGCTGTTGGTGGTGTTCAGCCACAGTCTGAAACCGTATGGCGTCAGGCTAACAAATACAAAGTGCCACGTATCGCGTTCGTTAACAAAATGGACCGTATGGGCGCTAACTTCCTGAAAGTTGTTGGCCAGATCAAATCTCGTCTGGGCGCTAACCCTGTTCCTCTGCAGCTGGCTATCGGCGCAGAAGACAAATTCACCGGCGTTATCGACCTGGTGAAAATGAAGGCGATCAACTGGAACGAAGAAGACGCAGGCGTAACCTTCGAATACGAAGACGTCCCGGCTGACATGATGGATCTGGCTGAAGAATGGCGCCAGAACCTGATCGAGTCCGCTGCGGAAGCTTCCGAAGAGCTGATGGAAAAATACCTGGGCGGCGAAGAGCTGACCGAGGAAGAAATCAAAGCAGCTCTGCGTCAGCGCGTACTGAACAACGAAATCATCCTGGTTACCTGTGGTTCTGCGTTCAAGAACAAGGGCGTGCAGGCGATGCTGGATGCGGTAATCGAATACCTGCCGGCACCAACTGACGTTCCTGCGATCAACGGTATCCTGGACGACGGTAAAGACACTCCGGCTGAGCGTCACGCAAGTGATGACGAGCCGTTCTCTGCGCTGGCGTTCAAAATCGCTACCGACCCGTTCGTAGGTAACTTGACCTTCTTCCGCGTGTACTCCGGCGTTGTTAACTCCGGCGACACCGTGCTGAACTCCGTTAAGTCTGCGCGCGAGCGTTTTGGCCGTATCGTTCAGATGCACGCCAACAAGCGTGAAGAGATCAAAGAAGTTCGCGCAGGCGACATCGCCGCTGCGATCGGTCTGAAAGACGTGACCACCGGGGACACCCTGTGTGATCCAGACTCTCCAATCATCCTGGAGCGTATGGAATTCCCTGAGCCGGTAATCTCTATCGCCGTTGAACCGAAAACCAAAGCTGACCAAGAAAAAATGGGTCTGGCTCTGGGCCGTCTGGCTAAAGAAGACCCGTCGTTCCGCGTATGGACTGACGAAGAGTCTAACCAGACCATCATCGCCGGTATGGGTGAACTGCACCTCGACATCATCGTTGACCGCATGAAGCGTGAATTCAACGTTGAAGCTAACGTGGGCAAACCTCAGGTAGCTTACCGCGAAGCGATTCGCGCGAAGATTACCGACGTTGAAGGTAAGCACGCCAAGCAGTCTGGTGGTCGCGGTCAGTACGGTCACGTTGTGATCGACATGTACCCACTGGAGCCGGGCTCTAACCCGAAAGGTTACGAGTTCGTCAACGACATCAAAGGTGGTGTAATTCCTGGCGAATACATCCCTGCCGTTGATAAAGGCATCCAGGAGCAGCTGAAGTCTGGTCCGTTGGCTGGTTACCCGGTAGTAGACATGGGTATTCGTCTGCACTTCGGTTCTTACCACGACGTTGACTCCTCTGAACTGGCGTTTAAACTGGCCGCGTCTATCGCCTTTAAAGAAGGCTTTAAGAAAGCGAAACCAGTTCTGCTTGAGCCTATCATGAAGGTTGAAGTTGAGACTCCAGAAGAGAACACCGGTGACGTTATCGGTGACTTGAGCCGTCGTCGCGGCATGCTGCGCGGTCAGGAATCTGAAGTGACTGGCGTTAAGATCCACGCTGAAGTACCGTTGTCCGAAATGTTCGGCTACGCAACTCAGCTGCGTTCTCTGACTAAAGGTCGCGCATCATACACCATGGAATTCCTGAAGTATGATGATGCACCGAACAACGTCGCTCAGGCCGTAATCGAAGCCCGTGGCAAATAAGCCGCAGGGTTAAAACCAAAGTCCCGTGCTCTCTCCAGAAGGGGAGAGCGCTATAGTAAGGAATATAGCCGTGTCTAAAGAAAAATTTGAACGTACAAAACCGCACGTTAACGTTGGTACTATCGGCCACGTTGACCACGGTAAAACTACCCTGACTGCAGCGATCACCACCGTTCTGGCTAAAACCTACGGCGGTTCTGCACGTGCTTTCGACCAGATCGATAACGCGCCAGA
>NZ_JBJNLL010000010.1:0-120188 GCF_052169095.1 Serratia sp. CY33802
CTCAGAAGTGAAACGCCGTAGCGCCGATGGTAGTGTGGGGTCTCCCCATGCGAGAGTAGGACACTGCCAGGCATCAAATAAAGCCGAAAGCCCTGAACTGACGTTCAGGGCTTTTTGCTGTGCGTAAAACGTAAAAAAGCGCAGCTACGCTGCGCCTTTCAACCACTCGACAATAAAATCGGCGATGCTTTCCGGCTGATTGAGATCCAACGGCTTAGCCGTGATGGATAGCGGTCGGTCGCTGGCTACCGCCACGACAAACTGATCCAGCATGTCTTCTAGCGGCCTACCGATCTCGGCCCGATAAAGCAGGATCTTGCTGACCGGCTCATGTTTGAACCCTTCCACCAGAATCAAGTCGACCTTATCGGCATCAAAACGCTCTGCCAGGTAGCGTAGATCCAAAGGTTGTTGCTCCGGCGTTTCGGTCATCAATGCCCAGCGGCGATCGCTGGCGACCAACGTTTGGTCGGCACCCGCTTTGCGCAGCTCATAGCTGTCTTTACCCGGTGTATCCACATCCATATCGTGGTGCGTATGCTTTATCAGCCCAACCCGCACCTGGCGCTGTTTCAGCAGCGGGATCAGCTGTTTGAGCAAGGTGGTTTTTCCCGTTCCGCTATAGGCACCGATGGCCAGCAAAGGGGGCAATGAACGATTCATTACTTTAGCTCTCGTGCTTGCTGCCAATTCCGGCAGTCTTCCGGCGTATTCAGGTTATGAAATGCCGCTTGTTGTCCGCAGAACGCCACGCGTTGTGCCCCAATTTGATGCAGGAACAGCATCAGCTTGCGTTCACCTCGGGCCAGATAGTCAGCCAGCTGCGGTGCTATTTGGCTATGCAATAACGCCAGCGTAGGGTGATCTCGTTCACCATCGCTGGCAAAGGCCGCCTGCGCCGCGCCTTTTTGCCGCCAGAGTTGTGCGACTAAGTCGGCGGGAAAGTCGGGGACATCACAGGGGACAAAGACCACCCATTCGCTGTGAGCCTGTGTGAGCCCGGCGAGCATCCCGGCCAACGGTCCGGCGAAGTCGGGCGTCAGATCGCCAATCACCGGCAAACCGCTCGCCTGGTAACGTGCCTGATTGCGATTGGCGCTGATGGCGACGGAGGCCACCTGCGGGCGTAACCGAGCCAATACGTGTTGATAGAGTGCGATCCCGCCAATCGACACTAGGCCTTTGTCTTCACCGCCCATGCGCGTGGCCCGTCCGCCGGCCAAAATGACGCCGCTGATTTCTTTATGCATCTCGTTTATCCCGCCTTGTCGATGCGCTGATTGTAGCGCTAAAGCCAGCGCGACATCAGGATTTACCTTTATTGACAAGCCGGTTCTTTCACTGCGTGGGTAAGCCTGTTACTTTGTGAGTTTATTCATGCTATTGGACGATATTGAGATGAAAACGCATCGCGTAAACGAGTTGATCGAGCTGTTGCACCCGGCCTGGCAGGAAGATCCCGATCTCAATTTGATGCAGTTTTTGCAAAAGCTGGCGAAGGAAGCGGGCTTCCAGGGCGAGTTGTCCGAATTGAGCGATGATATTCTTATTTACCACCTGAAAATGCGCGGTAGCGCCGGCACGGATCAGATCCCGGGTCTGAAGAAAGATTACGAAGAAGATTTTAAAACGGCGCTGTTGCGCGCTCGCGGCGTTATCAAGGACTGATCCTCGTGCGGTGCGAGAAAGCATAGCGCGTGAAATGCGCCATTAATGCTACTATTTCTCATTCCCGGCACCATGCTGTCAGCGATCAAACGAACGTTATGAATAACTCTGCTTTTAATTTCGACACCCTGTCGCCCGATTTGATTATGGACGCGCTAGAAGGGATTGGCCTGCGCGTTGATTCCGGCCTGACGGCGCTGAACAGCTATGAGAACCGCGTCTATCAGTTTATGGACGAAGATCGCCGACGCTACGTGGTGAAGTTTTACCGTCCGGAGCGCTGGAGTGCCGCACAAATCGGTGAGGAACATCAGTTCGCTCTGGATCTGGCCGGCGCGGAGATCCCGGCGGTGGCGCCGCTGGCGCTGCAAGGCACTACGCTGCATATGCACGGCGGTTTTTTCTTTACGCTGTTCCCCAGCGTGGGGGGCCGGCAATATGAGATAGACAATCTGGATCAGTTGGAATGGGTAGGCCGTTTTCTGGGGCGTATCCATCAGGTCGGCGGTGAGCGTTTGTTTGCTGAGCGGCCGACCATGGGGATTGAAGAGTATCTTATTGCCCCGCGTCAGGCGCTGGCCGATTGCGAGCTGTTGCCGGCAGCGCAGCGTGAAGCGTTCCTGCAGGCGACGGATAACCTGATTGCGGCGATCAAGCCGCACTGGCATCTGAACTGGCAGCCGCGCCGTTTGCACGGCGATTGCCATCCGGGCAATATTCTGTGGCGCGACGGCCCGCTGTTTGTCGATCTTGATGACGCGCGCAACGGCCCGGCGGTGCAAGACTTGTGGATGCTGCTGCACGGCGAGCGGCGCGATCAATTGATGCAGCTGGACGTCTTGCTGGAAGCGTACGGCGAATTTGCCGAGTTCGATCAGCGCGAGCTGGCGTTAATTGAGCCACTGCGGGCGATGCGTATGGTGTATTACCTGGCCTGGGTCGCTCGCCGTTGGCAGGATCCGGCCTTCCCTAAGAGTTTTCCGTGGATGGCGGAGTCTGATTTCTGGTTGTCTCAGACTGCGGCCTTCACCGAACAGGTTAAGCTGTTGCAGGAGCCTCCTCTGCAGCTGACGCCAATGTATTGAAGCTTTAACACAATGGAGAGTTTAGTCTTATGAAAAAAATATGGTTGGCGCTCGTTGGCATGGTGATGGCATTCAGTGCCTCGGCGGCACAGTTTAGCGATGGCACTCAGTATGTGACCCTGGACAAGCCGGTGACCGGTGAGCCGCAGGTACTGGAGTTCTTCTCCTTCTACTGCCCGCACTGCTACCAATTCGAGCAGGTCTATCACGTGTCCGAAAACGTGAAAAAGGCGCTGCCTGCCGGCACCAAAATGACCAAGTACCACGTGGAGTTCCTGGGGCCACTGGGCAAACAGCTGACTCAGGCGTGGGCGGTGGCGATGGCGCTGGGCGTGGAAGATAAAGTAAGCCCGCTGATGTTTGAAGCGGTGCAAAAAACCCAGACCGTGCAAACGCCGGACGATATCCGTAACGTCTTCGTAAAAGCGGGCGTGACCGCCGCAGATTATGACGCAGCTTGGAACAGCTTCGTGGTGAAATCTCTGGTGGTTCAACAGGAGAAAGCCGCGGAAGATCTGCAGCTGCGCGGCGTGCCGGCGGTATTTGTGAACGGCAAATACATGGTTAAAAACGATGGCCTGGATACCAGCTCGATGGACGCTTACGTGAAGCAGTTCGCCGACGTGGTTAAATTCCTCAGCCAGCAGAAATAAGCCTGATTCAACATGAAAAACGCCGGCATTGCCGGCGTTTTTTTTATCCATATTGCCGCTTCAATTTATCCAGCAACCGGTCTTTTTCCTGCCACAGCGTATTCAGCCATAGCTGGAAGCGCCGCTTGAACAGCTTGTCGTTGAAGTAGTCCCCGTGCAGGGTTTCATCGATCGGCAACGTCTCAATTCTTACCACTATACGCGTCAGACGACCGCACAGCATGTCCAGAAAAGGCCGTTGGTTATTTTCCGGATAGAGCAGGGTAACGTTCAACACTTTGTCGAACTGATTGCCCAGCGCGCTAAGGGTAAACGCGATGCCGGCGGCTTTGGGCGCCAGCAAATTGCGGTAGGGTGAATTGCTTTTAATTTTCTTGGCTTCGGTGAAGCGCGAACCTTCGACGAAATTGACGATGGTGGTTGGGCGCTGGCGGAATTTTTCGCAGGAACGGCGCGTCGTTTCGATATCCTTGCCGCGTTTCTCCGGGTGCTTGAGCAAATAGGCACGGGAGTAACGTTTCATGAATGGCATATCCAGCGCCCAGCAGGCCAGGCCGACGAAAGGTACCCAGGCGAGCTGTTGCTTGAGGAAATACTTATTCATTGGAATATGATTTCTGAACAGCACGCACAACACGACAATGTCTGACCAACTTTCGTGATTGCTGATCAGCAGATACCAGTTTTTACGATCCAGCCCTTCCAGCCCTTCAATATCCCAACGCAATTGCCCGTTAATACGCAATAACAGCGCCAGCCCCTGACACCAACACCACATCATGAAATCGGCGAAAGCCGAGATATATCGCCAGACGGCGGGAATGGGCACCAGGAGTTTCACGATGCCGGCCAACGTGATGGGGATGGAACACAACACCGTCACCAGAATGGTGAGTATGACGGAAATGATAAAGATAACAGGCGTTAACAATCTTGGCATGGTTATGGGCTGACGGTTGTTGGGAACATCGTTGCATGCCAAAGCGCATGAACAAAAGCCTATTTTAACAGAGATCGTCGGGGTAAAGCGCCGCTAAAAATCACTGTTTTTCGTCTCATCGGATAACCATTTGCTGAGTTTTCGTGCAACTTTCCCAGCTTGTGCTAGGGTAATTGAGGCGCCGAATTTGATTAATAGTGCGATTAAAATCCGGCGAAAGTTATATCCACAAATTCAATAAAAGCCAGTAATAAAGCGTCGCCGGAATTCGTTCTTTTAACGCGGTGATTTAAATAGGAATTTTATTCGCCGTTATAACGATAATCACAGCGTTATAATTCGGTCTCTTTTCTATGCACAAAGTTATCCACAGGTAAGATCTTGCGGATCCTCGCGCACCATCACATCATTTTCGTCCGCAATGCACGCTAAGGTTCGTCTCCGGCGGCCAGCTATGGCATGCTTACCCCTATGTCCGATCACGATAAAGAAACGCTATGGCCCAGATTGCAGAAAATCCACTAATCCTGGTTGACGGTTCCTCCTACCTCTACCGCGCTTATCACGCCTTCCCGCCGCTGACCAACTCGGCGGGCGAGCCAACCGGCGCGATGTATGGCGTGCTGAATATGCTGCGCAGCCTGCTGCTGCAGTATCAACCGAGCCACGTTGCCGTGGTGTTTGATGCTAAAGGGAAGACCTTCCGCGACGATCTGTTCGCTGAATACAAGTCACACCGGCCACCGATGCCGGACGATTTGCGTGCGCAGATCGAGCCGCTGCACAGCATGGTCAAGGCGATGGGCCTGCCGCTGCTGGTGACGCCCGGCGTTGAGGCGGACGACGTCATCGGTACGCTGGCGCTGGAGGCCGAAAAGGCCGGCCACGCGGTGCTGATCAGCACCGGCGACAAAGACATGGCGCAGTTGGTGACGCCGAACGTCACCCTGATCAATACCATGAACAACACGATCCTCGGCCCGCAGGAAGTGTGCGATAAATATGGTATTCCGCCGGAGCTGATCATCGACTTCCTGGCGTTGATGGGCGATTCATCGGACAACATTCCCGGCGTGCCGGGCGTGGGCGAGAAAACCGCCCAGGCGTTGCTGCAGGGGATCGGCGGGCTGGATGCGCTGTACGGCAATCTGGAGAATATCGCCACGCTGAGCTTCCGCGGCGCCAAAACCATGGCGGCCAAGCTGGAACAGAACAAAGAGGTCGCGTATCTCTCCTATAAGCTGGCGACGATCAAAACCGACGTCGAGTTGGATCTGACCTGTGCGGACCTGACGGTCTCCGCGCCGGATGTCGACACGTTGCAACAGCTGTTCAAACAGTACGAGTTCAAACGCTGGCTGGCGGACGTGGAGGCCGGCGTCTGGCTGGAAAACAAGAAAGGCGCGGGCGCGAAAGCTGCCGGCGCCGCCAAATCGGCCATCGCTGCGGAAACGCCGAAAGCGCTGGCGGAGGCCAAGCTGTCTCAGGACGGTTATGTCACCATCCTGGACGAAACGACCTTTACCGACTGGCTGGCGCGGCTGAAAAAGGCCGACGTATTTGCCTTCGATACCGAAACCGATGGCCTGGATACGCTGACCGCCAACCTGATCGGCCTGTCCTTCGCGATCGCGCCGGGTGAAGCGGCTTATTTGCCGGTGGCACACGATTATCTGGATGCACCGCCACAGCTGGATCGCACCTACGTGCTGGAAGCGCTCAAGCCGCTGCTGGAGGACGAGAAGGCGCTCAAGGTCGGGCAAAACCTGAAGTTCGACATGAGCCTGCTGGCGCGCTACGGCATCGAGATGCGCGGTATCGCCTATGACACCATGTTGGAGTCCTATGTGCTGGACAGCGTCGGTGGCCGTCATGATATGGACAGCCTGGCCGATCGTTATCTGGGCCACAAAACCATCACCTTCGAAGAGATCGCCGGCAAGGGTAAAAACCAGCTGACGTTCAACCAGATCGCGCTGGAGCAGGCGGCGCCTTACGCCGCCGAAGACGCGGATGTCACGCTGCAGCTGCACCTGGCGATGTGGCCGCAGCTGAAACAGAGCGCGGAGCTGCTGACGGTATTCAATGAGATTGAAATGCCGCTGCTGCCGGTGCTGTCGCATATCGAACGCACCGGGGTGCTGATCGATCCGGCCATTTTGTCGGCCCACTCTCAGGAGCTGGCCAAGCGTTTGGCGGAACTGGAGGTGCAGGCCCATGAGCTGGCGGAAGAGCCGTTCAACCTGGCGTCGACCAAGCAGCTGCAGGCTATCTTGTACGAAAAACAAAAGCTGCCGGTGCTGAAGAAAACCCCGGGCGGGGCGCCGTCCACCAACGAAGAGGTGCTGGCCGAGCTGGCGCTCGACTACCCGCTGCCGAAGGTGATCCTGGAATACCGCGGCCTGGCGAAGCTGAAGACCACCTATACCGATAAGCTGCCGCTGATGATCAATCCGGTCAGCGGCCGGGTGCATACCTCGTACCATCAGGCGGTGACCGCTACCGGCCGTCTCTCCTCGAGCGATCCGAACCTGCAGAACATCCCGGTGCGCAACGATGAAGGGCGACGCATTCGCCAGGCCTTTATCGCGCCGGAAGGCTACCGCATCGTCGCGGCCGACTACTCGCAAATCGAGCTGCGCATCATGGCGCATTTGTCACAGGATGAAGGGCTGCTGAAGGCCTTCGCCGAAGGGAAAGACATTCACCGCGCCACGGCGTCGGAAGTTTTCGGCGTGCCGTTGGATAAAGTGACCGGCGAGCAGCGCCGCAGCGCCAAGGCGATTAACTTCGGCCTGATTTACGGCATGAGCGCCTTCGGCCTGGCTCGTCAGCTGGGGATCCCGCGTGGGGAAGCTCAGCGCTATATGGATCTCTACTTCGAGCGTTACCCAGGCGTGCTGGACTACATGGAGCGTACCCGCCAGCAGGCCTCAGAACAGGGCTATGTCAGCACGTTGGATGGTCGCCGTCTGTACCTGCCGGACGTCCGCTCCAGCAATGGCATGCGCCGCAAGGCGGCCGAGCGCGCCGCTATCAACGCCCCGATGCAGGGCACGGCAGCTGATATCATCAAGCGTGCGATGATTGAGGTCGACGCCTGGCTGCAAGGGCAGGAGAAGCCGTTGGTGCGCGCAATCATGCAGGTGCACGATGAATTGGTGTTTGAGGTGCACGAGTCGGTGCTCGAAGAAGCCAGCCAACGTATCCGCCAATTGATGGAAGGCAGCATGACCTTGGCGGTGCCGCTGAAGGTTGACGTGGGCGTCGGCATGAACTGGGATGAGGCGCACTGATCGTCGGGTTATCGCCGGATGCGCTAACTGGCGATAACCTAAGCACTTTTCGTAATTAAGCTACAAGATTCGGCGATAGTTTCCCCAACTTCGCCGTTCTTGCGCCGCAAATTGTGTAAGTAAACTACAAAAAATTCTTTTGCCCTGCGAAAAAATGATGTAGAGTTACAGGCGTAGGGTACAGAGGTAAGATGTTCTATCTTTCAGACCTTTTACTTCACGTAATCGGATTTGGCTGAATATTTAGCCGCCCCAGTCAGTATTGACTGGGGCGTTTTTTATTGTAAAAACAGCAGCAAACCATACGTTTTTCCTATCGCTCCGCACCGCTTTTCGTTCCTGCTTCCATCCTTTCGACTCGCGTAATCCGGCGAGATAAGCCAGCCCTGGCGATAAGTTTTTATGATGGCTTTATTTCAAAACTGTAATTAGATAACAAAAAATTTCGTCTGCGGCCGTTCGACGGGGATAAAAAAGCCGATGCGGTGAGGCATCGGCTCTGGCGTTAGGCCTGGGCTTATTCGCCGGCTTCGTCTTCCGGCAGCACTTCCGGCGGGATCTCGTTAAACCAGGTGTCCAGCTTCTGGCGCAGTTTGTCGACGCCGATCTTTTTCAGCGATGAGAAGGCTTCGACCTGGATATCCCCCATAAACGGCAGCACCGCTTCACGCACCATGTTGAGCTGCGCCTTGCGTGCGCCGGAGGCCAGCTTGTCGGCCTTGGTCAGCAGCACCAGCACCGGCGTGCCGACGTCGACCGCCCACTGGATCATCTGCTGGTCGAGATCTTTCAGCGGATGGCGAATATCCATCAGCACCACCAGGCCTTTCAGGCTGTTGCGCATCTGCAGATATTCGCCCAGCGCGCGCTGCCATTTGCGCTTCATCTCTTCCGGCACTTCGGCGTAGCCATAGCCCGGCAGGTCGACCAGGCGGATGCCGTCTTCCACTTCGAACAGGTTGATCAGCTGGGTGCGCCCCGGCGTTTTACTGGTGCGCGCCAGGCTTTTTTGGTTGGTCAGCGTATTCAGCGCGCTGGATTTACCGGCGTTGGAACGGCCGGCAAAGGCGACTTCAATTCCTGCATCCCCCGGCAGATGGCGAATATCGGGTGCGCTGGTGACGAAATGGGTCACATGATAGTTGTAGTTCTTGCTGGTCAAAATTTTTCGTCTCCGTGAGGATGGCTAACTGGTTGGCGATTATAACTGCATCAGCGGTAAAAATGGCGTGTTTCTCCGTTTTTAAGCGGCGGGACGCGATAAAACGGCAGTTATGCCGCGCGTGCGTTGTGAGACATTTGCCATTCGAATCGCGGGTAATGTCGCTTTATTCGAAAGTGATATTTTTGTTTTTGTTTTAAAAACAAAGCGTTGTTTTTTCGTTGTAGGGAAATGTCGTTCAAATTGGCGTCAGGTGCCTTGAGCCTTCGCAACAATAACGTAAAGTAGTAGTTAACGCAGGGTTGCGCAGGATTAGGGAACATCCGGGAAGGATGACAAATCTCAGGGAATGCACAGGGCGTGCAATGAGTGCCAGGATGAACGCAAAAGGAAGTGACCCTTTCGCACCGGAACAGGCGGCAGGCACATCGGATGGTGAAGTATCGGCAGTTTGGATGCCCGCAGGAAGCGCGCTCGGGAAGAGCGGATGCGAATGGATTGCGCCATGGACGATTTTCCTTTCAGGATGAAGGACGTAGTGGCAGGGAATGCGGTTATAGCAGAAGGAAAAACCGGGATGTTGCATGTACGCAAGGAGCGCGTAACAGGAATACCCTTCGCAAGAAGGTGCGAAATAGGCGGCAGGTTTAACCTGCCGCCTTTTTTCTTTGTCCGCTTTCTGCTAGATTCCGCCGCAATTCTATACTGAATCTACATACCTAAGAGCACACGCTATGAACCAGCCATCAAAAGCACCTCGCGGCAGCGCGGCGAAGTCAAAAACGAAAAAGAAAAGCCGTATGGAGCTCGATCAGGAAGCGCGTGAGCGCAAACGCTTGAAAAAGCGCCGCGGCCTCGCTTCCGGTTCGCGCACCCAGGTCGAGTCCGGCAGTCAGAAGAACAAATCGGCGGCAGAAGCCAAAGATCCACGTATCGGCAGTAAAGTGCCGGTTGCGCTGGTGGTCGACGAAACCAAAGTGAAGGCCAAACCGCAGCCGAAGCCGAAGGCCGAAGCGAAACCACGCCTGTCGCCGGAAGAAGAGTTGGCGAAGCTGGAAAATGACGAGCGCCTGAACGCGCTGCTGGATCGCATCGACGACGGCGAAACGCTGAACGCGGAAGAGCAGACCTATGTCGACAAAACGCTGGATCGCATCGATGTGCTGATGGACGTGTTGGGTATCGAACTGGGTGAAGACGACGACGAAGAAGAAGAGAAGCAGGAAGATATTCTGAAGCTGCTGAAAGGCGGCAATCCGAAAGACGCCTTTTAACGCGCCATGTGGCTAATCTCGACAATAGCCCTACTCTTGATGTGTTATCTGCTGTGGTTATTCGGTAAACTATGGCGGCTGTCTAAGCGCAAAGCGCGTTTTCGCAGTGCTTCCGTGGCCAGACAGCGCAGACAACCGCCTCTCTCCCGGCCCGGTAGAAAAAGATATCGGAAGGAGTGAGCATGTCAGAGCAGACGATTGTCTGGGATTTGGCCCTGATCCAAAAATATAACTACTCAGGGCCGCGTTATACCTCATACCCCACGGCGCTGGAGTTTAACCAGTGCTACGACGAAGCGGCGTTTCAACGCGCCGCTGCGCGCTATCCTGAGCGACCGCTGTCGCTGTACGTGCATATCCCCTTCTGCCATAAGCTGTGCTACTTCTGCGGCTGCAACAAGCTGGTGACGCGCCAGACGCACAAGGCCGACGAATACCTGAACGTTTTGGCGCAAGAGATCGCCAGCCGTGCGCCGCTGTTCGCCGGCCGTAAAGTCGGCCAGATGCACTGGGGCGGCGGTACGCCGACCTACCTGGATAAAGCGCAAATCAGCCGGCTGGTGGCGTTGCTGCGCGAACACTTTGATTTCCTGCCCGATGCGGAGATGTCGATCGAGGTCGATCCGCGCGAGATAGAGCTGGATGTGCTCGATCATTTACGTGCAGAAGGCTTTAACCGTCTGAGCATGGGGGTGCAGGATTTCAACAAGCAGGTGCAGCAGCTGGTCAATCGCGAGCAGGACGAAGCCTTTATTTTCGCCCTGATTGAGCGGGCCAAAGCGCTGGGCTTCCGCTCGACCAATATCGATCTGATCTACGGCCTGCCGAAACAGACGCCGGAAAGCTTCGCTTTCACGCTGCAGCGGGTGGCTGAACTGAATCCCGATCGCCTCAGCGTGTTCAACTACGCGCATATGCCGAACTTGTTCGCCGCCCAGCGCAAAATCAAAGACGCCGATCTGCCGGGCGCGCAGCAGAAGCTGGATATCCTCCAGCAGAGCATCGCGTTCCTGACCGACGCCGGCTATCAGTTCATCGGCATGGATCACTTTGCCCGCCCGGACGACGAGCTGGCGATCGCGCAGCGCGAAGGCAAGCTGCACCGCAATTTCCAGGGCTACACCACTCAGGGCGACAGCGATCTGCTGGGGCTGGGCGTGTCGGCCATCAGCATGCTCGGCGACAGCTATGCGCAGAACCAGAAAGAGCTGAAGCGTTACTATGACAGCGTGCAGGCGCAGGGCAACGCGCTGTGGCGCGGGCTGGCGCTGACGGACGACGATTGCCTGCGGCGCGAT
The DNA here is from genome assembly GCF_052169095.1 of Serratia sp. CY33802. Taxonomy (NCBI): domain Bacteria; kingdom Pseudomonadati; phylum Pseudomonadota; class Gammaproteobacteria; order Enterobacterales; family Yersiniaceae; genus Serratia; species Serratia sp. CY33802. Next base: position 11,377 of record NZ_JBJNLL010000010.1, read on the forward strand.
CTGATCAAAACGCTGATCTGTAACTTCCGATTGGCGTATCAGCCGCTTGAACGGCAATACGGCATCGATTTCACCGCTTACTTCGCCGAAGACCTGCAGCTGCTGGCGCCGTTTGAACGCGATGGGCTGGTGGAGCGCGACGAGCAAGGCATTCGCGTCACGCCGCGCGGGCGCTTGCTGATCCGCAATATCTGCATGTGCTTCGATCGCTATCTGCGGCAACAGGCGCGCAGCCAGCAGTTCTCTCGGGTGATCTGAGGATGAAAAAACAGCCGCTGATGCGGCTGTTTTTTTAACTGAAGAAGTTAATCAGCGCGGCGCACAACACCGCGGCGACCGCCGCCTGCGGGGTGTGGCTGGCGGCAGAGCCCAGCTCCGCGCCCTGAGAAATGAACACGATGAATGAGTCCAGCATCGTCAACCTCCAGAGTGTGCGACACGATCATACTGCGCCCGCTCCGGCTGTAAAGCCTGAGGTTGGCGTTTTTTTGTGCGCCGGACTGCGTTTTTCATCATCCACCCACGCTCCTATTCCATGCCCAGCTCTTTGAGCTTGCGGGTCAGAGTATTACGCCCCCAGCCCAGCAGGCGTGCGGCTTCCTGTTTGTGCCCCTGGGTGTGGCGTAGGGCGGTGGTGAGCAGCGTACGCTCCATCTCCGGCTGCGCTTCCGACAGCAGGTTTTGATGACCGGAACGCAGCGCGCGATCGGCCCACTGAGCCAGCAGCGTGGCCCAGCTGTCCGGCAGGCTGTGGCTGGGGCTCTCCGGCGCGGCGGTTTCGAACAGTTCGCTCGGCAGATCCTGAATCAGCACCTCTTGCCCGGCGGCCATCACCGTCAGCCAGCGGCAGGTATTCTCCAGCTGGCGCACGTTGCCCGGCCAGGGCAGGCGGGTCAGCGCGGTTTCGGTTTCCGGATGCAGGTTCTTGGCCTCGACGCCTAACTCTTTGGCGGCGATCTGCAGGAAGTGGCGCGCCAGCCGCGGGATGTCTTCCCGGCGCTCGCGCAGCGGCGGCAGGTGTACGCGGATCACGTTCAGGCGATGGAACAGGTCTTCGCGGAACTTGCCTTCCTGTACCCGCAGCTCCAGGTTTTGGTGCGTGGCGGCGATAATGCGCACGTCGACCTTCACCGGCGCATAGCCGCCGACCCGGTAGAACTGGCCGTCCGCCAGCACCCGCAGCAGGCGCGTTTGCACGTCGAGCGGCATATCGCCGATCTCGTCGAGGAACAGCGTGCCGCCGTCGGCCTGTTCAAAGCGTCCCTGACGGATTTGGTTCGCACCGGTGAAGGCGCCTTTCTCGTGGCCAAACAGCTCCGACTCGATCAGGTCTTTGGGGATGGCTGCCATGTTCAGGGCGATGAACGGCGACTTGGCGCGCGGGCTGTGGCGGTGCAGCGCATGCGCCACCAGCTCTTTGCCGGTGCCGGATTCGCCGTTGATCAGCACGCTGATCGACGAACGCGAGAGCCGGCCGATGATGCGAAATACGTCCTGCATCGCCGGCGCTTCGCCGATGATGTCCGCCGCCGGATCGCTGGCCGGCTGGCTGCGCACCGGCTGCTGCTGCTCCTGATAATGGCTGATGGCGCGCTCGACCAGCGCCACTGCTTCGTCGATGTCGAACGGCTTCGGCAGGTAGTCGAAAGCCCCTTGCTGATAGGCGCTGACGGCGGCGTCCAAATCCGAATGCGCGGTCATGATGATCACCGGCAGCATTGGATGGCGCTGTTTGATCTGTTTGAGCAGCGCCAGACCGTCTATACCCGGCATGCGGATATCGGATAGCAGCACGTCGGGGGTTTGCGTGGCCAAGGCTTCCAGCACGTCATTGCCGCCTTCGAAGGTGGCGCAGCTCAGGCCCGCGCCGGTGAGCGCGCGCTCAAGCACCCAGCGGATGGAGCTATCGTCATCGACGATCCAGACTATCCCTCGTTGCATAGCAAACCTCACTGACGAATGGGCAGGTAGACCGAGAATTCGGTATGACCTGGCCAACTGTTGAATTCAATTTTTCCGCAATGCTGATCGATCAGATTGCGGGCGATGGATAATCCCAGGCCGGTACCGCCTTCACGGCCGCTGACCATCGGGTAGAACAGCGTGTCCTGCAGCTGCGCCGGCACGCCGGGGCCGTCGTCTTCGACGTCGATACGTGCCGCCAGGCGGTAGCGGGTACCGTGCAACGTAATCTGAAACGCGGTGCGGGTGCGCAGCGTGATGGTGCCGCCCGCCTCGCCCAGCGCCTGCAGCGCATTGCGGGTGATGTTCAGCAGCACCTGTTCTATCTGATCCGGGTCATGAGCCATTTCCGGCAGACTCGGATCGTAGTCGCGCACCAGCGTGACGTTATCCGGCATTTCCAGGGACACCAGTTGGCAGACGCGCTCCGCGACCTGATGAATGCTCTGGGTAATATGCTGGCCGGGCCGCTGCGGCCCGAGCAGACGATCCACCAGATTACGCAGCCGATCGGCCTGCTCAATGATCACCTTGGTGTATTCGGTCAGCGCCGGATCGGGCAGCGCTTTGGCCAGCAGCTGCGCTGCGCCGCGCAGGCCGCCCAGCGGGTTTTTAATTTCGTGCGCCAAACCGCGCACCAGATCGCGGGCTGCCACCTGTTGGGCATGTTGCAGCTGTTCCTGGCTCAGGCGGCGCTGATTGTCCATCGGCGCCAGCTCGACCAGGATATAGCCTTCCGGCAGCGCCTGAGCGGTCAGGGAAAGGATATGCGCGCGGCCGTCGACCACCAGGGTCACTTCGTTGTCCGTGAAGCCCTGCCCGGCGCGCAGGCTTTCACGCATCAGAGAGACGTTCAGCGAAAAATAACCGAGCAAATCGGGCAGCGGCGTGCCGAACAGCTTGCGGGAGCTTTGCGCCAGCAGCTGCTGTGCCGCCGGGTTGGCGTAGTGAACCGCCAGAGAGTCATCCAACAGCAGGATGCTGTTGATGAGTGAATTGAGGATCTGCCCAGCATCGGGCAGCTTGCCAGTTGCCATACAGCAGACTCCTGCACCTTTTTAGTGCATCTATCCTACTCCATCCGGGATCGGCGCGGTATGGAATAGTTTTGCAGAAAATACGGTGGAGAAAAAAACCCATCCGAAGATGGGCTGAAAGTTTCCACGGCAACAAAAAAGCGATAACAAAAATATGGGCGCCGTCCGCCTGCGCAGACGGCGCGGGTAGGGCTTAGACGCTGTAGTACAGTTCGAACTCAACCGGGTGTGGCGTCATACGAACGCGGTCCATCTCTTCTTTGCGCAGTTCGATGTAGGCATCGATCGCATCGTCGGTGAACACGCCGCCGCGGGTCAGGAACTCGCGGTCTTCGTTCAGTGCGGCCATCGCCTCGTCCAGCGAGCCGGCCACTTTTGGGATCTCGGCTTCTTCTTCCGGCGGCAGGTCGTACAGGTTTTTGTCCATGGCGTCGCCAGGGTGGATCTTGTTGATGATGCCGTCCAGGCCGGCCATCAGCAGCGCGGCGAAGCACAGGTATGGGTTAGCCGCCGGATCCGGGAAGCGGGCTTCGATGCGGCGCGCTTTCGGGCTGGCGACCACCGGAATACGGATGGATGCGGAGCGGTTACGGGCGGAGTAAGCCAGCATCACCGGCGCTTCGTAGCCCGGCACCAGACGTTTGTACGAGTTGGTGGTCGGGTTGGCCAGGGCATTGATCGCCTTGGCGTGCTTGATGATGCCGCCGATGTAGAACAGCGCGGTTTCAGACAGGCCGCCGTATTTGTCGCCGGCGAACAGGTTGGTGCCGTTCTTGGACAGCGACATGTGGCAGTGCATGCCGGAACCGTTGTCACCGAACATAGGCTTCGGCATGAAGGTCGCGGTTTTACCGAAGGCGTGCGCCACGTTATGCACCACGTATTTGTAGATCTGAATTTCGTCGGCTTTCTTGGTCATGGTGTTGAAGCGGGTTGCCACTTCGTTCTGACCGGCTGTCGCCACTTCGTGGTGGTGCGCTTCAACCACCAGGCCCATCTCTTCCATGGTCAAACACATGGTGGAACGCAGATCCTGCGAAGAGTCGACCGGTGGAACCGGGAAGTAACCGCCTTTCACCGCCGGACGGTGGCCTTTGTTGCCGCCGTCGTATTTTGTGCCGGAGTTCCAGGCGCCTTCGATGTCGTCGATGGCCACGTGGGAACCGCGGATGCTGCTGCCGAAGCGAATGTCGTCGAACAGGAAGAATTCAGGCTCTGGCCCGAACAGGACGGTGTCCGCGATGCCGGAGGAGCGCAGGAAATCTTCGGCGCGTTTGGAGATGGAACGCGGGTCGCGATCGTAGCCTTGCATGGTGCCCGGCTCGAGAATGTCGCAGCGAATGATCAGCGTTGGTTCTTCGAAGAACGGATCCAGAACCGCCGTGCTGGCATCCGGCATCAGTACCATGTCAGATTCGTTGATGCCCTTCCAACCACCGATAGAGGAGCCGTCAAACATTTTGCCTTCTTCGAAGAAGTCGGCGTTTACCTGATGAGCCGGGATAGTCACGTGCTGTTCCTTACCCTTGGTGTCAGTGAAACGCAGGTCTACGAATTTCACTTCATGCTCATTCAGCATCGTCAAAACGTGTTCAGCGGACATACTTAACTCTCCCGGTTTATCATTGTCGTCGTCGTGGAACGAATCTGTGGAACTGGCTTTTTTTCGCCTTGAAAAGACTAAAGCGAAAAGCGTGCCAACTTTTTAAAAAGGCTTTCATCGCCTTTCTGCGCGGGTTTTACCCAGCCACAGTATGCACCATCAGCGATAAATTGCACCGTCATGGTGCAATTGGGGTGAGCGTGGGCACCGAAATGGTGCAAAAGTGCAACGATTGCGGCTTTTTGCACCGTGAAAGGGATCACAAACTGACCGGTACGCGGTTGTTTATAAGAGATGGTTGTGATCTTGTTTAGTCCCTCGCTTAATACGTGTACAATAGCGCGCTATTTCTAATGCCCGAGGCAAAGCTGTGATCGAAAATTTGCGTAACATCGCCATTATTGCCCACGTTGACCATGGTAAAACCACCCTGGTTGACAAGCTGCTGCAACAATCCGGTACTTTCGGAGAGCGTGCGGAAGCCACCGAACGCGTAATGGACTCCAACGATTTGGAGAAAGAGCGTGGGATTACCATCCTCGCAAAAAACACCGCCATTAATTGGAATGGTTACCGTATCAACATCGTGGATACCCCAGGACACGCCGACTTCGGCGGTGAGGTAGAGCGCGTGATGTCGATGGTTGACTCGGTGCTGCTGGTTGTGGATGCAATGGATGGCCCTATGCCGCAAACCCGCTTCGTGACCAAGAAGGCCTTCGCCAACGGTCTGAAGCCGATCGTGGTCATCAACAAGGTTGACCGCCCTGGCGCGCGCCCTGACTGGGTTGTGGATCAGGTGTTCGACCTGTTCGTGAACCTCGACGCGACCGACGAGCAGCTCGACTTCCCGATCATCTACGCTTCTGCGCTGAACGGCATCGCCGGCGTCGATCACACCGACATGGCGGAAGACATGACCCCGCTGTATCAGGCGATCGTCGACCACGTGTCTGCGCCGCAGGTTGAGCTGGAAGCGCCATTCCAGATGCAGATCTCCCAGTTGGACTACAACAACTACCTGGGCGTTATCGGCATCGGCCGCATCAAGCGCGGTAAAGTGAAGCCGAACCAGCAGGTCACCATCATCGACAGCGAAGGTAAAACTCGCAACGGTAAAGTGGGTAAAGTGCTGGGTCACCTGGGTCTGGAGCGTATCGACAGCACCCTGGCGGAAGCGGGCGACATCATCGCCATCACCGGCCTGGGCGAGCTGAACATCTCCGACACCATCTGCGACACCAATGCCGTAGAAGCGCTGCCGGCGCTGTCCGTCGACGAACCGACCGTCACCATGTTCTTCAACGTCAACACCTCGCCGTTCTGCGGTAAAGAAGGTAAGTACGTGACGTCGCGTCAGATCCTTGACCGTCTGAACAAAGAGCTGGTGCACAACGTGGCGCTGCGCGTTGAAGAAACCGACGATGCGGACGCCTTCCGCGTCTCCGGCCGTGGCGAGCTGCACCTGTCGGTGCTGATCGAAAACATGCGCCGTGAAGGTTTCGAGCTGGCGGTTTCCCGTCCGAAAGTTATCTTCCGCGAAATCGATGGCCGCAAGCAGGAGCCATTCGAGAACGTAACGCTGGATATCGAAGAGCAGCATCAGGGTTCCGTGATGCAGGCGATGGGCGAGCGTAAAGCTGACCTGAAAAACATGGATCCGGACGGTAAGGGCCGCGTGCGTCTCGACTACGTGATCCCAAGCCGCGGTCTGATCGGCTTCCGTAACGAATTCATGACCATGACTTCGGGTACCGGTCTGCTGTACTCCACCTTCAGCCACTACGACGACGTGCGTCCGGGCGAAGTGGGCCAGCGTCAGAACGGCGTGCTGATCTCTAACGGCCAGGGCAAAGCGGTCGCGTTCGCGCTGTTCGGCCTGCAGGATCGCGGCAAGCTGTTCCTGGGCCACGGTGCGGAAGTGTATGAAGGCCAGATCATCGGTATTCACTCACGTTCCAACGACCTGACCGTAAACTGCCTGACCGGTAAGAAGCTGACCAACATGCGTGCTTCCGGTACCGACGAAGCGACTACCCTGGTTCCGGCCATCAAAATGACCCTGGAGCAAGCTCTGGAGTTCATCGATGACGACGAACTGGTAGAAGTGACGCCGACCTCGATCCGTATCCGTAAGCGTCACCTGACGGAAAACGATCGTAAGCGTGCCAGCCGCGGTCCAAAAGATGCTTAATCGCTGATTGAGTGTCCCCTGCTTAGGGCGCGGTTCTCGCGCCCTGAGTTTTTTCCTCTGTTGTTCCCCGTTTGTGCGGCGCGCTATGCGCTTTTCCGTTCGCTCCCTGTTCAGCTGTTCCTTTTCCCGCTACAGTGAAATCTCACCGGCCCATAGGAGAGGACTATGCTGTATATCTTTGATTTAGGTAATGTGATCGTCGATATCGATTTCAAGCGTGTGCTGGGTGTGTGGAGCAATTTGAGCGGCACGCCGTTGGCGGTGCTGTCCGATCGTTTCACCATGGGTGAGGTGTTCCAGCAGCATGAGCGCGGTGAAATCAGCGATGAAGACTTCGCCGGCAAACTGTGCGATGAAATGGGCATCGCGCTCAGCTTTGAGCAGTTCGCCACCGGTTGGCAGGCGGTATTCGTCGCGCTGCGCCCGGAGGTGATCGACATCATGCAGCGCCTGCGCAACGAAGGCCACCGGGTGGTGGTGCTGTCGAACACCAACCGTCTGCACTGCAACTACTGGCCGCAGCACTACCCTGAAGTGGCCGCCGCCGCCGATCATCTCTATTTGTCGCAAGATCTCGGCATGCGCAAACCGGAAGCCAACATCTACCAGCATGTGCTGGCCGCGGAAAACACCGCTGCCGCCGACGCGGTGTTCTTTGACGATCATCCGGCGAACGTCCTCGCCGCGCAGGCGCTGGGAATCAAGACGGTGCACGTCACCGATCGCGACGTGGTGCCGGCCTATTTTGCTCAATGAGTGCAGAGCGCGTTAAGCTTAAGGCGTATCAACGGACATCAAGGAGTGACCATGTCGTTTTTCCGCCGCAAGAAGCTGCCCTCTGCGATTAAGCCAAGCGTCACCTTCGGACGGCTGCTGTACCAACGCATCGACCACGATGGCCTGACGATGTTGGCGGGCCATCTCGCCTACGTTTCCCTGCTGTCGCTGGTGCCGCTGGTCACCGTGGTGTTCGCCCTGTTCGCCGCTTTCCCGATGTTTTCCGACATCAGCGAACAGCTGAAGAGCTTTATCTTTTCCAATTTCGTGCCGGCCGCCGGCAATGTGATCCAGAACTACCTGGAACAGTTCGTCGCCAATTCCAACAAGATGACCGCCGTCGGCACCTGCGGGCTGATCGTTACCGCGCTGCTGTTGATTTCCTCGGTGGACAGCGTGCTGAACACTATCTGGCGCAGCAAGAACAAGCGGCCGATCGTCTTCTCCTTTGCCGTGTACTGGATGGTGCTGACGCTGGGGCCGCTGCTGGTGGGCGCCAGCATGGCCATCAGTTCTTACCTGCTGTCGCTCAACTGGTTGGCGCAGACCGGCGTCAATGGCCTGGTGGATCAGGTGCTGCGCATCTTCCCGCTGATTTTGTCGTGCATCTCCTTCTGGCTGCTGTATTGCATCGTGCCGACGGTGCGCGTGCCGCCCAAAGATGCACTGATTGGCGCGGTGGTGGCCGGATTGCTGTTCGAACTGGGCAAGAAGGGATTCGCGCTGTACGTCACCATGTTCCCCTCCTATCAGCTGATTTACGGCGTGCTGGCGGTGATCCCGATTTTATTCCTGTGGGTCTATTGGAGCTGGTGTATCGTGTTACTCGGTGCGGAAATCACCGTGACCATCGGCGAATACCGCGACTACCGTCGGCAGAAGGCGGAGCAACAGGAACAAAAACCAGAAGGGCAGCAGGAATGATTGCGTTGATTCAACGGGTGTTAAACGCCAGCGTCACGGTGGGTGGCGAGACAGTAGGCAAGATTGGCCCCGGTTTGTTAGTGTTATTGGGCGTGGAGCAGGGCGATAACGAGCAAAAAGCGCAGCGCCTGTGCGAACGCGTGTTGGGATACCGCATTTTCGGCGACGAAAACGACAAGATGAATCTCAACGTCCAGCAGGCCGGGGGCAGCGTGCTGGTCGTTTCGCAGTTCACCCTGGCGGCGGACACCCAGAAGGGCATGCGGCCCAGCTTTTCGCGCGGCGCCGCGCCGCAGGAAGCCGATCGGTTGTATCAATATTTTGTAGGCCAATGCCGTGAACGCGGCGTAGAGACCCAGACCGGCGAGTTCGCCGCCGACATGCAGGTGGCGCTAGTCAACGATGGTCCGGTGACATTCTGGCTACAGGTCTAAGCATTCGGAGAACAGGCGTCTATGTATCACCTACGAGTACCCGTAACAGAGCAAGAACTGAAGGAGTATTACCAGTTTCGCTGGGAAATGCTGCGCAAGCCGCTGCACCAGCCGGTGGGTTCGGAAAAGGATGCCTATGACGCCATGGCCCATCACCAAATGGTGGTGGACGAGGCCGGTAAAATTGTCGCCATCGGGCGGCTGTATATCAATGCCGACAACGAGGCGGCGATCCGTTTTCTAGCGGTAGACCCGACGTTGCAGGATAAAGGGTTGGGAACGCTGGTGGCGATAACGCTGGAGTCCGTCGCACGGCAGGAAGGCGTGAAGCGGGTGGTGTGCAGCGCCCGTGAAGACGCGGTGGATTTCTTCGCCAAGCTGGGCTTCGTCAATCAGGGCGAGATCACCGCGCCGCAGACCACCCCGATCCGTCACTTTTTAATGATCAAACCGGTGGCGACGCTGGACGATATCCTGCATCGCCCTGATTGGTGCGGCCAATTGCAGCAGGCCTGGTATGAACACATTCCGCTGAGCGAAAAGATGGGCGTGCGCATCAGCCAATACACCGGCCAGCGCTTCGTCACCACCATGCCGGAGATCGGCAACCAGAATCCGCACCACACGCTGTTCGCCGGCAGCCTGTTCTCGCTGGCGACGCTGACCGCCTGGGGGCTGATTTGGCTGCTGCTGCGCGAGCGCCATCTCGGCGGCACCATCATTCTGGCGGACGCGCACATTCGCTACAGCAAACCGATTACCGGCAGGCCGCGTGCGGTGGCGGATCTGGGCTCGCTGAGCGGCGATTTGGCGCGTCTGGCGCGCGGCCGCCGCGCGCGCGTGCACGCCGAAGTGCATCTGTTCGGCGACGAGGATAAGGGCGCGGTATTCGAAGGCACCTACATGGTGTTGCCGGCTGAGCCGGATGTGCCGCTGGATCAGGGTGGCTCTGAAGCGCTGGAAGAGTAGGGTGGCGGCCCTGCCCTGAGGGCGGGCCGCGCAGTGCATTACGGCAGTTGTTGGTTCACCGCTTGGCCGTCGCCGGCGGTGGCCTGCAGATTGCCTTTCAATGAGGCCTTGAACGGCCCGTCGCTGTTCAGCAGCCCTTTCAACTGCAGCTCAAGGTTGCCGTCGCCCGTCAGCGGCACCGGCTGCCATCCCCATTGCTGCAAGGTATTGATCGGTACCGAACGGCCGTGCAGCATCAGCTGGAACGGCTTGCCCGGCAGCTGATCGACGGTCGCTTTGGCCTCCAGCAACCCATTGGGCATAAAGGCGCTGAGCTCGGTGACGGTGATCTGGTTGCCGTCGGCGTTCAGCGCCAGCGAAGGGCGCCGCACGTCGATTTTGTTGAAGGTGGCCTCGCTGCCGTTCAGGTTTAGCGAACCGGACCAAATGCCCAACTGGTGGTCGCGCGCCAGCAGCAGGTTGCTGCCGTAACCGTCCAGCGCGGTGATCTGGAATGGGAATGCCGGGTTGATATCGATGATCAGATTGCGGTTGGTGGTCAGCTTGGTGACGTACACCTCCGCCAGCCAGCCCGGCAGCGGTTTCAGCCACAGCTCGCGCCAGTCTATCGGCAGGGTGTACTCTAGCGCCGCCATGGCCACTTCATCCAGCTGCAGGCGTTTGCCGGCGCGCAGCCAGTTGCCGGAGGTGCGCAGCAGCCCGCCTTCCCAGCGGGTGGTGAATTGCTGAATGGCGATGCCGGCGGAAGAGAGCCGTAGGGTGGCGATCGGATCGATCAGGTGGAAACCGCCGTTGATCACGTCGCTGGCGTTGAAGTTGAGCGAGCCGTCTTCGCTGCGCCAGTCGCCTTTTTCGACGCTGACGTTTTGCAGCGACAAATCGAGATCGTTAACCGCCCATGCCTTGCCTTCCAGGCGCGCGTCGATAAGATCGAAACGCTTGAGGGTGACCGGCGGCAGAGTGGTAAAGCGCTGCATGAATTCTGCCAGCGTCAACGGGGTCTGCAGGCGCACGCCGCTCAGCCGCAGGCGATCCACCCGCCAGCTGCCATCGGCGGCGCGGCTGGCCACGCCGGTCAGGTCGCCCTGCGCCAGATCGGCGCCGAAGTTGTTCAACAGCAGTTGGCCCTGCTTTTGCTCCCCCTGCACCAACACCTTCGAGGCGGGGATGCCGTTCAGCGTCATCGAACCGGCGCTGAACTGAAACTGGTTGTTGTCCCCCAGCAGATGGCCGGCCAGCGGGCGCCACGGCGTGATGCCGGCAGTGACCTGCTGCGCGTTGAGCTGCCACTCGTTATCGTTGGACTGCAGCGCCATGTTGCTCAACTGCAGCACGTCGGCCTGTACAGGCAACGCCGCCGCCTGTGGCTGCACGTTCAGCGTGCCGTCGCGCAGCGTGACGCTGTGAAAATAGCGCGGCTCGGTGATTTGGCGCAGGCTGAGGCCGAGATCGACGCGTTTGGCAACCAGCGCCTGCGGCTGGCCGCTGCGCGCCAGCTGCACGTCTTCCAGACCGATCTGGTCCGGTTGGCTCCACGAATGGGTGATTTTTCCTATCGACAGGCGGTATTCGCTGTTGTCGCTGATCCAGGCACTCAGGCGGCCTGCCGCCCAGCGAGTTTGCCCGACCAGGTACAGCACCACCACCGCCAGCACGATCAGCAGCAGCAACGTCAGCAACAGCTTTCCGATAAATTTCATCGTCTACATCCGCATCGGTCAAAAAAGATACCCTGTTTATGCCGCAATTGGCCGGGCATCTCAAGGGCAATGGTCTGATAGACAATAAAAAACGGCCGCAAGCGGCCGTTTGAACGCCAATGGGCGGGTTACTTTTTCTCGTGTTCCTGCGGGAACACCAGGTTCAGCACGATGGCGGTAATGCCGCCGGCGGCGATGCCGGAAGAGAGCAGGGTTTTCAGCCAGTCCGGCGCGAACTGCAGGATCAGCGGCTGCTGGGAGACGCCCATGCCGACGGCCAGCGACAGCGCCATGATCATGATGGCGCGGCGGTTCAGGCGCTCGCGTGACACGATGCGCACGCCGGAGGCGGCGATGGTGCCGAACATCACGATGGTCGCACCGCCCAGTACCGGCTCGGGGATGTGCTGCACGAAGCCGGCTACCGCCGGGAACAGCCCCAGCGCGATCAGCATCAGCGCCACCACAAAGCCGACATAGCGGCTGGCGACGCCGGTCAGCTGGATCACGCCGTTGTTCTGGCCGAAGCAGGAGTTGGGGAAGGTATTGAACACCGCCGACAGCATCGAGTTCAGGCCGTTGGCCAGTACGCCCCCTTTTAGACGCTTCATGTACAGCGGCCCGCTGACCGGCTGTTCGGAGACATCAGAGGTGGCGGTGATGTCGCCGATGGTTTCCAGCGAGGTGACCATAAAGATCAGCATCAGCGGCAGCAGCAAGTTCCAGTCGAAGCCCAGGCCGTAATAGAGCGGCGTGGGAATAGTGATCGCCGCCGTGGGTGCCGCCGGAGCGTCGGCGGGCAGCATGTCCATCGCCCAAGCCAACAGATAGCCGACCGCCATGGCGATCACCAATGAAGCGACGCGCAGGTAAGGGTTGCGCTGGCGGTTCAGCAGGATGATGACCGTCAGCACCGCGCCGGCCAGCAGCAGGTTTTTCGGTGAGCCGAAGCTGTGATCGTTCATCGCGGCATAACCGCCGCCGATCGAGGTCAAACCGACCTGAATCAGCGACAGGCCAATGATCATCACCACGATGCCGGAAACCAGCGGGGTGATGATGCGGCGCGCCAGATGCAGCACGCGCGACAGCAAAATTTCGGTGCAAGAAGCGACCATCAGGGTGCCGAACAGCGCGGCCATCATGGTCGGCACGTCGGCGCCGCCGTTTTTCAGCGCCAGACCGCCCATGATCAGCGGCGAAACGAAGTTGAAGCTGGTGCCCTGAATCGACAGTAGCCCGGAACCCACCGGCCCCCAGGTTTTGATTTGCAGAATGGAAGCCAGGCCGGAGGCGAACAGCGACATGCTGATGATGTGCTGGGTATCCTGCGCCGGCAGGCCCAGCGCCTGGCAGATCAGCAGCGCCGGAGTGATCACCGCAACGAACATCGCCAACAGATGCTGGCCGGCGGCAAACAGCGTTTGCGGCAGCGGCGGGCGGTCTTCGAGGCGATAAATCAGTTCGCTGGCGCGGGATTCTGAGGCGGCTTGGCGTGTGGCATCAAGCTCGGAGGATGACATGCTCATGGTGTGGCGTTTCCAGATACGGCAAAGCAGGCATTTTAATGCGCCGCCCCGCAAAAGCAAACGGTTGCGCCTAAATATTATATTGTCAACTTTCCTGTTTATGTCGCATTTTCATTCATTTTTTCTTGTCATCTTAGCGTTTTTTACTTCTAATCCTGGACTCATCAAGTTTAAAAACTCAGTGGTTTTCTATAACTTATTATTTTTATTTGGATCTTTTCCCTTACATGGAGTACCTGGATGTTTCATCTTGATACTTATGGCACGTTAGTCGCCGCGACGCTGGTTTTGCTCCTCGGGGGCAAGTGCGTCAGAAGCATTCCTCTGCTGCGAAAATATACCATTCCTGCCCCCGTCGCCGGCGGTTTGCTGGTGGCCCTTCTGTTGTTAGCCCTGAAAAAGTTCGCCAACTGGGAAATCAGCTTTGACATGTCGCTGAAGGATCCGCTGATGCTGGCCTTTTTCGCCACTATCGGGCTGAATGCCAACCTGGCGCGGTTGCGCGCCGGCGGCAAGGCGCTGATGGTATTCCTGTTCGTGGTGCTGGGGCTGCTGTTGGTGCAGAACGCCATCGGCATCGGCATGGCGAAAATGCTGGGGTTGGATCCGTTGATGGGCCTGATCGCCGGGTCGATCACCCTGTCGGGCGGCCACGGCACCGGGGCGGCCTGGAGCAAGCTGTTCATCGAGCGCTACGGCTTTGAAAACGCGACGGAAGTCGCCATGGCCTGTGCCACCTTCGGCCTGGTGCTGGGCGGCCTGATCGGCGGCCCGGTGGCGCGCTATCTGGTCAAACACTCCTCTACGCCGGAAGGCACGCCGGAAGACAGCGTGCAGCCGAGCGGTTTCGAGAAGCCGGAAAGCGGCCGCCTGATCACCTCGCTGGTGATGATCGAAACCATCGCCATGATCGCCATCTGTCTGAGCCTGGGGCAGCTGATTGCCGGCTTGCTGAACGGTACGGTGTTTGAGCTGCCTAACTTCGTTTGCGTGCTGTTCGTCGGGGTGATCCTCAGCAACACGCTGGCCTTCACCGGTTTCTATACCGTGTTCGAACGGGCGGTATCGGTGCTGGGTAATGTCAGCCTGTCGCTGTTCCTGGCGATGGCGTTGATGAGCCTGCGCCTGTGGGAGCTGGCTTCGCTGGCGTTACCGATGCTGGCGATCCTGGCGGTGCAGACGCTGGTGATGGCGCTGTACGCGATCTTTGTTACCTACCGGGTGATGGGCAAGAACTACGACGCGGCGGTGCTGGCCGCCGGCCACTGTGGTTTCGGCATGGGCGCCACGCCGACGGCGATCGCCAACATGCAGGCGATCACCGATCGCTTCGGCCCGTCGCATCTGGCGTTTCTGGTGGTGCCGATGGTGGGAGCGTTCTTTATCGATATCGCCAACGCCATCGTTATCAAGCTGTATCTGCTGCTGCCGGTGTTCCCGGCGGTGGGGTAATATCGCGAGTCATCATGAGAAGGGCGCCTGCGGCGCCCTTTTTTATGCGTTGGAGTAGCGCGCCTTCTCCGGCAGCCAGCGTTCGATCAGCGCCTGGGCGTGTTCCGGGTAGTGCTGATGGAGATGGCGGGCGACGCGTTGCACTTCGGGGATCATCGCCTGGTCGCGCAACAGGTCCGCCACCTTGAATTCGGCGCTGCCGGTCTGGCGGGTGCCCAGCAGCTCGCCCGGGCCGCGGATCTCCAGATCGCGCTGGGCGATGACAAAGCCGTCGTTGCTGTCGCGCAGCACCTGCAGGCGCGTTTGCGCGGTTTTGCTCAGCGGCGTTTTGTACAGCAGCACGCAGTGTGAAGCCACCGCGCCGCGCCCTACGCGGCCGCGCAGCTGGTGCAGCTGCGCCAGGCCCAGCCGTTCCGGGTTTTCGATGATCATCAGGCTGGCGTTGGGCACGTCGACGCCGACCTCGATCACCGTGGTGGCGACCAACAGCTGCAGCTTGCCCTGTTTAAACGCCTGCATCACCGCCTGCTTTTCCTGCGCTTTCATGCGGCCGTGCACCAGCGCCACCTTCAGCTCCGGCAGCGCGGCTTTCAATTCTTCCCAGGTGGCTTCCGCCGCCTGCGCTTCCAGCAGCTCGGACTCTTCGATCAGCGTACATACCCAGTAAGCCTGCCGTCCTTCTTCCAGACAGGCGCTTTTCACCCGTTGAATGATGTCGGCGCGGCGGGTATCGGGAATGGCGACGGTGGTCACCGGCGTGCGGCCCGGCGGCAGCTCGTCGATGACCGAGGTATCGAGATCGGCATAGGCGGTCATCGCCAGCGTGCGCGGGATCGGCGTGGCGGTCATGATCAGCTGATGGGCGTGGAAGCCTTGCTCTTCGCCTTTCTCCCACAGCGCCAGCCGCTGATGCACCCCGAAGCGGTGCTGCTCATCAATGATCACCAGCGCCAGGCCGTTGAACTGCACCTGCTCCTGGAAGATGGCATGGGTACCGACCACCATCGATACCTGGCCGCTGGCGATGGCTTCCTGCTGCGCGATGCGCGCCTTGCCTTTCTGTTTGCCCGCCAGCCAGCCGACCTGCAGCCCCAGCGGTTCGAACCACTGGCGGAAGTTGTTGGCATGCTGTTCGGCCAGCAGCTCGGTCGGCGCCATCAGCGCCACCTGCTTGCCGTGCGCGATGGCGCGCAGCGCCGCCAGCGCCGCCACCAGCGTTTTGCCGGAACCGACGTCGCCCTGTACCAGCCGCATCATCGGGAAGTCTTTTTGCATGTCGGCTTCGATGTCGGCCACCACGCGCGTTTGCGCGCCGGTCGGCGAGAACGGCAACTGTGCGAGAAAACGGTTTTTCAGCCGATCGTCCGGCAGCAGCGGTTGCGCCTGATAACTCTGCGCGCCGGCGCGCACCGCCAGCATGCTGAGGTTATGCGCCAGCAGCTCTTCGAGGATCAGGCGTTTTTGCGCCGGGTGTTTGCCCAGTTCCAGATCCGCCAGCTGAATGTCCGGCGGCGGGCGATGCAGGGTGTGCAGCGCCTGCGGCAGGCTCATCAGGCCGCCGCTCAGCTCCGGCGGCAGCAGTTCGGCGATGGCGCAGGTATCCAGCAGCGCCAGCGCCTGGTCGGTCAGCTTGCGCAGCGTGGCCTGCCGCACCCCCTCGGTGGTGGGGTAGACCGGCGTCAGCGACTCCTGCAGCTCGACCTCGCTGGCTTCGCCCTGAATACGGTATTCCGGATGAATGATCTCCGCGCCGTGGTTGCCGCGTTTGATCTCGCCGTAGGCGGTCACGCGGCGGCCGGTGGCCAGGCTGTTCTTCATTGCGGCGTTGAAATTGAAGAACCGCATGGTGAGGATGCCGGTACCGTCGCTGATCTGGCAGGTCAGCATGCGACGGCGGCCGAAGCTGATGTCGCTGCGCAGCACTTCCCCTTCTACCGTGGCGTAGATGCCCGGCAGCAGATCGTTGATCGGGTAGAGGCGGGTACGGTCTTCGTAGCGCAGCGGCAGGTGCAGCAGCAGATCCTGAATGGTCTCGAGGCCAAGCTTGGCCAGTTTGCCCGCCTGGCTGGCGCCAACCCCGGAAAGCGTGGTGAGTGGGACAGCATCCAGCAGGCGGCCTTTCATTTGCGCACCGTCGCCTGCATGGCCGCCCACCATTCGGCGCTGGCGACCACCTGGCCCTGCTCGTCAATCTGCGGGCGTGGCAGCCCTTTGCGCTTGGCCACGTTGGCCAGCACCGGGTAGCCGCCTTCGAACAGCAGACGCTGCTGCTCTTCTTCATCCAACATGCTGTTGTCGCGGCGATACAGGCCGGCATTCTGCCGCTGGCGCTGCGCTTCATACAGGATCAGCGCCGAAGCCACGGAGACGTTGAGCGATTGCACCATGCCGATCATCGGAATGACGATGTCCTGGTCGGCGAGCGCCAGCGCTTCTTCGGTGATGCCGGTTTTTTCCTGGCCGAGCAGCACGCAGGTTGGCCGAGTGTAGTCCACTTCGCGGAAATCGACCGCGCGCGCAGACAGGTTGGTGGCCAGAATTTGCATGCCCTGCGCTTTCAGGTGACCGACCGCGTCGCCGATGGTGGGATGGGTTTTAACGCTGACCCAGCTGTTGCTGCCGGCGGCGGAGGAAACCAGGGTGCGCATGCGGGTGGTGGGCCACACGGCGTGGACCTGATGCACGCCGACGGCGTCGGCGGTGCGGATAATGGCGGAGACGTTATGCGGCTTGTGCACTTGCTCCAGGCAGACCGTCAAATCCGGCTGCCGGGTCGCGAGCATTTCACAAATCCGCGCATAGCGTTCAGGACTCATAAGCGCTAGTTTCGGTTGCGGTTAACTTTGATCACATCCGGCATGATACGGATTTTACGCATAATGTTTGCCAAATGGATGCGATCGCGGGTGGTCAAGCGGATAAAGGCGCTATAAACCCGACCGTCTTTCTCTTCGGTGTTCAGGCTCTGAATATTGGACTCGGCCGCGTTGATCGCTGCCGTCAGGTTGGCCAGCGCGCCCTGGTGGTTAAACATATCCACCTTGATCTCGGCGATGAACTCCTGCTCGGTCTCTTTATCCCACTCGACCGCCATGAACTTCTCAGGCTCTTTCTGATAGCCGCGAATATTGCGGCAAGATTCATGGTGGATCACCAGCCCTTTGCCCGGGCTGACGTGAGCGATAATCGGGTCGCCCGGAATCGGACGGCAGCACTTGGCGAAGGTGATCAACACGCCGTCGGCGCCCTTGATGGCCAGGTTACGCACGCCGGAGGTGGTGCCCAGGCTGGACTGATCGCCCTGCAGATTCTTCGCCACCACCACGCTCATGGCGTTGCCGAGGCCGATTTCCGCCAGCAGATCGTCCAGCGTCGCCAGCTTCATGCGGTCCAGCTCGTGCTGAATGTTTTCCTGCGGGATTTCGGCCAGCTTGCGGCTACCGCCCAACGCATGGTTGAGCAGTCGGCGGCCGAGGCCGACGGAGTCGTCGCGCTTGAGGTTCTTCAACATCTGGCGAATTTTGGCACGTGCTTTCGAGCTGACCACGAAGTTCAGCCAGGCGGCGTTGGGCCGCGCGCCCGGTGCGGTGATGATCTCGACGGTCTGGCCGCTGGTCAGCGACTGCGACAGCGGGTATGGCTGACGATCGACGCGCGCGCCGACGCAGGCATGGCCGATATCGGTATGCACCGCATAGGCGAAGTCGACCGGCGTGGCGCCGGCGGGCAGCTCGACTATGCGACCTTCCGGGGTGAAAACGTAAATCTCATCCGGGAACAGATCGGATTTGACGCTCTCGATAAATTCAAACGAACTGCCAGCGCTTTGCTGCAGCTCCAGCAGGCTTTGCATCCAGCGTTGGGCGCGGATCTGCGCCGTGGTGCCGGTTTCGCCCTGTTCTCTTTCCTTGTAAGCCCAGTGCGCGGCCACCCCCATCTCAGCCATCTGGTCCATGTCTTCGGTGCGGATCTGCACTTCGACCGGTACGCCGTGCGGGCCGATCAGCGAGGTATGGAGCGATTGATAGCCGTTGGCCTTGGGAATGGCGATGTAATCTTTCACCCGCCCCGGGCGCGGTTTATACAGGCTGTGCACTTGGCCGAGTACGCGGTAGCAGGTATCGACCTCTTTCACGATCACCCGGAACGCGTAGATATCCATGATGGAATGGAAACGCTGTTCTTTCAGGTGCATCTTGAGGTAGATGGAGTAGAGGTGTTTTTCCCTTCCGCTGACGCGGCAGGCGATGCCGGCCTCGGTCAGCCGCCCTTCGATCTCGGAGAGGATTTTTTGAATCATCTCTTTGCGGTTGCCGCGCGCGGCTTTCACCACTTCCTTGATCACGCGATAACGGTTTGGGTACAGCGCCTCGAAGCCCAGCTCTTCCAGCTCGGTTTTCAGGTGATGAATACCCAGACGGTGGGCGAGGGGGCTGTAGATTTCCAGGGTTTCACGCGCGATGCGCCGGCGTTTGTCGGGGCGCAGCGAACCGAGGGTGCGCATGTTGTGCGTACGGTCGGCCAGCTTGATCAGCACGACGCGGATATCCTGCACCATCGCCATGATCATCTTGCGGAAGTTTTCCGCCTGCGCTTCTTTCTTGTCCTGGAACTTCAGCTTGTCGAGCTTGGAGACGCCCTCAACCAGTTCGGCGACGCTCTTGCCGAACAGCTGTTCCATATCTTGATAGGTGGCTGGGGTGTCTTCGATGACGTCGTGCAGCAACGCCGCCATC
Source organism: Serratia sp. CY33802 (assembly GCF_052169095.1). NCBI lineage: Bacteria > Pseudomonadati > Pseudomonadota > Gammaproteobacteria > Enterobacterales > Yersiniaceae > Serratia > Serratia sp. CY33802. The sequence continues at coordinate 30,694 of NZ_JBJNLL010000010.1, forward strand.
AGCGTCTCGTGATCGAGACGCATTTCCGCCAGGATGCAGGCCACGGCGACCGGGTGAGTAATGTAGGGCTCACCGCTGGAGCGTGTCTGGCCCTCGTGCGCGTCGCGCGCGACGAGGTATGCCTGTTTGAGGCGCTTAATCTGCTCCTCGGGCAGGTAACGTTGAATCAGCAGATTCAGGCTTTCAAACAGGTACAAGGCGGACTCGCAGTCTAATTAACGACGACCTTCAGCAATCGCGGTAACCGCTTGAATCTCTGCGGCTTCCTGCTCTTGCTGTTCCTGGCGCTCACGCACGTCGAGGATCTGGCTGGTGATCAGGCCTTCTTCGATTTCGCGCAGGGCGATAACGGTGTACTTGTCGTTCTCTTCCGGAACCAGTGCATCTTTGCCGCCGGTCTGGATCTGACGCGCCCGACGAGCAGCGACCAACACCAGGTCAAAACGGTTACCAATTTTCTCTACAGCGTCTTGAACAGTTACGCGTGCCATATTTGTGCTACTCCACAGGTGACGAAAAGACTGGGCATGATACTGAAACTGCCTTCAGTCTGCCAATAGTTTGCTGATTAAAGCGTCATGCCGCAGCAATTGGCGGCCCAAACGCAGGCGTTCGGCGCGAATGATGGTCTTCAGATCGGACAGCGCCAGATCGAAATCATCGTTCACGATCAGGTAATCGTACTCCGCGTAATGCGTCATTTCCGCCACGGCCTGAGCCATGCGTTTGGCGATCACCTCTTCGGAATCCTGCCCGCGCCCGCGCAGGCGGCGGCCCAGTTCTTCCTTCGACGGCGGCAGAATGAAGATGCTGCGCGCCTGCGGCATTTTGGCGCGGATTTGCTGCGCGCCCTGCCAGTCGATATCCAGAAACACATCCACGCCGGTCGACAAGACTTGTTCGATGGCGGCGCGCGAAGTGCCGTAATAGTTGCCGAACACTTCGGCGTGCTCAAGAAACGCGTCCTGCTCGATCATCCGGCGGAATTCGTCTTTCGAGACGAAGAAATAATGCTCGCCGTGATTTTCACCCGGGCGACTGTCGCGCGTGGTGTGCGAAACCGAAACCTGCGTGTCGTACAGCGGTTGCGTCTTTAACAAAGCCTGAATCAGACTTGATTTACCTGCGCCACTGGGAGCAGAGACAATATAAAGCGTGCCTTGAGCCATGATGATGTTCGTTGATAACGGTTGATATGCCAAAAACAGCGGATGTGTATTTTCTCCGCACAGTATACACGGCTAACGCGCCGGGTGCAGCGTTAGCTCGCATTTTGCCCGCGGCTTTGCGTGGAAAAAGCGTCGAAAGGGCGAATTTGCGCGTCGAAGGGCGACATTTTTGCAGTTTTGGCCTCGGCGGCGGCGCGTTGCCGCCCCGAGATCAGTGATCCGGATGCTGGTAGTTGAACACCGGCAGGCCGAGGCGGAAGCGCAGGGCGATAAGACGCGCGCTCAGGCCGGCGACCAAGGTGAGGATCACCACCAGATTGTGCGGCAGGCTGAGGTGCTGCAGGCCGATATACAGCCAGGCGGCGCTGAAGGAGATGCCGGCGTAGATCTCTTTCTGGAAAACCAGCGGGATGCGGTTGCAGAACATATCGCGCAGCACCCCGCCGAAGACGCCGGTGATCACCGCGGCGATGGCGGCGATAATGGCGCTGTGCCTCATATCCAGGGCCACCTGCGCGCCGATGATGGAGAAGACGATCAGGCCGACGGCGTCGAGCACCAGGAACAGGCGGCGCAGATGGCGCATCAGAGGAGCCACCCAGGTGGTGACGATCGCCGCTATCGCGACGATGACGATGTATTCCGGGTGTTTGACCCAGCCCAACGGAAAATGCCCGAGCAACATATCGCGCACCGACCCGCCGCCGATTGCGGTGACAGAGGCGATGATGATCACGCCGAACATGTCCATTTGACGGCGGCCGGCGGCCAGCGCGCCGGTCATGGCTTCGGCGGTGATGCCGATGATATAAAGGATGCTCAGTAACATAAGGGGTTCACAGCGTACTTGCCTCAGAATGATGGCCGGCAGGGTAATCGCCGCCGAGGACGCGCGCCACTGAGTTTTTTTCACTGATGGCGTTTCGGATTAATTTAGCTAATCCAAACTCCGTTTTTATTGCCGATAACCAGCCTTTTTTAACATCTTGCTGTTAATAAAAGCATTAGAAATTTCGCGCTGGTTTCCATCGCTGACTATGCTTTTTGCAGCTAATCCTTCAACCGAGAAACCGAGACTGCAGATGAAAAACCCCCCGAAACTGGCCGCCGGCGCCGTGGTGGCCGCCCTGTTGCTGAGCGGCTGCGTGGCGCCAGGCCACCAGGCTGTGTCACCCATCCCGGCTTGCCGTACCGGCGATCCGATGATGCAAACAACGCTCTACTTCGGCCTGAACCGCCCTGCGGGGCCGGCGATCACCGCCGCCGAGTGGCAAACCTTCGTTGATAGCCAGGTGACGCCGCGTTTTAAAGACGGGCTGACGGTCTTTGATGCCAAAGGACAGTGGCTGGGTCACGACGGCAAGCTGGCGCGCGAGAACAGCAAGGCGCTGCTGCTGATTCATGCGCAGGGCAAAGAGAGCGAGGCGAATATCGAGGCGCTGCGCAGCGGCTATAAGCAGCAGTTCGCGCAGGATTCGGTAATGCGGGTGGATGCGCCGGTGTGCGTGGCGTTTTAAAACGAACTCCCGGCCCTGCGGCCGGGAGTGGGGATTACAGCACCAGGCCGGCGATGGCCGCCGACAACAGGCTCACCAGCGTCGAGCCGTAAACCAGCTTCAGGCCAAAACGGGACACCACGTTGCCTTGCTGCTCGTTCAGTCCTTTGATGGCGCCGGCGACGATGCCGATGGAGGCGAAGTTGGCGAACGACACCAGGAACACCGACAGAATGCCCAGCCCGCGCGGCGACAGCTCCGCCGCGATCTTCTTCAGTTCAATCATCGCCACGAATTCGTTGGCTACCAGTTTGGTCGCCATGATGCTGCCCGCCTTCAGGGCCTCTTCCGCCGGGATGCCGATCAGCCAGGCCAGCGGATAGAACACGTAGCCGAGGATCTGCTGGAAGCTGATGCCGAGCACCGCAGAGAACAGTGCATTGACGGCGGAGATCAGCGCGATAAAGCCGATCAGCATCGCCGCGATGATCATCGCAATCTTGAAGCCGGCCAGAATGTACTCGCCCAACATTTCGAAGAAGCTCTGATCTTCATGCAGTTTGTTCAGCTTCAGCTCCGGCTCGTCTTCAACCTGATACGGGTTGATGATCGACAGGATGATGAAGGTGCTGAACATATTAAGGATCAACGCCGCCACCACGTACTGCGCGTCGATCATCGACATGTAGGCGCCGACGATGGAGAGCGAAACCGTCGACATGGCGGTCGCGGCCATGGTGTACATGCGGCGCGGCGATATATCGCCGATGATGCCTTTATAGGCGATAAAGTTCTCCGACTGCCCCAGCACCAGCGTGCTGACGGCGTTGAACGATTCCAGCTTGCCCATGCCGTTGACCTTGGACAGCAGGGTGCCGACCAGGCGGATGATCAGCGGCAGGATGCGGAAATGCTGCAAAATGCCGATCAGGGCGGAAATAAAGATGATAGGGCACAAAACGCCGAGGAAGATGAACGCCAGACCATCCTTGCTCATGCCGCCGAACACGAACTCCGATCCTTGGGCTGCGTAGGCGAGCAGGGTGTCGAAGAAGCCGGCGACGTGTTTGATCACGCTGAGCCCGCTGGCGGAGTGCAGGAAGAAATAGGCTAGCGCGCCTTCGATCACCAACAGCTGGATGATATAGCGCAGGCGGATTTTCTTGCGATTATTGCTGACCAGCAGCGCCAGGGCGATGATCACCACCAGGGCCATAATAAATTGCAGAATTTGTGGCATAAACGGTCCGTACGGTTCACGGGCAGGAAAAAAACACATTTAGCCACAGCATCGCCATCCTTTCATTACCTTGCGTGATAATTAGAACAAAATACTTATGGCATGCGGGATATCTTGCCGATTGTCATCCGCACGCGCTGCTCGGCAGTTTTTCATAAGCCCCCGGTGAGCCGTCTCCCCAGAGGCCTGCCGGCTCGCAACTTGATGTAATCCCCGTTACTTATGTGCAAACGCCTGGAATTTGGTTCGCAATCGGCGATTTTTCCCGACGTAAAGCGTGGTTTTCTTGGCTGAGGAAGAGAAACATGTTTGGAACAGGCGCCGTGACCGGCGCGCATTTTCTCGGACAAGGAGGCGAACGATGAATATTGGCACTTTGCTCAGGGCGCTGGCCAACGGCGTTAATCCCGACACCGGCGAGCTGTTGAAACCGGCTTCAGCGGCCTGCGCACCGGAGGCTATCCGGCTGCTGTTCGCGTTAGCCAACGAGTTTGGAGGTGAGGCCGAACTGCAGAAAAAAGCCCGGTTGACGCCGGAGGAGAAACGGCAGAAGAATCTGGTCGAGGGCCGACCTGCCAATGCCTACTTCCCCTGGCCGGAAGAGGAAAAACTGCGGCTGCGCGAGAGCCATGCGGCCGGGGCGACGCTGGAAGCGCTGAGCGATGAGTTCGAGCGCTCAACCTGGAGCATTGCGGTGCAGCTGCAGAAAATGGGGTTGATCGGTGAGGAGCAGGCGGCCGCCTATCGCTGATTTGCAGCCATAAAAAAGCCCGCGTGGCGCGGGCTTGATGACATAAGGGGCAGGATCACTCGATATTCTGGATCTGCTCGCGCATTTGCTCGATCAGCACTTTCAGCTCGATGGCGGAAGCAGTGACGTCGGCATTGATCGACTTGGAGGCCAGGGTGTTCGATTCGCGGTTGAACTCCTGCATCATAAAGTCGAGGCGGCGGCCGACGGCTTCTTTCTTTTTCAGGATGTTGTGCGTCTCTTTCACGTGCGCTTCCAGACGGTCCAGCTCTTCGGCGACGTCGATACGCTGCGCCATCAGCACCAGCTCTTGCTCCAGGCGGGTGTTTTCCAGCTGTACCTGCGCCTCTTCCAGCTTGCTGACCAGGCGCTCGCGCTGCCATTGCAGGATGTTCGGCATCTGGGCGCGCACTTTGACCACTTCGGCGCTGACGCCGTCGAGGCGTTGTTCGATCAGCGTCTTCAGCGCGGCGCCTTCGCTCTCGCGTGCGACGATAAAGTCATCCAGCGCGCCGTCCAGCGCCTGCATCAGCTCGACGCTGATGGCGTCCAGATCCTGCTCCTGCGCGGACATCACGCCCGGCCAGCGCAGCACGTCGATCGGGTTGATTTCCCCTTCGTCGCTCTGCATTTTCACCCAGTTGGCGGCTTCGACCAGCTGTTTGGCCAGTTTTTCGTTCAGGATCAGCGAGCTTTGCGCGCTTGGATCCAGTTCGAAACGCAGGTTGCATTCGACTTTGCCGCGGGTCAGGCGGCCACGGATACGTTCACGGATCACCGGCTCCAGGCTGCGGAATTGCTCCGGCAGACGGATGTAGGTTTCTAAGTAGCGCTGGTTAACGGAACGCAGCTCCCAGGCTGCGCTGCCCCATTCACCCTTGATTTCACGCCGGGCGTAGGCGGTCATGCTGCGGATCATTGATGCGTACCCGTAATAGGAAAAGATGGGGCGATTATAGCGTCGCGACTGCGGGCAGGATAGGCATTACGTCACGAAGCCCGTATAATGCGCAGCCAATAGTTGATTTGAAGCCGGAGAGAGCCCATGCGTCCTGCAGGCAGAGCACCACAGCAAGTTCGCCCCCTGACACTGACCCGTCACTATACCAAACACGCTGAAGGCTCAGTGCTGGTTGAGTTTGGCGATACCAAAGTCTTGTGCACCGCCACGGTAGAAGAGGGCGTTCCGCGCTTCCTGAAAGGCCAGGGGCAAGGTTGGATCACCGCCGAGTATGGCATGCTGCCGCGCTCCACCCACAGCCGCAACGCACGTGAAGCCGCCAAAGGCAAACAAGGTGGCCGCACGCTGGAGATCCAGCGCCTGATCGCGCGCTCGCTGCGCGCCGCGGTGGATCTGAAAAAGCTCGGTGAATTCACCATCACCCTCGACTGCGACGTACTGCAGGCCGACGGCGGTACCCGCACCGCCTCCATCTCCGGCGCCTGCGTGGCGCTGGCCGATGCGCTGAACACCCTGGTGACCAACGGCAAGCTGAAAGCCAACCCGATGAAGGGCATGGTAGCGGCGGTTTCCGTCGGCATCGTCAACGGCGAAGCGCTGTGCGATCTGGAGTATGTGGAAGATTCCGCGGCGGAAACCGACATGAACGTGGTGATGATGGAAGACGGCCGCATGATTGAAGTGCAGGGCACCGCCGAAGGCGAGCCGTTCAGCCACGATGAGCTGTTGGCGCTATTGGCGCTGGCCCGAGGGGGCATCGAAACCATCTTCCAGGCGCAGAAAGCGGCGCTGGCGGACTGATTTTTTAAGGCGACTGAGAAGTCGCCTTTTTTATGCCCGACGATCGGGCGGCAGTAATGACAAGACCCAAGCAGATTCAGACGAGGAGAAGCAGTAATGAAAGCCTATCAGCGCCAGTTTATCGAGTTCGCGCTTAACAAGCAGGTATTGAAATTCGGCGAGTTCACCCTGAAATCCGGCCGCACCAGCCCGTATTTCTTCAACGCCGGCCTGTTTAATACCGGGCGCGATCTTGCGCTGTTGGGGCGCTTCTACGCCGAAGCCCTGATGGACTCCGGCATCGATTTCGATCTGCTGTTTGGCCCGGCCTATAAAGGCATTCCTATCGCCACCACCACGGCGGTTGCGCTGGCGGAACACCATGAGCGCGACGTGCCTTACTGCTTTAACCGCAAGGAAGCCAAGACCCACGGCGAGGGTGGTTCGCTGGTCGGCAGCCCGCTGCAGGGGCGTGTGATGCTGGTGGATGATGTGATCACCGCCGGCACCGCGATCCGCGAGTCGATGGAAATCATCGGCGCCAGCGGCGCTTCGCTGGCGGGGGTGCTGATCTCCCTCGACCGTCAGGAACGCGGCCGCGCGGATATCTCCGCCATTCAGGAAGTGGAACGCGACTATCACTGCAAGGTGATTTCGATCGTGACGCTGAAGGACCTGATCGCTTATCTGGAAGAGAAACCGGAAATGGCGGACCACCTGGCGGCGGTGCGCGCTTACCGCGAGCAGTACGGGGTATAAATAAAAACGCCGGGCATGCCCGGCGTTTTCGTTATTGCAGCTGTGCCGCCAATAGCGGCCAGCGGGCGTCGAATTCCTGCGTTGGACGATAGCGGAATTCCGAACGCACATAGCGCGACAACATGCCTTCGCAGAAGGCCAGCAGTTGGCTGGCCAACAGCGTTTCATCGACGATGAAGCCTTTGCCTTCGCGCAATTTGCGCTCTTTCAGCACCTGACGCAGCTGCGCCTCGATGCGTTCGAACAGCTGGTTGATGCGGCCCTGCAGGCGATCCTGTTCAAACATCAGCGCGTGGCCGGTCATGATGCGCGTCAGCCCCGGGTTACGTTCCGCAAAGCCCAGAATCAGCAGTAAAATCAGGCGCAGACGATTAAACGTCTCTTTCTCGTCCTGCAAGATCAGGTTGATGCGGGTGATCAGGCTGTCTTCGATAAACTCGATCAGACTGTCGAACATCCGTGTCTTGCTGGGGAAATGCCGGTACAGCGCAGCTTCAGAAACACCCACGTTCGCGGCGAGCTTGGCGGTGGTAATGCGCTGGCTGCCGTCGCTGGATTCCAGCATCTGGGCTAACGCCTGCAATATTTCCTCGCGCCGATTCCTTTTCGTATTTTCTTTTTCTGCCATGTCTGATTAGACCCTTGCTAAAACTTAACTGACGGAAACCCGGGCACCGGCCGCTGCAGAGCAGGCTCTGTGCGGCTTATGTGATAGCTTTTTTACGATGCTGGGGTCAGCGGCCTTAACGGCCTTTTTCCGCGCTGCCTGGTGTGCGCTGCAATTGTCGCGGTAAAACCTTGCCGCAGAGACATCCTTCTCCCCGGAAAGGCAAGGTTCAGGCGACGTTTCCCTGCCGGCCATCGTGCATTGGGTGGCGCTTAGTGGCGCCCCGAGTGGCCGAAGCCGCCTTCGCCGCGCTCGCTACTGTCGAACTCTTCCACCAGGTTGAATTCGGCCTGCACCACCGGCACGAAGACCATCTGCGCGATGCGTTCGCCCGGCTCGATGGTGAAGTGCTTCTGGCCGCGGTTCCAAACGGACACCATCAGCTGGCCCTGGTAATCGGAGTCGATCAGGCCGACCAGGTTGCCCAGCACGACGCCGTGCTTATGGCCCAGGCCGGAGCGCGGCAGGATCACTGCCGCCAGGCCGGCGTCGGCGATGTGGATCGCGAGGCCGGTGGGCAGCAGCGTGGTTTCACCCGGCGCCAGCTCTACCGCGCTGTCCAGGCAGGCGCGCAGGTCGAGACCGGCGGAGCCCGGCGTGGCGTAGGTCGGTAGCGGGAAATCCTGACCGATACGCGGGTCGAGGATCTTAACGTCGATTTTTTTCATCATAACGGCTGACTATCTCGTCTATTAAACGTTGGCCAAGGAGTGCCTTGTCGCTCAGCGCCAGGCGCTTTTCTCCATCCCGCCAAAAAAGGTGCAGGGCATTGGTGTCGCTGTTGAACCCGTGCTCTGCAAGCGATACATCGTTAGCGCAAATCAAATCCAGCTTCTTACGCGCCAGTTTTTGCCGCGCGTATTCTTCCACATTCTGGGTTTCGGCGGCAAACCCCACGACAAACGGTCGATTTTTGGTCATCGCGGCCACGCCGGCGACGATATCGGGGTTTTTTACCATCTTGAGGACGATTTCATCACCCTGTTTTTTTATTTTTTCATCGGCGATCTGCTCGGGGCGGTAGTCGGCCACGGCGGCGCAGGAGATGAAAATCTGCTGCTGCGCCGCGCGCTGTTGCACCGCCTGCTCCATCTCCAGCGCGCTGGTGACGTCCACTCGGGTGACCGATGGCGGCGTCGGCAGGCTGACCGGCCCGGCGATCAGCGTCACCTGCGCGCCGCGGACGGCGGCGGCGCGGGCGATGGCGAAGCCCATTTTGCCGGAGCTGTGATTGCTGATGAAACGTACCGGATCCAGCGCTTCACGCGTTGGGCCGGCGGTGATCATAACCTGCAAATGTTGCAGATCCTGCGGGGCGGAGAAATGCGCGTTCGCCAGGTCGACGATGTCCAGCGGATCCAGCATGCGGCCCGGGCCGACGTCGCCGCAGGCCTGGCTGCCGCTGTCCGGCCCCCAGAGCAGCATGCCGCGCGTCTGCAGCGTTTGCAGGTTGGCCTGCGTGGCGGCGGCGCGATACATCTGCTGGTTCATGGCGGGGGCGGCGGCGATAGGGGCGTCGGTCGCCAGGCAGACGGTAGTCAGCAGATCGTTGGCCATGCCGGCGGCGACGCGCGCCAGCAGATCGGCGGTCGCCGGCGCCAGAATCACCAGATCCGCCCACTTGCCCAGTTCGATGTGGCCCATGGCGGCTTCGGCGGCGGGATCCAACAGATCGTCGGACACCGGGTAGCCGGAAACGGCCTGCAGCGTCAGTGGCGTAATGAACGCCTTGGCGGCGTGGGTCATCACCACGCGCACTTCTGCACCCCTGTCGCGCAGGCGGCGCACCAGCTCTGGGCATTTGTAGGCGGCGATGCCGCCGCTGATGCCAAGCACAATATGTTTGCCGGAAAGTCCCGTCATCATCATTGTCCGATTGAAAGCCGAAAGATGCGCCATTTTAGCATATCCGCCGTTCAGGTGAGTGATTCCGCAATGGCTGCAGGGCGTTACATTGTGCTTTGCGAAACACTTCGCAATGTTATCAAACACCTGTCGAACGCGCCGGGCAGCACATGGCATGCTGTAGCCCTTTCAGGGAGGAACACGATGAGCAACCCGATTGTGGCGTGCTGGCCGGGCGCGCTGGCGCCGCGTGAAAAGCTGTTGATGCAGGGGGCGGCGGCGCTGTCCGACGCAGAGCTGTTGGCCATTTTCTTGCGCACCGGATTGCCCGGCGTGCACGTGATGCAGCTGGCGGAGCAGCTGCTGCGCCGGTTCGGCTCGCTTTATCACCTGATGTCGGCCGATCATCAGGCTTTTTGTAGCCAAAAAGGCCTGGGGGATGCCAGCTATACGCAGCTGCAGGCGATTGCCGAGCTGGCGCTGCGCTTCTTTTCCAGCCATTTGTCGCAGGAAAACGCCATGCTCAATCCGCGCGTCACCCAGCATTATCTGCAAAGTCTGCTGGCCCATCGCGAGCGAGAGGTCTTTTTGGTATTGTTTTTAGACAATCAGCACCGGGTTATTCGCCATCAGGAGATGTTTGCTGGTACCATCAGCAGCGTCGTCGTCTACCCGAGAGAAATTGTGCGTGAAGCGTTGAAGGCTAATGCCGCCGCGCTGATTCTCGCGCATAATCACCCCTCGGGTAAGGCTGAACCCAGTCATGCCGACCGTTTGATAACGGAACAGGTGGTGAAAGCCTGTCAGTTATTGGAGATCCGAGTGCTCGATCATTTGGTGATCGGTCGGGGTGAATGCGTCTCTTTTGCCGAGCGCGGATGGCTTTAAGCGATTTTTTCGCGATCCTTGTGGGATCTTTAGCTGTTCGGGACTTGAGCACTTACGCTTCAGAGCGTATACTACGCCACCTTTGAGAATCTTGGGTTTGGCGCAAGAGCCTATCTCAGCAGGTTTCTGACCTGATGTGTGGTTTCTACCTGATGACGAGAGTCTCCTCAGTATGAAGTTTGCTGAGATGGGCTCTAAAAGCCTGACGAGGCGGCCATACCCTATACGAAGCTCGAGCTGATTTGATTTTTGGAGAATAGACATGTCCCGAGTCTGCCAAGTTACTGGCAAGCGCCCGGTGAGCGGTAACAACCGTTCCCACGCAATGAACGCGACCAAACGCCGTTTTCTGCCTAACCTGCACTCACACCGTTTTTGGGTTGAGGCTGAGAAGCGCTTTGTAACTCTGCGTGTATCTGCTAAAGGTATGCGTGTTATCGATAAGAAGGGTATTGAGACGGTTCTGGCCGATCTGCGTGCCCGTGGTGAGAAGTATTAAGGAACTGAATCATGGCTAAAGGTGTTCGCGAGAAGATCAAGCTGGTTTCTTCTGCTGGTACTGGTCACTTCTATACCACCACGAAGAACAAGCGTACTAAGCCGGAAAAATTGGAACTGAAGAAATTCGATCCAGTTGTCCGTCAGCACGTAGTATACAAAGAAGCTAAAATTAAATAATTTTAGTGGATTAATGAAAAACCCGGCCTTGGCCGGGTTTTTTGTTTTATAAAGGGTAGAAAACGTCGGAGGGGAAGCCAGATGCCTGAATTACCGGAAGTTGAGACGAGCAGACGCGGTATAGAGCCTTATCTTGTTGGCCACAGCATTCAGTATGCGGTGGTGCGCAACGCGCGCCTGCGCTGGCCGGTTTCCGAGCAGATCCTGACGCTGAGCGATAGGCCGGTGCTCAGCGTGCAGCGCCGAGCCAAATACCTGCTGATCGAGCTGGAGAACGGTTGGATTATCGTGCACCTGGGCATGTCGGGCAGCCTGCGCATGCTGCGCGAGGAGAACGAAGATGAAGCGGGCAAACACGACCACGTCGATTTGGTGATCAGCAACGGCATGATCCTGCGCTATACCGATCCGCGCCGTTTCGGCGCCTGGCTGTGGTGCGAAGACCTGGCGACCAGCAGCGTGTTGGCGCATCTGGGGCCGGAACCGCTGAGTGAAGCGTTCAACGGCGACTACCTGTATGAAAAATCACGCAATAAGCGCACGCTGATCAAACCGTGGCTGATGGATAACAAGCTGGTGGTCGGCGTCGGTAACATTTACGCCAGTGAATCGCTGTTCAGCGCCGGGATCCTGCCCGATCGTCCGGCGGGATCGTTGAGCAAAGCCGAAGCGGAACGGCTGGTGAAGACCATCAAGGCGGTGTTGCAGCGCTCCATCGAGCAGGGCGGTACGACATTGCGCGACTTTTTGCAGTCGGACGGCAAACCGGGGTATTTCGCGCAGGAGTTGCAGGTTTACGGGCGGGCGGGAGAACCTTGCCGCGCGTGCGGCACGCCGATCGAATCCGCCAAGCACGGGCAGCGCAGCACCTTCTTTTGCCGGCGCTGCCAGCGCTGAGCATCACTCGGCGGCGAGCTTCGCCATCAGTGCCTGCGTAACCACGTCAGGCAGGAAAGGCGCGATATCGCCGCCGTGACGCGCGACCTCTTTCACCAGTGAAGAGGAGATGAACGACCACTCTTCGGAAGGCATCAGGAACACGCTTTCCAGCGTCGGCATCAAATGGCGGTTCATGTTCGCCAGCTGCAATTCGTACTCAAAGTCAGACACCGCCCGCAGGCCGCGCACCAGGATATTGGCATTCTGGTGAGCGGCAAAGTGCGCCATCAGCTCGCTGAAACCCAGCACTTCCACATTGTCCAGATGCGAGGTGACCTGCGTCGCCAGCGCCACGCGCTCATCCAGGCTGAACAGCGGCTTTTTGCTCGGGCTGGCGGCGATGGCCAGAATCACGTGATCGAACATCAGCGACGCGCGCGTCACTAAATCCAGGTGGCCGTTGGTCATGGGATCGAAGGTCCCGGGATAGATGGCTTTGCTGGTCATGATTCACTTCTCTGAGTAGTTGCGGCCCAATGCCCATAATGCGGCATATTTATTGAAGGTATATTGCGCGTTGACCACCGCTAACAGCAACCCCTGTTTACCGTCAAGGAAACCGGCCCGCAGCAGCCAGGTTTTGACGAAGGCACCGAGCGTGTGGGTCAGGATGGACAGATAGCCGCAACGCTTGCCGGCCCGGTGGCGTTGCGTGGCCCACTCTTCGGCATAGCGCAGCTGTTTGCGCTGGAAGGCGAAGAAGTCGCGGCAGGTCAGGTGCAGCATATCGCCGCTGAGGGGGATCACTTTGGCGTCGCCGATGTTCAGCGATTCGTGCACCAGATCGTCGTTATAGCGATAGCGTTGGTTGGCGTACAGGCGGTTGACGCGGTCGGGATACCAGCCGCTGTGGCGCATGAAACGGCCAAGGAACAGGTTGCGCCGCGCACAGCTGTAGACGGCGCCGTCGTCCGGTGCGTTCAACACCCGCTCGATGGATTGCCGCAGCTCGGGGGTGACGCGTTCGTCGGCGTCGATCATCAAAACGTAGTCATGACTGGCGTAGCTTTGCGCCAGCTGACGCTGCTTGCCGAATCCTTGCCAGTCGGTGTGCGTGAAGACTTTGGCGCCCAGACTTTCGGCGACGGCGACGCTGTCGTCCTCGCTGCCGGAGTCCAGCACGATGATTTCATCGGCCCAGGCGACAGAGCGCAGGCAGTCCGGCAACAGCCCGGCTTCGTTTTTGGCGATCATCACCACCGACAGGCTTTTGCGGCTGCTCATTCAGTGACTCCGGGGCGGCAGGTGCGGTTCCAGCAGCTGCAGCAGGCGCTGCAACGCTCCCTGATTCTGATACAGCACTTCCACCGCATGGCGGCCGTAGTAGCGACGGTAATCTTCGTCGGTCAACAGGGTTTCCACTTCCTTCACCAGCGAATCCACGTCGGTCACGGTGATCAGGCCTTCGGCCTGCGAGAGCTTGGCGCAGATGTCTTTAAAGTTGAAGGTATGTGGGCCCATCAGCACCGGGATGGCGTGCGCGGCGGCTTCCAGCGGGTTGTGCCCGCCGCGTTCCACCAGGCTGCCGCCGACAAAGGCCAGATCGGCGATGCCGTACAGCAGCATCAGTTCGCCCATGGTATCGCCGATCACCACCTGGGTGCTGCCGGACGGGATTTCGCCGCTGCTGCGCAGGGTGTAGCTGAAGCCGGCCTTCTGCACCAGCTCTTTGGCGGTCGGGAAGCGCTCCGGGTGACGCGGCACCAGGATCAGCAGCAGGTCGGGGTGTTTTTCCAGCAGTTTGCGGTGCGCTTCAAGCAGGATGGTTTCTTCACCGTCATGGGTGCTGGTGGCGATCCACACCGGGCGGCGCGGCGCCCATTGGCGGCGCAATGTAACGGCGCGGGCGGCCAGCTCCGGGGTGACGGAGATATCGAATTTCAGGCTGCCGGTTACGGCCAGCTGCGAGCGTTTCAGGCCCAGTTCGATAAACCGATCGCCGTCTTCCTGGTTCTGTGCGGCGATCAGCGTAATGCGGCGCAGCATATCGCGCATGAATCCGCCAATTTTCTTGTAGCCAGCGGCGGAGCGAGCCGACAGGCGCGCATTGGCGATCACCAGGGGGATTTGCCGCTGATGCAGTGCGTTGATCAGGTTAGGCCATAGCTCGGTTTCCATGATGATCACCAGCTTGGGATTCACCTGGTCGAGGAAGCGGTTCATGGAACCGGGCAGATCGTAGGGCAGATAGACATGATGCACGTCTTTGCCGAAAGCGGACTGGACGCGTTCTGAACCTGTCGGGGTCATTGTGGTCACAGTTATCGGCAAAGCGGGGTAACGATGGCGCAGCGCCCGCACCAGCGGGATGGCCGCCAGCGTTTCGCCGACGGAGACGGAATGCAGCATAATGCCGCCCGGCACGACTTTCCCGGCGCAGAAGCCATAGCGTTCCGCCCAGCGTTTACGGTAGGCTGGAGCTTTGCGGCTGCGCAGCAGTAAGCGGAGCCAGATCAGGGGTTGGATGAGGTAGAGTAGTACCTGATATAAACGCAGCAACATTCTATCAATTTCATTTATATGGGTTATTCGGAATAGTACCATAACTGGAAGGGAAAGGCGCTAATTTGGTAACCTTGGGTGTCAGTTTCAGACAACCGGCGAGCGATTTCGCCGATAGGCTCGGAATGAAGAATATTTTAATTATTCGCCGCGACAACATCGGCGATCTTGTTTGCACTACGCCCTTGATTGAAGGGGTGAAAATTGCCTATCCAGACGCAAAAGTTTATCTGCTGATCAATAAAGTCAGCCAGGACGTTGTTAAAAACAACCCTCATCTCGAGAAAGTCTTTGTCTATAAAAAGGCCAAGCACAAGGCGAAAAATGAAACGACGTTGGGCGTTTATTTCGAACGTCTGATGATCTTCCTGAAGCTGCGCAAAATAAAGTTCGATGCGGTCATTCTGGCCAACCCGGTGCCTTGCAAATACAGCCTGCGTTTAGCAAAAATGGCCGGCGCCACCCATATCATCGGTGCCGATCTGGGCACGAAAGAGATTCAGCGCCCGTTCCGCAAGGACGATTTCCGCGGCCTCCATCAGGTCGAACACACCTACAGCTATTTATCGGCGATCACCGATCAAGCCATTCCGATCCCGCCGGTGCGGGTATTCCTGACGCCGGAAGAGCGGCAATTGGCGGTGCAGCGGCTGCAGGAACGTCTACCGTCGGTCGAACGGGTATGCGCCGTGCATATCAGCAGCCGCAGCCCGAAAAGACGCTGGCCGGTTGAACGCTATGCCGAAATCATCAACCGTCTGACCGCCGATCCCCACACCGGCGTGCTGATCTTCTGGTCGCCGCAGGGCACGCTGGCGCCGGACGACATCGGCGATCGGCAGCGCGCCGAACAGCTGCTGGCGCTGTGCCAAAACGAACGCGTCGCGCTTTATCCGACGGCGTCGGTGCGCGAGCTGTTGGGCGGGTTTGATTTATGCGACCGGGTGCTGTGCAGCGACGGCGGGCAGATGCATCTTGCCGCCGCGTTGAATAAGGACATGGTGGTGTTCTTTGGCGATACCGATAAAACGTCCTGGCATCCATGGACTGGCCGCCATCATATTTTGCAGAGTGAGTCGGGGCACTGTGAAGATGTTTCTGTCGATGAGGTTTGGCAGAAAATGCAGGCACTCAGCTAACGAAGAAAATAAGGCAGGTATCACCTGCCTTATTTATTTTTTTATTATTTTTCTTTCAGCTCAATATATTGACGGCAAATAGGGTCCAGCCCATAGTTCAGCAATTGCTGTTGATTTATCTGTGGCGGATTGGCGTAAATTTCCGCCATTTTTTCTGCCAGCGACGCTTCGTTTAATTCCGCCAACGCGTTAGCCATGCCGGCTTTTTCCAGAATTTCCGCAGGGCCGCCCGGACAGCGGGTGCTAACCACCGGCGTGCCGCACAACAGCGATTCTACCAGCACATTGCCAAACCCTTCGCTATCGGAGCTGAGCACCAACAGCGAGGCATGGCGGATAAACGGATAGGGATTGGCCTGGAAACCGAGGAATAGCACGCGCTCTGCGATACCCAAGTCTGCCGCCAGACGCTTGACCTCGGCGACGCGGGCGTCATCCCCGGTGCCGATCAAAGCCAGCGGCGCCTGAATACCGGATTGCACATAGGCTTTCAGCAGGCGGTCATGCCGCTTGGTGGCGTGAAAGCGGCCGACGTGCACCAGATAGTCCTGACCGGCCAGTTCGCAAGGTGCCGCCGCCTGTTGCCGGATGGCGTCGATGTCGAACGGGTTATTGATGACCGCCAGCCGACGCGGGCGGATCGGCAAATTCTGCTGCAGATCGCCGCCGACCGCCTGTGAAACGGCGACGATATTTCTCCCCTGGTAAACGTTGGCGATTTTACGTTGCTTGAGCCAGCGATCCAGGCCTTTGCGGTGGCCGAGGTAGGAGGTGGAGAGAATGCCGTGAATGCAGAACCACAGGCGATCCGAAGCCAGCCGCTTGCTGCGGCTGACGATGCGATCGGTTTTGTGCAGGTTGGAGAACACCAGATCGAACGCGCCGTGTTGGCGCTCGTGTTCGGCTATCTCCCGATCCAGCGCGGTGGCGCGGCGCGACAGCTCGGTCAGCTTGCGCCAGGGGGCACGGCTGCGATCGGCCACCACCTGATAATCAATGCCTGACGGGATAGGGTAATTGCAGACGTCACGCAGCGAGATCAGACTGACGTCATGCCCCTGTTGCTGCATGCCCTGGCACAGGGTCAGCACCACTTTTTCCGCGCCGCCTCCCGGCAGGCCATCGATGATCATCAGAATACGCATAGCTAATCCAGTAACCGGTTATAGAGGGAAATGAGCTGTTCGGAGAGATGCGCCGGCGTAGCCGTCATAATGCGCAATCTTGCCGCTTCGCCCATGGAGGATCCCAGCGCCTGGCGCGGCAGCGCCCGAATGGCTTCCGTGATGGCCGGCACGTCGAGCGCGTCGGTCACGAAGCCGTTCTGGCCCGGGGTGATAAACTCGGCGCCGCCGCAGGTGGTGCTGGTGATAACCGGCAGGCCGCAGGACATCGCTTCCAGAATCACATTCGGGAACGGATCGTACAGCGTCGGCAGCAGCAGCGCGTCCGCGGCCTGATAGAACGGCAAGGTCTGTTTCTGCACGCCCATAAAGTGAATGCGATCGCCGCAGCCCAGCGACTGCGCCAGCGCCCGGTAGCGTTTTTCGGCCTTGTCTTTACCGACCACCAGGAGGTGGCTGTCGGTCACCGCCACGGCGCGGATGGCGGCGGCCAGCCCTTTGCGCTCGAAACCGGAGCCGACGAAGACCAGGCAGTGCGCCTGTTGCGGGATCTGATATTGCTCGCGCAGACGCCGGCGCTGGGCCTCGTCGGCGGGCGGGAACTTTTGGTTGTCGATGGCGTTATAGATCACCGTGATTTTGTCGGCGGGCACGCCAAAGTCGGCGATGATTTCCTGCTTGATCATCTCGGCGTTGCAGATGACGGCTTTCAGCTCCGGCGCGGCGTACATGGCGCGTTCGGCGCACATCACATAGCGGTGATAGCGGTTGGAGAACAGCCACTTGCGGCGCCACTCTGGCAGCAGACGCGCGCGTTGCAGCAGCCAGCGGCGGTGTACGCCGTCGCCGGCGCGGTAGATGTCGCAGCCGGGAATGCGTTCGTGGCTTTGCACCAGATCGAAGCGCTCTTTCTGCCACAGCGCCCTGGCCGCCACGGCGAAGCCCCGTTCGCGGCTGATGCGGCCGAGCTTTAACGGATTGCACAGGTGAATGTGCCAGTTGGGATTGGCGTCACCTTGCCATTCGCGGGTGATGACGTTCAGATCGAGATCCTGTTGTTCCAGCGCTTCCAGGGCGCGGGAAACGAAACGTTCGGCTCCGCCGTCCGGGCGGTATTTTTGGCGAACGATCGCCAAACGAAATGCTTTCATGCCAGCGTGCTCCGCGCGGCTGCAATCACCGCGTCTGTAGGAATAAGGTCGAGATACCGTTCGTCTGTGCCGGTATCAATGGCGTCCGGATCGGGCAGTTCGCCGAAGTCGCCGGCCCAGATCACGGCGCCGGTAGCCTGCCACGGCCGCCAGAAAGTCAGCTTGGAAGGGCCGAACAGCGCCACGCACGGCGTTTGCAGCGCGGCGGCCATGTGCATCGGCACTGAATCCACGCCGATAAACAGCTTGGCGTGATCAATCAGGGCGGCCAGTTGGCGCAGCGTCAGCTGGCCGGCCAACGAGATTACGCCCTGCGGCGGGCAGAGCGCCAAAATGCGCTCTACCATGGCTTGTTCTCTGGCGTCGGGGCCGGAGGTGATCACCAACTGGTGTCCGTCGGCCTGCAAGGCGGTGAGGGTGGCGGCCATTTTCTCTTCGCTCCAGCATTTGAAGAACCAGCGCGAGGTGGGCTGCACCACAATATAACTGCCGGCGACGCCCTGTTTCTGCAACCGTTGCTCACAGGTCTGCCAATCCTGCGGATCGTAACTCATGGTGACATGCTCATTGAGCGTGGGCAGGTTCAGCGGCGCCAGCAACGAGAGATTTTGTTCGACGGTATGCAGGTGGGCGTGATTGTCGACCGGCACCAGCTGCGTGTGACAGTGGCGCCACAGGAAGCCGCGACGTTTGGGGAAATCGAAGCCCAAACGGATGCGCGCGCCGGTCAGGCGCGTGATGATGGCGCTGCGCCACTGATCGGCCAGATTGACCACCAGATCGTAGCGCTGCGCCTTCAGGCGGCGCAGCAGCGCCAGCTCGTGCCCCAGATGCGCGCGGACGCCCTGTTTCTTCCATTGGCGGTCGATGGCGAACAGCGTCGACAGTTCCGGATTACTGGCCAGCATCTCCTGCGTTTCCTGATACAGCAGCACATCGATCTGCGCCTGCGGGTAGTTTTGCCGCAGGCTGCTGATGACCGGCGTGACCAGCAGCATATCGCCGTGATGGCGCAGTTTTATGATCAAAATACGCTGTACGGATGGGGCGGAAGTTAGTGCTGGCGCGTCGTTCATCATGAGTCGCTTTCTGGGAAACCAATCTTTGATTCTAAATGACCCGATCGCATGTGGCTACTGTTGCACGGTTTTCTTGCCGGGCCGCAAAAAAATCGCCGAGCCGGGGACGAATGCGCTTCAACGTTGTCCAAACCAGGCAGCAAAGTCGTTTGCCCTGGCGAAACGGCCTGCGTAACATAGTGCATTCTGTTGATATCAGGCTCGATATTCATGACTAAACCGGCGTTTCTCATCACCATTGATACCGAAGGCGATAATCTGTGGCAAAACCACGATCGCATCGCGACCGAAAACACGCGTTTCTTGCCGCGCTTTCAGGCGCTGTGCGAGAAATACGCCTTCAAGCCGGTTTATCTCACCAACTATGAAATGGCGATGGACCCGGCTTACGTCGAGTTCGCGCGCGACGTGATCGCCCGCGACGCCGGCGAGGTCGGCATGCACCTGCACGCCTGGAACAGCCCGCCGTTGACGCCGCTGACCGACGATGACTGGCGCCACAAGCCTTATTTGATCGAGTATCCCGCCGATCAGATCCGCGCCAAGGTCGATCACATGACCAAGCTGCTGGAAGATGCCTTCCAGACCAAAATGCTTAGCCATCGCGCCGGCCGTTGGGCGTTCAACGAATACTATGCCTCACTGCTGCTGGAATACGGCTATCAGGTGGACTGTTCGGTGACGCCGCGGGTCAACTGGCAGTTTTCGCCGGGTAACCCGCAGGGCAACGGCGGTACCGATTACAGCCGGTTCCCGTCGCAGGCCTATTTCATCGATCCGCAGAACATCGCCAAGCCGGGCGCTTCGGCGCTGCTGGAAGTGCCGATGAGCATCCAGTACAAGCATTCGGCGCTGATGAATGCGTTCAAGCAGGGCTATGATCGGCTGCGCGGCAAGCGCCGTTCGCCGTCCGTCAACTGGCTGCGGCCGAGTGGCGGCAACGTGGCCAAGATGATCAGCGTGGCCGAGACGTCGCTGGCGCAGGGGCATGACTACGTCGAGTTTATGCTGCACTCCTCCGAGTTTATGCCGGGCGGCAGCCCGACGTTCAAAACTGAACAGGATATCGAAGTGCTGTACCGCGATCTGGAGCAGCTGTTTGACTGGCTGCAGCAGCGCACGGTGGGCATGACGCTGGCCGAGTATTATCAACTTAAAGCGAACTAAGCACGCACATGTCGAAGAAATGGAAAATCAAGGTTGCCGACTGGTTCTTGCGGCGCTATACGGCGAAGTACGGCCGTTTTCAGGACAAGGCGACGTTCGACGGCGCCCAGCAATTTGACAATATCGTCATCTATTCCACCACGGCGTTGGGCGACTTCATGTTCAACACGCCGGCATTGAGGGCGATGCGGGAACGCTACCCCAACGCGCACATCACGCTGGTGGTGCACAAGAAAAACCGCGAGCTGGTGGAAAACGGCCGCTATTACGATCGCGTGGTGTATTGGGACAGCAAGATCAAGACGATACGCCCGTTGCTGAAATCGCTGCGCGAACATCAGCCGGATTTGGCGCTGATCCTGCACTCCCATCTGCCTTATGACATCATCAGCGCCGTACTGGCCGGGGCGAAGTACATTATCCGCGATAACTACAGCTCGGGCATTTGCGGGCTGGAGCCTTGGCTGACCAACTATGTCTTCCATTATTACGGCCACTTCGTGCGCCGCAAGCTGGAGCTGATTTCCATTTTAGGTTGCCGCAGCGACGATCCGACGATGGAAATTCCCGTGGATTATCAGCGCGGCGTCAAAAGCAGCGACCACCCCACCATCGGGTTTCAATTGGGGGCATCTACGGAGTCGCGTTGCTGGCCGGTTTCACACTATGCGCGGCTGGCCGATGAGCTGGTGGCGAAGCACCCCAATGTACGCATCGTGCTGATTGGTGCGCCTTTTGACGACGGCAAGGCCAAACAGTTTATGAGCTTGATCGGCCCGCAAACGCAGGCCTGCGTGGATAACCAGATCGGCAAAACGGGGCTGCAAGGCTTGCTGACGTTGCTCGACAGTTTCCATGTTCTTGTCACCGGCGACACCGGGCCGCTGCATCTGGCGGTGGCGTTGAAGGTGAAAACCATCAGCCTGTTCGTGACCGCCGATTCACGCTCCACCGGGCCGATTCAGGATCCTGAACTGCACCGCATCATTCAGGTGTCGCGTACCGGCTATACGATGCCGCTGGAGGCGGAAAGCCCGATGGGGGTTATTCAACCGCAGCGGATTTATGACGAACTGGTCGCGCACGTGCCTTTAGCGCGCTAAAGGTGCGGCGACGCATCGGCCGCGAGGCCGATGCGGTTAGCGCGGCCTGCGCCCGCGCAGCTTCGAAAGCAAGGTATCCACTCGCGCATAGCGCATCTGACGGACTTTTTTGCCCGGCACGTCGCTGTTGCGGCAGACAGCGGCGGCGCGGCGCAAAATGTGCAGCGTTGCCGGCGCGTAATGATAATACCCGTACACCGCTTTCGACATGCTTTTCACCTCGGAAAAGCAGTTGGCCAGCATCAGGGCGGCCAACCGGCGCAGCGGCTCATCCCCGGGATGCTGCGCCACAAAACGCAGCATCTTCTCCATGGCGAACAGCAGATCTTCAATATCTTTGGATTTGATATTGCGGGTGATGCCCTGGCTGTTGTCCCGATAGAAGTAGAGCTCGCAGTCAAGATGGGCGATGCGGCGAGTTTTGAAATACTGAAAAGGCGTGAAAATCACGTCTTCATAGCGCCTGCCGTCTTCGAACGCTTCCCCTGCCAGCAGCGTGCGTTTATATACCCGGCTCCAGAGATGCCACATTGAGCGCGCGAACAGCGGTTGCAGGCAGCTCAGCCCCAACGATGAAAAGTCGTAGGCTATGGGCTGCGTCGCGCGGTTCTCGGATTTCGGCGGTTGTTCGGTGAACTTCTGATAATTAAAATCGATCAGGTCATACTCACCGGCGATCAGCAGGGGATTCAGGATCGCCAGATAGTCGTCGCTTAGCAGATCGTCGCCGTCGAGAAAGGTGACGTAGCGCCCGGTGGCTTGCTGCAGGCCGACATTGCGGGCGTGCGCAATACCGCCGTTGGCCTGAGAAATAAAAGCCACCTGCGGATGCTGCCGCTGCGCCAGATACCGGCTGACCAGCGCCCCCGACGCATCGGTAGAGCCATCGTCGATGATCACCACCTCAATATCATCAGAAATCTGCGTAAATAACGAATCCAGCGCAGCGATGATGAACGCTTCGTTATTATAAAACGGCACGATAACGCTGAGCAGCGGTGGCTGAATGTTCACGCGGCCTGCTCCTGTGTGGAAGTCTGTCTCGCCACGGAGAGCACTCCGGCGATCAGCGCCAGACAGAACATGGCGGTGCCTTCCGTGCTGAAGAAGATGACGTCGCTCAGCCCGTAAACGAACAGGCTGGCGCTCACGCTCAGCAACAGCGCGTTGCGCTGCGGCCGGAACGAAGAGAAGAACAGGCAGACATAGAGTGCCAGCAGCAGCAGTACGCCCCAGACGCCCTTGAGCGAATAGGTTTCCAGCAGCTCGTTGTGCAGGTGGACGTTGATATAGGGCATAACGCCAGACAGGCGAGGTTGCTGTGCGACCATCGCACGGATCTCTTCGCCGCGCTGTTCGGCGGATTGGCCCCAGGGGGCTTGTGAGCCGGTACGCCATGCCAGCGTTTGCATCGACAGCCGTGAAATGATCGAGTTTTCAGTCTGTGGCTGATCCATCAGACGCATATCGGTCTCAAAGGCCTGAATGCGTTCTTCTATCTGCGGTTTAAACACCAGGCCGCAGGCTACGAGCAGCAGCGGTACCGAGGCCATCAACGCGAGCTTGTGTTTTCTGGAAACCAGTTGCTTGGTGGCCAGCAGCGACAGACAAATCGCCACCGGGTAGACCAGCATCGCCGCGCGGGTGCCGGTGAGCACCAGCGCAGAGAAGGACAGCAGGAATGCCGCAATGTACAACACCAGACGGTAGCGGGTGCGCAGCATCAGGATGGCTTGCATCATGACCAGATCGATGGCGGTCATCAGGTAGGCGGCGACCGTGGCGCGATCGAAGTTGAGCTCTACGCGCGGGATATCCAGACGCAGCCCTTGATAGAGCGAATAACCGTTGATCGCCAGACCGGTGACGAGAGCCACAACGATCAACAGGCGCTGCACGCACAACCGCTCATTGAGCGCAATCAGCAAGATGAAAGCGGTCGCGAGCTGCAGTTTGCCGGTCGACATATAAGAGCGATAGATATTGATGTAGTCACCCGGCTGTTTGAAGTGATGCATCCAGAGGATGGTTCCCATACCGACGCTGAACATCAACGCGGGCAGCAGCAGATTTCTAACGTTGCTGAAGTAGTAGCGCGGATACAGGCAAACGGCGATAAAGGCGATGTAGCTGGAAACGTAAAACAGATTGCGTCCGGTCGCGGAACCGAAAGGGATGGTGCAAAAAGCGATGGCGCACCCCAGATAGATCAGATAGCTGAAGGCAGGGTGCGGCGTTCTGTATTTTAGCATCGGGCGTGTTTTCCGGCTCACGTGTTGATTAAACGATAAAGGATCGCAGCGTGTCGTCGAATTCAACTTTGAACTGAGCATAGTTGAAATGTTCCGCAGGATAGCGCTGCGCATTTCGGCTCAGAGTCTGGTAGGTTTCTCGCTCCAGCAATTTCTCAACGGCATCCGCACAGTCGATATGCGACAGCAGCTTGGGCGCTACCAGGCTGTCGGTCAACGGATCGTAGACCTCATGCGGGAAGTCGACCTCGATATCGGTGAGCTGCCGGTGCTGTTCGATGGTGACCGACGGCGTCAGGCCAATGCCGCAGACCCCGTCTTTCACCGCTTCCGGCTGGCCGTCGACCTGCGGGAAGATGACCGGCACGCCGAAATAGAGCGATTCCATGCAGGACAAGCCGAACGGCTCGGTGATCGGCGTGCTCATGTAGATGTGCGTGCGATTGAAGAAACCGGCGACGTCATCCTGATAACCGCTGAAAGTGATGCGGTCGCCGAGCTGAAGCCGATCCGCCAGCGCCTCGAACGCCGCGCGATCCGGCCCTTTGCCGGCCACTTCCAGCGTGACGTCATGCCCGCGCCGCAGCAGCTCCTGCATCATCAATAAGGAAACGCTGATGCCTTTCAGGCTGACCAGGCGTGAGGCCGTGCCGATCCGGACCGGCTGCGACAGCGTTTTCGGTGTGTTGTCGATCCCTGCCGGCGTCTTGATGCGGTTGATCACCACGTGATTGGGGCAAGGCAGATTAAAGCGCAGCTCCATCACTCGCTTCGACGCGTGTGAGGCGGAAATGACGCCGTCCAGCATGGCGAAGAAACGCAGCGTCTTTTTATTCTTGGGGTAACGCCAGGAGCAGCCATGATCGTAGTAAACCAGCTTGCCGCGCTTGGGTTTGGCCGCCAGCCCCGGCACCAGGTCCCAGACGATCACCACGTCGGCGTTGGCCCGCTCGATTTTCCACTTCAGCAAAAATTTGCGCAGGAACTGCGGGCAGCGCAGCGGCAGCGCATTGATCAGGCGGTTGGCGAAGGTGACGGGCTGATGCGCAGGCAACTGGCGGCGGATCTCTTCGCCAATGTCGCCGCTGATGCACAGGACCTGGTTGCTGTCGTCGGTGGTATCGTTGATGTACTGCAGGAACAGGCGCTCGACGCCGCCCATTTTACCCAGGTTGATAATGTGCAGTTTTTTCATGCTATAACCTTTTGCAACGCCTGCCATGCCGTATCGGCGTCAATTGTCGCCATGCTTTTTTCCGGCGAAATCAGCGAGTGCTGATTTTGCCCGTAGCCGCCGATCAGGCCGGGATCGGTTGGCCCGAACAGCGTGATGTTCGGTTTGTCGAGCGCGGCGGTCAGATGACTGAGTCCGGTGTCGACCGAGACCACGCCCTTGGCGCCGGCCAGCACGTCGGCCACCTGCTGCAGGCTGAGCTTCGGCAGCACTTCGACATGTGGAAAACCTTCCGCCAAGCGTAGCGCGCGCTGATGTTCATGCTCTGCGCCCCACGGCAGTTTGATCTTCAGCCCGCTGTCGGCCGTCAGCGCGATCAGCTCGCGCCAGTTCTGCTCCGGCCAATGCTTATCGTCACGGGTTGTCGCGTGCAGAAACACCAGATATTGACCGGCATCGACCGGCGGCTGGCTGAGAAAACGCGCGGCGATGGCGTAATCGCCGTAGCTGCCCGGTTTATCGTAGCCGAGGCTTTTGGCGAACAGCTCGCGCGTGCGTTCCACCGCGTGCTGCTGTTTGTCTATCTCATGACGCACGTTGTAGAACCAGCTGGCGAACGGCTCGCGCGCGCTCTTGCAGTCCGGGCCATGTTTGTTGCCTTTGGCGACGCGGGTGATCAGCGCGGCGCTTTTGATCAGGCCCTGCGCGTCGATCACCACGTCGTAATGGCGTTCTTGCAGCGCGCGCTTGAAGTCGCAGCGCTGCTGTCGGGTGTCGCTGCCGAACCAATTTTTACGCCAGCGGCGAATGGCCACCGGGATCACGCGATCCACTGCCGGATGCCAGGTGGGGATTTGGCTGAAACCTTCTTCCACCACCCAGTCGAAGCGGATATCGGGAATGGCCTGCAGCGCGTCGGTCAGGGCGGGCAGCGTATGCAGCACATCGCCCATCGAGGACGTTTTTACGATTAACACCTGCATGACTATTCCTCGCTGGCGACAAGTAACGGCGTCAGCGCATCCAACACTTGCTGCGGCTGAATATCGATCAAACTTTGGTGGTATCCCTGCTCGGCATCTCCTTTACGCACCTTGTGATAACCGCTGATCAAGCGGATAACCCGCGCCTTGTCGGAGAGCGGCGGCGTGAAGTCGGGGCTGCTTGGGCCGTACAAGGCTATCAGCGGTTTGTTCAACGCTGCGGCAACGTGCATTAAACCGGAGTCGTTGCTGACTACCGCCCGGCAGGCCGCGATCAGGATCACCGCCTGCTCCAGCTGGGTTTTTCCGGCCAGGTTAAGGCAGAAATCGCGTGCGTCTTCCTGCAACGCGGCGCGGATCTGTTCGCCGGCCTCGTGGTCTTTTGCCGAACCGAACAGCGCGATTTGATAGCCGCTCTCGATCAGCCGTTGAGCCAGCGCTGCGTAGTGATAGTGCGGCCAGCGCTTGGCGGGGCCGAACTCCGCGCCTGGGCAGAAGCCGACGATCGGGCGGCTGTCGGTCAGGTTGAAGGCCGAAGTAGTTTCGGCGATCTCTTCGTCGCTCACCCGCAGCTGCGGCCACAGCAGCGGCTGCGGCAGATCGTCGGCGCGCTGAACGCGGCCTTTGTCATAGGCCAGCGCCACATAGCGCTGCACCATCAGCGGGAAAGCGGCCTTGTCGAGCACGCGGACGTCGTTCAGCAGGCCGTAGCGCATTTCGCCCCGCCAGCCGGTGCGCTGCGGGATATCGGCGAAGAAAGGCACCAACGCGGATTTGAACGAGTTGGGCAGAACGTAAGCGCGATCGTAACGGTTGGCGCGCAGGGCGCGCCCCAGGCGGCGGCGTTCGCCGAGCCCCAGCGCGCCGTGGCCCAGCGGCATCGCCAGCGCCTGATTGACTTCCGGCATGCGCGCCAGCAGCGGACGGCACCAGGCCGGCGCCATCACATCGATCTCCGCCGACGGGTATTCGGCCTTCAGGGTGCGATAGAGACTTTGCGACATCATCATGTCGCCAACCCAAGAAGGGCCGATAACCAGTATTTTCATACCCAGCGTTAATTCCTTCAGCTTATGCGGTGCGGTTCAACCAGGCCATATACTCTTTCACGCCTTCGGCGACCGTTTTGAACGGTGCGTCGTAGCCGGCGGCGCGCAGCTTGGTCAGATCGGCCTGGGTGTACGCCTGATAGCGGCCCTTCAGCTTTTCCGGGAACTCGATGTATTCCACCGCGCCTTTCTGATGGAAGTCCACCACCGCGTCGGCCACCGCCTGGAAGGTTTCCGCCCGGCCGGTGCCGCAGTTGAAGATGCCGGATTTGCCGGTTTCCCAGAACCACAGGTTAACCGCCGCCACGTCGCCGACGTAGATGAAGTCACGCTTGAAGTTTTCGCTGCCGGCGAACAGTTTCGGGTTTTCGCCGCGGTTGATCTGGGTGTTCAGGTGGAAGGCGACGCTGGCCATACTGCCTTTGTGGCCTTCGCGCGGGCCGTAAACGTTGAAGTAGCGGAAGCCGCAGATCTGCGAGTCCGCTTCCGGCAGGATCTCACGCACGTACTGATCGAACAGGAATTTGGAGTAGCCGTACACGTTGAGCGGCGCTTCATACTGACGCTCTTCGATAAACTCTTCGCGGCCGCCGTAAGTGGCGGCTGAGGAGGCGTAGAGGAACGGGATTTCGCGATCCAGGCAGTAGTGCAGCAGATCTTTGGAGTACTGATAGTTGTTGTCCATCATGTACTTGCCGTCCCACTCGGTGGTCGCGGAGCAGGCGCCTTCGTGGAACACCGCTTCGATTTCGCCCAGATCGTCGCCGGCCACGATGCTGGCGATAAAGTCTTCTTTATCGATATAGTCGGCGATATCCAGATCGACCAGGTTGACGAATTTGGTGCCGTCTTTCAGGTTATCCACCACCAGGATATCGCGATATCCCTTGTCGTTCAGTGCCTTAATGATGTTGCTGCCGATCATGCCGGCGCCGCCTGTGACGATAATCATTGGGTTACCCCTGCTAAGCTGCTGGCGGGGCACAATGCCCCACGCTCAATGGCGGTTATCATAGCATTTCATGCCGCGGCAAACAGCGTAAGGGCTCCGAATATCCCGCATTGCCATTGAAGTCCGCTTTTTGCCGTGATATCTGCTGCAATTTTAATATTCTCTCCCGCGCATTCTCGTCAGTTTGGTTACAAATCAGTAAAATATGCCGTAAATAGCCCAATCCTGGAGATAACCGAATGTCAGCGTCTTTTTATCAGCAGTTGGAACAACAGCTTGCCGCCACTCGCAGTGAAGGGCTGTTCAAGGAAGAACGCATCATCACCTCCGCGCAGCAGGCGGATATCGCCGTTGCCGACGGCAGCCATGTGATCAACTTCTGCGCCAATAACTACCTGGGCCTGGCCAACCATCCGGCGCTCATCGCCGCCGCCAAGTCGGGGATGGACAGCCACGGTTTCGGCATGGCGTCGGTGCGCTTCATCTGCGGCACCCAGGACAGCCACAAGCAGCTGGAACAGAAACTGGCGGCCTTTTTGGGCATGGAAGACGCGATCCTGTACTCCTCTTGCTTCGACGCCAACGGCGGGCTATTCGAAACCCTGCTCGGCCCGGAAGACGCGATTATCTCCGATGCGCTGAACCACGCGTCGATCATCGACGGCGTGCGCCTGTGTAAGGCCAAGCGCTATCGCTACGCCAATAACGACATGACCGAGCTGGCCGCGCAGCTGAAACAGGCCAAAGCCGACGGCGCGCGGCACATTCTGATCGCCACCGACGGCGTATTCTCGATGGACGGCGTAATCGCCAACCTGAAAGGGGTTTGCGATCTGGCGGACGAGTATCAGGCGCTGGTGATGGTGGATGACTCCCATGCGGTGGGCTTTGTCGGCGCCAACGGGCGCGGCACCCATGAATACTGCGAAGTGATGGGCCGCGTCGATATCATTACCGGTACGTTAGGCAAAGCGCTGGGCGGCGCGTCCGGCGGCTACACCGCCGCCAAGAAAGAAGTGGTGGAGTGGCTGCGCCAGCGCTCGCGTCCGTACCTGTTCTCCAACTCGCTGGCGCCGGCGATCGTCGCCGCGTCGATCAAAGTGCTGGAACTGCTGGAAGAGGGCGACGCCCTGCGCGATCGCCTGTGGGCCAACGCGCGTCTGTTCCGCGAAAAAATGACCGCCGCCGGCTTCACCCTGGCCGGCGCCGATCACGCCATCATCCCGGTCATGCTGGGGGAGGCGAAGCTGGCGCAGGAATTCGCCAATGCGTTGCTCAAGGAAGGCATCTATGTGACCGGTTTCTTCTATCCGGTGGTGCCGAAAGGCCAGGCGCGCATCCGTACCCAGATGTCCGCCGACCACACCCCGGAGCAAATCGAACGCGCAGTGGCGGCGTTTACACGTATCGGTAAGGATCTTGGCGTTATTGCATAAGGTAAAACCATGAAAGCACTGTCAAAACTGAAAGCGGAAGAAGGGATTTGGATGACCGACGTGCCTCAGCCGGAGCTGGGCCACAACGACATCATGATCAAAATCCGCAAAACCGCGATCTGCGGCACCGATGTGCATATCTACAACTGGGACGAATGGTCGCAAAAAACCATTCCGGTTCCGATGGTGGTCGGCCATGAATACGTGGGCGAAGTGGTGGCGATCGGTCAGGAAGTCAAAGGCTTCAGCATCGGCGATCGCGTGTCCGGTGAAGGTCACATCACCTGCGGCCACTGCCGCAACTGCCGCGGCGGCCGCACGCACCTGTGCCGCAACACCGTCGGCGTGGGCGTGAACCGTCCGGGCAGCTTCGCGGAATACCTGGTGATCCCGGCGTTCAACGCCTTCAAGATCCCGGATAACATCTCCGACGAACTGGCTTCGATCTTCGATCCGTTCGGTAACGCGGTACACACCGCGCTGTCGTTCGATCTGGTCGGGGAAGACGTGCTGGTGTCCGGCGCCGGCCCGATCGGCATCATGGCGGCGGCGGTGTGCAAACACGTCGGCGCCCGCCATGTGGTGATCACCGACGTTAACGAATACCGTCTGGAACTGGCGCGCAAGATGGGCGTGACCCGCGCGGTGAACGTCAGTAAGGAAAACCTCAACGACGTGATGGCCGAGCTGGGTATGACCGAAGGATTCGACGTCGGTCTGGAAATGTCCGGCGCGCCGCCGGCGTTCCGCACGCTGCTCAATGCCATGAACCACGGCGGACGCATCGCCATGCTGGGCATTCCGCCTTCGGATATGTCGATCGACTGGAACCAGGTCATCTTCAAAGGGCTGTTTATCAAAGGGATTTACGGCCGCGAAATGTTCGAAACCTGGTACAAGATGGCGGCGCTGATCCAGTCCGGCCTGGATTTGACCCCGATCATCACCCACCGTTTCTCGATCGACGAGTTCCAGCAGGGCTTCGACGCCATGCGCTCCGGCAAGTCGGGTAAAGTGGTGCTGAGCTGGGATTAATCTCGGCAGACGTGAAAAAGGCCGGAATTCCGGCCTTTTTTTATGCTTGCGGTTTGGCTTGCGTCCAGTGTTGCCAATGACGCTTGATGAAGGTCACCGGCGGCGAGGTGGCTATGCTGTCGGCGATGACGCCCAGCGCGGTGCCGGCGTTGGCTTTTTCCTTCGGCGGTTTGACCTTGCACTGTTTGATGCCACCGCTGAACGGATTTTTCGGCTGCGGTTTTTGCGGTTTGACCGGCGGTGGAACGTAGCTGCCGCCGCCGTTGCCCTGCGGTTCGTTCAGCAGCGCGCTCGGTTTGACCAGCACGATATCGGCGGGCAGCGACGGCAGCATCTGCTGCAGCACTTTCACCGTCGCCGGACGTGGATGCCCGATGGCGATGGCGGAACCGTTGCGCCGCGCCAATTCAACCGCGCGATTGAACTGGCGGCGGATGTCGGCTTCGTTCGCGGTATCGTCGAGGAACACCTTGCGTTTGATCACTTTCACGCCGGTGCCGGCCGCGGCGCGGGTCGCCTGGCTGTTGCCGATGGTCATGCTGTCGAGGAAGTACAGGCGGTAGCTTTCGAGCGCCTGCATCACTTTCTGCATGCCCGGCAGGCTGGAGGTCATGGCGCTGCCCATGTGGTTGTTCATGCCGACCGCGTAAGGCACATTGTTCACCGCGTTGCGGATGATGCGCTGGATCTCGTCGCTGCTCATGGCAGGCTGCAGGGTATCGCGCTCCAGCGGCTGCTTGCTGAGCGGCGCCATTGGCATGTGGATCAAGACTTCGCGGCCCTGGCTGTGGGCGCGAGTGGCCATCAGGCGGGCATGCGGCGCGTTGGGCAATACCGCAACCGAGATCGCCGTTGGCATTTGCAGCACTGCGTTTTCTTCGTGAGGGCGGTAGCCCACGTCATCGATGACGATGGAGAGTTTTCCTGCCTGCGCAGCGTAAACCTGCAGCAGACAGCCTATTAACAGAGCTATACGGGTTTTGACATAGTGCAAATCTATCTTCCCAACCACGGCAGTGGGTTAACCGCCTGTCCCTGACGACGGATTTCGAAATAGAGCGACGGCGTTCCCTGGCCGCCGCTGGTGCCGACCAGCGCGATCGGCTGGCCGGCGCGCACCTGCGCCCCGACGTTGACCAACGCGCTTTGGTTGTAGCCGTACACGCTCATGTCGCCTTTACCGTGTTCGACCACCACCATCAGGCCATAGCCTTGCAGCCAGTCGGCCAGCAGCACGCGGCCATCGGCGACGGCTTTCACTTCGCTACCTTCGCGGGCCTCAATCACCATGCCTTTCCAGCGTAGCTCGCCCTGCTGCTGTTCGCCAAAGCCGTGCAGCGTGCGGCCGCGTACCGGCCACATCAGCTGGCCGGCCGGACGACCGAGACCGCCGGTGCGCGCCATCAGCGAGCGATCGGCTTCGCTAGGTTTGTAGGTGGTGCCGGTTTTCTTCGCCTGCTGTTCCTTGATGCGCACCTGTTCGCGCACTTTGGCCGCTTCACGCGCTTCGCGTTCGGCGCGCGCACGGGCTTCGCGCTCCGCCCGGGCGATCTTGTCGCGCATGCGGGCTTCGTTTTGGCGCAGTTCCACCAGGCGTTGTTGGTCTTTTTCCAGCGAGGCTTCCAGCGCGGTCAGCGTTTTTTTGCGGGCGCCGCGCGCCTGCTCCAGCTTCTGCTGCTGTGTTTGTTGTTCGCTCAGTAAGGATTTTTGCTGGCCCTGTTTGGCCACCAGCGTGGTTTTTTGCTTCGCCAGCTCGGCGCGGGTCTGTTTCAGCTCTTCGATGGTTTTCTGGCGCGCTTCGTTCAGATAGCCGAAATAGGCCAGAATACGTTCGCTGCGCTGGCTTTCTTCACCGCTGAGGATCAGCTGCACGGCGCTGTGCTGCCCTTGCCGGAAGGCGGCGTCGAGCTGTTTGGCGAGGAGGTTTTGTTGGGTCGATTGCTGCTTTTGCAGTTTGGCTATCGAGGCGTTCAGGCCGGAAATATCCTTGCTCAACTGGGTGAGCGTGCCCTGGGTGTCGCGCAACTGGCGGCTGGCCTGGGCGATGGTTTTTTCCTGCTGACGCAGCTGATCCTGCAGCGAGCTGCGCTGCTGCTGCTGCTGCTTCACCGCTTTTTCTTTCTCGGCGATGCTCTGCTGGATGTCTTTCAGCTGGGATTTATTGTCTTCCGCCGCCTGGCCGGCGAGCGGCAACAGCAAGACGCCAGCGCAAAATACGCTGGCGCACATGGCGGTGAACGTCCTTGGCGCGGTGCGTTCAGGCAGCGGCCGGCTGCCTGCGTTTGCGCTTCGGGTTACCCTTGATAGTGCAAAAAACGCCTTCTCCCTCATGGAGAAGGATTATTCCACGATGAACAGCGGCTTACCAGTCATCTCTTGCGGGATTTCCATTCCCATCAGCGTTAACAGGGTTGGCGCGATGTCCGAAAGCTTGCCGCCTTCGACCGCCCGTGCCGGTTTGCCGACGTAAATCAGCGGTACCGGCAGGCTGGTGTGGGCGGTATGCGCCTGGCCGGTGGCCGGATCGCGCATCTGCTCGGCGTTGCCGTGATCGGCGGTGATCAGCAGTTGGCCGTCGACGTCGCGCACCGCGTCAACCACCTGGGCGATGCAGGCATCCAGCGTCTCCACCGCTTTGACCGCTGCTTCATACACGCCGGTATGCCCCACCATGTCGCCGTTCGGGTAGTTGCAGATAATGGCGTCGTATTTGCCGCTGCGGATGGCGCTCAGCAGTTTGTCGGTCAGCTCGGCGGCGCTCATCTCCGGCTGCAGATCGTAGGTGGCGACCTTCGGCGAATTGACCAGCACGCGGTCTTCCCCTTTGAACGGCGCTTCCACGCCGCCGTTATAGAAGAAGGTGACGTGGGCGTATTTTTCGGTTTCCGAGATGCGCAGCTGGGTTTTGTCGTGCTTCATCAGCCATTCGCCGAAGGTGTTGGCCAGCGACGCCGGCGGATAGGCGCAGGCGGTCGCGATGTCGGCGGCGTACTCGGTCAGCATCACGAAATCGCCGAACTGCACCCGCTTGGCGCGCGGGAAACCGTCGAAATCCGCGTTCACGAAAGCGCGGGTGATCTGGCGCGCGCGGTCGGCGCGGAAGTTCATGAAGATCAACGCATCGCCGTCCTGCATCGCGGCATCGGCCTCACCGGCGGCGCGAATGACGGTCGGTTTGACGAACTCGTCGTTTTCACCGCGCTGGTAGGCGGCCTGCAGGCCGGCGATCGCATCGTCGGCCACGTAGTCGCCCTTGGCCGCGGTCAGCAGGTCATAGGCCAGCTGCACGCGATCCCAGCGGTTGTCGCGGTCCATCGCGTAGTAGCGGCCGATCAGCGAGGCGATGCGCCCGACGCCCAGCGCGGCGAAGGCGTCGCGGCAGCGTTGCAGCGGGGCTTCGGCGCTGCGCGGCGGCGTGTCGCGCCCGTCGAGGAAGGCATGCAGATAAACGGCTTTGGCGCCGCGTTGGGCGGCCAGCTTGATCATGGCCAGAATGTGCTCTTCGTGGCTGTGCACGCCGCCCGGCGACAGCAGGCCCATGATATGCACCGCCTTGCCGGCCGCTACGGCTTTATCGACCGCGGCGGTCAGCACCGGGTTGGCGAAGAAGTCGCCGTCGGCGATCGCTTTGTCCAGCCGGGTCAGATCCTGGTAGACGATGCGCCCGGCGCCCAGGTTGACGTGGCCGACTTCGGAGTTGCCCATTTGGCCGTCGGGCAGGCCGACATCCAGCCCGGAGGCGGCGATCAGCGTATGCGGCTGCTCCCGCCACAGACGGTCCATCACCGGGGTGCCGGCGTTCAGGATCGCGTTGTCCTGCCGCTCCTCACGGTGGCCGTAACCGTCCAGGATCACCAGTACCATCGGTTTTTTGTTGCTCGACATTGCATTGACCTCTTATGAACTTTTTAAGCTGCGAATAGCCATGCGCCCGCCGCAAGCATGGCTGTTCGCCCTCGAAAAACCGGCTGATTTTACATCGCCGCCGGCGAGAAATAGCCCAAAGAGATCAAGGTTGCGGCGAATCGCGCGGGCTTTTATGCTCTGACCTCGGGAATTTCTCAGCGCAGCCCGCAGTTTCTACAATCGCGCTTGCTTATTGGCTGTATTTGCCGCACTCGGCAGGTATACTCTGGAACCTTGACTTATTTATCCCTTAACTGACGGGAGTTGTTACACCCCATGCTGCAAGAAATTATGCCATTCGTAAGCAGACACCCGATTCTGAGCCTGGCTTGGATCGCTCTGCTGGTCGCCGTGATCGTCATGACCTTCAAAAGCCGTTTCTCCAAGGTCAAAGAGATCGCTCGCGGTGAAGCTATCCGCCTGATCAACAAAGAAGAAGCCGTGGTGGTCGACACCCGCAGCCGCGACGATTTCCGCCGTGGTCACCTGGCCAGCGCCATCAACCTGACCGCCAGCGAAATCAAAAGCGGCAGCCTGGGCGAGCTGGAAAAACACAAAGCGCAGCCGATCATCGTCGTGTGCGCCAACGGCACCGCCTCCCGCGAGCCGGCGGAGAACCTGAGCAAGGCCGGTTTTGAAAAGGTGACGATGCTGAAAGACGGCATCGCCGGCTGGAGCGGAGAAAACCTGCCGCTGGTGCGCGGTAAGTAACCGTTTAACCTATTTGAGGTGGCAATCCATGGCTAACATTGATATCTACACCAAAGCGACCTGTCCGTTCTGCCATCGCGCCAAGGCGCTGTTGAACAGCAAGGGCGCGGCGTTTAACGAGATCGCCATCGACGGCGATAGCGCCAAGCGCGAAGTGATGATCGAGCGCAGCGGGCGCACTACCGTGCCGCAGATTTTCATCGATGGCCGGCATATCGGCGGCTGTGATGATTTATATGAACTCGATGCTCGCGGCGGCCTGGATCCGCTGCTTTAAGCAGCTTGCCGGCTCACCGAGTGTCAATAAGGACGTTTAACCAAGGGTATTACTCACATGTCAGAACAAAACAGCACCGAAATGGCTTTCCAGATCCAACGTATCTATACCAAGGATATCTCCTTCGAAGCGCCGAACGCGCCGCAGGTTTTCCAGCAGGAATGGCAGCCGGAAGTTAAACTTGATCTGGATACCGCGTCCAGCCAGCTGGCTGACGAAGTGTATGAAGTGGTACTGCGCGTAACCGTGACGGCGAGCCTGGGCGAAGAGACCGCGTTCCTGTGCGAAGTGCAACAGGCGGGCATCTTCTCGGTAGCAGGTATCGAAGGCACGCAGCTGGCGCATTGCCTGGGTGCATACTGCCCGAACATCCTGTTCCCGTATGCGCGCGAGTGCATCACCAGCCTGGTTTCCCGCGGTACATTCCCGCAGCTGAACTTGGCACCGGTCAACTTTGACGCGCTGTTCATGAACTATCTGCAGCAGCAGGCGGAAGGCGAAGGTGCCGCACCACATCAGGATGCCTGATGAACACCGTCAATGCTTCAATGACTGTTATCGGTGCCGGCTCGTACGGCACCGCATTGGCCATTACGCTGGCGCGTAACGGCCATGCCGTGGTGCTGTGGGGGCACAACCCCGCGCAAATTCAAACGTTGCAGCAAGATCGCTGCAATCAGGCGTTTCTGCCCGACGTTCCTTTCCCCGATACCCTGCTGCTTGAGGCCGATTTGGCGCGTGCGCTGGCGGCCAGCCGCGACGTGCTGGTGGTGGTGCCAAGCCACGTGTTTGGCGACGTGCTGCGTCAGCTGAAGCCGCATCTGCGCCCGGACGCCCGCATCGTGTGGGCCACCAAGGGGTTGGAAGCGGAAACCGGGCGATTGCTGCAGGACGTGGCGCGTGAGGCGCTGGGCGAGACGATCCCGCTGGCGGTGCTCTCCGGGCCGACGTTCGCCAAAGAGCTGGCCGCCGGCCTGCCGACGGCGATCGCGCTGGCGGCGACCGATGCGCAGTTCGCCGACGATCTGCAACAGCTGTTGCACTGCGGCAAGAGCTTCCGCGTCTACAGCAATCCCGACTTTATCGGCGTGCAGCTTGGCGGCGCGGTGAAGAATGTGATCGCCATCGGCGCTGGCATGTCCGACGGCATCGGTTTCGGCGCCAACGCCCGCACCGCGTTGATTACGCGCGGGCTGGCGGAAATGAGCCGTCTGGGTTCTGCGCTGGGCGCCGATCCTTCGACGTTCATGGGCATGGCGGGGCTGGGGGATCTGGTGCTAACCTGCACGGACAACCAATCGCGCAACCGCCGCTTCGGCATTATGCTGGGGCAAGGTAAAGGCGTGCAGGAAGCGCAGGACAGCATCGGTCAGGTGGTCGAGGGCTATCGTAATACCAAAGAGGTGTTGGCGCTGGCGCAGCGGCACGGCGTGGAAATGCCGATCACCGAACAGATTTATCAGGTGCTTTACTGCCATAAAGACGCCCGCGAAGCGGCGCTGAGCCTGCTGGGGCGAGCCCGAAAGGACGAAAAACCCAGCGCGTGACATAAAACGATATGTCGGGGCAGCGGAATGCTGACCCCGCAAATGACCTGGGCCGCTCCGCGCTACCGTGTGAAGCGGCCCGTTTGGCAAGGCAAAGGGGTATGTGATGTCGTCAGAAGAGTTGGAACAGGTCTGGAACAGCATTAAATCAGAAGCGCGAGCACTGGCTGATTGTGAACCGATGCTGGCCAGCTTTTTCCATGCGACGTTGCTCAAGCACGAGAATCTGGGCAGCGCGCTCAGCTATATGCTGGCCAACAAGCTGGCAACGCCGATCATGCCCGCCATCGCGGTGCGCGAGGTGGTGGAAGAGGCCTACAAGTCCGACAATCAGATGATCGTTTCGGCGGCGCGCGATATCCTCGCGGTGCGGCTGCGCGACCCGGCGGTCGATAAATACTCCACGCCGCTGCTTTACCTCAAAGGGTTCCATGCGCTGCAGGCTTACCGCATCGGCCATTGGCTGTGGCAGCAAGGGCGGCAAGCGCTGGCTATCTACCTGCAAAATCAAATTTCCGTCGCCTTCGGCGTGGACATCCACCCGGCGGCGACCATCGGCTGCGGCATCATGCTTGACCACGCTACCGGCATCGTGATCGGTGAAACGGCGGTGGTGGAGAACAACGTTTCTATCCTGCAGTCGGTCACTCTCGGCGGTACCGGTAAAACCAGCGGCGACCGTCACCCGAAAATCCGCGAAGGGGTGATGATTGGCGCCGGCGCCAAAATTCTCGGCAATATCGAAGTGGGCAAGGGCGCGAAGATCGGCGCGGGTTCGGTGGTTTTGCAGGCGGTGCCGCCGCATACCACCGCCGCCGGGGTGCCGGCGCGCATCGTCGGGCGGCCGGAGAGCGATACGCCGTCGATGGATATGGACCAATACTTCAACGGTACCAACCACGGTTTCGAGTACGGCGACGGCATTTGAACGCCGTTTGCGTATCCATTCAGGGGGAGCTTTGGCTCCCCCTGTGTTTTTCAGGCGGCGGTCAGCCCTGTTTCGGGAACTGGGTGATATCGGTAACGATGTCGTCGATCGCCGCCTTGACGTCATCCGCCGTGACCGGCGTGCTGTCGTTGTTGACGGTTTTACCGTAGGCCTTGCGTACCACTTCCATCACCGTTTTACCGGTATCCTGGTCGATCAACTCGCCTTCAATATACAGCGCGGTATTTTGCGTCCGGTGCCCGGTAGCCGCCATGGTGCTGGCAACCACTGCAGCGACCGGCACCACTTCATAGAACTTCATGTCTTCGTTTTCGGCCGAAACGGCGGTGATGGCGAGTTTGGCCACCAGAACGCGCGAGCCCGTCGGGCTTGGCAGAATGGTAAAGCGGTTCTGCAGCGCGGTTTTGATTCGCTGGGTCGCGTAGGCCTTAATCTTGTTCAGCGTGTCCTGGCTGACGCGCGCCGTAGGTTTCTCCGCCGGGAAATAGACCACCGGTTGGAAATAGATACCGCGATAGTTGGATTCCTTGTAGCTCGGATCTACCCAGCGCAGCGTTTTATGACCGCTTGGCGAGGTGGTTTCCTGCAGTTTGCTGTAATCGGACAAGAAGCCCGAATATTGCGACGTTTGGGTGACTTTGGACGAACAGCCCGCCAGCAACAGGCCCGCTGCCAGAACGGCCATGGCAACGCTCAAGCGTTGTTTTTTCATGTGGTTTCCTATGATGAGTGGTGATTACCCTTACAAAACATAGCGCATTATCTGCGCCTCATCGGGCATTTTCGGGGCCGGGCGTGCCCTGCTGCGGCCTTTTTTCAGGATCGTGATGCGCCGCCGGTTTTCGCCACCAGTGCGGGTGATAAGGCAACGAGCAAGACGTCCGCTCTGGCCAGCGCCTGGTGTTACTCTGCTTGCCATCGGGGCAACAAGGGCCAGAGATCCGCCTGATGTTCTGCCTGCAGGCACCAGACCTCCCGGTCGTGCCAATCGCCGAGGGCGTTTTGCACCGCTTTCAGGCCCGCCATTGCGGCGGGAGAGAGGGGGAGGCGTTGCGGGTAGGCTTCGGCCGCGTAGCGCAGGCGTTTGACCAGCAGCCGCAGACGGTGGCGATCGTAGCCGGTATCAGCCAACGCCCGGCGTAATTGCCGCTGCTGGCGCTGCAGGCGTCGATTCACACGGTGTTTGGCGAGGCGCTGCGCGATGCGGCGAAAGCGGTGCGGCCAGGCGTGCAATAGCGAAGGGAAGCTGATGAGCAGCGGGTTGGCGAGCAGTTGGCGGCAGCGGGCCTGAAAATCGCTTTGGCGCACGTTGGCCTGCCAATCGAGGCGATGGTGCGCCAATTCGACGATCAGCACCTCGAGATCGCGCAGAGGCGTCGTGAGCTTGCCCAACTCGGCGGCGGCCCGATCGAGCCGCGTTGCGCCGGGGCAGCCGCAACAGCGCCTCGTTCAGCGCCGATTCGAGCCGGCGAAGCTGGGTAACAATATCTGCGATGAAAGCCATGTGCCGTATCTGGAGAGGTTAACCCTTCCAGTATGGCGCGTTGTCGCGGATTACGCTTTGATCAGCGCGCCGGCATAGTCCAACTGCCGCCAGGCTTCATACACCACCACCGATACGGCATTCGACAGGTTCATGCTGCGGCTTTGCGCCTGCATTGGGATGCGGATTTTTTGCTGCGCGGGCAGCGCATCGAGGATGTCGGCAGGCAATCCACGCGTTTCCGGACCGAACAGCAGGTAGTCGCCGGCCTGGTAGCTGACGGCGCTGTGCGCCGGCGTGCCCTTGGTGGTGAGGGCAAACAGCCGCTGCGGATTTTCGGCGGCGAGAAAAGCGGCGTAGTCGGCATGACGGTGGACGCGGGTGAACTCATGGTAATCCAGCCCGGCGCGGCGCAGGCGTTTGTCGTCCCACGGAAAACCCAGCGGTTCGATCAGATGCAGATTAAAGCCGGTATTGGCGCACAGGCGGATGATATTGCCGGTATTGGGTGGAATTTCGGGTTCAAATAAAACGATGTTCAGCATGTTGCAGGCCCCTCGTGAACGAGGGGCGCAGGATAGCAAACTCTTACTGTTCTGTCTTAGACGATAGGCGTTGATGATGCAGCGGCAGCCACAGCACCAGCCGCAGGCCGCCAAGCGGGCTGTCTTCGGCCTTCACCCAGCCGCGATGCTGGTTGACCGCCGCCTCGACGATCGCCAGGCCGAGGCCGGTGCCGCCGGACTCACGGTCGCGCGCTTCATCGGTGCGGTAGAACGGACGGAAGATCTGCTCGCGGTCTTCGGCGCTGACGCCGGGGCCGTCGTCGTCAACCTGGATGGTCACGCCCTGATTGTCGGCGCTGAACGCCACGGCAATGCGGGTGTGTGAATACCGCAGGGCGTTGCGCACGATGTTTTCCAACGCGCTGTCCAGCGCGCTCGCGTTGCCGAACAGCGTCCACGGACCTGGCGGCGCAGCGATCTCCAACTGCTTGCCCATCTGTTCCGCTTCGAAACGGGCGTTGTCCAGCACGTCGGCCCACAGTTCGTTGGCCTTCAACTGCTCGCGCGCCAGCTCGCCCTTTTGCTGCCCGCGCGACAGCGCCAGCAGATCGTTGATCATCGAATCCAGCCGCTGCGCTTCGGTTTCGATGCGCGCCAGTTCGTGCCCTTCGCCGTGGCGGCGGCGCATCAGCGCGGTGGCCAGCTGCAGGCGCGTCAGCGGCGTGCGTAGCTCGTGCGAGATGTCCGAGATCAGCCGTTGCTGGGCGTTCATCATGCGTTCCAGCGCGCTGACCATCTGGTTGAAGCTGGCGCCGGTGGCCAGGAACTCCTGCGGGCCGGCCTCCAGTTCCGGATGCTGCTTCAGGTTGCCGCGCGCCACGTCATCGGCGGCGTTCTTCAGCTTGCGTGCTGGTTTCGCCAGGCTCCAGGCCAGCCACAGCAGCAGCGGGGCGCTGATCAGCATGGTGACGATCAGCAGCAGCAGCGGCCGGTCGAACATCAGGTTGATGAAATCGGATTGCGGGCTGTTGGCGGGACGGATCAGGTACAGCTGGTAGTTGTCTTCGCCGTCGCGCACCGCGAACGGCCCGACCAGCTCGACGCGGCCGTACTTTTTCTTCTTGGGATGATCCGAATTATCGGATTGGCCGATGAAGTTGCGGACGATCTGCATTTCGTTGCGCTGCGCGCCGATCACCCGGCCTTCGCTGGTGACCAGCAACAGGCGTTGGCCCGGCGGCGCCCATTTGTCGATGGCGCGGAACAGGCGGCGCCACCACATCAGATCGTTGGCCGGATCGTTTTGCAACTCGGCCTCGACGTGCTGTTCCAGCATCAACCCCTGCCGCTGCTCGCTGTCGAGCAGCGAGGTCATTTGGCGGGAGTCGAGCTTGGGCACCATCAGCACCAGCATTAGCACCAGGGCTAACGTAAACCAGAAAATGGCGAAGATGCGTGCCGTCAAACTGTTGATCATGTTGCAGATACCATCAAATAACCACGCCCGCGCAGGGTTTTGAACCACGGATGCCCGTCTTTGCGATCCGGCAGCTTACGCCGCAGGTTGGAGATGTGCATGTCGATAGCGCGATCGAACGGAGTCAGGCGTTTGCCCAGCACTTCCTGGCTCAGCAGTTCGCGCGATACCACCTGCCCGAGGTGCTGCGCCAGCAGATACAGCAGGGTGAACTCGGTGCCGGTCAGATCCAGCACCTGGCCGTCGAAGCTGGCCTCCTGGCGGCCGGGGTTCAGCTGCAGGCCATCGACATCCAGCGTCGGGGCGCCGCTGTCGACCTGCTGCTGCTGTTCGCTCCAGTTGGAACGGCGCAGAATGGCGCGAATACGCGCGACTAGCTCGCGATCGTTGAAGGGTTTCGGCAGGTAATCATCGGCGCCCAGCTCCAGGCCCAGCACGCGGTCCAGTTCGCTGCCGCGCGCGGTCAGCATGATGACCG
Organism: Serratia sp. CY33802; assembly: GCF_052169095.1. Taxonomy (NCBI): domain Bacteria; kingdom Pseudomonadati; phylum Pseudomonadota; class Gammaproteobacteria; order Enterobacterales; family Yersiniaceae; genus Serratia; species Serratia sp. CY33802. Next base: position 72,347 of record NZ_JBJNLL010000010.1, read on the forward strand.
GTGTCTGGTGATGTTGGCGCAGTTCTTTCAGCGTATCGATGCCGTTTTTCTTCGGCATCATGATGTCGAGCAGCAGCAGATCGATGGAGCTGTCCAGCAGCGACAACGCCTGCTCGCCATCGTGCGCGACGACGATATTAAAACCTTCCATTTCAAGCAGTTCTTTTAACAGCGAGGTCAACTCGCGGTCGTCGTCAACTAACAGAATCTTGTTCATTATGATTTACCTCCAGACGCAAAATACGTCATCAACTGTTGCCATTCCATGACTTTACGTAGTTTTACATGCACTGACGCAGGTTTTCAGGTGTAGCGGTACACTGCTCCTCGTTGATTCGCAAAGTGAGAAAGCTTGAGGAGTTGAAATGCGTAAGGTGACCGCATTAGTTATGGCATCACTGCTGGCAATTGGTTCGACCGCTGCCTTCGCTGCCGACACTATACCGGACACAGCCCAACCTCCCGGCAACGACGCGATGACCCGAATACCCGGCCAGCACCATATGTTCGACGGTGTCAGCCTCAGCGAACAGCAGCGCCAGCAAATGCGCGATTTGATGCGCCAGGCCCGGCACGATCTGCCTGGTGTCAATGTAGCTGAAATGGAAGCCATGCATAAACTGGTGACCGCAGAGAAATTTGACGAAGCCGCCGTGTACGCCCAGGCGGAGAAGATGGCCCAACAGCAGGTCAAGCGCCAGGTCGAAATGGCCCGGGTGCGCAACCAAATGTATAACCTGCTGACGCCAGAGCAAAAAAGTGTTTTAGACCAGAAACATCAGCAGCGTATGCAGCAGATGGAGCAACAAATTTCTGGTTTGCAGCAAGCTTCTGCCCAGAAGTGAAGTACGACTGAGTAGTCCCCTGTTTTTCCTTGCCATAGACACCATCCCTGTCTTCCCCGCCATGATGGCGGGGTTTTTTTTATCCGACATTTCGCTATATTGAGCGCCACACCTTTTGACCGGGATCCCTTAATGGAACAGCGTTATGCTCGCCTGGTAAAGTCCGCTGCGTTGGCCGCAACTGCGTTGGCGTCGTCGCTGCTGTTGATCAAAATCGTCGCCTGGTACCACACCGGTTCGGTCAGCCTGTTGGCGGCGCTGGTGGATTCGTTGGTCGATATCGCCGCCTCGCTGACCAACCTTCTGGTGGTGCGCTATTCGCTGCAGCCGGCCGATGCTGAGCACGCCTTCGGCCACGGCAAAGCGGAGTCGCTGGCGGCGCTGGCGCAAAGCATGTTTATTTCCGGCTCCGCCCTGTTTCTGTTCCTCACCGGCTTCCAGCACCTGTATGCGCCGCAAACGCTGCGCGATCCTGGCGTTGGGGTCGTCGTGACGGTGATCGCGTTAATCAGCACCCTGATTCTGGTCACCTATCAACGTTGGGTGGTCAGAAAAACCCGTAGCCAGGCGGTGCGCGCAGATATGCTGCATTATCAGTCAGATGTCATGATGAATGGTGCTATTCTTATCGCTCTTGGGCTAAGCTGGTACGGCTTCCACCGGGCAGATGCGCTGTTCGCGCTGGGCATCGGCGTATACATCCTCTATAGCGCGCTGCGCATGGGCTACGAAGCGGTGCAGTCGCTACTGGATCGGGCGTTGCCGGATGACGAACGCCAGGCGATTATCGAGGTGGTTTCCTCCTGGCCCGGGGTGAAAGGCGCGCACGATCTGCGCACGCGTCAGTCGGGGCCGACGCGTTTCATCCAGCTGCATCTGGAGATGGAAGACACGCTGCCGCTGCGTGAGGCGCATCGGTTGGCCGATCAGGTGGAACAGGCGTTGCGACACCGTTTTGCGGGGGCGGACGTCATCATTCACCTGGATCCGTGCTCCGTGGTGCCGCCGGGTAGGCAGGGGCATTGGGAGCTATAATCAGATAGAGGCATAGCGCGAAGTATTATCATGAATATCTGAGTTAGCTCAGCGTGCCATGCGGTGTTTTTACCGTTATATTGCGTGACTTGAATCAATTCAGCTGGGTGTTTTTGATATAATATCCAGCAATAAGCCGTAAAGCTGGTTTTCTGCAGCCGGAGAGGTTTCAAGACGATCGGCGGAGACAGAATTCTTAAGAAATTGCATCTACACAGTTCAGAGGTAGTCATGATCAAGAAAATCGGTGTACTGACGAGCGGCGGTGATTCGCCGGGTATGAACGCTGCAATCCGCGGCGTTGTGCGTTCTGCGCTTTCAGAAGGTCTGGAAGTTTTTGGTATTTACGATGGCTACCTTGGCTTGTACGAAGATCGCATGGAGCAGCTGGACCGCTATAGCGTGTCCGACATGATCAACCGCGGCGGCACCTTCCTCGGCTCGGCCCGCTTCCCGGAGTTCAGGGATGAAAACGTGCGCGCCAAGGCGATTGAAAACCTGAAGAATCGCGGCATCGACGCGCTGGTGGTGATCGGCGGCGACGGTTCCTACATGGGCGCCAAACGCCTGACGGAAGAAGGCTTCCCGTGCATCGGCCTGCCAGGCACCATCGATAACGATGTCGCCGGTACCGACTACACTATCGGTTACTTCACCGCGCTGGAAACCGTGGTGGAAGCGATCGACCGCCTGCGCGATACCTCCTCGTCGCACCAGCGTATCTCCATCGTGGAAGTGATGGGCCGTTACTGCGGCGATCTGACGCTGGCGGCGGCGATTGCCGGCGGTTGCGAATTCATCGTGCTGCCTGAAATCGAATTCAATCGCGAAGATCTGGTGTGCGAAATCAAGGCCGGTATCGCCAAGGGTAAAAAACACGCCATCGTGGCGATCACCGAGCACATCTGCGACATCGATGAGCTGGCGCGCCACATCGAGCAGGAAACCAAGCGTGAAACCCGCGCCACCGTGCTGGGCCACATTCAACGCGGTGGTTCACCGGTCGCCTACGACCGCATCCTGGCCTCGCGCATGGGCGCCTACGCCATCGAACTGCTGCTGCAGGGTTACGGCGGCCGCTGCGTCGGTATCCAGAACGAAAAAATGGTGCATCACGACATCATCGACGCGATCGAAAACATGAAGCGTCCGTTCAAGGGCGACTGGCTGGAAACGGCGAAAAAGCTGTACTGATTCGCCGCTCTCCGCGCGCCGAAAGCCTCCGCTTGCGGGGGCTTTTTTATGCTTGTCGGCGACATATTCCAGAATCATCTATCCCAAAATTTTTTATTCTTTAATTGCCGGGAAAGTTTCTGGCAGGCTCTGATGCTAAATCAACCGATTGAGGTTGCGTTAATTTTCTGGGAGAGCCTGTCGATGCGTAAATGGGGTGTAGGTCTGACATTGGTGCTGTTGGCGTCCGGCGCCATGGCGAAGGATATTCAGTTGCTGAACGTGTCATACGATCCGACGCGTGAGTTCTATCAGGCTTACAACACGGCATTCAGCAAGCACTATCAGGCGGAAACCGGCGACAAGGTGACGGTACGACAGTCGCACGGCGGTTCCGGCAAACAGGCGACCTCGGTGATCAACGGCATCGAGGCCGACGTGGTGACGCTGGCGCTGGCCTATGACGTTGACGCCATCGCCGAACGCGGGCGCATTGAGAAAGACTGGATCAAACGCTTGCCGGACAACTCGGCGCCTTACACGTCGACCATCGTCTTCCTGGTGCGCAAAGGCAACCCGAAGCAAATTCATGACTGGCCTGACTTGATTAAGCCGGGCGTGTCGGTGATCACCCCGAATCCGAAAACCTCCGGTGGCGCCCGCTGGAACTACCTGGCCGCCTGGGGCTACGCGTTGCACCACAACAACAACGATAAGGCCAAGGCGCAGGACTTCGTCAAAAACCTGTACAAGAACGTCGAAGTGCTGGATTCCGGCGCGCGCGGCTCGACCAACACCTTCGTTGAGCGCGGCATCGGCGACGTGCTGATCGCTTGGGAAAACGAAGCGTTGCTGGCGGAGAAAGAGCTGGGCAAAGACAAGTTCGAGATTATTACGCCGAGCGAATCGATCCTGGCCGAACCGACGGTGTCGGTGGTGGATAAGGTCGTCGATAAACGTGGTACCCGCGACGTGGCGACCGCCTACCTGAAGTATCTGTATTCACCGGAAGGGCAGACTATTGCGGCGCAGAACTATTATCGCCCGCGCGATGCGGCGGTGGCGGCCAAGTTCGCCGGGCAGTTCCCGCAGCTGAAGTTGTTCACCGTGGATGACACTTTCGGCGGCTGGACCGAAGCGCAGAAGGTGCACTTCGCTACCGGCGGCGTGTTCGACGAAATAAGCAAACGCTGATGCCGTTTGAGCGGCAATAAAAAACCCCGGCAAGCCGGGGTTTTTTTATGGCAAGCCTAGGGCAATCAGGCTTTTTTTGCTGCGGCAGCGGCTTTGACGATCACGGCGAAAGCGTCGGCTTTCAGCGAGGCGCCGCCCACCAGCGCGCCGTCGATGTCCGGCTGGGAGAACAGCTCTGCGGCGTTCTTGTCGTTCACCGAACCGCCGTACTGGATGATGATTTCAGCGGCAACCGCGGCATCGTGTTTGGCGATGTGATCGCGGATAAATTTGTGCACGGCCTGTGCCTGTGCAGGGGTCGCGGATTTGCCGGTACCGATGGCCCAGACCGGCTCATAGGCGATCACGGTGCCTTTCATCGCCGGTGCGCCCAGGGTTTTCAGCACGGCGTCGATCTGGCGCGCGCACACTTCTTCAGTTTTGCCCGCGGCGTTTTCCGCTTCGGTTTCACCGATGCACAGTACCGGGATCAGGCCGGCTTCTTTCAGCACGGCGAATTTCTCGGCGATCACTTCGTCGCTTTCTTTGTGGTAGGTACGACGCTCGGAGTGGCCGATGATGATGTACTGGGCACCGACGTCTTTCAGCATGTTGGCGGAAACTTCACCGGTGAAGGCGCCGGACAGGTTAACGTCCACGTTCTGCGCGCCCAGCGCGATGCGGCTGCCGGCCAGCGCGTGCTTGGCCTGATCCAGATACATCACCGGCGGGGCGATGGCGACGCCACAGCCGTCAACGCTGCTCAGCTCATTGCGCAGACCGGCGATCAGTTCGTTGACCATGTGAGTGCTGCCGTTAAGCTTCCAGTTACCCATAACTAATGGATGACGCATGTTTTTTCCTCCAACTAGGGAACGCGAGAGTCGAAATGACAACTGCCGGACCGGCAGTTTACCTGCCCAACAGTATAGAGATCATTAAGCGCGAAGGCTTTGCTTTTCGTCATTAAATGCCGCGCCGTTACGGCTCGGAAAGCGCTAGCTTAATCGGTTCAACCGCGAAGGTTACGCCTTTATCGCCGTTGTCTGAGACGACATAGCGAATGGCGCCGACCTGCTGTTGGTAAAAGCGCGATCCTTTGCCTTTTTCCAGCAGGCTGTTCACCTTGTTCTGGCTCTGCTCCACCGTCAACGCCGGTTCGAACTGGCGCATCAGCGCCGCCATGTAGCTGATGGCGATGGCGCGCGCGGCTTTTTCTTCATTGGCCTGCTGCAGCGGCAGATGAGTGATCTGCAACGTTTTGATTTTACCGGTGCCTTTCTCCAGCGCGGTGGAGGCATACAGGTTTTCGTTGAGTTTGCTGGCGGCGCGCGTCAGCAGCGGCGAATCGTCTTCGGTGGCCGGAATGGCGCGGAATTCGCCAATCGGCAGCTTCGGGTTGTCGCGATTGTATTTTTCGCGGAATTTGACCACCGTCAGATCGAACGTCGGCGCCCCGGCCAGCAGGTAAGGTGCGGCGGGTGCTGCATCGGCGGGCGGCGGATCGGCCCAGGCGCTGGCGGCGGCCTGCAACAGGCAGGCGATGACGAGGGTTTTTCTCAGCATGGCGTATGGCATCAAGGACAAAGATGGCTCCGATTAAAGCGATAACTCGCGGGCCTTGTCAAAGATCCCACGCCATTATCGGTTCGCTGACGAGAAAGCTGTGCGGCGCACCGCGTTATGCGAGGCGGAAAACTCGGCCCGGCAGCGCCTATGTTACACTGCGGCGCAGAATATGGGCAGGCTTAGAGCGCAGGAATCGATGACGTTACAACAGTGGTGTTTTTCTTTTAAGGGTCGCATCGGGCGGCGCGACTTCTGGATCTGGATGGGGCTGTGGTTGGTGCTGATGGCGGCGGCGTTTACGCTGGCCAATTATCAGCTGATCGCCATCCAATCCATCGCCTTCTTTATCGTGGCGCTGCTGTGGCCGACGGCGGCGGTGCTGGTCAAACGCCTGCACGATCGCAACAAGGCCGGCTGGTGGGCGCTGCTGCTGATCCTGGCGTGGATGCTGGCGGCAGGGAACTGGCAGATGCTGGCGCCGATCTGGCAATGGGGCGTCGGACGTTTCATTCCGACGCTGATTATCGTGATGATGATGATCGATCTGGGTGCCTTCGTCGGCACGCCGGGGAGCAATCGGTTCGGCCCGGAAGCCGAACCGGTGAAGTTCCGCTGACCCTCGCCGGGTTACCAGTAGTGCTCGCTGGTGATGTGGCCCGGTTTGCGGCGCAGGTGTTTGCGCATTTGGCGGTGGTCTTTCAGCGTTTGCTGGGTGTCCCGCACCATTTGCGGGTTGCCGCACAGCATCACGTGGCTGGTTTCGGCGTCGATGGTCAAGCCGGTCGCCGCTTCCAGCCGGCCGTCCTCGATCAGCGCCGGCACGCGGCCGGTCAGTGAGCCGGGCGTTTCTTCGCGGCTGACGACGGTCTGGATGCGCAGCTTGCCGTTGTAGCGTTGCTGCAGTTGCTGCATCAGCGGCAGGTAGCTCAGGTCGCGCGCGAAACGCGCGGCGTGCACCAGCACCAGGTTGTTAAAGCGCTCCAGTCCGATGCCCTGCTGCAGAATCGATAAATAGGGGCCGATGGCGGTGCCGGTCGCCAGCATCCACAGCGTGTCGCAATCGGGCACTTCGTCCAGCACGAAGAAGCCGGCCGCTTCTTTGGTCACCATTACATCCGACCCCGGCCGTAGCTGATTGAGGCGCGGGCTCAGTTTGCCTTCCGGCACCGTCACCAGATAGAACTCCAGGTTGGCGTCGTCGGGGGCATTGACGTAGGAGTAGGCGCGTTGCACCCGTTCGCCGTCGATCTCCAGCGCCAGTTTGGCGAATTGCCCGGCGGTGAAAGGATCGATGGGGGCATTGACCACCAGGCTGAACAGCCCGTCGGTCCATTGTTTTACCTGCGTAACTTTGCCGTTTACCCATTCAGCCATACTCTAAAGCTCCCGTGGTCGAATCAAATAAGCACAATGTCGTGAGCCGGAAATGGCGTGCGCGGTGCGCTCTACCCGGTAGTTGTTGCCGAACAGGCGATGAAACAGCTGCAGTTCGGAATTGCACAGGCTGCTGCAGTTGGAACCGGCCACGCCGATCGGACAGTGGTTTTCCACCAGTAGCGCACCGTGCGGATGGTCGAGCAATTCTGCCATGTAACCGTCGTGTTGCCGCAGACGCACTAGGCGGGTTAACCGGTCCTGATGGCTGCGTTCGGCGGACAGCTCTTCGGTGTAACGCAGATAAAGCTGCTCTTCGCGCGCGCTGAGCAACGGTTCCACGCCGGCGCCGCCAAACAGCTGCAGCGCGGATGCCCGCAGCCGCTCCTGATCGGCGGCCACATAGGCGTGCCCCCGTTCGGTCAGCGACCAGTAGCGCGTCGGGCGGCCGACCTTGCTGCGCGCTTCTTCGTAACAAACCAACTCACGTTTTTCCAGGGATTGCAGATGTTGTCGGATGCCCATCGGCGTGATGTCCAGACGCTCCGCCAGCATTTTGGCCGAGTGCGGGCCGAGAGCCTTTAACTGCAATAAAATCAGCTCAGGTGTTTTCATGAACCAAATCCCTATGGTGTTATTTTATTTCAAGTTGATGAAAATAATTATCGATTAAATGCTAAAGCCCGGCTACTGCAAGGGCGCTATTTTTAACTCCAAAGCGTTAGACGTACAGTTTAATTTACGAGCCTGGTCGGGTTTGCTGCCAGTGTGACCTGGATCAATATCTGCCTGAAACTCGCTAAAAAAATCAGATTTGATTAGTTTATGCCGCCATAGAGGGCTGCTCGCCGTTCTGGCTGCTGCAACGGCCATACCGGGACGCTGTGACGAGTTGAAACGTTAACGAAGATAATGAGAAAACTAGAGAATTTTCACCTGCTGGTGATGCTTATCCTGTTGGTTGCCGTCGGCCAGATGGCGCAAACCATTTATGTTCCCGTGATTGCTGATATCGCCCACGATCTGTCGGTTCGTACCGGCGCCGTGCAACGGGTGATGGCGGCGTATCTGCTAACCTACGGTTTCTCCCAGCTGATTTACGGGCCAATATCGGATCGTATTGGGCGTCGTCCGGTGATCCTGACGGGTATGATGATCTTCCTGGTTGGCGCGCTGGGCGCGTTGCTGTCCACCAACCTGACGATGCTGGTCGCCGCCAGCGCCATCCAGGGGATGGGCACCGGCGTGGCGGGCGTGATGGCGCGCACCATGCCGCGCGATCTGTATGCCGGCACCGCGCTGCGCTATGCCAACAGCCTGCTGAACATGGGGATTTTGGTCAGTCCGCTGCTGGCGCCGGTGATCGGCGGCGCGCTGGCAATGGTGTTCGGCTGGCGCGCCTGTTACGCCTTCCTGCTGGCGCTGTGCGCCTGCGTCGCCTTCGCGATGTTCCGATGGTTGCCGGAAACCCGCCCGGTGCAAACTGAAAAACGCCGCATGCTGGCCAGTTTCCGCCAGCTGCTGAGCGACAGCACCTTCAGTTGCTATCTGGTGATGCTGATCGGCGCGCTGGCGGGGATTGCGGTATTTGAAGCCAGCTGCGGCGTGTTGATGGGTGGCGTGTTGGGGCTGAGCGGCCTGACCGTCAGCATCCTGTTCATTCTGCCGATCCCGGCGGCGTTTTTCGGTGCCTGGTACGCCGGGCGCGACGGCAAAACCTTCCACACCCTGATGTGGCATTCGGTGCTGAGCTGTCTATTGGCGGGAGCGATGATGTGGATCCCGGGCTGGTTCGGCGTGATGAATATCTGGACGCTGATCGTGCCGGCTGCATTGTTCTTCTTCGGCGCCGGCATGCTGTTCCCGCTGGCGACCACCGGGGCGATGGAGCCGTTCCCTTACCTGGCCGGCGCGGCGGGCGCGTTGGTGGGCGGTATGCAGAACATGGGGTCCGGTCTGGCGACCTGGCTTTCCGCCATGCTGCCGCAAACCGGGCAGTTCAGCCTCGGATTGCTGATGTTCGCGATGGCGCTGTTGATCCTGCTGTGCTGGTGGCCGCTGTCCAACCGGATGCAGCATCAGGGACACACCGCATAACGACAGGGCGCCATTCGGCGCCCTCATACCGTTGACAAAAGGGAGAAAAAGCGTGGTTTTTCTCCCCTTCGTGGCTATTAGCCGAAAATCAATAAATTGATTTTCCTTGTTTTCTATTCGCTGCTCTCTGCCAACCCGGCAAGGGCATGAGGTTTGCCATCAATCATCAGGGCGCCATTCGGCGCCCTGTTTCGTTACAGCAGAAACTCGTGCAGCGCCGGGTCTTTGCGATCCAGATAGTGGGTTGAACGGATGCGGCGGATGGTGCGCGACTTGCCGCGGATCAGCAGGGTTTCGGTTGTGGCCATGTTGCCCTGGCGGCTGATGCCCTCCAGCAGATCGCCCTTGGTGATGCCGGTGGCGGAGAAGATCACGTTGTCGTTGCGCGCCATCTGATCCAGACGCAGCGCCTGACCGGCTTCGATACCCATTTCCCGGCAGCGCGCCAGCTCCTGTTCGCCGATGCGGCGGTTTTCGGCGCTGTCGCCTTTCACCTTATGGCGCGGCAGCAAACGCGCCTGCATGTCGCCGTCCAGCGCGCGGATCACTGCGGCTGAGATCACCCCTTCCGGCGCGCCGCCGATGCCGTACATCACATCGACCTCGCTTTCCGGCATGCAGGTGAGAATGGAGGCCGCCACGTCGCCGTCAGGAATGGCGAATACCCGCACGCCCAGCTGCTGCATCTGCGCGATGACGCCGTCGTGGCGCGGTTTGGCCAACACGATGACCGTCAGCTGTGACAGCGGTTTGCTCAGCCGCGCGGCGACGTTCCGCAGGTTCTCCGCCAGCGGCAGATTGAGATCGATGGCGCCGCGCGCCGCCGGGCCGACCACCAGCTTCTCCATGTACATGTCCGGCGCGTGCAGGAAGGTGCCGCGATCGCCCACCGCCAAGACCGCCAGCGCGTTGGATTGGCCCATGGCGGTCATGCGGGTGCCTTCGATCGGATCAACAGCGATGTCGACCGCGTCGCCCTGGCCGCTGCCGACCTGTTCGCCGATATACAGCATCGGCGCTTCGTCGATCTCGCCTTCGCCGATCACGATGCGCCCATCGATGTCCACTTTGTTGAGCATGATGCGCATGGCGTGGACCGCCGCACCGTCGGCGGCGTTCTTGTCGCCGCGTCCCAGCCATTTGTAGCCCGCCAGCGCAGCGGCTTCGGTAACGCGGGAAAATTCGATGGCTAATTCACGTTTCATGGCAAACCTGTCTGTGAGAAAGGGAAGAAAATATCGGCAAAGTCTATCACAGCGCGGCGCCGGCGGGGCGGGGCAAAAAAAAGCGCCGCCCGCAGGCAGCGCAATTTGGGGGGTAACGGCAAGGCTGGGTTTAGTCGTGATCTTCCCACGCCTGCGCGCGTGCCACCGCTTTTTTCCAGCCGCTGTAGCGGTAGTTGCGTTCGGTGGTTTCGATGCTTGGGCGGAATTCACGCTCAATCACCGCTTTGCTCTTCACCTCATCCAGATCGTTCCAGTAGCCGATGGCCAGGCCCGCCAGGAACGCGGCGCCCAACGCCGTCGATTCACGCACTTCAGGGCGCTCTACGCGGGTGCCGAGGATATCGGACTGGAACTGCATCAGGAAGTTGTTGGCGACCGCGCCGCCGTCCACGCGCAGCGATTGCAGGCGGGTGTTGGCGTCGGCCTGCATGGCGTCCAGCACGTCGCGAGTCTGGAAGGCGATGGATTCCAGCGTGGCGCGGATGATGTGGTTGCTGTTGGCGCCGCGGGTCAGGCCAAAGATGGCGCCGCGGGCATACGGATCCCAGTAGGGCGCGCCCAGGCCGGTGAAGGCCGGCACCACGTAGACGCCGTTGCTGTCTTTCACTTTGGTGGCGAAATATTCGGAGTCGGCGGCGTCGCTGATCAGTTTCAGCTCGTCGCGCAGCCACTGGATAGACGCACCGCCGATGAACACCGCGCCTTCCAGCGCATAGTTCACTTCGCCGCGTGGGCCGCAGGCGATGGTGGTCAGCAGGCCGTTTTTCGAACGCACCGCTTCTTTGCCGGTGTTCATCAGCAGGAAGCAGCCGGTGCCGTAGGTGTTCTTCGCCATGCCCGGTTGAACGCACAGCTGGCCGTACAATGCCGCTTGCTGGTCACCGGCGATACCGGCGATAGGAATACGCGTGCCGCCCTTACCGCCGATGTTGGTCTGGCCGTACACCTCGGAGGAAGGACGGACTTTCGGCAGCATGGCGCGCGGGATATCCAGCACTTCCAGCATGCGCTCGTCCCAGTCCAGCTCGTGGATGTTGAACATCATGGTACGTGAGGCGTTGGTGTAATCGGTGACGTGTACGCGCCCCTGGGTCATCTTCCACACCAGCCAGGTATCGACGGTGCCGAACAGCAGTTCGCCGCGTTTGGCGCGCTCGCGGGCGCCTTCGACGTTGTCCAGGATCCACTTCACCTTGGTGCCGGAGAAGTACGGGTCAACCACCAGGCCGGTGTTGTGACGGATGTACTCTTCCAGGCCGTCGCGCTTGAGCTTCTCACAGATATCGGCGGTGCGGCGGCACTGCCAGACGATGGCGTTGTAGACAGGCTTGCCGGTCTCTTTTTCCCAGACGATGGTGGTTTCGCGCTGGTTGGTGATGCCGATGCCGGCGATCTGATCGGAATTGATGTCGGCTTTCGCCAGCACTTCTACCAGCGTCGAGCTTTGCGACGCCCAGATTTCCATCGGGTCGTGCTCAACCCAGCCGGCCTTTGGATAGATCTGCGGGAATTCGCGCTGCGATACCGCAACGATGTTGGCGTCGTGATCGAGCACGACGGCGCGTGAGCTGGTGGTCCCTTGGTCGAGTGCGACAATGTATTTTTTTTCTACAGTCATGGTAATTATCCTGCTGTTGTTAACCGTGTAAAACTGCACCCATCACGCTTTGCGCTGCTGGGTCTTGGCGTCGGGCTCTTCTTCCGTCACGCAGACGTCGCACGGCAGGTGGCGGCCAATCAGCGCGCGGTAACCGAAAGCGCCCAGGCCACAGCCGACGATAGGAGCGAAGATCGGCACCAGGAAGTATGGGATGTCGCGTGCGCCGGTGAAGGCGACTTTGCCCCAGCCGGCCAGGTAGGCGAACAGTTTCGGGCCGAAGTCACGCGCCGGGTTCAACGCAAAGCCGGTCAATGGTCCCATGGAGGCGCCGATCACGGCAATCAGAATACCGATCAGCAGCGGTGCCAGCGGGCCGCGCGGAATGCCGTTGCCGTCGTCGGTCAGCGCCAGGATCAGGCACATCAGGATTGCCGCGATCACCATTTCTACCAGGAAGGCCTGGCCGACGGAGATGTGCGCGTTAGGGTAAGTCGAGAAGATGCCGGCCAGTTCGAGGCTTTCGTTGCTGCCGCGCACCATGTGGTGCGCCGCTTCGAAGTCGAAGAACAGGTTGTAGTACAGCCCGTAAACCAGGGCGGCGGCGCAGAAGGCGCCGGCGATCTGCGCAATGATGTAAGGCACCACTTTGCGCCCGTCGAAGCAGGCGAACAGCCACAGGGCGAGGGTGACCGCCGGGTTGAGATGCGCGCCGGAAATGGCGGCGGTCAGATAGATGGCCATGGCGACGCCGAGGCCCCAAATGATGCTGATTTCCCACTGGCCGAAGCTGGCGCCCGCCAGTTTCAGTGCGGCAACGCAGCCTACGCCAAAGAAGATCAGCAGCGCCGTGCCGAGGAACTCGGCGATGCACTGGCCTTTTAATGTCGGACTGGTGGTTTGGCTCATAATGTTGGTGTCCTGCAAAACGGCGGTTGTTGGTTTATAGGCTCAGTTGGGTAGAGATCCGGCCTATGGGCACAGTTTTTTTCATCTCGTCCAATTATTGAATGAGGACGTGATGTAAATTTATCGTTAACGAACATAAACGAGAAATAGCGAAATCAAAATGTGTGTGGCGCGTCATAAAATTGAGCGATTTCGCGTCGTTTAGTGTTCTTTCTGAGCCATAAAAGTGTGATCTGACCAGTGGTTTGGTGAGGGTTGTTAACAACTCGCGGCGATGATGGTGGGGATTTTCAGTTTTTACTGATGGTGAGGGCAGGAAAATTGCAACAGACTGCGCGATGATCCGGTATGTTGCTAGACAGGCGGAGACTGGCTACTTACAATCGTTTTTAACGAATCGAGACTGGCGCGCCTTCCGTAACGGCGCGCGTCACTGAGCGCGATGCAATATTCGCAGTAGCTGCAGCCGACGTTGCGGCCGCTACTTATAGATGTACGCCTTGCTATCATGAGGGGACTGAAGCATGTCATTTGAAGTATTTGAGAAACTGGAAGCAAAAGTACAGCAGGCGATTGATACCATCACCTTGTTGCAGATGGAAATTGAAGAGCTGAAAGACAAAAACAACTCTCTGTCGCAGGAAGTTCAGGCTGCCTCCGGCAACCACGAAGCGCTGGTGCGCGAAAACCAACAGCTGAAAGAAGAACAGCACGTATGGCAAGATCGCCTGCGCGCGCTGCTGGGCAAAATGGAAGAGGTCTGATTCCTCACGCCATGCAGCAACGAAAAGGGCGCCTCAGGCGCCCTTTTTCATGTCCGAAAATCACTCGATGTCGAGCGGGTCTTCGGAGAGGATGATGCCGGTGTTGTCGGCATACAGGTGATCGCCGGAGAAGAAGGTGACGCCACCGAAGTTGACGCGGATATCGCTTTCGCCCACGCCTTCGCTTACGGCACCCGCCGGGATCGCCGCCATCGCCTGAATGCCGATGTCGAGTTCTTCCAGATCGTCCACCTGGCGCACCGCGCCGTACACCACGATGCCTTCCCATTCGTTCTGGGCGGCCAGGCGCGCCAGTTCGGCGTTGATCAGCGCCCGGCGAACCGAACCGCCGCCGTCGACCAACAGCACGCGGCCGCGGCCGTTTTCTTCAAGCAGATCGAATAACAGGCCGTTATCCTCAAAGCATTTCACCGTGGTGATCTGCCCGCCAAATGAAGTACGCCCGCCAAAATTGGAGAACAGAGGTTCAACAACGTTCACCTCTTCATGATAGATGTCGCAAAGTTCGGAAGTATCGTATTTCATAGGATTTTACGTCTGTTTGCCGCAGGAATGTTCAGTATATCCCTTTATTCGCCCTGTTGGCAAAATCATCAGTTTTTAACTGAGCGCCACGCCGATGGCGAACAGCAGGTTGGCCAGCAACGCCGCCTTGACCATGTGCTCTAGCATCGGCCGCATACCGACCGGCGTCGGATCGCGCAGCACGCGCAGGCCGTGGCGCACCAGCAGCGGGATCGCCAGCACGAACAGCCAACCCCACGGACTGTGGAGGTTGAACAGCGTAAACAGCGCGAAACACAGCACCGCGCCGCCGAGCAGCAGGGCATGGTAAATGCGCGCCTTGTGCGGGCCGAGACGCACCGCCAGCGTATTCTTGCCGTTTTCGCGATCGCTCTCGATATCGCGCAGATTGTTGATGTTGAGCACCGCCGTCGCCAGCAGGCCGCAGGCGGTGGCCGGCAGCATCACGACGCTGTCGAAGGTGTGCGTTTGCAAATAGTAGGTGCCGGCCACGCTCAGCCAGCCGAAGAACACCAGCACCGAGATGTCGCCCAGCCCCAAATACCCGTAGGGTTTGTTGCCGACGGTGTAAGTGATCGCCGCCACGATAGACAGCCCGCCCAGCACCAGGAAGCCCACCACGTCGCTGGGTTGCTCGCAGGCGACGGCGATCAGCGAACAGCCGGCGAGGGCGATCAGCACCACCGTCACCACCAGCGCCCGCTTCATCTGCGCCTGGGTGATCATGCCTTTTTGCATGCCGCGCAATGGCCCGATGCGATCTTCTTTGTCGCTGCCTTTGACCGCATCGCCGTAGTCGTTCGCCAGGTTGGAGAGGATCTGCAGTAGACCGGCGGTCAACAGCGCCAGCAGCGCCACTTCAGGTTTCAGGCTGCCGTGCCAGGCGGCGATCGCCGAGCCGACCACGATGGAGGCAAAGGCCAACGGCAGGGTGCGGGGGCGTAGACTTTCCAGCCAGGCGGAAATCGGGGTGGTGGAGGTTGATGAGCTCATGTTTCGCTTCTGTCAGTAAGTTGCGGTGTCCGTTAGAAATAATTGTGGGAGGCAATGCCTCCCACACAGATGACTGACAAGACAATGATTGAGCGATTATAGGATAAAACGACTCAAATCTTCATCCGCCACCAGTTCATCCAGATGACTGCGCACGTAATCCGCATCAATTGTAATGGATTGGCCATTAATTTCACTCGCATCGTAGGAAATATCTTCCATCAGACGCTCCAGCACGGTGTGCAGACGACGCGCGCCGATGTTCTCGGTGCTTTCGTTGACCTGCCACGCGGCTTCGGCGATGCGGCGGATGCCGTCGGCGGTGAACTCGATATTGACGCCTTCGGTGCCCATCAGCGCTTTGTACTGTTCGGTCAGCGATGCGCTCGGCTCGGTCAGGATGCGCTCGAAGTCTTCGGTAGTCAGCGCCTGCAGCTCAACGCGGATCGGCAGACGGCCCTGTAGTTCTGGGATCAGATCCGACGGGTTGGCGGTCTGGAACGCACCGGAAGCGATGAACAGGATGTGGTCGGTCTTCACCATACCGTGCTTGGTGGATACGGTGCAGCCTTCCACCAGCGGCAGCAGATCGCGTTGCACGCCTTCGCGCGAGACGTCCGGGCCGGAGCTCTGGCCGCCGCGCTTACAGATTTTGTCGATCTCATCGATAAACACGATGCCGTGCTGTTCAACCGCTTCGATCGCCTGCTCTTTCAGCTCTTCCGGGTTCACCAGCTTGGCGGCTTCTTCTTCCACCAGCAGCTTGAAGGCTTCTTTGATCTTCACCTTACGCGGTTTTTGCTTCTGTCCACCGAGGTTCTGGAACATCGACTGCAGCTGGTTGGTCATCTCTTCCATGCCCGGAGGCGCCATGATTTCCACGCCCATCGGCGCCGCGGCCAGATCGATTTCGATCTCTTTGTCGTCCAGCTGGCCTTCGCGCAGCTTCTTGCGGAATGCCTGGCGGGCGGCGGACGGCTCCTGATGCTCTTCCGGCTGGCCCCAGTTGTTCTTGGCCGGCGGGATCAGCACGTCGAGAATGCGCTCTTCGGCCAACTCTTCGGCACGGGTGCGGTTTTTCTCGATCGACTGCATACGCACCATTTTGATGGCGGCATCGGTCAGATCGCGGATGATGGAGTCCACTTCTTTGCCCACATAGCCCACTTCGGTGAACTTGGTGGCTTCAACCTTGATGAACGGCGCGTTGGCCAGCTTCGCCAGACGACGGGCGATTTCGGTTTTACCGACGCCGGTCGGGCCGATCATCAGAATGTTTTTCGGGGTCACTTCGTGGCGCAGCATCTCGTTGAGCTGCATCCGGCGCCAGCGGTTGCGCAGGGCAATGGCGACAGCGCGTTTGGCCTTGTTTTGGCCAATGATATAGCTGTCCAGTTCGCTGACGATCTCGCGCGGGGTCATTTCAGACATGGTATTCGATCCTTACGCTTTGGAAGGCAATTCTTCAATGGTGTGGAAATGGTTGGTGTAAATACAGATGTCACCGGCGATGTTGAGGGATTTCTCAACGATATCGCGAGCGCTCAGCTCGGTATTTTCCAACATGGCGCGGGCGGCGGCCTGAGCGTAAGGGCCGCCGGAACCGATGGCGATCAGATCGTTTTCCGGCTGCACCACATCGCCGTTGCCGGTGATGATCAGCGAAGCGGTTTCATCAGCGACTGCCAGCAGCGCTTCGAGCTTGCGCAACATGCGGTCGGTGCGCCAATCTTTCGCCAGCTCGACGGCGGCTTTCACCAGGTGGCCCTGATGCATTTCCAGTTTGCGTTCAAACAGTTCAAACAGCGTGAAGGCGTCAGCGGTGCCACCGGCGAAACCGGCGATCACTTTGTCGTTATACAGGCGACGCACTTTCTTGACGTTACCCTTCATCACCGTATTACCCAGGGTTGCCTGGCCATCACCACCGATGACGACCTGGCCGTTGCGGCGTACGCTTACAATTGTTGTCACGAGCAGACCCTCGTTAAAGACGGAAAGAAGTCCCCGCAGCGCCTGCTTTCGCAGACGCTACGAGGCATATTGAGAGTATAGATGGGGGGGGATTGACGCTTTTCAACCCCCAACGGAGAGGGGAATGCAACTCGACATGCCGACGCCCTTCAGGCGTGAAAGGGTTTTATCCGCTGCTGCGCGGCTGCTGTAGGGGCCGAGCACCACGCGATTCCAGCCGCCGCCGGCGGTGATGCGGCTCTCGATGCCTTCGAACGCCAGGCGTGCACGCACGGATTCAGCCTGATCGGTGGCGCGGAACGAACCGCATTGCACCATCCACTTCTGTTTCGATTCCGGCTTGGTTTCCTGCTTGGCCGTTTCCTGTTTCACTTCCGGTTTCGGCTCCGGCTTCGGTTGCGGCTTCGGCTCAGGCTGTTTCGCCTGCACCGGCGGTGGGGTGATCGGCTTCGGTTGCTGGTGCTGCTGCACCGGCGCGGTGGTGGCTCCGTTGTTGAACGGGTTGCGCGGCGCCTGGGTAACCTGCTGCTGTTGCTGTACCGGCTGCTGTTGCATTTGCTGTTGTTGCATCTGCTGCTGCTGGCGGTTACTGCGCGCGTTGACCTGGCCCGGATCGTTATACGGCACTTCGTTCAGCTGCGTCGGGCGCTGCTGCATGTCGGCCTGCATCTGCTCCAGCAACTGCCGCTGTTCGGCGGTCAGCTGAGTTTTGGAATTGAGCTCGCCGCCGGCCGTCGGTTCGGTCGGTGTTTGCACGCCGATCTGCCGGTTTTCCAGCTCTTTGATGTAGCGCCAGCGCTCTTCCGGCTTCGGCGGCAGGCCGTTGCCGGGGCGCGTGGTGTGCGCAGGCAACAACGGCGCGTCTTCCGGCTTGTTGTGGGTAATGAAATAGAGGCCACCGACAAAGATAACCAGCAACGCGGCGGCTAACGCCAGCACGGTTTTGGAAACCTTCGGAGAACTGCGTTTTTTACGGCTGGGGGTTTTACGCTTAGCTCCTGCTGCGCGCCCACGGCTTACATAGTCTTTTTGTGCCACTATTATTCCGCTGTGTCCTGATGAGAGGATAAGTCCGTCATGTTACTGAACCCTAAAATATTTGACTAGCGTTTCGGGGCAGCGGTGCTGCCTCTGATAATCAATTCACTGTCCAACAGCCGGGAGCCGCTGGCCACCGTCTGGCCGTTCAACTGCTCCAACAGCAATAACATCGCCTGTTGGCCTATCTGGAAACGCGGTTGCGCCACCGTGGTCAGCGGCGGATCGCAATATTGCGCCAGCTTGAGGTCGTCAAAGCCGACGATCGACAGATCCTGCGGTACCCGCAGCCCCATTTTCTTCGCCTGGGACAGCACGCCGATTGCCATGACATCGCTGTGGCAGAACACCGCCGTCGGCGGTTTCGGCTGAGCCATCAACTGGGTCAGCGCTTGCGCGCCGGCTTCGTAGGTAAAATCACCCCGGGTAATATAGCTGCTTTCGACGGTAATGCCATTACGACGTAACGCTTGAACGTAACCCTGTAGCCGATAATGGCTCAGCGGCATCTGTTCCGGCCCGGCGACGCAGGCGATCTGCCGGTGGCCCAGTTGATGCAAATAATGCACGGCTTCAAAGGCGGCGGTCAGGTTGTCGATATGCACCGTCGGCAGTTCCAGCTCGGGCGCGAACTCGTTGGCCATCACCATCGGCGGCAGGTTGCGCTGCTCTTCCTTGCTGGCGTCGAACGGCAGGTTAGAGCCCAGCAGCAGCATGCCGTCGATCTGTTTGGTGATGATCAGATTGACGAAGGTGCGTTCTTGCTGGTTTTGCTGCGCGCAGTCGCCGATCAGCACCAGATAGCCTTGTTGGGCGGCGGTCTGTTCGATCCCCTGGATCACATCGGCGAAAAACGGATCGCAGATGTCGGGCACGATCACCAGGATAGTGCGAGATTCGTTGCGTTTGATATTGCGTGACAGAGCATGAGGAGAATAACCCACGGCCAGCACGGCCTGTTCTACTTTCTGGCGCGTTGGCGTCGACACCTTTTCCGGGTTCATCAGCGCACGCGATACGGTAGCCGTTGAAACGCCCGCCATTTCGGCGACGTCTTTCATGGTCGCCATGGATAACTCTTTCTTGTGTTCCAACGCCTTTCTCCTTGCGTCAGCCCCATGCCGACGCCACTACTGCTGTTTGCTCACAATGTCCGGCATGCGGTGGCGGGATTGTTGTCATTGAGCGCCACTCGCGTTCGGGCACTCCGTCGCGCTGCGATGTGGCGACAAAATTTGCCCTCGCAGACATTCTAAACAGAATACGCCCCGCCTTTGTTACCTAATTTGCATAAAAAATGTGACCTGAGAAGGTTTTTTAGCGTTCGCTCGCAATTTCAAGGGTAAACGTTTGCACTGCCGCAGCTAAATCGGACTTTTCCGGGATCAGCTGTCGATCGGATCGACATCCAGCGTCCATTTCACCTTGCGCGTTTGCGGCAGAGTGCCGATCAGCGGCAGCGAGCTTTTCATCAGCTGTTGCAGGACGCGCCGCGTCGGATGTTGCAGCAACAGCTGCCAGCGGAAACGGCCGCCGCGTTTCGACTGCAGCGCCGGCACCGGGCCCATCACCCACAGCGAGTCGTCCTTCAGCGGGCTGGCTTCCAACAGATTGCGCAGCTGCTGCAAGAACAACGGGGCCTGCTGGTTGTCGTGATCTTCGGCGCGCACGATGATGTGGCTGGTGTAAGGCGGCAGAAACACGCTGTTGCGCTCCGCCAGCGTCTGTTTGGCGAAGGCGTCGTAACCCTGTTGCAGCAGCACCTGCAGCAGCGGGTGCTCCGGATGGTGGGTTTGCAGCAGCACTTCACCCTGTTTGCCCGCGCGGCCGGCACGCCCGGAGACCTGGGTATACAGCTGAGCGAAACGCTCGGCGGAGCGGAAGTCGGCGGAGAACAGCGCGCCGTCCACGTCCAGCAACGCCACCAGCGTGACGTCGGGAAAATGGTGGCCTTTGGCGAGCATCTGTGTGCCGATCAGAATGCGCGCTTCGCCGCGATGAATATCCGCCAGGTGTTGCTCCAGCGATCCTTTGCGGCTGGTGGTGTCACGATCGATGCGGGTGATCGGCGTGTCGGGGAACAGCGGCGCCAGCTCATGCTCCAGCTGTTCGGTGCCGACGCCGACCGACACCAGATGGGTGGAGCCGCACTGTGGGCACTGGTGCGGCACCGGTCGCTGGCTGTCGCAGTGGTGGCAGCGCAGCTGACGCTGATGCTGGTGGAAGGTGTAGTAGTGATCGCAGCGCTGGCACTCGGCGATCCAACCGCACTCGTGGCACAGCAGCGCCGGGGCGTAACCGCGGCGGTTGAGGAACAGCATCACCTGGTTGCCGGCTTTTAAATGGTGCTGCATGCTTTTCAAAAGCGGTTGCGACAGGCCGACCTTCAGCGGCAGCCCTTTCAGATCGATCAGGTGCTGCGCCGCCGGTTTGGCGTTGCCCGCGCGCTGGGTGAGCTTCAACTGGCGATATTTGCCCAGTTGCACGTTGTGCAGCGTTTCCAGTGCCGGCGTGGCGGAGCCCATCACCATCGGGATGTCTTCTTCCCGGGCGCGGAACACCGCCAGATCGCGGGCGTGGTAGCGCCAGCCTTCCTGCTGTTTATAAGAGCTGTCGTGCTCTTCGTCGATGATGATCACGCCCAACTGCCGGAATGGCGTGAACAGCGCCGAACGGGTGCCGATGACGATGGCGGCTTCGCCGCTGCGCGCGCGCAGCCAAACCGCCAGCCGCTCGCTGTCGTTCAGTCCGGAGTGCAGCACGTCCACCGGCGCGTTGAAGCGCTCGCGAAAGCGGGCGATGGTTTGCGGCGTCAGGCCGATTTCCGGCACCAGCACCAGCGCCTGTCGGCCTTTGGCCAGTACGTTTTCCAGCACGCTGAGGTACACCTCGGTCTTGCCGGAGCCGGTCACCCCGGCCAGCAGCCAGGCGGCGAACTGCTCATCCTCGCTTCTGATCGCCCCGACGGCGGTAGCCTGTTCGGTGTTCAGCCGCAGCCGCTCGCCGAGCACCGCGAAGTTGGGGCGCCAGTCGTGCGTATCCGCGACCTGAGCGCGCAGATCGATCAGCCCTTTGGCGCGCAGCGCCTGCAGGGCGCTTTCCGTCAGCTCCAGCTGGCTTACCTGATGGCGATAGACCGGGCGTTGCAGCAGCGCCGCCAGCGCCTGCTGCTGTTTCGGCGCGCGTTTCAGGCTTTCGGGCGGGGTGGCGCGCCCCTCTTCGGTGGCGAACCACTGCCACAGCGGCGCGGCTTCGGCCGGTTTGCCTTGCCGCAGCAGGATCGGCAGCGCGTGAAACAGCACTTCGCCGATGGGGTAGTGATAGTAATCGCTGGCCCAGCGCAGGATGCGCCACAGGCTGGGGGAGAACAGCGACTCGGCGTCTATCACGCTGTCGATCGGTTTGAGCTTATCCAGCGGCAGTTCGCTGGTGTCGCTGCAGCCGGTGACGATGCCGATCGCATGCTGCCTGCCCCAGGGCACGCCCACGCGCGCGCCGGCCACCGGCTGCATGCCGGGCGGCAGCAGATAGTCGAAGGTGCGGGCGAGGGGGACCGGCAAGGCAACGTGTACGACGGGCATGATCTCATCCAAATTGAAAAAAAGTGGGCATCAGTTTACACGGCGCATCGGCAAATGTACGGTTCCGATTGCGCGCCTCGGCTAATGCTGTATAATTTGCCGCCTTTGGTATAATTCGATACCAAAATTCTATTATCAACCACGTGTGGTGTCTGGCGAAACAGGGCTGGATAGCGACACGGCCTTAACTGAGGTTTCCCATGAAACAAGGTATCCACCCAAAATACGAAGAAGTTACTGCTAACTGCTCTTGCGGTAACGTGATGAAGATCCGCTCCACCGTGGGCCACGATCTGAACCTGGACGTTTGTGGCGCATGCCACCCGTTCTACACTGGCAAGCAGCGTGACGTTGCTACCGGTGGCCGCGTTGACCGCTTCAACAAGCGTTTCAGCGTACCAGGCGCTAAGAAATAAGATTTCTTATCGTCCGATGAAAAAGGCGCCTTGGGCGCCTTTTTTCGTTTCTGCCGCCGGCGTTCGCCGGGCGGTTCTCAATATTCCCAGGTATCGGGATCGACACCCAGTTCGCGCATCAACACTTTTGCGGCTTCCGGGATTTCATCGCTGCGCTCTTTGCGCAGGTCTTCATCGTTCGGCAGCGGCTGGCCGGTAAAGGCATGCAGAAACGCTTCGCACAGCAGTTCGCTGTTGGTGGCGTGGCGCAGGTTGTTCACCTGGCGACGGGTCCGTTCGTCGGTGAGGATTTTCAGGACCTTCAGCGGAATGGATACCGTGATCTTTTTGACTTGCTCGCTTTTTTTACCGTGTTCAGCGTAAGGGCTGACATACTCGCCGTTCCACTCAGCCATGGGACACCTTAACTTTGTCAGAAAAATTACAAAATTCTAAAAACCGGCCAATTATGCCCGATCTTCACTGTTCTCACTAAATAAATGTCAATTTTACGCGACCAGGGTCACTGAATGCCCCGCTTCGGTCAGGCATTGCCGCTTAACATCTTATCGTCATGTCATATCGGCATAATTTTAGCGGGTATTGTGTCATTGCTCAATCTATACGCAAAGAAGTTTAGATGTCCAGATGTATTGACGTCTATCAATCCTGCGATTACTCTTTAGGCCTCATTCACCGAACCGAGAGCCGAGCGAGACCATGACGCGTAAACCAGCCACGATTGCCGTACGCAGCGGCCTGAACGATGACGAACAGTACGGCTGCGTCGTCCCGCCGATTCATCTGTCCAGCACCTATAACTTTACCGACTTCAACCAACCCCGAGCCCATGACTACTCGCGCCGCGGCAACCCCACGCGCGACGTGGTGCAACGTGCGTTGGCGGAGCTGGAAGGCGGTGCCGGCGCGGTGATGACCGGCAGCGGGATGTCGGCGATCCATCTGGTGACCACTGTGCTGCTGAAGCCCGGCGATCTGCTGGTGGCGCCGCACGACTGCTACGGCGGCAGCTATCGGTTGTTCGACAGCCTGAGCAAGCGCGGCGCCTATCGCGTGCTGTTCGTCGATCAGGGTAATGAAGCCGCCCTGCAGCAGGCGCTGGCGCAAAAGCCGAAGCTGGTGCTGATTGAAAGCCCCAGCAATCCGCTGCTGCGGGTGGTGGATATCGCGGCGATCTGCGCCGCCGCGCACGCGGCGGGCGCGTTGACGGTGGTGGACAACACCTTCCTCAGCCCGGCCCTGCAACAGCCGATCGAACTCGGTGCCGATCTGGTGGTCCATTCTTGCACCAAATACCTGAATGGGCATTCGGACGTGGTGGCCGGCGCGGTGATTGCCAAAGATCCCGAGCTGGCGGTCGAATTGGCTTGGTGGGCGAACAATATCGGTGTAACCGGCGGTGCGTTCGACAGCTATCTGCTGCTGCGCGGCATGCGCACGCTGTCGCCGCGCATCAAGGCGGCGCAGCAAAACGCCGAAGCGATTGTCGGTTATTTACAGCAGCAACCGCTGGTGAAAAAGCTGTATCATCCCTCCCTGCCGGAAAATCCGGGGCATGAGATCGCCCGCCGGCAGCAGCGTGGTTTCGGCGCGATGCTGAGTTTTGAACTGGACGGCGATGAAGCGGTGCTGCGCCGTTTTCTCTCTGCCCTTGAGCTGTTTACTCTGGCAGAATCGCTGGGCGGCGTAGAAAGCCTGATCTCGCATGCAGCGACCATGACCCACGCCGGCATGGCGGCGGAGGCGCGGGCAGCGGCCGGCATCTCCGAGAGCCTGCTGCGCATTTCCGTGGGTATTGAAGACAGTGAAGATTTGATTGCCGATCTGGAACGCGCTTTCCAGGCGGCGGCAACGAGGTAAGCATGAATGCAATTGCTGTAGCAGGGCCGGTGAGCGGGCGTCAACTGCACAAGTTTGGCGGCAGCAGTCTGGCGGATGTGAAGTGTTATCTGCGTGTGGCCGGGATTATGGCGGAATACAGCCAGCCGGGCGACATGATGGTGGTATCGGCCGCCGGCAGTACCACCAACCAGTTGATCAACTGGCTGAAGCTCAGCCAGAGCGATCGCCTGTCTGCGCACCAGGTGCAGCAGACGTTGCGTCGTTATCACAGCGATCTTATCAGCGGCCTGTTGCCGCCGGAAAGCGCCGAGCCGCTGATCGCCGAGTTCATTCAGGATCTGGAACGTCTGGCGGTGCTGCTGGACGGTAAAGCTGACGAGGTGTGCTATGCCGAAGTGGTCGGGCACGGCGAGATCTGGTCGGCGCGCCTGATGGCGGCGGTGCTCAACCACCTGGATATGCAGGCGGCCTGGCTGGATGCGCGTGATTTCCTGCGCGCCGAACGCGCCGCGCAGCCGCAGGTGGATGAAGGCCGTTCTTATCCGCTGCTGCAGCAATTGTTGGCTCAACATCCGGGCAAGCGCCTGGTGGTGACCGGCTTCATTTCGCGCAACGACGCCGGGGAAACCGTGCTGTTGGGGCGCAACGGCAGTGATTACTCCGCCACTCAGGTCGGCGCGTTGGCCGGCGCTGCGCGCGTCACCATCTGGAGCGACGTGGCCGGGGTATACAGCGCCGATCCGCGCAAGGTGAAAGACGCCTGCCTGCTGCCGCTGCTGCGCCTGGACGAAGCCAGCGAGCTGGCACGCCTGGCGGCACCGGTATTGCATACCCGCACCCTGCAGCCGGTCTCCGGCAGCGATATCGATCTTCAGCTGCGCTGCAGCTACCAGCCGGAGCAGGGCTCGACGCGCATCGAGCGCGTATTGGCGTCCGGCACCGGCGCCAAGATTGTCACCAGCCACGATGACGTGTGCCTGATTGAGCTGCACGTCGCCGCTCAGCATGACTTCAAACTGGCGCAGAAAGAGTTGGATCTGGTGCTCAAACGCGCGCAGATCAAACCGCTGGCGGTGGGCATCCATCCTGACCGCAATCGGGTGCAGCTGTGCTACACCTCCGAGGTGGTCAACAGCGCACTGGCGATCCTGCAGGCCTCGGCGCTGCCGGGTGAACTGCATCTGCGTGAAGGGTTGGCGCTGGTGGCGATGGTCGGCGCCGGGGTATGCAAGAACCCGCTGCACAGCCACCGTTTCTATCAGCAGCTGAAAGATCAGCCGGTCGAATTTATCTGGCAGGCGGAAGATGGCATCAGCCTGGTGGCGGTATTGCGCCAGGGGCCGACCGCGCTGCTGATTCAGGGGCTGCACCAAAGCCTGTTCCGCGCCGAGAAGCGCATCGGTCTGGTGCTGTTCGGCAAGGGCAACATCGGGTCGCGCTGGCTGGAGCTGTTCGCCCGTGAACAGACCAATATCTCCGCGCGCAGCGGCTTCGAATTTATCCTGGCGGGGGTGGTGGACAGCCGCCGCAGCCTGCTGAACTATGACGGGCTGGACGCCAGCCGCGCACTGGCATTCTTTGAGGACGAAGCGCAGGAGCTGGATGAAGAATCGCTGTTCCTGTGGATGCGCGCGCACCCGTTCGACGATCTGGTGGTGCTCGACGTGACCGCCAGCGAAGAGCTGGCCGGGCAGTATCTGGATTTCGCCAGCTACGGTTTTCACGTGATCAGCGCCAACAAGTTGGCGGGGGCCTCGTGCAGCGACAGCTATCGCCAAATACGCGACGCCTTCGCCAAAACCGGCCGCCACTGGCTGTATAACGCCACCGTCGGCGCCGGCCTGCCGGTCAACCACACGGTGCGCGATCTGCGCGACAGCGGCGACAGCATTCTGGCGATCAGCGGCATCTTCTCCGGCACGCTCTCCTGGCTGTTCCTGCAATATGACGGCACGGTGCCGTTCACCGAGCTGGTGGATCAGGCCTGGCAGCAGGGGCTGACCGAACCGGATCCGCGGGTCGATCTCTCCGGCCAGGACGTGATGCGCAAGCTGGTGATCCTGGCGCGCGAGGCGGGCTACGACATCGAACCGAACCAGGTGCGGGTCGAGTCGCTGGTGCCGGCGGGCTGCGAGCTGGGCTCCGTCGATCAGTTCTTCGAGAACGGTGAGGCGCTGAATCAGCAGATGCAGCAGCGCTTTGAGGCCGCCAGCGAAATGGGCCTGGTGCTGCGTCACGTGGCGCGTTTCGACGCCAACGGCAAGGCGCGGGTCGGTGTGGAGGCGGTGCGCCCTGAGCACCCGCTGGCCTCGCTGCTGCCGTGCGACAACGTGTTTGCCATCGAAAGCCGCTGGTATCGCGATAATCCGCTGGTGATCCGCGGGCCGGGCGCCGGCCGCGATGTGACCGCCGGCGCTATCCAGTCAGACCTTAACCGTTTGGCGCAGCTGCTTTAATCCTCTGCGGGCGCGGGCTCACCGCGCCCCTTTGCTTTTCCTGCCATACTTATCTTTGCCGCGATCATGAAATTCCCTCGTTGAGCGGGTGAGGATTAATCATCTTATTCCCCTCATTTTCCTGTTGACTCTTTAGCCAACATGCGGCATTTTCTATCTAGACGTCTAAACGTATAGACGCTCATCAAGATGAAATAAAAACAGTGATCGATAAAGAGGTGAGCAGGGTATGAGTTTTTTCCACGCAAACCAGCGGGAAGCGCTGAATCAGAGTCTGGCGGAGTTGAACGGCCAGATTAACGTATCATTCGAGTTCTTCCCGCCACGCACCAGCGAGATGGAAGAGACCCTGTGGCAGTCGATCGATCGTCTGAGCATCCTCAAACCTAAATTCGTTTCCGTCACCTACGGCGCCAATTCCGGCGAGCGCGATCGCACCCACAGCATCATCAAGGGGATCAAGGAGCGCACCGGCCTGGAGGCGGCGCCGCACCTGACCTGCATCGACGCCAGCCCGGCGCAGCTGCGCGACATTGCGACCGATTACTGGAACAGCGGCATCCGCCATATCGTGGCGCTGCGCGGCGATCTGCCGCCGGGCGGCGGCAAGCCGGACATGTACGCGACCGATCTGGTGGCGTTGCTGAAAGACGTGGGTGACTTCGACATTTCCGTCGCCGCCTACCCGGAAGTGCACCCGGAGGCGAAAAGCGCCCAGGCCGATTTGATTAACCTGAAACGCAAGATCGATGCCGGCGCCAGTCGCGCAATTACCCAGTTCTTCTTCGACGTTGAGAGCTATCTGCGCTTTCGCGACCGCTGCGTTGCCGCCGGCATCGACGTGGAAATCGTGCCGGGCATTCTGCCGGTGTCCAACTTCAAGCAGCTGCAGCGCTTCGCCACCATGACCAACGTGCGGGTGCCAAGCTGGATGACCAGCATGTTCGAAGGGCTGGACGACGATGCGGAGACCCGCAAAATGGTCGGCGCCAATATCGCCATGGACATGGTGAAGATCCTCAGCCGCGAAGGGGTGAAAGATTTCCACTTCTATACGCTGAACCGTGCAGAGATGAGCTACGCGATCTGCCACACGCTGGGCGTGCGCCCGGTGGCCGCCGCCTGACAGGCTTGCTCCATTGAAAAGGGCGCCGCTTTACCGCGGCGCCCTTTTTTTGTGGGGGAAAAGCATAAAAAAACGGCCCCGATAAACGGGGCCGCGATGAGGCTCACTAGCCGGTGTTGCGCATCCCGGCGGCGACGCCGGCGATGGTAACCATCAGCGCCTGCTCGACGCGGGCGTCCGGCTGTTCCTGCTGGCGCGAGCGGTGCAGCAATTCGGCCTGCAAGACGTTCAGCGGGTCGGTGTAAACGTTGCGCAGCGCGATGGATTCAGCGATCCACGGCAGGTCTTCCATCAGGTGCGCATCGTTGGCGATGGTCAGCACCACCTTGATGTCGCTTTCCAGCTGATCGCGCAGCTGTTGACCCAGCGGCCACAGTGCTTTATCCACCAGGCGCTGATCGTAGTATTCCGCCAGCCACAGGTCGGCTTTGGCGAACACCATTTCCAGCATGGCGATACGGGTGGAGAAGAACGGCCAGTCGCGACACATCGCTTCCAGCTCCGCCTGTTTGCCGGCTTTCACCGCTTCCTGCAATCCGGCGCCGGCGCCGAGCCAGGCCGGCAGCATCAGGCGGTTCTGCGTCCAGGCGAAGATCCACGGAATGGCGCGCAGGCTCTCTACGCCGCCGTTCGGCTTGCGCTTGGCCGGGCGTGAACCCAGCGGCAGTTTGCCCAGCTCCAGCTCCGGCGTGGCCGCGCGGAAGTAAGGCACAAAGTCCGGGTTTTCACGCACGTAGCCGCGATACATCCGGCAGGAGGTCTCGGACAGGTCGTCCATCAGCGCCCGCCATTCTTTCTTCGGTTCCGGCGGCGGCAGCAGGTTGGCCTCGAGGATCGCGCCTGCATACAGCGCCAGGCTGCTGATGGTGACTTCCGGCAGGCCGAACTTGAAGCGGATCATCTCGCCCTGTTCGGTGACGCGCAGGCCGCCCTTCAAGCTGCCCGGCGGCTGAGACAGCAGCGCCGCATGCGCCGGTGCGCCGCCGCGGCCGATGGAGCCGCCGCGGCCGTGGAACAGCGTCAGCGCTACGCCGGCCTTTTCACAGGTTTTGATCAGCGCGTCCTGCGCGCGGTACTGCGCCCAGGAAGCGGCCATCACGCCGGCGTCTTTCGCCGAGTCGGAGTAACCGATCATCACCATCTGTTTGCCCTGGATGAAGCCGCGATACCAGTCGATGTTCAGCAACTGGGTCATCACGTCGTCGGCGTTGTTCAGGTCGTCGAGGGTTTCGAACAGCGGGGCGACCGGCAGCGCGAACGGGCAGCCGGCCTCCTTCAGCAGCAGGTGCACCGCCAACACGTCGGAAGGCGTGCGCGCCATCGAAATCACGTAGGCGGCGATCGAACCCTGCGGCGCTTCGGCGATCACCCGGCAGGTTTCCAGCACTTCCTGCGTATCGGCGCTCGGTTGCCATTTCAGCGGCACCAGCGGGCGTTTGGAGTTCAGTTCGCGGATCAGGAACGCCTGCTTATCGGCTTCCGACCAGCTTTCATAATCGCCCAGCCCCAGATAGCGGGTCAGCTCGGCGATGGCTTCGGTATGGCGGGTGCTTTCCTGGCGCACGTCGATACGCACCAGCGGCACGCCGAAGCAGCGCACGCGGCGCAGGGTATCCAGCAGTTGACCATTGGCGATGATGCCCATGCCGCAGGCCTGCAGCGACTGGTAGCAGGCATACAGCGGCTCCCACAGCTGCTCGTTGTTCACCAGCAGGTCGTGCGGTTTCAGCACGCGCTCGCCCTTCAGGCGACCTTCCAGATAGGCCTGGGAGCTCATCAGCTGGCTGCGCAGCTGCTTCATGATTTCGCGGTAAGGCTCCTGCACCTCATCGCCGCCGGCGCGGGCGCGCAGCTCAGGGGTGCACTCGGTCATCGACAGCTCGGAGACCAGTACCTGAATATCGCGGGTAAACAGGTCGCAGGCTTTCCAGCGGCTGAGCAGCAGCACATGGCGGGTAATTTCGGCGGTGACGTTCGGGTTGCCGTCGCGATCGCCGCCCATCCAGGAAGTGAAGCGCACCGGCACCGCTTCTACCGGCAGGCTGTAATCGATGGAGTTTTCCAGCTGTTCGTTGAATTCGCGCAGGAACGCCGGCACGCCTTCCCACAGGCTGTTTTCCACGACGGCAAAACCCCATTTGGCTTCGTCGATCGGAGAAGGGCGGTGTTTGCGAATTTCATCGGTGTGCCACGACTGGGCTACCAGCTGACGCAGGCGGCGCATGATCTTGTTGCGCTCGTAGTCGGCCAGATCGTTGTGATCGAGCTGGCTGAGGCAGGTGTTGACCTCCACCAGCTTGTGGATCAGGGTGCGGCGGGTGATCTCCGTCGGGTGTGCCGTCAGCACCAGCTCGATGGAGAGTTGCGACACCGCGTGCTGCAGCTCTTTGTCGCTGAGCTTTTTGTCTTTGAGGCGGCTGAACAGTTGAGCCAGCGCTTCCGGATTGCTGGCGGCTTCGCCGTTGGGCGAAATGCTGTGGTACTGCTCGGCGACGTTGGTCAGGTTGAGGAACTGGCTGAAGGCGCGCGCCACCGGCAGCAGCTCGTCGTTGGACAGGTTCTGCAGGGTGGAGAGCAGCTCCTGGCGATGCGCTTCGTTGCCGGCGCGTGAGGATTTGGAAAGCTTACGGATGGTCTCAACGCGATCGAGAATATGCTCGCCCAGCGCTTCTTTGATGGTATCGCCGAGCAATTTGCCGAGCATACTGACATTACTGCGCATTGCCGAATATTGTTCGTTCATATAACCCCTGACCCAGTTCTGTATGATTTTTATCTTGTAAATAAATTTCACGCGTCAGGCGCAGACCGCCTGCCTGATCACATCGCGTTCCTGTCCAATCGTCAATTGACACTATTTTTAGCAAAAAAACATCAAAATCGGCGCATTTTCTGAAATTTAATTACGCCTCGTGGGTTATCAGCGTGGCTTATTTCGCTGCCTTCTACTTATTTTGAGTTAGGGGAAGCATAAAGCATTTCCCCTGCTAAATGTCGGGTTTATTGCTGGCAAAAGTGATTGATCAGCTGGCCCAACAGTTTGCGCGTCGGTTCGATAAACGCGGTGTCGATGTATTCGTCCGGCTGGTGGGCCTGATCGATGGAACCGGGGCCGAGCACCAACGTCGGGCAGACCTGCTGAACGAACGGCGCTTCGGTGCAGTAGTTGACCACCTGCGTGCGGGTGCCCAGCAGTTCCTCGATCACTGCCACCATGCGGTGGTCGGTCGGGCATTCGTAGCCCGGTACCGACGCGTGCAGCTCTTCGATGGTCAGGCGGCCCGGCCAGCGTTGGCTCACCGGCTCCAATGCCTGATGCATCAGTTCGTTGATGTTGTCGAGCGTCATGCCGGGCAGCGGGCGGATATCCAGGTGCAGCTCGCAGCAGGCGCAGATGCGGTTGGCCGCGTCGCCGCCGCTGATATGGCCGAAGTTCATGGTGGGATAAGGCACGGCGAACGCCGGGTTGTTGTAGCGCTCCTGCAGGGTTTTGCGCAGCTCCATCAGGCGGCCGATGGACTCGTGCATCAGATCGATGGCGTTGACGCCGCGCGCCGGATCGCTGGAGTGGCCGGACTGGCCGACGATGCGAATGGCGTTGGCCATGTGGCCCTTGTGCGCGCGCACCGGCTGCAGCGAGGTCGGCTCACCGATGATGGCGAAATCTGGACGAATGGCGGTAGAGGCGGCGAAGTAACGCGCGCCGGCCATCGTCGTTTCTTCATCTGCGGTGGCTAAAATGTACAGCGGCTTGGTCAATTTGCTCGCGTCGATATCGCGCACCGCATCCAGAATAAAGGCGAAGAAGCCTTTCATGTCGGCGGTGCCTAGCCCGTAGAGCTTGTTGTCGTGCTCGGTCAGGGTGAAGGGATCGCGCGTCCAGCGGCCTTCGTCGTAAGGCACCGTATCGGTGTGGCCGGCCAGCAGCAGGCCGCCGCTGCCTTCGCCGATGCTGGCCAGCAGGTTGAATTTGTGGCGCGACTCCGGCACCGGCTGTACGTCGACGCGAAAGCCCAGGTCGGCAAACCATCCGGCCAGCAAGTTGATTAACGCCTCATTGCTCTGATCGAGGCCGGCATCGGTGGCGCTGATTGACTTCGTTGCGATCAACGCCCGGTACAGCTCAATAAATGGAGGTAATTTCATCTTCACTGTTGACAGCCTTTGGTTAGGATAGTATCAATATTCATGCATTTATTTTGAATAAAAATACAGTAAGCCGACGCGTAAGGGAACCCGATACCCGGATGTTTATAAAAGCATCAACGCCTGGCTCCGTGGGTGAACGGCGCAACAACGCTGGCTAGCCCTGTTACCTGGGTCGCAAGCGACCGCACGTCAGTTTAGAAGGTGAAAGGCCACATGTTGAATACGCTGATCGTTGGTGCCAGCGGTTACGCCGGAGCGGAGCTCACGGCTTACCTGAATCGCCACCCACACATGAACATAACCGCTTTAGCGGTTTCAGCGCAAAGTGCAGATGCAGGAAAGTTGCTTTCCGATCTCCATCCCCAGTTGAAAGGCATCGTCGATCTGCCGCTGCAACCGTTGACCGACGTTGCCAAGGCGGCGCAGGGCATCGACGTGGTGTTCCTCGCCACCGCCCATGAAGTCAGCCACGATATCGCACCGGCCTTCCTGGCGGCGGGCTGCGTGGTGTTCGATCTGTCCGGCGCCTTTCGCGTGCAGGACGCCGGTTTTTATAGCCAGTACTACGGTTTCGAGCATCAGCATGGCGCCCTGCTGGAGCAGGCGGTGTACGGCCTGGCGGAGTGGCAGAGCGACAAGATCAAACAGGCGCAACTGATTGCCGTGCCGGGCTGTTACCCGACGGCGGCGCAGCTGGCGCTGAAACCGTTAATCGAAAAACAGCTGCTGAACCTCGACCAGTGGCCGGTGATCAACGCCACCAGCGGCGTTAGCGGCGCCGGGCGCAAGGCCAGCATGACCACCAGCTTCTGCGAAGTGAGCCTGCAGCCGTACGGTATTTTCACTCACCGGCACCAGCCGGAGATCGCCGCGCACCTGGGCGTGCCGGTTATCTTTACGCCGCACCTGGGCAACTTCCCGCGCGGCATCCTTGAAACCATCACCTGCCGCCTGAAGGCCGGCGTGACCGCGCAGGACGTCGCGGCCGCCTATCATGCCACCTATGACGACAAGCCGCTGGTGCGGTTGTACGACCAGGGCGTGCCGGCGCTGAAAGCGGTGGTGGGGTTGCCGTTCTGCGATATCGGTTTTGCGGTGCAGGGCGAGCATCTGATCGCCGTCGCGGTGGAAGACAACCTGCTGAAAGGCGCGGCGGCGCAGGCGGTGCAATGCCTGAATATCCGTTTCGGCTTCCCGGAAACCCAGTCACTCCTTTAAACCAGCGTGAGTAAACAGCAATGAACCCGTTAATTATCAAGTTAGGTGGCGTGTTATTAGACAGTGAAGAAGCGCTGGAGCGTCTGTTTACCGCGCTGGACAGCTACCGCCAGCAGCATCAGCGTCCGCTGGTGATCGTGCACGGCGGCGGCTGCGTGGTGGACGAACTGATGAAGCAGCTCGCTTTGCCGGTGGTGAAAAAGAACGGCCTGCGGGTCACGCCGGCCGATCAGATCGACATCATCACCGGCGCGCTGGCCGGCACCGCCAACAAAACGCTGCTGGCGTGGGCGATTAAACATCAAATCAACGCCGTCGGCCTGAGCCTGGCGGACGGCGGCAGCGCGGTCGTGACCCCGCTCGATCCGGCATTGGGCCACGTCGGCAACGCGCAGCCCGGTTCGCCCGCGCTGCTCAATACCCTGCTGGGCGCCGGCTACCTGCCGGTTATCAGCTCCATCGGCATCACCGCCGAAGGGCAGTTAATGAACGTGAACGCCGATCAGGCGGCGACGGCGCTGGCGGCGACGCTGGGGGCGGACCTGATCCTGCTGTCGGACGTCAGCGGCATCCTCGACGGCAAGGGGCAACGCATTGCGGAAATGACGGCGCAAAAAGCGGAACAACTGATCGCGCAAGGCATCATCACCGATGGTATGGTGGTGAAGGTGAATGCGGCGCTCGACGCCGCCCGCACCCTCGGCCGCCCGGTGGATATCGCCAGCTGGCGCCATGCCGATCAGCTTCCTGCTTTGTTTAACGGCGTGTCGATTGGCACCCGGATCCTCGCTTAATTTTAGAATTAGAAAGGAATAGATCATGCAAAACCAAGGCATCAAAAAAATCGTTCTGGCGTACTCCGGCGGCCTGGATACCTCGGCCATCATTCCATGGCTGAAAGAGAACTACGGCGGCTGTGAAGTGGTGGCGTTCGTGGCGGACATCGGCCAGGAGCGCAGCGATCTGGAAGGCGTGGAGCAAAAAGCCCTGCAGTCCGGTGCCTCTGAATGTCACGTGGTCGATCTGCGTGAAGAATTTATCCGCGATTACGTTTATCCGGTGCTGCAGACCGGCGCCCTGTACGAGGGCAGCTACCTGCTGGGTACCTCGATGGCGCGGCCGATCATCGCCAAGGCGCAGGTCGAGCTGGCGTTGAAAGTGGGCGCCGATGCGCTGTGCCACGGCGCGACCGGCAAAGGCAACGACCAGGTGCGTTTCGAGACCACCTACACCGCGCTGGCGCCGCAGCTGAAAGTGGTGGCGCCGTGGCGCGAGTGGAACCTGCGTTCCCGTGAAGCGCTGCTGGATTACCTGAAAGAGCGCAACATCCCGACCACCGCGTCGCTGGAAAAAATCTATAGCCGCGATGAGAACGCCTGGCACATCTCCACCGAAGGCGGCGTGCTGGAAAGCCCGTGGAACGCGCCAAACAAGGATTGCTGGGTATGGACCGTCGATCCGCAGGAAGCGCCGGATCAGCCTGAGCAGGTGACCGTTACCGTTGAGAAAGGCCGCGTCGTGGCGGTTAACGGTAAAGCGCTGTCGCCGTACCAGTGCCTGGAAACCCTGAACGCGCTGGGCGCCAAGCACGGCGTCGGCCGGATCGACATCGTGGAAAACCGTCTGGTGGGCATCAAATCCCGCGGCTGCTATGAGACCCCGGGGGGCACTATCATGGTGGCGGCGCTGCGCGCCATCGAGCAGCTGGTGCTGGATCGCGACAGCTTCAAATGGCGCGAGCAGCTGGGCCTGGAGATGTCCTATGTGGTGTACGACGGCCGTTGGTTCGCGCCGCTGCGCCGCTCGCTGCAGGCCTCTGCCGAAGCATTGGCTGAAGAGGTGAACGGCGAAGTCGTGCTGCAGCTGTACAAAGGCCAGGTGACGGCGACCCAGAAAAAATCCGCCAACAGCCTGTACTCCGAAGAGTTCGCCACCTTCGGCGAAGACGAAGTTTACGATCACAGCCACGCGGGCGGCTTTATCCGCCTGTTCTCTCTGTCTTCACGCATCCGCGCGTTGAACGAGAAAAAGAATAAATAACCGATGGCGTGACTCTGCAAGGGCGCAGCATGCTGCGCCCTTTCGCATAAAAATTCAGGAGTAAAGGTATGGCACTTTGGGGCGGACGGTTCACTCAGGCGGCGGATCAGCGGTTCAAGCAACTCAATGATTCGCTGCGGTTCGATTATCGCCTGGCGGAGCAGGATATCGTGGGCTCGGTGGCCTGGTCGAAGGCGCTGGTGACCGTTAACGTGTTGACGGCAACGGAGCAACAGCAGCTGGAGCAGGCGCTGAATGCCTTGCTGGCGGAAGTCCAGGCCGATCCTTTGGCGATCGTCCAAAGCGATGCCGAAGACATCCACAGCTGGGTGGAGCAGAAGCTGATCGAGAAGGTCGGCGATTTGGGCAAGAAGCTGCACACTGGCCGCAGCCGCAACGATCAGGTCGCGACCGATCTGAAGCTGTGGTGCAAACAGCAGATCGGCGATCTGCATCAGGCGATCGTCCAGCTGCAGCAGGCGCTGGTGGAGACCGCCGAAGCCAATCAGGATGCGGTGATGCCGGGGTATACCCACCTGCAACGCGCGCAGCCGGTGACTTTCGCGCACTGGTGCCTGGCCTATGTCGAGATGCTGGCGCGCGATGAGAGCCGACTGCAGGATACCCTGAAACGGCTGGACGTCAGCCCGCTGGGCAGCGGCGCGCTGGCCGGCACTGCGTATCCTATCGATCGCGAGCAACTGGCCGGCTGGCTGGGCTTCGCCTCGGCGACCCGCAACAGCCTGGACAGCGTATCCGATCGCGATCACGTGCTGGAGTTGCTGTCCAACGCCGCCATCAGCATGGTGCACCTGTCGCGCTTCGCCGAAGATCTGATCTTCTTCAACAGCGGCGAAGCGGCGTTTGTCGAGCTGTCTGACCGCGTGACCTCCGGCTCTTCGCTGATGCCGCAGAAGAAAAACCCGGACGCGCTGGAGCTGATCCGCGGCAAGTGCGGCCGCGTACAGGGCGCGCTGACCGGCATGATGATGACGCTGAAAGGCCTTCCGCTGGCGTACAACAAAGACATGCAGGAAGACAAAGAAGGGCTGTTCGACGCGCTCGACACCTGGATGGACTGCCTGCAGATGGCGGCGCTGGTGCTGGACGGCATTCAGGTGAAGCGCCCGCGCTGTCAGGAAGCGGCGGAGCAGGGCTATGCCAACGCCACCGAGCTGGCGGATTACCTGGTCGCCAAGGGCGTGCCGTTCCGCGAAGCGCACCATATCGTCGGTGAGGCGGTGGTAGAGGCGATTCGCCAGGGCAAACCGCTGGAAGCGCTGCCGCTGGCGGATTTGCAGCAGTTCAGCGCGACGATTGGCGACGACGTCTATCCGATCCTGGCGTTGCAATCTTGCCTGGACAAACGTGCGGCCAAAGGCGGCGTCGCGCCGCAGCAGGTGGCCGCGGCAATCGCCGCAGCGAAACAGCGTTTAGCTTGAGGACGATAAGGGCGGCCTGGTGCCGCCCTTGCACCTCTACCCCGCCAGGCGTGCGCACAGATAACGGTTCAGGCTCACGCCTTCCTCCATCGCGCCGATCGCCAGCCGGCGATGCTGTTCCGGCGTCATGCGTAACACCAGTTTTCCGCTGAAGTTCTTTTCCGCCAGCGCCTGCGGCGGCGTTTCACCTTGCGCCAGCATGTCGGCGATCGTTTCGCTCACGACTTTTTCGATACCCTCCAGTGCGCCGGTACGCGTGGCGGCTAGCCAGGACAGCGAGGGGAATTCGGCGCACAGCCCGACATATTCACGATCTTCCGCTGACCAGGTGATGCGATAGGTATAGTGTTCATGCTTTTCCATGTTCTTCCTCCATTCTGGCCAGTGCGGCGATGACCTGCTTAACCTGATATGCCTTGGCCGCGCCGTTGTTGCCGCGTTGGATATTGATGCGCGGATCGCCTGGCCAGGGCATGCGATAAACGTGATGGCTGCTACCGTTTATGCGCGGCGGCCCAAACCATCACACGCAGACTTTCGCTAACTCGGCGAATTTGATGCTGTTCTGCCGCTGTTGCAAATCAGCGATGTCATCCCTGATCTCGTTCATGCCGCCTCCATTTTAGTATCGTTATTGGTATCACTTCAATGCCAAAGCATAAAAAATGAGCGCGGGCGGGCCGTGAGGCAAGCGGAGGGAGGAAATTGTGGAAAGTGCTGCGCAAAAAAACCGGGCCTGAAGGCCCGGTGGATATAAACGGAGAATAAGAGGTTACTCACCCGGACAGCGCTGGCAGCGCTCGATTTCGGCCGTGCCGAGTTTGAGCTTCGCCTGCAGATCGCGCAGCGCGGTGCGCAAGCCTTCTTCGATCACCGGATGATAGAACGGCATGTCCAGCATCTGATCGACGGTCATCTGCTGTTGGTGCGCCCAGGCTAACAGGTGCGCAATGTGTTCGGCGTCGGGGCCGATCATTTCCGCGCCGAGGAAACGGCCGGTGCCTTGCTCGCCGTAGACGTGCAAAATGCCCTTATTGCGCAGCATCACCCGCGAGCGGCCCTGATTCTCAAACGAGACTTTGCCCACTTCAAAGCAGCCGCAGGCGCTGAACTTCTCGCTCAGCTCGCGGAAAGTCGAGCCGACCATGGCGATCTGCGGATCGGAGAACACCACCGAAATCGCGCTGCGGCGCAGACCTGGATTGATCTCCGGGAAGCTGCCGGCGTTGGCGCCGGCGATGCGCGCCTGATCGCTGGCCTCGTGCAACAGCGGCAGCTGGTTGCTGGCGTCGCCGGCGATAAAGATATGCGGCACGCTGGTTTGCATCGTCAGGCGGTCGGCCAGCGGCACGCCTCGAGCGTCGAGCTGCAGGTCGGTGTTTTCGAGACCCAGCCGATCGACGTTGGGGCGGCGGCCGGTGGCGGCCAGCACGTAGTCCACCAGGATCTCCTGCGACTGGCCCTGCAGATCCTGATAGCGGATAAATACGCGGTCGCCTTCGCGCTGCATCATCTCCACTTTCACGTCGGCGTCGAGGTAGAACTCTTCTCCCAACGCCTTCGCAGCGTAATCGCGCACGGCGCTGTCGGTCAGCGGCCCGACGGCGCCGCCGATGCCGAAGACCTTGGTGTCGACGCCGAGGCGGTGCAGCGCTTGCCCCAGCTCCAGCCCGATGACGCCGGGGCCGAATACCGCCACGGACTGCGGCAAGTCATCCCAGTTGAACAGATCGTCGTTGACGATCAGGCGATCGCCCAGTTCGTTCCACGGCGCCGGCCAGCTGGGGCGAGAGCCGGTGGCGATCACGATGCGCTGCGCCACGATGCGCGTATGGTCATCGACCTGCAGCGTGTTGTCGTCGATAAAGCGGGCATAGCCCTGAATTTTGTCGGCGGCCGGGATCTCGTCCACGCCTTCCAGCACGAAGCCGACGAAACGATCGCGTTCGCGTTTGACGCGCGCCATCACCTCGCGTCCGTCGATACGCGTTTTGCCGGTTGGGTGCACGCCAAAGCCCGGCGCACGTTCGATTTGATGCACCGCTTCGGCGGCGGCGATCAATAATTTGGATGGCATGCAGCCAACGCGCGCACAGGTGGTGCCGTAAGGCCCGCCTTCAATCATCACCACGCTGGGGGTAGACAGTTTGGCCGCGCGATAGGCGCCGAGCCCTGCGGTGCCGCCGCCGATGACCGCAACATCAACGTTCAACAGTTTCATATCCGCTCCTGAAAGGTAAAAAAAGGGCGGGCCGTAGCCCGCCAAAGTTCACGTTGGCTTTGTTATTACTTATTAAGCTGACAGGAAAGTTTCCAGATCGTCGCTGCCGCCAATGTGACGGCCGCCGATGAACACCTGCGGCACCGTGGCGCGGCCGCTGACGGCGCGCAGGCTAACGGTGGTGGCGTCTTTGCCCAGGACGATCTCTTCATACTGAATGCCGCGCTCTTGCAGCATCTGTTTGGCTTTGGCGCAGAATGGGCAGCCCGGTTTGGTGAACAGGGAGACCGATTCCTGCACTTTGAATTCCGGCGCCAGGTATTTCAGCATGGTGTCGGCGTCGGACACTTCAAACGGGTCGCCCGGCTTGTTCGGCTCGACGAACATTTTCTCGACCACGCCGTTGCGCACCAGCATCGAGTAGCGCCATGAACGAGGGCCAAAGCCCAGGTCCGCTTTCTCGACCAGCATGTTCATGCCTTTGGTGAATTCACCGTTGCCGTCCGGCACGAAGGTGATGTTTTCCGCATGTTGGTCGGCTTTCCAGGCGTTCATCACGAAGGTGTCGTTCACGGAGACGCAAAGAATGCTGTCGACGCCGTGCTGCTTGAATACGCTGGACAGTTCGTTGTAGCGCGGCAGGTGGCTCGAAGAACAGGTCGGCGTGAACGCGCCCGGCAGCGAGAAAACAATGACGGTTTTGTTTTTGAACAGGTCATCAGTGGTCACATCAATCCATTGGTCGCCCTGACGGGTGTGGAAAGTAACCTGAGGAACTTTCTTGCCTTCTTGACTGGTAAACATTGATTAACCCCTTAATTAGGAAAAGTAATTTTTAGCATTTAGCGCGATATCGCTTCGTTGGGACACATTATTGTCGCTGGGGCTTGATAGATCTAATCGCTCATTGCTATCTTATCTATCGCCATGAGCTATCATGGAATGGAGGGAAACAATGAATATTCGTGATTTAGAGTATCTGGTCGCCTTGGCCGAGCACCGGCACTTCCGCCGCGCGGCCGATTCATGCCATGTAAGCCAACCCACGCTGAGCGGGCAGATCCGCAAGCTGGAAGACGAGTTGGGCGTCATGCTGCTCGAACGCACCAGCCGCAAGGTACTGTTCACCCAGGCGGGCCTGTTGCTGGTGGAGCAGGCGCGTACCGTGCTGCGCGAAGTGAAAGTGTTGAAGGAGATGGCCAGCCAGCAGGGCGAGGCCATGTCCGGGCCGCTGCACATCGGTCTGATCCCGACCGTGGGGCCTTATCTGCTGCCGCAGATCATCCCGACGCTGCACAAAACCTTCCCGAAACTGGAAATGTACCTGCACGAAGCGCAAACCCACCAACTGCTGGCGCAACTCGACAGCGGCAAGCTGGACTGCGCCATTCTGGCGCTGGTGAAGGAAACCGAGGCGTTTATCGAAGTGCCTCTGTTCGATGAACCGATGAAGCTGGCGGTGTATTCCGATCACCCGTGGGCGCAGCGCGAGCGCGTGGCGATGCCGGATTTGGCGGGAGAAAAGCTGCTGATGCTGGAAGATGGCCACTGCCTGCGCGATCAGGCGATGGGCTTCTGCTTCCAGGCGGGCGCGGACGAGGATACCCACTTCCGCGCCACCAGTCTGGAAACGCTGCGCAATATGGTCGCGGCCGGCAGCGGCATTACCCTGCTGCCGTCCCTGGCGGTGCCGCCGCAGCGCGAGCGCGATGGCGTCTGCTATCTGGATTGCTACAAGCCGGAGCCGAAGCGCACCATCGCGTTGGTGTATCGCCCCGGTTCCCCACTGCGCAGCCGTTATGAGCAGTTGGCCGAAGCGATCCGCGAGCACATGCAGGGCTACATCGACAACGCGTTAAAACAGGCGGTTTAAGCCGTTAAGCGCTGCCACCCGGTAGGCTTCGGCCATGGTCGGATAGTTGAAGGTCGTATTAACGAAATACTCGATAGTATTGCCTTCACCTTTCTGTTCCATGATCGCCTGACCGATGTGGATGATCTCCGCCGCACGTTCGCCGAAGCAGTGGATCCCGAGGATCTGCAGGGTGTCGCGATGGAACAGGATCTTCAGGCTGCCGACGTTCATCCCGGCTATCTGCGCGCGCGCCAGATGTTTGAACTGGGCGCGGCCCACTTCATACGGCACCTTCATCGCCGTCAGTTCCTGCTCGGTTTTGCCGACGGAGCTGATTTCCGGAATGGTGTAGATGCCGGTCGGGATATCTTCGATTAAGTGACCGCTGGCTTCACCGGAGGCGATCGCCTGCGCGGCGATGCGGCCCTGATCGTAGGCGGCGGAAGCCAGACTCGGATAGCCGATGACGTCACCGACCGCATAAATGTGCGACAGCGCGGTTTGATACATGCTGTTCACTTTCAGCAGCCCGCGGCTGTCCGACTCCAGGCCGACGTTCTCCAACCCTAACGAATCGGTGTTACCGGTACGGCCGTTGGCGTACAGCAGGCAGTCCGCTTTCACCTTCTTGCCGGACTTCAGGTGCACGATCACGCCGTCTTCGGTGCCTTCGATCTTCTCGAATTCTTCGTTGTGGCGGATCACCACGCCGTTGTTCCAGAAGTGGTAAGAGAGCGAATCCGACATCTCCTGATCGAGGAACGCCAGCAGACGATCGCGGGTGTTGATCAGATCGACCTTGACGTTCAGGCCGCGGAAGATGGACGCATACTCGCAGCCGATCACCCCGGCGCCGTAAATGATCACGTGGCGTGGCTCATGGCTCAGCTCGAGAATGGAATCGCTGTCGTAGATGCGCGGATGGTTGAAATCGACGCTGGCCGGATGGTAAGGACGCGAGCCGCAGGCGATCACGATGTGATCGGCGCGGATGGTGTCCTGGGTGCCGTCCATGTAGCTGACGCTGACGGTGTTGGCGTCGATGAAGCGCGCGTCGCCGGCGAACAGTTTGCACTGGTTCCGCTCATAGAACCCTTGGCGCATTCGGGTCTGCTGGCTGATGACGTTATCGGCGTGGCGTAAAATGTCAGGGAAGGTCGCGCTGAGCGTGCGCGAGTTGTTGTAAAGCGGGTTCTGGTTGAATTCGATAATGCGGCTGACGGCGTGGCGGAGGGCTTTGGAAGGGATGGTGCCCCAGTGGGTACATCCGCCGCCTACGTTATTGTACCGTTCGATAACGGCCACGCGGGCGCCTTGTTTCACCAGCCCCATGGCGGCACCTTCACCACCAGGGCCCGAGCCAATCACAATGGCATCAAATTGATAGTGCTGTTGCATGTAGGAGAGACCTGTTTTTTTATACAAGATTACAACGGTATCTTAACATCATAGCGCTGCTCACCCAATCACCATTAGGCTTTTTGAGTCAAAGCACAATCGGCTCAGGGCGGAAGTGTGATAGAGCGCGTTAGTATAAATGCTGTTGCAATAAAATTTGCTATATTGCCGAGTCTAGGGCGTTAGACTGAGAAAATGGAACCTATCCGGATATGCATATGGGCGTCAGAGCACAACAAAAAGAACGGACTCGTCGTTCCCTGATCGAAGCCGCTTTCAGCCAGCTGAGCGCCGAACGCAGCTTCGCCAGCCTGAGCCTGCGGGAAGTTTCACGCGAGGCGGGCATTGCGCCCACGTCGTTTTATCGCCATTTCCGCGATGTGGACGAGCTGGGGCTGACCATGGTGGACGAAAGCGGCCTGATGCTGCGTCAGTTGATGCGCCAGGCGCGCCAACGCATCGCCAAGGGCGGCAGCGTAATCCGCACCTCGGTGTCCACCTTTATGGAATTTATCGGCAACAACCCGAACGCCTTCCGCCTGCTGCTGCGTGAGCGCTCCGGCACGTCGGCGGCATTCCGTGCGGCAGTGGCGCGCGAGATCCAGCATTTCATCGCTGAAC
The DNA here is from genome assembly GCF_052169095.1 of Serratia sp. CY33802. Lineage (NCBI taxonomy): Bacteria > Pseudomonadati > Pseudomonadota > Gammaproteobacteria > Enterobacterales > Yersiniaceae > Serratia > Serratia sp. CY33802. The sequence goes on from NZ_JBJNLL010000010.1 coordinate 115,025, forward strand.
TGGCGGACTACCTCGAATTGGAAAACCACATGCCGCGCAGTTTTACCGAAGCGCAGGCGGAAGCGATGGTCACCATCGTGTTCAGCGCCGGCGCGGAAGCGCTGGATATCGACGTCGAGCAGCGGCAGCAGCTGGAAGAACGGCTGGTGCTGCAGCTACGGATGATCTCCAAAGGGGCGTATTACTGGTATCGTCGCGAACAAGAAAAAGCTTCTGTGTCCCACGTATAAAAAAGGTAAAAAATGATGGAAAAACCAGGCCGTGAAAATGGCACCTTACTGCTGGCGTTAATTGCCGGCCTTTCGATCAACGGTTCCTTTGCTGCGCTGTTCAGCTCGGTGGTGCCGTTTTCGATCTTCCCGCTGATCGCGTTGGTGCTGGCGGTGTACTGCCTGCATCAGCGTTACCTGAACCGCGCCATGCCGGATGGCATGCCGAAGCTGGCGGCGGCCTGTTTCCTGCTGGGGCTGCTGCTGTACAGCGCCATCGTGCGCGCCGAATATCCGCAGATCGGCTCCAACTTCCTGCCGTCGGTGATCTGCGTGGCGCTGGTGCTGTGGATCGGGATGAAACTGAAGGCGCGCAAGGCGCCGGATGCGCCGACTCAAGAATCGTAATGAAACGGGGCGCCATCATGGCGCCCCTGTCGTATCAGCGATGCTTTTCCAGCAACACACCGCATTCCATGTGATGGGTATACGGGAACTGATCGAACAGCGCCAGGCGGCTGACCCGGTGGGTGGCCTGCAGCGTTTCCAAGTTGGCGCACAGCGTTTCCGGGTTGCATGAGATATAGAGAATGCGCGGGTAGGCCTGCACCATCTTCACCGTTTCCTCGTCCAGCCCGCTGCGCGGCGGATCGACGAAAATCGTCTCGCAGTTGTAACCACTCAGATCGATGCCTTTCAACCGGTTGAATTCGCGTACTCCGTTCATCGCCTGAGTGAAGTCTTCTGCCGCCATGCGGATGATTTGCACATTGTCGATATGGTTGGCGGCGATGTTGTACTGCGCCGCCGCCACCGACGGCTTGGCGATCTCGGTCGCCAGCACGCGCTCGAAATTGCGCGCCAGCGCCAGCGAGAAGTTGCCATTGCCACAGTACAGCTCCAGCAAATCGCCTTTGGAACCGGCGGTGACCGCCAACGCCCACTCCAGCATCTGCACGTTCATGGCCGCATTGGGCTGAGTGAAGCTGTTTTCCACCTGACGATAGATCATGTCGCGGCCGGCGACCGGCAGCACTTCGTCAACATAATCCTGGTCGAGCATGATCTTGGTCTTCGACGCCCGGCCGATCAGCTGCAGGTCGAAACCCTGTGCGCGCAGATCGTCACGCAACTGCTCGGCGCGCCGTTGCCAAACGTCATCCAGCTTGCGGTGGTACAGCAGCGAGGCGATGATTTTGCCGCTTTGCGTCGACAGATAATCGATCTGGAACAGCTTGTGACGCAGGATCGGTTCCGGTTTCAGCGCGGCGATCAGGGCGGTCATCAGGCGGTTGATCAGCTCGCTGGCCGCCGGGAACTGGTCGACGCGAATACGCTGCTTGGTCTGCTGATCGAACATGATGTGATACATGTCGTCCGCGTCGTGCCAGATGCGGAATTCGGCGCGCATGCGGTAGTGGTCGACTGGCGAGCGGAACACTTCCGGCTCGGGCGCCGCGAACGGTGACATCAACGTCTTCAGGCGGGCGACTTTCTCCGCCAGTTGGTCATCGTAACGTTCAATAGGCAAATTCTCGGGCGTCATGTGTGTCTTCTCGTCAGGCAAATTTGATCAGCGGGGATTGTAGGGAATCAGCCCGTGAAGTCCAGTTTTGTCGCGTTTATTATTTGTAACATTAGTAGCAGTCTAGACATCTATTTTCATTGATCGTAGCATTGCCGTCCGGCCTCAAGCAGCGAGTGAAAAGGGAATCCGGTGTGAATCCGGAGCTGACGCGCAGCGGTAAGGGGAAGTCACGGCGATAGCGTTTCGACGCAGACACTGTCCACTGCAGGATGGGAAGTCATCGCCCGTTGCTGGTCGCGCCCCGCGGCCCGCAAATCCCAAGCCCGAAGACCTGCCGGTGTTACGTCGCAATGTCCGTGGCCGTCGCGAACTACCGGCCATGATCCTGCGGCATCCGCCAATTAAGTTTGGATGCTTTTCTCATGACAATTACAAAAAATACGCTGCTGGCGGTGGCCTCCTCCGTCACGGCTTTTTCTGGATGGGCGCAAGACAACACCACAGCCAAGAATGGCGATAACCTGGTGGTGACCGCCAACCGTTTCCCGCAGCCGGTTTCTTCTGTGCTGGCACCGACTTCCATCGTCACCCGTAACGATATCGATCGCTGGCAGGCCAAGAGCCTGACCGACGTGATGCGCCGCTTGCCAGGCGTGGACGTTGGCCAAAACGGTGGATTGGGACAAAAGAGCTCGCTGTTTATTCGCGGCACCAACTCCAGCCATGTGCTGGTGCTAATTGACGGCATTCGCCTTAATCAGGCGGGCGTCAGCGGTTCTTCCGATCTCAGCCAAATCCCGATTTCGCTGGTGCAGAAAGTCGAATACATTCGCGGCCCGCGCTCGGCGGTGTACGGCTCCGATGCCATCGGCGGCGTGGTCAACATTATTACCACCCGCGAAAAGAACGGCACGACGCTGGCTGCCGGCGTCGGCTCCAACGGCTATCAATCCTATGACGCGTCGACCCAACAACAACTGGGTGACAGCACCGTGGCGACGGTGGCGGGGAATTACACCTATACCAAAGGGTATGACGTGGTGGCTGAAGGTAATACCAGTATTCCTCAGCCCGATCGCGACGGCTTTATGAGCAAATTGCTCTACGGCGCATTGCAGCACCAATTTAACGAGCAAATCAGCGGTTTTGTGCGTGGTTATGGTTACGATAATCGTACAGGCTACGATGGATTCTATTCTTACGATAAAGACTTCAATATTACCGGTCTGCCCGATACCCGTAAGCTGTACAGCCAAACATGGGACACGGGGTTGCGCTATCAGGAAGGGATTTACGCCACGCAGCTAGTGGGGAGTTACAGCCACAGCAAAGACTACAATTACGATCCGCGCAAAGGCCAGTATGCGATCTCCTCCAGTTTGGATGATTCGGAACAGTACAATCTGCAGTGGGGCAACACGTTTAAGGTTGCCCAAGGCACCATTAGTGCGGGCGCAGATTGGCAGGATCAACAAATCAAACCGGGTACCGCGTCCGTCAGCAGCGAGAGAAGCCAGCGCAATACTGGCATCTATCTGACTGGGCAACAGTTGGTGGGACCGGTGACGCTGGAGGCTGCTGCGCGTGGCGACGACAACTCGGAGTTCGGTTGGCACGGCACCTGGCAAACCAGTGCAGCCTGGGAATTCATCGAGGGGTATCGTTTCATTGCCTCTTACGGTACCGCGTTCAAAGCGCCAAACATGAACCAGTTGTTTAGTACCACTTACGGCAACAATAATTTGAAACCGGAAGAAAGCAAGCAATGGGAAGGCGGTTTTGAAGGCTTGACCGGGCCTGTGACCTGGCGTATTTCCGGTTATCGCAATGACATTGATAATCTTATCGACAGCGATCCGGTGAGTTACCGCTATTATAATATCGGTAAGGCGACCATTAAAGGTGTAGAGGCCACGGCTTCTTTTGAAACCGGCCCGCTGACGCATCAGATTGGTTACGATTATGTCGACCCGCGCAATGCTAAAACCAACGAAGTGCTGCTGCGCCGCGCTAAACAGCAGGTGAAATACGAGCTGGATTGGCAACTGTACGACTTTGATTGGGCAGTGACCTATCAATACCTGGGTGAGCGCTACGACAAGGATTATGGCGTTTATCCTAGCCCGACGGTTAAACTCGGCGGCGTGAGCCTGTGGGATCTCGCAGTTTCGTATCCGGTCACATCTCATCTGACAGTTCGTGGTAGAATTGCCAACCTGTTTGATAAAGATTATGAGACGGCCTATGGCTACGCTACTCCAGGAAGAGAATACTACCTCACTGGAAGCTATACCTTCTAACAGCACCGCCACACCTCGCCCGACGGTGCTGGTTTTTGATTCCGGCGTCGGCGGGTTGTCGGTGTATCAGGAGGTTCGGCAGTTGCTGCCGGATCTCCACTATATATACGCTTTCGACAACGTGGCGTTCCCCTACGGCGAGAAGTCCGAAGAGTTTATCGTTGAGCGCGTGCTGGAAATTGTCGGCGCGGTGCAGCAGCGTCATCCTCTGGCGATTGTCGTCATTGCCTGTAACACCGCCAGTACTGTCTCCTTACCGGCCCTGCGCGAGCGTTTCAGTTTCCCTGTCGTGGGCGTGGTGCCCGCCATCAAGCCTGCCGCCCGTCTTACCGTTAACGGCATTGTCGGCCTGTTGGCGACCCGCGGTACCGTACAGCGCAGCTACACCCATGAACTGATTTCCCGTTTTGCTACCGACTGTAAGATTGAACTGCTGGGCTCTTCAGAGCTGGTGGAGCTGGCGGAAGCCAAGCTGCACGGCGAAGCCGTGCCGCTGCCGGTGCTGAAGAAGATCCTGCATCCGTGGCTGAGCATGCGCGAGCCGCCGGATACTGTCGTGCTGGGCTGCACCCATTTCCCTCTATTAGCTGAAGAGTTGATGCAGGTGTTGCCGGAAGGCACCCGGCTGGTGGATTCCGGCGCGGCGATTGCCCGCCGCACCGCCTGGCTCATCTCAACGCAGGAAAATCTGGTCTCGAGCCAGGAAGAGAATCAGGCGTATTGCATGGCGTTAAATGAAGATACTGACGCTTTATTGCCCGTTTTGCAGGGTTATGGCTTTAAATCGTTGAAAAAACTGCCGCTTTAACGGTGTTTTGGTTAAACATTCAACGGTCGGAAAAAATATTGAAAATAGGGGTTGCGGCCCGCCGAGAACTCCCTATAATGCGCCTCCACTGACCGGGAACAACGACTGACAAGCCGCCGGGTCAGCGAGAAGAAAGCGAAATAAACGCTTGACTCTCAGGGCGAAAAGCGTAATATACGCAGCCCGCGCCGATGAGTTTATCGGCACTGCTCTTTAACAATTTATCAGACAATCTGTGTGGGCACTCCACAAGACGATATCCAGCATCTTCGGATGCAAAAAAATATCAAGTCTTGAAGAGTGACTAACTGAAGTAAAA
>NZ_JBJNLL010000011.1:0-105111 GCF_052169095.1 Serratia sp. CY33802
GAACGTTCGCAGTTGCCAGACCGCAAACTGTTTTAACAAATCAAAAGGGGTCTTTATAACTGGCTCAAAGCTGAAAGCTTTACGGAACCCCCAGCCTAGCTGGGGGTTTTTGCATACAAAAAAAAGCCCTCCTGCGAGGGCTTCATTGACAAGCAACGCGGTCAGCGTCGGACGAGCGAATTCAGCACGGCGCTGATGCGCTCCCCTAAGCCGCGCCGGTTCACGGCTTCCGACATCATGGTGACATGATCGCCATCAACCAGGTTGACCGTCACCGCCGACGCCGGCAAATGCCCCTCCCAGCCGAGTGCCGAGCCGTCGCGGCGGTTGTAACCCGCCGGCTTGATGCGCTGCCAGTAGGCTTCCAGATCGTCGTTCAGCAAGCCGGGCATCTCCTCCACCGCTTTAAACAGGTGCAGATTAAGGCCGAGCGGCCGGATGACGCTGGCGCCGACCAGGGTCGCATAGTGATAACGCTTGCGCCATAACGCGGCTTCCTTCAGCGGATCGTCGAGGAAAGTGCTGATGCCCTGGCCGTGCAGCACCGCCAACGCCTCCTCCACCGACAGCGGCTGCAGGCGGGAGAACAGCGGCGCCTCCAGCGTCGGATGTTCCACCTCCAGCCAACTGAGGAATAGCTGTGTCGCATCGCGCATCGCCTGCTGCGGCCGCAGGGTGTCGAGCAGGCCCACCAGCGCCACCTCTTCCCCCTCCGCCTGCAGCCGTTCCGCCACCATGTAGGTCAAGATCCCGCCCGAAGAATAACCGAACAGGTGATACGGCCCGCTGGCTTGCGCCTGCCGGATGACGCCGGCAACGATCTCCGCCATCGCCTCCATCGTTGCCGGCGGCGCGTCGGTCATCTCTGGCCACGGCACGGCATAAATCGGGAAGTCCGCATCGATCTCTTTGGCTATCTCATAAACATAGGAGTGATCGCCATAACCGGTCGGCATGAAGAAGACCGGCGGGCGCTGGCCGCTGCGGCGCGCCGGCAATGCCCTGAGCGGCTGTCCGCCCGTGCGCTGCTCGACATGCGCCGCCAGATCCGCCAGCACCGGGTGGTCAAAGATCGCCTGTACCTGCAGTGCGATCCCCCACTGCTGCGCCAGGCTGGCCTGACGGACCGCCAGCAGCGAATGGCCGCCCAGTTCGAAGAAGTTGTCGTGTCTGCCGATCTGCGGCAGCCCCAGCAACTCCGCCCACGCCTGCGCCAACAGCGTCTCGGTATCGCCGCGCGGCGCTTCGTAGGCTTCGCCTGCGGCGGCGGCCATCTCCGGCGCCGGCAGAGCCCGCCGATCAATCTTGCCGTTTGGCGTCAGCGGCATCGCCGCCAGCCAGACAAAGGCCGCAGGCAGCATATAGTCCGGCAGCTGCGCCGCCAGGTGCTGACGCAGCTCACCGGCCAACCCGTCGCTCGCCACGTTCTCACGCACGCTGATCCAGGCGATCAACCGCGTATCCGCACCGACGCAGCAGGCATCGACCACCGCTTCGTTCACCGCCGGGTGCGCCGCCAGGCGCGCCTCTATCTCTCCCATCTCGATACGGAAGCCGCGAATTTTCACCTGACGATCGTTGCGTCGCTGATACTCGAGGTTGCCGTCCGCCCGGTAACGCACCAGATCGCCGGTACGATACATGCGCCCGCCCGGGTTAAACGGATCGTTCAGGAAACGTTCCGCGGTCAGTTCCGGCCGGTTGAGGTACCCCAGCGCCACGCCGACGCCGCCGATATACAGCTCGCCAATCACGCCCAGCGGCGCCGGTCGGCCGCGCGCATCCAGCACATAGGCGCGGGTGTTGCCGATCGGTTTACCGATCGGCAAACGCATGGCGCCTTGCACCTCGGCAATCGCCGCCGTCGTGGCGAAGGTCGTCGCTTCCGTCGGCCCATAGGCATGGATCAGCTGTACCGGTCCCGCTTCCTGCAGCAGGTGTTCGAAGGCGCTCGGCTCCTCCTTTTCCCCACCGCAGATCAGATAGCGCAGCTGGGCGAGCGTCGCGCCCATGCTGTACACATACTGATTGAACAACGCGGTCGTCAGGAACAGCGTCGTCACGCGATGCTGCGTCAATGCGGCGCTCAAGCGCGCCGCATCCATCACGGTTTCCGCCGGGATCACCACCAGTTCGCCGCCGTTCAACAACGCCGCCCACACCTCCATCGTCGCGGCGTCGAAGGCCGGGTTAGCGGCATAAGCCACCCGTTCGGTCGCATCGAACGCCGCATAACGGTTGTTGATCACCAACCGAGTGATGCCCTGGTGCGGCGTCATCACGCCTTTAGGCAGCCCTGTGGAGCCGGACGTGTACATGATGTATGCCACCTCAGCGCTCGACAGCGACAGCGCCGGGTCGTTCTCGTCACCGCCGGAGATTGCCGGCCGCAGCAGCGGCAAGGTATCCCCGTCCGTCGCTTCACCGACGATAAGGCGCGCGCCGCTGTCCTCCAGGATCCACTGCTGACGCGCCGCTGGCAGCTGCGGGTCGATAGGTACATACACCGCGCCGGCCTTGAAGATCGCCAGCTGCGTCGCCACCAGATCGATGCTGCGCGTCAGACGCGTCGCCACGCGCTCGCCCGGTTGAATGCCGTGGGCGATCAGAGCATGCGCCAGCCGGTTAGCCTGGGCATTCAACGCCGCATAGCCGATCCGACGGTCGCCTTGCACGATCGCGACAGCCTGCGGCGCACGCTGCGCCTGGCGTTCAAACAGCTGATGCACGCAAAGCTCTGCCGGATAAGGCGCCGTCGTCTGATTCCATTCCTCCAGCAGCAGCCGACGCTCAGACGGCGGCAGGATCTCCAGCTCGCTCGCCGGCAGGGTCGGCTGGCTTTCCAACGCCTGCGCCAATGAGGCCAGCGCCTGTTGCATATAGCCGCAGATCCTCGCCGCCGGCACCGGTTCGCTGACCTGCGCCGTCAGCCCCAGAGAGTCGCCGCCGTCTTCCACCGACAGGACGAACGGATAGTTGGTGCGCTCCTGCGCGCTCAACAGCGTCATGCCTTCCGGCAACACCAGCTCGCTGCCGTTGTTGTGGCGATAGTTGAGCAACGCGCTGAACAGCGGCATCCCCGCCGCCACGCCGCTGCAGCGCTGCGCCAGCGCCAGCGGCGCGTGCTCATGCTGCAGCAACCCGCTCAGCCGCGCGTGGGCCTGGCGCGCCGCCGTCGCCACATCGTCATCGCCGATGTCGAGGCGCAGCGGCAAGGTATTGATAAACAGCCCCATCGCTCGCTCGGCGCCTTCCCCCGCCTGCATGCGTCCCAGCAGCACGGTACCGAACACCACGCGGTCGTGGCCGCTGGTGCGGGCCAAGACCTGCGCCCAGGCCAAATGGCACAGGCTGGCCAGGCTCACGCCCAACCGTTTGGCCTGATGCCGCAGACGTTCGTTCAGCGCCTTGTCGATAGGCTGGTGCGCCGTGGTGACGCCCTTGCCATCGCCGCGCACGTTGCCGAGCCCGAACGGCAGCACCGGCTCTTCGATGTCCGCCAGCATGGCGCGGAAGAAGGTTTCATGTTCTTGCGCGCTGACGCTCAAACGCGCCTGCGCCACCGCATTGCGGAACGGCGGCGCGGCGCCCAGCTCGGCGCCTTTGCCGGCGAGGATCGCGGCGATCTCTTCTTCGATCAATGCCGCCGTGGAATGATCCCCCACCAAATGATGCCATTGCTGCAGCATCCACCAGCCGCCATCGCTATCTTGCGCCACCACGACGTTCAGCAGCGGCGCACGGCTGAGATCCAGACGCGCATGCTGCGGATCGAAGCGCGCCAGCAGTTGATCGCCAATCGCCCCCTGCGCCGGATCGAGCGTCAGCTCAGTCCACGGCAGCGCGGCGGCGCGCCAAACGACCTGTACCGGCTCGCGGATCGCCTCACTGATGAACGCCGTGCGCAGAATATCGTGGCGATCGATCACCTGTTGCATCGCGGCCCGCCAACGATCCAGACGCTCGCGGTTCTCAAAGCGCAACAGCGTAGACAGCAGGTACGGATCGCCCCGTTCCGCCAACAGGTGGTGGAACAGAATCCCCTCCTGCAACGGTGACAACGCATAGATATCCTGCACGTTGGCCACCCCGCCCGGCACGCGCGCCACGATGCTGTCGATCTCAACCTGGTTCAGCGAGGCCAGCGGCAGCAACTCAGGCGTGATGCGCGCGCTATCCGGCCGCAGCAGGTTCTCGGGGATCTCGATTTCGCAGCGCGCCTCCAGCGCCTCCGCCAGCGAGGCCAGCGTCGGGGCGGTAAACAGCGTTTGCACGTTCGCCGTCAGGCCGCAGCGACGCAGCTCCGCGATCAGTTTCACCGCCAGCAGCGAATGCCCGCCCAACTCGAAGAAATTGTCATGTCGGGCGACATTCGGCAGACCGAGCAATTCGCCCCAGATCGCCGCCAACAGGGTTTCCGTGTCGCCCTGAGGCGCTTCATGGCCCACGCGCGCAAAATCGCCGGCCTGTGGCGTCGGCAACGCGCGGCGATCCACTTTACCATTCGGGGTCAACGGCAAGTCGGCAAGCATCAGACAGGCCGCCGGCACCATGTAGTCCGGCAGCTGCGCCGCCAAATGCCGCCGCAGCTCGTCGGTCAGATCGCGGCCCTCGGCCTCGGCTTGCGGCACGATCCAGGCGATCAACGCAGGATGCGCACCGCGCACGTCAACCACCGCTTCGCGCACCGCCGGGTGCGTTTCCAGCAGGACTTCAATCTCGCTGCACTCGATGCGGAAGCCGCGGATCTTCACCTGCTGATCGTTGCGTCCGCAGTAATCGAGGTTGCCGTCCGGCAGATAGCGCGCTAAATCGCCGGTGCGATACATGCGGCCTCCCTCGTTAAACGGATCCGCCAGGAAACGCTCGGCCGTGAGGTCTTCGCGATTCAGGTAACCCAGCGCCACGCCCACGCCGCCGATATACAGCTCGCCGATCGCGCCCAGCGGCACCGGCTGGCGATGTTCGTCCAGCAGATACACCCGCGTATTACCGATCGGCCGGCCAATCGGCAAACGGTGCCGCCCCGCCGCCACGGTGATGTGCGCCGAGGTAGCGGCAGTGGTGGCTTCCGTCGGGCCGTATCCGTTGATCAGCTGCACCCGGCCCCCCTCCTTCAGCACCCGGGTATAGGCATGAGGATCCGCCGCTTCGCCGCCGCTGATCAGGTATTTCAGCCCCGCTAACGTCGCGGGAATGCTATGCGCATGCTGATTGAACAGCGAGGTTGGCAGCACCAGCACCGTAATCGCCTGGCGCGTCAGCAAATCGGCGAACGCCGAGGCGTCCAGCAAGACCGCCGGCGGTACTACCACCAGCGCGGCGCCGTTCAGCAAGGCTCCCCAAACTTCCAGCGTCGCCGGATCGAACGCCGGGTTGATGGCGAAAGCGATACGATCCGAGTCGCTGAACTCCGCATAACCGTTATTGATCACCAGTCGGTTGATCCCCTGATGCGGCACCATCACGCCTTTCGGCTTACCGGTTGAGCCGGAGGTGTACATGATGTAGGCCAGATCCAGACTGTTGCTCGCCAATATCGGCGCATCGGACGGCAGGTCCGCGTCATCGCTTTGAGGCAGACGAGCGACGCCGACGCCGATCTGCGTGTCGTCCTCGCCGCCGTTCAGCAACAGTACTGCACCGCTGTCGGCGATGATCCAGTTCTGGCGGCCGGCCGGCAGCTGCGGATCAACCGGCACATAGGCAGCACCGGCCTTAAGGATCGCCAATTGGGCGATCACCAGGGCGGCGCTGCGCTCAAACCGGACCACCACGCGCTGGCCGGGCTCCACGCCCGCCTTAATCAGGCGCCAGGCCAGCCGATTGGCGTGCTCCGCCAACTGCGCGTAGCAGATAAGCTGCTCGCCATCGACCAACGCCGTCGCCTGTGGCGTGCGCCGCGCCTGCTCGTCGAACAGTTGATGCACGCACGCCTGCGCCGGATACGCCCGCTCGGTGCGGTTCCACTCGTGCAGCAGCAGCTGGCGTTCGGCCGCAGGCAGCAGATCGACGCACGCCGCCGGCTGGTCAAGATCCGCCGCCATCGCTCGCAGCGCCTGCTGCAGATACGCGCCGTAGCGCACCGCCGTGTCGCGATCGAACAAGGCGCTGGCGTAGTTCAACGAGCCGACAATGCCGCTGCCGCTTTCCGCCAACTCGAGCGTCATGTCGAATTTCGCGACGTCATAGCTCAGCCCGGCATCCGTCGTTTGCAGGCCCGGCAATGCGATATCGCGCACCGAGCCGTCCTGCCAGGCCAGCATCACCTGGAACAGCGGCGTCGCGTCCAGCTGGCGCGGCGGATTGACCACCTCCACCACCTGTTCAAACGGCAGATCGCCGTTTTCCCGCGCCGCCAATACCGTCTCGCGCACGCGTTCGAGCAAGATTTTCAGCGTCGGCTCACCGCGCAGATCGACATGCATCGCCAGCGTGCTAACGAAGAAGCCGGCCAGCGGTTCGATTTCCAGCCTGCTGCGGTTGGCCTCCGGGGTACCAATCACCACCTGCGGTTGGCCGGCCATGCGGGACAACACCAAACTCCAGGCGGCCAGCACCGTCATGAACAGCGTGCCGCCGTATTGGCGGCTCAACCACCGCAGCGCGTCGGTGAGCGCCGCGTCGATAACCAGAGGCACCTCGCCGCCGGCGAACGACTGCATCGCCGGACGCGGCCGATCGGTCGGCAGCGTCAGCAGCGCCGGCGCATCGCCCAGCGTCTGGCGCCAGAACGCCGCCTGCTCGGCCAACCGTTCCTGCGTCAGCCACTGGCGCTGCCAAACGGCATAATCGACATAGTGCACCGCCAGCGGCGGCAGCGGAGACGGTTCACCGCGTTGGAAGGCGCCATACAATGCGCTCAACTCCCGCATCAGGATCCCGGTAGACCAGCCGTCGGAAACGATATGGTGGCAGGTCAGCAGGAACAGATGCCGCCGCTCGCTCACTTGCAGCAAGCAAGCCCGCACCAGCGGCCCCCTTTCCAGATCGAACGGCGCTTTCATCGCCGTTTCGGCTAGCGCGTGCAAACGTTGCTCCGCATGACGCTCGCCGCGCAAGTCGTGATGCGCCAGCGGCATGGCCGCCTCCGGCAAGATCCGCACCTGAGGTTGCCCATCCTGGCAAACAAACACGCTGCGCAATGCTTCGTGGCGGGCATACAGCGCGTCGAGGCTGCGTTGGAACGCCGGCGCATCCAGGTCACCGTCAAGGCGCAACGCCAGCGGGATATGGTAAGTCTCGCCGATCCCGCCCATTTGGCTCAGGAACCACAGCCGCTGCTGGGCAAACGACAACGGCAATGCGTCGTGACGTGGGGTCGGCACGATGGCCGTCGGCTGCGCCGCCCCCTCCCGTTCCAGCCACTGCGCCAGCGCCTGCAACACCGGCGCAGCGAACAGCGCCGACAGCGGCAGCCGCCAGCCGGCCTGCTGTACCCGATTGGCCAACTGTACCGCCAGCAGCGAATGTCCGCCCAGAGCAAAGAAATCATCATGACGACCGACGCGTTCAACATTCAGCAACTGACGCCAGATGGACGCCAGCAGGCGTTCTCGTTCATTGGCCGGCGCTTCATAAACGGCGCGCGCGGCGGCCCCCAGCTCAGGCGCCGGCAGCGCGCGTTTGTCCAGTTTGCCGTTGGTGGTCAGCGGCAACGCGTCCAGCCACACAAAGGCCGTCGGCACCATATAGTCCGGCAGACGGCCGGCCAGATGCTGGCGCAGCCGCAGCGCCAGCGTTTCCCGATCTCCCCCTTCGCCCGGCACCGCCCAGGCCACCAAACGTTTGTCGCCGCCGTTGTCCTGCCAGGCGTCAACCGCCACGCTGCGGACCTCAGGATGGTCCAGCAGCGCCGCCTCCACCTCACCGCACTCAATGCGGAAACCACGAATTTTCACCTGCTGATCGTTGCGCCCCAGGTACTCCAGCTCACCGTTCGGCAGATAGCGCGCCAGATCGCCGGCGCGATACATCCGTTCTCCCGCCACGAAAGGATCGTCGAGGAAACGTTGCGCATTCAGCTCCGGCCGATTCAGGTAGCCGCGCGCCACGCCCAGCCCGCCGACATACAGCTCACCCACTGCGCCCTGCGCCACCGGCTGACCGTGTTCGTCAAGCAGATACAGGCGCAGATCCGGGATGCGCCGGCCGATCGGGCTGCCGCTGCCGGTGATGTCCGCCGGAGACATTTCCCGGTAGGTGACGTGCACCGTCGTTTCCGTTATGCCGTACATATTGATTAACCGCGGCGCGTCCGGCCGATTACGGGCATACCACGGCGCCAGATCGGCCGGATTCAGCATTTCGCCGCCGAAGACGATGTAGCGCAGCCGATGCGGCGTGTCGTCCTGAGCCTGAATGAACGCTTTAAAGGCGCTTGGCGTCTGATTCAGCACCGTCACGCCCTGGTGACAAACTAGCTGATAGAACGCGGGGGCGGAACGCGCCGTTTCCTGCGGCACGATCACCAACCGGCCGCCGTGGCGCCACGCGCCCCAGATTTCCCATACCGAGAAATCGAAGGCGAACGAGTGGAACAGACACCAGACATCCCCGGCGTCAAAGCCGAAACCGGCGTCGGTCGCGGTAAACAGGCGCTCAACCTGACGGTGTTCCACCATCACGCCTTTCGGCTTACCGGTCGATCCGGAGGTATAGATCACATAGGCCAGATTGGCCGCCGTCAGCCCCGCAACCTGCGGATTGGCGGCCTCGGTGCCCCAGTCTTCCTCCAGCGCCATCGTCGGCACATCAGCCCCGCTCAGCGCCGAACGCCCTGCGGCGTCGGCCAGCAGCAACACCGGCCGGGCATCGTGTAAAATGTACTCCAGACGTTCGCCGGTATAAGCCGGATCGAGCGGCACATAGGCGCCGCCCGCTTTCAGGATCGCCAGCAACCCGACCAGCATCGGCGTGCTGCGCTCCGCACACAGCGCCACCAGACGATCGGGCCCGACGCCGCGCGCGATCAACACCTGCGCCAACGCGTTGGCTCGTTCATTGAGCGCCCGATAGCTGAGGCGTTCTTCTCCGCACACCGCGGCGATCGCCTCTGGCGTGCGCAGCGCCAGCCGCTCCAGGTGATGGTGCGGGCAGAGATCCGCCTGCGGTTCGTCCGGCGTCCGGTTCCAGCCATGCAACAACCGCTGCCGTTCGTTCTGCGGCAACAGCGCAAGCTGCGAAACCGGCTGCGGCGCCGCCAACGCGATGCTCTGCAACACCTGGCGCAGATAGATCCCGTAGCGCTCGGCGGTTTCACGATCGAACAGCGCCGTGGCGTAATACAGCGAACCGGCGATCTCTTCGCCGATCTCGGTCAGATCCAGCGTCATGTCATATTTCGCCGCGGCATAGCCGGCATCGATCGCTTCCGCCTGCAGCCCCGGCAGGCCGATGTCGTGCACCGAACCGTCCTGCCAGCTCAGCATCACCTGGAACAACGGAGTATGGCCACGATGACGCGGCGGGTTCACCTGTTCAACCACCTGCTCGAAAGGCAGATCGCCATGATCGCGCGCCGCCAGCAGCGTATCGCGCACGCGCAGCGCCAACGTCGACAAATCCGGATCGTCGGACAGATCGATGCGCAGCGCCAAGGTGCTGACGAAGAAGCCGATCATCGGTTCCGTTTCCAGCCGGCGACGGTTGGCCTCCGGCGTGCCGATCACCAGATCGCGCTGCCCCGACAAACGGGACAGCACGACGCTCCACGCCGTCAACAGCGTGATGAACAGCGTGCATCCCTGACGCAGGCTGAATTGCCTCAGCGCTGCAGTCAGTTCGGCATCGAGCGAGACGGCCACCCGATCCCCGGCGAATGACTGCACCGCCGGGCGCGGACGGTCGGTCGGCAGCGTCAACAGCGCTGGCGCATCGCCCAACGCCTGGCGCCAATAATCGGCCTGCTTCGACAACCGCGCCGGCTGCAGCCATTGCCGCTGCCAGTGGGCGTAATCCGCGTATTGCAACGCCAGCGGCGGCAGCGGCGATGGTTCGCCGCGACACAACGCGCCATACAACGCACCCAGCTCCCGCAGCAATATGCCGTTCGACCAACCATCGGAAATGATGTGGTGGCAGGTCAACGCGAACAGCTGTTCCTCGTCGCTCAGCCGGATGAGGCTGGCGCGCAACAGCGGGCCCCCGGCCAGATCAAAGGGCGCCGCAGCCTCTTCTCGTATCAGCATGGCGGCACGCGCCTGCGCATCCGCGTCACCGCGCAGATCGTGGATCGTCAGCGGCAAACCGGCGATCGGCAAAATGAGCGCCTGCGGCTGGCCGTCGCGGCTGATAAAGACGGTACGCAACGCGTCGTGGCGCGCATAAAGCGCGTCGAGGCTGCTCTGCCAGGCGGCCAGATTCAGCGGCCCACTCAGCCGCAGCGCCAGCGGCATGTGGTAAATTTCGCTCATGCCGTCCAGTTGGGTCAGGAACCACAGGCGCTGCTGAGCGAACGACAGCGGTAAGGCCGCATCGCGCGGCGCAGGCAGAATCGGCGGCAGGCTTTCCGCCTGCGTGATCTGGCGCGCCAGCGCCTGCAGGACCGGGTTGGCGAACAGCGCCTGCAGCGACAGCGGCAACCCGCTTTGCTGCAGGCGGTTGGCCAAACGCACCGCCAACAACGAATGGCCGCCCAGGGCGAAGAAGCTGTCGTTGCGGCCAACCTGATCCACGCCCAGCAGTTCTTCCCACAGCGCAGCCAGACGCTGCTCGACGTCCCCCAGCGGCGCCTCGTAGGCTTCACGACGATAGGCCTCGCCCGACGGGTCGGGCAATGCGCGGCGATCGAGCTTGCCGTTTGGTGACAGCGGCAGCGCCTCCAGCAGCACGCAAGCGGCCGGCACCATGTAATCCGGCAGTTTGTCGGCCAAATGCCGGCGCAGCACCTCCGCCAGCGACGCCTCATCGGCACCTGGCTGCGGCACCACCCAGGCGATCAGGCGTTTCTCACCGCCGTCGCCGCCGCGCGCATCCACCACGGCTTCGCGCACCTGAGGATGCGCGGCCAGCGCCGCCTCTATCTCGCCGCATTCGATACGGAAACCGCGGATCTTCACCTGCTGATCGTTGCGGCCCAGATACTCGATATTGCCGTCCGGCAGGTAGCGAGCCACGTCGCCGGTGCGGTACATGCGGCCGCCGTGGCCGGCATCGAACGGATCGGCCAGGAAGCGCTCCGCCGTCAGTTCAGGCCGGTTGAAATAGCCGCGCGCTACCTGGATGCCGCCGATATACAGCTCGCCAACCGCCCCCAGCGGCACCGGCTGCCCTTGTTCATCAAGCAGATAGATCCGCGTATTGGCCACCGGCCGCCCAATGGGCACCGACACCAACCCGGGTTGGCGGGTGCAGTGCCAGGCGGTCACGTCCACCGCCGCTTCGGTCGGACCATAGAGGTTATGCAACTCGACATGCGGCATCTGGCGGTAGAACTCCGCCACCAGCGAGGCGGGCAGCGCCTCGCCGCTGCACATGACGCGCACCACCTGCCCACAGCGGCGGCTCGCGCCTTCATACAGCAGGAAGCTTTGCAGCATCGACGGCACAAAGTGCAGCGTTGTCACGCCATACTGTTCAATGGCGCGGCTCAGGTACTCCGGATCCTTGTGGCCTTCCGGGCGCGCCATCACCAGGCGCGCGCCATACATCAACGGCCAGAAGAATTCCCACACCGAGACGTCGAAGCCGAACGGCGTTTTCTGCAGCACCGTATCCGCCGGCGTCAACCCATAAGCCTGCTGCATCCAGATCAGGCGGTTAACGATGCCGCGATGCTCATTCATCGCGCCTTTCGGTTTTCCGGTCGAGCCGGAGGTATAAATCACGTAGGCCAAATGATTGGGCTGCGCGCGCGGCGCCGGGTTATCGGCGTTCAGATCGTCCGGCAACGGTTCATCCAGCGCCAGCAGCGGCACCGCGTGTTCGCCCAGCGCCGCGCGGCCGGCGGCGTCCGCCAGCAGCAGCACCGGATCGGCGTCCTGCAGGATATATTGCAGACGTTCGCCCGGATAAGCCGGATCCAGAGGAACATAGGCGCCGCCGGCCTTGAGGATGCCGAACAATGCCGTCACCATCGCCAGGCTGCGCTCGGCGCACACCGCCACCCGGCAATCCGGCCCGACGCCGCGCTGCATCAGCGCGTGCGCCAGGCGATTGGCCTGCGCGTTCAGTTGGGCGTAGCTCAGTTCGGCGTCGCCGCAAACCAGCGCCACGGCGTCCGGCGTGCGGCGCACCTGCGCTTCAAATAGCCCATGCAGGCAAACGTCCTGCGGATAAGGCTGTGCCGTTGCGTTCCAACCATTGATCAGCAAGGCGTACTCGTCGTCCGGCAGAATCGACAGTTCACGCACCGGCATTTCCGGCGTGTGTTCCAGCGCATTCACCAGAGCGGTCAACGCCTGTTGCATATAGCGGCACACCCGCGAGGCTTCAATGGGGTCGATGACCTGCGCCGTCAACGCCAGCGAATCCATGCCGTCGTCCACCGACAGCACGAACGGGTAGTTGGTGCGTTCGTCCGCGCCGATCAGGCTGACCCCTTCCGGCAGCGCCAAGGCTTCCCCGTCGTTGTGGCGGTAGTTCAGCAGCGCACTGAACAGCGGCGCACCGCTTTTCACGCCGCTGCAGCGCTGCGCCAACGCCAGCGAGGCGTGCTCATGCGCCAGCAAGCCGCTCAGGCGCGCATGCGCCTGCCGCACCGACGCCTCAACGCTGCGCCCGTCCATATCCAGCCGCAGCGGCAGCGTATTGATGAATAACCCCAGCGCCCGGTCGGCGCCTTCGCCCGATTCCATGCGGCCCAGCAGCACCGTGCCGAACACCACGGCATCACGCCCGCTGGTGCGCGCCAACACCTGCGCCCAGGCCAGATGGCACAGGCTGGCCAGGCTGACGCCCAGCCGCTTCGCCTGTCGACGCAGGTCGGCATTCAGCGCAGGCGCCAGCGCCAGACGGCCGGTATTGGCGCACTGTCCGTCGCCGTGTACGTTGCCGAGCCCGAACGGCAGTACCGGTTCGTCGATGTCCGCCAGCATGCCGCGGAAGAAACGCTCATGTTCCTGTTCGCTGAGCCCCAAACGCGCTTGCGCCACCGCATTGCGGAACGGCTGCGCGCAGCCCAGCGTATCGCCTCGCCCGGCCAGAATGGCGTTGACTTCTTCTCCCATCATCGCCAGCGTCGAGTGGTCGCCAATCAGGTGGTGCCACTGCTGCAAGACGTACCAGCTGCCGTCGCTCTCTTCGGCGATAACGTAATACAGCAGCGGTGCCCGCGTCAGATCCTGCCGGATCCGTCGGGGGTCGAAGCGCGCTTCCAGCTGACGGCCGACCGGCCCCTCGGCCGGATCCAGCGCCAGCTCGATCACCGCTAAACGCGCCCGACGCCAGACGACCTGTACCGGTTCGGACAGCCCCGCACCGACAAAGGCCGTGCGCAAAATGTCATGACGCTCCACCACCTGCTGCATCGCCGCCAGCCAGCGATCGAAACGCGCCCGGCTGTCGAAACGCAGCAGTGCCGACAGCAGGTAGGGGTCGCCCTCTTCCGCCAGCATGTGGTGGAACAAGATCCCTTCCTGCAACGGGGAAAGGGCGTAGATATCCTGTACGTTGTCGATGCCCCCCTCCACACCGTCGACGATCTGATCGATCTCCGCCTGAGTCAGATCGGCCAGCGGCAGCATCTGCGGCGTGATTGCACGGCAGCCCGGCGCAATCACGTTTTCCGGCACATGAATCCGCTGCTGCGACACCAGCGTTTGCGCCAGAGCCGACAGCGTTGGCGTGGAGAACAGCGCCTGAACGCTCGCCGACAGCCCGGCCTGGCGCAGCTGCGCCATCAGCTTCACCGCCAGCAGCGAATGGCCGCCCAACTCGAAGAAGTTGTCGTGACGCCCCACGCGTTCAACGCTCAGCAACCCCTGCCAAATCTGAGCCAGCAGCGTTTCGGTTTCCCCCTGTGGCTCGACATAGGCTTCGCGCATGGCGGCATCCGGCGCCGGTACCGGCAACGCGCGCCGATCCAGTTTGCCGTTCGGCGACAGCGGCAGCGCCTCCAGCCACACAAAGGCCGTCGGCACCATATAATCCGGCAACGTTGTAGCGAGTGCCCGGCGCAACGTCTGCGCCAGCGCCTCACGCTCCGCCTCCGGCTGCGGCACGACCCAGGCCACCAGACGTTTGTCGCCTTCGCCATCCGTGAGCGCATCCACCACCGCGTCGCGCACGGCGGCATGCATAGCCAGCTGCGACTCGATTTCACCGCATTCAATGCGGAAGCCGCGAATTTTTACCTGCAGATCGTTGCGGCCCAGATACTCCAGGCTGCCATCCGGCATATAGCGCGCCAGATCGCCGGTGCGGTACATGCGGTCGCCCGGCGCGAAAGGATCGGCCAGGAAACGCTCCGCCGTCAGCGCCGGCTGGTTCAGGTAACCGCGCGCCACCTGCGCGCCGCCGATATACAGTTCACCCACGGCGCCCAGCGGTACCGGCTGGCCATCGTCATCCAGCAAGTACGCCCGGCCGTTGGCGATAGGCCGGCCGATAGACGGCATCGCCGTACCGACCGCCGGCTCGCCCGAAGTCGCTACCACGGTCGTCTCCGTCGGCCCATAGTTATTCACAATGGTTACACCAGGCGGCGCCGGCAGCGGCCAGCGGCGAATGCTGTCGCCGCCGATCAGCAGCATCCGCAGATCGGCAGGCATCTCGCCCATCAGTGCGATCTCAGCCAGCGGCGTCACCATAAACCCGACCTGCACACCGCTGCCACGCCACCATTGCAGCAGCGCTTCGCCATTGCCCGCCGCCTCTGCCGGTGGCAGCAGCAGCGTCGCCCCCTGCGTCAACGTCGGCCAGATTTCCCAAACGCTGGCGTCAAAACCCAACCCCGCCATGCTGGTCGTTCGCTCACCAGCCTGCAAACCGGTCGCTTCGCAGTGCCACATGATCAGGTTGATCAGGTGCGCCTGCTCCACCATTACCCCTTTCGGTTTGCCGGTCGAGCCCGAGGTGTAAACCACATACGCCAGGCTGCCTGGCTGCGCGCGCGGCGGCAGGTCGTGATCCTGCTCTGGCAGCGCGTCTTCCAGCGCCAACAACGGCGCTGCTACCGCCCCCAGCGCGGCGCGGCCGGTACTATCCGCCAACAGCAGCGCCGGCGCGCAGTCCTGCACGATATAGTGCAGACGCTCAGCGGGATAAGCCGGATCCAGCGGCACATAGGCGCCGCCGGCTTTCAGGATCGCCAGCAGTGCGACGATCATCTCCGGGCTGCGCGCGGCGCAGACCGCTACGCGGCTTTCCGGCCCTACGCCGCGTGCCGTCAGGTAATGCGCCAGCCGGTTGGCGCGCGCGTTCAATTCCGCATAGCTCAGCGACATCGCCCCCTGAGACAGCGCCGGCACCGTCGGCGTACGCCGCGCCTGCGCTTCAAACAGGGCCGACACGCTCGACGCCTGCGGGAAAGCCCGGTGCGTGCGGTTGCGCACGTTGAGCAATAGCTCTCGCTCCGCCTGGCTCAGTAAACGATCGCCTCGCACCGGCGCATTCGGCGCCGCAGCGGCCTGCCGGAGCAGCAATAGCAGATGCTGCGCGGCACGCAGCATCTGCTCGTCCCCCACCGCGGCGCTGTCGTACACCCAACGGAAAGCGGCGTTGCTTTCACAGATTTGCAGCACTGCCCGAGCGCCGGAGCGTTTCACCGCCGCTGCGCCCTCCTGACTGTCGTCGAATCCCGGCGAGGTGTCGCGGCGCAATAGCGTCACGACGGTTGACCAGGCGCGCGAACGCGTGTCCAGGCCGAGCAATGCCGGATGGTAGGCGCGACGCGCGCGCGCCTGCTGCCATTCGCGTCGCATCTGCACCTGCGCCTCGGCGAAACCCAGCGTCGGATTCAGCGAGATCTGCAGCGGCAGTGTCCAAACCTGGCCCGGTTCGCCGATGACGTCGTCCGTCGCGTTCAGCCAGCCAAGTTGGAAATCACTTTCGCCGCCCATCAATCCCAGATACAGCGCCAGCCCGGTCAACACCGCTTCAACCTCGATCTTGCCCGCGTGTTGCCAGGCCGTAGCCTGCCATGCCGGCCGGGCTTCGCGCTGCCATGCCGGCCGGGCTTCGCGCTGCCAGGCCACCGGGAACGCCGCCGGGGCAAACTGCGCCAATCGCGGTTGCCAGAAGGCCGCATGATGCCCACCGGCCGCCTGTCGCTCCTCCAATCGTTTCGCCTGCGAAGGATCAAGCAACGGTAACGGCTCGCCCACCGTCAAACCGTGCAGCTGCGCCAGCGCTTCCCCCGCCGTCAGCTCGCCTTCGGCGGTGAACCAACCCCCGATCCGCACCGCCCCTTCCGCCGTGGCGATATTCCAACCCGCATCGTCGACGCAGAGCAGCGTACCGGGTGGCGCATTGTCGGCGTCAGGCAGCATTTCCAGGCGCCCAACGCCCAGCGCCCGGTCGGCCAACAGGATTTTCAGCGGGCAATTCCCCGCAGGATGGCCGAGTGACGTCGCGAGGCGCACCAGCTCAGCAGCAGGGCGATCCCAGCGGATGAAGCCGGCGGCCGGCGGCAGTCGACGGAGATCATAGAAACTGCCGCTGACGTCCGCTTCAGGCTGCGCAGAGATCTGTTGCATCACCTGGGCAATGCTGCCTTCAGGTTGTTCAGAGAGGAGCCGCAGAATAAATTGGAAACGCCGTTGTAAACTCTCAAGCTGGCTTAATGAATGGGCATGCGGCGCATCGGCAAACATGACGTCCAACTCTTGCGCCTGCTGATCTTCGTAAAATAGAATTTGCATATCGCTGACGGCGATGTTGCCACCGTAGTACCAACGTGTCTTACATCCCCAAAACGGATCGCCATGATCGAAGGAAACGATATTGATGGCGGGACCAAACCAGGATGAACTCATGGTGCTGCGATCGCGACGAATATCCTCACCGCGATATAATTGCCGACGAACCACTTTGGCTATTTCCGCAGCGACCTGTTGTGCAAAATCAGCCAGACGACTTTCAGGGTTAATAGCTAAAATCAGTGGCACCACATTCGCAGTCATACCAATACTGTTTCGCTCTCGCGTACCGGTCACCGGCAGGCTGAAATTCAATAAGGTCTGACCAGTAATACTATGGAAACATAATGCGACGGCCGCCGCCAATATATGAGCGCGATGTACGCCGGCTTTTTCCGCCCCCCGATCAATCGCCGCTATCTCATTTATTTTTAATGTGTGATTGCTGATTTGCATGGACGAATAAGGGACGAGTTTCTCCTGACGCGTCAGGCTATGAGGCGCGGCGAGCGTATAGCCTTGCCAGAACTGTTTATCGGTGGCGAAGCGGGAAGAATCGCGGTACTGCAGGTCGTGTTCATAGAGCCGGGTAAAACTGCAATTGCTGAATTCAGGAATGTTTTTTTTCTCAGCTAATGCGTTGTAATACAGCGCGATACGACGCATAAACTCTTCGGCGCTGCGGCCATCTACCAGCATGTGGTGAAAACGTCGGTAGAGGATATAGTTGCCCGGCGCCAACGTCAGTAAGGCAAAACCGAACAGGTCCTGATCCAGCGCGGAGATCACGCGATCGGCATCTTGCCGCATCCAGCGCTGCGCCGCCAGCTCAGGGTATTCCTGGCTGCTGAAGTCATGCACGGAAAGCGGGTCATGACTGCGCGCCGCACGGTATTGATAAAGCTCGCCGTCTTGTTCGGTGAAATGGGCCTGCATCGCCGGCGTTTCTTCAATGATCGCGTCTATCGCCTGGCGCAGCAGGGCTATCTGCAACGGCCCTTGTATCGTGCCGTATCCCCACATATTGAATGGCAAGCCTTCAGACATGCTGGCGCTCAGCCAAAGCTCGCGCTGAGCGATGGTAATTTCATGCAGTTCGACTTTTTCCAACGAAATATGAGCACCCGTACGGAATTCCCCACTCTTCACATCAGTTTGTTTGTTCATAATATTCTCTAGCACGTTTTCATTACGTTAATGAAAGGGTCCGTCCGGATTTAGGCAAAGCCTGGCCGTCCGACAGTTCAAGTCAGAATAAAAAACCGTAGAAAAGCTGGGTCTCCCCCAACTAAGAAAGAATGAAATGGTTAATCCAGAGGTTCCCCCTGTGCCTCAATTTGCTGAGGTGTGAAGTATAGGAGAGGATATTTTTTTTGGCGAAATGTGCGAAAGGGGATAAATGATCATTTTATTTCCCCGATATTACTCAGGGATGACGAGCGTATTCCGCTTTTATTAACTCGATATAATTATGGAGAGATTAATATTATTTTGTATTATTCACCACAGTTAATGTGCAACAATACTTACGGTAAGAGCCCCTCCATATCAATAAGTTATACTTTATTGTTTTAATGATAATAATTTATTTTTTAATTAATTTACTTCCAATTAAAATGGACGGCGATTTTGCCTGCGGCGCATCTATCGTTTTTTGTTATAACGATGAGAAAAATTATGCTGAAAAATTTCTTCGTTTTTTCTGGCGTCCACCAACGGCACCGTTCCCAACGACAGATAACGTAAAAGGGGCGGCAGAGCCCGCCCCGAGAGGTCTTACCACATCAGCCGGCCGATCAATGGCGCGGCCACGACCGTAATGATGCCGGCCAGCATCATCACCAAACTCGACACTACGCCCTCCTGCGGCCCCAGCTCATAAGCGCGAGCGGTGCCGGCACCGTGCGACGAGGCGCCAAATCCGGCGCCCTTCGCCAGACGGCTGCGCACCGCCAGCCGCAAAAACAAAATATCCCCCACCGCCATGCCGAACACCCCGGTGATCACCACGAACAGCGCCACCAGATCCGGCTGCCCGCCCATCTGTTTGGCGGCCTCCAGCGCGAACGGCGTGGTGATCGACCGCACCGCCAGGCTGCGCTGCACCTCTTCCGGCAACGTCAGCAGGCGCGCCAGCCACACCGAGCTGTACACCGCCACCAGCACCGCGGTCGTTACGCCGGCGGTCAGCGACAGCCAGTGGCGGCGGATGATATGCAGGTTCTCATACACCGGCACCGCGAAAGCGATGGTTGCCGGCCCCAGTAGCCACAGCAGCCAGTGAGTTTCACCAATATAGTCCTGATAGGAGATGTGGGTGACCACCAGCAGCAGCACCAGGATCATTGGCGTCAGCACCAGCGGCATCAGCAACAGCGTGCGCCGGCGGCGATACAGCTTCTTGTTGGCGAAGTACAGCGCCAGCGTCGCCAGAAAACAGGCCAAGCTAAGGATAAAATCATTCATGACGCTGCTTCCGACGCTGCAGCCAAATCTCCAGCCGATACACCCTGTCCACCACCAGCCCGGTGGCGCCCAACGTCAGCATGGTGCTGACCGCGATCACCAAAAAGATCTTCCAGCCCTCGACCATCAACAGCTGGGCATAGTTGACCACCGCCACCACCGCCGGCACGAAAAACAGCAGCATTTCCGCCAGCAGCCAGCGGGAGCCGGCCTTAACCCAGCTCAGCGGCAGAATGCGCAGCAGGATTAGCGCCAGCAGCATCAACATGCCGACGATATTGGCGGGGAGCGGCAGGTGGAATTGTTGCACCAGACGATCGGCGATCAGGAACAGCGCCGCATACAACGCCACCTGAATCGGCACCTGCAAGCGGGTCAGCAGGGAGGGGGCAACGCGGCGTAACGCCAGAGACATGAAAGATGACCTCAAACAATAAATTAACGGCCTACAGTATACGCAGCCGGGAAACCACGCCTGAAATGAATTAAAATTATCGACATCATGCCGTCCGGGAATAGTTTCCCGCCGGTAGCGTCCCCAAGGAGAACCCTAACGTGGATGTCCGCACCCTGCGCTACTTCGTTGAAGTGGTGCGCCAGCAAAGCTTCACCCGCGCCGCGGAAAAACTGTTCGTCACCCAGCCCACCATCAGCAAGATGCTGCGGCATCTGGAGGAGGAGCTGGAGTGCACGCTGCTGATCCGCGAAGGCCGCAAGCTGCGCCTGACCGACAGCGGCCAGGCGGTGTATCAGCGCGGCCTGACGATCCTCGACGAATTCCGGCAACTGGAGGCGGAGCTGGAAGACATCAGCTCGGTGAAAAAGGGCGTGCTGCGGCTGGGCATTCCGCCAATGGTGGGCAGGCAGATCGCCGATCTGATCCGCCGCTTTCGCCAAACCTACCCCGGTATCGAATTGAAGATTTCCGAGCTGGGCGGGCTGTCGGTCGAACAGGCGGTGATGTCCGGCGAACTGGATCTTGCGATGACGGTGTTACCCTTCGATTCGGAACAGCCGCTGACCTTTCTGCCGCTGCTGGGCCATCCGATGTGCGTAGTGGCGCCGCGCACGCCGCAGTGGCTCAACCGCACCCGCATCAATATCGCCGAATTGGCCGACAGCCCGATCCTGATTTATAACGAAGACTTTGCGCTTTACAAGATGCTGATGAAGGCGTTTCGCCAGGCCGGTTTTGAACCGCAAATCGCGGTGCGCAGCGGCCAATGGGACTTCCTCGCCTCGATGGTGCAGGCCGGCGTGGGCATCGCCATGCTGCCGGAGCCGGTTTGCCGCTGGCTGGACAAGGAAAACCTGGTCTGGCTGCCGCTGGAGCCGCTCATGGAGTGGAAAATCGGCCTGATCTGGCGTCAGGGCAGCTACCTGTCGCACAGCGCGCAGGCCTGGATCGCCTGCTGCCGCGACTATTGGCCGCCGCTCAAGTAGCCAAAAAACAAGGGCCGCACAGGCGGCCCTTCAGGACAGAAATAAAGAGGAAAAACGTTTATTCCTCTTCTGGGGTTTACCCTTCGCGTTCGATCAACAGCGCTTCGAGCAGGTCGAGATCGTGCAGCAGTTTTTGCAGCGTCTCGTTGCTGATTTTCTGCGTGGCGCGCAGGTGGTACAGCTCGCCGCGCTCGGCGCGCAGCGCCGTCAGGCGGAAACGCCGCTCGAGGTTTTCCATCGCCAGCGCATTCTCGATATCGTCTTTCGACGCGATGCGCCGCCGCAGCATGCCCGTTACCCGCGAGCTGACCTCTTTCAACACCTGCGGATCGAGGTTCTCTTCGGTATCGGCAACCAGGCGCTCTTCCATTTTATTCACGCTCTCGATCGCCACCTCGGCCGCCATGGCGATCGCCATGCGCTCTTCGTGCTTGCTGGCGCTCTTGTCGGCCACCTGCACGCCGCGCAGCAGCAGCGGCAATGCCAGCACGCCGACGATCAACGACAGCAGGATCACCCCGGCGGCGATAAACACCAGCTGATAGCGCGCCGGGAAGGCGGTGCCGTCACTCAGCAACAGCGGTATCGACAGCACACCGGCCAGGGTAATCGCCCCGCGCACCCCGGCGAACGACGCCACCCACAGCTCACGCGTGCTGTAATCGCCGAACTGCAGCGGACGCTTTTTCATAAAGCGGTTACTGGCCTTCTTCATCACCCACAGCCAGGTGAAACGCAGCACCAGCAGTGCGGCGTAGATGGTAGCCACGTCGGCGAACAGATACCAGGTCTGGATGGTCGGATCCAGCTCCGCCTGCAGGATGGAGGTTTCAAGAATGCCCGGCAGCTGCAGGCCCAGCATGATGAACACCATGCCGTTGAACACGAACTCCAGCATCGCCCATACGCTGTTGGCGCGCAGACGCATCGCCAGCGGCGCGTTGCGGATCACGCCGGATTGGCTGATGGTCATCCCCGCCGCCACCGCCGCCAGGATGCCGGAGACGCCGATGTGTTCGGCAATCAGGTAAGAAGCGAACGGCAGCAGCAGCAGGAACACGATCTGGGTCGCCGGATCGTCGCCGCTCCAGCGGCTCATCACCCGCAGCGATTTACTGTAGGTCCAGGTGACCGCCACGCCGGCCAACAGGCCGCCGATCGCCACTTTGAGGAATTCAAGGGTCGCGCCGCCCACGGTGAACACCATGGTGCCCATCGCCACCGCGATGGCGAACTTGAGCGACACCAGGCCGGACGCGTCATTCATCAGCGCCTCGCCCTCGAGCACGCCCATAATCGGCTTGGGAATCCGCCCTTTGCCGACGATGCCGGACAGCGCCACGGCATCGGTCGGCGACAGCACCGCCGCCAGCGCGAAGGCCGCCACCAGCGGAATGCCCGGCACCATGGCGTAGATCAGATAACCGACGCCGACCACGGTGATCAGCACCAGCACCAGCGCCAGGCCGAGAATTTCACGCCCGTGATGCAAGAACTCGCGCGTCGGCGTTTTCCAGCCGTCGGCGAACAGCAGCGGCGGGATGAACAGCACCAGGAACAGTTCGGGATCAAAGTCGACGTGCAGCCCGAAATGCGGCCAGGCCAACAGGGCCCCGATGGCGATTTGCATCAGCGGCAGCGGCACCTGGAACGGCAACATGCGCGTCACCACCCCGGACAGGGAGACCACCAGGATCAAAATGAGGATTGTAAAAAAGATTTCCATGCTTTCCTTAGACTCTACGATTCAGACGACATCGGCTCAGGGCCTGCGTTGGTCCCGATAGTAGATCACTTTTTTTACAGCCGTTAAAGCTTGTTGTGCCTTTCAAAACGCGGTGCAGAGCAGAAGAAGACTTATCTTAAGAAGGGAATTGCCGTCACAGGCTCCCCCGCCCGATGGGCGAGGGAAACCCAAGAGGCTTAAATCGCCCAGCCGCCGGCGTAGAACGCCACCAGCGCCACGGCGATCAGCACGGTGCCGATGTTCAACTTGCGCCATTCGCCGGAGAAGATGCGGCCGATGACCAGCGAGCTGAAGCCCAGCATGATGCCGGTGACGATGTTGCAGGTCAGCACGATGAACACCGCGCACAGCAGGCCGGCCATTGCGTCGACGAAGTCGTTGAAGTCCAGCTTGGTGACGTTGCTCAGCATCAGCAGGCCGACGTACATCAGCGCCGGCGCGGTGGCGTAGACCGGCACCAGATAGGCCAGCGGCGACAGGAACAGGATCAGCAGGAACAGGATGCCGACCACGGTGGCGGTCAGGCCGGTTTTGCCGCCCGCGGCGGTGCCGGCAGCGGACTCGATGTAGACCGCGGCGGGCGCGGCGCCCACCAGGCCGGAGAAGATGCTGCTCAGGGAATCCGAGGTCAGCGCCTTGCCGCCGTTGATGATCTGCCCGTCTTTATCCAGCAGGTTGGCCTGCCCGGCCACCGCGCGGATGGTGCCGGTGGCGTCGAACACCGCAGTCATCACCAGCGCCAGCACGCTCGGCAACACCACCGGCTGCAACGCGCCCATGATATCCAGGCTGAAGATCAACGATTTGCCGTCAGCGTCCGCCAGGCTCGGCATGGCGAACAGCCCCTGGTATTTCACCGCCGGATCGACGATCAGGCCGATGATGGAAATGGCGATGATCACCAGCAGAATGCCGCCGGGCACGCGCAGCTTCTCCAGGCCGAAGATCACCGCCAGGCCGACCAGCGTCATCACCACCGGGAAGGAGGTGAAGGCGCCGAGCGCCACCGGCAGGCCATCCAGCGGGTTCTTCACCACCAGGCCGACGCCGTTGGCGGCGATCAGCAGCAGGAACAGACCGATGCCGATGCCGGTGCCGTGCGCCACGCCCATCGGCAGGTTACGCAGGATCCAGGCGCGGATGCCGGTGACCGAGATGACGGTAAACAGCACGCCCATCACGAACACCGCGCCCAGCGCCACCGGAATGCTGATGTGCTGGCCCAGCACCAGGCTGAAGGCGGTGAAAGCGGTCAATGAGATCGCACAGCCGATGGCCATCGGCAGGTTAGCCCACAGCCCCATCAGCAGCGAGCCCAGCCCGGCCACCAGGCAGGTAGAGACAAACACCGCCGCCGGCGGGAAGCCCGCTTTGCCCAGCATGCTCGGCACCACGATCACCGAGTACACCATCGCCAGGAAGGTGGTCAGCCCCGCCACCACTTCCTGTCGCACGCTGCTGCCGCGCGCGGAAATTTTAAAATAGCCATCAAGCCCGCCGGTTGGTTTTGCGGCGTGGTTCGCTTGAGAGTTCGACATAGGTTACTTCCCCTGTGTTTCATTAATCGGCCCGTCACAGCAGGCCTGTCATCTCGCCCGCGCCCGATCGCCACGTAATCGTTTACGTCACGTTCCGCTTCCTTGCCCTTCCGTCGCATCGCCAACGGCAATGCGCACCAAGGCAAACGTTTAACTCGCAGCGCGCGGTACGGGTAATTTATGGTGGTTTATTCAAGGCAAACGATTATCCTGCCTTCCATGGCGTCTAATCAACTAAAGATCGCGGCAATTTATGCAGAAAGTGGCGGGAATGGCGTCTGCACGATAAAACCGGGGCGACGGACGCCCCGGCGAGATTATTGCGCCTGTACCGCAGCGGGATCCATATACATCAATTCCCAGATATGGCCGTCCAGGTCCTGAAAGCCATGGCCGTACATCATGCCGTAGTCGCGTGGCTGATGATAAGTGTTGCCGCCGCCGGCGATCGCCTTGCGCACCAGTTCGTCCACCGCCGCCCGGCTGGGTTGCGACAGGCACACCAGCACCTCGGTGGCCTGTTTGGCGTCGCCGATCGGGTTCGGGGTAAACATCCTGAATTTGTCATGGGTCAGCAGCATCACGTAAATCGTGTCGCTGACCACCATGCACGCGGCGGTATCGTCGGTAAATTGCGGGTTGAAAGCGAACCCCAGGTGGGTGAAAAACGCCATCGAGGCGGGCAGATCGCGTACGGGTAGGTTAACGAAGATTTGCGTAGCCATGGGCTACCTCCGATGAAGAATGACCCCATCGAGTATAGCCCATCCGCTTAACTCAGCAGGTCGTAAGGGCCGCCCTGCTCCAATGCCCGCTGGTAGGCGGGCCGGGCATGAATGCGCTGCAGGAAGCCGCGCAGTTTCGGGCAATTGTCCAACGCGCCGCGCGCCGCCATCGCCTCCAGCGGAAAGCTCATCTGAATATCCGCCGCGCTGAAATCGTTGCCGACAAACCAGCTGCCCTTGTTCAGGTGCTGTTCGAGGTATTCGCAGTGCGGCGCGATCTGTTTGTCGAGGTATTCGCGCTGCACGCCCTTGCCGATCGCGCCGGCCACCGGCCGCAGCAGCCAGGGGATCGGCGGCTGGCCAAGGCGGCTGAACACCAGCTTCATCACCAACAGCGGCATCAGCGATCCTTCGGCGTAGTGCAGCCAATAGCGATACTGCTGGCGCGCGTGGAAGTCGGTCGGCATGAACATGCCCTGCGCGTCATAGGCTTCCTGCAAGTATTCGATGATGGCACCGGATTCCGCCAGCGTCAGATCGCCGTCGACGATCACCGGCGATTTGCCCAGCGGATGGATCTTTTTCAGCGCCGCCGGCGCCAGCAGGGTCTGCGGATCGCGCTCGTAGCGTTGCACCTGATAGGGCACACCCAGCTCTTCCAAAAACCACAGAATGCGCTGCGATCGCGAGTGGTTGAGATGATGAACAATGATCATGACGAAGCCTCTGTCCGCTGCCACACCAGTTCGCCAACCTGCACGCCGTTGCCGAGCTGCAAGGGCACCGTGCGCAACGTCAGCCGATCGCCGCTGAAAGCGTAAAAACGCACCTGACGGCTGCCTACCCAATTGGGGAACGAACAGCCTTCGACCTGATGCACCACCCGCTGTTCGCTTTCCTCCACCTGATAGTGGCCGAAGTAGCAAATCATATTGATGAAGGCGGCGCGGATCTCCCGCTCAGACCCCTGCGCCAAATCGTCGGCGGCGAAACGCGGCCGCACGGCGCTATACAGCTGCGCCGCCATCGTGCCGTTGGCCTCATAGTGGATGCGCCCCAACACCTGCTCGCCCAGCGGGTAATTCAGCTCGCCGTTCTGGTTTTTGAACACCGACGACACCAGCGCCCAGCTGCCGATAAACGCGTTTACCGTCATTACGCTTCTCCGGTTAAAGATCCTCTGTAAAGGGTAGTGGCGATTTTTACCGCGCGCCAGCGGGTGAAAAACAATCAGTTTATTTGACAGAGATACTCAAAACTCTCCGATTTTTTATTCACACCCGGTGCACTATTATTTAACACATCGAGAGGCAACGGGCTCTCACCTAACAAATACTCTGAGGAACACATCATGAAAAACGTCAAAATTTTTGCTACCGCTGCGCTGCTGGCTACCGCTTCTTTCGCTACCTTCGCCGCTGACCTGCCTTCCAGCCAACCCGCTGCAGACGCCCAAAAAATCGGCGTAGTCTCCGTTAGCGGCGCCACCAACCTGAGCGCGCTGGAAAGCGAACTGGCCAGCAAAGCCGCCGCGTCGGGCGCCAGTTCCTACCGCATCGTCGCCGCCGGTGGCCAGAACAAACTGTACGGCACCGCAGAAATCTTCAACTGATCGTCGAACAGCCAACCGACGGAAGAAAGAAGCCCCGCAAGGGGCTTTTCTCGTTGTGGGCAGGCAAAGCTCTTTGTGAACAGTGGCCGCCGGACATTTCACCGATACTGGGAATAACGCCTTACCCTCACCCACTTTGGAGAAATAACATGACCACAGCACATCCTCTGCAAGGCAAAGTCGCATTCGTCCAGGGCGGCTCACGCGGCATCGGCGCCGCCATCGTGAAACGGTTGGCGAGTGAAGGGGCCGCGGTCACCTTTACCTACGCCGCCTCGGCCGATCGCGCCGAAGCGGTGGCAAGCGCCGTTACCGCCGCCGGCGGCAAAGCCCTCGCCATCAGGGCCGACAGCGCCGATGCGGCGGCGCTGCAGCAGGCGGTGCGTCAGGCCGTCAGCCACTTCGGCAACCTGGATATTCTGGTGAACAACGCCGGGGTGTTTACACTGGGCGGCACCGAAGCGCTGGCGCTGGACGATCTGGATCGCATGCTAGCGGTCAACGTGCGCAGCGTGTTCGTCGCCAGCCAGGAAGCGGCGCGCCACATGAATGACGGCGGGCGCATCATCCACATCGGCAGCACCAACGCCGAGCGCGTGCCGTTCGGCGGCGCGGCGGTGTATGCGATGAGCAAATCGGCGCTGATCGGCCTGACCAAAGGCATGGCGCGCGATCTCGGCCCGCGCGGCATCACCGTCAATAACGTGCAGCCCGGCCCGGTAGACACCGAGATGAACCCGGACGCCGGCGAATTCGCCGATCAACTCAAGCAGCTGATGGCGATCGGCCGCTACGGCAAAGATGAAGAGATCGCCAGCTTCGTCGCCTACCTCGCCGGCCCGCAGGCGGGTTACATCACCGGCGCCAGCCTGAGCATAGACGGCGGTTTCTCGGCGTAACGTCCAAGCCCCGTAAGGGGCTTTTTATTTATTCGCCTGTCGCGGAGTGTAAGCCTGAAGGTCGATACATACCCGTTCGCCCCCCCCCCCCCCCGCTATACCCCACCAATACCGCTTGAAAGACAACAATCGAATCAGTTTATGTACAAAAACGGAATAGTTTATTGACGATTCTGTTATTTATTCACCTCACCGTCCCCTTTATCCTTCGCTCCATCGTGTCGTACCGGACACCCTTATTTTTCGAATTGTCGAACACAGGATAAAGATATGAAAACCATGACCACCGTTATTTCACTCGCTCTGTTTTCCATGTTGTCGTTTAACGCCGCAGCAGAAAGCGTTACCGCAACCGGTAGAACGCTGGACTCCACCGAAGCTCTCATCGCTAAAAAAGCGCAAGAGGCCGGTGCAAGCGGCTACAAAATCACCAGCGCCTACATGGGCAATTTCGTCACCATGAGTGCAGAGCTGAAAAAATAATATCAATGACGCCGCTCGCACGGCGTTATTTATTTCCGCATAAGGAAGTCATCGTCGGGTGGTTATTCGCCACGCTTTATAAAGCATTACGCTAAAACACCCGCGTACTAAAAATGAGCCTCTTTCTCCACCGGTTATTATTCGGCGGCCTGACGTCGCCTATGTCCGGACGGTTCATTTTCATTCACTCTGCACTACGTCGTTATAAGGATGAGTCACTGATGAAATCATTGTATCGCCTCTCCCTCTTGCTGCCTTTGCTTGCCACAGTGCCTGCACAGGCCGCAGAGTCCGCCGCTCAGCCGTCAGACTGGTACCCTTCTGTTTACGGTGCAAAAGACGAAATCGGCGCCGCCAACCTGCTCACGCCGGAAGGGGTACTACAGTCCGTGCAACTGGTAAAACAGGGCAAGACATTGTCATTGGCGGTTCCCGTCGATAAAGATTTCCCGGCGTTCCGCCACCGTAGCTTCCGTTTATATAATATTCAGCCTGGTCAGCAGGACGGCAAAACGCTTGGCCCAAATAAATTCACCTTTAATGATGAATTGGTGAATGCCTGGACCGGCGTCGGCACCCAGTTGAACGGTATAGGCCATATCGGCATCGACAACGTTTATTATAACGGCAATAAGGCGGCGGACTTCGTCACCGTAGATGGCGTGAAAAAATTGGGCGTGGAAAAAGTGCCGCCCATGGTCACCCGCGGCGTGGTGCTCGATATGACGGCTTATTATCATAAAGACATCGTTCCGGGCGGCACCGAATTTTCCGTTGCGGATATTCAAGCGGTGCTTAAGAAGCAGGGCATTAGCTTAAGAAAAGGCGACGTTGTTTTATTTAATACCGGTTGGCTGGAGCTGATTGGTAAGGACAATAAAAAATTCCTGGAGGTCGAACCGGGTATCGGCATGGAAGCGGCGAAGTGGCTGGCTGACCAAGGCATCGTGGCCTTTGGCGGTGATACCTGGGCTTCCGAAGTGTACCCTAACCCGAAAAATGACGAAGAGTTCCCGGTCAACCAATACCTGCTGGCCAAGCGCGGCGTCTATAACCTGGAACTGATCGACAGCCGCCCACTGGTGCGCACGAAAACCTGGGAATTCCTGTTCGTGCTGGGGCAACCGCTGTATGTCGGTTCAACGCAGGTCAACATCAACCCGGTAGCAATTTACTGATTGGCGACACCGCCGCAGAAAATCGGCAGCGAGCGCCCACAAAAAACCCCGCCTGAGCGGGGTTTTTTTAGCACTGTCGCCAGGCTTAGAACGGGATATCGTCGTCAAAATCCATTGGCGGTTCGTTGCTGCTGGCCGCCGGAGCGCTGTTCTGCGCCGGACGAGACTGCTGCTGGCCGCCGCTGAACTGGTTGCCGCCCTGTGGCTGCTGAGGCTGGCCCCAACCGCCCTGGCCGCCGGCAGATTGACCTGCCGGTGCGCCGCCGCCCTGACGGCCGCCCAGCATCTGCATGGTACCGCCAACGTTAACCACCACTTCGGTGGTGTATTTTTCCACGCCGGACTGATCGGTCCATTTACGCGTCTGCAGGGAGCCTTCGATGTAGACCTGAGAGCCTTTGCGCAGGTATTCGCCCGCCACTTCGGCCAGTTTGCCGAACAGCACGACGCGGTGCCACTCGGTCTTCTCTTTCTGTTCGCCGGTCGCCTTGTCACGCCAGCTTTCGGAGGTCGCCAGGGTAATGTTGGCCACTGCGCCGCCGTTCGGCATGTAACGGACTTCTGGATCCTGACCCAGATTCCCGACCAGAATTACTTTGTTTACGCCTCTGCTGGCCATGAGCACTTCTCCCGATGATTGATTTCTACACAGTATAAACGCGTCAGTTTACCACGCTGAGTACGAAACCACACCCGTGTTGATAAGTGCGAATTGCATTCCAGAATTGTCTTTTCGATCGACCTTGTTGCATTCTCATACTGGATATTCATTCAGGTTTTTTTGTGTCATAATTATGCGTTTCGACCAGGCTGTGCCGGTTTTTTGCGAGATCCATCACAAAATCCCCCGCAAAAATCGCGACAGGCGCGGTGTATCATCAAGACGGGAAGTGTAAATGGACAATATCGAAGTTCGTGGTGCTCGAACCCATAATCTGAAAAACATCAACCTGATCATCCCGCGTGACAAACTGATCGTCGTCACCGGCCTGTCCGGTTCCGGCAAGTCTTCGCTGGCTTTCGATACGCTGTACGCCGAAGGGCAGCGGCGCTATGTCGAATCACTCTCCGCCTATGCGCGCCAGTTCCTGTCGCTGATGGAAAAGCCGGACGTCGACCATATTGAAGGTCTGTCGCCGGCGATCTCCATCGAGCAGAAATCCACCTCGCACAACCCGCGGTCCACGGTCGGCACCATCACCGAGATCCACGACTACCTGCGCCTGCTGTTCGCCCGCGTAGGCGAGCCACGCTGCCCGGATCACCATGTGCCGCTGGCGGCGCAAACCGTCAGCCAAATGGTCGATAACGTGCTGAGCCAGCCGGAAGGCAAGCGCCTGATGCTGCTGGCGCCGGTAGTGAAAGATCGCAAGGGCGAGCACACCAAAACGCTGGAAAACCTGGCCGCCCAAGGCTATATCCGCGCGCGCATCGACGGTGAAGTGTGCGATCTGTCCGATCCGCCGAAGCTGGAGCTGCAGAAAAAACACACCATCGAAGTGGTGGTCGATCGCTTCAAGGTGCGTGACGACATGGCGCAACGCCTGGCCGAATCGTTCGAAACTGCGCTGGAGCTGTCCGGCGGCACCGCGGTGGTGGCGGACATGGACGACGAAAAAGCGGACGAGCTGCTGTTCTCCGCCAACTTCGCCTGCCCGATCTGCGGCTACAGCATGCGCGAGCTGGAACCGCGCCTGTTTTCCTTCAACAACCCGGCCGGCGCCTGCCCGACCTGCGATGGCCTGGGCGTGCAGCAGTTCTTCGATCCGGATCGCGTGGTGCAAAACCCCGAGCTGTCGCTGGCCGGCGGCGCGATCCGCGGCTGGGATCGCCGCAACTTCTACTATTTCCAGATGCTGCGTTCACTGGCGGAGCACTATGAGTTCGACGTCGAAGCGCCGTTCAACACCCTGAACGCCGACGTACAGAAGGCGGTGCTGAGCGGCTCCGGCAAAGAGTCGATCGAATTCAAATACATCAACGATCGCGGTGACACCACCGTGCGCCGTCATCCGTTCGAAGGCGTGCTGCACAATATGGAGCGCCGCTATAAAGAGACCGAATCCAGCGCGGTGCGCGAAGAGCTGGCGAAGTTCATCAGCAACCGCCCTTGCGCCTCGTGTCACGGCACCCGTCTGCGCGAAGAAGCGCGCAACGTGTTCGTCGAAGACACCACGCTGCCGGAAATCTCCGATCTGAGCATCGGCCATGCGATGACGTTCTTCCAGAACATGAAGCTCAGCGGCCAGCGCGCCAAGATCGCCGAGAAAGTGCTGAAAGAGATCGGCGACCGCCTGAAGTTCCTGGTGAACGTCGGCCTGAACTATCTGTCGCTGTCCCGGTCGGCGGAAACGCTCTCCGGCGGCGAAGCGCAGCGTATCCGCTTGGCCAGCCAGATCGGCGCCGGCCTGGTGGGCGTGATGTACGTGCTGGATGAGCCGTCGATCGGCCTGCACCAGCGCGATAACGAGCGCCTGCTGGAAACGCTGATCCACCTGCGCAACCTCGGCAACACGGTGATCGTGGTGGAGCATGACGAAGACGCCATCCGCGCCGCCGACCACGTGATCGACATCGGCCCCGGCGCCGGCGTGCACGGCGGCCAGGTGGTGGCAGAAGGCACCGTCGACGACATCATGGCGCAGCCGGAATCGCTGACCGGCCAGTTCCTCAGCGGCAAGCGCGAGATCGCCATTCCCGCGCAGCGTGTGCCGGCCGATCCGACCAAAGTGTTGAAGCTGAGCGGCGCGCGCGGCAACAACCTGAAGGACGTGACGCTGACGCTGCCGGTCGGTCTGTTTACCTGCATCACCGGCGTGTCCGGCTCCGGCAAATCGACGCTGATCAACGATACGCTGTTCCCGATCGCCCAGCGCCAGCTTAACGGCGCCACCATCGCCGAGCCGGCGCCGTTCCGCGAAGTGACCGGCCTGGAACATTTCGACAAGGTGATCGACATCGATCAGAGCCCGATCGGCCGTACGCCACGCTCCAACCCGGCCACCTACACCGGTATCTTCACCCCGGTGCGCGAGCTGTTCGCCGGCGTGCCGGAATCGCGCAGCCGCGGTTATACGCCGGGCCGCTTCAGCTTCAACGTCAAGGGTGGGCGCTGTGAAGCCTGCCAGGGCGACGGGGTGATCAAGGTCGAAATGCACTTCCTGCCGGACATCTACGTGCCGTGCGACCAGTGCAAGGGCAAACGCTATAACCGCGAAACGCTCGAAGTGAAGTACAAAGGCAAGAGCATCCACGAAGTGCTGGAGATGACCATCGAAGAAGCGCGTGACTTCTTCGACGCAGTGCCGGCGCTGGCGCGCAAGCTGCAGACCCTGATGGATGTCGGCCTGTCCTACATCCGCCTCGGCCAGTCGGCCACCACGCTCTCCGGCGGGGAGGCGCAGCGCGTCAAGCTGGCGCGCGAGCTGTCGAAACGCGGCACCGGCCAGACGCTGTATATCCTCGACGAACCGACTACCGGCCTGCACTTCGCCGATATCCAACAGCTGTTGGCGGTGCTGCATCAGCTGCGCGATCAGGGCAATACCATCGTGGTCATCGAGCATAACCTGGACGTGATCAAGACCGCCGACTGGATCGTCGATCTGGGGCCGGAAGGCGGCAGCGGCGGCGGCGAGATCCTGGTCGCCGGCACGCCAGAAACCGTGGCCGAGTGTGAAAAATCGCACACCGCGCGCTTCCTGAAACCGCTGTTGAACAAGTAATATCGCCAACGTGCGGGCCGTCGTTCAGGCGACCCGCACGCTGACCCGTTTCATTGCAATCAAACAGAAACGGGCAAGATTTCGACATTTTCAGGCATTTCCCTCCGCACTCACCGCTTTTATCATCAATGTTCCCTCGGCGGCCGCCCTGTCTGATTCAGGCCGCATCTTACCGGCACTCCGCTGCCGGCCAAGCGTTGTCCCCCTACATTGATAACTGGAGCGACCATGAACATTACCCATGCCTATGCCGCGCATGATGCGAAATCTGCGCTGGTGCCTTTCGATTACCCACCGCGCGCCCTGCGCGACCACGATGTGCAAATTCAGGTGTTGTTCTGCGGTGTCTGCCATTCGGACCTGCATCAGGCTCGCAACGAATGGAGCAATACGATTTACCCGGTGGTACCAGGCCATGAAATCGTCGGGCGCGTCAGCGCCGTCGGCGGCCATGTCTCGCGTTACCGGGTCGGCGATCTGGTCGGCGTCGGTTGCATGGTGGATTCCTGCCGCAGCTGTCCGAGCTGCGATGAGGGGTTGGAACAGTATTGCGAGAACGGCTTTACCGGCACCTATAACGGCCAGGATCGTCAGACCGGTGCCGTAACCTACGGCGGCTACTCCACCAATCTGGTGGTAGATCAGGACTTCGTGCTGCGCGTGCCGGAAAATCTCGATCCGGCCGGGGTCGCGCCGCTGCTGTGCGCCGGCATCACCACCTATTCGCCGCTGCGCCAGTGGGGCGCGGGGCCAGGCAAAAAGGTCGGCATCGTCGGCCTCGGCGGGCTGGGGCACATGGGCGTCAAACTGGCGCGGGCGATGGGCGCGCATGTGGTGCTGTTCACCACCTCGCCGTCGAAAATAGAAGACGCCAAGCGCCTCGGCGCCCATGAAGTGGTGATTTCGCGCAACCCGGATGAAATGGCGCAGCACGTTAATAGCTTCGACTTCATCCTCAACACGGTAGCGGCTCAGCACGATCTGAACCCGTTCCTCAACTTACTGCGCCGCGACGGCACCCTAACGCTGGTCGGCGCGCCGGAGCACGATCATCCGTCGCCGCAGGTGTTCAACCTGATCATGAAGCGCCGCCGCATCGCCGGTTCGCTGATCGGCGGCATCGCGGAAACGCAAGAGATGCTGGACTTCTGCGGCCAACACGGCATCACGTCCGATATCGAGCTGATCCCGATGCAGCAAATTAATGAGGCCTATGAGCGCATGCTGAAAAGCGACGTGAAGTACCGCTTCGTGGTGGATATCGACTCGCTGCGAGCCTGATGACAGCGGGCGCCCGGCGGCGCCCGTTTTTTTATAGCTGCTTGATGACCCTGGCCGGGTTGCCGCCCACCACGCAGTTGGCCGGCACGTCTTTGGTCACTACCGCGCCGGAGGCCACGACCGCATTATCGCCGATGGTCACGCCCGGATTGATCACCGCGCGCCCGCCGATCCACACGTTGTCGCCAATCTTGACCGGCTTGCCGAACTCCGCGCCGCCGACGCGGGTCTCGGCGTCCAGCGGATGGGTGGCGGTGTAGATATGCACGCCCGGCGCCAGCAGGCAGTTATCGCCAATATGCACCTCGCACACGTCGAGGATCACGCAGTCGAAATTGGCGTAGAAGCTCTTGCCGAGATAGATGTTATAGCCGTAGTCGCAGCGGAACGTCGGCTCAAT
The DNA here is from genome assembly GCF_052169095.1 of Serratia sp. CY33802. Lineage (NCBI taxonomy): Bacteria > Pseudomonadati > Pseudomonadota > Gammaproteobacteria > Enterobacterales > Yersiniaceae > Serratia > Serratia sp. CY33802. The sequence goes on from NZ_JBJNLL010000011.1 coordinate 34,297, forward strand.
GGTGCCGCCCTGATAGCCGCCCAGCAGCTCGTCCAGCCATTGTTTGCGCAGCTCGCCCTCTTCCGGCGAGGAGTGGTTATAGCGATGCGTCAACTGGCGCGCGCGCCGACGTTCGCTGCGCAGCAGGTCATCACCGGCGTCGTACAGCTCCCCGGCGATCATCTTGCGCTTTTCTTCGCTGATGGCCATGTCGGCCTCCTTAATCTTATCCGCGTTTCTTGAATGCCCAAGCGTAGCCGTTTTTTCCTGACGACAAAAAGGGAACGTTCCCAATTTAAAGCCGCGATCACGATTTAACACGAAAAAGCAGGAGAAAAACGGGCGGTGCCGCCGCCCGGCAATCAGGCGCGCAGTTCCTGGCGCACGTGTTCGGGCAGGCCTTCCACCACCAGCTGATAGGAGCTGTCGATCAGCGTATAAAACTGCGAGTTCGGCAGGTTGCCGTCGAGAAACACCGTATTCCAGTGCGCCTTGTTCAGGCCGTCGCAGGCGACGATCTCCGGGTGGTGCTCGCGCAGGCTTTCCGCCAGCTCCGGGCTGGACTTGATTGCCAGCGCCGGCCGCCCTTCGACCTCGCACACCATCGCGAACATCACGTCGCCCACCTTGATCTGGCTGGCCTGCCACTGGTTCTGGTCGCTCTGCTCCGCGCCCGGCTTCGCCATGCAGTACTCCAGCAATGCGCTGTTATTCATTGGGTTATTCCCCCTGTAATGTGGCCACAATACGGCGTGCTCCGCCGTGGATGCGGTGCTCCCCCAGCCAGATGCCCTGCCATGTGCCCAACATCAGCCGCCCGTGCCTGACGGGCAGCGTCAAGGAAGCGCCCAGCAGCGAGGATTTGATGTGCGCCGGCATGTCGTCCGGCCCTTCGTAGTCATGTTGATAGGGTGCGTTTTCCGGCACCTGGCGCAGGAAATGCTGCTCCATATCGGCTCGCACCGTGGGATCGCAGTTCTCGTTGAGCGTCAGCGAGGCCGAGGTATGCTGCAGCAACAGATGCAGCAGGCCGGTTTGCAGGCGGTGTAAGTGGGTTAACTGGTTGACGATCTCGTCGGTAACCAGATGAAAGCCACGCGCTTTTGCGCTGAGGATTAGCGTTTGCTGATGCCACATGAGTGAGCGCCCCTCAATCAGTATATTCTCTCTCCGGTTTGCGGCAACTTCGGCGGCGCACCGGCAATAAAAAAGGAGCGATATCGCTATCGCTCCCCGATGAACGTCCGTTCAGACTAACAGGCGTTACTGCACCGCGGCAAACGCCTCGGCCACCTGACGCACATTGTTGTGGTTCAGGCCGGCCACGCACATGCGGCCGCTGTGGATCAGGTAGACGCCAAACTCTTCACGCAGGCGATCGACCTGCGCCGCGCTGAAGCCGGTGTAGCTGAACATGCCGCGCTGAGCCAGCAGGTAATCGAAATTGCGCTGCGGCAGCGCGCTCTTCAGGGTGTCCACCAGCGCGTGACGCATCTCGAGAATGCGGGTGCGCATGCTCTCCACTTCGTCCAGCCACTGGGTTTTCAGCTGGGCGTCGTTCAGCACCTTAGCCACCAGCTGCGCGCCGAAGTTCGGCGGGCTCGAGTAGTTGCGGCGCACGGTGGCCTTCAGCTGGCCCAGCACGCGCCCGGCCGCCTCTTCGCTTTCGCACACCACCGACAGGCCGCCGACGCGCTCGCCGTACAGCGAGAAGATCTTCGAGAACGAGTTGCTCACCAGGCACGGCAGGCCGGCCGCCGCGATGGCGCGAATGGCGTAGGCGTCTTGCTCCATGCCGCCGCCGAAGCCCTGATAGGCGATATCAAGGAACGGAATGATTTCACGATCGGCGATCACCTTGACCACCTCATCCCACTGGGCGGGGGTCAGGTCGGAACCGGTCGGGTTGTGGCAGCACGGATGCAGCAGCGCGATGCTGTGCTTCGGCAGCTGTTTCAGCGCAGCCAGCATGGCGTCGAACTTCACGCCCAGGCTTTCGCTGTCGAAATACGGATAGGTATTCACTTTGAAACCGGCGCCGCTGAAGATGGCGACGTGGTTTTCCCAGGTCGGATCGCTGACCCACACCTGCGAATCCGGGAAGTAGCTTTTCAGGAAGTCGGCGCCCACTTTCAACGCGCCGGAACCACCAACGGTCTGAATGGTGGCGATGCGCCCCTGCTGCAGCATCGGATGCTGCGCGCCGAACAGCAGCTGCTGGATGGCGGAGCGATAGGGTTGCAGCCCTTCCATCGGCAGGTATACCGAGGCGCCGTGCTCGACGCTGTTCAACTGCGCTTCCGCCGCGGCGACCGCCCGCATCTGGGGGATGATGCCCTGCGCATCGTAGTACAGGCCGATACTCAGGTTCACCTTGTGCGCGCGCGGGTCTTGTTTGAATTTTTCCATCAGCGACAGAATGGGATCGCCGGCATAGGCGTCAACGTTCTGGAACACGGGGTTTTTCTCCTGGTTTATTTATTGTGGTTTAGGCACAGCGTTACGTTCCTAATATAGACGGAAAAGCGCATTCGGTTTCAGCTTTCTCGCGTCACCGGCAACAAACCGTTTTCCTTGATGCGATTGAGCACCACCGCCGTTTTGATATGCGCCACGCTTTTGTGCGGCGACAGCGTCTGGCTGATGAATTCGCTCAGCGCCGGCAGGTCAGCCACCGCCACTTTCAGCAGGTAATCGGCGTCGCCGGTGGTCTTGTAAGCGTCAAGGATCGCGTCCACGTCCTCCAGCATCTGATGAAAGCTGTCGATTTGCTCCTGCGCGTGCGTGATCAGGCTGACTTCAATCAGCCCCACCAGCCCCAGGCCGACCGCCTCCGGCGCCAGCCGCGCGTGGTAGCCGCGGATCAGCTGCGCCTGCTCCAGGCTGATGCGCCGCCGCGAACATTGGGAGGCCGAGAGCCCGACCAGCTCGCTCAGCTCCTGATTGGTCAGACGGCCGTTGGCCTGTAACAGCGTCAGGATTTTCATATCAAAATCGTCAATGTTGTACATAGCCACCTGTAAACTGTGTTAATAAATGTTGACGTTACAGCCTACCAGTTTTTTTACCGTTGCCGACGTCACACCCTGGCGCTTGAATCGCGTACAGCAGCAACGCCCGGCGTTTTCGCCGGTAAGCGGCATAAAAAACGGCTAACTCATGCAGACAAACGACAATTAACGGCGAAGTAACGCATAAAACCACGAATGTATAAAAAGGACGCCAGATGAAAAAGCTACTCCCCCTCGCGCTGCTGCTCGCCGCCGGCAGCGCCAGCGCGCAATCCCACCTGGACAAAGTGCTGCAGCAAAAGACCCTGGAGGTCTGCACCACCGGCGACTACAAGCCCTATACCTTCCTCAAGGAAGACGGCAGCTATGAAGGCATCGACATCGACATGGCGCAATCGCTGGCCAAGAGCCTGGGCGCCAACGTGAAGTGGGTGAAAACCAGCTGGAAAACCCTGACGCCGGACTTCGCCTCCGGCAAGTGCGACATCGCGATGGGCGGCATCTCCGTCACGCTGGAGCGGCAAAAACAGGTGTTCTTCGCTGACAAGCTGGATACCGACGGCAAAATCCCGCTGGTGCGCTGCACCGACGTGAAGAAATACCGCACTATCGAACAGATCAACAAGCCGTCGGTGCGTCTGTTGGAACCGGCGGGCGGCACCAACGAAGCCTTCGTGCACGCCTATCTGCCGAAGGCCAAACTGACGCTGACGCAAGACAACATGAGCATTTTCCAGCAGTTGGTGGATCGCAAGGCGGACGTGATGATCACCGACGCTTCCGAGGCGCTGTACCAGCAGAAGCGCTATCCGAAGCTGTGCGCGGTGAATCCGACCAAACCGATGCAGTACGGCGAGAAGGCTTACATGCTGCCGCGCGACGATCTGAGCTGGAAACTGTATGTGGATCAGTGGCTGCACCTGGCCAAGGCGACCGGCGAGTATCAGAAGGTTATCGACAAGTGGTTGGCGGTAAAGAAGTAACCCGCTGAGAAACGGGGCCGACGCGCGTCGGCCCCTGCGGCGCATCAGTCGCCGATGTATTCCATCGCCACACGCTGCGTGAGCTTGGTGATCAGTTCGTAAGCGCTGATGCCGGTGCAGGCGGCGATGCGTTCGACCGGCAGCGCCTGGCCCCACAGCACCGCTTCATCCCCCACCTTATCGGCGGCATCCGGCCCGAGATCGACCGAAATCATGTCCATCGACACCCGGCCTACAATCGGCACTTCGCGGCCGTTGATCAGGATCGGCGTGCCGGTCGGCGCGCTGCGCGGATAACCGTCGCCGTATCCCATCGCCACCACGCCCAGCCGGGTATCGCGCGGGCTGACCCAGGTGCCGCCGTAGCCGACCGCTTCGCCGGCCTTGTGCTCGCGCACCGCGATCAGGCTGGATTTCAGGGTCATCGCCGGCTGCAGACCATGCTCGGCGCCGCTGCCGTTATCCAGCGGCGACACGCCGTACAGAATGATGCCGGGGCGCACCCACTCATTGTGGGCATCCGGCCACAGCAGCGTGCCACCGGAGGCGGCGACCGAGCGCTGGCCCGGTTTACCGCGCGCGAACTGCTCAAAGCAGGCGATCTGTTTCAACGTGGTGTCGGACTCCGGTTCATCGGCGCGGCTGAAGTGGCTCATGATATTGACCGGCTGCGCCACGTTGCGGCAGGCGCACAGGCGCTGATAAAACGCCTCCGCGTGTTCGGGGCGCACCCCCAGCCGATGCATGCCGGTATCGAGCTTCATCCACACCGGCACCGGGCGCGCCAGCTCGGCCTGCTCCAGCGCTTCGAGCTGTTCGATGCAGTGCACCGCGGTTTCGATGTTGTTCGCCACCAGCACCGGCAGATCTTCGGCACTGAAGAAGCCTTCCAGCAGCAGGATCGGTTTGACGATGCCGCCGGAACGCAGCATCAGCGCCTCGTCGATGCGCGCCACGCCGTAGCAGTCGGCGTCTTGCAGGGTGTGTGCTGTTTCCAGCAGGCCATGTCCATAAGCGTTTGCTTTCACAACGGCAATCAGGCGGCTTTGTGGCGCCTGGCGGCGCACCTGTTGCAGATTATGTCGCAGAGCGCGGCGGTCGATTACAGCGGTTGCCGCTTTCATTTCAGTTCCTTAGCTGATTATTCGTCATCGTATTGTGGCCCCGCGTAGTTGTCGAAACGCGACCACTGGCCGTTAAAGGTAAGGCGCACGGTACCGATCGGGCCGTTACGCTGCTTACCGATAATAATTTCCGCGATCCCTTTCAGATCGCTGTTCTCGTGATACACCTCATCACGATAGATGAACATAATCAGGTCGGCGTCCTGCTCGATAGAGCCGGATTCACGCAGGTCGGAGTTAACCGGGCGTTTGTCGGCGCGCTGCTCCAGGCTACGGTTCAGCTGCGACAGCGCCACCACCGGCACCTGCAGCTCTTTCGCCAGCGCCTTCAGCGAGCGCGAAATCTCGGCGATCTCCAGCGTACGGTTGTCGGACAGGGCCGGCACGCGCATCAGCTGCAGGTAGTCAATCATGATGAGGCTAAGCCCGTCGTGCTCGCGGAAAATGCGCCGCGCGCGCGAGCGCACTTCGGTCGGCGTCAGGCCGGAGGAATCGTCGATGTACATGTTGCGCTTCTCCAGCAGGATACCCATGGTGCTGGAAATGCGCGCCCAGTCCTCGTCGTCGAGCTGGCCGGTACGGATGCGCGTCTGATCCACGCGCGACAGCGACGCCAGCATACGCATCATGATCTGCTCGCCGGGCATCTCCAGGCTGAAGATCAGCACCGGTTTTTCCTGGGTCATCGCGGCGTTTTCGCACAGGTTCATGGCGAAGGTGGTTTTCCCCATCGATGGACGGGCGGCGACGATGATCAGATCGGACTTTTGCATGCCCGCGGTTTTCTTGTTGAGGTCCTGATAGCCGGTATCGACCCCGGTCACGCCGTCGTGCGGCTGCTGATACAGCTGTTCGATGCGCGACACGGTGTCTTCCAGGATGCGTTCGATGCCCTTCGGGCCTTCGTCTTTGCTGGCGCGGTTCTCGGCGATTTGGAATACGCGGGATTCCGCCAGATCGAGCAGGTCTTCGCTGCTGCGCCCCTGCGGATCGTAGCCGGCGTCGGCGATTTCGTTAGCCACCGAGATCATTTCGCGCACCACCGCGCGCTCGCGCACGATGTCGGCGTAGGCGCCGATGTTGGCGGCGCTCGGGGTGTTTTTCGACAGCTCGGCCAGGTAGGCGAAGCCGCCGACCGAGTCCAGTTCACCCTTCTGCTCGAGCGATTCGGACAGGGTGATGAGGTCGATAGGCTTGCTCATCTCCAGCAGACGCTGCATCTCGGTAAAGATCAGGCGATGTGGGCGGCTGAAGAAGTCGTTGGCGACCACGCGCTCCGCCACGTTGTCCCAGCGCTCGTTATCCAGCATCAAACCGCCCAACACCGACTGCTCGGCCTCCAGCGAGTGCGGCGGCATCTTCAGCCCTTCCATCTGACGATCTCTGGAACGCTCTCTGGTTTCGTCCGCGTTTGTTTTGTTGGTTGGTTTTTTTCCTGCCATGAAACGTAGTCTTTATCCGGTTGCGAATGAGGGTGAGGCTGCTGACGCAAGAGTATACGTGATTTTTCCGCACGATTCCGCCGCATAATTGCCACAGGCCGGCGCACGGGCAGGCTAGATCTCCGCAGCCAAAAGGCATAGGGTGAATTCAGATAACCAAATGAGGGTAGAACATGGCCAAGCGCATTCAATTCTCCGCCACCGGCGGGCCGGAAGTCTTGCAATACGTTGATTTTACACCGCTCGATCCGGCTGCCGGCGAAGTGCAGATCGAGAACAAGGCGATCGGCATCAACTACATCGACACCTATGTGCGCAGCGGACTGTACGCGCCGGCCAGCCTGCCGAGCGGCCTCGGCACCGAAGCGGCCGGCGTGGTGACCAAGGTCGGCGCCGGGGTCAGCGCGATCAAACCGGGCGACCGGGTGGTGTATGCGCAATCGGCGCTCGGCGCCTACAGCGAGATCCACAACGTCTCGGCAGAACGCGTGGCGCTGCTGCCGGGCAACCTTAGCTTTGAACAGGGTGCAGCCTCTTTCCTCAAAGGGCTGACGGTATACTACCTGCTGCGCCAGACCTATGACGTGCAACCGGGTGAAGTGTTCCTGTTCCATGCCGCGTCCGGCGGCGTCGGGCTGATCGCCTGCCAGTGGGCGAAAGCGCTGGGTGCGCGCCTGATCGGCAGCGTCGGTTCCGACGAGAAGGCCGCGCTGGCGAAACAGGCCGGCGCCTGGGCCACCATCAACTACCACAAAGAGGATATCGCCCAGCGGGTGGCCGAGCTGACGCAGGGCGAGAAGGTCGGCGTGGTGTACGATTCGGTGGGTAAAAGCACCTGGCTGGCCTCGCTCGACAGCCTGAAGCGTCGCGGCCTGATGGTCAGCTTCGGCAACGCCTCAGGCCCGGTGACCGGCGTCGATCTGGCGCTGCTGAATCAGAAGGGCTCGCTGTACGTCACCCGCCCTTCCCTCAACGGCTATATCACCAACCGCGCCGAGCTGCAGTACGCCAGCAACGAGCTGTTCTCCCTGATCGGCAGCGGCGCCATTCGGGTAGAAGTGAAAGACGAGCAGAAATTCGCGCTGGCCGACGCCCAGCGGGCACACCAAGTATTGGAAAGCCGCAGCACCAGTGGCTCCAGCCTGCTGATCCCCTGATCGCGGCCAAAGAAAAGGGCTCCTTACGGAGCCCTTTCTGTTACTGCGTTTTGTAGGGGTAGAGCAGAGTCCGCCAGAGACAGGGGGTTGCTTCAGCAACACGAATTTTGGTTGTCTCTCACGGTGATGAAATCAGTCGCATCACTGCATCGACCAACATCCTAACAGCCCCGTCCGGCAAAAAACACGCTTTATGTGCCACACCGCCGGGGAAAACTGCCAAGCTGTGATCGCTGCCGCATTAGCGTGGCGGGCAGTTATGCAAGTTTCATCGCGACTGACTGATTATTCAGCAAAAAATCAGTAACGCCTGGCCTGCGGTTTCTGCATCGAACGGTAAATCCATACCCCGACCACCGCCAAAATCAGCCACGGCAGCAGCTTAATCACCACCGCGAACAACCCGCCCAACAGCATGAACGCCGCCGCCACCAACAACGCGGCGAAGATCCCCAGCAGCGAGATGCCGGTCACCATCAGCATCACCACAAAGCCAATGAGAAAGAAGATTTCCAACATGATTGCTCCTTTGCAATACAACGTATCTGCAGAGTGGATTACAAGAAGCGTGCCAGAATGGCGGAAGGGCTAACCTATTGAAAAAATAGGACAGGCATCCGGTAACGCACCGAATGCCTGGCGAAAAACACTAACTGTTGGTCAAATTTTTTGCGGGTTACGCCATTTCGACGCGCGGCTGACGCACCAGCGCCAGCGCCTGCTCCACCACCCGCGCATCGGCGCCCGGCTTGTGGGCGTTCTCGCTCAGGTGGCGACGCCACTGGCGCGCGCCCGGCACGCCCTGGAACAAACCGAGGATGTGACGGGTGATGTGGCCGAGATAGGTGCCGTTGGACAGCTCGCGCTCGATATACGGATACAGCGCTTCGACGATCGCCACGCTGTCCGGCACCGCGGTCTGCGCGCCGAACAGTTCGCTGTCGACCCGCGCCAGGATACCCGGATTCTGATACGCCTCGCGCCCCATCATCACACCGTCCAGATGCTGCAGATGCTGCCGCGCCTCTTCCAGCGTTTTCACCCCGCCGTTAATGGCGATGGTCAGCGCCGGGAAATCCCGCTTCAGCTGATAAACGCGCGGGTAGTCCAGCGGCGGCACTTCGCGGTTCTCTTTCGGGCTGAGGCCGGAGAGCCAGGCTTTGCGAGCGTGGATAGTGAACATGTCGCACTCGCCGCGCCCGGCGACGGTCTGGATAAAGTCGCACAGGAAGGCGTAGCTGTCCTGATCGTCGATGCCGATGCGGGTCTTCACCGTCACCGGTATCGATACGACGTCGCGCATTGCCTTGATGCAGTCGGCGACCAGCGCCGCCTGGCCCATCAGACAGGCGCCGAACATGCCGTTTTGCACGCGATCGGACGGGCAGCCGACGTTGAGGTTAATCTCATCGTAACCGCGCTGCTCCGCCAGCTTGGCGCAATGCGCCAGCGCGGCCGGATCGCTGCCGCCCAGCTGCAGCGCCACCGGATGCTCTTCTTCGCTGTAGGCCAGATAGTCGCCCTTGCCGTGGATGATCGCGCCGGTGGTCACCATTTCGGTGTACAGCAGCGTTTCCTTGGTCAGCAGGCGGTGGAAGTAACGGCAATGACGATCGGTCCAGTCGAGCATCGGCGCGATGGAGAAACGATTGGCGGCGTAGGTTGGGGCGTGGTTGTCTTTCGTCATGCTGAGTTACTGGCTACCTGAGTCTGTCTGGGTTCAACGAACGGCGCGCGGCCGCAAACGGCTATTATAACGACAATCGGCGCCGTTGGGAAAACCCGCTTGCCGCCGGCAAAAATAAGCGGAGACAAGGCGAATAAACCCACTCGTTCAGGTGTTATCTCATTACGGGCGCGCACGGCGCCTCTGCCTTGAGGACACAACCATGAACAGCTTCATTAAACGCCTGCTGGCATCGGCCATTGCCGGCTGCCTGCTGTTTTCCGGCACGGCGCTGGCGATGGGCGGCGACGGCAGCAGCCAAACCCCGCCGACCTGCCCGAAAGGCCAGGTCTACGACAGCAAAACTCAGACCTGCATGGTGGATAAAAGCGGCAAGGTCGACGACGTCGACCGCACTAACTACGCCTATGCGCTGGCGAAAAGCGGCCGCTATCAGGAAGCGCTCGATATGCTCAACACGCTGAAAGATCCCAACACCGCCGTTGCGCTGAACTATCGCGGCTACGCCACGCGCAAACTTGGCCGCACCGATGAGGGTATCGGCTATTATTTAAAATCAGTAGCTCTCGATCCGAAATACCCTAAAGTGCGCGAGTACCTGGGGGAAGCCTACATGCTGAAAGGCCGACCCGATCTGGCGCGCCAGCAGCTGCAGGTGATCCAGTCGCTGTGCGGCACCAAATGCGAGGAGTACCGCGATTTGACGGCGGCCATCGACCGCCACCCGGAATCTTGATCCGACGCGCCTGCGGAGGTGACTATCAGCGGCGATGCGATACGCGATGAACTCGGCCACTATATCTCCCGCCTGTGGCGCTATGCGCTGGTGCTTTCGCACCGGCGGGATATCGCCGACGATCTGGTGCAGGCGACCTGCCTGCGTGCGCTGGAGCGCGCTGCGCAATTCACTCCCGGTTCGCACCTGGATCGCTGGTTGTTTTCCATCCTGCACTCCATCTGGCTCAATGAAGTTCGCGCCCAACATCTTCGCCAGGGGCAAGGCTGCATGGCGGCGGAAGAGCTGGGCGATGCGGACAACGGTGAACAGCCGGTCTGGCTCCATGAAGTGATGCGACGCGTCAGCCGGCTGCCGGCGGCTCAGCGCAACGCGCTGTTTCTGGTGTATATCGAAGGGCTATCCTATCGGGAGGCCGCGAAAGTGCTGGCGGTGCCAATCGGCACCGTCATGAGCCGCCTGGCGGCCGCACGCTTGGCGTTGGCCGATGACCGCCCGTTGGCAAACGACGGCCCGCACCGCAAAGAGAGCCATCCCGCCCCCTTGCCTCCTGCTCGTCGATAACGCCCTATTCCAACGAGCGGATAACCCGGCATGGCTGCCCCAGCGCCAGCACGTTGGCCGGGATGTCGCCGGTGACGATGCTGCCCGCGCCGATGGTCGTGCCGTCGCCGATGGTCACTCCCGGCAGGATCACTACGTTGCCGCCGATCCAGACGTTGTTGCCAATGGACACCGGCTGCGCCGAGGTGCGGAAAGGGAAATCCGGATCGCCGGTGAAGCGCTCTGCGGCCTCCAGCGGGTGGCTCGGCGTATAGATTTGCACGTTGGGGCCGATCAGCGTGTTGTCGCCGATGGTGATGGTATTACAATCGAGGAACACCGCATTGACGTTGATAAAACAGTTTTTACCGATGCGGACATGCTGCCCGTAGTCGCACCAGAATGGCGTTTCAATCCAACTCGCCTTCCCCCAGGCGCCAAACAGCTCGCCGAGCAGGCGGTTTTTCTCGTCCGCCTGATGCGAGTCCAGCGCCCCCAAGCTTTTGGTCAACGCCCTCGCCCGATGGTACAGGGCGATCAGTTCTTCATCGCGGCTGTTGTACTCCAGGCCGCTTAACAGCTTCTCTCTTTCCGTCATCACACAGGGCTCCTGCTCATCACGCGGGTGAAAGGCGTTATACCGCTCTCGTCCCCCGCTCTCCAGCGCTAAAACCGGCAACGTTGATTTGCCGCCCGACGGCGGGGAAAAGTTGTGATGCAACTCTCTTTTCGCGCGATCGACGCGCCTTTCCCTGCGCTATCCTCAGGGGAAAAGGGGGCAACTCTCGGCGATTCGCCGTAATCATGGTAAAATCGGCTTTTTTACGTACCGGGATATTTGCGATGAACTCAACCACCCAGGAAAAGCTGCTGGCGCAGGCTGAACGCCTCTGCCAGCAACGCAATGTGCGATTGACGCCGCAACGGCTGGAAGTGCTGCGTCTGATGACTCAGCAACCCGGTGCAATCAGCGCATATGACCTGCTCGATCTGCTGCGCGTCGCCGAACCGCAGGCCAAGCCGCCGACGGTCTACCGCGCGCTGGATTTTCTGCTGGAGCAAGGGTTTATCCATAGAGTGGAATCGGCCAACAGCTACGTGCTGTGCCACCATTTCGAACAGCCGATGCATACGTCCGCGCTGTTTATTTGCGACCGCTGCGGCCAGGTGACCGAACGCACCACCGAAGGCGTGGAGGAAACGCTGCAGAAGCTGGCGCAGGAAGCCGGATTTGCACTGCGGCACAGCGTGGTGGAAGCGCACGGTCTGTGCGCCGGTTGCGTTGAAGTTGAGGCTTGTGACAGCAAGCATGATTGCGCCGAACACGATCACAGCATCGCCATCAAGAAGAAGTAAGACGAAGTCAGGTACTTCCCTGTACCTGCAGCCGGGGCGCCAGAGGATGGAGCGACGCCGGCCTGCGCTGTTGCCGGCCGCCGTCAGTGGCGGCCCTGCGTGTTACCAGCGGTGTTTGGTGTGATCTTCCCAGGCTTTCACCTCTTTCTCGGCCGCCTCTTTCTGGTAACCGTAGCGCTCCTGGATTTTACCGACTAGCTGTTCGCGTTTCCCTTCGATGACCGTCAGATCGTCATCGGTCAGCTTGCCCCATTTTTCCTTCACTTTGCCTTTCAGCTGCTTCCAGTTACCGTCGGCTTGATCTTTATTCATAGTCTCTCCGTTAACCTGTGGTGAATCAGTGATCCCTGTCGCTGGCCGGGGTTAAACAGAAGTTTTTCTGGTTGATACTCCCTTCACCTTAAGAAGCACCGCTCCCCTTCATTCACCAGCCACATGATTCATTCTAGTTAAACATGGAAATAAAAAAGCCAAACATCAGAATAAAAAACCATTAAAAAGAAAAATAAACACAAAAAACGCTAACAAACAACGAACTAAACCGGAAGTATTCAGGCTGGAAACATGTAAGCAAACATGAATAAAAACATAAGATAAATTAATAATTAACCCAACAAAGCGTCCGGTCTAACGTGCAGCAAACCAGCTGCCGCGCACCTGATGACGGTGCCAAATCCAACCCAGCGCCACGCCACGCAACGTCAGAAACACCGCCAGCGCCAGCCAGAGCCCGTGGTTGCCTAGCAGCGGCACGCTGAACAGCGCCAAACCATATCCTGCCGCGGCCACCGCCATACTGTTACGCATCTCGGCGCCGCGCGTGGCACCGATAAACATGCCGTCCAGCAAATAGCACCACACCCCGACCAGCGGCAGAATAACCTGCCACGGTAAATAGTGGGCGGCCAACGCACGCAGCTCCGGCAAGGAGGTCAACGCCGCCACGATCTGCTGGCCGGTAACGGCATACGCCAGGCCGAAAGCCAACGCGACCAGCCCAGCCTGCCTGCAGGCCGCGTGCCACACCTTACGCAGTTGGCTGCCGTCCCGGGCACCGTAGGCGTGGCCGGAATGGGCCTCCACCGCATAAGCGAAGCCGTCGAGCGCATAGGCGGTAAACGTCAGCAGGTTCATCAACACCGCGTTAACCGCCACCACATCGCTCCCCAGGCGAGCGCCGAAAATGGTCAGCGACGCAAAACACAGCTGCAGCAGCAATGAGCGCAACATGATGTCGCGATTGAGCGCCAGCAGGCGGCGCAGATCGCCACGCCAGGCCTGACGCAGCATCGCCAGGGTAATACCGCGCAGACGCATCACTCGCCACGCCAGCCACAGGCCGAGCAATAGCGTGGCATATTCGGCGATGGCGGTGGCCGCCGCCGCCCCTCGTACGTTCCAGCCCAGGCCCATCACCAGCCAGATATCCAGCACGATGTTCAGCAGGTTGCCGACGATCAGCAGGATCACCGGCGCACGCACGTACTGCACGCCGAGCAGCCAGCCCAGCAGCACCAGGTTGGCCAGCGCCGCCGGTGCGCTCAACCAGCGGATCTCAAGAAAACGCCGCGCCTGCTCCAGCACCTCGCCATCGCCGCCGACGATCCGCAGCGCCAGTTCAATCAGCGGGTAGCGCAACAGGACGATCGCCCCCCCGGCCAACAACGCCAGCAGCAGCGGTTGCATAAAGGCGCGTGCCAGCGCCTGCGGGTTCTTCGCTCCCAGCGCCTGCGCCGCGAGGCCGGTGGTGCTCATGCGCAGGAACAGCAGCAGCATGAACAGGAAGCTGGTCGCCACCGCGCCGATCGCCACGCCTCCCAAATAGATCGGGCTGTCGAGGTGGCCGATCACCGCGGTGTCCACCAGCCCGAGCAGCGGCACGGTGATATTGGAGAAAATCATCGGCAGGGCGAGGCGCCACAGGGCTTTATCGGTGTCGCTGGTGAAGGCGGAAATCAGGCGCATGATGGGATGTTCCTGTGACAGAGTGACAAAGGGCGAAGTCAGAAACAAAAACGCCCCAAAACAGGGGCGATTGATACAGGGAGCGGCGGTGATGGCGCGGCGATTAAATCCAGTCGCCGTTGCGGATCACGCCGACCGCCAGCCCTTCGATCGTGAAATTCTGCTGGCGCAGATCGACCACGATCGGTTGGAATTCATTGTTCTCCGGCAGCAGCTCAACCACGTTACCGTGCTTTTTCAAGCGCTTGACCGTCACTTCGTCTTCGATGCGCGCGACCACGACCTGGCCGTTGCGCACGTCTTGCGTTTTGTGCACCGCCAGCAGATCGCCGTCCAGAATGCCGATGTCGCGCATCGACATGCCGTTCACCCGCAACAGGAAATCGGCGCTCGGTTTAAACAGGGAAGGATCCACCTGGTAGTGCCCTTCGATGTGCTGCTGCGCCAGCAGCGGTTCGCCGGCGGCGACGCGACCGATCAGCGGCAGCCCTTCTTCTTCTTCCATCAACAGGCGGATACCGCGCGACGCACCGGAGACGATTTCGATCACGCCTTTGCGTGCCAGCGCCTTCAGGTGCTCTTCGGCGGCGTTAGGCGAACGGAACCCCAGACGCATCGCGATCTCGGCACGCGTTGGCGGCATGCCCGTTTGCGAAATATGATCGCGAATCAGATCGTAGACCTCTTGCTGTCTGGTAGTTAGTGCTTTCATTCCGCCCCCTGTTTGTTTATACAGTCTTGCTGTGAGTATATACAGGTAAGCGCGGATTGGGAACCGAAGAATAAATAAAAATCAGTCAGTAGGCGACTTTCGTCAGCCAAAATGCTGCCACAAGACCGTGCCCCATACGAACAGCGCCAGCACGATCGCCAGCGACACCGCCGCCGATCCCATGTCCTTGGCCCGCCCGGACAGCTCATGGTGTTCGCTGCCGATGCGATCCACCACCGCCTCGATCGCGCTGTTCAGGATCTCGACGATCATCACCAGCGCCACCGATCCGATCAATAAAATGCGCGCTATCGCACCCACGTCCAGCCAGACAGCCAGTATGATAGCCAGGAGGGCCACCACCAGTTCCTGGCGGAACGCCGCCTCGTGTTGCCAGGCGGCGGAAAGCCCTTTATAAGAATAGCCGGCGGCCTTGATGATGCGGGTCAATCCGGTTGCTTGGTTTGCCATGTTTTCGTGCCTTTCTCAGAGGTCGGTCATAATAAAAAGAGTCTAGAACAGTCCGCGCTGACGGCTCTCGGTTTTCGAACACCACAGATCTGCTACCCGGTTTCTGGTATGCTTGCGGCGCATTGCTAACAAGAGGCTTCACGTTGTTATGTCAGGTTGGCGTAAAATTTATTATAAAATATTGAATTTACCACTTAAATTGTTGGTAAGAAGTAAGGTCATCCCTTCAGATCCGGTTACCGAGCTAGGGTTGGATCCCTCACGGCCGATTTTGTATGTTTTACCTTACAATTCCAAGGCGGATTTGCTGACGCTGCGCACCCAGTGCCTGGCGCAGGATCTGCCCGATCCGCTCAACGCGCTGGAGATCGACGGCACCGTGCTGCCGAGCTACGTGTTCATTCACGACGGCCCGCGCGTGTTCCGCTACTACACCCCGAAAGAAGAGTCGGTAAAGCTGTTCCACGACTATCTGGATCTGCATCGCAGCAATCCGGATCTCGACATTCAGATGCTGCCGGTTTCGGTCATGTTCGGCCGTTCGCCGGGCCGCGAAGGCCACGGCACGCCACACCTGCGTCTGTTGAACGGCGTGCAGAAATTCTTCGCCGTACTGTGGCTCGGCCGCGACAGCTTCGTGCGTTTCTCCAACACCGTTTCGCTGCGCCGCATGGCCACCGAGCACGGCACGGATAAAACCATCGCGCAGAAACTGGCGCGCGTGGCGCGCATGCACTTCTCGCGTCAGCGCCTGGCCGCGGTAGGCCCGAGCCTGCCGGCCCGTCAGGACCTGTTCAACAAGCTGTTGGCGTCCAAAGCGATCGAAAAAGCGGTCGAGGACGAAGCGCGCAGCAAGAAGATCTCGCACGAGAAGGCCCAGCAGAACGCCATCGCGCTGATGGAAGAGATCGCCGCCGATTTCTCCTACGAAACCGTGCGTCTGTCCGACCGCGTGCTGAGCTGGACCTGGAACCGGCTGTATCAGGGCATCAACGTCACCAACGCTGAGCGTGTGCGCCAGCTGGCGCAGGACGGCCACGAGATCGTCTACGTGCCCTGCCACCGCAGTCACATGGACTATCTGCTGCTGTCCTACGTGCTGTATCACCAGGGCCTGGTGCCGCCGCACATCGCTGCGGGCATCAACCTCAACTTCTGGCCGGCCGGCCCGATCTTCCGTCGCCTGGGCGCGTTCTTCATCCGCCGCACCTTCAAGGGCAACAAGCTTTACTCGACGGTGTTCCGCGAATACCTCGGCGAGCTGTTCACCCGCGGTTACTCGGTGGAATACTTCGTGGAAGGCGGCCGCTCCCGCACCGGGCGCTTGCTGGAGCCGAAGACCGGCACCCTGTCGATGACCATCCAGGCGATGCTGCGCGGCGGCACCCGTCCGATCACGCTGGTGCCGATCTACATCGGCTACGAGCACGTGATGGAAGTGGGTACCTACGCCAAAGAGCTGCGCGGCGCCACCAAGGAAAAAGAGAGCCTGCTGCAGATGCTGCGCGGCCTGCGCAAGCTGCGTAACCTGGGCCAGGGTTACGTCAACTTCGGCGAACCGCTGCCGTTGACCGCTTACCTCAACCAGCACGTGCCGCAGTGGCGCGAGTCGATCGATCCGATCGAAGCTCAGCGCCCAAGCTGGTTGACGCCGACGGTCAACGATCTCGCCGGCCAGATCATGGTGCGCATCAACAACGCCGCCGCGGCCAACGCCATGAACCTGTGTTCCACCGCGCTGCTGGCCTCGCGCCAGCGTTCGCTGACCCGCGAACAATTGCTCGAGCAGCTCGAGTGCTACCTGCAGCTGATGCGCAACGCGCCTTACGCCCATGACGTCACCGTACCATCGCAGACGCCGGACGAGCTGCTGGATCACGCGCTGAACATGAACAAGTTCGAGGTGGAAAAGGACAACATCGGCGACATCATCATCCTGCCGCGCGAGCAGGCGGTGCTGATGACCTATTACCGCAACAACATCCACCACCTGCTGGTGTTGCCGTCGCTGATCGCCAGCATCGTCATGCATCATCGCCGGGTATCGCGCGCCGAACTGCTGCGCCAGATTGGCATGATTTACCCGATGCTGAAAGCCGAGCTGTTCCTGCATAACGACAAGGAACAGCTGCCGGACGTGCTGCGGCCGATGATCGACGAGCTGATCCGCCAACAGCTTATCTGCGACAAAGGCGACGAGCTGGTGCTGAACCCGGCGCGCATTCGCCCGCTGCAGCTGCTGGCCGCCGGGGTGCGCGAAACCCTGCAACGCTACGCCATCACTATGTCGATCCTCAGCGCTAACCCGAGCATCAACCGCGGCGCGCTGGAGAAAGAAAGCCGCATCATGGCGCAGCGTCTATCGGTGCTGCACGGCATCAACGCGCCGGAGTTCTTCGACAAGGCGGTATTCTCCACCCTGGTGGCGACGCTGCGCGAAGAAGGCTATATCAACGACAGCGGCGATGCGATCCGCGAGCACACCCTCGAGGTGTACAACATGCTGAGCGATCTGATCACACCGGAAATCAAGCTGACCATCGAAAGCGTCAACATGCCGGAAGAGACCAACGCTCTGCCGCAAACCGATGCGGAAGAAGAGCAAGACGAGTGATTTCGTCCGGCGCGGAAACACAAAAGGCACCCCGAGAGGTGCCTTTTTTCTTGCTGCAGGAAACCGTTACGCAGGCAGATAACTCAGCGCGATGCCGATAAACACCACCAGCCCGACATAGTTGTTCTGCAGGAAGGCCTTGAAGCAGGCTTCGCGCTCACGCCCGGCGATCTGCTTTTGCTGGTGAATGAACAGCGCGCCCGCCAGCAACAGCGACCAGTAAAACGCGCCGCCGAGCTGCGCCAGATAACCGACCCACACCAGCAGCAGCAGCGTCGCGAACTGCAGCAACCCGACGATCAGCTTGTCATAGCGCCCGAACAGGATAGCGGTAGATTTGATACCGATCTTCAGGTCATCGTCGCGGTCGACCATCGCATACAGCGTGTCGTAGGCCACCGTCCAGCAGATGTTGGCCAGCAGCAGCAGCCAGCAGCTGAGCGGCAGCGATTCGCTGACCGCCGCATAGCCCATCGGAATGCCCCAGCCGAACGCGGCACCCAGCACGAACTGCGGCAGGTTGGTCACCCGCTTCATAAACGGATACACCCAGGCTAGCGCCAGTGCCGCCAGCGACAGCCAGATGGTCATAGCGTTCAGCGTCAATACCAGGCAGAAGGAGATCAGCACCAGCACCACGAACAGCACCTTGGCCTCTTTCGCGCTCACCCGACCGCTCGGCATCGGCCGCCCGGCGGTGCGCTTTACGTAGCCGTCCACCGCGCGATCGGCGTAGTCATTCACCACGCAGCCGGCGGCGCGCATCAGGAACACGCCGAGCACGAACACCACCAGAATCGACAGCGGCGGCACGCCTTTCCCGGCCAGCCACAGCGCCCACAGCGTCGGCCACAACAGCAACAGCGTGCCGATCGGTTTATCAATGCGCATCAAATGGCTGTAAGCCCGCCATTTACTTTGAGTCACGCTTCCCTCCAACGTCTTGCTCTCCTCTCTTATGCGGGGACCGCTGAATACAGCGGTGAAGCCGGTAAAAACAGTTCGGTCAGCAACAGCGGCTTGCCCGCCAGCCGCAGCCGTGAACGACGCGCCCACAGCGCGTCCTGTCGGCCGATATGGATATAGTCGCGGGTCAGATCGCCGCTGCTGAACAGGTAGCGCCCCAGCGGCAGCGTGCCCAGATCCACCAGCGCCTGGTCAGGGCCGGTCAGCGTATTTTCCGGGATCACCGTGCGCCCCAGCAGCCAGGGCTGGTCGTCACCCAGCAGCACCACTTCGCGCAGCCAGTAGCGCGGGCTGTTTGGCAGGTGCTTCGCCTCGTCGCCCAGCGCCTCGCGCGTGACGAAGCATTCGCGCTGCGGTTCGACGCGCACCTGGGCGCAATGGCGTTCAAATCGGCGGGTCATGGAGCCTAACTCCATCAGCCAATCGCTGACGGCGGCGGGCGCCGGAGGATCCTGTTCGGACAACCACTCCAGCGGCGGCAGGATGGAATCCCTGATGCCAGACATTGCTTTACTCCTCGCCTGAACCGCAGCCGGTACGGCGCGCCAGACGATACAAACTGTTAACAGGCCCCCATTGTAGCGCAGAAATACGAAAGCGGCAGGCTGATTCGTGGCGAAAACGGCAGGCCTATCGGCCGGAAAAACCGGGGTTCTGTCATCTTTTTGCCATCCGCCTTCTCTATCTTCATTTCCCGGCGCGCTGACGATTCTGTGATCGCCCGCAAAGTTTCAGCTTCCTCGCGTTGTGTTATCTACGCGCGTAGATACCCTGATACAGCAGCGTTGAATCGCCATGCGTCCGACATGATTTGTCGGCACACCTTTGTTGCCGGCACCAGGGAAACCATCTTTAACCGCGCCCCTCCAGGCGCAGAACAAAAGAGGATAGCACTGCCATGAGCGAAACAACGCTTGCCCCTTCACAGACCGCCGACGCCGCGCTGGCGGCCGATGAACGCCTGGCAACCAAAGAGGGGCGCAGCCAATTTTGGCGCGCCACCTTCTCCTGCTGGCTCGGCACCGCCATGGAATACGTCGACTTCGCGCTGTACGGCCTGGCAGCCGGCATGGTGTTCGGCGACGTGTTCTTCCCGGAAGCCACGCCGCTGGTGGCGCTGCTGGCCAGTTTCGCCACCTACTCCGTCGGCTTCGTCGCGCGGCCGATCGGTGCGCTGGTGTTCGGCTGGATCGGCGATCGCAAAGGCCGCCGCGTGGTGCTGATCACCACCGTGGCGCTGATGGGCCTCTCCACCACGCTGATCGGCCTGATCCCCTCCTATGCGCAAATCGGCGTCTGGGCGCCCGCCTGCCTAGTGATCCTGCGCTTCGCGCAGGGGTTCGGCGCCGGTGCGGAACTGTCCGGCGGCGCGGTGATGCTGGCGGAATACGCGCCGGCCAAACGGCGCGGGCTGGTGGCGTCGATCATCGCCATTGGCTCGAACAGCGGCACTCTGCTGGCGTCGCTGGTATGGCTGCTGGTACTGCAGCTGGACAAGGAAGATCTGATGAGCTGGGGCTGGCGCATTCCGTTCCTCGCCAGCATTCTGATCGCCGGTGCGGCGCTGTACCTGCGTCGCCACGTGCGGGAAACGCCGGTCTTCGAACGCGAGCTGCAACAAAACCACCAGCGCATGCTGGACGCCGCCCAGGCCGCGCCGGATACGCGCAGCTACCTGCAGCGCACCAAGGCGTTCTGGGTGATGCTCGGCCTGCGCATCGGCGAAAACGGCCCTTCCTACCTGTGCCAGGGCTTTATCGTCGGCTATGTCGCCAAGGTGCTGATGGTCGATAAATCGGTGCCGGCGCTGGCGGTGTTGATCGCCTCGCTGTGCGGTTTTCTGGTGATCCCGCTGGCCGGCTGGCTGTCCGATCGCTTCGGCCGCCGCATCACCTACCGCTGGTTCTGCCTGCTGCTGGTGCTGTACGCCTTCCCGGCGTTCTGGCTGCTCGACAGCCGTGAACCAGCGATCGTCATCTCGGTGATCGTGGTCGGCATGTGCATCGCATCGCTGGGGATCTTCGGCGTGCAGGCGGCCTACGGCGTCGAACTGTTCGGCGTGAAGAATCGCTACTCCAAGATGGCGTTCGCCAAAGAGCTCGGTTCGATCCTCTCCGGCGGCACCGCGCCGCTGATCGCCACCGCGCTGCTGTCCGGTTTCGGTCACTGGTGGCCTGTCGCCTGCTATTTTGTTGTAATGGCGGCCATCGGCTTAATCACCACCTTCTTTGCTCCCGAAACCCGCGGCCGCGATCTCAACCTGCCGCAGGATGCCGCGTAGCGAGAAGGCGAACAGGAACCCAATTTGGATAATCACTCCGCGCGACGCGTTACCCGCGCCGACGTGGCCCGCGTAGCGGGCACCTCCGTCGCCGTGGTCAGCTATGTGATCAACAACGGCCCGCGCCCGGTGGCGGAAGCCACCCGGCTGCGCGTGCTGGCGGCGATCGAGCAGACCGGCTACCGGCCTAACGACATCGCGCGGGCATTGGCCTCCGGCAGCACGCAAACCTACGGGCTGGTGGTGCCGGATATTTCCAACCCTTTCTTCGCCACGCTGGCGCGGGCGCTGCAGCAAGAGGCCTTCAGCCGCGGCCGCGTGCTGCTGCTGGGTGACGCCGGCGATGACCGGCAGCGTGAGTATGAGCTGATCAACAACCTGCTGCGCCGCCAGGTCGACGGCCTGCTGTACACCAGCGTCGATCGCCATCCGTGGTTCGAGCTGATCCGCGCCTCCGGCACGCCCTGCGTGATGATAGACACCATCGACAGCCAGGCCGGCGTCTGCGCCATCCGCGTCGACGAGCGCGACGCCGCCTGCCAGGCGACCCGCCATCTGCTGCAGCACGGCTATCGCGACATCGGCATTTTTATCGGCCCGCTGACCATGCTCAACGCGCAGGATCGCCTGAACGGCTGGCGCGATGCGCTGCTGGAGGCGGGCATTGCGCCGCGCGACGAGTGGATTTTCGAGGTGCCCTACACCCGCCAGGGCGGCTACCAGGCCACCCAGTGCCTGGTGCAAGGCCCACGCCCACGCGCCGTTTTCACCTCTAACGAACAGCAGGCGCTCGGCTGCCTGTCGGCGCTGGCAGAGCATGGGTTGCGCGCACCGGACGATCTGGCGCTGATTTGTTTTAACGGCACGCAGCAATCCGAATTCAGCGTGCCGCCGCTCAGCGCGGTCGAGCAGCCGATCGACGCCATGGCCAAGCGGGCCATCGCCATGCTGGCCGCCGGTGCCGCGCCCGCCGAGCTGCATGAATTCGCTTTTCAACTGCGCATCCGCCATTCATGCGGCTGTTAGCGGGTTTTCAGGACACCTTATATGCGT
This sequence comes from Serratia sp. CY33802, assembly GCF_052169095.1. Lineage (NCBI taxonomy): Bacteria > Pseudomonadati > Pseudomonadota > Gammaproteobacteria > Enterobacterales > Yersiniaceae > Serratia > Serratia sp. CY33802. The sequence continues at coordinate 56,377 of NZ_JBJNLL010000011.1, forward strand.
TTAATCATTGATTGCGATCCCGGCAATGGCGTCCCCGGCGCCAACGTCGACGACGGGCTGGCGCTGGCCCTGGCGCTGGCGGCCAAACCGCAGCTGCAGCTGGAGCTGATCAGCATCGTGGCCGGCAACACCCCGCGCGAAGTGGGCTTCGCCGTCACCACCGATCTGCTGGCGCAGAGCGGCTATCAGGTTCCTGTCGCCCTCGGCGCGGCGCGCGCCCTGAGTGAGCCGCCGGAGCCGTGGCGCGCGCATCTGGACCGCCCGATCGCCGATCCCAAGCTGGCAGCGCTGTGGCGCGACTTGCCCGCGCCCTCACTCACCAACGCGCCCGCACCGGACGCCGCCATCGCCATCGGCGAGCTGATCTGCCGCCATCCCGGCGAGATCACGCTGGCGGCGATCGGCCCGCTGACCAACGTTGCGCACGCCATGCAGCTTTACCCGCAGATGGCGCAGGCGGTGAAAGAGATCGTGATCATGGGCGGCGTGTTCAACGTCGAGGGATACATCAAGGACACCAATTTCGGCCTGGATCCGGAAGCGGCGCGGCTGGTGCTGAACAGCGGCGCCGCTATCACGCTGGCGCCGCTGGATGTCACCACCCAGACCATGCTGACCCAGGCGGATCTGGCCGCACTGACGCAGCCGGATACGCCGCTGTGCCGCTATTTGCGCGCCACCACGCAGCCGTGGATCGACTATTCGCGCCATACGCGGCGCCTGCCGGGCTGCTGGATCCATGATGCACTGGTGATCGCCTGGCTGCTGGAACCGCAGCTGGTCACGACCGAAATGTTCCATGTGGATGTGGCGCTGGAAGGGGCGTTGACGCGCGGCAGCTCACGCCGTTGGCGGCCGGACAGCCTACGCCTGACGGTCGGCATGCCGCCGCCGCAGGGCAAGCCGGTGCGCATCATGCAGCAGGTGGACAACGCCCGTCTACTGGCGTTGATCGGCGCAACGCTGGCGCGCGGATGAAAAAAGGTGCGCCAAGGCGCACCAATCATCGAGCCAGCATCGGCAGCGCTGGGTGTTACCCCTTGCCTTTAACGCTGCTGATAAACGTTTTACGCGCAGTGGTCGAGCCCAACTTCTCGGCCTCATTCATCAGTTTCAGCGCCTTGTCGATATCGCCCGCCTTCACCGCCTGCTTGATGCCATTATTGAAGTAGCTTTCGGTATCGTTGAGCATCGGCTCCGCCGGTTTCTCTGGGGTCGGTGCCGGCGCCGCCACGGCGGCCGGTGCGGTTGATCCTACCACCACCGGCGCCACGGTCGGCGCAGGCTGCAGCATACCGATCATCACGTTGCCGGTGCCCTGTTCCGCGGTCACCTTGAGCTTCAGCGTGCCGCTCGTCGCGTGGCCGGCGATTGGATCCGGGATATCCGGCACCGCGTTGCCCACGCCCTGCGCATAGGCCTTGGCCGGATTGGTCAACTGCGTGGTTTTCGCCAAGTCCTGCCGAGTGGTGTACACCAGCAGGTAAATCTGTTTTTGACCAAGCGCCGGCGTCAGTTTCAACGTGCCTTCGAGGCGATCGGAGGACATTGCTCCCGGCGGCTGGTAAGGGAAATAGCTGCTCGGGTAATACGCCGCCGGGCGCAGATGCTCGTCCAGCACCAGCACGCTCGGCGCGTACAGCGAATTGTTTTTAGCGAGGCTGCTCAGCGTCACTTCCAGCGAGCCGCGATCGGCCGGCAGCGTATAGGCGGCGATCGCCCCCTGGATCTCGCCCTGATTGAGCTGCGGGCTGACGGCGTCGAGCTTCACTTCTTGCGACACCGGCGGCTGCAGCGGCTGCCACGGCAGGCTTTGCAGCGTGGCGGCGCTGATGGCCGGCGCGACGGAAACGTTGGCCGGCGTCTCGGCGTTGGCCGCCAGAGGCGCGCCGACGGTCAGCGCCAGCGACAGGCAGAGTGACAGCAGATTCTTTTTCATCGTTATATCCTCTTTCAGCGCCGCGGCGGATCAGGCAAGAGATCCGGCCGCGGCGAATGCGGTTGGGAGAGAGCCGGCGGCCCTCCCCGTCCTGTCGTCGTTACCACCAAATTTCCATCTGGGCGCCGAAGGTGACTTCGTCATCCTTGCCGCGGCTGAAGGTATGCATGCTGGTGTCGTTGTAAGCGGTGCCGGCGTTATACCCGGTGTCATCGCCGGTGGCGTAGCCCCACTTCTCATCCCACTTGGCGTAGGTGGCGAACAGGCGGATGGCCGGACGCGACCAGATGCTGTTGCCCGCCTGCCATTGCTGCGCCAGGGTCACTTTATACTGGCCGTTGCGATCGCCGGTGCGCTGGGATTTGACGTTGTCATAGCCCGCCTCCAGCAAGGTGCTCATGATCGGCGTCCATTTGTACATCGGGCGCACGCCCACGGTGTACCAGGTGGTGCCGTTGTTGTTGTCGCGGTCGATGTCCTGGAACATGGCGACGTACATCAGTGCCCACTGATCGTTGAAGTCGATGGCGCCGTGATCCAACACGCGGATCATCTTGCCGTTGTTATCAATGGTGGCGCCTTCGTTGCGGCCGTTGTTCTGCGAGGTCATCGAGTCGGTGGCGTACTGCAGCACGAACTTGTTGTAACCGTTCAGGATACTCTGCGTGTGTTCGGCGGTGAACATCCAGCCGTCTTTGCTGGCGCCGTCGGCCAGGCGGTAGTTATCCTGCGCATTGGCGCGGCCGTAGTCCACGCCCAGCTCCAGGGTGCCGCCCGGGTTCAGCTCCAGCCCGGCCAAGCGCACGTCGAAGGTGTCGTTGACGGTTGGACGCTGTTTCCATTCGTTATCCAGGTAGCCGTAAGAGCCGCCGGACTCCGAGTTGCGGGTCACGGCAGCGGACAGCTTGCCGAAGCCCAGATCGATGTTTTCCAGACCGGCGCCCGGGCCGGAGATATCCCAGTAGTAGAAGTCGATCATGTGAACGTCATGACGCTGATAGAAGCGCTTACCGGCCCACAGCGTGGAGCCCGGCAGCCACTCGATCAGGTTTTTACCCTGCACGTTGACTTCGCGGAAGCCCGGGGTCACATCTTCCCAGTCGGAACGCTGCGAGACCGAATAGGCCAGGTTAGTGTCGAAATAGAAGCTCTTGTCGCCTTCTTTCCACACTTCCTGCCCCAGTTTCAGTTCGGCGTAGGTTTCGCATTCGTTGCCGAGACGGTATTTACTCGCGGCGCCGGTGGCCTTGAAACACTGTTGCTCACCGCCGCTGCCGGTCCAGCCGATGCCGGAACGGGCGTAACCGTGGAAATCCACGGCCAGCGCCTGAGTAGAGAGAACACCGGCGGCGACAGCCAGTGCCAGAGGAAGTTTGCGCAGAGTAGTCATCATTATTCTCCTGTTATACCGACTTTGATGCTTTAAACGCCCGGCTCCTGGTGCAGCCGTTTACATGCCGTACCGTCTTCACGGAACAGGTGGCAGCGGTGAGGCGGCAGGCCGATGGCGAATGTGGCACCTTCTTCTACCAGCACCACGTCATTCTGGCGGTACACCAGGTTTTGACGGATGGCCGGGATTTGGATGTGGATTTGCGTCTCGTTGCCGAGCTGCTCCACCACCTGTACGTCGCCGGTAAGCCGCACTTCTGAGGCTTCGCCGGGCAGCAGATGTTCAGGGCGAATGCCCAGTGACAGGTTGGCGCCGGGTTGAACGCCCGCGCCTTCCACCGGCAGCCAGACCAGCTGGCGGTTGGGCAGTTCGACCTGCACCTGTTGCGGCTCCGCCGCGGTCACCTTGACCGGCAGGAAGTTCATCTTCGGCGAGCCGATAAACCCGGCGACGAAGCGGTTGGCCGGGTAGTGATACAGTTCCAGCGGCTTGCCGACCTGCGCCACGCGACCGGCATCGAGCACCACGATCTTGTCGGCCAGCGTCATCGCTTCGACCTGATCGTGGGTGACGTAAATCATGGTGCGCTGCAGGCGCTTGTGCAGACGGGAGATCTCGATGCGCATCTGCACCCGCAGCGCGGCGTCGAGGTTGGACAGCGGTTCGTCAAGCAGGAATACGTCCGGCTCGGCCACCAGCGTGCGGCCGATCGCCACGCGCTGACGCTGCCCGCCGGACAGCGCCTTCGGCCGCCGGTCGAGCAGGTGCGCCAGTTGCAGCACCTCGGAAACCTGGTTCACCCGTTGATTGATTTCCGCTTTCTTGGCGCCGGCCAGCTTCAGGCCGAACGACATGTTGTCCGCCACCGACAGGTGCGGATACAGCGCGTAGGACTGGAACACCATGCCGATGCCGCGCTCGGAAGGCGGCACCTCATTCATACGTTTCTCGCCGATCAGCAGTTCGCCGGAGGTGATGTCCTCCAGCCCGGCGATCATGCGCAGCAGCGTCGATTTACCGCAGCCCGAAGGCCCGACAAACACCACAAACTCGCCGTCTTCGATGGTCAGATTGACGTCTTTGGAAATCACGGCCTCACCGAAGGCCTTATAAACGCTGCGCAGTGTCACGCTAGCCATGCGTTACTCCCCTGCTTTCGCAGTTAACATGTCGTGTGAAAATGGCGGAGGCAAAGCCCGCCAAAACCCATTGATGACCCTCTTGCTGCGCGCCGTGCTGCCATGCCAACGGCAAGGTCGCCTCAGACGGCGCGGCCGCCTGAGTATAAGGCTGCAGGTTTATCAGCGCTTCAAGGCATTGATCCTGATGGGTAATAAGTAAGCGCACCACGCCATCGCGCTGGCTGACTTCGTTCAGTTCGCCGTGCTGGATGAGCGGCGAACGACGCAGGGCCAACAGCGCCTGGCAGTAACGTAAGGTGGAGTGGCTGTCGTGCTGTTGGCGGCTGATGGCCAATGCGCGGTGTTCGATCGCCACCTGTTGATACCAGCTGATTTCGCCGGCGGTGACCTGTTCGGGGGCTTCGTGCCACGGCATCGGCGTTTGCGCGCCGCGCGGATCTTGCAGGCCGGCGGCATGCGGCAGCCCCAGCTCCTCGCCCTGATACAGGCAGATTGGCGCCGGTAGCATCGCCAGCAGCGTCAGAAAGGCGGCGGCGGAACGCAGGTCGCCCTGCCCCCAGCGGCTGACCACCCGGGGCTGATCGGCGTCCCCGGTGCTCCACAGGCTGTCCGCCAATGTGGTACGACGGGCGTGCAGCACCGCCACCAGCTTCTCCGCGCTGAACGGCATCACGTCCAGCGCCAGCGCACCGTGGGCGAACCGCCGCGGCGCGACGGCATTGCGAACGCGGTTGGCTTCATCGCCGTACCACAGCGTCAGCCCTTCGCCCGTCACCGTCGCCTCGGCCCCCGGCGCCAGCGTCTGCGGCAGCAACAGGCCGTCGATCGACAGCGCTTTCAGATACGGCAGCGCCGCCAGCATGCCGTGCGCGTCGCCCACGCCGTCCCCGTTTCCGTCACGGAAACTGGCCGGATGGATCCGGTACAGGGTGGGCTGAGTAGCGATAGGCGTTGACGACATAAATCCGGTATCCCTGCTGCGCGTAGCGTTGAAAATCAATGGGCCGATAGTGCGGGAGTCGCCGGAAAGGGTAATCATCCGTAACAAGATTTTTCATGGGGGAGGAGGCGGGAGGATGAGAGAACGACCGCGGCGATGAGAAGTTCCGCGCTTAAGGCAATTCTGTGATCCGGCTGGCAAAAATCGCCCCCCTATTTTGTGCCTGACGCCACAGAATAGAGCGCAACGTTAACTGGATCACACTCCTCATCTCAGGGGCGTAGAGGGGGGGAGGATGAGAATATGTCGCGTTGTGACCCACTATTACCGCGAAACGTCTCTCCTTGATTTATGTGCCCACAAAAAGAAGGACTGGATTATGACTCGCAGCATTACCCTCGCCCGCACGCTGGCGCTCTCGGCACTGGCCACCCTGGTGCTCTCTTCTTCCGCCTTCGCCAAGATCGAGGAAGGCAAACTGGTTATCTGGATCAACGGCGACAAGGGCTATAACGGCCTGGCCGAAGTCGGCAAGAAATTCGAAAAAGACACCGGCATCAAAGTCACCGTCGAGCACCCGGACAAGCTGGAAGAGAAATACCCGCAGGTGGCCGCCACCGGTGACGGCCCTGACATCATCTTCTGGGCCCACGACCGCTTCGGCGGCTATGCGCAGTCCGGCCTGTTGGCCGAAATCCACCCGTCCAAAGCCTTCCAGGACAAGCTGTTCCCGTTCACCTGGGACGCCGTGCGCTATGACGGCAAGCTGATCGGCTACCCGATCGCCGTCGAGGCGCTGTCGCTGATTTATAACAAAGACCTGGTCAAACAGCCGCCGAAGACCTGGGAAGAAATCCCGGCGCTGGACAAACAGCTGCGCGCCAACGGCAAGAGCGCCATCATGTGGAACCTGCAGGAACCCTACTTCACCTGGCCTATCATCGCCGCCGACGGCGGTTATGCCTTCAAGTATGAAAACGGCAAATACAACATCAAGGATGTCGGCGTCGCCAACGCCGGTTCGCAGGCCGGTCTGCAGTTCATCGTCGATCTGGTGAAAAACAAACACATCAACGCCGATACCGACTACTCGATCGCCGAAGCCGCGTTCAACAAAGGCCAGACCGCGATGACCATCAACGGGCCGTGGGCCTGGAACAACATCGAGCAGAGCAAAATCAACTACGGCGTGACGCTGCTGCCGACCTTCAAAGGCAAGCCGTCCAAGCCGTTCGTCGGCGTGCTGACCGCCGGCATCAACGCCGCCAGCCCGAATAAAGAGCTGGCGACCGAGTTCCTCGAGAACTACCTGCTGACCAACGAAGGGCTGGCGGACGTCAACAAAGACAAACCGCTGGGCGCGGTGGCGCTGAAGTCCTATCAGGAAGCGCTAGCCAAAGATCCGAAGATAGCGGCCACCATGCAGAACTCGCAAAACGGGGAAATCATGCCGAACATCCCGCAGATGAGCGCCTTCTGGTACGCCGAACGCAGCGCGGTGATCAACGCCGTCAGCGGCCGTCAGACGGTGAAAGCCGCGCTGGACGACGTGCAGACCCGTATCACCAAGTAACGACGTCGTGCGGGGTGCCACGGTGCCCCGCCGTTGCTTCACAGAAAGGAACGCCCTATGCAATTCGCTCACGCCGGGACGCCCGCGCGTAAAAAATCGAAGTGGTGGCAAAGCGACGCGCTGAAATGGCTGGTGGTCGGCCTGTTCAGCCTGGTGACCTGCTACCTGATTGTGTTGATGTATGCACAGGGTGAATACCTGTTCGCCATCCTGACGCTGATCCTGGTCAGCGCCGGGCTTTACGTCTTCGCCAACCGCCGCGCCTACGCCTGGCGCTATGTGTATCCCGGCGTCGCCGGCATGGGGCTGTTCGTCCTGTTCCCGCTGATTTGCACCATCGCCATCGCTTTCACCAACTACAGCAGCACCAACCAGCTGACTTTTGAACGCGCGCAATCGGTGCTGATGCAGCGCCAGTTCCAGAGCGGCCAAACCTTTACCTTTGGCCTCTACCCGGCGGAAAACCAGCAGTGGCGCCTGCAGCTGACGCCACCGGACAGTGAACAGCCGCTGATCTCCGAGCCTTTCCGCCTCGACGCCGCCGCGCCGCAAACCCTGAAACTGACGGCGCAGAACGCCGCGCCGCAGGGCGAACGCGCCACGCTGCGGGTGATTACCCAGAACCGGCAGGCGCTGAGCCAGCTGGTGGCGCAACTGCCCGACGGCGGGGAATTGCGCATGAGCTCCCTGCGCCAGTTCTCCGGCACCCGCCCGCTGTATGCGCTGGACAAAGACGGCAGCACGCTGACCAACAATCAGACCCAGGTACGCTACCGGCCAAACGGCGACATCGGCTTCTATCAGGCGATCAACGCCGACGGCGGCTGGGCGCAGGAAACCCTGAGCCCGGGTTATACCGTCACCACCGGCTGGAAAAACTTCCTGCGGGTGCTACAGGACGAGGGCATCAAGAAACCGTTCGTGTCGATCTTCATCTGGACCATCGTGTTCTCGGTGATGACGGTGATCCTCACCGTGGCAGTCGGCATGGTGCTGGCCTGCGTGGTGCAGTGGGAGGCGCTGAAAGGCAAGGCGATCTACCGCGTGCTGCTGATCCTGCCCTATGCGGTGCCATCGTTCATCTCGATCCTGATCTTCAAAGGTTTGTTCAACCAGAGCTTCGGCGAGATCAACATGATGCTCAGCCATCTGTTCGGCATCAAACCGGCCTGGTTCAGCGATCCGCTCACCGCCAAGAGCATGATCCTGATCGTCAACACCTGGCTCGGCTATCCGTACATGATGATCCTGTGCATGGGGCTGCTGAAGGCGATCCCGGACGATCTGTACGAGGCCTCGGCGATGGACGGCGCCAACCCGTGGCAAAACTTCTTCCGCATCACCTTACCGCTGCTGATCAAGCCGCTGACGCCGCTGATGATCGCCAGCTTCGCTTTCAACTTTAACAACTTCGTGCTGATCCAGCTGCTGACCAACGGCGGCCCGGACATGATCGGCACCACCACGCCGGCCGGCTATACCGATCTGCTGGTCAGCTACACCTACCGCATCGCCTTCGAAGGCGGCGGCGGGCAAGACTTCGGGCTGGCGGCCGCCATCGCCACGCTGATCTTCCTGTTGGTGGGCGCGCTGGCAATCCTGAATTTAAAAGCCAGCAAGATGAACTTCGATTAGGGAGAATAACGATGGCCATGGTTCAACCCAAATCCCAGCGCCTGCGCCTGTGGATCACCCATATATTGATGCTGTGCTTTATCGCCCTGATCATGTTCCCGCTGCTGATGGTGGTCGCCATCTCGCTGCGCGCCGGCAACTTCGCCACCGGCAGCCTGATACCGGAAACCCTCTCCTGGGATCACTGGCGGCTGGCGCTCGGCTTCAGCGTCACCCACGCCGACGGCAGCGTGACGCCGCCGCCGTTCCCGGTGCTGCTGTGGCTGTGGAACTCCATCAAGATCGCGGCGATCACCGCCATCGGCATCGTGACGCTATCCACCACCTGCGCCTACGCCTTCGCCCGCATGCGTTTTCGCGGCAAGAGCACGTTGCTGAAAAGCATGCTGATCTTCCAGATGTTCCCGGCAGTGTTGTCGCTGGTGGCGCTGTACGCCCTGTTCGATCGCCTGGGCCAGTACATTCCGTTTATCGGCCTGAACACCCACGGCGGCGTGATCTTCGCCTACATGGGCGGCATCGCGCTGCACGTCTGGACCATCAAGGGCTATTTCGAAACCATCGACAACTCGCTGGAAGAAGCGGCAGCGCTGGACGGCGCCACGCCGTGGCAGGCATTCCGTCTGGTGCTGCTGCCGCTGTCGGTACCGATTTTGGCGGTGGTATTCATTCTGTCGTTTATCGCCGCCATCACCGAAGTGCCGGTCGCGTCGCTGCTGCTGCGCGATGTGAACAGCTACACGCTGGCGGTGGGGATGCAGCAATATCTCAACCCGCAGAACTACCTGTGGGGCGACTTCGCCGCCGCCGCGGTGCTGTCAGCGATACCGATTACCGCCGTGTTCCTGCTGGCGCAGCGTTGGCTGGTGGGCGGCCTGACGGCCGGCGGCGTGAAGGGGTAATTTGTGCCACTGCAGTGCGTTTGATGTTTTTCCTTATCTTTTACCCTATGGATTTCAAGTTACAGCTAGGCGACCAGCTCGCTAAGCCCAGGCGCTTACTTCAGTAAGTAACTGGGGTTAGCGAGTGCAGTCAACAACGCTGTCGCTTGAAAGACGACGGGTAATTATATCCTGTGTCTTTGGCGGCCTTTGGCCGCCATTTTTATCGCTACTCCCGTTTCAGCCGGTCGGTATTGGCCAGATAGAGCGTCACCACCAGCACCAATATCGCCGCGGCGTAGATCAGGGTATCGATGGGGTTTTTGTGGTCCACGATAATCAAACGAATAATCGCGGTAATGCCAATGTAAATAAAATAGCGCAACGGGAAATGATAACCCGACTCAAAATACTTGACGATCAAGGCGATAAATTCAAAGTACAGGAAATAAATCACGATACCTTCAATCAACAGGTAAGAAGACGACTCTTCGCTGTTGATAAATAACACCTTCGCCAGATGGATGGTTTCCTTGACCAGAAACACCACCAGAATTGCCGCCAGCAGCAGCAAACCTACGTTCAGTACTCGCTGCAGTCCTTTCGCTATCATTATCGAACGCGACGTTTTTGCCATAAAACCTCTCTCTGAATACCGCTTATATGATTCAACCGTGCCAATATAGGCATTGTCTTAAAAATTATGCCCCGCGCGAAAGCACTTTAAACCCCATTTAATTCATAAAGTTATAATAAGATGTTTCTGGCTTATAGATTTGTAGCAAATCGAAATGTCAACTATCATGGGTCACAGAGATCTTTACATAAAACCAATAACCTCGAATTAACAAGGGAATTCTTTATGCGCGCTAAACTTAACGGACTGGTCGCTGCGGGCCTGTTTACCTGTGCATTGTCCGGCCACGCCGCCGGCCTGGTAGCCCCTGACAACGATCTGCGTAACGATCTCGCCTGGTTGTCTGACCGCGGCGTTATCAACGTCAGCCTGTCCACCTGGCCGCTGAGTCAAGAAGAGATCAGTTCCGTTATCGCGCAGGCCAAGCCGGTGACCAACACCGAGAAAAACGTCATTGACCGCGTACAACGTCGTGTCGATGCCCTGAAAGCCAACATCCGCGTCAGCGGTTACGCGTCGACCGATAAACCCGGCACCCCGCAGGGCTTCGGCCAAAACGAGTACGCCGACGATCGCCTGACCATCGGCGCCGGCGCCAACGGCGAGTTCTGGGACGTGCGTCTGCAGGGCTCGGTGGAAGGCGATCAGCGCGTCAGCGACGGTTCCAAATTCAATATGAACGGCTCCTACGGCGCGGTGAAAATCTGGAATCAGTGGCTCTCCTTCGGCGAGGTTTCCCAGTGGTGGGGACCGGGCTACGACGGCAGCCTGATCCGCTCCGACGCCGCGCGCCCGGTGGCCGGCTTTATGCTGCAGCGCGCCGACCAATCACCGTTTGAAACCCCGTGGCTGTCGTGGATCGGCCGCTGGCAATATCAATTGTCCGCCGGCCAGCTTTCGCAGTACAGTTCTGTCCCACATACCAAATTGTTTGGCGGCCGTTTCACTATGATGCCTACCGACTTTCTGGAGTTGGGCGCTTCACGCGTCATGATGTGGGGTGGTGAAGGCCGCCCTCACTCCTGGAGTTCCTTCTGGGATGGCGTAACTGGCAACGATAACACCGGCGATCCGAAAAACGATCCGGGCAACCAACTGGGCGGATTTGACTTCAAACTCAAGCTGCAGCCGCTCATCGGTCTGCCGGTCAGCCTGTATGGCCAAATCACCGGCGAAGATGAAGCCGGTATGCTGCCTTCGCATAATGCCTATCTGTTGGGCCTGGAAGGGCACCCAGAGTGGGGTCCAACGACCATCAACTGGTATATCGAAGGGTCGGATACACGCTCCGATGGCCACGACAATAATGTGATGTATTACCACTACGTCTACAAGGGCGGTTACTACCAGCAAGGTTATCCGCTGGGTCATGCGATGGGCGGAGACGGCCAAATGCTGTCCGGTCGCGTGGAAATGGTGCTGGACGATGGCCAACGTTGGAGTACCCGACTGGTGTACGCCAAAGTGAACCCGAACAACCAAACTATCAACCGGGCGTTCCCACGTTCCGATACGCTGAAAGGCATTCAGCTCGGCTGGGGTTACAGCTTCGATTCTCAGGTTAAATTCGATACCAGCCTGTGGTACACCGACAACGATCACAGCACCGCCGATGACGTGGGCGCGGGCGTCAGCTTCGAAGTACCAATCAATCTGTAACTTTCGCAGACGTAAAAAAACCCGCCGCGGCGGGTTTTTTATTGGCTTCAGCTCAGGCGCTTAGCGCCATTCCTTGAAGCGGTTGATCAGCGCATTGGTCGAGCTGTCGTGACTGCTGATTTTCTCGCTGCCCGCCAGCTCCGGCAGGATGCGGTTAGCCAGCTGTTTGCCCAGCTCCACGCCCCACTGATCGAAGGTGAAGATGTTCAGGATCGCGCCCTGAGTAAAGATCTTGTGCTCGTACAGCGCGATCAGGCTACCCAGGCTGAACGGGGTGATTTCACGCAGCAGGATCGAGTTGGTCGGACGGTTGCCTTCAAACACTTTGAACGGCGCCACGTGTTTAACCTGCTCAGGGGTTTTACCCTGCGCCGCGAACTCCGCCTCCACCACTTCCAGCGACTTGCCGAACGCCAGGGCTTCGGTCTGCGCGAAGAAGTTGGACAGCAGTTTGGCGTGGTGATCGCCCAGCGGGTTATGGCTGATGGCCGGCGCGATGAAATCGCACGGCACCAGCTTGGTGCCCTGGTGGATCAACTGGTAGAACGCATGCTGGCCGTTGGTGCCCGGCTCGCCCCAGATGATAGGGCCGGTCTGGTAATCCACCGGATTGCCGTTGCGGTCGACGTACTTGCCGTTGGATTCCATGTTGCCCTGCTGGAAGTAAGCGGCAAAACGGTGCATGTACTGATCGTACGGCAGAATGGCTTCGGTTTCGGCGCCGAAGAAGTTGTTGTACCAGATACCGATCAGCGCCAACAGCACCGGCAGGTTTTTCTCCGCCGGCGTTTCGGCGAAGTGCTTGTCCATGGCGTGCGCGCCGCTCAGCAGCTGCTCGAAGTTGTCGTAACCGATGGACAGCGCAATCGACAGACCGATCGCCGACCACAGGGAGTAACGGCCCCCTACCCAGTCCCAGAACTCGAACATGTTGTCGGTATCGATGCCGAACTCGGCCACCGCTTTGCCGTTGGTGGACAACGCAGCGAAGTGCTTGGCCACGTGCTGTTGATCGGCGGCGCTGCTCAGGAACCAGTCGCGCGCGCTGTGGGCGTTGGTCATGGTTTCCTGAGTAGTGAAGGTTTTGGAAGCCACCAGGAACAGCGTAGTTTCCGGATTCAGCGGCTGCAGCGTTTCGGCGATGTGGGTACCGTCAACGTTGGAGACGAAGTGCATGTTCAGGTGGTTTTTATACGGGCGCAGCGCTTCGGTCACCATGTAAGGGCCGAGATCCGAACCGCCGATGCCGATGTTCACCACGTCGGTAATCGGCTTGCCGGTGTAGCCTTTCCACTCGCCGCCGATGACGCGCGCGCAGAACTGTTTGATCTTGGCCAGCACCGCGTTCACTTCCGGCATCACGTCTTTGCCGTCGACCAGGATCGGGCTGTTGCTGCGATTGCGCAGGGCAATATGCAGCACCGCGCGATCTTCGGTGCGGTTGATCTTCTCACCGGCGAACATCGATTTGATGGCGCCTTGCAGATCGGTTTCTTTCGCCAACGCCTGCAGCTTCTCCAGGGTTTCCTGCGTGATGCGGTTCTTGGAATAGTCCACCAACATTTGATCGTTGAAGGTCGCGGAGAACCTGGAGAAACGATCGCTGTCCTCGGCGAACAGGTCGGCGATCCGTACGTCTTTCATCTGTGCATAATGTTGCTGCAGGGCTTGCCAAGCAGCGGTTTGACTAGGATTGATATTTTTCATAGCAACACTCTTAGGCTTGAGAATAAAAATGACGCGTTTGTCCGATTGTAGCCTGTTCGACTGTGATTATGATCGCTTTTCTTGCGATAGGCGCTAACTGTCAACGCATTGCCGCCTCGTTTCAGCTTTCACTCTATACTTTTGGCTAACGGCCTGTTATCGGGGTTGCCGAATTGTCATCAGGCTGTGTCATCGTTACTTATTTCGTCATTTGAAAGGGATCTCGCTTATGGAATTATCCGCCCCACTTATGTTGGTGCTTATCGGCCTGGCGTCGCTGCTGGCGCAGTGGCTGGCCTGGCTGCTGCGTCTGCCGGCCATTTTGCCGCTGCTGCTGTTCGGCATCGTGCTCGGCCCGACGGTGCATCTGGTGCAGCCGGATCTGCTGTTCGGCGATCTGCTGTTTCCACTGGTGTCGCTGTCGGTGGCGATCATCCTGTTCGAGGGGGCGCTGACGCTGCGCTTCGAGGAGATACGCGGCCTCGGCGGCGTGGTGCGTAATCTGGTCACCGTCGGCATGCTGGTCACCTTTCTGGTCATCAGCCTCGCCAGCTGGTGGTTGCTGGATTTCCCGCCGGAGCTGGCGGCGCTGATCGGCGCGGTGACGGTGGTGACCGGGCCGACGGTGATCGCTCCGCTGATGCGCGTGGTGCGACCGAACGCCAACATTAACCAGGTGTTGCGCTGGGAAGGGATCGTCATCGATCCGGTTGGCGCCATCTTCACCCTGCTGGTGTTCGAGTTCATCGTACTGAAGCAGAATGCGGAGTCCTATACCCACCTGTTTTGGACGCTGGGCGTGACTGCCGCCGTCGGCCTTATCGCCGGCGCGCTGTTCGGCTACCTGCTCGGCCTGGCGCTGCGCCGCGTCTGGCTGCCACGCTACCTGCAGAACCTGGCGGTGCTGGCGATCATGCTGACCGCCTTCGGCGTTTCCAACGCCATCGCCGACGAATCCGGCCTGTTGACCGTCACGGTGATGGGCATCTGGCTGGCCAACATGCGCGACGTCGATACCAGCGATATTCTGGCGTTCAAAGAAGAACTGTCGGCGATCCTGATCTCGGCGCTGTTCATCATTCTGGCGGCGCGGCTCGACATCCAGGCGCTGTGGAACATGGGCTGGCCGCTGCTGCTGCTGCTGCTGGCGGTGCAGTTTATCGCCCGGCCGCTGTGCATCGCGGTCTCGACCTGGCGCTCTTCCCTGCATTGGCGCGATCGGCTGCTGCTGTGCTGGATCGCCCCGCGCGGCATCGTGGCCGCGGCGGTCAGCTCGCTGTTCGCGCTGACGCTGCAGCGCAGCGGCTATCAGGGCGCCGACCGGCTGGTGACCGTGGTGTTCGCCATCATCATCGGTACCGTGGTGTTGCAAAGCCTGACCAGCGGCATGATGGCGCGCTGGCTGCGGGTGCAGCAGCAAAAGCCGCGCGGCGTACTGATCGTCGGCGCCAACAGCGTGGCGCGCATGCTGGCGCAGGCGCTGATCAAGCTGAACGTGCCGGTGATCGTCACCGACAGCAGTTGGGAATACTACCGTCAGGCGCGTATGGACGGCATTCCGGCCTATTATGGCCACGCCTACTCCGAACACGCCGAGAACTACCTCGATCTGAGCAATATCGCTCAGGTGTTGGCGCTGTCGCCCAATCGCCACCAGAACGCGCTGGCGGTCTACCACTTCGGCCATCTCTTCGGCGAGGATCACGTGTTTGCCATCCGTTCGGGGGCGCCGCTGAAAGGGCGCGGCGCCAGCGCGGAAAGTTCGCGTTTCCGCCGGCATGAAATTTTATTTAATCAGGAAGCCACCTACGGCCGCCTGAGCAGCCTGCTCGCCAGGGGGGCCACCATCAAAGCGACCAAATTGAACGAAAATTTCGGTTGGCTGGAGTATTTGGAGAAACATCAGGGCGTTATCCCGCTATTCAGCCAAAAGGAAGACGGTTCTCTGCAACCGATTGGCGCCGGTTCCACGCCCGCGATGCCCTGTACGCTTATCGCGCTGGTACAAGATGAAAATCCCTCACCGTCCGTACGTTGACAGAATGGCAATAACCGGCTATTCCTAACAGCCTACTTGCGCACCCGGTGCGCAAGCCAGAAGAGGCGCGTCGCCCAGGTAGAGTGTCAGAGGAGCCGTTTCTCCGTTGACGGCACCCGAGGGGGAGCGACGCCGAGGTACGATAATGGCCGGCCATTATCGTATCGACTACAGGGGCTGAATCCCCTGGGTTGTCACCAGGGGATCGCCCACAGGGCGATCGACAAGGTGGGGCGCTTCTGGGTGTATCGTAGCCTGACCTCTACGCCTGCCCCCTGTTTACCGCTCTCCCCTTGTGCCAAGGCTATGGAATTACAGTGCCCCCAAACGGGCATCCCTGACACGAGGTTTCTACATGAACCAAGCAGTACCCCAGAATTCCACCGTGGTAGCCAAGTTCGGCGGCACCAGCGTCGCCGACTTTGAAGCCATGAACCGCAGCGCCGACGTCGTGCTGGCCAACCCGCAGGTCCGCCTGGTGGTGTTGTCCGCCTCGGCGGGCGTCACCAACCTGTTGGTCGCCCTGGCCGAAGGCTGCGAGGCCGACAAGCGCAACTACCAGCTTGATGAAATTCGTCGCATCCAGTACGCCATCCTCGATCGCCTCGCGGCGCCTGCGGTGATCCGCGACGAGATAGACCGCCTGCTGGAAAACATCGCCATGCTGTCGGAGGCCGCGTCGCTGGCCACCTCGACGGCGTTGACCGACGAGCTGGTCAGCCATGGGGAGCTGATGTCCACCCTGCTGTTCGTGGAAATCCTGCGCGCCCGCAACGTGCAGGCCGAATGGTTCGACGTGCGTAAAGTGATGCGCACCGACGATCACTTTGGCCGCGCCGTGCCGGACAGCGCCGCGCTCAGCGAACTGGCCCGGACGCAGTTGCAGCCGCGCCTGCAGGAAGCGCTGGTGGTCACCCAGGGCTTTATCGGCAGCGAGCCGAAAGGCCGCACTACCACGCTCGGCCGCGGCGGCAGCGACTATACCGCCGCGCTGCTCGGCGAGGCGCTCGGCGTTGGCCGGGTAGATATCTGGACCGACGTGCCGGGCATCTACACCACCGATCCGCGCGTGGTGCCGGCGGCCAAGCGCATCGACAAAATCGGTTTCGAAGAGGCGGCGGAAATGGCCACCTTCGGCGCCAAAGTGCTGCATCCGGCCACCCTGCTGCCGGCGGTGCGCAGCGACATTCCAGTGTTCGTCGGCTCCAGCAAGGATCCGGCGGCCGGCGGCACGCTGGTGTGCAACACCACCGAGAATCCGCCGCTGTTCCGCGCGCTGGCGCTGCGCCGCAAGCAAACGCTGCTGACGCTGCACAGCCTGAACATGCTGCACGCGCGCGGTTTCCTGGCCGAGGTGTTCAACATCCTGGCGCGCCATAATGTCTCCGTCGATCTTATCACCACTTCGGAAGTCAGCATCGCGCTGACCATGGACACCACCGGCGCCACCTCCGTCGGCGGCAGCCTGCTGACCACCTCACTGCTGACCGAACTGTCGTCGCTGTGCCGGGTGGAAGTGGAAGAAAACCTGGCGCTGGTGGCGATCATCGGTAACCAGCTGTCGCGCGCCTGCGGCGTGGGCAAAGAGGTGTTCGGCGTGCTCGATCCGTTCAATATCCGCCTGATCTGCTACGGCGCCAGCAGCTATAACCTGTGCTTCCTGGTGCCGGGCGAAGAAGCCGAACAGGTGGTGCGTACCCTGCATCACAACCTGTTCGAATAAGTCATTATCCCTGATTGCGGGCGCAGCATGCTGCGCCCCTGCGTCTAAAAAATCCGTTCAAAACCTGCAGGGGTTCAGCCTGTTGAACCCGCAAAAAACACAACCACACCCATCGTTCTCAATCTGGCTAAGGAAAACCTGCATGTTGGCTCTACTCACGCGTTTATTCCCCCTGTGGGCGATACTGCTGTCCGTCGCCGCCTATTACACGCCGACCACCTTTACCGGCATCGGCCCCTACGTCAGCCCGCTGTTGATGCTGATCATGTTCGCCATGGGCGTCACGCTGCGACTGGACGACTTCAAACGCGTGCTGGCGCGCCCCGGCCCGGTGGCGGCAGGCATCTTCCTGCACTATCTGATCATGCCGCTGGCGGCCTGGATCCTGGCGATGCTGTTCCGCATGCCGCCGGATCTGTCCGCCGGCATGGTGCTGGTGGGCAGCGTGGCCAGCGGCACCGCCTCCAACGTGATGATCTATCTGGCCAAGGGCGACGTGGCGCTGTCGGTAACCATCTCGGCGGTCTCAACGCTGTTGGGGGTGTTCGCCACGCCGCTGCTGACCCGTCTGTACGTCGACGCCAAAATCAGCGTCGATATCATGGGCATGCTGTTAAGCATTCTGCAGATCGTGGTGATCCCGATCGGCCTGGGCCTGATCGTCCACCATACCCTGACCAAAACGGTGAAGCGCATCGAGCCGCTGCTGCCGGCGCTGTCGATGGTGTGCATTCTGGCCATCATCAGCGCGGTGGTGGCGGGCAGCCAAAGCCATATCGCCTCGGTCGGTCTGGTGGTGATCGTCGCGGTGATCCTGCACAACGGCATCGGCCTGCTGAGCGGCTACTGGGGCGGCAAACTGTTCGGCTTCGACGAGTCCACCTGCCGCACGCTGGCGATCGAAGTCGGGATGCAGAACTCCGGGCTGGCAGCCACGTTGGGCAAAATCTACTTCTCACCGCTGGCCGCGCTGCCGGGCGCGCTGTTCTCGGTCTGGCACAACCTCTCCGGTTCGCTGCTGGCAGGGTATTGGTCCGGCCGCCCTATCAAGAAAAAATAAACCGCCTGTCGGGACGCAAACAATTGCGTCCCGTTTCTTCCCTGCGAAATTTCGTATTTCCCACTGGTCGGATTGTCATAATTTCCCTCATCCCCTATCATCCGTGAAAAATAAAAATTCAGATTCTTCCTATCCATGCCGATAATGTTGGCAAGAGGAAGAGACGTTCTACTTTTTTTAATTAATTAAGTCACCAGGGTTGCCCGCCATAAAAGAAGCAGCCTAATTATTATTTAGATATATACCCACCGTCTTATTTGCTGCGGCAAATCAAGATACCTCGCAATGTGCATGTCGCTCATTATTTCGGGCCGGCCCTCGGCCGCCCGTGGTTAACCTCATGGATTGGGCTGGCTGCCCCGGCGGCCTCTCATAATGGATTACAATGATAAAAAAAATCACCGCCTTGACGCTGTTGGTCAGCACGGCCCTTTCCGCCGAAACCCTGCCGGATGCCCACATGATGCGGGATATGTCGATGGGCGAGTCGCGCCGCGCGCTGCAAGACAGCACGCGTGAAGTCAACCAGTTGATTGAGCAACGCCGTTACCAGCAGCTGAAGCAGCAACGCCTGCTGGCGGAGCCGGAGCCGGCCGCGCCCGCCCTGCCGCAGTCCGCGCAGTGCCTGCCGATCGCCGGCGTTTATCTGCAGGGCGTCACCCTGCTCTCGCCGAGCGATTTATCCGCCCTGAGCGCGTTGCCGGAACAGTGCATCAGCAGCAACGATATCAATCGCCTGACCCGTGAATTAACGCGTCTTTATGTGCAAAAGGGCTATATCACCGCGCGCGTGCAAATTGTTCGCCCTAATTCACAAGGAGAATTGGGGTTAAGCGTCACCGAAGGATTTATCGAGAAAATAGAAGGCGGCGATCGCTGGGTCAACAGTCGTTTATTATTTCCGGGGCTGGAAGGCAAGCCGTTGAAATTAACCGAACTCGACCAGGGATTGGATCAGGCCAACCGTTTGCAATCGAATACCACCAAGCTGGATATATTGCCCGGCCATCAGGTTGGCGGTTCGGTCATTCGTTTGCGCAACCAGCATGCCAAGCCCTGGCTGATTACCGCCGGCACGGATAATTACGGCCAAAAAAGCACCGGCCAGTGGCTGGCACGTGCCACCGCCACGCTGGACAGCCCGTTCGGCCTGTCGGACTTCGTCAGCCTGAACGCCAACAGCACGCTGGAAAACCCGGCTCACCGCTATAATCGCGCCTATACCCTGCTCTATTCGCTGCCGTACGGCGCGTTCACCTTCAGCGGGTTCGCCAGCTTCTCGTCCTATGAGAACCACCAGCAGCTGCCGCACAACGTGGTCAAACTGCACGGCCAGACCCAACAGTACGGTCTGCGCAGCGACTACGTGTTTTACCGCGATCACGATCAGATAGACAGCCTGAGCGGACAGCTGACCTACAAGCGCATCGATAACTACTTCGAAAGCGTGCGCCTCGAGGTCAGCAGCCCCACGCTGACCCTGGCCGAGCTGAGCGCCAGCCACCTGCAGATTCTGCCCAACGGGGTGTTCAGCGCCAACCTCAGCGTCGAACAGGGCCTGCCATGGCTGGGCGCCGATCGCCACCCGAGCTCGGTGCACCTCGACAGCCAGTTCACCAAAGGCAAGCTGTTCGCCAACCTCAGCCAGCGTCTCAAGCTGGGTGACGCCACCTATCAGCTCAACAACCTGTTCTATGGCCAGTACAGCCGCGACCCGCTGCCCGGCGTGGAGTGGCTGAGCCTCACCGATCGCAGCGCCGTACGCGGCTTCAGCCGCAGTACCCAGTCCGGCGACAACGGCTGGTATCTGCAGAATACGCTGTCGCGCAGCTTCAATTTAGGCGCCGCCACGCTGACGCCGCGCCTTGGCGCCGACGTCGGCCGCATTTTGCCGCGTCAGGATAACTCGGGCTGGCGCAGCAGCGCCGGGCTGAGCAGCGGCGCCACGTTACGCTACCGCCAGGCGCTGGTCGATCTGGAGGTCAGCCGCGGCTGGATCTTGTCGAACCACGCCACGCCCGAGGATCCCGTTCAGGTGCTGGCGCGCTTTTCTTACACCTTTTAATCAGCAGTTTTGCAGGACCCCACGGCAATATACGGAGATACATGGATGAAAAATAATAACTTCAGACTTTCGGCGGCAGGCAAACTGGCCGCCGCGCTGGCGATAATTCTCGCCGCTTCCACCGGCGCCTACGCCGGAGAGATCGTCGCGGCCAACGGCGCCAACGGCCCCGGCGTTTCCACCGCCGCCACCGGCGCCCAGGTGGTCGACATCGTCGCGCCGAACGGCAGCGGACTGTCGCATAACCAATACCAGGACTTCAACGTCAACCAACCCGGCGCGGTGCTGAACAACTCCCGCGAGGCGGGGCTGTCGCAGCTGGCCGGGCAACTGGGTGCCAACCCGAATCTGGGCGGACGCGAAGCCAGTGTGATCCTTAATGAAGTGATCGGCCGCAACCCGTCGCTGCTGCACGGCCAGCAAGAGATCTTCGGCATGGCGGCCGACTACGTGCTGGCCAACCCGAACGGCATCAGCTGCCAGGGCTGCGGGTTCATCAACACCAGCCGCTCCTCGCTGGTGGTCGGCAACCCGCTGGTGGAAAACGGCCTGTTGCAGGGCTACAGCACCCTGGGCAACCGCAATACCCTGAGCCTCAACGGCACCCTGAACGCCAGCGGCGTGCTGGATCTGATCGCACCGAAGATAGACAGCCGCGGCAACGTCATCGTACAAGACTTCACCCACCGCAACGGCAAAGTGACGCCGGCGGCGATCAACGCCATCAGCGGCCTTAACCGCGTGGCGCGCGACGGCAAGGTGCTGGCCAGCGAACAGCCGACGACCGCGCTGGACAGCTACTACCTCGGCAGCATGCAGGCCGGGCGCATCAACATCATCAACACCGCGCAAGGCAGCGGCGTGAAGCTGGCCGGCACGCTGGCTGCCGGCGACGAACTCAAGGTGAAAGCCTACGATATTCGCAGCGAAAGCCGCATTGAAGATGCCAGCAGCAACAAAAACGGCGGCGATAACTATCAAAATTACCGTGGCGGCATCTACGTCAACGATCGCAGCAGCAGCCAGAAGCTGACCCGCACCGAGCTGAAAGGCAAGAACATCAGCCTGGTGGCGGATAACCACGCGCACCTCACCGCCACCGATATTCGCGGCGAAGACATCACCCTGCAGGGCGGCAAGCTGACGCTCGACGGCCAGCAGTTGAAGCAAACTCAAGGTCACACCGACGACCGCTGGTTCTATTCCTGGCAATACGACGTCACCCGCGAACGCGAGCAACTGCAGCAGGCGGGCAGCACCGTCGCCGCCAGCGGCAACGCCAAACTCGTCAGTACTCGGGAAGACGTGAACCTGTTGGGCGCCAGCGTCAGCGCCGACCGGGCGTTGAGCGTCAAAGCGGCGCGCGATGTGCACCTCGCCGGGCTGGTGGAGAAAGATAAGTCCAGCGAACGCGGCTATCAGCGCAACCACACCTCCAGCCTGCGCACCGGCAGTTGGAGCAGCAGCGACGAAAGCGAAAGCCTGAAGGCCAGTAAACTGCGCAGCCAGGGCGAACTGACGGTGAAAGCTGGCCGCAATGTCTCGACTCAGGGTGCCAAGGTCCACGCCCAGCGCGATCTGACGATCGACGCAGATAACCAAATCCAGGTCGGGGTGCAGAAAACCGCCAACGCCAAAGCGGTGCGCGATGACAAAACCTCCTGGGGCGGCATCGGCGGCGGCGACAACAAGAACAACAGCAATCGCCGCGAAGTCAGCCACGCTTCCGAATTGACCAGCGGCGGCACCCTGCGCCTGAACGGTCAGCAAGGCGTCACCATTACCGGCAGCAAGGCGCGCGGCCAGAAAGGCGGCGAAGTCACCGCCACCCACGGCGGCCTGCGCATCGACAACGCGCTGAGCACCACCGTGGATAAAATCGACGCGCGTACCGGCACCGCCTTCAACATCACCAGCAGTTCGCACAAGGCCGATAACAGTTATCAGAGCAGCACCGCCAGCGAGCTGAAGTCCGACACCAACCTGAAGCTGGTCAGCCGTAAGGACACCGACGTGATCGGCAGCCAGGTCGCCAGCGGCGGCGAGCTGAGCGTCACGTCGCAGACCGGCAATATCAACGTCAAGGCCGCCGAGCAGCAGCAGAACATCGACGAGCAGAGAACCGCGCTCACCGTCAACGGCTACGCCAAAGAAGCCGGCGACAAGCAATACCGCGCCGGTTTACGCATCGAACACACCCGCGACAGCGAGAAAACCACCCGCACCGAGAACCGCGGCGCCACCCTCAGCGGCGGCAGCGTGAAGCTCGACGCGGATAAGGACGTGACCTTCAGCGGATCCAAATTGGTCGCCGACAAAGGCGACGCCAGCGTCAGCGGCAATAAGGTTTCGTTCCTGGCGGCGGACGACAAAACCACCTCGAATACCGAGCAGACCAAGGTCGGCGGTGGTTTCTACTACACCGGCGGCATCGACAAGCTCGGCAGCGGTGTGGAGGCCGGCTACGAGAACAGCAAAACACAGGCGCAGAGCAGCAAGGCCGTCACCTCCGGCAGCGACGTCAAAGGCAACCTGACTGTCAACGCCCGTGACAAGCTGACCCAGCAAGGTGCGCAGCACAGCGTCGGCGGCACCTATCAAGAAAACGCCGCGGACGTCGATCACCTGGCCGCTGCCGACACCACCAGCAGCAACACCACCAAAACCGACGTCGGCGTGAACATCGGTGCCAACGTCGATTACAGCGCCGTGACCCGTCCGGTCGAGCGTGCGGTCGGCAAGGCGGCCAAGCTGGACGCCACCGGCGTCATCAACGACATCGGCGGCATCGGCGCGCCTAACGTCGGCCTGGATATCGGCGCACAGGGCGGCAGCAGCGAAAAACGCAGCAGCAGCTCGCAGGCGGTCGTCAGCTCGGTGAAAGCCGGCAGCATCGACATCAACGCCAAAGGCAAAGTGCGCGATCAGGGCACGCAATATCAAGCCAACAAAGGCGCGGTCACGCTGACGGCGGACAGCCACCGCAGCGAAGCTGCGACAAATCGTCAGGAAGAGCAGAGCCGCGATACCCGCGGCAGCGCCGGCGTGCGCGTCTACACCTCCACCGGCAGCGATCTGACCGTGGACGCCAAGGGCGAAGGCGGCACCCAGCGCAGCAACAGCAGCGCCAGCCAGGCGGTGACCGGCTCGATCGACGCGGCCAACGGCATCAACGTCAACGTGAAAAAAGACGCGGTCTATCAGGGCACCGCGCTGAACGGCGGCAGCGGTAAAACCGCCGTCAACGCCGGCGGCGATATCCGCCTTGATCAGGCCAGCGACAAGCAGAGCGAAAGCCACAGCGGCTTTAACGTCAAAGCCTCCGCCAAGGGCGGTTTCACCGCCGACAGTAAAAACTTCGGCGCCGGGTTCGGCGGCGGCACCCACAACGGCGAAAGCAGCAGCAGCACCGCGCAGGTCGGCAACGTCAGTGGCCAACAGGGCGTTGAGCTGAAGGCGGGCCGCGATCTGACGCTGCAGGGCACCAACGTCAAGAGCCAGGGCGACGTCAGCCTGAGCGCGGGTAACAAGGTCGCACTGCAGGCGGCGGAATCGACCCAAACGCGTAAGGAAAGCAAGCTGTCCGGCAATATCGATCTGGGCGCCGGCAGCAGCGACAGCAAGGAAAAAACCGGCGGCAACCTCTCCGCCGGCGGCGCCTTCGACATCGCCAAGGTGAATGAGTCCACGACCGAGCGTCAGGGCGCCACTATCGCCTCAGACGGCAAGGTCACCCTGTCCGCCAACGGCAAAGGCGATGACGCACTGCATCTGCAGGGGGCCAAAGTCAGCGGCGGCAGCGCCGCGCTCGAGGCGAAAAACGGCGGCATCCTGCTGGAGTCCGCCAAAAACGAGCAGCATAAGGACAACTGGAGCCTGGGCATCAAAGCCAACGCCAAAGGCGGCCAAACCTTCAACAAGGACGCCGGCGGCAAGGTCGACCCGAACACTGGCAAAGATACCCACACGCTGGGTGCCGGTCTGAAGGTCGGCGTGGAACAGCAGGATAAAACCACCCACGCCAACACCGGCATCACCGCGGGCGACGTGGCGATCAACAGCGGCAAAGACACCCGTCTCGCCGGCGCGCGTGTCGATGCCGACAGCGTACAAGGCAAGGTGGGCGGCAATCTGCACGTTGAAAGCCGCAAAGACGTTGAGAACGGTGTGAAGGTCGATGTGGATGCCGGCCTGAGCCACAGCAACGATCCGGGCAGCAGCATCACCTCCAAGCTGTCGAAGGTCGGCACACCACGTTACGCCGGTAAGGTGAAAGAGAAACTGGAGGCCGGAGTGAACAAAGTGGCCGACGCCACCACCGACAAGTACAACAGCGTGGCGCGTCGCCTCGATCCGCAGCAGGACACCACCGGCGCGGTCAGCTTCAGCAAGGCCGAAGGCAAAGTCACGCTGCCGGCAACGCCGACCGGCGAAAAACCGCAAGGCCCGCTGTGGGATCGCGGCGCACGCACCGTCGGCGGCGCGGTGAAAGACAGCATCACCGGTCCGGCCGGTCGCCAGGGGCACCTCAAGGTCAATGCCGACGTGGTGAACAACAACGCGGTCGGCGAGCAATCGGCGATCACCGGTAAGAACGGCGTGGCGCTGCAGGTCGGCGGCCAAACCCAACTGACCGGCGGCGAGATCCGCAGCCAGCAAGGCAAGGTGGAACTGGGCGGTAGCCAGGTCAGCCAGCAGGACGTCAACGGCCAACGCTATCAGGGCGGCGGCCGCGTCGATGCGGCGGCCACGGTTGGCGGCCTGGCCGCCGGTGCGGCGAAACAGGGCGTTGACGGCAACGTGCCGTTCGTCAGCGGCCATGCCTCAACAAAACAGGCGGATGCCAAAGCCGGCGTGTTCAGCGGCAAATAACGCGCCTTTCCTGCACAACGCCCCCGGTTAAAACCGGGGGCGTTTTTTTACAGCGTGCTCGGGGTGTCTTCCCAGTCGCGATCGTCGTCCTTGGCATCCTGATCCAACACGTTGTAAGCCACCGCGCAGAACAGCGAGTTCAGGCGCTTCATGTCCCCCAACAATCCCAAATGCAACGAACTGGTCTCGATGCTCTGCACGTTTTGCTGGTGCAAACGATCGACGTGCGCGTGCGCGTAGCGGCGATCCAGAATGCGGAAGCGGTGCTTGGAACGGCGCAGGCGTTTGGCGCTGGTGACGTCGCCGGACAGGAACACCGACAGCCCCAGGCGCAGGTTGCCGATCAGCCGTTCGTGCAGCCCGTCCAGCTCCGCCAACCCTTCCGCCGAGAAGGCGCGGCGCGCGGCGTGCGACTTGGCGCCCACGTCGCCGGCCATGCGCTCGATGATGTCGCCCGCCTGTTCCAGGTTGAGCGCCATTTCGATGATCTCCGCCCAGCGGCGCGAGTCTTCCTCGCCCAGATCTTCCTTCTGGATCTGCGCCAGATACAGCTTGATGGCGGTGTACAGCACGTCGACGTCATCGTCGAGGCGCCGCACCTCTTTATCGACCCCCTGCTTACCGTGCAGCACTTCACGTTGCAGGATCATCATGTGTTCCACCACGTCGCCCATGCGCAGCGTTTCGCGCGCCGCATTGGCCAGCGCCAGCGTCGGCGTGTCCAGCGCGCTGGCGTCCAGATGGCGCGGCCGCATGCGCGGATCGTCGGCCGCTTCGTCGACGATCAGCCGCTCGCACAGCGTCGCCATCGGCCCGGCCAGTGGGATCATCACCAGGCAGCGGATCAGGTTGTAGAACACGTGGAAATAGATCACCAGCTCTTCGCTGCCGCCCGGCAGCTGAGCCATCAAATCCGCCAGATAGGAGACGAACGGCAGCACCAGTATGCAGCCCACCAGCTTGAACAGCAGGCTGCCGAGCGCTACGCGCCGCCCGGCGGCGTTCTGCCCGCTGGCGTTGATCATCGCCAGCAGGCCGCTGCCGAGGTTGGCGCCGATCACCAGACAGAGCGCCACCTTCAGAGAAATCACGCCGGTGGCGGTCAGGGTGGCGGTCAGCAGCACCGCCGCCAGGCTGGAATAGCTGACGATGGCGAACAGCGCGCCGGTCAGGGCGTCCAGCATCACGTCGCCGGTCAGCGACGAGAACAGCACTTTCACCCCGGCCGCCTGGGTGATCGGCGTGGCGGCGGCGACGATCAGCTCCAGCGCCAGCACGATCAGCCCAAGGCCGATCAGGACGCGTCCGATCTGGCCGATCCGCATTTGCTTGCGGCTGAGGAACAGGAAGACGCCGACCAGGATCAGCAGCGGCGACAGCCAGGAAAGATCGAAGGTCAGCACGCGCGCCATCAGCGCGGTGCCGACGTCGGCGCCCAGCATGATCACCAGCGCAGGCGCCAGCCCCACCAGCCCCTGCGCGACGAAAGAGGTCACCAGCAGCGCGGTGGCGTTGCTGCTTTGCACCAGCGCGGTCACGCCGATGCCGGAAACGAACGCCAGCGGCTTTTTCTCAACGCTGTCGCTCAACACGCGCCGCAGATTGGCGCCGTAAACCCGCATGATCCCGGTGCGCACGATGTGGGTACCCCACACCAACAGCGCCACGGACGAAAGCAGGTGAAGAAGGGTCAGCACGGAAGATACGCTCCATTAACGCCCGGCCAAAGGAGGCTGATACCCGATGCTTGTCACGCGACGCAGAGAGGCGAGCCAAAGGATGACGGGTACAGTGCGCGGTCCCGCCTGCCGGGCGTAGGTCTGGCAGGACAGCGGGCGGGCGGCAGACCGCAGAAGAGAAGGGTTAATGCGGCGGCGGGAAGGCCCCGGCGCCGCGCTGCGAAGTCATGCAACTTCCCGCAATACAACAGGTTCCAAGTGTAGCCCAATTTCCGCGCCGTCGGGCCGCAGGTCGGCCACCGAACGGTTGAGCACGTCAACCAGCAATTCTATCTCGCAAACCTGAATCCGATACCGTACCACATTCCCGAGCAAACTGTGACCCAGGATCACCCCACCGATCCCCTGCCCGGCCGGTAACAGGCCGATGGACTCAGGGCGGATCGCCACCTTGCCGGCATAGCTGCGCCCGGTCAGTTGGGCGGCCTGTTCGGCGGTCAACAGGTTATAGTTGCCGATAAATCCGGCGGCGAAGGCGTCCGCCGGCTGGGTATACAGGGTTTCCGCGTCGCCGCTCTGCACGATCTGCCCCTTGTTCATCAGCACGATGCGATCCGACAGGGTCAGCGCCTCTTCCTGATCGTGGGTGACGAAGATCGCCGTCAGGTTCAGCTCGCGCTGAATGCGCCGGATCTGCTCGCGCAGGTGTTTGCGAATACGCGCATCCAGCGCCGACAGCGGTTCGTCGAGCAGCAGCAGACGCGGGCGAGTGACCAGCGATCGCGCCAGCGCCACGCGCTGACACTGGCCGCCCGACAGCTGATGCGGATAGCGCTTTGCCAGATCGCTCAGCTCCACCAGCGCCAGTACCTCCTGCACCCGCTGGCCGATCTGCCCGGCCGCCAGCTTCTGCATTTTCAGGCCGAATGCCACGTTGCCTTCCACCGTCATATTGGGGAACAGCGCATAACTTTGGAACACCATGCCGATGCCGCGCTTTTGCGGCGCCAGCGGTACCAGATCCTGGCCCTGCAATAAAATTTGCCCGCTGTCGACCGGGGTCAGGCCGGCCAGGCAGCGCAGCAGCGTCGATTTGCCGCAGCCGCTCGGCCCCAGCAGGGTGACGAACTCCCCCTCTTCGGCGGTGAAATCGATATCCTGAAACACCTGGGTCTGGCCATAGTGTTTGTTCAGGCGGGTGACGTTGAGATAAGCCATCGGGTTAGCCCTTGTTTTTATTCAGCAAGTTCGCCAGCCAGGTGACGAGCAGCACCACGGCGAAATAGGAGATGACCAGCGCGCTGGTGAAATGCCCGCTGCCGTTGCGCATATTAAACAGGTAGACCTGCAGCGTTTCATACTGGCTGCCTACCAGCAGGTTGGCGAACACGAACTCGCCGATCAGGAACGAGAACGACAGCAGCACGGCAATTGTTCCGCCCTTGCGCAGGTTCGGCAGCACCACCCACAGCGCCGCCTGCCAAGTGCTGGCGCCGAGCAGGTGCGCGGCGTCCATCAGATCGCGCAGGTTGATCGCCTGCATGTTGTTGCTGATGGCGCGGTAGATAAACGGCAGCGCGATGGTGAAATAGCAGCCCACCAAAATCCAGGGGGTGCCGAGCAGCGGCAGCGGATCGGCGGCGAACAGCTGCATCAGCCCCACCGCCGACACCACCGGCGGCACGGCGAACGGCAGCAGGATCAGCACGTTCATCACCGCGTCCAGTTTGGGAAAGTAGTAAGCGATCACAAACATCGCCGGCAGGATCACCACCACCGACAGCAGCAGCGTGCCGAAGCAGATCAGCAGCGAGTGCCACAGCGCCTGCAAAAAGCGCGGGTCGCTCCACAGCGCCGTCAGCCACTTCAGGGTAAAACCGTCCGGTAAAATGGTGGCGCCCCACTGGGTGGCCAGCGCATAAATCAGCGTCGCCGCCAGCGGCAGCAGCAGGATCAGCAGCAGCAGGCCGGTCACCGTGCGGTGATAGAGGCGTTCAGCACGCGACATGAGCATTCTCCATCCGATTATGAGCGCGCATTGAGGTAGCTCCTGCGCAGCATCCATTGGTGGATTACCGTGATAAACGCCATCATCACCACCAGCAGCATCGCCAGCGCGCTGGCCAGGTTCGGATCGAGGGAGATGTCCCCCGCCACCAACGCCGAGATGCGGATCGGGATCACGTTGAAGTTGCCGGTGGTCAGCGCGTACACCGTGGCGTAGGCGCCCAGCGCGTTGGCCAGCAGGATGACGAAGGTGCCCATCAGCGCCGGCGCCAGCACCGGCAGGCCGATATGCCGCCAGTAGCGCCAGGGGCCGGCGCCGAGCAGCGCCGCCGACTCACGCCAATCGGCGCGCAGCGCATCGAACGCCGGATACAGCAACAGCACGCCCAACGGGATCTGGAAGTAGGTATACAGCACGATCAGGCCGCTCTTCGAATAGAGGTTGAAGCTCTCCATCAAACCGTATTTGCGCAGCAGCAGCGTCAGGCAGCCGTTCAACCCCAACAGAATGACGAAGGCGAACGCCAGCGGCACCCCGGCGAAGTTGCTGGTCATGTTGGTGAACGACATCACGAAGTCATGAAAGCGGGTCTGGCCGAGCTGGCGAAGTGAGTAACTGCCCACTAATGCAATCAGCAAGCCGTAGACGCTCGACCACAGCGAGATCTCCAGCGAGAACTGAAAGGCCTGCAGGTAGAACGGCGACGTGAGGATATCGACATAGTTGCCCCATCCCCAGCCGCTGCTCTCGCTGAAAA
Source organism: Serratia sp. CY33802 (assembly GCF_052169095.1). Taxonomy (NCBI): domain Bacteria; kingdom Pseudomonadati; phylum Pseudomonadota; class Gammaproteobacteria; order Enterobacterales; family Yersiniaceae; genus Serratia; species Serratia sp. CY33802. Next base: position 86,085 of record NZ_JBJNLL010000011.1, read on the forward strand.
AGCTGTGAACCGCGATCCACACCAGCGGGGCGATCTGAAACGCGCCGAACAGCACGATAAACGGCAGCAGGCACAGTGCGGCGATCCATTTGGTTTTGCTGTTCATCGCGCATCCTGCGCCAGCAGCGCCCGGCAGCGCGGCTTGTCATGCGCCGCCTGCAGCAGATCGCAGATCGTGCCGCACAGCTCGGTTTGCTGCGGATCGGCGTCGTCCAGGCTGAAGCCCGCGCCGAACACGAACAGCGGCACCTGGCGCTCTTCCGGCAACACCCCGCCGTGGCTGCGATCGTCGTTCATGCCGTGGTCGGCGGTGACCAGCACCTGATAACCGGCCGCCAGCCACTCGGGCAGGTAGCGCGACAGCGAGCCGTCGGCGCGCCGCGCCGCGTTGCGGTACTGCGGCGAAGAGAGGCCGAAGCGGTGCCCGGCGTCGTCGATGTTCATCGGGTGGATCAGCAGGAAATCCGGCTGATGACGCTGGCGCAGGCTTTCGGCGTCGTCGAACAGATGGCTATCGGGATAGCCGTCGTCGTAATAGAAATGGCCGTGCTGAATCGGCAGCTCGGGAGCGTCGGTGTGGCGGTCGCGCGCGGCGTCGAACGGCGTGCGGTTATACAATTCGCTGAACCAATGATACGCGGCGGCGGCGGTGGTCAGCCCGGCGGCGCGCGCGTAATGAAACACGCTTTGTTGATGAGAAAGGCGCGAGACGTGGTTGTGCACCACGCCGCTCTCCACCGGCGTGACGCCGGTGAGGATGCATTCATACAGCGGCCGGGAGAGCGAGGGCAACTCGCTCTCCAGCAGGTACAACCGCCCGCGTCCCGCCGCACATTCGGCCTGCAGATACCCCATGGCGTCATGCGCCACCCGGTAGTTGAGGCCGTCCAGCAGCACGAGGATCGTTTTCATGGTGCGTTAACTCACTGCTGCATAAACATAATGACGTTTTCCTGCCACAGGCGCGGCAGCGCTTTGGCGCTCTGTTCCCAGGCCGCCGGATCGGCGATCGGGTGCGCATTCTTGTACTGCTCGGCCGGCAGCAGCTTGGCCTTGACGTCGTCCGGCAGCGTCAGATGTTCGGCGCGGATCGGGCGGGCATAGCCGCGCGCCAGGTTGATCTGGCCGGCGTCGGAGAAGATGTATTCGCGCGCCAGCTTGGCGGCGTTCGGGTGCTTGGCGTATTTATTGATGATGGTGGTGTAGCCGGAGGTGATCGAGCCGTCCGACGGGATCAGCACTTCAAAACGGGTTTTGTCGATCTGATCGCGGTAGTTCAGGCCGTTGAAGTCCCACACCACGCCAACCTGCACTTCCCCTTTCTCCAGCGATGCGATCACCGGGTTACTCAGGCTCAGGCGGCCGGCCTTGGCCAGCTTGCCGAAGAATTCCAGGCCCGGCTTGAGGTTTTTCTCGTTGCCGCCCATGGCGTAGGTGGCGGCCAGCACGCCGCTGGCCGCCTGCGACGCGGTGCCGACGTCGCCGATGGTGACCTGATAGCTGCCCTTGAGCAGATCGGCCCAGCTGTGCGGGATGTCTTTCACCTGCTGTTTATTGATGATAAAGGCGATGGTGCCGGTGTAAGCCAGCGCCCAGTGCCCGTCTTTGTCTTTCGCCCAGTCCGGCACCTGATCCCAGGTAGAGGGTTTGTAGGGCTGCGTTACGCCCTTCTGCACCGCCACCGGGCCAAAGGCCGCGCCGACGTCACCGATGTCCGCCGTAGCGTTGTTCTTTTCCGCATCGAATTTGGCGATCTCCTGCGCGGAGCTCATGTCGGTATCGACATGCTTCAGGCCGTACTTGCTCAACAGATCTTGCCAGGTGCCTTTCCAGTTGGCCCAGCTGTCCGGCATGCCGACGCTGTTGACTTCGCCTTCTTTCTTCGCGGCCTGCTCCAGCGCCGCCAGATCGGTATCCGCGGCCCAGCTCATCTGGCTGGATAACACGATGGCACTGGTTAACACAGAAGCGCACAAACGTTTCATAACTGATGCTCCAGGTGGTAGTGTGGGGATGGCTGGACTAGTCCAGCAAGGACCAAACCAATCTAACGGACGAATGTGATAATTATATGTCAGCTTAAAAAAGCGACAGTTTTATCACCCGTTGCAACGGCGAAAACGCGACGCTGGTCTACCTTAAGGAAGGCCAAACGCACTGAAACGGGACACCCGCTGTATGAGTGAAGCACCGACGACCGTCGCCACCATCTGCCAAACGCTGAGCGCCCGCATTACCGCCGGCGAGTTCGCCGTGGGCGGCAAGCTGCCCTCCGAACGCGCCCTGAGCGAACAGTTCGCCACCACCCGCATTACCTTGCAGGAGGCGCTCGGCCAGTTGGAGGCGCAGGGCGTCATCTACCGCCAGGTGCGGCGCGGCTGGTTCATCTCGCCTCCACGTTTGATCTACAACCCGCTGCAGCGCAGCCATTTTCACGCCATGGCGCAGCAGCAGGGGCGCGCCGCCCATACCGAAGCGATCGACAGCGCGGTCGTCACGCTCGACGCGCCGCTGGCCGGCCGCCTGGCGCTGCCCCCCGGCGCCGAGGCCTATCGCATTCGTCGGCTGCGCTACATCGACGGACGTGCGGTGCTGTACTGCGAGCACTACCTCAATCCGGCCTATTTCCCCGGCATTCTGGACGAAGATCTGACCCAGTCGCTGACCGCGCTGTACGCCGCGCGCTACGGCATTCACTACGGGCGGGTGCGTTTCGACATGCTGCCCACCCTGCTGCCGCAGCAGGCCGCCGCCATGCTGAAGGTGACCTACGGCAGCCCGGCGCTGTTCATTACGCGGGTGAATCGCGATCAGCACGACAGAGTGATCGATTGCGACCTGGAATATTGGCGTTACGACGCGCTGCACATCGACGTGGAAGCGCTGTAAATGACAAGGGCGCATCGCTGCGCCCTTGAAGAGGAAAGTCAGTCGGCGTCGTAGCCGAGGTTTGGCGCCAGCCAGCGCTCGACCTCGCTCACGCTCATCCCTTTACGCGCCGCGTAGTCTTCCACCTGATCGCGCTGGATCTGCGCCACCGCGAAGTACTTGCTCTCAGGATGGCTGAAGTACCAGCCGGATACCGCCGCTCCCGGCCACATAGCGAAGGACTCCGTCAGTTCCATGCCGGTGTGGCGGTTGACGTCCAGCAGCTGCCAGATGGTCGCTTTTTCGGTGTGCTCCGGGCAGGCCGGGTAGCCCGGCGCCGGCCGGATGCCCTGATAGTTCTCGCGGATCAGTTCCTCGTTGCTCAGGCTCTCGTCGGCGGCATAGCCCCAGTGCAACTTGCGCACCTGCTCATGCAGGTATTCGGCGAAGGCCTCCGCCAAACGATCCGCCAACGCCTTGACCATGATTTTGTTGTAATCGTCGTGCTGCGCGTCGTACGCCGCCGCCAGCGCGTCTTCCTCCAGCCCGCCGGTCACCGCGAAGGCGCCGAAGTAGTCGGCCTTGCCGCTGCTTTTCGGCGCCACGAAGTCCGCCAGGCAGTAGTTCGGGAAGTCGGTTTTTTCCGTCTGCTGACGCAGATGGCGGCTCACCGCCAGCACCTCGCCGCGCCGTTCGTCGCGGTACACTTCCACGTCGTCGCCGACGCGGTTGGCCGGGAACAGGCCGTAAACGCCACGCGGGTTGAGGCTGCGCTCGGCGGCCAGCCGATCCAGCATCTGATTGGCGTCGTGGAACAGGCGCTTGGCCTCTTCCCCCACCACCTCATCCTCCAGGATGCGCGGGTATTTGCCCGCCAGCGACCAGGTCATGAAGAACGGCGTCCAGTCGATGTAGTGGCGCAGCGTCTCGATGCCGGCCGCCACCGGAAACACGCCGAGCTGCCGCGGCGCCGGCGGCTGATAATCGGCCCAGTCCAGCGCCATGGCGTTGGCGCGCGCCTTCTGCAAATCGACCGGCGGCGTGCGCGGTTTTTTGCGCGCGTGCTGAATGCGCACCGTTTCATATTCTTTGCGGGTGCGCGCCACAAACTCGTCGCGCTGGGTGGCGGACAGCAGTGCCGACACCACGCCCACGGTGCGCGAGGCGTTCTGCACGTAGGTGGTCGGGCCGCTGTAGTTCTGCTCGATTTTCACCGCGGTGTGCGCCTTGGAGGTGGTGGCGCCGCCGATCAGCAGCGGCAGCGTAAAGCCCTGGCGCTCCATCTCTTTGGCCACGTTGACCATCTCGTCGAGCGACGGCGTGATCAGCCCCGACAGGCCGATGATGTCGACGTTCTCCTCGCGCGCGGTGCGCAGGATTTTCTCCGTCGGTACCATCACGCCAAGATCGACGATTTCATAATTGTTGCACTGCAGCACCACGCCGACGATATTCTTGCCGATGTCGTGCACGTCGCCCTTCACCGTCGCCAACAGGATTTTCCCCGCGGAGGTGCCTTGCTGCTTGCTGGCCTCGATGTACGGTTCCAGGTAGGCCACCGCCTGCTTCATCACGCGGGCGGATTTCACCACCTGCGGCAGGAACATCTTGCCCTCGCCAAACAGATCGCCGACCACGTTCATCCCGGCCATCAGCGGCCCTTCGATCACTTCGATTGGGCGTTCGGCCTGCTGCCGCGCTTCTTCGGTGTCCAGCTCGATAAACTCGGTGATACCCTTCACCAGCGAGTATTCCAGCCGCTTCTCCACCGGCCAGCCGCGCCACTCCGCCTGCTGCACCGCCGCTTCGCCGTCTTTGCTGCCGCGGTACTTTTCCGCCAGCTCCAGCAGGCGTTCGGTGCCGTCCTCGCGGCGGTTGAGGATCACGTCTTCTACCGCCTCGCGCAGCTCAGTAGGCAGATCGTCGTAAATCGCCAACTGCCCGGCGTTGACGATGCCCATGTCCATGCCGTTGCGAATGGCGTGATACAGGAACACCGCATGGATCGCTTCACGCACCGGATCGTTGCCGCGGAACGAGAACGACACGTTGGACACCCCGCCGGAGATCATCGCGTGCGGCAGGTGGGTTTTGATGTCGGCGCAGGCTTCGATAAAGTCGACGGCGTAGTTGTTGTGCTCTTCGATGCCGGTGGCGACGGCGAAGATGTTCGGGTCGAAAATGATGTCTTCCGGCGGGAAACCGACGCGTTCGGTCAAAATTTTATAGGCGCGGCGACAGATCTCGAACTTGCGCTCGCGGGTGTCCGCCTGGCCCACTTCGTCGAACGCCATCACCACCACCGCGGCGCCGTAGCGGCGCACCAGTTTGGCGTGATGGATAAAGGCTTCTTCGCCCTCCTTCATCGAGATCGAGTTGACGATGCCCTTGCCCTGAATGCACTTCAGGCCTTTCTCGATAACGGACCACTTGGAGGAGTCGATCATGATCGGCACCCGAGCGATATCCGGCTCGCCGGCGATCAGGTTGAGGAAGCGCACCATCGCCGCTTCGGCGTCGAGCATCCCCTCGTCCATGTTGATGTCGATGATCTGCGCGCCGCTCTCGACCTGCTGACGCGCCACGTCGAGCGCCTCGTTGTATTTCTCTTCTTTGATCAGGCGCTTGAAGCGCGCCGAACCGGTGACGTTGGTGCGCTCGCCGACGTTGACGAACAGGGTGTTGGCGTCGATGGTCAGCGGCTCCAGACCGGCCAGGCGGCAGGCGACCGGGAGCTCCGGCAGCCGGCGCGGCGGCACGCCCTCGACCGCCTTGGCCATCGCGGCGATATGTTCCGGCGTGGTGCCGCAGCATCCGCCGATGATATTGAGAAAGCCGGCCTGCGCCCACTCCCCGACCTGGCGCGCCATCTCGGCCGCATCCAGATCGTATTCGCCGAAGGCATTCGGCAAACCGGCGTTCGGGTGCGCGGTGACGTAGGTCTCCGAGATGCGCGCCAGCTCGGCGACGTACTGGCGCAGCTCGTCCGGGCCCAGGGCGCAGTTCAGGCCGAAGGTCAGCGGCTTGACGTGGCGCAGCGAATTGTAAAACGCTTCGGTGGTCTGGCCGGACAGGGTGCGGCCGGAGGCGTCGGTGATGGTGCCGGAAATCATGATCGGCAGTTCCACCCCCAGCGCTTCGAATTCGGTTTCCACCGCAAAAGCGGCGGCCTTGGCGTTCAGGGTGTCGAAGATGGTTTCGATCATGATCAGATCGACGCCGCCTTCCACCAGCGCGCGAGTCGATTCGCGGTAAGCCGCCACCAGTTCATCGAACGAGATGTTGCGGAACGCCGGATCGTTGACGTTCGGCGAGATGGACGCAGTGCGGTTGGTCGGCCCCAACACCCCGGCGACGTAGCGCGGTTTTTCCGGCGTGCGCGCCGTCCATTCGTCGGCGCAGGCGCGCGCCAGACAGGCGGCCTGATAGTTAATCTCGGCGGACAGCGACTCCATGTGGTAGTCGGCCATGGCGATGGAGGTGGAGTTGAAGGTATTGGTCTCAAGGATATCGGCGCCCGCCTCAAGATAGGCGTAATGAATGGCGGTGATCACTTCCGGCTTGGTCAGCACCAGCAGATCGTTATTGCCTTTCAGATCGCTGCGCCAGTCGGCGAAACGCTCACCGCGAAAATCGCGCTCGTCCAGGCGATAGCTCTGGATCATGGTGCCCATGCCGCCGTCCAACACTAAAATGCGCTGCGCTAACTGGCGGCGCAGTTGTTCTACTCGATTCGTCACTGTAACCCCTTCCATTGCCATCCAGCCCATTGCTCAACTGCCGCAAAAACCAACGAGTCATCCTAGCACAGCTTGTAAGGACAAAGGGCCAGGCGACAATTGAGAGTTTTTCAGGTTGTGCGTCAACACCTCCGATGAGCTGACGGCGGCTTGCAATTCATCGACAAAAAACGAAAATGAATTCCATCATACGGAAAAAGGAATCTCACCCATGGCCACCCCTGCTCCCGCCAAGCGCGGCAAGAAGCCCCGCGCAGCAGCCCCCGCCGCCAGTGCGGCGACCGGTCAGGTACAATCGTTGACCCGTGGCCTGAAACTGTTGGAATACATTTCGGAAGCCCAGGGCAACGTGGCGCTGACCGATCTGGCCCAGCAGGCCGGCCTGCCGAATTCCACCACTCATCGCCTGCTCACCACCATGCAGCAGCAGGGATTCGTGCGCCAGGTCGGCGATCTCGGCCTGTGGACCATCGGCTCGCACGCCTTTGTGGTCGGCAGCAGCTTCCTGCAAAGCCGCAACCTGCTGGCGATGGTGCATCCGACTCTGCGCCGCCTGATGGAGGAGTCCGGCGAAACCGTCAACCTGGCGGTGCTGGATACCAGCGAGTACCAGGCGATCATCATCGATCAGGTGCAGTGCACGGCGCTGATGCGCATGTCGGCGCCGATCGGCGGCAAACTGCCGATGCACGCCTCCGGCGCCGGCAAAGCGTTCCTCGCCACCCTGCCGGACGATCAGGTGACCAAACTGCTGCACAAGAAAGGCATGCACACCTACACGCCGCATACCCTGACGCCACACAACCTGAAAGAGGGGCTGGCGCAGATCCGCAAACAGGGCTTCTCCTTTGACGACGAAGAGCACGCGCTCGGCCTGCGCTGCGTGGCGGCCTGCATCTTCGACGAGCACCGCGAAGCCTTCGCCGCCATTTCCATCTCCGGCCCGGTGTCGCGCATCACCGACGATCGCGTGATCGAGCTGGGCGCGCTGGTGATCCACGCGGCGAAAGAGATCAGCCTGGCCTACGGCGGCGTGCGCTGATCCAGCCCATCCGAGGGGCGCCCCAGCGCGCCCCTGCTCCCCTGCTATGCTCTGTTGTCAGCATGTAACAGGCTGTCGGCATCCTGTTTAGCGCACAGGCAAAAAGCTTGAAGCCGATCACAGTTAACGATCCTCACGGCGAAAGCCCATTGCAACCGCTCAAACTTCCTTCGACAATGTTACCGATAACATGTTACCGGTAACAATCAGACTGAACGAAGGTAACGTCACCCGGTGTTTTGGAGCCAAACCATGACCAACAATCAAAATCGCATTTACGTCGTTATGGGCGTTTCCGGCAGCGGCAAGTCCGCCGTCGCCGCCGCCGCGGCCCGCCAACTCTCCGCCGGCTTCCTCGACGGCGACTTCCTGCACCCGCGCAGCAACATCCTGAAGATGGCCGCCGGCGAGGCGTTGAACGACGACGATCGCGCGCCGTGGCTGGCCGCGCTCAACGACGCCGCCTTCGCCATGCAGCGCACCAACAACGTGTCGATCATCGTCTGTTCGGCGTTGAAAAAGCAGTATCGCGACCGCCTGCGCGCCGGCAACGGCAACCTGTCATTCATCTATCTGCACGGTGAGTTCCCGGTGATCGAATCCCGCCTGGCGGCGCGCAACGGCCACTTCTTCAAGCCGCAGATGCTGGTCACCCAGTTCGCCGCGCTGGAGCAACCGGGCGCCGACGAGAACGACGTGATGGCGATCGACATCAATCAGCCGCTGGACGCGGTGATCGCCGATACCGTACGCCATATCCAGAGCTTCCTGCCGCAGGACGTGTGCGCGTGAGTACCGTAACGCTGGTCGGTACCGCAGTCGGCTCGGTTTTACTGCTGTTATTCCTGGTGATGAAGGCGCGCATGCACGCCTTCGTCGCGCTGATGCTGGTGTCCATCGCCGCCGGCATTTTCTCCGGCATGCCGCTGGAACACATCGCCGACACCATGCAAAAAGGCATGGGCGACACGCTGGGCTTCCTGGCGATCGTGGTAGCGCTCGGGGCGATGTTCGGCAAGATCCTGCATGAGGTCGGCGCGCTCGATCAAATTGCGGCGCAATTGCTGAAACGATTCGGACAAAGCAAGGCGCACTACGCGCTCGGCATCGCCGGCCTGATCTGCGCGCTGCCGCTGTTCTTCGACGTGGCGGTGGTGCTGCTGATCGGCATCGTGTTCGCCGTGGCGCGCCGCACCGACGGCAATATCGTCAAGCTGGCCATCCCGCTGTTCGCCGGTGTGGCCGCTGCCGCCTCCTTCCTGCTGCCGGGGCCGGTGCCGATGCTGCTGGCATCGCAGATGAAGGCCGATTTCGGCTGGATGATCGCCATCGGCCTGGTGGCGGCCGTGATCGGCATGCTGATCGCCGGCCCGCTGTACGGCAGCTTTATCAGCCGCTTCGTCAACTGGCCGATGCCGCCGGAAGAGAATGAGCCGACGCTGACCAAGGGCAATCTGCCGTCGTTCGGCTTCAGCCTGGCGCTGGTGCTGTGCCCGCTGGTACTGGTCGGCATGAAGACTATCGGCGCGCGGCTGGTCACTCCCGGCTCGCAGCTGCAGCAGTGGCTGGAGTTTATCGGCCACCCGTTCACCGCCATTCTGCTGGCCTGCCTGATCGTGATTTACGGTCTGGCGAAACCGCGCGGCATGAGCAACGAACAGACCCTGGCCATCTGCTCCGCCGCGGTGCAGCCGGCCGGGATCATCCTACTGATGACCGGCGCCGGCGGGGTGTTCAAGCAGATCCTGGTGGATTCCGGTGTAGGGCCGGCGCTGGGTGACGCCATGATCGGCGCCGGCCTGCCGATCGCCGTGGCCGCTTTTGCGCTGTCCGCCATGGTGCGGGTGATCCAGGGCTCGGCCACCGTCGCCTGCCTGACCACCGTCGGTCTGGTGCTGCCGGTCACCAGCCAGCTCGGGCTGAACGGCGGGCAGTTGGCCGCGCTGGCCATCTGCATCGCCGGCGGCTCCATCGTGCTGAGCCACGTCAACGATGCCGGTTTCTGGCTGTTCGGCAAATTCACCGGCGCCAACGAACTGCAAACGCTGAAAACCTGGACGGTGATGGAAACCATTCTGGGCAGCGTCGGCGGCGCCATCGGCATGATTGCATTCACGATGTTTTAAATCCTGAATCGCCCCCGGCCTTGCACACCAGGGCTGCAAATCACCCCCGGGGGCACCGCCACAGGCGGCGACTATAACAACAGCAATGTGAGGAAGGCATGATTAATCCAACCTTGTCCCGTGTCACACAGCGCATCATCGACCGTTCCCAGGCCAGCCGCGCCGCCTATCTGGCGCGTATCGAGGCGGCCCGCGCCCAAACCGTCCACCGCGCGCAGCTCGCCTGCGGCAACCTGGCCCACGGCTTCGCCGCCTGTCAGCCTGATGACAAGGCGTCGCTGAAAAACATGGTGCGCAGCGATATCGCCATCATCACCGCCTATAACGACATGCTGTCGGCCCACCAGCCGTACGAACACTACCCGCAGCGGCTGAAGCAGGCGCTGAAAGCGGTCGGCGCCGTGGGCCAGGTGGCCGGCGGCGTGCCGGCGATGTGCGACGGCGTGACGCAGGGGCAGGACGGCATGGAGCTGTCGCTGATGAGCCGCGACGTGATCGCCATGTCGGCCGCCGTCGGCCTGTCGCACAATATGTTCGACGGCGCGCTGTTCCTCGGCATCTGCGACAAGATCGTGCCGGGGCTGGTGATGGCCGCCCTCTCCTTCGGCCACCTGCCCGCGCTGTTTGTGCCGGCCGGCCCGATGAGCAGCGGCCTGCCGAACAAGGAAAAAGTGCGCGTGCGCCAGCTGTACGCCGAGGGCAAGGCCGACCGTTTGGCGCTGCTGGAGGCCGAGGCGGCCTCTTATCACGGCATCGGCACCTGCACCTTCTATGGCACCGCCAACACCAACCAGATGGTGATGGAAGTGATGGGTCTGCATCTGCCGGGCGCCTCCTTCGTCCATCCTGACACGCCGCTGCGCGACGCGCTGAACGACGCCGCCGCGCGCCAGGTGACCCGACTGACCGATACCGCCGGCAACTACCTGCCGATCGGCCGCCTGGTGGACGAGAAAGTGGTGGTGAACGGCATCGTCTCGCTGCTGGCCACCGGCGGCTCCACCAATCTGACCATGCATCTGGTGGCGATGGCACGGGCGGCGGGCATCATCATCACTTGGGACGATTTCTCGGAGCTGTCGGAGGCGGTGCCGCTGCTGTGCCGCATCTACCCGAACGGCCCGGCCGACATCAACCAATTCCAGGCCGCCGGCGGCGTGCCGCTGGTGGTGCGCGAGCTGCTGCAACACGGCCTGCTGCACGAAGACGTGCACACCGTGGCCGGTTTCGGTCTACGCCGCTACACCCAGGAACCGTGGCTGGACAACGGCCAATTGGTATGGCGCGAAGGCGTGGCCGGCTCGCTCGACGCCAGCGTGATCGCCAGCGTGGCCCAGCCGTTCGAACATCATGGCGGCACCAAAGTGATGGCCGGCAATCTGGGCCGCGCGGTGATGAAAACCTCGGCGGTGCCCGCCGATAACCAGATCATCGAAGCGCCGGCGGTGGTGTTCGACAGCCAGCACGATATCGTGCCGGCGTTCGAAGCCGGCAAGCTGGATCGCGATTGCGTGGTGGTGGTGCGCTTCCAGGGGCCGCAGGCCAACGGCATGCCGGAGCTGCACAAGCTGATGCCGCCGCTGGGCGTGTTGATGGATCGCGGCTTCAAAGTGGCGCTGGTGACCGACGGCCGCCTGTCCGGCGCCTCCGGCAAGGTGCCTTCCGCCATTCACGTCACCCCGGAAGCCTATACCGGCGGCCTGCTGGCGAAAGTGCGCGACGGCGATCCGATCCGCGTCAACGGCCGCAGCGGCGAGCTGCAGGTGCTGGTCGACGCCGACGAGTTGGCGCGGCGCACGCCTTGTCAACCCGATCTGAGCGCCGAACACATCGGCTGCGGCCGCGAGCTGTTCGGCGCGCTGCGCAGCCAGCTGTCAGGCGCCGAGCAGGGCGCCTGCTGCATCAAATTTTAATCGATAGCCTGGCCGCATCGCCGCCAGGCGGCGGCCACAGAGGAGAACGTCAGCATGAACAAGTGGAAAACAAGCGCCGAGCAAATCCTGACGGCGGGGCCGGTGGTGCCAGTCATCGTGATCAACAAGCTGGAACATGCGGTGCCGTTGGCGAAAGCGCTGGTCGCCGGCGGCGTACGGGTGCTGGAGGTGACGCTGCGCACCGCCTGTGCCATGGACGCCATTCGCGCCATCGCCCAAGAGGTGCCGGAAGCGATCATCGGCGCCGGTACGGTGATCAATCCGCAGCAGCTGCGGGAAGTGACCGAGGCCGGCGCGCAGTTCGCCATCAGCCCAGGGCTGACCGACGAGCTGCTCAAAGCCGCCACCGCCGGTTCCATTCCCCTTATACCGGGCATCAGCACCGTTTCCGAGCTGATGCAGGGCATGGATTACGGCCTGCGCGAATTTAAATTCTTCCCGGCGGAAGCCAACGGCGGCGTAAAAGCGCTGCAGGCGATCGGCGGCCCGTTCCCGCAGGTGCGTTTCTGCCCGACCGGCGGCATCTCGCCGGACAATTACCGCAGCTATCTGGCGCTGAAAAGCGTGCTGTGCATCGGCGGCTCCTGGCTGGTGCCGGCGGACGCACTCGAAAGCGGCGACTACGCGCGTATTACCGAACTGGCGCGCGCCGCCGTCGCGGGCGCCCAGGCCTGATTTACATCGCAGCGGTGGCGGCCGGCAGCGCCGCCCCGCTGCGCTGGCTGAACCGCTGCTTCTTGCGATAAGCAAATACGTCTTCCACATGCCCTTCGCGGATGCGCTGCTGCAACCCGCGCCAATACTCCGCGGTAAACAGATCGCTGTGCAACTCTTCAAACACCTGCCGAATGCGCCGATCGCCGCACAGGAAGTGGCGGAACTCTTCCGGGAACACATCGTTGGGCGCGATGCTGTACCACGGCTCGCTGGCCAGCTCGTCCTCCGGATAACGCGGCGGCGGAATGTCGCGGAAGTTGACCTCGGTCATGTAGCAAATTTCGTCGTAGTCGTAGAACACCACCCGCCCGTGGCGCGTCACGCCGAAGTTCTTGAACAGCATATCGCCGGGGAAAATATTGGCGGCGGCCAACTGCTTGATCGCGTTGCCGTACTCTTCAATCGCATCGCGCATTTGCTGGTCGTTGGCCTGCTCCAGATACAGGTTCAGCGGCGTCATGCGCCGTTCCATATACAGGTGTTTGATCACGATGCGATCGCCGAGATCTTCCAGCTTGTCCGGCACTTCGCGCCGAAGCTCCGCCAACAACTCAGGGCTGAGACGCGCCTTGTCGACGACGAAATTCTCGTACTCCTGGGTATCCGCCATGCGCCCGACGCGATCGTGCTCTTTCACCAGCTGATAGCAAGCCATCACCTGCGCCTGCGTCACCTCTTTTTGCGGGGCGAATTCGTCTTTGATCACTTTAAACACCCGATCGAAGGACGGCAGGGTGAACACCAGCATCACCATGCCCTTCACCCCCGGCGCGATGATAAATTGCTCCTGCGACTGCGCCATAAAGGTCAGGTATTCGCGATAGCATTCGGTTTTACCGTGCTTCTGGCAGCCGATCGCCATGTACAGCTCGGCGGTGGTTTTGCCCGGCAGGATCTCGCGCAGCCACTCCACCATCGCCGCCGGCAGCGGCGCGTAGACCATGAAATAAGAGCGGGCGAAACCGAAGACAATGCTGGCCTCGGCCTTTCCGGTCAGGCAGGCATCGATAAACAGCGCGCCCGACTCGCTGTGGTGAATCGGCAACAGGAACGGGTAAACGCCGTCGGCCAGGCGCAACTTGCCGACCAGCCAGGCGGCCTTGTTGCGATAGAACAGTTCGTTGGCTATCTGGAAGGTCGCCCCCGTCAGTTGCTGTGGGCTGAAGGCGCGTTGCAGCGCCTGAGTGATGTCGCGAATATCGCGCGCCAAGTCCTCCCATGGCAGCCGCAGCGGCAGATCGCTCAGCACGCTGCGCAGCATCGCCGGCAGATCGCCATTGGGGGTAAAATCGCGCGCCAGCGGACGCGGTATGTCGCGAAAGCGCCGTTCCGGCTGCGAACTGAAGACGAACAGCTTGTCCGGCGTCAGATCGCGGTGCTTGAACAGCCGGCAATAGACCGAGTTAAAGAAGCTTTCGGCGATCTCGAAACGCGGATAGTCCGGCAGCAGGTCGATATAAACCGCTTTAACCCGGCTGGGGAAGTCGGCATCGAAGTATTTCTGCCCGGTGATGCATTTGAGCTGCTCCACCACCAGGCCGACGTGATGGTCATACAGATGGATGCGCTTTTTCATCGCCTGCTGCACCGCCGGCCAGTCCGCCTGCTCGAAGCGCTGCTGCGCGCCGGCGGTCACTTCCAGAAAGCGGCCGTACTGCGCATCGAAGCCCTGCAGGATCGTCTGTGCGATCAACAACTCCAGTTTTGCCGCCATCCTTACCCCCGCCAGAAAAAGAAGCCTGCGCATGCAGGCTCCGGGTGAAACGTCTTCAAGCTTGCCGCATCAGAACTGCTGTTCTTCCGTCGAACCGGTCAGCGCGGTGACCGAAGAGGCGCCGCCCTGAATGACGGTGGTGACCTTGTCGAAGTAGCCGGTACCCACCTCCTGCTGGTGCGACGCGAAGGTGTAACCGCGATCCACCGCGGCGAACTCCGCCTGCTGCACCTTCTCGACGTAGTGTTTCATCCCCTCGCCCTGCGCATAGGCGTGCGCCAGGTCGAACATGTTGAACCACATGCTGTGGATGCCCGCCAGCGTGATGAACTGATACTTGTAGCCCATGTCCGACAGCGCCTGCTGGAAGCGGGCGATGGTCTGGTCGTCGAGGTTCTTCTTCCAGTTGAACGATGGCGAGCAGTTGTAGGCCAACAGCTTGCCTGGATATTTGGCGTGGATGGCGTCGGCGAAGCGCTGGGCGGCATCCAGATCCGGCGTTGAGGTTTCGCACCACACCATATCGGCGTAAGGGGCATAGGCCAGGCCGCGGCTAATCGCCTGTTCGACGCCGGCATGGGTGCGGAAGAAGCCTTCCGCCGTACGCTCGCCAGTGACGAAGGCGCTGTCATACGGATCGCAGTCAGAGGTCAGCAGGTCGGCCGCATCGGCGTCGGTACGGGCTATCACCAGCGTCGGCACGCCGAGCACGTCGGCCGCCAGGCGCGCGGCGACCAGTTTCTGGATCGCTTCTTGCGTCGGCACCAGCACTTTGCCGCCCATATGGCCGCATTTCTTCACCGCCGCCAGCTGATCTTCGAAGTGCACCCCGGCGGCGCCGGCGGTAATCATCGCTTTCATCAGCTCAAAGGCGTTCAACACGCCGCCGAAGCCGGCTTCCGCATCGGCGACGATCGGCAGGAAGTAATCGGTGTAGCCTTTGCTGCCCGGCTCAATCTGGTTCGCCCATTGGATCTGATCGGCGCGGCGGAAGGTGTTGTTGATGCGCTCGACCACCTTCGGCACCGAGTCCACCGGATACAGCGACTGGTCAGGGTACATGGCCGCCGCGCTGTTGGCGTCAGCCGCCACCTGCCAGCCGGACAGGTAGATAGCCTCAACGCCGGCTTTGGCCTGCTGCAGCGCCTGGCCGCCGGTCAGCGCACCCAGGCAGTTCACGTAGCCTTTGCGCGCCTTGCCGTTCAGCAACGCCCACAGTTTGGCGGCGCCGTTTTGCGCCAGGGTGCATTCCGGGTTGACCGAACCGCGCAGGTTGATCACGTCTTCGGCGCTATAGGGGCGGGTAATGCCTTCCCAACGGGCCGATTTCCATTCCTGTTCCAGCTGCTGGATCTGTTGAGAGCGAGAGGTAGACATAATTTTTATCCTTTCAGTCATGTAGGGTTGATTGGGAAAATTCAGGCCAGCAGCTCATAGCCGGGCAGCGTCAGGAAATCGATTAATTCATCTTGCGTGGTGATGCGCTCCATCAGGCGCGCCGCCTCTTCGAACCGGCCGGCGTTAAAGCGCGCTTCCCCTACTTCTTCACGCACCACCAACATCTCTTCTTGCAGCATCTGGCGGAACAGCGCCTTGGTGACCGGGCGCCCGTCGTTCAGGCTCTTCTCGTGGTGGATCCACTGCCAGATAGACGTGCGGGAGATCTCCGCCGTCGCCGCATCCTCCATCAAACCGTAAATCGGCACGCAGCCGTTGCCGGAGATCCAGGCTTCAATGTACTGCACCGCCACGCGGATATTGGCGCGCATCCCTGCTTCGGTGCGTTCGCCGTCGCACGGTTCCAGCAGCTGTGCGGCGCTGATCGGCGCATCCTGCTCACGCAGCACGTCCAGCTGGTTTTGACGATCGCCCAATGCGTTGCCGAACACCTCCATCACCGTGTCCGCCAAGCCCGGGTGCGCCACCCAGGTGCCGTCGTGGCCATTGTTGGCCTCCAGCTCTTTGTCCGCCCGTACCTTGTTCAGCACCCAGGCGTTTTTTTCGGCGTCTTTGCTCGGGATAAACGCCGCCATGCCGCCCATGGCGAAAGCGCCGCGCTTATGACAGGTTTTGATCAACAGGCGCGAATAGGCGCTGAGGAAAGGTTTTTCCATGGTCACCGACTGACGATCCGGCAGCACGCGATCGCCGTGGTTCTTCAGCGTTTTGATGTAGCTGAAGATGTAATCCCAACGGCCGCAGTTCAGACCGACGATGTGATCGCGCAGGTGATACAGGATCTCGTCCATCTGGAACACCGCCGGCAAGGTTTCGATCAGCACGGTCGCCTTGATGGTGCCGCGCGGCAGATCGAAACGATCCTCGGTAAAGCTGAAGACATCGCTCCACCAGGCCGCTTCCTCCCAGGACTGGGTTTTCGGCAGGTAGAAATACGGGCCGCTGCCCTTGGCCAACAGCTGGCGATAGTTGTGGTAGAAGTACAGCGCGAAATCGAACAGGCCGCCGGGGATGGCTTCATCACGCCACAAGACGTGTTTCTCCGGCAGGTGCAAGCCGCGCACGCGAGCGATCAACACCGCCGGATTCGGTTTCAGCTGGTAGATCTTGCCGGCTTCATTGGTGTAGGAGATGGTGCCGTTAACCGCATCGTGCAGGTTGATTTGACCGTCAATGACTTTGTCCCAGCTTGGCGCCAGCGAGTCTTCGAAGTCCGCCATAAACACTTTTACGTTGGCGTTCAGCGCATTGATCACCATCTTGCGCTCGACCGGCCCGGTGATCTCGACCCTGCGGTCACGCAGGTCTTGCGGAATGCCGCGGATTTGCCAGTCACCTTCACGAATGGAAGCGGTTTCCGAAATAAATCCCGGCAGTTCACCGCGATCGATATTTTGTTGCCAGCGGACACGCGCCGCCAGCAGCTCGTTGCGCCGCGGCGTGAATTTCCCCACCAGGTCCGCCAGGAATTCAACCGCTTCATCCGTTAACACCTGGCGCTCCGCTGCGGCGAAACCCTGAGTAAACCTTAATTCCGTGCCTGCTATCTGTTGCGTCATGACCTTGCTCCTTCCCATCGTTGCGCCCGCGCGACCGGCGCATTTTCATCAGAAATCACTGTGGATCAGGGCGGATGAAACGATCCTCAACTGGTCAGATCTCATCCCGATAGCTCTAAGAA
This sequence comes from Serratia sp. CY33802, assembly GCF_052169095.1. Lineage (NCBI taxonomy): Bacteria > Pseudomonadati > Pseudomonadota > Gammaproteobacteria > Enterobacterales > Yersiniaceae > Serratia > Serratia sp. CY33802. Next base: position 103,365 of record NZ_JBJNLL010000011.1, read on the forward strand.
TACTCAACAAAAAATAAAAATCAAAAACCATTTCCATTTTATTATTAAATATTTTATTAACACTTTATTATCAATTAGTTAGGGTAAATAACACGGTCAACAGGTAAGGAAATCGGTTCCAATAGAATTGCAAAGACGGACTAACGCTTTGTTAGGCAATGGTTTTTTAGGAAAATTGACGGGTAAAAAGAGGATCGGGCAGAGGATGAGCAGTGCGGCGGCCTCGATTCAGCCGCCGGCAGGCAGAAAAGATCAGTCGAGCGTCGGATTCATATGGCGCAGATCGTAAGGCGTGATCTGGTAGACGTAATAGTTGAGCCAATTGGAAAACAGCAGGTGGCCATGGCTGCGCCAGGTGGCTTTCGGTGTCAGTGCGGGGTTGTCATCGGGGAAATAGTTGAGCGGTACGGCAGGATCGAGGCCAGCTTCGTTGTCGCGACAATACTCTCCTGCCAGGGTCAACGTATCGTATTCCGGATGGCCGGTGACGAACGCCAGGCGCTTATCCCTGCTGGCGAACAGGTAGGCGCCGGCCTGCTCGGATTCGGCCAGGATGTCCAGGTCGGTATATTGGCGAATCACCTCGGTCGGGAAATCGGCATAGCGTGAATGCGGCGCCAGGAAGCTTTCGTCGAAGCCGCGCGTCAGCAACGCATGCTGCTGTAGCGTTTGGTGCGGATAAACCCCGGAGAGCTTCACCTCGCGCGTCATCTTGGGAATGCCGTACAGAATATTCAACGCCGCCTGTACCGCCCAGCACACGAACAGCGTGGAGGTAACGTGGTTCTTAGCCCAGTCGATCACCCGTTCGATCTGCGGCCAGTAGGCAACATCGCAGAAATCGACCAGCCCCAGCGGCGCGCCAGTGACGATCAAACCATCGAAGTTCTCATTCTGAATATCCTCGAAGTCGCAGTAGAAGTTATTCAGATGCTCGGCCGGCGTATTCTTCGATTCGCGGCTGTCGATGCGCAGCAGCTGGATATCAATCTGCAGCGGCGAGTTGGAAAGCAGGCGCAGAAACTGGTTTTCCGTTTCGATCTTCTTTGGCATCAGGTTAAGGATCAGCACTTTCAGCGGCCTGATTTCCTGTGTTTTTGCCCGCGAGGATGTCATCACGAAGACATTCTCACCGCGCAAGAAATTGACCGCAGGTAACTCATCAGGAACACGAATCGGCATTGCTTAACCCTCACACATCCATTTATACGTTTAGACTTCTAGATGCCCGAAGATAGCGTTTTTTTCCGTCGCTGTCGAGCATTCAGCGGAAAGGTGAAAATGTTTCATTGCGCGAACTGCGTCAGGATCTTTGGCAGGGAGGATGAGAGGTACTGAAAGCAAAAAGGCCATCCTTTCGGATGGCCTCTTGGCTTATTTGGTGCTTGGCAGTGTCCTACTCTCGCATGGGGAGACCCCACACTACCATCGGCGCTACGGCGTTTCACTTCTGAGTTCGGCATGGGGTCAGGTGGGACCACCGCGCTATTGCCGCCAAGCAAATTCTTTTTTTCTGCCGAACTTCTAAACCCACTTTAAATAAAGTGGTGCTGATACCCAGAGTCGAACTGGGGACCTCACCCTTACCAAGGGTGCGCTCTACCAACTGAGCCATATCAGCACGCTTAATTTGATGCCTGGCAGTGTCCTACTCTCGCATGGGGAGACCCCACACTACCATCGGCGCTACGGCGTTTCACTTCTGAGTTCGGCATGGGGTCAGGTGGGACCACCGCGCTATTGCCGC
>NZ_JBJNLL010000012.1:0-58657 GCF_052169095.1 Serratia sp. CY33802
CCCTCCTCCCCCCCCCCCCCCCCCCCGGCCGCCGCTAAAGCCGCCGCTCCGGCTGCGAAAGCTGACGACAAAGGCGAGTTCGCCGAGAACGCGGCATACGTGCACGCGACCCCGGTCATTCGTCGTCTGGCGCGTGAATTCGGCGTTAACCTGGCGAAAGTGAAAGGTACCGGTCGTAAAGGCCGCATCCTGCGCGAAGACGTTCAGACTTACGTGAAAGACGCGGTGAAACGCGCTGAAGCGGCCCCGGCTGCTGCCGGCGGCGGTCTGCCAGGCATGCTGCCATGGCCGAAAGTGGACTTCAGCAAGTTCGGCGAGATCGAAGAAGTCGAAATGGGCCGCATCCAGAAGATCTCTGGCGCGAACCTGAGCCGCAACTGGGTGATGATCCCGCACGTGACTCACTTCGACAAAACCGACATCACCGATCTGGAAGCGTTCCGCAAGCAGCAGAACGAAGAAGCGGCCAAGCGCAAGCTGGACGTGAAGTTCACGCCTGTCGTGTTCATCATGAAAGCCGTTGCTGCCGCTCTGGAGCAGATGCCGCGCTTCAACAGCTCGCTGTCCGAAGATGGCCAGAAGCTGACGCTGAAGAAATACATCAACATCGGCGTGGCGGTAGATACCCCGAACGGCCTGGTGGTTCCGGTGTTCAAGGACGTGAACAAGAAGAGCATCACCGAGCTGTCTCGCGAACTGATGGCCATCTCCAAGAAAGCGCGCGACGGCAAGCTGACCGCGGGCGAGATGCAGGGCGGCTGCTTCACCATCTCCAGCCTGGGCGGCATCGGGACGACTCACTTCGCGCCGATCGTCAACGCGCCGGAAGTGGCTATCCTGGGCGTCTCCAAGTCTGCGATGGAGCCGGTCTGGAACGGTAAAGAGTTCATGCCGCGCCTGATGATGCCGATGTCGCTGTCCTTCGACCACCGCGTTATCGACGGTGCCGATGGTGCGCGCTTCATCACCATCATCAACAACATGTTGTCCGACATTCGCCGTCTGGTGATGTAATGCAAAAGGGGCGCAGCATGCTGCGCCCCTGATGATTCTGTAGCAGTTTTGTCGGATTTTGCACAACTCGACAAAATTGTTGAGACACGGGTCACTCGAACACGCTTTGCAGATTATTAACAATTCTGTAAACTGCTCGCGGTGTAAGCGTCCCGGTGGATGAAGGGCGTTATGAGATCGATTAGCAATAAAAATGACGTCTGACCCGCCGGACAATCAATTAAGAGGTCATGATGAGTACTGAAATTAAAACTCAGGTCGTGGTACTTGGGGCGGGCCCGGCAGGTTACTCTGCAGCCTTTCGTTGCGCTGACTTAGGTCTTGAAACCGTTCTGGTTGAACGTTATTCCACTCTGGGCGGGGTTTGCCTGAACGTGGGATGTATCCCTTCCAAAGCACTGCTGCACGTTGCCAAAGTGATCGAAGAAGCCAAAGCGCTGGCCGAACACGGCATCGTTTTCGGCGAGCCGAAAACCGACATCGACAAAGTGCGCGTCTGGAAAGAAAAAGTCATCACTCAGCTGACCGGCGGTCTGGCTGGCATGGCGAAAGGCCGTAAAGTGAAAGTGGTCAACGGCTTGGGCAAGTTCACCGGCGCTAACACCCTGGTTGTGGAAGGCGAAAACGGCCCAACCACCATCAACTTCGACAACGCCATCATCGCTGCAGGTTCTCGTCCGATCCAACTGCCATTCATTCCTCATGAAGATCCACGCGTGTGGGATTCCACCGATGCGCTGGAGCTGAAAACCGTCCCAGAGCGTCTGCTGGTTATGGGCGGCGGCATCATCGGCCTGGAAATGGGCACCGTATACCATGCACTGGGTTCACAGATCGACGTCGTTGAAATGTTCGATCAGGTTATCCCGGCGGCAGATAAAGACGTGGTGAAAGTCTTCACCAAGCGTATCAGCAAGCAGTTCAACCTGATGCTGGAAACCAAAGTGACCGCGGTAGAAGCCAAAGAAGACGGCATCTACGTCACGATGGAAGGTAAAAAAGCGCCAGCAGAACCACAGCGTTACGACGCGGTGCTGGTGGCGATCGGCCGCGTGCCGAACGGCAAACTGCTGGATGCCGGCAAAGCCGGTGTTGAAGTTGACGAGCGTGGCTTCATCAACGTCGACAAACAGCTGCGTACCAACGTGCCGCACATCTTCGCTATCGGCGACATCGTCGGTCAGCCGATGCTGGCGCACAAAGGCGTGCACGAAGGCCACGTTGCCGCAGAAGTTATCGCCGGCATGAAGCACTACTTCGATCCGAAAGTGATCCCATCCATCGCTTACACCGAGCCGGAAGTGGCATGGGTGGGTCTGACCGAGAAAGAAGCGAAAGAGAAAGGCATCAGCTACGAAACCTCCACCTTCCCGTGGGCGGCTTCCGGCCGTGCGATCGCTTCCGACTGTGCAGACGGCATGACCAAACTGATCTTCGACAAAGAAACTCACCGCATCATCGGTGGCGCGATTGTCGGCACCAACGGCGGTGAACTGCTGGGTGAAATCGGTCTGGCTATCGAGATGGGCTGCGACGCGGAAGACATCGCGCTGACCATCCACGCTCACCCGACCCTGCACGAATCTGTGGGCCTGGCGGCGGAAATCTACGAAGGCAGTATCACCGACCTGCCTAACCCGAAAGCCAAGAAGAAGTAATTCTGTTGGTTTGACCGGTTAACAAGCGGCTCCTGAGAAGGGGCCGTTTTTTTTTGCTCAGATGCACCAAGCGGTATTTTTGTGGCCGCTGCGCCAAATTCCGATCCTTATGCTTATATCCATTTTAATTGTATGGATATAATGCCCTGCTAGTCCGGCAGCCGATTACGCTGCGCTCAACGATTCAGCAAAGATTTAATGTTGCTTTTATGTGAACGAATTAACAACCGTTTCAAATCCTGATATGCTGGCTGAGCGGAACCGGGCACTGTACCTTACAGTCCAGGACATCGACAGCAGTGCCCCGTCAGGATAGATGGCATCAATATCGCCGTGCGCTCTACCCATCAGTCTTTCATGCTGTAACGCTGTTTGACCGTGCTTGTTTGCCCCAATCACCGTTTCGGGGCCTTTACGGGCCGATCGCCTAGCCACAGAGTGAAACCCCAAGGGTATAAACCCGGTTTGCATATACGCCAGGCACAATAAATGACAATGAGAGCGAGGAGAACGTCGTGCTAGAAGAATACCGTAAGCACGTAGCCGAGCGTGCTGCTGAGGGCATCGCCCCTAAGCCGCTAGACGCCACCCAAATGGCCGCGCTGGTCGAACTACTGAAGAATCCGCCAAAAGGCGAAGAAGAATTCCTGTTAGACCTGCTGATTAACCGTGTTCCACCGGGCGTCGACGAAGCCGCCTACGTTAAAGCAGGTTTCCTGGCGGCCATCGCCAAAGGCGAAGCGACATCCCCCCTGGTTACCCCCGAGAAAGCCATTGAACTGTTAGGCACCATGCAGGGCGGCTATAACATTCATCCGCTGATCGAAGCCCTGGACAACGAAAAGCTGGCGCCTATCGCCGCCAAAGCGCTGTCCCACACGCTGCTGATGTTCGACAACTTCTACGATGTGGAAGAGAAGGCGAAAGCCGGCAACGCGCACGCCAAGCAGATCATGCAGTCCTGGGCCGATGCTGAATGGTACCTGTCGCGCCCGGAGCTGGCGGAAAAGATCACCGTCACCGTGTTCAAAGTGACCGGCGAAACCAACACCGATGACCTGTCTCCGGCGCCGGACGCCTGGTCGCGCCCGGATATCCCGCTGCACGCGCTGGCGATGCTGAAAAACGAACGTGAAGGCATCGTGCCGGATCAGCCGGGCAGCGTCGGCCCGATAAAACAGATCGAGCTGCTGAACAAGAAAGGCTTCCCGCTGGCCTACGTCGGCGACGTGGTCGGCACCGGATCCTCCCGTAAATCCGCCACCAACTCGGTGCTGTGGTTCATGGGTGACGACATCCCGCACGTGCCGAACAAGCGCGGCGGCGGCGTGGTGCTGGGCGGCAAGATTGCGCCTATCTTCTTCAACACCATGGAAGATGCCGGCGCCTTGCCGATCGAAGTGGACGTGTCCGAGCTGAACATGGGCGACGTGATCGACGTTTACCCGTACAAAGGTGAAGTGCGCAACCACGAAACCGGCGCGCTGATCGCCAACTTCGAGCTGAAAACCGACGTGCTGCTGGATGAAGTGCGCGCCGGCGGCCGTATCCCACTGATCATCGGCCGCGGCCTGACCACCAAGGCGCGCGAAGCGCTGGGCCTGCCGCACAGCGACGTGTTCCGTATCGCCAAACCGGTTGCCGCGAGCAGCAAAGGCTTCTCGCTGGCGCAGAAAATGGTCGGCCGCGCCTGCGGCGTCGCCGGTATTCGCCCTGGCGAATACTGCGAACCGAAGATGACCTCCGTCGGTTCTCAGGACACCACCGGCCCGATGACCCGCGATGAACTGAAAGACCTGGCCTGCCTCGGCTTCTCTGCCGATCTGGTCATGCAGTCGTTCTGCCACACCGCCGCGTACCCGAAACCGGTCGACGTGACCACGCACCATACGCTGCCTGACTTCATCATGAACCGCGGCGGCGTCTCGCTGCGTCCGGGCGACGGCGTGATCCACTCCTGGCTGAACCGTATGCTGCTGCCTGACACCGTCGGCACCGGCGGCGATTCCCACACCCGCTTCCCGATCGGCATTTCCTTCCCGGCCGGTTCCGGCCTGGTGGCATTTGCCGCCGCGACCGGCGTGATGCCGCTGGATATGCCTGAGTCGGTGCTGGTGCGCTTCAAAGGCAAAATGCAGCCGGGCATCACCCTGCGCGATCTGGTGCACGCCATCCCTTACTACGCGATCCAGCAAGGGCTGCTGACCGTCGAGAAGAAGGGCAAGAAAAACATCTTCTCCGGCCGCATTCTGGAGATCGAAGGCCTGCCGGATCTGAAGGTCGAGCAGGCGTTTGAGCTGACCGATGCGTCCGCCGAACGTTCCGCCGCCGGTTGTACCATCAAGCTGGATAAGGCGCCGATCGAAGAGTATCTGAACTCCAACATCGTGCTGCTGAAGTGGATGATCTCCGAAGGCTACGGCGATCGCCGTACGCTGGAGCGCCGTATTCAGGGCATGGAAAAATGGCTGGCGGATCCGCAACTGCTGGAAGGCGATGCGGATGCGGAATACGCAGCGGTGATCGACATCGATCTGAACGAGATCAAAGAGCCGATTCTGTGCGCGCCGAACGATCCTGACGATGCACGCCTGCTGTCCGACGTGGCCAACAGCAAAATCGATGAAGTGTTCATCGGTTCTTGCATGACCAACATCGGCCACTTCCGCGCGGCCGGCAAGCTGCTGGATCAGCACAAGGGCCAGCTGCCGACCCGTCTGTGGGTGGCGCCGCCAACCAAGATGGATGCGGCTCAGCTGACCGAAGAAGGCTACTACAGCGTCTTCGGCAAGAGCGGTGCGCGTATCGAGATCCCGGGCTGCTCGCTGTGCATGGGCAACCAGGCGCGCGTGGCGGACGGCGCGACGGTGGTCTCTACCTCGACCCGTAACTTCCCGAACCGTCTGGGCACCGGTGCCAACGTCTATCTGGCGTCTGCCGAACTGGCCGCGGTAGCGTCCCTGTTGGGCCGCCTGCCGACGCCGGACGAGTACCAGACCTATATGGCGCAGGTCGACAAGACGGCGGCGGATACCTACCGCTACCTGAACTTTGACCAGCTGGGGCAGTACACCGAAAAAGCCGATGGCGTGATCTTCCAAACCGCCGTGTAAGCCGCTATATTGCGCAACTGTTTAACGGGAGGCCTTGGCCTCCCGTTTTATTTTGCTCAGTTGCCAACTTTGCGAGCGCTCACTGAGTTAGTCCGCCATTTATGTTTACACTAAGAAAAAGGGCTCAGGAGGGCATGCTATGGATTACGAATTTCTGCGTGACGTCACCGGTCAGGTGATCGTCAGATTTTCGATGGGGCATGAAGCGATTGGCCACTGGATCAACGAAGAAGTTAAAGGCGATTTCAACCTGCTGGACCGGATTGAAGCCGGTGCGGCCGAGGTCAAAGGCAGCGAGCGTCAATGGCAGTTGGAAGGCCATGAATATACGCTGCTGATGGATGGTGAAGAAGTGATGATCCGTGCCAATCAGCTGGAGTTCGAGGGCGATGAAATGGAAGAGGGGATGAACTACTACGACGAAGAAAGCCTCTCATTCTGCGGCGTTGAGGACTTCCTGCTGGTGTTGAAGGCCTATCGTTCTTTCATGCTGCAGTACTAAGCATCAGGGCGCGGCGTGCCGCGCCCTTTCCATCACAGATGCGGAATATTGCGGCCGTAATAGATTTCCTGCATCTCTTTCCATAACAGATCGGTGATCTGCTTGCGTTCGGCTGCGCTCAACGCCTCCGGCTCCGCGTTAAACAGGTAGTGCTTCAGATCGAAATCTTTCAGCAACATCTTGGTATGGAAGATATTTTCCTGGTAAACGTTCACGTCCATCATGTGGTACAGCGCCTTGATGTCTTCTGACATAAAGTTCTGGATCGAATTAATCTCATGATCGATGTAATGTTTCACGCCGTTCACGTCGCGGGTAAAACCGCGCACGCGATAGTCCATGGTGACGATGTCGGATTCCAGCTGGTGAATTAAGTAGTTCAGCGCCTTGAGGGGCGAAATGACACCGCAGGTCGAGACCTCGATATCGGCGCGGAAGGTGCATAGCCCGCCTTCCGGATGGCTTTCCGGGTAGGTATGTACGCAGATATGGCTTTTGTCCAGATGCGCGACGACCGTATTCGGCAACGGGCCTGGGTGTTCCGACGTATCGACGTCTTTCGGATCGATGGGCTCTTCGCTGACCAGGATGGTGACGCTGGCGCCCTGCGGCTCGTAGTCCTGACGCGCGATGTTCAGAATATTGGCGCCGATGATCGAGCAGGTCTCGCTTAGGATCTCGGTCAGCCGGTTGGCGTTATATTGTTCGTCTATGTAGGCGATATAGCCGTCGCGATCGTCCGCGGTTTTGGCATAACAAATATCGTAAATACAAAAACTCAGGCTCTTGGTCAGGTTGTTGAAGCCGTGCAGTTTTAGCTTATGCAATTTAGGCCACCTCCTTTATCTTCTCGCTTAACGTGTTACGTTCAGGGCATTGAGCAAATATTGCGGCAGGGCAAAGCTGCCGACGTGAATTTCCGGGTTGTAATAACGGCAGTGTAGGCCGCTTTGGTTAAAGCGTTGTTGCAGAGTCGGCAGATCGCGCTGGCGCAGCGCCGGGTTCTGGCTCGCCCAGGCAAAGGTCATGATGCCGCCGTAATAGGTCGGGATCGCTGCCTGATAGAAGCTGACGTCGGTAAAGTAGCGGCTCAGTTTGGCGTGGCTGTTGACCGCCTCGTCCTGTTGCAGGAAGCAGACGCCGTTCTGCGCAACGAAAATGCCGCCCTCATTCAGGCAGCGGGCGCAGCCTTCATAAAACGCTGAGGTGAACAGGCTTTCGCCGGGGCCGATCGGATCGGTGCAGTCGGAGATGATCACATCGAACGTTTCGTCGGTTTGATTCACGAAGTTGACGCCGTCGTCGATCACCAACTTGAAGCGCGGATCGTCATAGGCGCCGGCGCTGTGGTTGGGCAGGTATTGGCGGCAGAACTCGACGACACCGGCGTCGATCTCGACCATGGTGATCTGCTCCACGCCAGGATGCCGGCTGACTTCGCGCAGCATGCCGCCGTCGCCGCCGCCGATGATCAGCACTTTCTTCGCCTGGCTATGCGCCAGCAGCGGCACGTGGGTCAGCATTTCGTGATAGATGAACTCGTCACGCTCGGTGGTTTGCACCACGCCGTCGAGCGCCATCACGCGCCCCAGCACCGGGTTCTCGAAGATCACCAGATCCTGATGATCGGTCTTCTCGCGGTACAGCACCTTCTCTACCGAGAAATACTGGCCGAAGCCCGTATGCAGCGTTTCGTACCAAATTTCTTTCTGGGTCATGTGCGGGAAACTCCGTAATAACAGCCATGAAAAATCGGCGCAACATCATAGCTAACTCTGTCTGGCGATGCACGGTTGAATTTCAGACAGAGAGAGCGAAAGGCGGGTGGGGGAGAGGGGCGGAATTAGTTGGCGTAGGCCAGCAGGCTCAAAGAGTCGCGCGCCAGCGATTTGCACTTCTTAGGCGTTGGAATGGCGATGCCGCTGAGATCGCGATAGCTGTCTTCGCCCAGCGCCTTCATGTTAAAGCTGTTGTAGTTGCTCAAATCCCAGCGGTTTTGTTGCGCGAAATAGACAATGGCGCGTTTGATTTGCGCATTTGGCAAATCGTTGTAGCCGCAATCATTTTTCAAATAAATAAATACCGCCGTCAGATCGGCCAGATCTTCCGCCTCGGATTCATTCAGCGCCAGACTGGCGTTGGAGAAGCCCAGCATCGCCAGCAACAGCATCGATAACGTTGTTTTTTTCATCATGAAATAGGCCTGTTTGTCGTCTGCTGACGTTACCACACTTGCCTGTAAAGGCACCAAATTTTATTGCTGCCGGGCCGGCGTCGCGCGTGCCGGTCATACTCTCTTGATTGTGAGGCATAGCTTAAAATACCGCCAGGAAAGGCTTGACCTTCCGCCTGGGGGAAGGTTTAGGCTGACGGCATTGAGTTATGTCACTGAGAAAAGGGAGTCAGCGATGTTACGCCGTGATTTTATTAAATTAACCGCTGCGCTGGGCGCGGCGAGCGCATTGCCGTTATGGAGCCGGGCCGCCTGGGCGGCCGATCGGCCGGCCTTGCCGGTACCGCCGCTGTTGATGCCGGATGCGCAGGGAAAGATTGCGCTGGCGCTGCAGGCGGGTGAAACCCGCTGGTTGCCCGGTGCCGCCACCAAAACCTGGGGATTCAACGGCGCGCTGCTCGGGCCGGCGGTGAAGCTGCAGCGTGGCCAGCCGGTGACGGTCGATATCAAAAACAGCCTGGCGGAGGCCAGTACCGTCCACTGGCACGGGCTGGAAATTCCCGGCGACGTCGATGGCGGCCCGCAGGCGCTGATCCACCCCGGCGCGACGCGCACGGTGAATTTCACCGTCGAACAACCGGCCGCTACCTGCTGGTTCCACCCGCACACGCACGGTAAAACCGGCAGCCAGGTGATGATGGGGCTGGCGGGGTTGGTGCTGCTGGAAGACGATGAAAGCGCCAAACTGCCGCTGCCGAAAACCTGGGGGCAGGATGATATTCCGGTGATCCTGCAGGATAAGCGGCTGGGCAAAGACGCGCAGATCGAATACCGCCTGGACGTGATGAGCGCGGCGGTAGGCTGGTTTGGCGATCGCATGTTCACCAACGGCGCGCAGTATCCGCAACATCTGGCGCCGCGCGGCTGGCTGCGTCTGCGTTTTCTCAACGGTTGCAACGCCCGCTCGTTGAATCTGGCGGCCAGTGACAACCGTCCGCTGTATGTTATCGCCAGCGACGGCGGTTTCCTGGCTGAGCCGGTGAAGCTGACCGAGCTGCCGATGCTGATGGGCGAACGCTTTGAAGTGCTGGTGGATGCCTCCGACGGGAAAGCGTTCGATATCGTGACGCTGCCGGTGAAACAGATGGGCATGACGCTGGCTCCGTTCGATCAGCCGCTGCCGGTGTTGCGCATTCAGCCGTCGTTGGCACAGGGTATCAAAACCATGCCGGACAGCCTGGTGAAGCTGCCGACATTGCCTGCCACCACTGGTATCCAGGAGCGTTGGCTGCAGCTGATGATGGATCCGCAGCTGGATATGCTCGGCATGCAGGCGCTGATGGATCGTTATGGTCACCAGGCGATGGCCGGCATGAGCATGAATCATGGCGCGACGGGCGCTGGAGACATGAAAGGCATGGAGAAGGGCGGCATGCAGGGCATGGACCACGGCAACATGAAGGGCATGGATCATGGCAAGATGGCCGGGATGGATCACGGCGGCGCGCAGAGCAAAGCCAAACCGTTCGATTTCAGCCACGGCAACATGATCAACGGCAAGGCCTTCGACATGAACAAACCGATGTTTGCCGCCAAACGGGGCCAGTATGAAAAATGGACCATTTCCGGTGAGGGCGACATGATGCTGCACCCGTTCCACATTCACGGCACCCAGTTCCGTATCCTTTCGGAAAACGGCAAACCGCCGGCGGCGCATCGCAGCGGCTGGAAGGACACGGTGCGCGTCGAAGGTTGGCGCAGCGAAGTGCTGGTGCGTTTCGATCATCCGGCAAGCAGCGAACATGCGTATATGGCCCACTGCCACCTGTTGGAGCATGAAGATACCGGCATGATGATGGGCTTTACCGTCGACGACTGATCGCGGTTCATCGCTCAGGTGGCGGTGCGCTCGCGTCGCCACCGCTTGGTTCAATGAAAGGAAGCCGTTATACTGATTAAAATATCAGCTGTTGAGGAGCGCGTCATGCCGACAAAATTGGATCCCATCGTTTCTGAGTTTGAGACTCAAGAACAGGCTGATAGCTACGATCGTTGGTTCAGAAGCACCGTGGAATCTTCCGTCAATAGCGACACCCCCCGTATCCCCCATGATGAAGTCATGGCTGGTGCTCGTCACATTATCGAGCAGGCGAAAGCCAAAAGAAAATCGGCCTGACCCTTATGTTAACCGTTAAATGGACTGACGAAGCAAAAACGGGTTTATATACGCTGCTGGCTTTTATCGCTGAGCGAAATCCACTTGCCGCTGAGGCTTTGTTGCAACGTATCGAAGAGTCGGTTATCCCGTTAGCGGAACATCCTTATCTATTCCGGCCTGGCAGGGTGAACGGGACTCGTGAAATGGTTGTTCATCCTAATTACATTGTGGTTTACCGCGTGCTGGCTGCACATATTGAAATAGTGAGTGTCCTGCACGCTCGTCAGGAATACCCTTAATAAAGAAAACTCCCCTGTCCGGGAGAGAGGCAAGTCGTAACGGCCTATGCTAAACTCTGCGCCTTTCTTCCGGCAACTGACCTGAATACTATGAAACACACTGTAGACGTAATGATTTCCGAGCAGGAAGTTAAGACCCGTATCGCCGAACTTGGCCGCCAGATCACCGAACATTACCGCGACAGCGGCAGCGACATGGTGCTGGTCGGGCTGCTGCGCGGCTCCTTCATGTTCATGGCCGATCTCTGCCGCGCGATCGACGTGCCGCACGAAGTCGACTTTATGACCGCCTCCAGCTACGGCAGCGGTATGTCCACCACCCGCGACGTGAAGATCCTCAAGGATCTGGACGAAGACATTCGCGGCAAAGACGTGCTGATCGTGGAAGACATCATCGATTCCGGCAACACGCTGAACAAAGTGCGCGAGATTTTGGCGCTGCGCGGGCCGAAATCGCTGGCGATTTGCACCTTGCTGGACAAACCTGAGCGCCGTGAAGTGCAGGTGCCGGTCGAATATGTCGGCTTCTCGATCCCGGATGAGTTCGTGGTGGGGTATGGCATCGACTACGCTCAGCGCTACCGTCACCTGCCGTACGTCGGCAAAGTGGTGCTGCTGGACGAGTAATTGGATGTGGGGCGCGGCAAGCCGCGCCCGCGGCGGGGTTATACGCCTTTATCCTGCTTCAGTTTGGCTATCGCTTTGCGGTAGCCCATCTCCAGGCTCTCGCGGCTGGTCGCCAGCACTTCCATATCGCGCAGACGGCCGTCCTGAATGCCGTACACCCAACCGTGGATCATCACCTTCTGGCCGCGCTTCCAGGCGGACTGCATGATGGTGGAGTGGCCCAGGTTGTACACTTGCTCAATGACGTTGATCTCGCACAGCATGTCGAAACGCTGTTCCGGCGGCAGCTCGCCCAGCAACGAGCTGTGCTTGTACCACAGATCGCGAATGTGCAGCAGCCAGTTGTCGATCAATCCCAGTTCCGGGTTTTCCACCGCCGCCTGCACGCCGCCGCAGCCCAGGTGGCCGCAGATGATGATGTGTTCGACTTCCAGCACATCTACCGCATACTGCACCACCGACAGGCAGTTAAGATCGGTATGGATAACGAGGTTCGCCACGTTGCGATGGACGAACAGTTCACCCGGCTCGAGGCCGGTCAGGCGTTCTGCGGGAACGCGGCTGTCAGAGCAACCAATCCATAAGAAGCGGGGCTTTTGCGCCTGGGCTAAACGTTCAAAAAATTCCGGGTCTTCCTGACTGATATTGGCCGACCAGGCCTGGTTGTTGGCGATAAGCTCTTCGATTTCTTTCATGAAGGTGATTGACCCGTAACGAACAGATTGCGTTGGAGTAATATAGGGTAAGCGTCACAATTTGGAAATCGGAACAGTGGTGCAACCTCATTTACCGCACGGATTCGACGCAGTGAAAACGCCGTCGATGCTAGGATTATTGTTAGTGTTTCAAGCCTCGCAAACAGGGGCGCGGCGGCATACTCATCGTTATAAGGTACTATTTTACATATGAATTATGCACTGGAATTAGCGCAGCTGACCAAGACTTACGCCGGTGGCGTCAAGGCGCTGCGCGGCATCGACCTGAGCGTCGAGGCGGGGGATTTTTATGCCCTGCTGGGGCCAAACGGCGCCGGAAAGTCCACCACCATCGGCATCATCAGCTCGCTGGTGAACAAAACCGCCGGCAGCGTGCGGGTGTTCGGTTACGACATCGATAAAGACATCGTCAACGCCAAGCGCCAACTCGGCCTGGTGCCGCAGGAGTTCAACTTCAACCCGTTCGAGACCGTGTTGCAGATCGTGGTGAACCAGGCGGGTTACTACGGCGTCACGCGCCGCGAAGCGATGGCGCGCGCCGAGAAATACCTCAATCAGCTGGATCTGTGGGGCAAGCGCAACGAGCGCGCCCGCATGCTGTCCGGCGGCATGAAGCGCCGTCTGATGATCGCCCGCGCGTTGATGCACCAACCGAAGCTGCTGATCCTCGATGAGCCGACCGCCGGGGTGGATATCGAACTGCGCCGTTCGATGTGGGGCTTCCTGAAAGAGCTGAACGCCCAGGGCACCACCATCATCCTCACCACCCACTATCTGGAAGAGGCGGAGATGCTGTGCCGCAACATCGGCATCATCCAGAACGGGGAACTGGTGGAAAACACCTCGATGAAGGGGCTGTTGGCCAAGCTGAAGTCGGAAACCTTCATCCTCGATCTGGCGGCGAAGAGCCCGCTGCCGAAGCTGGACGGTTACCACAGCCGCCTGACGGATACCTCGACGCTGGAAGTGGAGGTGATGCGCGAGCAGGGGCTGAACGGCCTGTTCGCCCAGTTGAGCGCGCAGGGCGTGCAGGTGCTGAGCATGCGCAACAAGGCGAACCGCCTGGAAGAGCTGTTTGTCACCCTGGTTAACGGCAATGGAGAAAAAGCATGACGCGTTTGTATTGGGTGGCCTTACAAAGCATCTGGGCCAAAGAGGTGAACCGCTTCGCGCGCATCTGGATCCAGACCCTGGTGCCGCCGGTGATCACCATGACGCTGTACTTCATCATCTTCGGTAACCTGATCGGTTCGCGTATCGGTGATATGCACGGCTTCAGCTACATGCAGTTCATCGTGCCTGGCCTTATCATGATGGCGGTCATTACCAACTCCTATGCCAACGTCGCCTCGTCGTTCTTCAGCGCCAAGTTTCAGCGCAACATTGAGGAACTGCTGGTGGCGCCGGTGCCGACCCACGTGGTGATCGCCGGCTATGTCGGCGGCGGCGTGGCCCGCGGTATCTGCGTCGGCGTGCTGGTGACCATCATCTCGCTGTTCTTCGTGCCGCTGCAGGTACACGCCTGGTGGGTGATTGCGCTGACGCTGTTGCTGACGGCGATCTTGTTCTCGCTGGCGGGGCTGATCAACGCGGTGTTTGCCACCACTTTCGATGATATCAGCCTGATCCCGACCTTCGTGCTGACGCCGCTGACTTACTTGGGCGGGGTGTTCTACTCGCTGTCGCTGCTGCCGCCATTCTGGCAGGCGGTGTCCAAGCTGAATCCGATCGTCTATATGATCAGCGGCTTCCGCTACGGCTTCCTCGGCATCAACGATGTGCCGCTGGCGTTCACTATGGCGGTGCTGGTGGCGTTTATCGCGGTGTTCTATCTGCTGTCCTGGTATCTGATCGAGCGCGGCCGCGGCCTGCGCAGCTGATCATATCGCGCTCCCGCTTTCCCGGCGGGAGCGCCTTTCTTGATTTGGCGCAGGCGGCGCGTAAATCAATAGAATTGCTCAAATAACCGCTAGTTCCCCGCTGTTCAAATCGTGCTATGCTGGCGCTCCACATTTCCTTCACTTTTGTCATTACGCACTCGTAAGCAGAACATCATCATGCGGTCTCAATACACGTTAACGGCTGGGTTACTCGGCATTCTGATGTCGTTGGTTTCCCCTGTGAGCCTGGCTAATCTGCTGTCGGAAGACGGCGCGGTTAAATCTGAATACATGGAAGCGCAGCGCGATAGCGAAGTCTATGCGTTGGTGGGCGAGCATGTGATCCCGGTAGGGGAAGTGAAGCGCGGGCAGCTGATCCAAGTCTTCCCGGCGGATGCGGAATACTACGAATTCAAATTCGGGCACGGTACCGGCTTTATCGATAAAGACGACGTGCGTGAATTGAAGAAGTCGCGCAAGGTGCAAGACGATTTGGGCGAGCTGAACAAACCGCTGACCAACCAGAATCTGATCACGCAAAAAACGATAGACGTATACACCGCAGCGGATAAGGACAGCGAGGTTTTGGGCACGCTGGAAGGCAACCTGCGCTATCCCATCATCGGCAAGCTGAAAGATCGCCTGAACAACACCTGGTACGAGGTCAACATCGGCGAGCGGCTGGGGTTCATTAATGAGTTGGACTGCGAGATCGATAACGGCATACCGGTGCTGACTTACCACCACCTGCTGAAAAACGAAGAGAACAAACGCTTCCGCCACACCTCGACCACCACCTCAGACGTGGCGTTCAGCAACCAAATGACCTATCTGAAGCAGGCGGGCTACGACACCATTTCGCTGTATCAGCTGGAAGCCTACCTGAAAAATCAGATCAACCTGCCTGGCAAGGCGATCGTGCTGACCTTCGACGACGGGCTGAAGTCGGTTTATCGCTACGCTTACCCGGTGCTGAAGGATTACGGTTTCCGCGCCACGGCGTTCATCATCTCTTCGCGCATCAAACGCCACCCGCAGAAATGGAACCCGGACTCGCTGCAGTTTATGAGCGTTTCGGAGCTCAAGCAGATTCAGGACGTGTTCGACGTGCAGTCGCATACCCATTTTCTGCACCGCACCGACGGCAACCGCCAGCCGATTTTGCTGAGCCGTTCGTTGCACAATATCGAGTTCGATTTTGAGCGCTCGCGCCGCGCGCTGTCGCAGTTCAACCCGCACGTGCTGTATGTGTCCTACCCGTTCGGCGGCTATAACCAACGGGCGATTCAGGCGGCGCAGGACGCCGGGTTCCATCTGGCGGTGACCACGGTGCAGGGCAAGGTGAAGCCGGGGGATAACCCCTATACGCTGAAGCGGCTGTATATTCTGCGCACCGACTCGATCCAGACCATGGCGGATCGGATAGCCAACAAGCCGGGTACGGTGGTGGTGCAGTAGGGAAGAACGGGCGCGTAAGGCGCCCGTTTTATTGTCAGGCGACCTGAACCGGCACGGCTTTCGCCTTGCGCTGCAGGTTGTTGTCACCTTCGAAATAGGCGACTTTCGGGTGGTGCTGGCGGGCGTCGGCGTCGGTCATTTGCACATAGGAGCAGATGATCAGTTTGTCGCCCACGCAGGCGCAGCGCGCGGCGGCACCGTTGACAGAAATGATGCGCGAACCGCGCTCGGCGGCAATAGCGTAGGTGGAGAAGCGCTGGCCGTTATCCACGTTGTAAATATCGATCGCTTCATATTCCAGAATGCCGGCGGCTTCCAGAAAATCCTGGTCGATGGCGCAGGATCCTTCATAGTGCAAGTCAGCCTGAGTGACTTTGACGCGATGCAGCTTGCCTTGCAGCATAGTACGTATCATAGCTTTACCTAACTGAATATCGGCCTTCGCAGGCGCTGGGGTTGAACATCTCTCCTGCATCCCTGCAATCTCTATCGTCACCGATTGCTCCGCCATTGTCTACCAATGGCCAAGGCTTCAGGGTGACGATAGTATAAAAAACGGCTTATAGCGTCAGGTCAACCTGCTGGTTGTCGATAAGACGCGCCTTGCCCAGCCAGGCGGCCATCAGCACCACCGCCCGCTGGCTATCTACCGTCAGCGGCTGCAGGCTGTCGGCGTCGCGAATAAACAGCTCATCCGGCGTAAAGCCGGCGGCGCGCAGTTGCTCGGCGGTCTGCTCCAACAGCGTTTCGACCTGGCGCTCGCCATTGGCCAGCTGCTGTGCCAGCGCGTTCATGATCTTGCTCAGCTGCGGCGCGATCTTGCGCTCTTCGGCGGTCAGGTAGCCATTACGCGAACTGAGGGCCAGGCCGTCTTTGGCGCGCACGGTCGGCACGCCGACGATATCGATGTCGTAACCCATGTCCGCCACCATTTTGCGGATCAGCGCCAGCTGTTGGTAGTCCTTCTCGCCGAAGCAGGCCAAATCAGGCTGTACCAGGTTGAACAGCTTGCTGACGATGGTGGAAACGCCGCGGAAGTGGCCCGGCCGGCTTGCGCCTTCCAGAATGCTGGAGATGCCGGGCACGTCGACGTAGGTCTGCTGCTCCAGCCCCTGCGGATAGACCGCGGCCGGGGCCGGGGCGAACACCAGATCGACGCCGCGGCGGGTCAGCTTCTCGCTGTCTTCCTGCAGCGTGCGCGGGTAGCGCGCCAGATCGTCCGGCCGATCGAACTGCATCGGGTTGACGAAGATGCTCACCACCACCACGTCGGCGCGGGCACGCGCTTCATCGACCAG
Source organism: Serratia sp. CY33802 (assembly GCF_052169095.1). Lineage (NCBI taxonomy): Bacteria > Pseudomonadati > Pseudomonadota > Gammaproteobacteria > Enterobacterales > Yersiniaceae > Serratia > Serratia sp. CY33802. Next base: position 16,897 of record NZ_JBJNLL010000012.1, read on the forward strand.
CGTCATGTGGCCGTCGTGCAGGTTGCCCATGGTCGGTACCAGCGCGATGCGTTTGCCTTCCTGGCGCCAGCGGCGGATCTGCTGACGCAGCATCGGCAGGGTTTCGATAATAATCATTGGGTGACTCCTGGAACCATCGCTTAGTTAAAAGAGTGTTCAGCCGCCGGGTAGAGGCCTTGCTCCACTTCCTGAATGTAGTGCTGCACCGCCGTGCGGATATCGCCGCTCTGCGCCAGGAAGTTCTTGGCGAACTTCGGCGTGTGGCCGCCGGTAATGCCGAAGGCGTCGTGCATCACCAGGATCTGGCCGTCGGTGCCGCTGCCGGCGCCGATGCCGATGACCGGAATGGACAACGCTTCGGTGATCTGGCGCGCCAGCTCGGTCGGCACGCATTCCAGCACCAGCAGCTGAATGCCGGCCAGTTCCAGATTCTGCGCGTCCTGCAGCAGCTGTTTGGCGGCCAGTTCGTCGCGCCCTTGCACCTTATAGCCACCGAACACGTTGACCGACTGCGGCGTCAGGCCCAGGTGGCCGCACACCGGCACGGCGCGCTCGGCGAGCATTTTCACCGTGTCGCACAGCCAGCTGCCACCTTCCAGTTTCACCATGTTGGCGCCGGCGCGCATCAGCTCGGCGGCGTTGGCGAAGGTCTGTTCCGGGGTGGCGTAACTCATGAACGGCAGATCGGCCAGCAGCAGGCAGGCCGGCGCGCCGCGGCGCACGGCGCGCGTGTGGTAGGCCACGTCGGCGACGGTGACCGGCAGCGTGGAGTCGTGGCCCTGCAGCGTCATGCCCAGCGAATCGCCCACCAACAGGACTTTGATGCCTTGCTCTTCAAACAGTTTGGCAAAGCTGGCATCGTAGGCGGTAAGGGTAGCAAACTTGCGCTGCTCCTGTTTCCACTGGCGCAAATGGGTCACGGTGGTGGGTTTCATCACAACGTCTCCTGAAACGGGCCGTGCGGCTTACGCAGGCCCAGGCTGCAAAAAAGTGCAGCCATTCTACTGTAACCCGATCGGGGTGGGTAGCGCGGATCGCCATGCTTAAGCGGTTCTTAAGAACCTTGTGGTGCAATGGCGCCAAGACTCAAAAGGGATACTCATGCGAATTCTGTTGATCGAAGATGACAAACTGATCGGTGACGGCATCAAGGCCGGGCTGACCAAACTCGGCTTCAATCTGGACTGGTTCACCGACGGCGCCGTCGGCAAAAATGCGCTGGACAGTGCGCCGTACGACGCGGTGATCCTCGATCTCAGCCTGCCGGGCCTCGACGGCCTGGATCTGCTGCGCCAATGGCGCCAGGCGGGGCAGGACGTGCCGGTCCTGATCCTCACCGCCCGCGATGCGCTGGAGCAGCGGGTTAGCGGGCTGCAAAGCGGCGCCGACGATTACCTGTGCAAGCCGTTCGCGCTGGCCGAAGTGGCGGCGCGCCTGCAGGCGCTGATCCGCCGTCGCCACGGCCAACTGATGCCACAGCTGACGCACGGCAACGTGGTGTTCGACAGCGCCACCCGCAGCGTGAGCTGCAACGGCGAGCCGGTGACGCTGACGCCGCGCGAATTGGCGGTACTGGAGCTGTTTCTGCACAACAAGGGGCGGGTGCTGGCGCGGCCGTTAATTCAGGAGAAGCTGTACAACTGGGATGACGAGGTGAGCAGCAACGCGGTGGAGGTACATATTCACCACCTGCGGCGCAAGCTGGGCAACGGCTTCATCCGTACCATCCACGGCGTGGGTTACACGCTGGGGGATGTGCCGTGAAGCGTCTCAGCCTGCGGCTGCGCCTGATCCTGATCTTCAGCCTGCTGGCGCTGCTGACCTGGAGCACCGCCAGCGTGGTGGCCTGGGTGATGTCGCGCAACACCATCAACGAAGTGTTCGACACCCAGCAGATGCTGTTCGCCAAACGGCTGGCGACCGCCAACCTCGGCGATCTGCTGGCCGATGAAAGCGCGCGCAGCCTGCCGAAAACCAAGAAGCTGGTGCACCACGGCAAGCGCGGCGAGCAGGACGACGACGCGCTGGCGTTCGCCATCTTCGATCGCCAGGGCAAGATGCTGCTCAACGACGGGGAGAACGGCGCCGACTTTCTGTTTGACGGGGAACGTGAAGGTTTTACCGACGGTGAGCGCAAAGGCGATGACGACAGCTGGCGCCTGGTGTGGCTGACCAGCCCGGACGGGCGCTACCGCATCGTGGTCGGCCAGGAGTGGGATTACCGGCGCGATATGGCGCTGGGCATGGTGACGGGCCAACTGGTGCCCTGGCTGGCGACGCTGCCGGTGCTGATGCTGCTGATCGCGCTGATGGTGGGGCGCGAACTGCGGCCGCTGCGCACGGTGGCCGCCGGTTTGCGCCGGCGCGCACCCGATGATGCGACGCCGTTGGATGCGCGCCAGGTGCCGACCGAGGTGCGCCCGCTGGTGGATGCGCTCAATGCGCTGTTCGCCCGCATCAACGCTTTACTGGTACGGGAGAGACGCTTCACCTCCGATGCCGCACATGAGCTGCGCAGCCCGTTGGCGGCGCTGCGGGTGCAGACCGAAGTGGTGCAGCTGGCGGGGGAGGATGCGCCGATGCGCGAGCACGCGCTGGACAATCTGACGCTCGGCATCGATCGTGCGACCCGGTTGGTGGATCAGCTGCTGACGCTGTCGCGGCTGGATTCGCTGTCAGATCTGGCCGAGCTGGCGCCGATCGACTGGAACGATCTGGTGACGATGACCCTGGCGGAGCAGGATCGGCAGGCCCATGCGGCGGGCGTGACGCTGCGCTATGAACATCGGGGAACGCCACCGCCGCGTCAGGGGGAAACCTTGCTGCTGTCGCTGCTATTGCGCAATTTGCTGGACAACGCGGTGCGCTATACCCCGCAGGGCGGCGTCGTCACCGTAACGCTGAGCGAACGTTCGCTGACGGTGGAGGACGACGGTCCGGGGGTGACCGCGGAGCATCTGGCGCGGCTCGGAGAACGTTTCTATCGCCCGCCGGGACAGGAACAAACCGGCAGCGGGTTGGGGTTATCGATTGTGCAGCGTATTGCCGGCTTGCATGGTCTACAGATCGGTTTCGCCAATCGCCCGGCAGGCGGATTTGTTGCGCGGTTGGCGCTGTAGGAGGGTCAGGACTTGGGTTTTGGCTGATGCCACAGCGCCATGCCGTTTTCCGGCACGCGCTTGAGGCAGCTGGCGAGCGGTTCGCCATCAGGGAAAATCAGCTCGGGGGCGATTTCCGCCAGCGGGTAGAGCATGAATTCGCGCTCTTTCAGGCCGTAATGCGGTACGGTCAGGCGATCGGTATGGATCACCTTGTCGCCGTACAGCATGATGTCCAAATCGAGCGTGCGCGGCCCCCAGCGTTCATCCTTGCGCACGCGCCCCTGATTGCGTTCTATCGCCTGGGTATGGTCGAGCAGCTGTTCGGGCGGCAACAGGGTATCCAGCGCCACCACCGCGTTGAGAAAGTCCGGCTGGTTTTGCGGCCCCAGCGGCTTGGTGCGGTAAAACGAAGAACAGGTGACCAGCCGGGTGCGCGGGAGATGCTCCAGCGCCTCCAGCGCGGCGTTAACCTGTTGCAGCGGCTGCGCCAGGTTGCTGCCCAGCGCGATATAAACGCGGATCATTATGCCCCTTCTTTACGCGGTGCCCGGCGACGAGGACGGCGTTGACGCGCGCGGCGCGGCGCCGGATCGTCACCCAGGGTGCTCAGCATGGCTTTCTGCCGCGCCGGCGTGGCGTCTTGGAACTCACCCCACCACTCGGCCAGACGCAGCATCTCCTGATTGTCTTCCACTTCCGCACGCAGCGCCAGCAAATCATAGGCGGCGCGGAATTTCGGATGTTCCATCAGTTTGTGCGCGCGTTTGCCCTGACGGCGGGACAGGCGCAGCTGCAGCTGCCAGATATCGCGCACCAGCGTGGTGATGCGTTTCGGGATCGCCAGCGAGCGGCACTGCTCGTCGAGTACGTCGTTCATCGCCAGCGCGAAGGCGTCGTAGTACGCCAGGCCGCTTTCCTGCGCCAGCTTCTGCGCGTGCTCCAGCAGCGGGTACCACAGCATGGCGGCAAACAGGAAGGCTGGGTTGACGCGCATGTCGTTCTGCAGACGGTGATCGGTGTTCTTCAGCACCTGCGCCAGAATGCGCTCCATCGGCGTATCGTGGTTCGGCGTGAAGTTGCGGGCGATCAGCGGGAACAGCGGTTGGAACAGCTGGTATTCGCACAGCTTCAGGTAGGTCTGGAAACCGTAACCCGCCTGCAGCAGCTTGAGGGATTCTTCGAACAGGCGCGCCGGCGGGATCTCGTGCAGCAGCGAGGCCAGGCGCGGGATCGGCTCGGCGGTCTCTTCGCTGATGCTCATATCCAGCTTGGCGGCGAAGCGCACCGCGCGCAGCATGCGCACCGGATCTTCGCGGTAGCGGGTTTCTGGATCGCCAATCAGGCGGATCACGCCTTGCTTCAGATCGTTCAGGCCGCCGACGTAATCGCGCAGGGTGAAATCCGCCACGCCGTAGTACAGGCTGTTGATGGTGAAATCACGGCGCTGGGCGTCCTCCTCGATCGAACCGAAGATGTTGTCGCGCAGCAGCATGCCGTTTTGCGCCTGCTGAGACGAGTTCTTGTCGGATTCCTGATTCTGTTCGTGGTGACCGCGGAAGGTGGCCACTTCGATGATCTCCGGCCCGAACATCACGTGCGCCAAGCGGAAACGGCGGCCGACCAGGCGGCAGTTGCGGAACAGCTTGCGCACTTGCTCCGGCGTGGCGTTGGTGGTGATGTCGAAGTCTTTCGGCTTTTTGCCGAGCAACAGATCGCGCACCCCACCGCCGACCAGATAGGCCTCGTAGCCGGACTTGTTCAGGCGATAAAGCACTTTCAGCGCATTTTCGCTGATGTCTTTACGGGAGATCGAGTGCTGTTCGCGCGGGATCACGGTCATCGAGTCGTTGCTCTCGGCGATAGGAAAAGGCGGACGCTTGCGCGGCGTTGAGCGGCGGGCAGGGGCGTTGCTGCCGTTATCGGCGGCGCGCGGCTGCGGCGCAGGGCGGCTTGGCGCCGCGGCACGCTCTTCGCGGACTACGTTTTTATCGCCGGCCGCCGCGTCGTCGCGGGGCAGCTTGTCATCGCGGGTCAGTACCTTACGACAGAAGTTGGCTACTCGGGTAAAAATGGTACACCTCGATAGTGACTGATAAAAATGGAGCTAACAAAAAATAGCGGCTAATCATAGCTCACCATGGCTCCTTTGAGAATGCCGGCGTGTTTTCATCCAGAGGGATAGCCTCCTGACGCGGCACGTTTTCCAACCGCCAGTGTTCGATCGCCCAGCTCAATAATAATGGCAGGTCAAGATCTTGCCAGCTTTCCGGCAGCGGTTGGCGCAGAAATTTCAGCGCGGCGATCAGCACCGGCCGCGGATCGCCAGCGGGCAATGCCGGCGCATGGTTTTGCTTCGACAGCTTGATGCCGTTGGCACCCAGCGCCAGCGGCAGATGCACATAAGTGGGCACCGGCGCCTGCAGCTGGCGGTAGAGGGCAATTTGGCGCACCGTCGGTTCGATCAGATCGGCGCCGCGGACAATCTCGGTCACGCCCTGAAAATGGTCGTCGATCACCACCGCCAGATTGTAAGCGAACAGCCCGTCGCGGCGGCGAATGATAAAGTCTTCCCCCGCCAGCGCCGGATCGGCATGCAATTCTCCCTGCAGGCGATCGTGGAACCGGTAAACGGGGGCGGTCTGACGCAAGCGGATGGCGGCACCCTGCGGGCCGAGCTGCAAATCGCGGCAGTGGCCGTCGTACAATCCGCCGATGTGCTGGATGCGGCTGCGGGTGCAGGTGCAGTAATAGCTGAGCCCCTGGCGCTGCAACAGATCCAGCGCGGCGCGATAGGCATCGTGACGTTGGGATTGATAGATGACCTGGCCGTCCCAGTGGAGACCATAATGTTCCAGCGCGGACAGGATGCGAGCGGCGGCGCCGGGAACTTCACGCGGCGGGTCGATATCTTCGATGCGAACCAGCCACTGCCCGCGTTGGGCGCGAGCCTGAAGGTAGCTTCCCAGAGCGGCAATCAGCGAACCGAAATGCAGATCCCCGGAAGGCGATGGGGCAAAGCGCCCCACATAATGACTTTCTTGCATATCAGAGGGGAGAGGTTCCCTTTTCTCTGTGCGGCGCACGCAGGTGCGCACGCCGCAGCGGTAACAACGGTATTAGCCGGCCATCTGCTTTTCGCGGATCTCAGCCAGCGTCTTGCAGTCGATGCACAGATCGGCGGTCGGACGCGCTTCGAGGCGACGAATGCCGATCTCCACGCCACAAGATTCGCAGTAGCCGAAATCATCGTCTTCCACTTTCTTCAGCGTTTTCTCGATCTTTTTGATCAGTTTGCGTTCACGGTCACGGTTACGCAGTTCAAGGCTGAACTCTTCTTCCTGGGTAGCGCGGTCGGCCGGATCAGGGAAGTTGGCTGCCTCTTCTTGCATATGCGATACAGTACGGTCCACTTCGTCCCTGAGCTGGTTGCGCCACGCTTCAAGAATGCGCTTGAAATGCGACAACTGGGCGTCGTTCATGTACTCTTCGCCCGGCTTCTCTTGGTACGGCTCCACCCCAGCGATGGCGAGAATGCTCAAGGACGAGGTTTTACGGTTTTGCCCTTCTTGCATGTTGCTTCTCCTACATACACACGCACTATCGAATCCCCAATGCGGGGGAAAAACAGGCCGCTATAAATAACAGAAGGAAGGTAGGTTGGCAATTATTCCTGTCGCCCGCTTGACAATCGTGTGAAGGAGGGCGTATTTGGCGATCGTGCTGGCCGGTTGTCTATTTATAGGGACCCGACTGCGCTAATCGATAAAAAACGGCAGCTTATCGCAGAGATAAATACCGTCAGGTGATAATTTTGCCCCATAGCAAACCACTTCCACTCCCAACTGCTGGACCTGTGCCAACAGCGCCGCATAGCGCTCATCTATATGATGTGCCGGTGCGACCTGCTCAATACCGCTGTGTAACACGGCAAAGAACAACACCGCCCGTTGCCCGCTTTCAACCACGCTGAGCAACTCACGCAGGTGCTTTTGCCCTCTGAGCGTTACCGCATCAGGAAAGTAACCACGTTGTTGTTGCAGTAATGTGACTGACTTAACTTCAATATAGCAGTTAACCCGATTTTCTGCCTGTAATAACAAATCGATACGGCTGTTTTCACCGCCGTATTTCACTTCGCCACTAATTTTACTGTAACCGGATAATTCATTGATTAAATTGTGTTCAATCGCCTCGCGCACCAGCGCGTTGGCGCGCAGGGTGTTGACGCAGATCCAGTGTCCCTGTTGGGTATGGGTCAGCTCCCAGCTGTGGGCGTATTTACGTTTGGGGTTGTCCGAGGTGGAGTACCAAACGGTATCGCCGGGCGTGGCGCAGCCGGTCATGGCGCCGGTATTGGCGCAGTGCAGCGTAAAGGTTTCCCCTTCCGGGGTGATCACGTCCGCCAGAAAGCGCTTGTAACGTTTGATCAGCGTGGCGGAACGCAGCGGTGGAGAGAAAATCATGCGGATGCCTGCTTGGCCAGCGGCCACTGTTCGAGGTGTTGATAGCGGGTGCGGCCGTTTTCGAACACCGACTCATATAAGGAAAAAGCGTTGGCGCTGAACGCCCAGCCCGGCGTCGCCGGCGGGATGGCTACCGGCTGGGTGGCGGCGCGCAGCAGCGTGATGTGCGGATGGAACGGCAGCGCGCTTTGGTGGCAGCCGCTGCGGGCGGCCTGCGAACGCAGCAGCTCGGCCAGCTGCAGCAGCCCGCGCGGTGCGCGGCGGGTGCCGAGCCAGACTACGCCGGGGCGCGGCCAATGGCCGAGATCGTCGAGCCGCATGCTGAAGCCGGGTTGAACGATGCGGCCGGCCAGTTTGCGCAGCGCCAGCTCTTTCTGCGCGGTGACCTCGCCAAGAAACGCCAGCGTCAGGTGCAAATTAGCCGCCGCCACCGGTCGGCCGGCCTCCGGCGCAAACGCCTCGGCGCGCCAGCGGATCACCTGCTGTTGCAGGGCATCAGGCAAAGACAGGGCGAAAAACAGGCGGCGCGAATTGGACATGGGGGCTCGGTAAATAATGACAAATCCGTCAGGAACAGACTTGAATGCGGTTTGCAACGGTCTCGCGCGAAGCGGGGCGCATGGATGAGCTCCGTACTATAGCTAACGACGCCGCAGTTTGAAAGGCTACGGGGGCAAAGCTAATGCTACACTGTACGCCGTTTAACGTTAACCACCACGGAGAGTTCAGTGTCTTCATTGCCCGTCAGCGCGGTGCTTGATGAGTTGCTGGCTGCGCTGCAGTCCGCTCCTCAGGTGCTGTTGCACGCCCCGACCGGCGCCGGTAAATCCACCTGGTTGCCGCTGCAGATCCTGGCTAAGGCCGGATTGCCGGGGCGCATTATCATGCTGGAGCCGCGGCGGCTGGCAGCGAAAAATGTCGCTTACCGCCTGGCACAGCAACTTGGGGAGGAGCCCGGCCAGACCGTGGGCTACCGCATGCGCGCCGAAAGTAAAAGCGGGCCGCAGACCCGGCTGGAAGTGGTGACGGAAGGCATTCTCACCCGCATGCTGCAGCAGGATGCCGAGCTGCAGGGCGTGTCGCTGGTGATCCTCGATGAATTTCACGAACGCAGTCTGCAGGCCGATTTGGCGCTGGCGCTGCTGCTCGACGTGCAGCAAGGGCTACGCGACGATCTGAAACTGCTGATCATGTCGGCCACGCTGGATAACGTCCGTATGACGCAGCTGTTGCCGCAGGCACCGGTGGTGGTGTCAGAGGGACGCAGCTTTCCGGTTGAACGTTTATATCAGCCGTTGGCCAGCCATCAGCGGCTGGAGGATGGCGTAGCGGCGGCGGTGAAGCGTCTGCTGGCCGAACAGCCGGGGTCTTTGCTGTTGTTCCTGCCGGGCGTAGCGGAGATCAATCGGGTGCTGGAGCGATTGACCGGCGAGGTGGCGAGCGATACCGATCTTTGCCCGCTGTATGGTGCCCTGCCTTTGGCGCAACAGCAAAAAGCGATTCAGCCGGCGGCACCTGGCCGCCGCAAGGTGGTGCTGGCGACCAACATCGCCGAAACCAGCCTGACGATCGAGGGTATCCGGCTGGTGGTGGACAGCGGCCTGGAACGCGTGGCGCGTTACGACGTGCGCAACGGTTTGACGCGGCTGGCGACGCAGCGCATCAGTCAGGCCTCAATGGTGCAGCGTGCCGGGCGCGCGGGGCGCCTGGAGCCGGGCATTTGCTGGCATCTGTTCGCCAAAGAACAGGCGGAGCGCGCGGCGGAACATGCCGAACCGGAAATTTTACAGAGCGATCTCACCGGCTTCTGGCTCGAATTGCTGCAATGGGGGTGCCATGATCCGGCGCAGCTGACCTGGCTTGATGCGCCTCCGACGGCGGCATTGGCAGCGGCCAGGGCACTGTTGCACCGGCTGGGAGCCACGGATGACGGCGGCAAACTTACCGCGCCGGGGCGCCAGATGGCCGCGTTGGGGTGCGAGCCGCGGCTGGCGGCGATGCTGGTCGCCGGGGCGGCACTGAGCGCCGACGGCCTGGCGACGGCGGCGTTGCTGGCGGCATTGCTGGAAGAACCGCCGCGCGGCGGGCAGATGGATATCGGCTACTGGCTGAGCCGCCTGCAACCGAACTGGCGGCAGCGCGCCGCGCAGTTGACCAAACGCCTGCCGCAACGTGCGGGGCAAGTCGACGTCGATCTGGCGCCGCGCCTGTTAGCGCAGGCGTTTACCGATCGCATCGCCCAGCGCCGTGGCCAGGACGGCCGCTACCTGCTGGCCAACGGCCTGGGCGCGGCGATGAACCAGGACGAGGCGCTGTCGCGCGCCCCCTGGCTTATCGTTCCCAGCCTGTTGCAGGGCCACAACAGCCCCGATGCGCGTATCCTGCTGGCGCTGCCGGTGGACATCGAAGCCCTGGCGGCGCAGCTGCCGGCGATCGTCACGCAGCGCACGGCGGTGGAATGGGATGAAGAGAAGGGCACGCTGCGCGCCTGGAAGCGCCAGCAGATCGGTCGTCTGACGCTGCGCGCTCAGCCGCTGGCCAAACCGGCGGACGAAGAGCTGCAGCAGGCGCTGCTCGACTGGGTGCGCGCACAGGGGTTGGCGGTGCTCAACTGGGAGGGGGCCGCTGAACAATTGCGGGTGCGCCTGCAGTGCGCGCAAGCCTGGCTGCCGGAGGCGGAGTGGCCGGCGATGGATGAAGAGCCGCTGCTGGCGGCGCTGGAGCAGTGGCTGTTGCCGTCGCTGAACGGCGTGCGCGATCTGCGCGGATTGAAGCAGGTCAACATCGCCGAAGCGCTGTCCCGTCTGCTGGACTGGCAGCAAAAGCAGCGGCTGGATAATGCGCTACCCACTCATTACACTGTGCCGACCGGCAGCCGCTTACCGATCCGTTATGAGGCGGGTAAACCGCCGGCGCTGGCGGTGCGTTTGCAGGAGGTGTTCGGCGAGCAGCGCAGCCCGATGTTGGCGGAGGGTCGCATCCCGGTGGTGCTTGAGTTACTCTCACCGGCGCACCGGCCGTTGCAAATCACCGGCGATCTGGCGGCCTTCTGGCAAGGCGCCTATCGCGAGGTGCAAAAAGAGATGAAGGGCCGCTACCCTAAACACGTTTGGCCGGACGATCCGGCCACGGCGGTACCGACGCGCCGAACGAAGAAATATCAGTAGGTCGCGATCATTTAAGGTTTGGAATTCAGATGTTTCTTCTGGTCAGCGCTGCGGCGTAGGCACAGATTAAGCGACTAATCATGGCCGGCAGTGTCGGCAAGCTCGGAGAACAACAGCCATGGCTGGGGATGACCGCGAGCCCATCGGGCGCAAAGGAAAACAACCAAAAAGCACCGCGTCGCGCAAGCCGCCGCGCCGTCGCCGAGACGACGATTATGACGATTACGAAGAAGACGAGTATGACGATGATGAGTATGAAGAGGAGGATGAACGCATGCCGCGTAAGGTAAAAGCGACTCCGCCGCGTAAAAAACGCCGTTGGCTCGGCCTGTTTATCAAACTGATCCTGGTGATCGCCGTCTTGTTGGCAATCTATGGCGTCTACCTGGACTCGCAGATCCGCAGCCGCATCGACGGTAAAGTCTGGCAGCTGCCGGCGGCGGTGTACGGCCGCATGGTCAACCTGGAACCGGGTATGCCGTACAGCAAGAAGGAGATGGTCAACCTGCTGGAAGGCATGCAGTATCGCCAGGTCAGCCGCATGACGCGCCCGGGCGAGTTTACCGTGCAGGCCAACAGCATCGAAATGCTGCGCCGCCCGTTCGACTTCCCGGATGGTAAAGAAGGGCAGATCCGTGCCCGCCTCGATTTCCAGAACAACCGTCTGGCGAAGATCGAAAACCTGGACAGCGGCCGTAGCTTCGGCTTCTTCCGCCTCGATCCGCGTCTTATCACCATGCTGCAGTCGCCTAACGGTGAACAGCGCCTGTTCGTGCCGCGTTCCGGTTTCCCGGATCTGTTGGTAGACACGCTGATCGCCACGGAAGACCGCCATTTCTATGAGCATGACGGCATCAGCCCGTACTCCATCGGCCGCGCGGTGCTGGCCAACCTGACCGCTGGCCGTGCGGTGCAGGGCGGCAGTACCCTGACGCAGCAACTGGTGAAGAACCTGTTCCTGACCAACGAGCGTTCGCTGTGGCGTAAGGCCAACGAAGCCTATATGGCGCTGTTGGTGGATTACCGTTACAGCAAAGACCGCATCCTGGAGCTGTATCTGAACGAGGTGTACCTCGGCCAGAGCGGTAGCGACCAGATCCGCGGCTTCCCGCTGGCCAGCCTGTATTACTTCGGCCGTCCGGTGGACGAGCTGAGCCTCGATCAGCAGGCGTTGCTGGTCGGCATGGTCAAGGGCGCGTCGCTGTATAACCCGTGGCGCAACCCGAAACTGGCGCTGGAGCGCCGCAACCTGGTGCTCAAACTGTTGCAGAACCAGGGCGTGATCGACGGCGAGCTGTATGACATGCTGAGCGCGCGTCCGCTGGGCGTGCAGCCGAAAGGCGGCGTCATTACGCCACAGCCGGCGTTTATGCAGATGGTGCGTCAGGAACTGCAAACCAAGCTGGGCGATAAGGTGAATGACCTGTCCGGCGTGAAGATCTTCACCACGCTGGATCCGGTGTCGCAAGACGCGGCGGAAAAAGCGGTCGAAGACGGCATCCCGGCGCTGCGCGCTGCGCGTCACCTGCAGGATCTGGAAGCGGCGATGGTGATCGTCGATCGCTTCAGCGGTGAAGTGCGCGCCATGGTCGGCGGCGCCAACCCGCAGTTCGCCGGCTTCAACCGCGCCATGCAGGCGCGACGCCTGGTCGGCTCGCTGGCCAAGCCGCCGACGTACCTGACCGCGCTGTCCGAACCGGATAAATACCGCCTCAACACCTGGCTGGCGGATGCGCCGCTGTCGCTGAAACAGCCGAACGGCGCCGTCTGGCAGCCGAACAACTATGACCGTAAATTCCGCGGTCAGGTGATGCTGGTGGATGCGTTGGCCAACTCGCTGAACGTGCCGACGGTGAACCTCGGCCTGTCGGTCGGGCTGGATCAGATCAGCGCCACGCTGCAACGCCTGGGGATCCCGAAAGCGGAGATCAATCCGGTGCCTTCGATGCTGCTGGGGGCGATCGGCCTGACGCCGATGGAAGTCGCGCAGGAGTACCAGACCATCGCCAGCGGCGGTAACCGTGCGCCGCTGTCGGCGGTGCGTTCGGTGATCGCCGAAGACGGCACGGTGCTGTACCAGAGCTTCCCGCAGGCGGAGCGCATGGTGCCGGCGCAGGCCGCTTACCTGACGCTGTACGCGATGCAGCAGGGCGTGGCGCGCGGGACCTCCCGCTCGCTGTCGGTGAAGTTCCCGAACTACAACCTGGCGGCGAAAACCGGTACCACCAACGATCTGCGTGACAGCTGGTTCGCCGGCATCGACGGCAAGGAAGTGGCGATCGCCTGGGTGGGGCGCGACAACAACGGCCCGGCCAAGCTGACCGGCGCCAACGGCGCGTTGACCCTGTATCGCCGCTATCTGGAAAACCAGACGCCGCTGCCGCTGATGCTGCAGCCGCCGGAAGGCATAAACCAGATGAGCATCGACTCTGCCGGCAATTTTATCTGCGGCGGCGGCAGCTGGCGCACCATCCCGGTCTGGACCGACAATCCGCAGGGATTGTGCCAGGCCAGCCAGGCGGCGGTGCAGCAACAGCAGCAACCGGCGGCGGGTGAGCAAAAAGATGGCGATGGCGTCGCCGGCTGGATCAAGGATATGTTCGGTCAGTAATCGCTACCGGGGCGTCGGCCCCGGTGAAAATTTTTTCTTTGTTATTAGGCCCGTAACCGTGGTTGCGGGCTTTTTTGTTTTTCCGCTCGTTTTATTTCCCTGTTAACTGCATGGCTAAGCGCCTAATCCTTAACCTATTTGCCCTATGAATTCGGCTTGCAGTTTAATTTGGCTTCTGCATAAAATGCGACGCTTATAATAATTATTATCGTTTACATTCGTCATTTAATAATTCATCAGAGAAATAAATCATGCCGACCAAGCGTCTTTCATCATCCGCGGCCAAGCAGGGCCGTCTCCCCGTCAGCGCGTTAGCGATCACCGTCGCTGCGGCGTTAGGCACGCTGGCGATGCCAGCTTTTTCCGCCGACGCCAAGCCGGCCGCCAAGGAAGACACGATTACCGTTGTGGGCGGCAGCAATTCCGCCCAGCAGGAAAGCGCCTGGGGGCCGGTCGGCACCTATGTCGCCAAACGTAGCGCCACTGGCACCAAAACCGATACGCAGTTGGTAAAAACACCGCAGTCAGTGTCGGTTGTGACACGTGAGCAGATGGACATTTTACAGCCAACCTCCGTCAAGGAAGCTCTGGGGTACACACCTGGGGTGATGGTCGGTAGCCGCGGTAGTTCCAACGTATATGATGCAGTCTACATTCGCGGTTTTGGTTCAGTTAACCAGAATGAATATCTGGATGGATTGAAGCTGCAGGGGGACTACTTTAACGAAGCCTCTATTGATCCCTATTTCCTGGAGCGTGCAGAAGTTTTACGTGGCCCTTCTTCTGTGTTGTATGGTAAGAGCAGCCCTGGCGGAATCGTTTCTCTAGTGAGTAAGCGTCCAACGAATGAGCCTATTCGTGAAGTGCAGTTTAAAATGGGCACTGACAGCCTGTTCCAAACTGGTTTCGACTTCAGCGATGCGTTAGATGAAGAGGGCAAATATGCGTTCCGTCTGACTGGATTGGCGAAAGATGCTAATGACCAGCAGGACATGGCTAAAGTCAAACGCTATGCTGTTGCACCATCATTCAGTTGGCAGCCAGATGATCATACTAATTTAACCTTATATTCTTACCTGCAAAACGATCCTAATATGGGCTACTACGGTTGGCTGCCAATGCAAGGAACGGTGCAACCTGCACCTTATGGCAAGCTGCCCACTAATTTCAATGAGGGTGAGAAGAGCAACTTTTATTCCCGCCAGACGCGAATGTTTGGTTACAGTTTCTATCATGACTTAAATGATACTTGGACTGTGCGTCAAAACTTACGGTATATGCAACTGCATACCAATCAAAATAATGTCTATGGTAATGGAGTTGCAGCCGATAACGTTACTTTAAACCGTAACTATATCGTTTCTAATGAGCGGCTGAACAACTTCAGTGTGGATACTCAAGCTCAGGCTAAGTTCGCTACAGGCCAGGTGGAACATACGTTACTGAGTGGCGTAGATTTCATGCGCATGAGCAATGATATTGAGGGCGGTTGGGGTGTTGCAAGTACGCTTAACCTTGCCAACCCACAATTCGGTAATTATACAAAAGGTGCATTGAATCGTACTAGTAAAGTCGATGGGCAACAGCAAATCGGTATTTACATGCAAGAGCAGGCCGAATGGAATAATTGGGTTCTGACAGCCGGCACTCGTTACGATTGGGCCAAAAGTACGGTCGAAGATCGTGTCGCAGACAGTTACAGTAAGCAAAAAGATCACCAGTCTACAAACCGTATTGGTCTTAACTATCTATTCGATAATGGCATTTCTCCATATGTCAGCTATGCACAGTCCTTCGAGCCAAACGTGGGAGCTGCATATGGCGGTAAAGCTTTTGTTCCATCCAAAGGGGAGCAATATGAAGCTGGCTTGAAGTTCATGCCTAAAGATAAACCAGTTTCTGCAACCATCGCGATCTATCAACTGACTAAGTCGAACAATCTGGTAACGGACGTTCAACACGCCAATGAAGGCTGGTATCAGCAGCAAACGGGGAAAATTCGTTCACGGGGCCTTGAGTTGGAAGGCAAAGCTGCATTGAATGCCAACGTTAACCTATTGGCTTCATATACTTATACCAATGCAGAGTATACCGAGGACACCACGAATAAAGGTAATACGCCAGCTATCATTCCTAAACATATGGCATCTCTGTGGGGAGATTATACTTTCCATGAGACGGCGTTGAGCGGTCTAACCTTTGGTGCGGGTGTTCGTTATACGGGGTCATCATTCGGTGATGAAGCCAATACTTTTAAAGTACCGGCTTCTACCGTGTGGAATACCGTACTTAAGTATGACTTGGCTCGTTTTAACTTGCCGGGTTCTTCGATCGCTCTTAACGTGAACAACCTGTTTGATAAGCAATATGTGTCCAGTTGCTTTGCTACATATGGTTGTTTCTGGGGCGCAGAACGCCAGGTGGTCGCCACCGCAACCTTCCGTTTCTAACCGGATAGCCGGGGCGGCGCCGCGTCGCCCCGGACAAAGCAGGATCTATGCAGGACAAACTTCTTAATCCCGGCGCGGCCTTCGCGCTGGATAACGCCAGCTTCGCCGTCCCCGGCCGGGTGCTGCTGCAACCGCTGTCGCTCAGTTTTCCCCAGGGCAAAGTCTGCGGCCTGATCGGCCATAACGGTTCCGGTAAATCCACCCTGTTGAAACTGCTCGGGCGGCACCATGCGCCCAGCGGCGGCCAGGTCTTGCTCAATCGGCAGCCGTTGGCGCAGTGGGACAGCAAATCCTTCGCCCGCCAGGTGGCCTACCTGCCGCAGCAGTTGCCGGCGGCGGAAGGCATGACGGTGCGCGAGCTGGTGGCCGTCGGCCGTTATCCGTGGCATGGCGCGCTGGGGCGTTTTGGCGCCAACGATCGCCAGTTGGTTGAAGAGGCCATTTCACTGGTGGGGCTGAAGCCGTTCGCCAACCGGCTGGTGGACAGCCTGTCCGGCGGCGAGCGCCAACGCGCCTGGCTGGCGATGATGGTGGCGCAGGACAGCCGCTGTTTGCTGCTTGACGAACCGACGTCGGCGCTGGATATCGCGCATCAGGTTGAGGTGCTGGCGCTGATCCAGCGCCTGAGCCGCGAACGCGATCTCACGGTGATCGCTGTGCTGCACGACATCAACATGGCGGCGCGCTACTGCGACCATTTGGTGGCGCTGCGCGGCGGTGAAATGATTGCCCAGGGCGGCCCGTTGGAACTGATGCAGGGGCCGGTGCTGGAGCAAATTTACGGTATTCCTATGGGCACGTTGCCGCATCCGAGCGGCGGCGCGCCGGTGAGTTTTGTCTACTGATGTCCTCTGCATTCACTTCTTCTCACGATCCGCTGCGCCGCCGTTTGTTGATGGCGCTCGCGCTGTCGCCGCTGTTGGGTTCGTTGCCCGGGCGGGCGGCGGAGGCGCCGCCGGATATCGCGCGCGTTGCGGCGCTGGAATGGCTGCCGATCGAGCTGCTGTTGGCATTGGGCGTGACGCCGCTGGCGGTGGCCGATGTGCATAACTACAACCTGTGGGTGGCGGAGCCGAAGCTGCCGGCGACGGTGGTCGACGTCGGCCAGCGCACCGAACCGAATCTCGAACTGCTGCAGCAGCTCCAGCCTTCGCTGGTGTTGCTGTCGCAGGGCTATGGCCCGACGCCGCGAAAAATCCAACCCATCGCGCCAACCATGAGCTTCGGCTTCAACGACGGCAGCGGCAAACCGCTGACCGTCGCCCGCCAGTCGCTGCTGGCGCTGGGCCAGCGGTTGGGCATAGAAAGCCGGGCGGTAAACCACCTGGCGCAGTTCGACCGCTTTATGCAGGACGCCCGTCAGCGCCTGCAAAGCTACACCCGCCAACCGTTGCTGCTGTTTTCCCTGATAGACACGCGCCATGCGTTGATCATCGGCCAGAAAAGCCTGTTCCAGGAAGCGATGGACCAACTGGGCATCCGCAATGCCTGGCAGGAGCCAACCGACTTTTGGGGCACGGCGGTGGTGGGGATTGAACGGTTGGCCACGGTGCGTAACGCCCGAGTCATCTATCTCGATCACGGCAATCAGGCGATGATGGACAAGGTCAGCGCGACGCCACTGTGGCAGTCATTGCCCTTCGTGCGGCAAAACCAGCTGTGGCAGGTGCCGGCGGTGTGGTTCTACGGTGCTACGCTGTCGACGATGCGGTTTTGCCGCCTGTTGGCACAGGCTCAGGAGAGTGCGGCATGAATGCGGGCATCCGGAAATTACCGCTGACGCTGATCCTGCTGTTGCTGGCGGCGGCAGGTGGCCTGACGATATACAACCTGACGCAGCAGCTGCCGCCGGCGCAATGGGCGCGGGCGCTCAGCGCGCCGGACTTCGACGACGTGCGGCAAATGCTGTTCCATTACAGCCTGCTGCCTCGGTTGACGGTGTCGCTGTTGGCCGGCGCCGGCCTGGGGTTGGTCGGCGTGCTGTTCCAGCAGGTGTTGCGCAATCCGTTGGCGGAACCGTCGACGCTCGGCGTGGCCGCCGGTGCGCAGCTCGGCCTGACCATCGCCACGCTGTGGGTGCTGCCGGGGGGCGAATTTACCCGCCAGCTGGCCGCTATGGTGGGTGCGATTGTGGTGGGCGGGCTGGTGTTCGGCGTCGCCTGGGGCAAGCGGATGTCGCCGGTGACGCTGATTCTGGCCGGGCTGGTGTTGGGACTGTACTGCGGCGCGGTCAACAGCTTGTTGGCGCTGTTTCATTACGATCAGCTGCAGGGCATGTTCCTGTGGGGCACCGGCGCGCTGAACCAACAGGATTGGAGCGCCGTACAGTTCCTCCTGCCGCGTTTGCTGGTGGCAGGCCTGCTGGCGGCGCTGTTGCTGCGCCCGCTGACGCTGCTGGGGCTGGACGACGGCGTGGCGCGCAACCTGGGGTTGGGGCTATCGATGGCGCGCTTCTGCGCCTTGGGGCTGGCCATTATCTTCAGCGCCATGTTGGTGAGTGCGGTGGGCATTATCGGCTTTATCGGCCTGTTTGCGCCGCTGATGGCGAAGATGCTGGGCGCGCGCCGCCTGGCGCACCGCATGATGTTGGCGCCGTTGCTGGGGGCGCTGCTGCTGTGGCTGACCGATCAGGTGATGCTCGGGGTGACGCAGGTGTGGCGTGAGATCCCGACCGGCGCGGCCACTGCGCTGTTCGGCGCACCGCTGCTGCTGTGGCTGTTGCCGCGTTTGCGCAGCGCCACCACGCCGCCGCCGATGAACCTTGGCGACAAGGTGCCTGCCGAGCGCGGGAATCTGCCCGGCTGGATCCTGCTGGGTGGCCTCGTATTGCTGATCGGTCTGACGCTGGCGCTGATGCTGGGCAAAAATGCCGGCGGTTGGCACTGGAGCCTGGGTGCGGAGCTGGATTCCCTGCTGCCGTGGCGCTGGCCGCGGGTGCTGTCGGCGCTGGCGGCGGGCATGATGCTGGCGGTCGCCGGCACGTTGATCCAGAAATTGACCGGCAACCCGATGGCCAGCCCGGAAGTGTTGGGGATCAGCTCCGGCGCCGCTTTTGGCGTCGTGATGATGCTGTTTATGGTGCCGGGCGACGCCTTCGTTTGGCTGCTGCCCGCCGGCAGTTTGGGAGCGGCCGCTACGCTGCTGATCATCATGATCGCCGCAGGCCGCGGCGGTTTCTCGACGGAACGCATGCTGCTCGCCGGTATCGCGCTCAGCACCGCCTTTACTACCGTCATCTTCCTGCTGTTGGCCAGCGGCGATCCGCGTATGGGGGGCTTGCTGACCTGGCTCTCCGGTTCGACCTATTCGGTGGAGCCGGCGCAGGCGCTGCGTACCGCGCTGGTGGCCGCCGGCCTGATGGTATTGGCGCCGCTGTGCCGCCGTTGGTTGACCATCCTGCCGCTCGGCGGCGCCACCGCCCGCTCGGTGGGCATTGCGCTGACGCCGGCGCGGTTGACCATTTTGTTGCTGGCTGCCACCCTGACCGCCATGGCGACCCTGACCGTCGGGCCGTTGAGCTTTGTCGGGCTGATGGCGCCGCATATGGCGCGTATGCTGGGCTTCCGCCGCGCGCTGCCGCAAATGGTGATCGCCGCGCTGCTGGGCGGCTTGCTGATGGTGTTTGCCGACTGGTGCGGGCGGATGCTGCTGTTCCCGTATCAGATCCCCGCCGGGTTATTGGCGACCTTTATCGGTGCGCCGTACTTCGTTTATCTGTTGCGTAAGCAGACGTCGTAAGCCTCGCTCCCACCTTGCTTTCTCTGCCCTCAATGGCCCTGCGTTGCTGGGCCTTTTTTCAACGCTTTGCAAGGCGTTGTGTGCCGCTACGCAAGAAAGACATTTAACGTGAAAAGGAACGTGGGAAGAGAGGGGGAGGTGAATATACTGCGGGCGGGTGCTCTGGATCTTTGTCTCTGGAGCCTGCGTGAAAGATACAAAGAGAAAAGCCCCGAGTCGATATCCATCAACCCGAGGCCTACTCTAACGCACGACAACGTTAAGTTAGCCTCTTACCCGCCGCGAGGCAAGGAGAAGAAGGCATGATGCCGAACAAACGGAGCCTGTTAAAATTGGTGGTTATTTGTGCCACGGTAATATCACTGGCATGGATAACCCGCAGCACGCTGTGTGAGCTGCGTATCCGATCGGGCACTACGGAGGTTGCGGCCATTTTGGCTTACGAATCCGAACGGTAAGGCAACCCGGCGGCGGGGGCTTTGCCTCCGCTGGCCGGCAGTCGATGCGTTGATCCAGGAGCACCCATCCGTTCAAAAAAAACGGCGAGCCTTGGCTCGCCGTTTTCATGTTGATGTCGGGGCTTATTTCAGGCCGGCGGCATCGCGCAGCAGTGCGGCTTTGTCGGTCGCTTCCCACGGGAAGTGCTCGCGGCCGAAGTGGCCGTAGGCGGCAGTTTCGCGGTAGATCGGCTGCAGCAGATCCATCATCTGGATCAGGCCGTATGGGCGCAGATCGAAGAATTCGCGCACCAGCAGCGTCAGCTGTTCGGTTGGCACTTTCTCGGTACCGAAGGTTTCCACCATGATGGAGGTCGGTTCCGCTACGCCGATAGCGTAAGACACCTGAATCTCGCAGCGATCGGCCAGGCCGGCGGCAACGATGTTTTTCGCCACGTAGCGCGCCGCGTAAGCCGCGGAACGGTCAACCTTGGACGGATCCTTACCGGAGAAGGCGCCGCCGCCGTGGCGAGCCATGCCGCCGTAGGTGTCGACGATGATCTTACGGCCGGTCAGGCCGCAGTCGCCCATCGGGCCGCCGATAACGAAACGGCCGGTCGGGTTGATGTGGTATTTGGTGCCCGCCGTCAGCCATTCCGCCGGCAGTACCGGCTTGATGATCTCTTCCATCACCGCTTCTTGCAGATCTTTCAGCGAGATGTCTTCTGAGTGCTGGGTGGACAGCACCACGGCGTCGATGCCGACGATTTTGCCGTCGTCGTACTGGAAGGTCACCTGGCTCTTCGCATCCGGGCGCAGCCACGGCAGGGTGCCGTTTTTACGCACTTCGGACTGGCGCTGCACCAGACGGTGCGCGTAGGTGACCGGTGCAGGCATCAGCACGTCGGTTTCGTTGGTGGCGTAGCCAAACATCAAGCCCTGATCGCCGGCGCCCTGCTCGAGAGGATCGGTACGGTCAACGCCCTGATTGATGTCCGGGGATTGCTTGCCGATGGCGCTCAATACTGCACAGGAGTTGGCGTCAAAGCCCATGTCCGAATGAACGTAGCCGATCTCGCGCACGGTCTTGCGGGTAATCTCTTCGATATCGACCCAGGCACTGGTGGTGATTTCACCGCCGACCAGCACCATACCGGTTTTCACGTAAGTTTCGCAGGCGACGCGCGCTTTCGGATCTTGTTCCAGGATGGCGTCGAGGACGGCATCGGAGATCTGGTCGGCGATTTTATCGGGATGTCCTTCGGAGACGGATTCGGACGTGAAGAGGTGTTTAGCCATTGTGTTCTTTACCTTGCATAAGACGGGTTAGAAATTACTGCACAGCGCTGGAGATCCGGCATCGAAGCGAAGGGTCTTCCGCTGATGGCGCGAGATGCATCCTGCAACGCCCCTCAGGCAAAGCCGTTAAGCAGTTTATCAGTTAACCAGTATAGATGGATTAACATCTGGACGTCTATTTTAGGTCAGGGTTTAGCCAGATTGCCAGTAATTTTTTGCGCTTTCGCTCTTTTGCGCAAACGGGTTGGCGCCATTTTCATCGCTTGAAACAGTTTTCGGCGAATTTTCATTTTGCTTTTTCACCTGCTTACCGGTATAAACTGCGCGCGCGGTTCATTTGCTGCACAGTACGGCGGTCTGGCGTGGGGGAAGGTGCGATAAACTTCCGCTTTGCATTCGCCAGCGTTGCGCTATTATCCGTCGCGGGCGTTCGCCGCTTCATCGAACGGTCACGTTCTAACACTATATTTAGAGGCTGGGTCGTTCACTCCGAACGGCGCGCGTGGAGGTGGTTGGATTAATGATCCGTTGTCTACCGGTTGTTGGTTCTCAACAGCAGTGCCGTTCTGGCGCACATTCTTCTGCTATTTCCCGTCTTGTCTCTCTGTCACTTACCAGGTGCGATAAACACTTGGCCGCTACTCAGGATTCTCGGGCCGGCTAACGGTCGTCTGAAGAACTGAACAAGGGTAGCCTGCAGCCTTCCTGTGGGATGTTTCTTGGCCCGATTCACGAGGTTTGAACAGGGTGTCTTACAATTATATGAGTGATAAACCGATCGCTGACCGCGAACGGCAGTTCTCTTCGCTGCCGCCGGCGCGGCTTGTTGGGTTGTTCTCGCGGGTTGTAGCTGCGATAGTGGCTGACGGTTTCGTCAGTGCGGAATGTGAGGCGAACCATGTCTGATGATCTGTTGATTCACCGCCCGCCGGTTGCGGGCGAGTCTTTATCTTTGCGCTCCATGCAGGAGGTTGCCATGAATGATCGTAATGCCAGCAAGATGCTGCGTACTTATAACGTCGCCTACTGGGGCAACAATTACTATGACGTCAACGAGCTGGGCCATATCAGCGTGTGCCCGGACCCGGATGTCCCGCAGGCGCGCGTCGATCTGGCAGAACTGGTGAAAACGCGCCAGCAAGACGGCCAACGTCTGCCGGCGCTGTTCTGCTTCCCGCAGATCCTTCAGCATCGCCTGCGCTCTATCAACGCCGCGTTCAAACGCGCGCGTGAATCCTTCGGCTACCAGGGCGGTTATTTCCTGGTGTATCCGATCAAGGTGAACCAACACCGCCGCGTGATTGAATCGCTGGTGAACTCCGGCGAACCGCTGGGGCTGGAAGCCGGCTCCAAGGCCGAACTGATGGCGGTGCTGGCGCATGCCGGCATGACCCGCTCGGTGATCGTCTGTAATGGTTATAAAGATCGTGAATATATTCGTCTGGCGCTGATCGGGGAAAAGCTGGGGCACAAGGTGTACCTGGTGATCGAGAAGATGTCCGAGATCAACCTGGTGCTGGAAGAGGCCGAGCGGCTGAACGTCATACCGCGCCTGGGCGTGCGTGCGCGTCTGGCATCGCAAGGCTCCGGCAAATGGCAGTCGAGCGGCGGCGAAAAATCCAAGTTCGGTCTGGCGGCGGTGCAGGTGCTGAAGCTGGTGGAAACCCTGCGTGAAGCGGGCCGCCTCGACAGCCTGCAGCTGCTGCACTTCCATTTGGGTTCGCAGCTGGCCAATATTCGCGACATCGCCACCGGCGTGCGCGAATCGGCGCGCTTCTACGTTGAGCTGCACAAGTTGGGCGTCAACATTCAGTGCTTCGACGTGGGCGGCGGCTTGGGCGTCGACTACGAAGGCACCCGTTCGCAGTCCGATTGCTCGGTCAACTACGGCCTGAACGAATATGCCAACAACGTGATTTGGGGCATCGGCGACGCCTGTAATGAACACGGCCTGCCGCACCCGACGGTGATCACCGAGTCCGGTCGCGCCGTGACCGCGCACCACACGGTGCTGGTCTCCAACGTGATTGGCGTCGAGCGCAACGAGTTCAGCGAACCGCAGCCGCCGGAAGCCGACGCGCCGCGCGCGCTGGAAAGCATGTGGGAAACCTGGCTGGAAATGAACGAGCCGGAGAACCGCCGCTCGCTGCGCGAATGGCTGCACGACAGCCAGATGGATCTGCACGACGTGCATACCCAATACGCGCACGGCATGCTGGACTTGACCAAGCGCGCCTGGGCCGAGCAGCTGTATCTGAACATCTGCAACAAGATCCAGCAGCAGCTCGATCCGAGCAAC
Source organism: Serratia sp. CY33802 (assembly GCF_052169095.1). Taxonomy (NCBI): domain Bacteria; kingdom Pseudomonadati; phylum Pseudomonadota; class Gammaproteobacteria; order Enterobacterales; family Yersiniaceae; genus Serratia; species Serratia sp. CY33802. The sequence goes on from NZ_JBJNLL010000012.1 coordinate 40,462, forward strand.
CGCGCGCACCGTCCTATCATCGACGAACTGCAAGAGCGCATGGCGGACAAGTTCTACGTCAACTTCTCGCTGTTCCAGTCGATGCCGGATGCCTGGGGCATCGACCAGCTGTTCCCGGTGCTGCCGCTGGAAGGGCTGGATAAGCCGCCGGAAGGCCGTGCGGTGCTGCTCGACATCACCTGCGACTCCGACGGCACCATCGATCATTACGTCGACGGCGACGGCGTGGCGACCACCATGCCGATGCCGCCATACGATCCGGAGAACCCGCCGGCGTTGGGCTTCTTCATGGTCGGCGCGTACCAGGAGATCCTTGGCAACATGCACAACCTGTTCGGCGACACCGCCTCGGTTGACGTGTACGTGTTCCCGGACGGCAGCGTCGAGACCGAGCTGTCCGACGAGGGCGATACCGTGGCGGACATGCTGGAGTATGTGCAGCTCGATCCGAGCGCGCTGCTGTCCAAGTTCCGCGATCAGGTCAAAGAAACCGATCTGGACAGCGAGCTGCAGGCGCAGTTCCTGGAAGAGTTTGAGGCCGGTCTGTACGGTTATACGTATCTGGAAGACGAGTAACCGCCCTCTTCAGGGGGGCGCTGTTGACCCCCTTGAAGCACGAACAAAATGCGGCCATAATCTGCCGTATCGGTAGCACCGAAACAAACATCGAACAAATCCCTTTCTCGTCGGGCTAACGACGCGGGAGGGATTTTTTTTTGTCACGGCCCGGCATCTGCGCCCGGCAACTTGTTGAACTACGAGGGTTTACTATGAGCACCTTAGGCCATCAGTCCGATAATTCATTAGTGTCCAACGCCTTTGGTTTCCTGCGCTTTCCGCTGAACTTCATGCCTTACGACAGCGATGCAGAGTGGGTCATCACCGGCATTCCGTTTGACATGGCGACCTCCGGTCGCGCCGGCGGCCGCCATGGCCCGGCGGCCATCCGTCAGGTGTCCACCAACCTGGCCTGGGAAGGCAACCGTTGGCCGTGGAGCTTCGATCTGCGCGATCGCCTGAACGTGGTTGACTGCGGCGACATCGTGTTCAACTTCGGCGATGCGCAGGACATGAGCGACAAGCTGCAGGCGCACGCGGAGAAACTGCTGAAAGCCGGTAAGCGCATGCTCTCGTTCGGCGGCGACCACTTTGTCACCCTGCCGCTGCTGCGCGCGCACGCCAAGCATTTCGGCAAGCTGGCGCTGGTGCACTTCGACGCCCATACCGATACCTACGCCAACGGCAGCAAGTTCGACCACGGCACCATGTTCTACCATGCGCCGAATGAAGGCCTGATCGATCCGCACCACTCGGTGCAGATCGGTATTCGCACCGAGTTCGATCACGACAACGGCTTTACCGTGCTGGACGCCGCGCAGGTGAACGATCGCAGCGTGGACGACCTGCTGACCCAGATCAAGGGCATCGTCGGCGATATGCCGGTGTATCTGACCTTCGACATCGACTGCCTGGATCCGGCGTTTGCACCGGGCACCGGCACACCGGTGATCGGCGGCCTGACCTCAGATCGCGCGCTGAAACTGGTGCGCGGCATGCAGTCGCTAAACATCGTCGGCATGGACGTGGTGGAAGTGGCGCCGGCCTATGACCAGTCCGAGATCACTGCGCTGGCCGCGGCGACCCTGGGTCTGGAGATGCTGTACCTGCAGGCGGCCAAGAAACACGCCTGACGCTTGGCCACGCCTCGCTGAAAAAGCGGCTCCCATCGTATGGGGCCGCTTTTTTTATTTCATTTGTCTGTCGCCATCCGCACTGCGATTTTCAGCCTGTTGCAACGCCTTTGCGCAATCCTGCGCAGAAATGAAACTGAGTCAGTAAAAAGGAACCGGGATAACGGGGAGGATGAATATACTGCGCGCGGGTGCTCTGGATCTTTGTATCTAGAGCCTGCGTGAAAGGTACAAAGAGAAAAGCCCCGAGTCGATATTCATCAACCCGAGGCCTACTCTAACGCCAGCAACGTTAAGTTAGCCTCTTACCCGCCGCGAGGCAAGGAGAAGAAGGCATGATGCCGAACAAACGGAGCCTGTTAAAACTGGTGGTTATTTGTGCCACGGTAATATCACTGGTATGGATAACCCGCAGCACGCTGTGCGAGCTGCGGATCCGATCGGGCAACACGGAGGTTGCGGCCATTTTGGCTTACGAATCCGAACGGTAAGGCAACCCGGCGACGGGGGGTGTCCCCCGTCTGCTGGTTGTTGGCGTCCAGATCCATGAGCACCCTCTCAAGGCCATTGGCTTTCTCTGCCGCAACGGTGCGGGAACAGGCTATGCCCGTTTCACCTGGCGCGCCAGCAACATGCGGCTAAACAGCGCGCCGCCCGCCAGCAGCGTCAGCAGCTGTGAGGCAATCAGTACCGCAAAGCCCGAGGACACCTTGCCCTGGCTGGCCATCACCATGCCCATCGCCATCGGCACAAACGCCGAGAACAGATTGCCGATGCCGTTGATCAGACCATAGGCGCTGCCGACCGCCTCCGGCCGCGCATAATGCTGCAGCAGCGTGGGGATTGCCGCGCCCTGTGCGCCCCAACAGGCGTTGGCCGCCAGTAGGAAGAAGGCGATCCAGCCAAGCTGATGGCTGTTCATTACGCCATAGATGCACAGTGCGGTCGCCGCGCCGCCAAAGACGAAGATCAGTGGCGCCTGATAGGGGCGGATACGATCGAGCAGCACGCCGCCGAGGTATTTTGAGGCGATGCTGACGATGAAAGGCAGTGCGGCCATCCATCCCATCTGCTTGATGGAGAATCCTTTTTCATCAGTCAGGTAAGCCGGCAGCCAGGCGCTGGATCCCCACAGGTAGCTGAGCGTGGCGATCTCGATCAGCAGGATCCAACCGAGCATCGGTGTGCGCCAGGCCAGCGCGAAGGTGTGCCAGACGCGGCTCAACACCGGCTGAGGATCGGCGGGGCGTGAAGATGAGGGTAAGGCGAGCGGATGAACGAACAGCCGCACCAGCGCCAGGCCCAACAGCAGGTTGAGCAGCGCCAGCAGGTGAAACGACATCGCCCACCCGAAGTGCGCCATCAGAAAACTCACCAGCGGAAAGCCGATCACCAGCCCCAACGAGACGCCCAGCGCGCTGACCGCGTTGGGTTTGCCGCGCTCGTCGGCGGCGAAATGATCGCTGATGTACATGGTCTTGAGCGAGAACAGCGGCCCTTCGCTGACGCCAAGCAACGCGCGCACCGCGCACAGCAACAGCAGCGATCCCGCCAACGGCGAGGCGGCGGTGAGCAGCGCCCACAGCACCACGCTCAGCGTCAGCGCGCGGCGGTAACCCATCAGCGTTTCCAGAAACGGCGTCAGCAACATGGCGGACAGGCCGTAACCGAGTAAAAACACCGTCATCAGCGTGCCCTGATGGGCGCGGTCACCGCCGAGTTGAAAGTGTTGCAGGAAGTCGGGATTGACCAACATCACGGCGATATTAACCCGATCTGCATAGGCGATAACGATCAGAAACAGCAGGGCGATCACCCCAAACCAGCGTTGACGTTGTTGCACGGCGCGTTCCTCAGTGCGAGCGGTTGACGAATTCAGGCAGCAGTAAACTCGCCCGCGGAGGCCATTACGCGTAAACGCGGGGGACGAGGCTGATTAATGTAAATTAATTGTTATTAAATTGAGTGTAAAAGACAGTGAGAAAACACTTTTACGCGCAATGCGCCGCCGGGATCAACGCATTTTTTGCCATAAATTAGCGGAAGAGCGCACAACTGACATAGGTTTTTCATATCGGTGCATGATTTCGTGATCCCTCCCGCATTTGTCATTTTTAAACAACCTTTCATTAACATTTGCCCTTCCGCTCGCTTGACGAAAGTTTCGCCAGACTTATAGTGGCTGTATTAAATAAGAAACTGAGTTTCATATATGAAACAATCAGATAGAGGATAAAAGCAATGAGCTGGAAGAATGTGTGCGAAGTGTCTCAGGTGAAAGAAGATTTTCCTTTCTCCGGCAAAGTGGAAGGAAAAGAGATCGGGGTGTACCTGCTCGACGGTAACTACTACGCGCTGGAAGACGTCTGCCCGCATGCTTATGCCTTGCTCAGCCAGGGGTTTGTAGACGACGGCAAGGTTGAGTGCCCGCTGCACGAAGCGCTGTTTGACGTGCGCACCGGCCAGTGCCTGCGCGAGCCAGGCGGCCGCGATCTGCAAACCTATCCCACCCGGGTGGTCGACAACCAAATCCAGATCACCTTTATCGCGGAGGAGTAATCATGCAGCACATCACCGATTTCAATCCCTGGCTGCCGGACACCCAACAGGTGACGCCGGCCCGCGAAGGCGGCAACGGCCAAATCCATCAGCCGGGCCAGTTCCGCAATGTCATCTGGCAAAACCGCGCCCGGGTGCCGGACGGTTTCGAAACCGCGCTGGTGGCGGCGCTGGAAACGATCTTCGATCAGGGGGCGGAAGAGCTGGAGCAGATCGTCAGCGCGTTGAATCAGCGCCGCCTGTTCGATCGCAGCGGCCAACCGTGGAATGAGGCGACGTTCCGCGAATTCCTTCACGTTAACGGTTTCTGAGCCACATCCGGGAGAAGACAATGACAGCAAACACAACATCCTCCGAACAGAGCCTGCAGGACTATCTTGACCAGGGATTGCGCGGCATGTGGTATCCGGTGCTGGCCAGTTGGGAAGTGGGCAACAACCCGGTCGGCATCACCCGTCTCGAGCAGCAAATCGTGGTGTGGCGCGACGGTGAAGGCCAGATCCACGCGTTGGAAGATCGCTGCCCGCACCGCGGCGCGCGGCTTTCCATGGGGTGGAACCTCGGCGATCGTATCGCCTGCTGGTATCACGGGGTGGAAGTCGGCGGAGACGGGACGGTGAAAGACGTGCCGGCGGTGGATCGCTGCCCGCTGGTGGGGCAAAAATGCCTGCGGTCTTACCCGGCCAAAGAAGCCTACGGCGCAGTGTTTCTCTATTTCGGCGTGACGGCGGATGAAGCGCCGGCGGAGCTGACTTTCCCGCAAGAGCTGGCGGACGAAGCGTCGTACAGTAATTTTCTGTGTACCGCCAGCTGGGACTGCAACTACCAGTACGCATTGGAAAACGTGATGGATCCGATGCACGGCACCTACCTGCACTCTTCCTCACACTCGATGGCGGAAGGCGATCGCAAGGCGGATATGGGGCTGGAGCCGACCGACAGCGGGTTTATCTTCAAAAAGAACGGACAGATCGGGGTTAACTTCGACTGGGTGGAATTCGGCAGCAGCGGCGCGTATTGGATGCGCCTGTCGATCCCGTACAAGAAGCGCTTTGGGCCGGGTGGTCACTTCTGGATCATCGGCATGGTGGTGCCGGAAGATAAGGATCACTGCCGGGTGTTCTTCTGGCGCATCCGTAAGGTCAAAGACTGGCAGCGCGACATGTGGCGCTTCATGTACCGTAATCGCCTGGAATCGTTGCATTGGGACGTGCTCGAGCAGGATCGCATCGTGCTCGAGAACATGGCGCCTAACGCCCGCGGCCGCGAATACCTGTACCAGCACGACGTCGGTCTTTCTCGCCTGCGCCGCCTGATGCAGAAAGAGGCGCAGAAACAGCTGGCGACGCTGCGCGAGCGGGAGGCGGCGCAGTGAACGGCTTGCTGAACGGCAAGCGCATCGTGGTCACCGGGGCGGCGCGCGGCCTGGGCTACAGCTTCGCCGCCGCCATCGCCGCCGCCGGCGCGCAGGTGGTGATGTGCGACATCTTGGCGGATGAGCTGGCCGCGAGCGGCGCCGCGCTGCGCGAGCAGGGCGCTCGGGTGGAAACGCAGACGATCGACCTGGCGTCGCCGGATTCGATCCGCTTGGCGTTCGAGAAGATCGCCGCAGGCGGCGGGATTGACGGTCTGGTGAACAACGCGGCGCTGGCGACCGGCGTCGGTGGCAAAACCATGATGGAATACGATATCGATCTGTGGGATCGCGTGATGCAGGTCAACGTGCGCGGCACCTGGCTGGTGAGCCAGGCGGCGGTGCCGCTGCTGGCACGCAACCCGCACGCCAAAATCGTCAACGTGGCGTCGGACACCGCGCTGTGGGGCGCGCCGCGCCTGATGGCCTATGTCGCCAGTAAAGGCGCGGTGATTGCAATGACCCGATCGATGGCGCGCGAGCTGGGCCCGCAGGGTATCTGCGTCAACGCCATCGCGCCGGGCCTGACGCGAGTGGAAGCCACTGAGTATGTGCCCGCCGAGCGCCATCAGCTGTACGAGCAGGGGCGAGCGCTGGCCGGGGCGCAGCACCCGGACGATGTGAACGGTACGGTACTTTATCTGCTGTCGTCGCTGGCGGATTTCGTCACCGGCCAACTGCTGCCGGTCAACGGCGGCTTCGTATTCAACTGACGGCCCGCAGGGCAGGCGCACAGCGCAGGAGCGAGAGATGGCGGACGAGCAAGCATGTAAGTATCTGATCCCGGGACTGGATCGCGGGTTGCAGTTGCTGCTGGCGTTTGGCGAGCAGCATAAGGAAATGACTTTTGCCGAGTTGCATCGCCTGGTCGATATGCCGAAGGCCACCGCCTACCGCGTGGTGCAGACGCTCGAGCACCTGGGCTTTCTGGAGCGCAATCCGCGCACCAATACCTTCGCACTGGGCATCAAGGTGCTGCGTCTCGGTTTTGAATACATCGCGTCGCTGGACGTCGCGCAGGCCGGCCAGCCGGTGATCGAGCAGTTGCGCGATCGCAGCCAGTGCAGCAGCCATCTGGCGATCCGCGACGGGCGCGACGTGATCTATATCGCCCGCGTCAGCGCCGCCGGTTCACAGATCAATCAGGTCAGCGTCGGCACCCGCTTGCCGGTGCACCAAACCTCGCTCGGCCGCATGTTGTTGACCAGCGCCACCCGCAGCGAGTTCGAACAACTCTATCCGGACGCGCAGCTGCCGGGCAACGCGCCGGGCACCCCGGCGGATCGCGAAATGCTGTGGCAGATGGTGCAGCAAGACAAGGCGCGCGGCTATGTGATCGGCGAATCGTTCTTCCGCCACGGCATCTCCTCGATCGTCTACCCGATCTTCAACCGTGAGCAGCGGGTCGAGGCGGTGGTCAGCATCATGGTGCCGTCCGATGAGATCCCGAAAGCGGATCGCGAGCGGCTGCGCATGGAAGTGCGCGATGCGGCGGAGAAAATTTCTGGCTTCCTCGGCGCGCCGCCGCAGGCCAACGTCGGCTAACCGACAGGACCGACTCTTTCACTCAGGCAGGGATAAGGCCCACAGCAAACAGGGGCCGGGGTTCACTCATGCCTGAAAACCGTATGCAGCGAGAACGTGAGGCTGAACAATGAGCGTAATCGGAATCGAAAAACTGGAATTTGGCGTCGAAGATCTGCCAACCTGCGAAAAATTCATGCAAGACTTCGGCCTGCAGCCCGCCACGCAACATTGGGGCGAACCGCAGCGCGAATTCACCACCCTGAGCGGGGCGCAGGTCGTTCTGCACCCGTTGCAAAGCGCGGCGCTGCCTGCGGCGTTTGAAGGCGGTTCTACCCTGCGCCGCATGACCTGGGGCGTGGGCTCACCCGCCGATCTGGCGCGCCTGCAGCCGCGTTTGGCGTTGATGCCCGGCTTCCGTCAGGTGGGAGAAGAGCTGGAATGCCTCGATCCCAACGGCATGACGCTGCGCTTCGTCGTCAGCCGCCAGCAGGCGGTTGAGGTGCCGGTCACGCCGATCAACCAATGGGGCGACGTGCGCCGCATCGATCAACCCAGCCCGGTCTATTCGCAGGCGCAACCGATCAATATTGGCCACGTAGTGTTCTTCGTTGAAGATCTGGTGGCGACCGAGCGTTTCTATCGCGAGCTGTTGGATTTCCAGGTCTCAGATCGCTATATCGATCGCGCCGTCTTCCTGCGCACCCAGGCGCGCGGCGGCCACCATAATCTGTTCCTGCTGAAGCTGCCTAACCGCCCACGCGGCCTGAACCATGTGGCGTTCACCGTGCGCGATATCCACGAAGTGATTGGCGGCGGCATCGCCATGAACAAAGAGCAGTGGAGCACCTTTATCGGCCCCGGCCGCCACCCGATCTCCTCGGCCTATTTCTGGTACGTCAACAGCCCGACCGGCGGCGCGTTCGAGTATTACACCAACGACGATTATCTGACGGAAAACTGGCAGCCGCGCGAGCTGGAGCATTCGCTGGTCTCCTTCACCGAATGGGCGGTAGAGGGCGGCATCGATCACGATACGCGCCGCCAGCATAAAAAGGCGCAAGCGTTATGAACCGGCCAGAACAGACGGGCATCGTCATCGTCGGCGGCGGCCAGGCCGGCGGCTGGGCGGCCAAGACGCTGCGCGACCGCGGTTACAGCGGCCGGCTGACGGTGGTCAGCGACGAGCCCTACGATTTTTACGAGCGGCCGCCGCTGTCGAAAGCGGCGCTGCTGGATGCCGCGGCTCCCCTCAGTCGGCTGTTCAGCGAACAGGCGGTGGCGGAGCTGAACATCGACTGGCGTCGCCCGCTGCGCGCCGAGTCCATCGACGCTGAACAGCAAATCGTCACGCTCAGCGACGGGCAACGGCTGCAGTTCGAGCAGCTGCTGATCGCCACCGGCGGGCGGCCGCGTGTGCCGGGCGCCGCTTGGGCGCAGCATCCGCGCGTGATGACGCTGCGTTCCTGGGACGATGCGGCCCGGTTGCGGCAGGGCCTGCAAGGTTGCCGCCGTCTGGCGATCGTCGGCGGCGGTTGGATCGGGCTGGAGATCGCCGCTTCTGCGCGCCGTCTCGGCGCCGAGGTGACGGTGTTTGAACGCCAGCCCGCGCTATGCATGCGCAGCGTCGGCGCCGATGTCTCGCAGGCGTTGCTCGAACTGCATCGCCGGCAGGGCGTTACGGTGTTGTGTGGCTGCGGCGAGATCTCGCTGGAAGATCGCGACGGCGCCGCCTGGATCGGCAGCGAAGTCAGCGATCCGCAGGTCTTCGATCTGGTGGTGGTGGGGATCGGCGTCGAGCTGAATCTCGAACTGGCGCGCAGCGCCGGGCTGGCGATCGAGTCCGGCATCGTGGTCGACGGCCAAGGGCGTACCAGCCATCCGGCGATCTTCGCCGCCGGCGACGTGGCGCGCCACCCGACGCTTGGCCTGTGCCTGCAGTCCTGGGCCTACGCGCAAAATCAGGCCATCAGCACCGCCTGCGCGATGCTCGACGCCTTTGCCGCTCCGTATGACGACGTGGCCTGGCTGTGGTCGGATCAATATGACGTCAATATCCAGATCCTCGGCGTGCCGAGCGGCGGCGTGCACCATGTGGTGCGCCGCACGCCGCAGTCGCAGGTGTTCTTCACGCTGAACGCCGATCGGCAGCTGGTGCAGATGGTGGCGTTCAACGACGCGCGCACCATCAAGCTCGGCAAGCGCTGGTTGGCGAGCGGCCGGGTGCTGGATCCGCAGCAGCTGGCGGATGCGGAGTTTTCTTTGATGGCGTTGAAATAACGCCCGAACCTCGGGAGCGTTTTATGACTACGCAAGACATTGACGCCCGCGCTGGACGGGCGGGGGAAGCCGTTGCCGAAAATCCGCAGCAACGGGTGCGCTGGTCGGTGCCGATCGCGCTGTTCGCCTGCGTGCTGCTGGCGTTTTTCGACAAGATCAGCATCGCGGCGCTGTTTTCCGACGCCGAGTTTCAGCAGGCGTTAGGGATCGGCTTTGACCCGGCGCGGCTGGGCTTGCTGATGAGCGCGTTTCTGTTCTCCTACGGCATCTCCTCGATGCTGCTCAGCGGCATCGGCGATCGGCTTAACCCGGTAAAAGTATTGATTGGCATGATGGTGGTGTGGGGCGTGCTGATGGTATTGATGGGGCTGGTGCGTTCCTATCATGCCATGATGACGCTGCGCATTCTGCTCGGCATCGCCGAAGGGCCGCTGCTGCCGATGGCCTACGCCATTATTCGTCAGGCCTTTCCGCCGCAGCTGCAGGCGCGCGCCACCATGCTGTGGCTGCTCGGCACGCCGCTCGGGGCCGCGCTCGGCTTCCCGGTCACCCTGTACATCCTCAATACCTTCGACTGGCAGACCACCTTCTTCTTTATGGCGTTTCTGACGCTGCCGGTGATGTTGCTGGTGCTGTTCGGCATGCGCCACCTGAACGTCTCGCGCCCGGCGGCGGCGGCCAAGCCGGCGGTGTCCGAACGCAAACAGCACCGCCGCGAGCTGCTGCGCAGCCCGCATTTCTGGATGATTTGCCTGTTCAATATCGCCTTCCTGACCTACCTGTGGGGCATGAACGGCTGGTTGCCGAGCTACCTGATCAAGGGCAAAGGCATTCATCTGGAGCATGCCGGTTACCTCTCTTCGCTGCCGTTCATCGCCATGCTGCTCGGCGAAGTGCTGGGCGCCTGGCTGTCGGACAAGCTGGATCGCCGCGCGCTGGCCTGCTTCCTGTCGCTGTGCGGCGCCGGCCTCGGTCTGGCGGTGGTGCTGCACCTGCAGGGCACCTACAGCGTGATCGCCGCCATGGCCTTCAGCACCTTTATGTGGGGCGCCGGTGCGCCGAATATTTTCGCGCTGTTGGCGAAGGCGACCAGCAGCAAGGTCAGCGCCACCGCCGGCGGCATTTTCAACGGACTGGGCAATTTTGCCGGCGCGCTGGCGCCGGTGCTGATGGGGGCGTTGATCGCCGCCACCGGCAATATGGATAACGGCCTGCTGTTCCTGGTGGTGATGGCGTTCGTCGGCTGCCTCATTCTGCTGCCGTTGCTGAGAAAGTACTGAATTAACAATTGCTAAGCCCAATGGATTTCATGCTGTGGCTAGGCGGCAAGTTCGTGAGTCTCCAGGAGCTTACTGCGGTAAGTGACTGGTGTGAACGAATGCAGCCAACAACGCCACAGCGTGAAAGACGAAGGGGATAACCATTTGATTCAACAGAGGAGTGACAACATGTCTCAGGTTGAGAACAAAGCCGGCGTCAAGCCGCAGGATCTGTCGATGGAAAACTGGGTAGAGTCGCGCATCGCCCGTTTCGAGGGCCGCAAATACGACTGGAACGCGCTGAAATTCCAGGCCGACTTTGACCCGAAATACCGCCGCGCGCAGATGCGCTATATCGGCACCGGCGCCACCGGCGTGGCCAGCGACGCCAACACCATTCCGGCGGGCAACTTCACCTTTTCCACCATGGTGCTGCCGTCGAAGTGCGAGGGCCCACTGCACCTGCACGACGACGTGGAAGAAGTGTTCTTCATGCTGAAAGGCAGCATCACGCTGATGATCCAGGATGGGGAAGAGTATTACGAAACCAGGCTGAAAGAGCGCGATCTGATCTCGGTGCCGGCGGGCGTGTACCGCGGCCTGTTCAACCACGGCGAGGAAGAGGCGCTGATGTGCGTGATGCTCGGCACCGCCAAGCCGGAGATCCCAACCTATCCGGCGGATCACCCGCTGTCCAAAGTGAAGCGCAACTGATGAACGGCCTGGCGCAACGTCAACGGGCGCGCTGCGGGGCGTACACCCTGAGCTGGCGCGAGACCGGGCAGGGGCGGCCGGTGGTGTTGCTGCACGGCATCAGTTCCGGATCCGCCTCGTGGATAAAGCAGTTTAACGACAGCGGCCTGACGGACGGTCATCGTCTGTTGGCGTGGGACGCGCCGGGCTACGGCGGCAGCCTGCCGTTGGCGGATCCGCAGGCTGACGCCGCCGGTTATGCGGCGGCGTTGGCGGCGCTGATTGATGAACTGCAGCTGGCGCAGCCGCTGATCGTTGGCCATTCGCTGGGAGCGCTGATCGGCAGCGCCTACGCCGCCGGCTATCCGGACGGGCTATGTGGGCTGGTGTTGGCGGATCCGGCGCAGGGCTATGCCGCGGCGCCGGAGGAAAAACGCCGGCAGGTGTACGGCCAGCGCCAACAGATGATGGAGACGCTGGGGCCGGTGGGCTACGGCGAGCAGCGGGCGGCGGCCTTGCTGCGCGAAGGGGCGGATCCGCAGGACATCGCCTGGGTGCGCAACGGCATGCAGCAGCTCGATCCCGACGGTTTTCTGAGTGCCGCCTGGATGCTGGCTAACGACGACATCGGCCGCTATCTGGCGCGCTATCGCGGCCCGCTGGAAGTGTGGTGCGGTGAACAGGATCGCATTACGCCGCCGGAGAAGGCGGCCGAGCTGGCGCGTGAGCAAGACGCGACGCTGCGTCTGATTGCCGCCGCCGGTCACGCCAGCTACCTCGATGCGCCGGCGTGTTTCAACCGCTATCTGCGGGATTTTACGGGAGCAATCCAACGATGAATTTTCAGCTTGAGGATCGGGTGGCGGTGGTGACCGGCGGCTCGTCGGGCATCGGTTTCGAAACTTTGAAGCTGCTGCTGGCCGAAGGGGCGAAGGTGGCGTTCTGCGGCCGCGATCCGGACAAATTGGCCGGCGCGGAGGCCAGCCTGCGCGCGGACTTCCCGCAGGCGGAGATCCTGGCGCTGCGCTGCGACGTGCTGGATGCGCAGCAGGTGGCGCAGTTCGCCGCTCAGGTGACGGCGCGTTTCGGCGGCGTGGATCTGCTGATCAACAACGCCGGTCAGGGCTTCGTCGCCCATTTTGACCAGACGCCGCGCGAGGCCTGGCTGCATGAGGCCGAGCTGAAGCTGTTCGGCGTGATCAATCCGGTGCAGGCGTTCTTACCGGCGCTGGAACGATCGGCGATCGCGTCTATCACCTGCGTGAACTCGCTGCTGGCGCTGCAGCCGGAAGAACACATGATCGCCACCTCGGCGGCGCGTGCCGCGCTGCTCAACATGACGCTGACGCTATCGAAAGAGCTGGTGGACAAAGGTATTCGCGTTAACTCGATCTTGCTGGGGATGGTGGAGTCGGGTCAGTGGCGCCGCCGTTTCGAAGAGCGCAGCGATAAAGATCAAAGTTGGGAGCAGTGGACGGCGGCGATCGCCGAACGGCGCGGCATCCCGATGAAGCGCCTGGGCAAGCCGCAGGAGCCGGCGCAGGCGCTGCTGTTCCTCGCTTCGCCGCTGGCTTCTTTTACCACCGGTGCGGCGCTGGACGTTTCCGGCGGCTTTAACCGCCATGTGTAGCAGGGGCCGAAAAAGATGAAGAAGATCATGATGATTGGCTACGGCGCGATGGCGAAGGAAGTGATCGCCCGTTTGCCGGAAGGCGTGGAGGTCGGTTGGATCCTGGCGCGCGCAGCTCATCATGCGGCGATCGCCGAGGCTTTTGGCGGGCGGGTGCAGGCGCTGGCCCATCCTGGGCAGTGTTCGCAGCGGCCGGATCTGGTGCTGGAGTGCGCCAGCCAGCAGGCGGTGGCGGAGTTTGGCGAAGCGGTGCTGCAGCGCGGCTGGCCGCTGGCGCTGATCTCGACCGGCGCGCTGGCGGACGCCGCATTGCAACAGCGGCTGCAGCAGGTTTGCCGCCGCCATCACGGGCAACTGATCGTGCTGTCCGGCGCGGTGGCGGGGATGGACGGGCTGGCGTCGGCGCGCGAAGGCGGGCTGGAGAGCGTGACCTATCAGGCCAGTAAAAGCCCGGCCAGCTGGCGCGGCAGCCCGGCGGAACAGTTGATCGATCTCGATGCGGTGAGTGAAGCGCAGGTGTTTTTTGAAGGTTCGGCGCGTGAAGCGGCGCGTTTGTTCCCGGCTAATGCCAACGTGGCGGCCACCATTGCGCTCAACGGCCTGGGGATGGACGCCACCCGGGTACGCCTGCAGGTCGATCCCGCCACCCGACGCAATACCCATCGCCTGCAGGTGTGCGGCGATTTTGGCGAGTTTCACATCGAGCTGAGCGGCACCCCGCTGGCGAGCAATCCCAAAACATCAACCCTGGCGGCGCTGAGCGCGGTACAAGCCTGCCGCCGTCTGGTGGACGGCGGTTTTATTGCCTGAACGGCAGGAGCGGAGCATGGAACGATTGAATATTTTTGTCGCCGGACGCTGGCGCGAAGGGCGTGGCGAAGAGATGGCTTCGGTATTCCCGGCCGACGGCAGCGTCAACGCGCGGCTGCGTGCCGCTAACGTCGAGGACGTGAATGAGGCGGTGGAGGCAGCGGAACGCGCCTGGCGCGCGCCGGAGTGGCGTGGGTTGGTGCCGCACCAACGCGCCTCGATCCTCTACCGCGTCAGCAACCTGATCCTGGCGCAGCAGGAACAGCTGGCCGAGCTGCAGACCCGCGACAACGGCAAGCCGCTGGCGGAGACCCGCGGGCTGGTGGCCAGCGCAGCGGCGACCGCGCGCTACTTCGCCGCCGCCTGCGAAGTGTTGGAAGGCGAATTGCCGACCCCGCGCAGCGCCGAGGTGATGACGCTCAGCCAGTATCAGCCGATGGGGGTGATCGCCGCCATCACGCCGTGGAACTCACCGATCGCCAGTGAAATGCAGAAGGTGGCGCCGGCGCTGGCGGCGGGCAACGCGGTGGTGCTCAAACCGGCCGAAGCCACGCCGCTGATGGCGCTGAAGCTGGCCGAGCTGTTCGAACAGGCGGGCCTGCCTGCCGGGCTGCTCAGCGTGCTGCCGGGCAAAGGTTCGGTGATCGGCGAGGCGTTGGCGCGCCATCCGCGGGTGAAAAAGATCTCCTTTACCGGTGGGACCAGCACCGGGCGCCATTTGGCGCATATCGCCGCCGACAAGCTGATCCCCACCTCGTTGGAACTGGGGGGCAAATCACCGACCATCGTGCTGGAGGACGCCGATCTGGAACAGGCGGCGCGCGGTATCTGCTACGGCATTTTCAGCTCCGCCGGCCAGGCGTGCATCGCCGGATCGCGGCTGTTCGTGCATCGTTCGCTGTATCAGCCGCTGCTGGCGCGCTTGACCGAACTGACGGCGGGGCTTCGCATCGGCAACCCGCTGGTGCCGGGCGTGCACCTCGGTCCGCTGATCAGCGCCAAACATCGGCAAAGCGTGGCGGACTACGTGGCGCTGGCGCGGCAGGAGGGTGGCCGGGTGATCATCGGCGGCGAAGCGCCGGCCGATCCGCAACTGGCGAGCGGTAGCTATTACCTGCCGACCATTATTGAAGGCTTGAACAACGACGCCCGCGTGTGCCAGGAGGAGATCTTCGGCCCGGTGCTGGTGGCGCTGCCGTTCGACGACGAGCAACAGCTGATCGAACAGGCCAACGACTCGGTGTACGGCCTGGCGGCCGGCATCTGGAGCCGCGATTTCCCGCGGGCGATGGCGCTGGCGGAGCGGCTGGAAACCGGCACCGTCTGGATCAACACCTACAAAACGTTCTCGATTTCTACACCGTTCGGCGGTTTCAAGGAAAGCGGGCTGGGCCGCGAAAAGGGCCTGAACGGCATCAAGGCCTACATGCAGCAGAAAAGCGTGTATCTGGCGCTGAGCCGTCAGGTGAACCGCTGGAGCGACTAGGCCGACACCTCTACGCATAACCCTAATAACGACTACCCTAAGAAGGCAGATGATGAGCGATAAAATCACGGTTGGCGAGGCGATAGCCCGGACTCTGGAACAGTACGCGGTGTCGGCGATGTACGGCATCATTTCGATTCATAATCTGCCGATCGCCGATGCGGTGGGGCAGCGCGATAAAATTCGCTTCGTGCCGGCGCGCGGCGAAGCGGGTGCGGTCACCATGGCCGACGCGCACGGGCGCTTCTCCGGCCTGGGCGTGGCGTTGACCAGCACCGGCGCCGGCGCTGGCAACGCGGTGGGGGCGATGATTGAGGCGCTCAACGCCAACACGCCGCTGCTGCATATCACCGGCCAGGTGGAAAAAGCCTATCTGGACGCCGACGCCGGTTTTATTCATGAAACCCGCGATCAGCTCGGCTTCCTGCGCGCCTGCTCCAAGCGCGCTTACCGGGTCAATTCGCCGGAGCAGGCGGTGGCGGTGATCCAGCGGGCGATCCTGGATGCGCAAACCGTGCCCTGTGGCCCGGTGGCGGTCGAGATCCCGATCGATATTCAAAGTAGCCTGGTTTCCCGTTCGGTGTTGACCGAAGCGTTGGCGCCGGCGCCGCTGCCGAAGGCGGACGATGCGGCGGTGGAGCGGCTGCATCAGCGGCTGAAACAGGCCAAGCGTCCGCTGCTGTGGTTAGGCGGTGGCGCCTTGGCCTGCGGCGACGCGGTGCGCAAGCTGGCGGACGCCGGCGTGGCGGTGATCTCCAGCACCCACGGGCGGGGCATTCTGCCGGACAGCCATCCGCGCAGCCTGCGGGCGTTCCACAACTCGCCGAGCATCGAAGCGATCCTGACGCAGTGCGATCTGACGCTGGTGGCTGGTTCGCGCCTGCGCAGCAATGAAACCCGCACCTGGACGCTGCCGCTGCCGCGCCCGCTGGTGCAGATTGACATCGATCCGGCGGCGGCCAACCGCAACTATCTGGCCGATGAGCAGATCAACGGCGACTGTGCGGCGCTGCTGACGGCGCTGGCGGCGCGACTGACCCCCGGCGAGAAGGTTAACGCCGAGTGGGATGCCGAGATCGCGGGGGCGGTGCAGCAGGCGGAGAGCGCGTTGCGTCAACAGTCCGGCGAATACGCCAAACTCAACGACGCCATCGACGCCGCGTTGCCGCAGGACGGATTGCTGGTGCGCGATATCACCGTTTCCGGCAGCGTCTGGGGCAGCCGTTTGTTCCGCGCGATCTCGCCGCTGTGCAACATTCACTCGCTGGCCGGTGCTATCGGCATGGGGCTGCCGATGGCGATCGGCACCGCGATCGCCAACCCGCAGCGCAAGGTGGTGGGGCTGGTGGGCGATGGCGGTTTGGCGCTGGGCCTGGGGGAACTGGCGACCATGGCGCAGGAACAGGTGAACATCACCCTGCTGATCATGAACGACGGCGGTTATGGCGTGATGCGCGGCATTCAGGACAAGTATTTCGCCGGGCGCCAGTATTACAACGAGCTGCATACGCCGGCCTTTACCCAGATCGCTGAAGCGATGGGGTTGAAAGCCTGGAAGGTGGACGCGGCGGCGCAGTTCAACGGCGTGCTGGCCGAGGCGATCAACTACCCGGGGCCGTCGGTGGTCGAGGTGGACATGAAACAGGTCGGGCCGCTGACTTTCGCCGGACCGCCGCAGAAGACGCTGTATTGAGACGATAAAAAACGCCCGGCGGTTGCCGGGCGTTCTCGTGGTTACTTCTCTGCCGCGATGCGATCGCGAATGTGCTGCGCGCGCGCTTGGGAAGACGGGTGATCGTCGAACATGCTGCTCTGACGGCCGGCTTCCATTTGGGCCAGTTTTTCGAAGCTGGTGGCCAGGCCGTTCGGATCGATGCCGCGCTTTTTCAGCAGATCGAACGAGTAATCATCCGCTTCGCTTTCCTGTTTCTGCGAGAACTGGGCGCTGACCAGCTTCTCGCCGATGTCCGCCAACTGCGACTGCGACAGCGAGCCGATGACGCCGCCGGCGGAGGACGCCGCGGTGCGCAGCGCCACGGTGCCGTAAGCCACCTGCATCGCTTTACGGGTGTGGCCCAGCGCCACGTGGCCCATTTCGTGGCCCAGCACGCCTTCCACTTCGTTGTCGTTCATCATGTCCATCAGGCCGCTGTAGACGCGGATACAGCCGTTGGCCATCGCCCAGGCGTTGACGTCTTTGGTCACGTAGACCTTGTAGTTGGCCGGGGTGCCGTTGATGTTGTCGCCCAGCGCCGCAGCGATTTTGTTGAGACGCTTGGCGTAGGTGCTGCCGGCCGGCGCGATTTGTGCCTTGCTGTCCATCTCGGCGCAGGATTTATCACTCAGGGCCTTAACGTCGTCGTTGCTCAGGGTCGCCGCCTGGAACGCCTGCGCGCCGGACTGCATCAAGGTTTCGGTATTCAGGTTTTGACAGCCGGTTGCCAAGGTGGCAATGCCCAACGCAATCAAAGAGGTACGGATCTTCATAACGCCATCTTCCTGTGAAGGTAACAAGGTAAAAGAGTCATTTTGCTTTGAGGAAATCTTGTCGCAAGAGCCTAGTGTACGCCAGCTAAGGCGAGAATAGTGTTATTCCGAAAAAGCGTCCAATCGTGCTAATAAGTGGTGAACTCGCTCTCATTTGGCATTAGGGATTGCCGTTGTGATGTGGAGTCTGAGAAAATAGGGAACTTGACTGCTTTTTTTATCCGACCTGGAGTAAAACATGTCCTCTCGTAAAGAGCTTGCCAACGCCATCCGCGCACTCAGCATGGACGCCGTACAAAAAGCAAATTCCGGCCACCCGGGGGCCCCTATGGGCATGGCGGACATCGCCGAAGTCCTGTGGCG
>NZ_JBJNLL010000013.1:0-30748 GCF_052169095.1 Serratia sp. CY33802
ATATTACGCTTTCCTCTTTCAGAGTCAACCCTAATTTTCAGGATTTTTTCTCTGCGACCCCCGGATACTCTGTGAAGTTGTTCACATGTTCCGTGTCGATGGAGGCGCATTATAGGGAGTTCCTCGCAGGCCGCAACAGGTATTTTCAGCAAAAACGATCGTTCGCTGCATTCCACAGCAAAACCCCGCCTTATACCCACTTGCGCACAGTGTTATCCACAGATGCGATTTGCACGGAAAATTTACGAGCGCCACGCAAACGTTTTCGCTACAATTCCCCGCGACGAAACGATCCCCCTTTTTATGGGGGCGCTACCTGAATATGTGCCTGACCCTCCCTTTATAAGGCAAAAAACCCTTCCTTATAGAGAGAACGAGGTGGACATTCACGTAACGCTCTTTAATTGCGACTCAAAGCCAAGGGATAAAACCATGCAACAACCTCGTCCAATCCGCCGGGCCCTGCTCAGCGTGTCTGACAAAGCCGGTATCGTTGAATTCGCCGAAGCGCTTTCCCAGCGCGGCGTTGAACTGCTCTCCACCGGCGGCACCGCCCGCCTGCTGGCAGACGCCGGTCTGCCCGTTACCGAAGTTTCCGACTACACCGGCTTCCCGGAGATGATGGACGGACGAGTTAAGACCCTGCACCCGAAAGTTCACGGCGGTATCCTCGGCCGCCGCGGCCAGGACGACGCGGTCATGAATCAGCATGACATCCAGCCTATCGACATGGTGGTCGTCAATCTGTACCCGTTCGCCCAAACCGTGGCGCGCCCAGATTGCTCGCTGGAAGACGCGGTCGAAAATATCGATATCGGCGGCCCGACCATGGTGCGCTCCGCCGCCAAGAACCATAAAGACGTCGCCATCGTCGTGAAGAGCAGCGACTACGCCGCCATCATTACCGAGATGGACAACAACGACGGCTCGCTGCGCTATGCCACCCGCTTCGATCTCGCCATCAAAGCCTTCGAACACACCGCCGCCTACGACAGCATGATCGCCAACTACTTCGGCGCGCTGGTGCCGGCGTACCACGGCGAGACCGAACAGCCGTCCGGCCACTTCCCGCGAACCCTGAACCTCAACTACATCAAGAAGCAGGATATGCGTTACGGTGAGAACAGCCACCAGCAGGCCGCCTTCTATATAGAAGAAGAGGTAAAGGAAGCGTCCGTCGCGACCGCCGAGCAGCTGCAGGGCAAAGCGCTGTCCTATAACAACATCGCCGATACCGACGCCGCGCTGGAATGCGTGAAAGAGTTCGCCGAACCGGCCTGCGTGATCGTCAAGCACGCCAACCCTTGCGGCGTGGCGATCGGCGACGACATCCTGGCCGCCTACGAGCGCGCTTACCAAACCGACCCGACTTCCGCCTTCGGCGGCATCATCGCCTTTAACCGCGAGCTGGACGCCGCCACCGCGCAGGCGATCATCAGCCGCCAGTTCGTGGAAGTGATCATCGCGCCAAACGTCACCCAGGAAGCGCGCTCCCTGCTGGCCGCCAAACAGAACGTGCGCGTGCTGGCCTGCGGCCAGTGGCAGCAACGCGTGGCGGGGCTGGACTTCAAGCGCGTCAACGGCGGGCTGCTGGTGCAGGATCGCGATCTCGGCATGGTGACCGCCGCCGATCTGCGCGTGGTATCCGAGCGCCAGCCGACCGAGCAGGAACTGCGTGACGCGCTGTTCTGCTGGAAAGTGGCCAAGTTCGTGAAATCCAACGCCATCGTTTATGCACGTGACAATATGACCATCGGCATAGGCGCCGGCCAGATGAGCCGCGTTTACTCCGCCAAGATCGCCGGTATCAAAGCGAGCGACGAAGGGCTGGAGGTGAAAGGATCCGCCATGGCCTCCGACGCCTTCTTCCCGTTCCGCGACGGCATCGATGCCGCAGCGGCAGTCGGCATCACCTGCGTGATCCAGCCGGGCGGCTCAATCCGCGACGACGAAGTGATCGCCGCCGCCAATGAACACGGCATCGCGATGATCTTCACCGACATGCGTCACTTCCGCCATTAATTCCTTTTGCCGCGTGCGCTCCGGCGCACGCCATTCGTGGAGCCCCTGATGAACATTTTGATTATCGGCAACGGCGGGCGCGAGCACGCGCTGGCCTGGAAAGCCGCCCAGTCTCCGCTGGCGGACAAAGTCTACGTTGCGCCGGGCAATGCCGGCACCGCGCTGGAAGCCAATCTGGAAAACGTGGCGATCGCCGCCACCGACATCCCTGCCCTGGTCGCGTTCGCCCAGAGCCATGACATCGGTCTGACCATCGTCGGGCCGGAAGCGCCGCTGGTGATCGGCGTAGTCGACGCCTTCCAGGCCGCCGGTCTGAAAATCTTCGGCCCGTCGCAGGCCGCCGCGCAGCTCGAAGGCTCCAAAGCCTTCACCAAGGATTTCCTGGCGCGCCACCGCATCCCGACCGCCGAATATGAAAACTTTACCGAGGTGGAGCCGGCACTCGCCTATGTGCGCCGCAAAGGCGCACCGATCGTCATCAAAGCCGATGGCCTGGCCGCCGGTAAAGGCGTGATCGTCGCGATGACGCTGCAGGAGGCGGAAGAAGCCGTGCGTGACATGCTGGCCGGCAACGCCTTCGGCGACGCCGGTCATCGCATCGTAGTGGAAGAGTTCCTCGACGGCGAAGAAGCAAGCTTCATCGTGATGGTCGATGGCGAGAACGTGGTGCCGATGGCCACCAGCCAGGACCACAAGCGCGTCGGCGACGGCGACACCGGCCCGAACACCGGCGGCATGGGCGCCTACTCTCCGGCGCCAGTTGTAACCGACGAAATCCACCAGCGCGCCATGGACCAGGTGATCTGGCCGACGGTGCGCGGCATGGCGGCGGAAGGCAATACCTACGTCGGCTTCCTGTATGCCGGCCTGATGATCTCCGCCGACGGCCAGCCGAAGGTGATCGAATTCAACTGCCGTTTTGGCGATCCGGAAACTCAGCCGATCATGCTGCGCCTGCGCTCCGATCTGGTGGAGCTGTGCCTGGCGGGTGCCGAAGGCCGCCTGAACGAGAAAAGTTCTGACTGGGACGAACGCCCTGCGCTCGGCGTGGTGCTGGCGGCCGGCGGTTATCCGGGTGATTATCGCAACGGCGAGGTGATCCAGGGGTTACCGCAGCAGGAAAGCGCCGACGGTAAGGTCTTCCACGCCGGTACGCGCCTCCAGGGCGATGACGTCGTCACCAGCGGCGGCCGCGTGCTGTGCGTGACGGCACTGGGCGACACCGTGGCGCAGGCGCAGCAACGCGCCTATCAGCTGGCGGAAGGCATTCAGTGGCCGGGCAGCTTCTGCCGCAAAGATATCGGTTATCGCGCGATTGCGCGCGGCAAGTGATTTGACCTTATAAGGTCATGGCAAGAGGCTCCGCAGCGCGGGGCCTTTTTTATAGCTGGTCTTCTTTCGGTTCCCAGCTGCAGAAGTCGTCGTTCGCCACCAGCAACAGTTCACTGCCTTCCGGCGCTTCCAACCAGGCGACACTCACCGGCCGGCTGCTGCTGCGGGCGCGTTTTTCGATCCAGCCGATGGCGGTGGCATCCAACCCAGGTTTTAAGCGCTGGCCGTCGCAGGTTTGCACCTCGCCCTGCATCCAACGCCCCTGCAGCAATTTCACCTTGCCGGCGCGCAGCGCATTGCTGACCTCGAGGATACGTCGCGCCTGATATTGGTACAGTGCTATCTCATCGCTGGTCAGCGGTTCGCGGCGTGTCGCCAGCTGGCGCTGCATAAAGCTCACCGTGCCGTCGTCGGCAAAGCGCAGTTGAATGGAGTCTCGATCGCCGTCGGCATCGTTGCGTTTGATTTGGCGCAGCACGTCGCCCTGATAGGTGTACAACGTAGTGATGGTGCCCGGCCCCCGGTAGGGACTATAGACACTGACCAGCACCTGCGGACGATGTTGCTCATCGTCTTTACGCCACAGGCGTATCACGCCCTGATCGGCCACAAAGCCGCTGGCGGTAAAGCTGGGAATATCGGAATGGAAACTGCAGGCGCTCAGACCGAGGGCGATGCCGGCGGCCATGAGCACCCGACGAGTAAACAAAAGGGGCGCCATCGCCCCTCTGTTTAATCTTTTCACCGAGGCGCGGTCTTATTTAACAGCGTCTTTCAGTGCTTTGCCAGAAACGAACGCAGGCACGTTGGCTGCTGCGATTTTGATTTCTTTGCCAGTCTGTGGGTTGCGGCCAGTGCGCTCGCTACGATGGTTTACTTTGAAAGTACCGAAGCCAACCAATTGTACTGCATCACCTTCTTTCAGAGACTCAGTAATAGCAGCCAGGGTGGATTCCAGAGCCAGTTTAGCTTGTGCTTTGGAAAGGTCAGCCTTGTCCGCGATTACATCAATCAGTTGAGTCTTGTTCATAAGTTATCCTTACAGTGTGTTTATCGTTTGCAAAGCATCGAGTGCGACGGATATGCCGATTGACAGCACTCTCCTGCATACACGCACCGATAGCCACTTTTTTTACGCCCCCCAAATGTAGACCAGACAGGGTGCGGATGTGAAGCCTTAAGGCATGACAAATCAGGCGTTAAATCACGTTTTGCTGCCTTATTGCGCTAAATTTATCCCGATGTTGCTGACACCGGCCTCTCGCAGGTCGGATCGCAGCCCCTTGATCAGGTCTATATCGCGCTCTTCACAGGCGTCCAACAGGCGGAAAATTTCCCATTGAATGTCCCATTCTTCCTCTACCGCAGGCAAACTGCCCAACTCTTCGTCGGTCATTTCCTTACCGGCTTGAGTCATTTCCAACATCGCCACGGTGCGAATCGATGTTTCGCTGATGGCGATGGCGTGCTCCAGCGTCTCCCCGCCGAGCCGCGAATGGATCAGTTCCCCTAATGCGATACAGGCATCAATTGCCGGGTAAACGCCGTAAAGATCGTAATCTTCCGCCGACGGAATCGCCTCTTCCAACTTCTCGAGCTGGCTGTCGAAGTTGACCTTGGCGTCCTTCACCACCAGCGTTTCCCACACCAAATCCAGAATGCGGCGATAAACCGCCGGATCGCCGAACTCGGTCTGTTTGCAGAACATCTGGTAATTCGGGTACATACGCTCGCACAAACTGGCCATAAAGGTCAAATGTTGCCAAGCCTCGTGCCGTTCCAGACGTAAATGAATCGGGTTACGTAGCATGCTTTACTCTCTTACGCGTTATCTGCGCGCAGTGTACCCGAAATCGCTCATGGCGACACCTCCGGATGCTGCTGCAACCAACGCTGAAACGCCGGACGGCGCGACGCGATGGCATCAGCCCAACGGGTCGGCTCCGGCAAACGGTAGCCCGCCATGCAGCGTTGCACCCACGCCAGCGCGCTGTCGGCGCCCACGCGGTGACCGGTAGAGATGAACAGCGGGTTGCAGCGCGCCTTGCTGCGCCATACCCAGCCCAGCTGTTCACCCTTATCTTCCAACGGCGCCAGCGCACCGACGGCGGCCTCCAGCGGTGCGAATTTGCCGCACAGGCGCTTCTTGGCCACGCCGATAGTCGGCACATCGACCAGCAGGCCGAAATGGCTGGCGACGCCGAGACGCCGCGGATGCGAAATGCCATGTCCATCGACGAAGATCAACCCCGGCTTTTGCCGCAGCTGAGCCCAGGCGGCCAACAGCGCCGGGTATTCGCGAAACGACAGGAAACCCGGGATATAAGGCATGACGGTGGCGATACGCGCCACCTGATACTCCACCAGCTCCAGCGACGGATAGCGCAGGATGGCGATGGCGGCGCGCGTCACCGCTCCCTCCTGCTCGAAGCCCACGTCGGCGCCGGCGATGAAGGCCGGCGGGTCGGCCGGCAGATCGTCGTAGCGAATGACTTCAGCCGCGCGCCGCAGCTGTTCGGCGCGCAGAGCCTGCATATCGGTCACATCGAATCCTTAACGGTGGTATTTCGCCGACTGCGCGTGCACCGCCTCGACGAAGGCGCCGGCGTGCTCAGGCGGCACATCCTGATGGATGCCGTGGCCCAGGTTGAACACATGGCCGTTGCCGTGGCCGAAACCGGCCAGAATGGTCTCCACTTCTTCCGCGATGCGCGCCGGGGAAGCATAAAGCATCGACGGATCCATGTTGCCCTGCAGCGCCACTTTATCGCCCACGCGCCGACGCGCGTCGGCGATGTCGGTGGTCCAATCCAGCCCCAGCGCATCGCAGCCGGTGGCGGCCATCGCCTCCAGCCACTGCCCACCGCCTTTGGTGAACAGCGTCACCGGCACGCGGCGGCCGTCATTTTCACGCAGCAGCCCGTCGACGATCTTGTGCATGTAGTGCAACGAGAACTCGCGGTAATCGCGCCCGGTCAACACGCCGCCCCAGGTGTCGAACACCATCACCGACTGCGCGCCGGCTTTGATCTGGGCGTTGAGGTACAGGATCACGCTGTCCGCCAGCTTGTCCAGCAACAGGTGCAGCGTGGCCGGTTCGGCATACATCATCTTTTTCAGCTTGGTGAAGGCCTTGCTGCTGCCGCCTTCAACCATATAGGTAGCCAACGTCCACGGGCTGCCGGAGAAGCCGATCAGCGGCACTTCGCCCTTCAGCTCGCGGCGGATGGTACGCACCGCGTTCATCACATAGCCCAACTCCACTTCCGGATCGAACACCGGCAGTTTGTCGACGTCAGCACGGCAGGTGATGGGTGAGCTGAAACGCGGGCCTTCGCCGGCTTCAAAGTACAGGCCAAGCCCCATGGCGTCGGGAATGGTGAGAATGTCGGAGAACAGAATGGCGGCGTCCAGCGCATAGCGGCGCAGCGGCTGCAGCGTAACCTCACAGGCCAGCTCCGCGTTCTTGCACAGCGACATGAAATCACCGGCCTGGGCGCGGGTCGCCTTGTACTCCGGTAAATAACGACCGGCCTGGCGCATCATCCATACTGGGGTCACATCCACCGGCTGGCGCAACAGCGCGCGCAGGTAGCGATCGTTCTTCAACTCAGTCATTTATGGGGCTCCCTTAATAATCTGCCGGCCATTGTACATTATTCTGCCCGGCACAGCGCCACGGTGTCCTCAATCAACCGGCGCGCCACGGTGCCGGGCGGCGGCAACAGTGGCAGTTGGTCGTAGCGATACCAGCCGGCGTTGAGCAGCTCCTTGGGATCGTGACGAAGGTCGCCCTGATGGTAATCGGCCATAAAGGCCATCATCAGCGAGTGTGGGAACGGCCAGGGTTGTGAAGTGACGTAGCGCAGGTTCTTGATTTCGATATTGCTCTCTTCCATCACTTCGCGCGCTACCGCCTGTTCCAGCGTTTCGCCCACCTCGACGAAGCCGGCCAGCACCGTGTGGATGCCGCCGCGATGGCGCACGTGTTGCGCCAGCAGGATCTGATCGTCGCGCCGAATGGCGACGATCACGCAGGGCGCAATCTGCGGGTAGTACCGCTCTTTGCAGTGGCCGCACAGGCAGGCGCTTTCGGAGCGGCTGAGGTGCATCTCATGGCCGCAGTAGCCGCAATAGCGATGAGAGCGGTAGAAATCCGCCAACTGAACGCCGCGCCCGGCAAGCTGGAACAGACCGCGATCCTGATCCAACAGTTGACGCACCGATCCCATCTCCCGCGGCATCGCCTGGCGCACCAGCCAAACCGGCGCGCCCTCCCATTCACCGATGGTGCGCGCCATGTGGCCCTGCAGCCCGAGGGCGGCGGCCGTCCCCGACGGCAATTCACCGTTCGGTAACCAAAGTTTGCTTTCATGGCTGACAATCCACCAGCCGTTTTCATTGCCCGTTAATGCAAGTTCCATATCGTTGTTGCACAACCTCAGCTTCACTGGCACTCTACAAATCGGCTTTGTTACATTTTAATAACTTACCGGTTACTTTTGTTACTTACACGGAGTCAAACATGCTCAACCGTTTGGAAAGGCTGACTCAGCGCGTTGGCGGTAGTAATGAATTAGTTGATCAATGGCTTCAGGCCCGCAAACAGTTGCTGGTCGCCTACTGCACGCTGGTAGGCCTCAAACCGAATAAAGAAAAGCATACGCCGCTGAATGAAAAAGCGCTGGAGAACTTTTGCCACAACCTGGTGGATTACCTCTCCGCAGGGCATTTTCATATCTATGACAGAATTATCAAACAAGTGGAAGGCGCAGCCAGTCCGAAAATGTCGCTGGCGGTGAACATCTATCCCAAGCTGTGGGCCAATACTGAACAGATCATGGCGTTCCACGATCGCTATACCGAAGTGGATATCGATCAGGAGGTTTGTCTGGAATTCCACCAGGCCTTGTCGGATATCGGCGAAACGCTGGCGGCGCGCTTTGCGCTGGAAGATAAGCTGATCCAGTTGGAAGCAGAAGCCGCGCAGCAACCGCTGCCGGACCAGACGCTGGATCCGGCGCGTTAAAATTTTATAGTTTTTTTTCATATCCCTCCTATACTGGGGGGCATCTTGTCGGAGTGCCTAGCGCCTGATTTGTTCATCGAATCAGCCAGGCTGAGACCGTTAATTCGGGATCCGCGGAACCTGATCGGGTTAATACCCGCGAAGGGAACAAGAGTAATCTATCGCCACAGGCACGGCCTCCCCCTTGCGGGCGCCCTGCCTTATCGGCCACCATCATTACTCCCTCCGAGCTCCAGACAAGCAACTTTCCCAACCCAACACACTGGTAGGAACTTGCTATGTCTAACATTAATCCACCGCGCGCCCGTAAAGCGCAACGCGAAGCCGCCCAGCAGTTTATCGACACGCTGCAAGGCATGGCTTTCCCAAACTCACGCCGCATCTACCTACAGGGCTCGCGCCGCGATATCCAGGTGCCGATGCGCGAAATTGAGCTCAGTCCGACCCTGGTCGGCGGCAGCAAAGATAGCCCGCAGTATGAACAGAACGAGGCGATCCCGGTATATGACACCGCGGGCCCCTACGGCGATCCGCAGGCCGAGCTCGATGTGCACGCCGGCCTGGCCAAGCTGCGCGCCGGCTGGATCGACGCGCGCGGCGATACTGCGACCCTGAACGGCGCCAGCTCCGGCTTCACCCAACAGCGGCTGGCGGACGAGGGGCTGGATCACCTGCGCTTCGAACATCTGCCGCTGCCGCGCAAGGCGTTGCCGGGCAAGTGCGTGACCCAGCTGCACTATGCCCGCGCCGGCATCGTCACCCCGGAGATGGAGTTTATCGCCATCCGTGAAAACATGGGGCGCGAACGCATTCGCGGCGAGGTGCTACGCCACCAGCATCCGGGCCAGGGCTGGGGCGCCAACCTGCCAGACAACATCACGCCGGAGTTCGTGCGCCAGGAAGTGGCCGCCGGCCGCGCCATCATTCCTGCCAACATCAATCACCCGGAGGCGGAGCCGATGATCATCGGCCGCAATTTCCTGGTGAAGGTGAACGCCAATATCGGCAACTCGGCGGTCACGTCGTCGATCGAAGAAGAGGTGGAGAAGCTGGTGTGGGCCACCCGCTGGGGCGCAGACACCGTGATGGATCTCTCCACCGGCCGCTATATTCACGAAACCCGCGAGTGGATCCTGCGCAACAGCCCGGTGCCCATCGGCACCGTGCCTATCTACCAGGCGCTGGAGAAGGTCAACGGCGTGGCGGAAAACCTCACCTGGGCGATGTTCCGCGATACGCTGCTGGAACAGGCGGAACAAGGGGTCGATTACTTCACCATCCACGCCGGCGTGCTGCTGCGCTATGTGCCGATGACCGCCAAACGCCTGACCGGCATCGTGTCGCGCGGTGGCTCGATCATGGCCAAATGGTGCCTGTCGCACCATCAGGAAAACTTCCTCTATCAGCACTTCCGTGAAATCTGCGAGATCTGCGCCGCCTACGACGTTTCGCTGTCGCTCGGCGACGGCCTGCGCCCCGGCTCGATTCAGGACGCCAACGACGAAGCCCAGTTCGCCGAGCTGCATACGCTGGGCGAGCTGACCAAAATCGCCTGGGAATACGACGTGCAGGTGATGATCGAAGGCCCGGGCCATGTGCCGATGCAGATGATCCGCCGCAATATGACCGAAGAACTGGAACACTGCCACGAAGCGCCGTTCTACACCCTCGGCCCGCTGACCACCGATATCGCCCCGGGCTATGACCATTTCACCTCCGGCATCGGCGCGGCGATGATCGGCTGGTTCGGCTGCGCCATGCTGTGTTACGTCACGCCGAAAGAGCACCTCGGCCTGCCGAACAAAGAAGACGTCAAACAGGGCCTGATCACCTACAAGATCGCCGCCCACGCCGCCGATCTGGCCAAGGGCCATCCGGGCGCGCAGATCCGCGATAACGCCATGTCCAAGGCGCGTTTCGAATTTCGCTGGGAAGATCAGTTCAATCTGGCGCTCGATCCGGCCACCGCGCGCGCCTATCACGACGAAACCCTGCCGCAGGAATCCGGCAAGGTCGCCCACTTCTGCTCAATGTGCGGGCCGAAATTCTGCTCGATGAAGATTTCGCAGGAGGTGCGCGACTACGCCGCCGCCCAGGAGGCCGCCAAGCCGATCGAAGTGCAGCTGACCGGCATGGAGAAAATGTCCGCCGAATTCCGTGCCCGCGGCAGCGAGCTGTATCACAGCGCCGGCTCCCTGCAAGAGGAGACAAACAATGACTGATATCACGACCCCCTTCCCGGCAACGCCCCACAAGCTGGGACTCTACCCGGTCGTCGACAGCGTGGAATGGATCGCTCGCCTGCTGGAGGCCGGCGTTACCACGATCCAGCTGCGCATCAAGGATTTGCCTGACGAGCAGGTCGAAGAGGATATCGCCGCCGCCATCGCGCTGGGCCAGCGTTATCAGGCACGGCTGTTCATCAACGACTACTGGCGGCTGGCGATCAAGCATGGCGCCTACGGCGTGCATCTGGGCCAGGAAGATCTCGATACCACCGATCTGGCTGCCATTCACCGCGCCGGGTTGCGGCTCGGCGTGTCCACCCATGACGACGCCGAACTGGCGCGCGCGCTGGCGGTGAAACCGTCCTACATCGCGCTGGGGCACATCTTCCCCACCCAAACCAAAGACATGCCTTCGGCGCCGCAGGGGCTGACGGAGTTGAAACGCCACATCGCCGGCCTGGCGGATTACCCGACGGTGGCGATCGGCGGGATCAGTATCGATCGCGTACCGGCAGTGCTGGCGTGCGGCGTCGGCAGCGTGGCGGTGGTCAGCGCCATCACCCAGGCGCCGGATTGGCGCGCGGCGACGGCCGAGCTGCTGCGGCTGATCGAAGGCGAGGGGTCGAGCGATGCTTAACGATCAGGAATTCCTGCGCTACAGCCGCCAGCTGCTGCTGGAGGACGTCGGCCCGGAAGGCCAGGAGAAACTCAAGCGCGCCACGGTGTTGATCGTCGGTTTGGGCGGGCTCGGTTCCCCGGCTTCGTTGTACCTGGCCGCCGCCGGCGTCGGCACGCTGCTGCTGGCCGACGACGACCAGCTGCACGTTACCAACCTGCAGCGGCAAATCCTCTACCGCAGCGCCGATACCGCCACCGGTAAGGCGGCGCTTGCGCAACGCCATCTGCAGGCGCTGAACCCGTTGGTGGAATCCATCCCGCTGGCGCAACGGCTACAGGGGCAAGCGCTGCGCGACGCGGTCGCCCGCGCCGATCTGGTGCTGGACTGCTGCGACAATATGGCGACCCGTCATGAGGTCAATGCCGCCTGCATCGCCGCCGCCAAGCCGCTGATCAGCGGCAGCGCGGTCGGTTTCAGCGGCCAGCTGCTGGTGCTCGAGCCGCCCTATGCGCACGGCTGCTACGCCTGCCTGTATCCGG
Organism: Serratia sp. CY33802; assembly: GCF_052169095.1. Lineage (NCBI taxonomy): Bacteria > Pseudomonadati > Pseudomonadota > Gammaproteobacteria > Enterobacterales > Yersiniaceae > Serratia > Serratia sp. CY33802. Next base: position 11,770 of record NZ_JBJNLL010000013.1, read on the forward strand.
AGCAGGAAGAACCGCAGCGCAACTGCCGCACCGCCGGGGTACTCGGCCCGGTGGTCGGCGTAATCGGCACCCTGCAAGCGCTGGAGGCCATCAAGATGCTGGCCGGCATGCCTTCCTCCCTCAGCGGGAAACTGCGGCTGTTCGACGGTAAGCAGCAGAGCTGGAGCACGCTGCAACTGAGCCAGGCCCGCGCCTGCCCGGTATGCGGAGGCGCAGCATGAAAATCCGGCTGAACGACCAACCGCTTGAGCTGGCGCAGCCGCTCAGCGTCGCCGCCCTGCTGACCCAGTTGGAACGCCACCAGCCGGGCACCGCGCTGGCGATCAACCAAACCATCATCCCACGCGCCGACTGGGCCGACCATCAGGTGCAGGACGGTGACGACATTTTGCTGTTTCAAGCGATCGCCGGAGGCTGACATGCTGAAAATCGCCGATACCACTTTTACCTCGCGCCTGTTCACCGGCACCGGCAAGTTCGCCACCCCGGCGTTGATGCTGGAGGCACTGGCGGCCTCCGGCTCACAGCTGGTGACCATGGCCATGAAGCGCGTCGATCTGCACGGCGGCAACGACGCCATTTTGGCGCCGCTGCAGCAGTTGGGCGTCAGGCTGTTGCCCAACACCTCCGGCGCCAAAACCGCCGCCGAGGCGGTGTTCGCCGCCCGGCTGGCGCGTGAAGCGCTCGGCACCCACTGGGTGAAGCTGGAGATCCATCCCGATGTGAAATACCTGCTGCCTGATCCGATAGAAACGCTGAAAGCGGCGGAAACGCTGGTGAAAGACGGTTTTGTGGTGCTGCCCTACTGCGGCGCCGATCCGGTGCTGTGCAAACGGCTGGAAGAGGTGGGCTGTGCGGCGGTGATGCCGCTCGGTGCGCCTATTGGCTCCAACCGCGGTCTGCGCACCCGTGACTTCCTCGAAATCATCATCGAGCAAGCCAAGGTGCCGGTGGTGGTAGACGCCGGCATCGGCGCGCCAAGCCACGCGCTGGCGGCGATGGAGCTGGGTGCCGACGCGGTGCTGGTGAATACCGCCATTGCCGTGGCGCGCGATCCGGTGCAGATGGCGCGGGCGTTTCGCCTGGCGCTGGAGGCCGGCGAGCTGGCACGCAGCGCCGGATTAGGCTCCAGCCAGCGCGGCGCGGTCGCGTCCAGCCCGCTGACCGCTTTTCTCAGCCAGCCAGAGGAGGCGCAATGATGGCCGACGATTTCAGTAGCCGCTGGCAACAGCTGGACTGGGACGACATTACGCTGCGCATCAACGGCAAAACTACGCGCGACGTGGAGCACGCGTTGAACGCCGACAAGCTGACGCGCGACGACTTTATGGCGCTGATCTCCCCCGCGGCCGCGCCGTATCTGGAACCGCTGGCGCAGCGCGCACAGCAGCTGACCCGCCAGCGGTTCGGTAACGTCGTCGGCTTCTATGTGCCGCTGTATCTCTCTAACCTGTGCGCCAACGACTGCACCTACTGCGGCTTTTCGATGAGCAACCGCATCAAGCGCAAAACGCTGGATGCGGCGGAGATCGCACGCGAGTGCGAAGCCATCAAGGCGCTGGGGTTCGAACATCTGTTGCTGGTCACCGGCGAACATCAGACCAAGGTTGGCATGGACTATTTCCGCCAGCACATCCCGGCGATCCGCCGGCACTTCAGCTCGCTGATGATGGAAGTGCAGCCGCTGGCGCAGGAGGAATACGCCGAACTGAAAACGCTGGGCCTGGACGGCGTGCTGGTGTACCAGGAAACCTACCATCCGGCCACCTATCTGCAGCACCACCTGCGCGGCCAGAAGCAGGATTTCCATTGGCGCCTGGCCACGCCGGATCGCCTGGGGCGCGCCGGGATCGACAAGATCGGCCTCGGCGCATTGATCGGTCTGTCCAACAGTTGGCGCACCGACTGCTACCTGCTGGCGGAACATCTGTTCTACCTGCAGCAAACCTACTGGCAGAGCCGCTACTCGATCTCGTTCCCGCGTCTGCGCCCCTGCGCCGGTGGCATTGAGCCGGCGTCGATCATGAGCGAGCCTCAACTGGTGCAGCTGATCTGCGCCTTCCGGCTGTTCGCGCCAGACGTTGAGCTGTCGCTGTCTACCCGGGAGTCGCCTTACTTCCGCGATCATATGATCCCGGTGGCGATCAACAGCGTCAGCGCCGGATCCAAGACGCAGCCCGGCGGCTATGCCGATGACGTACCGCCGGAGCTGGAACAGTTCGAACCGCACGACGGCCGCACGCCGCAGCAGGTCGCCGAGGCCATCAGCCACGCCGGGCTGCAGCCGGTGTGGAAAGACTGGGACGGTTATCTGGGACGCGGCGCGCAATAAACAGCAACGTTTGCCGCCGTGTGAAGAAAACGCTGGAGCGGCCGCGCAATGCCGAACGGCAGCGCTGGCGCCGGCAAACGCGCCGATTATAGTGGCCTTGCCGACCGCCAAACCCGGCGTCGGCCGGGGCCGTCACCCTCTCGATGGCCCCGCCTTATCCCATCCCGGATCGCGCCGGAGATCCTCGTGCGCGACTCCGGCCCTCGTCCGCGGCAACGCGCATATGCCGTATCGCGGCCTGTAAGGGCGTACGGGTAGGTTGTCTTGTCGGTTAATGGGCTGTCAGAAAGATACGATATCTGCGTTCGGTATTCACTTAGGAGTGATATTCATAGGGCGCTATTGCGGCAGCACAGTGAGGAACGAGGAAAAAAGAAGATACAGCGACGAAGAGAGGTTCGAATGGTCATCCCCGGTGCAGCCAATAGCCCTGGTGTTGACCGCAGATCTTTTTTGCCGCCTGCTCCCTGCTTACGGACAAGAGCAGGCGGTTTATTTTGTGAGACAGGCACCCCCCCAGGACGCGAATCACACAGTATGTGCGCTAATTAACCACATAAACGATTAAATGTGAATGTCTTTTGAGTGTTTTTTTATTTAGTATCGAGTATGTTTTGAGTTTGCCAAAGGAAATCAAACTGATATCACCGCAACCACCGGAGCATCATCTATAATCCAGCACGGGTTCTCGCGCAGGTTTTTCAGCGCTCGCGGTCAACATCAAAAAAGCCAAGGTTGTCATGAAGAAAACGCCAAATTATATCGATGCAATCAGCGCGTTGCTCACTCTGAAAGGAGTTGGCGACAGAAAACATGCCTCCACGATGGCCAACATACTGAACCTTCAGTACAACAGCGCCAAACAAAAACTGGATGGCAAAAGGGGCATCACCCTCGATGAAATCAAAAAGGTTTTTCAGTATTTCAACGAACCGTTTGCCGGCCAAAGGACGCATAACGGCGTCTTTATCATGAACAGCATTCACAAGCGCTGCAACATTGAGGTCGACGAGCGCCCGGCCACGCAAGCAGACAGCGACGAAACCTACGCCTACAAAAAAGACGATCTTTTCATCATCAACACCAACCGGGAACATGCCGCCGATGCCCCACTGTACAAAGTCAACAAGATAGACTTTCTGCCGGCTCCGCGTATCGCGATCCTGGACAATGACAGTGATATTCTCGAATTGTTGAAGAAGATCGCCTACCGCTACGGCATCGAGACCGAGACCTTTCAAACGGCGGACGCCATGCTGGCCGCGCTGGAGCACCAGTCTTTTGAGGCGTTTATTTTGGACTGGCTGTTGGACTTCGGCGAGACTTCCGAACGCGTCGTGAAGAAAATTAAAGATGCCCTCGATCCGCATGCCCGCATCATCATTTTGACCGGCCAGCTGAATCACTACGAGAAAAACATCGGCGATATGATCCTGCACTATGACGTGCATCTGGTGGAAAAACCGACCAAACCGCTGATTATCTCTTCGCTGCTGCTGTCGAACTTATTCTTTAATTAGTTTGACCGGGATGCGGATCAAAAACGACGAGCCAACCCCTTCGACGGATTTGACCTTGATGGCGCCTTTCATCGTCGTGACGTAATTTTTGATAATGGTCAGCCCCAGCCCCAATCCCTGTCGCGTTTCCCTTTCCACCCCCTGATTGAACGCCTTATATAATCGTTCCAGATTATCGACGTTAAACCCGATGCCGGTGTCTTTTACCCATAAATACAGATTGCCGTGGCACACCTTCACATTGAGGATAATCGCACCGTGGTGAGTAAATTTGTCCGCGTTGCTGAGCAGATTGGCCAATATTCGGTAGAGCTTATATTTGTCGGAGCAAATCAAACCAACATAGGATGAACGACGCACCACGATGCGATTACCGCGCCCGGCGCTGATACTGGTCATGGCATCGTCCACCACCTCATTCAGACGGAAGGTGGATATATTCACTTTGACCTCCCCCATCTCTAGCCGCGAATAATCCATCACCTCGCGCGTTTGTTCGGTGATCTTATTGCCGTGATAGGAGATCAGGCGAGCTTCTTTTTTCAACTCTTCCTGCGCTAGCTCGTGCTCCATGATATCCGCAGCAATGACGATGGCCTGAGTCGAGCCGGCGATCTCGTGGTAGATGGAAGAGATAAAGATGTTCTTATTCTTGATGATCTCTTTTAACGAGAAGGCATTTCTCAGCACCAGGAACATCATCAGGAACACCAACATCAGCGAAAAGAGGGCAAACATCTCGGCTTTACTCGAGTTGTCCTGGATGATGCCTTTCACTTCGGTAAAGTTTTTAATCTGTATCCGATAAATAATTTCCTGGATATCGACCAGCGTGCCCTCGATATCATCCATATAAGAGAGAATATCCGCCTTGTTTTTCTGCCCCACCAGCAAGCCGGCGGAGAGATCGTCCAACGTGCGGTACTGCTGCTTCAGCAGCGCAACATTCTTGATGAACTCGTCGTCGTAATAAAAAGAGTCGCTGAAGGTCGAACGGCTCTCCAGGATCTGAATCTTCGAGTAAAAGATTTTCTTCTTGATCAGGAAAGCGTCGTAGTCGTTATTTTCACTGAGCAGCAGCGCGGTTTTGGTCCTTTCAAACGCCAGAAAGAGGATCTCGGCCACCGAGTAGTTGTCCAGATTGGGCTCGATCTGCTTATAGCGCTCTTTTACGCCACCGAAGTTAATAGCAATCAACAAAATCAATAAAGAGAAGATGGCAACCAACGCGATAAGAGTACCGATCAGTTTTTTGCTCATCTTATTTCATCTCCAACCGTTTAACTTGCCAGACGGTTTTCGCATTCACATCCAGGTTATTCAGCTCAGCGTAGCCATCGCGCGGATAAATAATGGCGAATGGCCCCAGCTCCCCCACGTCGATCGGCTTACCGCCGCGCAGATAGGCGACAATCACGCGGTATTTAATCATCTCGTCAATCGGCATCGAGTAGGAGTAATCGTCCCAGGCGAAAGCGCGCACCGACTGGCCTTTCAGATGATAGGCTTTCACCAGCTCAGCAAACTCAACGCCGGTAAACGTATCTTCCGGGGTGAAATTGGTCGAGGTTTTAATCGTGTGCGGCGGCATCGCCTCCAGCATCTGCCGGGTGATTTTGATCTTCTCGCCGTTGAGCGGTTTCAGATAAAAATAGTCAACGGCCGCATACAGCGGCGCGCTAAACAGCGAAAGCAGCAGTAACGTCATCAATCCTTTGATTTTCATCATTCACCCTCTTTGCGTTTCACCAATTCAGCCTGGCCAAATTCATCCTGCCCGACCACGACCCAGCCGTGACGTTGATAAAAGCCTTCGGCCTTGGAGCCGAGATCGGTGGTTAAGTGGATCGCTTCGGCGCCGTGCTCAAACATCCAGTGAGTGACCCGTGCCAGTAAGGCAGAGCCGATCCCCTTAGACTGGTATTCCGGCTTCACGAACAGGCCGCCGATCAGCGGTTCAGGGATGAATAACCCGAAGCCAACGCCGGCATAGTCGTCGCCATACTTGCAGATCCAACCGCCGCCCTGGTTGATGTCCTCCAGCGCCTGTTTGCGCTGCAAATACTGGACCTGATGCGGATGCAGCAGGTTTTCTTCAACGGAAAAGCGGATCTCATACAGGTATGGCAGGTGTTGCGCCGTCAATTTTTCGAAGGTAATGAGGCGGTCCATGTTTCGCACTGTCCTTAATTGTCAGATAAAAAGCGCCGGTCAATTTCTGCTGGAACCATAGTAGCAAAGTTTGTCTTAACCCGGCACGAGGCGAAAAAAAACCGCCCCCGAAGGGGCGGTTTATCTGGCGATGGGCCCGGCGTACCGGGCCCGCGGCGCGGATGACGATTACTCGTCGTCGCTGCCGCCCAGGCCTGCGTTGAGCAGCTCGGCCAGGTTAGCCGTCGCTTCTTCCGCGCTGACTTGCGGAACAACCGGCGCTTCACCCTGAGCACGGCGACGCATACGATCCTGATGATAAGCGTAACCGGTACCGGCTGGGATCAGACGGCCCACGATAACGTTCTCTTTCAGGCCACGCAGTTCATCACGCTTGCCGGCTACGGCAGCTTCGGTCAGAACGCGCGTCGTTTCCTGGAACGATGCAGCGGAGATGAAGGACTCGGTCGCCAAGGAAGCCTTGGTGATACCCAGCAGATCGCGCGAGAAGGTTGCCGCGATTTTACCTTCAGCTTCCAGCTGACGGTTGGCAATCTTGACGCGAGACACTTCAGCCTGCTCGCCTTCCAGGAACTCGGAGCCACCAGCGCTAACGATGGTGCCTTTACGCAGCATCTGACGAACGATAACTTCGATGTGCTTATCGTTAATCTTAACGCCTTGCAGACGGTAAACTTCCTGCACTTCGTTGGTGATGTAGCGGGTAACCGCATGCACGCCACGCAGACGCAGAATGTCGTGCGGAGACTCTGGGCCGTCGGAAACGACGTCACCACGTTCCACCACTTCGCCTTCGAACACGTTGAGCTGACGCCATTTCGGGATCATCTCTTCGTAAGCGTCGCTGCCGTCCAGCGGAGAGATCACCAGGCGACGTTTGCCTTTGGTCTCTTTACCGAACGAGATAATCCCGCTGATTTCAGCCAGGATTGCCGGCTCTTTCGGACGACGTGCTTCGAACAGGTCGGCAACGCGCGGCAGACCACCGGTAATATCCTTGGTACCGCCGGATTCCTGAGGAATACGCGCCAGGGTATCACCCGCACCGATCTGAATGCCGTCTTCCAGCTGAACGATCGCTTTGCCCGGCAGGAAGTATTGAGCAGGCATATCAGTACCTGGGATCAATACGTCTTCGCCCTGAGCGTCAACGATTTTCAGTGCCGGACGCAGGTCTTTACCGCTACCGGTACGCTCTGCGCTGTCCAGTACGACCAGAGAAGACAAACCGGTCAGTTCGTCGGTCTGGCGAGTAATGGTCTGGCCGTCAACCATATCCGCGAAGCGAATGAAGCCGCTGACTTCACTGATGACCGGCATGGTGTGCGGATCCCAGTTAGCAACGGTTTCGCCGCCGTTAACTTCTTCACCGTCGCCTTTGCCCATCACGGCACCGTAAGGCACCTTGTAGCTTTCTTTGGTACGGCCGAATTCGTCGATCAGTTTCAGTTCGGTGTTACGCGAGGTGATCACCAGCTTGCCCGCGGCGTTCATAACGAACTTCACGTTGCTCAGCTTGAGGCTACCCTTGTTTTTCACCTGGATGCTGGATTCAGCAGCCGCACGAGATGCCGCACCACCGATGTGGAACGTACGCATCGTCAGCTGTGTACCCGGCTCACCGATGGACTGTGCCGCAATAACGCCGATGGCTTCACCTTTGTTGATGATGTGGCCACGTGCCAGGTCGCGACCGTAGCAGTTTGCACACACACCAAAGTCGGTTTCACAGCTCACTACGGAACGGACTTTAACGCTGTCGACAGAATTCTCTTCCAACAGGTCACACGCCTTCTCGTTCAGCAGGGTGTTGCGTGGCACCAGAATGTCCGCCGTACCCGGCTTGAGGACGTCTTCTGCCGTCACACGGCCCAGAACGCGTTCACGCAGCGGCTCTTTCACGTCGCCACCTTCGATAACCGGAGTCATCAGGATGCCGTCGTGGGTGCCACAGTCGTCTTCGGTCACAACCAGATCCTGCGCCACGTCAACCAGACGACGGGTCAGATAACCGGAGTTCGCGGTTTTCAGTGCGGTATCCGCCAGACCTTTACGAGCACCGTGGGTGGAGATGAAGTACTGGAGTACGTTCAGACCTTCACGGAAGTTCGCAGTGATTGGCGTTTCGATGATGGAGCCGTCCGGCTTCGCCATCAGGCCACGCATACCGGCCAGCTGACGAATCTGAGCGGCGGAACCACGCGCACCGGAGTCGGCCATCATAAAGATGCTGTTGAAGGAAACTTGCTGTTCCACTTCGCCGTCACGGTTAACCACGTCTTCTACCGACAGGTTTTCCATCATCGCTTTCGCAACGCGTTCGTTCGCTGCAGCCCAGATATCGATCACTTTGTTGTAGCGTTCGCCGGCGGTAACCAGACCAGACTGGAACTGCTCCTGGATCTCGGCAACTTCGGTTTCCGCTTCTTCGATGATCTCCGCTTTCTTGGCCGGGATAACCATGTCGTCGATACCTACGGAAGCGCCTGAACGGGCTGCGTAAGCAAAACCGGTGTACATGATCTGGTCAGCAAAGATAACGGTCGGCTTCAGGCCCAGGATGCGGTAACAGGTGTTCAGCATCTTGGAGATCGCTTTCTTGCCCAAAGGCTGGTTAACGATCGAGTACGGCAGACCTTTCGGTACGATCATCCACAGGATGGCGCGGCCGATGGTGGTGTCGATGATGCTGGTCTGAGAAGTCCATTCGCCTTCGGCGTTTTTGACGTCTTCGGTGATACGCACTTTAACGCGCGCATGCAGAGACGCCAGGCCGGCGCGGTAAACACGCTCAGCTTCTTTGGAACCGTTCAGCACCATGCCTTCGCCCTTGGCGTTAACACAGTCGCGGGTCATGTAGTACAGACCCAGTACAACGTCCTGAGAAGGAACGATGATTGGCTCGCCGTTCGCTGGGGACAGGATGTTGTTGGTAGACATCATCAGCGCACGCGCTTCCAGCTGGGCTTCCAGCGTCAGCGGTACGTGAACAGCCATCTGGTCACCATCGAAGTCGGCGTTATAGGCCGCACAAACCAGCGGGTGCAGCTGGATCGCTTTACCTTCGATCAGAACCGGTTCAAACGCCTGGATACCCAAACGGTGCAGGGTTGGTGCACGGTTCAGCAGTACCGGGTGTTCGCGGATCACTTCGTCCAGGATATCCCAAACGACGGCTTCTTCACGCTCAACCATTTTCTTGGCGGCTTTGATGGTGGTGGCTAGGCCACGCAGCTCCAACTTGCCGTAGATGAACGGTTTGAACAGCTCCAGCGCCATCTTTTTAGGCAGACCGCACTGATGCAGACGCAGGTATGGACCTACGGTGATTACGGAACGGCCGGAGTAGTCAACGCGTTTACCGAGCAGGTTCTGACGGAAACGACCCTGCTTACCTTTGATCATGTCGGCCAAAGATTTCAGAGGACGTTTGTTGGAACCGGTGATGGCACGACCGCGACGGCCGTTATCCAGCAGGGCGTCTACCGCTTCTTGCAGCATACGCTTTTCGTTGCGCACGATGATGTCAGGCGCAGCCAGATCCAGCAGGCGTTTCAGACGGTTGTTACGGTTGATCACGCGGCGATACAGATCGTTCAGATCCGAGGTCGCGAAACGACCGCCATCCAGCGGAACCAGCGGGCGCAGATCCGGCGGCAGTACCGGCAGCACGGTCAGGATCATCCACTCCGGCTTGTTACCGGACTGTACGAACGCTTCCAGCAGCTTGATACGCTTGGTCAACTTCTTGCGCTTGGTTTCGGAGTTGGTTTCGTTCAGCTCTTCACGCAGCTGCTCGCACTCGGCTTCCAGATCCATGTTTTTCAACAGGGCCTGAATAGCTTCCGCACCCATCTTGGCGTCGAATTCGTCACCGAACTCTTCCAGCGCGTCCAGATACTGCTCTTCGGTCAGGATCTGACGACGCTCGAGGTTGGTCATACCGCCTTCGACCACCACATAGGATTCGAAGTACAGTACGCGTTCGATGTCACGCAGCGGCATATCCAGCAGCAAACCGATGCGGGATGGCAGCGATTTCAGGAACCAGATGTGCGCGGTCGGCGAAGCCAGCTCGATGTGGCCCATGCGCTCACGACGCACTTTGGTCTGGGTCACTTCAACGCCGCACTTCTCACAGATCACGCCGCGGTGTTTCAAGCGCTTGTACTTACCGCACAGGCACTCGTAATCTTTTACCGGCCCGAAGATACGGGCGCAGAAAAGGCCGTCACGTTCTGGTTTGAACGTACGGTAGTTAATGGTTTCCGGCTTCTTAACTTCACCGAACGACCACGAACGGATCATGTCTGGCGAGGCCAGAGCAATCTTGATCGCATCAAACTCTTCGGTCTTAGTTTGCGCTTTCAGAAACTTCAATAAGTCTTTCACGGATTGGCTCCTGTCGGAGTTAAACCTGTTGGGTACCCACAACCGCAGTAGGTACCCGTGTGACCTGAACAACCACCCTCAGGCTCCCTTAGGCGGGGAGCCTGAGCCGGAATGACGATTACTCGTCTTCCAGTTCGATGTTGATGCCGAGCGAGCGGATTTCTTTCAACAGTACGTTGAAGGATTCCGGCATGCCTGGCTCCATCCGGTGGTCGCCATCCACGATGTTTTTGTACATCTTGGTACGGCCGTTAACGTCATCCGACTTAACGGTGAGCATTTCCTGCAGGGTATAAGCCGCGCCGTATGCTTCCAGTGCCCACACTTCCATCTCACCGAAGCGTTGACCACCGAACTGCGCTTTACCACCCAGAGGTTGCTGAGTAACCAAGCTGTAAGAACCGGTTGAACGGGCGTGCATTTTATCGTCAACCAAGTGGTTCAGTTTCAGCATGTACATATAGCCGACAGTAACCTGGCGCTCGAATTGCTCACCGGTACGGCCATCGAACAGCGTGATCTGACCGGAGGTCGGGATACCACCCATTTCCAGCAGCTTCTTGATTTCAGTCTCTTTCGCACCGTCAAACACCGGTGTTGCGATCGGCATACCTTTTTTCAGGTTCTCTGCCAGACGCAGCACTTCGTCGTCGCTGAAGGTGTTCAGGTCAACTTTCTGGCAAACGTCGTCGCCCAGATCGTAGGCCTTCTGGATGAACTCACGCAGCTTGGCCACTTCCTGCTGCTGCTTCAGCATCTGGTTGATCTTCTCACCGATGCCTTTCGCAGCCATACCCAGGTGGGTTTCCAGGATCTGACCGATGTTCATACGTGATGGTACGCCCAGCGGGTTCAGTACGATGTCTACCGGCGTGCCGTTTTCATCGTAAGGCATATCTTCGATCGGGTTGATCTTGGAGATAACACCCTTGTTACCGTGGCGGCCCGCCATCTTGTCACCCGGTTGGATCTGACGTTTAACAGCCAGATAAACCTTGACGATTTTCAGCACGCCCGGCGCCAGATCGTCGCCCTGAGTGATCTTACGACGCTTGGCTTCCAGCTTCTTCTCGAAGTCGGATTTCAGTTCGTCGTACTGCTCGGCCAGCTGTTCCAGCTGGTTTTGCTTCTCTTCGTCGGTCAGGCCCAGTTCCAGCCAGCGATCGCGCGGCAGCTTGCTCAGCTTGTCGGCTTCGATGCCACCGGCAACCAGCACCGCGTGGATACGTGCAAACAGGCCGGCTTCCAGGATCTGCAGTTCTTCCGTCAGGTCTTTCTTCGCCTGCTTCAGCTGCATCTCTTCGATTTCCAACGCGCGCTTGTCTTTTTCCACGCCATCACGGGTGAAGACCTGCACGTCGATAACCGTACCGGAAACGCCGTTCGGCACACGCAGAGAAGAGTCTTTAACGTCAGACGCTTTCTCACCGAAGATCGCACGCAGCAGTTTCTCTTCCGGCGTCAGCTGGGTTTCGCCTTTAGGCGTTACCTTACCGACCAGGATGTCACCGCCGGTCACTTCAGCGCCGATATACACGATACCGGATTCATCCAGCTTGGAGAGCGCAGCTTCACCCACGTTAGGGATGTCGGCGGTGATCTCTTCAGGCCCCAGCTTGGTGTCGCGAGACACGCACGCCAGTTCCTGGATGTGGATGGTGGTGAAGCGATCTTCCTGCACCACGCGCTCGGAGACCAAGATGGAGTCTTCGAAGTTGTAGCCGTTCCAAGGCATGAACGCTACGCGCATGTTCTGGCCCAGTGCCAGTTCGCCCAGGTCTGTCGATGGGCCATCCGCCAGCACGTCACCGCGCTCGATTGGCTCACCCAGACTCACACACGGCATCTGGTTGATGCAGGTGTTCTGGTTAGAACGGGTGTACTTGGTCAGGTTGTAAATATCGATACCTGCTTCGCCCGGGTACATCTCGTCTTCGTTAACTTTGATAACGATACGGGAAGCATCCACGTACTGGATCACACCGCCGCGTTTGGCAACGGCGGTTACGCCGGAGTCAACCGCTACAGCACGTTCCATACCGGTACCGACCAGCGGCTTGTCAGCGCGCAGGGTTGGTACGGCCTGACGTTGCATGTTCGCACCCATCAATGCACGGTTGGCGTCATCGTGTTCCAGGAATGGAATCAGTGAGGCACCAACGGAAACAACCTGCTGGGTGGATACGTCCATGTAGTCAACCTGATCGCGGCTGAACAGGCTTGATTCGCCTTTGCTGCGGCAGGTGACCAGGTCTTCTACGAAGCGGCCTTCTTCATCCAGGTTGGAGTTCGCCTGGGCGATAACGAAGTTGCCTTCTTCAATAGCAGACAGGTAGTTGATTTCATCGGTCACCACGCCGTCACGCACGCGGCGGTACGGGGTTTCCAGGAAGCCATACTCGTTAGTCTGTGCGTACACGGACAGGGAGTTGATCAGACCGATGTTTGGACCTTCCGGCGTTTCGATTGGGCACACGCGGCCGTAGTGGGTCGGGTGTACGTCTCGAACTTCAAAGCCGGCGCGCTCACGGGTCAGACCGCCCGGGCCCAGTGCGGAGATACGACGCTTGTGCGTGATCTCGGACAGCGGGTTGTTCTGGTCCATGAACTGGGACAGCTGGCTGGAACCGAAGAACTCTTTCACCGCCGCCGAAATCGGCTTGGCGTTGATCATGTCCTGAGGCATCAGGGTATCCAGATCGCCCAGAGACAGACGCTCTTTCACCGCACGCTCAACACGCACCAGACCTACGCGGAACTGGTTCTCGGCCATTTCGCCGACGGAGCGGATACGACGGTTGCCCAAGTGGTCGATGTCGTCCACTTCGCCCTTGCCGTTACGGATATCGATGAGCTTCTTCATCACTTCGATGATGTCGTCTTTGCTCAGGATGCCCGAACCTTCGATCTCGTCGCGCAGCAGAGAACGGTTGAACTTCATGCGACCCACCGCGGACAGATCGTAGCGGTCTTCGGAGAAGAACAGGTTCTCGAACAGGCTTTCGGCAGCTTCGCGCGTTGGCGGCTCACCAGGGCGCATCATGCGGTAGATTTCTACCAGCGAGCTCAGACGATCGTTGGTCGGATCGACACGCAGCGTTTCAGAGATGTACGCGCCGTGATCCAGATCGTTGGTGAACAGCGTTTCGATGCGCTTGTGGCCAGACTGGCTCAGTTTGGCCAGCAGATCCAGCGACAGCTCCATGTTGGCTGCGCAGATCAGTTCGCCGGTATTGGTATCGATATAGTCTTTCGCGACCACTTTGCCCGCGATGTACTCTACCGGTACTTCAATGCTCTGAATGTCGTCTTTTTCCAGCTGACGGATATGACGAGCGGTGATGCGACGGCCTTTCTCTACGTAGATCTTGCCGTTGGCTTCGATATCGAACGAAGCGGTCTCACCACGCAGGCGCTCTGGCACCAGCTCCATCTGCAGCTTGTTGTCGCGGATTTCGAAGACGATCTTGTCAAAGAACAGGTCGAGGATCTGTTCAGTGGTGTAGTTCAGCGCGCGCAGAATGATGGTCGCAGGCAGTTTGCGGCGACGGTCAATACGCACGAACAGGTTGTCTTTCGGATCGAACTCGAAGTCCAACCATGAACCGCGGTAAGGGATGATGCGTGCGTTGTACAGCACTTTACCCGAAGAGTGGGTTTTACCCTTATCGCTGTCGAAGAATACGCCAGGACTACGGTGCAACTGAGATACGATAACCCTCTCAGTACCGTTGATCACAAAGGTGCCGTTTTCGGTCATGAGCGGAATTTCGCCCATGTAGACTTCTTGTTCCTTGATGTCTTTGACCGTACCTTCAGGCGCTTCGCGCTCATAGATAACCAGGCGCAGTTTTACGCGCAGCGGTGCAGAGAACGTCACACCACGGATCTGGCACTCTTTGACGTCGAAGACCGGCTCACCAAGACGGTAGCTAACGTATTGCAGCTCCGAATTGCCACTGTAGCTCTGGATAGGGAAAACAGAACGGAATGCGGCTTCAAGGCCGTACTGCCCTTCTGGATCTTGCTCGATAAACTTCTGGAACGAGTCAAGCTGGATAGAAAGGAGATATGGTATGTCCAGCACTTGTGGACGTTTACCAAAATCCTTACGAATACGTTTTTTCTCGGTATAGGAGTAAACCATAGGGTTCCTCAGCTCGCTGATCAGTGACCCAATCTGTCCGTCCGATTAGGGACAGTTCATGCAACACCGTTTTGTCGACCGGAAAGCGGGAACACTTTCCGCAATGTCTCTTGCTATCACGCTTAAACCATTTCATCGCGTCTTCCCCCAGAACTCCTGGTAGTGCAAAGACCGCGGTATATTAAGTCGTCAACAGAAACAAACATTGGGAGGCGAAACCAGCAGCCAAACAGTGTGAAACGCTACTGGCGCCCTACAGCGCAAAAAGGCTGGTGACTAAAAAGTCACCAGCCATCAGCCTAAAAGACTAGGCTGCAACCGGAAAGGTTGGCTTATTTAACTTCAACTTCTGCGCCAGCTTCTTCCAGAGATTTTTTCAGAGCTTCTGCGTCATCTTTGCTCACGCCTTCTTTCAGAGCGGCTGGAGCAGATTCAACCAGGTCTTTAGCTTCTTTCAGACCCAGGCCGGTAGCGCCACGTACTGCTTTGATAACAGCAACTTTGTTAGCGCCTGCAGCTTTCAGGATAACGTCGAATTCAGTTTTCTCTTCAGCAGCTTCAGCTGGGCCAGCAGCTACAGCTACAGCAGCAGCAGCAGAAACGCCGAATTTTTCTTCCATAGCGGAAACCAGTTCAACAACGTCCATTACGGACATAGCGGCAACTGCTTCCAGGATTTGGTCTTTAGTGATAGACATAACAATTGTTCCTAAAATTCAGAAATAGTTTAAATACGTTAGCAAAGGCTAAGAAAGAGTGGCTTACGCCGCTTCTTTCTGATCGCGTACTGCAGCCAGAGTGCGAACCAGTTTGCCGGCAGCGGCTTCTTTCATGGTTGCCATCAGGCGTGCGATCGCTTCTTCGTAAGTTGGCAGCGTCGCCAGGCGGTCGATTTGCGCCGCTGGGATCAGCTCACCTTCAAAGGCCGCAGCTTTAACCTCGAATTTTGCATTCGCTTTCGCGAACTCTTTGAACAGACGAGCAGCAGCGCCCGGGTGTTCGTGAGAGAATGCAATCAAGGTTGGACCGACAAACGTGTCTTTCAGGCATTCGAATGGAGTGCCTTCAACTACGCGACGCATCAGGGTGTTGCGAACAACACGCATGTAAACGCCAGCTTCACGACCTGCTTTACGCAGTTCAGTCATTTTATCTACGGTAACACCGCGGGAATCCGCAACAACCGCAGACAGCGCGCCTTTGGCTACTTCGCTGACTTCAGCAACAATCGCTTGTTTGTCTTGAAGATTTAATGCCATTAGCTTTTTGCTCCTGGATTAGCCGGGGAAAATCCCCCGGAACTCACTTCACTCGGCGCTTTGTAAAACGCCACGCCGAGCGGCTTAACACGGTGAGCAGAATCCAGCAAAGACATTCTTTTATAAAAAAGAAAAATTTTCTTAGGCTCTGTCACCGTCTACGCAGGAAGGATTAAGTATCTTGCGATACACCTGCGGTCTTGGACGGAGGCCTGGATAGGCCAGGCTCCAACCGAAAAATCTTTGTTTTGCCTACGGCATAGCCAGTAGCAAAACCTTGGGGCATAAGATTCTAGACAAATCTCGGCCCCAAGTCAAAGCGATAATCGCAAGTGCGATTAGTTCGCTGCAGCAGACAGACCGCTCTGATCGATAGCAACGCCAGCACCCATGGTGGTGGAGAGGCTAACTTTCTTGATGTACATGCCTTTCGCCTGAGAAGGTTTTGCTTTTTTCAGCGCAACCAGCAGGGCTTCCAGGTTTTCTTTCAGCTTGTCTGCGTCGAAATCAACCTTACCGATAGTGGTATGGATGATGCCGTTTTTGTCGTTACGGTAGCGAACCTGACCAGCTTTAGCGTTTTTCACTGCTTCAGCAACGTTCGGAGTAACGGTACCCACTTTCGGGTTTGGCATCAGGCCGCGTGGACCCAGGATCTGGCCCAGTTGACCTACAACGCGCATTGCATCCGGGGAAGCAATAACAACGTCGAAGTTCATTTCGCCTTTCTTGATCTGGTCAGCCAGATCGTCCATACCTACCAGCTCTGCGCCGGCAGCTTTCGCTGCTTCAGCGTTAGCGCCTTGGGCAAATACGGCAACGCGAACGGAACGACCGGTGCCGTGTGGCAGAACGGTAGCGCCACGAACGTTTTGGTCAGATTTACGAGCGTCGATGCCGAGGTTAACGGCAACGTCAACGCTTTCTACGAATTTAGCGGTGGCCAGCTCTTTCAGCAGAGCAACAGCTTCGGTGATGTCATACTGTTTAGTAGCATCAACTTTGTCACGGATCACGCGCATGCGCTTGGTCAGCTTAGCCATCTCTTAATCCTCCACTACCAGGCCCATGGAACGAGCGGTACCTTCGATGGAGCGAGTCATCGCTTCAACGTCAGAACCAGTCATGTCCGCAGCTTTGGTTTCTGCGATTTCACGTACCTGAGCACGAGTCACTTTACCTACTTTGTCTTTGTTCGGCTTACCGGAACCAGACTTGATACCAGCCGCTTTTTTCAGCAGAACTGCTGCTGGCGGGGTTTTGGTAACGAAAGTGAAGGAGCGATCAGAATAAACGGTGATAACAACCGGAATCGGCAGACCTTTTTCAACGCTGTCAGTCTTAGCGTTGAATGCCTTACAGAATTCCATGATGTTAACGCCCTGCTGACCCAGAGCTGGACCCACTGGTGGGCTCGGGTTCGCCATACCAGCTGCAACTTGCAGCTTGACGTAGGCTTGTACTTTCTTAGCCATTTAAATTTCCTCGGTTTGGGTAGTATCGCCTCGCAAAAGGCTCCCCGTGTTTCACCTCGCCAGACAGGCATCAGGCAAGGCATCTAAAAACAAAAGGCGCGAA
Source organism: Serratia sp. CY33802 (assembly GCF_052169095.1). Classification (NCBI taxonomy): domain Bacteria; kingdom Pseudomonadati; phylum Pseudomonadota; class Gammaproteobacteria; order Enterobacterales; family Yersiniaceae; genus Serratia; species Serratia sp. CY33802. The sequence continues at coordinate 29,170 of NZ_JBJNLL010000013.1, forward strand.
ATTGTAGTTCAATTTCGCGCCTTTGACAAGCGGCAACGCGCCACTCATTGCTGATTATTCGATCAGCCTTTCTCAACCTGGCTGAAGTCCAGTTCCACCGGCGTTGCACGGCCGAAGATGGAAACGGAAACTTTCAGGCGGCTCTTTTCGTAATCGACTTCTTCGACCACGCCGTTGAAATCTGCAAACGGGCCATCGTTGACGCGCACCAGCTCGCCCGGCTCGAACAGCGTCTTCGGACGCGGTTTGTCACCAACCTGCTGCAGGCGGTTCATGATCGCATCAACTTCTTTATCGCTGATAGGCGCAGGACGGTCAGACGTGCCGCCGATGAACCCCATGACACGCGGTACGCTGCGCACCAGGTGCCAGCTGGCGTCATTCATCACCATCTGCACCAGCACGTAGCCAGGGAAGAATTTACGCTCGCTCTTGCGACGCTGGCCACCACGGATTTCAACCACTTCTTCCGTAGGCACCATCACTTCGCCGAACAGCTCTTCCATATCGTGCAGTTTGATGTGTTCACGCAGCGATTGCGCTACGCGACCTTCAAAACCGGAAAACGCCTGAACGACGTACCAACGTTTTTTTGGAGCTTCAGACATTTTAGAACCTCAGGCCAGTAATAAACGACACCAGACGGACCAGAATACCATCCAGTCCCCACAGAATCAGTGACATCACGGCGGTTACCGCGGCAACGATCAACGTGGTGTGTAGCGTTTCCTGACGAGTTGGCCAAATCACTTTACGTACTTCGGTACGCGCTTCGCGGGCAAACGCAACGGTGGCTTTGCCTTTGGTGGTCATCAGAGCCACTGCACCTGCAACGGCGATGATCAGCACAACTGCCAGCGCGCGCAATGGCAGGCTTAAATCACGGTAGTAATAGTTACCGACAATAGCCACAACCAACAGAACGGCGACGATCAGCCACTTTGCCGCTTCCAGGCCGCGTCCGCTCCCTTGAGCCTCGGTATTCGCACTCATAAACCAACCTGTCACAATGATGATTCAGAACAAACAACTTTGCCTCGCATTGCGAGGCAAACCAAACCGATCGGATACCGCAATAGCAATATCCCGGTGTTTTACGCCATGACGTATTCAGTCAATACGGTTTAAGAGCCCATCTCACCAATGATTATGACTGCAAAATCGCTGATGAGATAGGTTCTAGTTCACAGCGTAGAAAAAGGGCATCAAATGATGCCCTTTTACCGCGTGTCGCGTCAAACTTTATCAGCGATTAAGCGATAACTTTAGCAACAACGCCTGCGCCAACGGTACGGCCGCCTTCACGGATTGCGAAACGCAGACCGTCGTCCATCGCAATTGGGTGAATCAGGGTGACAACCATGTTCACGTTGTCGCCTGGCATTACCATCTCTACGCCTTCTGGCAGTTCGATGGTACCGGTCACGTCAGTGGTACGGAAGTAGAACTGTGGACGGTAGCCTTTGAAGAATGGCGTGTGACGACCACCTTCATCTTTGCTCAGGATGTACACTTCAGATTCGAACTGGGTGTGTGGCTTGATGGAGCCTGGTTTAGCCAGTACCTGACCACGTTCGAT
>NZ_JBJNLL010000014.1:0-29649 GCF_052169095.1 Serratia sp. CY33802
CCCCCCCCCCCCCCCACCACAATAATTTCATAGTGAGAAAGTGTTTTATTTTGGCGATTTCATTTTTTATCTCTGGAAGCATATAGAAGATGGATATAGATAATTACATCTACAAAAGTTATATGTAAATCGCCCTGTGAAAATTGACGTTGGGAAATATAATTCTGATATGAGTGTTTTTAACTTTTACCCTTGAAGGAAGGGATGGTATTGAAATTAAAACCTATCTTCATATTTATATGGCATAGTTCATGGTTTGGATGCATGGAAGTGGGGTTATGCAGGGTCTGTATAAGTTGAGGTAGTTTATATAATTTAATGTTTTATTAAAATATAAAGGAGTTTCATGATGGAGTTCATTAAAATTATGGCTGGTTTATTTTTGGAGTTGTTGGGGGGATTACAGTCCAGCGGAGAGCTGTCTCAATGGCAAGTTCTTTTCATTTTTCTTCTTTCTATGCTTTTACTTGTCGCTTTTTTTAGGACTAAAACTATTCTAGGCTTTGTGAATGGGATGAAAAACAGTCGACTGAATGAACTAAAGAGTCTTTATTATTTTTTAGATAAGGATAGCATTGAGGCTAGAGGTATTAATAAAGAAATAGACAAAATAGTTAGATATCGTGTGTGCGGAGTTAGTGATGTTGCTACACAAAACTTGATTTTTAAATTGTCAGAAAAAAACAGCGATGTTATAGCACCATCTTTTTTTAAAAAATATCACATATGGATAGGAGCTGAAAATGGGGTTTTGCTTTTCAAGCAAGGCGCTATGTTTTGGATTGATAGTGTTTTTTTCGTATTTTTTGCATTTCAATATATTGCTATTGCATTTTTGTTTTTATTCCTTTCAATCTATCTTGGCGATGCGTTAGCATTATGGAGACATTTTTTACTTTACACGATGGCGATGATTCTTATTGTTATGTTTAGTTCGTTTTGGAAAATGGTGCCAACACGTAAAGAGTGTCGTCTTTTGAAATATGTGGTTAGCAAGCAATTCGAAGATACTTGTAACGATCCTGAACCCATGGGTAAAAAATTATAGCTATTGAGTATCATTAGTTATCATATGGATAAAAATCCATCTTAAATTGGCTTTTGGCTTCTAAAGTTCTATATGTTTATGTGTCTATGGCGGTACACAGGAAAAACCAGGATGCTCGGGTTCGTCCATCAATACACTCGGCTACAGAAGGGGGACCAACCAGCTACATCATTGAATTGTTCTTGTGGCCATACTGCGCATAACAAATTGGATGCTAAGTGAGAGCGTGAGTACACGTAGACACTGAGAAAAAACAAGACTTTATAGTATTAATAATTAAGGGGGGCAATCCCGGCTGCAGAATTTGGTTCGATCAGATGATGACGGCCCGGTGATAAGGCGCAGAAAATATGTAGGGTGAAGTGGTAGATACTTTTTGATAGAGTTGGAATTAATACTGAATATATTAAAAATATATTACTATGTGAAATAAATAATCATTATTGATTTAATGCCATTTTTATCAAATGGCATTTTCCTAGTTCACTCTGGATGAGAATAGTCAGGAGTTCCAATTCTGCTAAAAAAAGACCCTAGTCTTTCAACTAAAGATGGCACAAATTCGTTAGATAGACTGGCTATTCTTTTTGATAATAATTCTTTTTCTGTTTCCTCTCCTCTAGTGACAGAGCGAATTAAATTGAATTGAGCATAGTAAGGGCCATAATCCTCCCATGTATCTGTGGTTTTTACTCTAAATTTTTGAATAAAATGGGAGGTCGTTTCGTTATTATGATTTGTGAATTTTTTTATCTCTTTTTTAATGCTATCTGTTTTTTTTGTATTTCCTTCAGCTCTAGCTCGCTCAAGATTGCGTTCAAATTCTGACCATTGTTCAGATTTATCCAGCAAAGTAACGAGTTGATATGTTGGGTTAGTACCTTTCATTCTAACCATATCACAACGAGGAGTGACTATTATTTCTAATTTCCCCTCGCTTAGTATTATATCCCCTGTATCAAGACGCTCTTGTAGAGGAGGAATAAAAAAATACTCCTCTGGATGTACTGATTGATTATCTAAGTTTAAAAATGACGCATGTAAGTGAGTTGCCATATGTCGCTTTAGTGCATTTTCGGTAAAGCTTGTCTCTGATTTTCCTTCATCAACCCAATAACTCCATCTTGGCCAAATTGATTTAAAAAATATTGACGCCATTTCTTTTTTAAAGGATTCCTTCATTTTTTGAATTGCGGAGATCATGCTTTTCTTTTCGTCAAGCCAAGTGATAATCTGTTGGGAGATATTATCTCCTGTACCTTTAGTGAAAATTTTAACAGATTCTTCGTGATCATCATTCAAATCAACAATGCTAGGTTCACCTGTACAAACTGCTGCAACGGATAATGTACTGGAGGTGACGATCTTTAGAATTTCATTTCCGTCTTTATTTGGTGAGGCATCTTCGCTTTCAAGTCTTATATCTATTACAATGGCATCAAAATAGGAATGTAAAATTAATCTTTTTGCCTCATCTAGCGTTTTTGAAAAAGTTGAGTTGATATTGTATGTAGGTGCATCTTCAATGGCGTAAAACTCTAATGCTTCTTGCCATTTTTTTACTATTTCAATATCATCTTCAATTACTAATAAATTCATTTCCATGTTTTACCTACTTTTCTATTGGGAATTCAATGGTGAATTTTGTGTCTGGGTAATTTGAGCTTAGATACAGCTCTCCTTTGCTATGCCTGCATGCTTCCCTAGCAATCGCTAAGCCAAGACCGTGTCCTTCAGATTTTAATGTGAACCCAGCTTCGAAAATACTTTCCGTATCTTTATCGTCAATAACTGGACCGTTATTGGATATTGTTAGTTGCGCCATATTCCCATTGGTATTAACTGAGAGGGAAATTTCCTTTATACTTTCTTTGTGGGTAGAAAGCCAGAATATAGCATTTTTGAAAATGTTTAAGATGGTGTGTTGTAAATCTCCTTGATAACCATAAAGGATAACATTCCCTTCAACAAAATTATTGACGGTTATATCATTTTCAATTAACTCTTCTGATACCAAATTCAAAGAGCTTTCAATGACCTTATTTAATTCAAATGCTATTGGTCTACCTATCTTTCTTCCGGAAATGGGGTCTAAAGATTTAAATAATGAACTAAGACCCTTTGCTCCGGTTTGAATTGCTTGCCCATAAGTTGGATAATACTTTCTAACTAGCTCACCTTTTTTTGATTTTTCCAAAATATAAGGTGCGTTATCAATAATGGATTTTGCAGAGGAAATGATAGGTTCTAAGAAAGTTCTTCCATCATGAATAACTTGCCCTACAACCATACCGAGTGCTGCCCGGGATTCTAAAAGTTTTTGGTATTCCTCAATTTCATCTAGAGTCTTTGTAAGTGCTTGTGATTCTTTTTCAATCCGTAATAAAATTGGTTTTTGTTCCGCAGGAGAAAGTCTGCTCACAGCTTTAACTATTGTGTCTAGTGACGCAATATTACGCGCTTTATCTATATTTTTTTCTGGTTTGCGACTAATCCCGGCTTTTGCTCTAAAGTCGAATCTTTTTTGTTCTATTATTACAAGTATATTGGTAATTAGTTTAATCAGTCTATCAAATGCACTGTTGGTTTCTAAACCTTCCCGGCTACTTCGTTCTATTAAATTTGATTCTTGTTCAGAGCCAACATAAATGGAACCAGATACTTGGCTATGACCTAGTCTTTTTGAAGGGTTCTGAACTCGTCTTGATTCTAGATGTAACCAATCATTATCTGGTTCTCCATATGGTCTGATTCTAAATCCAGAACGGTATATCGCTACTCCCGTACCTTCGGAAAGAAGCGTGCGAGCCCCTCTTAAACCAAAATCTGAAAATACAAGTCCCATTCTGCTGAATAGTTTCTCAATTGATTCTTTTTCAAGATCAAAAATTTTTATATCTATTTCAAATGGACCACAACTCAACTCTCCTGACTCGTAGCTAGGAGAGTCGATGCTAATTTCTTGCGGAACGTTATCGCCCCTTATTATTGTGAATTGTCCTCTAAATACACCGGCCTTATCAAATGTTCCATTCAATCGATAGTCTGATTCATCATTCATATGATAAGGTTGTATTTTATTTCCACTGGTGTTTTCTATGTCCTTATTTTGTAATGCATCAACAATCCTGTTTTTTTCTAATAGCACTTCGCAGCCATTGAAATTGTATGGAGGAGGGTTATGAATGGTAAATTTTTCCAAATTAAGGAAAATATCAAATTGGTTGGTGGAGTGTTGAGGGGTGGCTAATCTTCTCAGCTCTCTTATAAGCTTTTGGAGCTTTTTTTTATCCCAGACTGTTGTTAGGTCTTCCACTTCTATCAGAACACCAGTCGGTTCTGGAGTCTCACTAACCTCCATGGAAATATCAATATCGATATCTTCAAGATACTTTTCCCTCTCAAAAACATCCCAGTCTAAATTAAGCTTTGTTACTTGATATTTTCCGGAAACAAATGCTGTACTAGTGAGTTTTATTTTTTTACCTAAGCTGGCTGAGGCGAAGCGCCCAACTCCCTTTGCACCAAGAACAGTTCTTTTTCCCGACTTTGATGTTCTGTTTTTACTTTTGGAGTCAGTAGCAGGCTCAAGCCAGTCATTCAAAATGGTATCGTGACTCATTCCATGCCCAAAGTCTCTAATGGTCAGCAATCCAGAGTTTTTTTCTGTATGAGGAGATATCGTAATCTCTACTGAAGGTGAGTCAGCATCATAAGCATTCTTTACTAGCTCGATAATCGCTGCCTCTGGTCCGCTGATGAGTTTGTCACCAATGGTCCTTATTATCCTTGCTCTAGGTCTTAATTTCGCCATTCTATTACATTCCTCATAATTAGCTTGATAAATATTTAATTTTAATTGAAATTTTGAGTATATTAATCTATGTTTTTTTAATTGTAAATAGTGTTTTTTGGGATTGATTTATTTTTAGTGAAGCACTAACAATAACTTAATTTCATTGCTTTATTTTTAAATTTTTATCTTTTTTAGATTGGTGCGATTTTTATAAATATAATTTAGACCGTTAATGGTTATATTGTTTTTGGCGATAAACCATCTAAGTTCTTCCTAGGGGCAACTTTCGTGATATTAATTTATATCATGGTTGGTTTTTATTTTTATTTTTATTTTTATTTTTATTTTTATTTTTATTTTTCAGTTTTTAGTTGAGTTTTATATTCTGTTATGTATCCACAAAGACCTAAATGATTAGAGTTTGTGGATTTTTTAGTGGCTATTTATATATTTTTGGTTGTAAGAGTGTTGTAAACAATTTCGGCAATCTTATTTGCTAAAAGAGGTGGTACCGCATTTCCGACTTGGTGGTACTGTTGGGTCCTGCCGCCTTGGAAAAAGTAGTTGTCGGGGAAAGTTTGTAGTCGAGCTGCTTCTCGCACAGTCAGACTTCTGCACTGTATCGGGTCATAATGAATGAAATAGTGTCCATCCTTGGAAATGTGGCTTGTAATCGTTGTCGACGGGTTATCTTTAATTTGAACCCTAAATCTGTCCGGAAACTTGCCTGACTCCCAGTTCTTATGAGCAGGAGCAAGCCTTGGCAAATTAAATTCCTTATGTCCCTTTGGCGATCTTTTGTGAACAGAAGCGAAGGTTGCGGCATAACCATAACGGGCAAGATCATCTATGCGGTGCCCACGAGTTTCATGGTTAAGCCAGACACTTAGGTAGGAGTCTAATAGCCATTCATCTAAGTTATCATGTCCTGTTTGTCCTAAATAACCGGATTTTCTAGGTAGCCTTATACTTCCTGTGGCTTGGACACAGCCGATGCTGGAAGCGTTTTTTTGTAGATAAGGTGCTAAATTTTTTACGGTATCGTCAGATGTCGATGCAGCCTCTGCCAGTGTTTGCAGTTCCTTACCAACTAGTTCTGCCCATAAAGTATTGGAGTCCTTTTCTTTGCTTAACAAACTTCTCAAAGCAGGGAGACCTCCAATAGCATCTTTGACTGATACTGGGTTTTGGCAGGACAACTTGGGCAACTTGTCTTGATAGCGATCTTCTCTTATCCCTAACAAAATGACTCTATGGCGAGCCTGCGGTATGCCAAAGTCTTCGGCACGAATGATATATTTCGTTAGATCCAGCTGACTCGGATCATCACCATCACTAAACACTTGATCGCTGACGAGTGACACTATGTGATAGCGCTGACCTTTTTTTTCTGCACTCAAGGCAGCATTTGGATTGGCAAGGTCTTTCAGGATTTCATGGAATATTTTTTGACCATTGATGGTAGACGAGAGGATTCCTTTAACGTTCTCCATGACAAAAATATCCGGTTGATAGTTTTGTATGATTCTCAAGTATTCACGATAGAGAAAATGACGATGATCATCTTCTGCCTTGTAATCAGCGTTACCTTTGTTTCTGGCTCTACCTACCAGTGAATACGCTTGGCAAGGCGGCCCACCAATTAACACCCAGGGGTCTTCAGTGGGGCGTTTATCTAATGCTGTTTTAATTGAAGCATCAAGAGTAGCATTTCCATCAACGCTGCCAATTTCTATGCACATAGCTTCTTTACCGGCCTTATGCCAAAGATCTTCTGTTTCACCGCTGTATGGTTTTTCGGCTTGGCCATTGCAAAAGCGATAGTAATCACCCAGTTTGCTTGGTCTACTACTACAGAGTAATCGATAGAAGGCTCGGAGACGGAGAGTTTGGTGAGCAATAGGATCCTTTTCAGCTGAAACTGCGATCTGGAACGCGGCCCCGTTTTTCAACGAAGAGAAGCCTTCACCCAAGCCACCAGGTCCGGCAAAAAGATCTACTATTGGAATCGGTAATGAAGTTGTACTCATGAGTTCTTTTTGTAGTTTTAATAAGGTAACCAGGATACCAGGAAGAGGCGCAAACGGGAAGTAATCATGGATGTCGTCGACCAAAAAACACGCTCTAGAATGATGTCGGGCATCAAAAACAAGAATACGCGGCCGGAAATGCTCGTACGTAAGTACTTACATGCGAAAGCTTTTCGATTCAGACTGCACGTTGCAGATTTACCCGGAAAACCCGATCTGGTTCTTCCCAAGCACAAATTGTGCATCTTTGTGCATGGCTGTTTTTGGCATCGCCATGAAGGATGTCGTTATGCTACGACTCCGGCTACTCGCACAGAGTTTTGGACTAAAAAACTTGCATCGAATAAACAACGCGATATTCGCGTCAAGATGCAACTGCTTGACGCTGGATGGCGAGTCTTCGAAATCTGGGAGTGCGGTCTTAGAAAGAAAGATGGTGATTCCTTAAGTTGGTTGCCAGAGTTTATCAACAGTGATGTTCAGACTCTCAGTTGGCCTGACTATGTTTGCAGTGGGGATATGTAGTCAGGCCACAAGCTCCATTCGTTCTTGGTTAGAACGTCCCCATTACCCCAAATCCCCCCCGTTGCTGGCAATCACTTTCTTATACCACCAGAACGATTTCTTGCGGGTGCGGGCGAGGGTGCCGTTGCCCTGGTCGTCGCGGTCGACGTAGACAAAGCCGTAGCGTTTGCTCATTTCGCCGGTCGAGGCGGCCACCAGGTCGATGCAGCCCCAGGTGGTGTAACCCAGCACCGGCACGCCGTCGGCGATGGCGTCGGCCATGGCGCGGATGTGTTCGCGCAGGTAGCTGATGCGGTAGTCGTCCTCAATTTCGCCTGCTGCATTGAACTCATCGTGCGCGCCCAGGCCGTTTTCCACCAGGAACAGCGGCTTTTGGTAGCGGTCGTACATCATGTTCATGGTGATGCGCAGCCCCAGCGGATCGATGCCCCAGCCCCAGTCGCTGCGCGGCAGGTGCGGGTTCGCCAGCGATTTCACCACGTTGGCGGCGCTGCTGTTGTTGTCGTTCATGTCGGCGGAGGCGCAGCGCGAGGCGTAGTAGCTGAAGGAGACGAAGTCGACGGTGTGTTTCAGGATGTCGGCGTCTTCCGGCGCCATCGCGATGCTCACGCCTTTCTCGCGAAAGACGCGGGCGGCGTAGGAGGGGTAAGCGCCGCGCGCCTGCACGTCGATAAAGAACAGATTCTCGCGGTCTTTCTCCAGCGCGGCCCACACGTCTTCCGGCTTGCTGGACCACGGGTAGAAGTTGCCGCCGGCCAGCATGCAGCCCACCTGGTTGGCGGGGTTCACTTCGTGGGCGATGCGCGTCGCCAGCGCGCTGGCCACCAGTTCGTGGTGCGCGGCCTGGTATTTCACCTGTTCGGGGTTCTCGTCCGCTTCAAACACCAGCCCCGCGCCGGAGAACGGGCTGTGCAGCAGGATGTTGATCTCGTTGAAGGTCAGCCAGTATTTCACCAGTCCGTCGAAGGCTTCGAAGCAGGTGCGGGCGTAGTGGGTGAAGAACTCCACCATCTTGCGGCTGCGCCAGGAGCCGTATTCGGTCACCAGGTGCATCGGCACGTCGAAGTGGCACAGGGTCACCAGTGGCTCGATGCCGTATTGGCGGCACTCTTCGAACAGGCTGCGGTAGAAGGCGATGCCCTCGGGGTTGGGCGTCAGCTCGTCGCCGTTGGGGTAAATCCGGCTCCAGGCGATGGAGGTGCGGAACACGGTAAAGCCCATCTCCGCCATCAGCGCGATGTCGTCGCGGTAGCGATGGTAGAAATCGATGGCGTCGTGGCTGGGGTAAAACTCGTCGTCGCGCAGGCTAAAGCGCTTCTCCAGCCCGAGTTTGACCGCCATGCGGTGCGGGCCGTGCGGGATCATATCGACGGTGGTCAGCCCTTTGCCGCCCTCGCGATAGCCGCCTTCCGCCTGGTTGGCGGCTAAAGCGCCGCCCCATAAAAATCCTTTAGGGAATGTTGAATCGGACATGCAATCCTCTGGTGTCTCAATGCGTTGCGCTGGCGGCGTTCGCCGCCGGTGCGGTTTGGCCGGGCGCGGCGGCGTTTTCCGGCAGATCCTCGAAGCCCAGCATCAGCGTGAGCGCGAACGACAGCACCACCGAGAGCGCCATCACCGCCACCACCCACACGATGCTCATCGGATTGGCCGGATCGAAGAACTGCACGCTGGTGAACAGCCCGGGCGAGGCCATCGAATGGCTGGCCAACCCGCCGATGCCGGCGACCGTGCCGCAGACGAAGCCGCTGATCAGGCTGGCGATCAGCGGCCGTTTCAGGCGCACCGCCACGCCATACAGCGCCGGTTCGGAAATCCCCGCCACGATGGCGGAGGCGGCGGCGGCCAACGCGGTCTGGCGCAGCTCGCGGTTCTTGGTTTTCAGCGCCACCGCCAGCGAAGCGCCGCCCAGCGACATGTTGGCGCCGATCTCCGAAGGCATCACCATGCCCTCTTTGCCGGTCTCGGCGATGGTCTGGATGATGGTCGGGGTGAACACCCGGTGCATGCCGGTGATCACCAGCAGCGGCCAAATTGCCCCCATGATGGCCACGGAGAGCCAGCCCAGGTAGCCGTGCACGGTATAGACCAGCGCAGAGATGCCGCTGCCGATCCAGATGCCGAGCGGACCGATAAGCAGAATGGCGATCGGCGCGGCGATCAGTACGATCAGCATCGGCTTGAGGAAGTTCTTGGTCACCGCCGGGGTGATGCGATCCACCCCACGTTCGATGTGCGACAGGATCCAGGTCATCACCAGCGCCGGGATCACCGTGTAGGTGTATTTCACCGCCGTCACCGGGATGAAGGCGAATTCCACCGCCTGGCCCTGCGCCGCCTTGGCCATCAGATCGATAAAGTTGGGATGCACCAGCACCCCGGCGATGGCGATCGCCAATGACATGTTGGTTTTGAACTTCAGCGCCGCCGAGGCGGCGACCATCACCGGCAGGAAGAAGAACGCGCCGTCGCCGATCACGTTGAGGATGACGAGGGTCGAGGAGCCTTTCTCGAATACCCCGGCCATGTCCAGGATCATCGCCAGCAGCTTCACCATCGAGCCGCCGATGATGGCGGGGATCAGGGGCGACATGGTGCCCACCAGCGCGTCGAGAATGCCGGCGCCGATGCCCTTCAGGGTGAGCTTGCGCTTCACCGGGGCGGCGGGGGCCGCCGCGCCCGGCATGCCGAGCGCCAGCACCGCCTGATAGGCCTTGGCCACCTCGTTGCCGATGATCACCTGGCACTGCTCGCCGCTGTGCACCACGCCCAGCACGCCGTCGATGGCCTTCAGCGCCGGCGTGTCGATCCGCGCTTTGTCTTTCACCACGAATCTCAGGCGGGTCATGCAGTGGGTCACGGCCTCGATATTGCCCGTGCCGCCCAGGGCGGCCATGATGGCGTGCGAGATCTCTGCGTAGTTCTTCGGCATGGCGTGTCGTCTCTCAGATAGCAATTCGGATAGCCCAAAGGCGAATATTTACTGCCTGGGCGATCCGTCGTTCCATCCGTATGAAACGCCCATAAGAAACCGGTTTCACAAAATCATGTATTGGTGTTTTGTTGTTGGCAAGAATTATGATTTTTGGCGTTTCGTTTTCGTGATCTGGATCGTCAGAGGTAAGCGCATACCGATGTGCAGGGGCGTGAAAACGTTCCAAACGCCGGGCGTCTTGGGTAGACTGCGCTGAACCCATGGATTTTGGCGGCGCACAGATGGCAACGATACTCGAGGTGGCGAAAAAGGCCGGCGTTTCAAAGGCGACGGTGTCGCGCGTTTTGTCCGGTAGCGGCTATGTCAGCGAGGAGAAACGCGCGTTGGTGGATAAAGCCATTGCGGAAACCGGCTATCGGCCCAACCTGCTGGCGCGCAGCCTGGCGACCAACACCACCCAAACCCTCGGTCTGGTGGTCACCAACACTCTCTACAGCGGCAACTATTTCAGCGAACTGATGGCGCAGTCGGCGCGCATCATGGAGGCGAACGGCCGCCAACTGATCCTGGCGGACGGCAAGCACACCGCCGAAGAGGAGCGGGCCGCCATTCAGTTTTTGCTGGATCTGCGCTGCGACGGGGTGATTATCTATCCGCGTTTTCTGTCGATCGCGGAAATGGACGAGATCGTCTCCCAACACCGCCAGCCGATTCTGGTGATCAACCGGCGGCTGCGGCTGAACGACAGCTACTGCATCTTCAGCGATCAGCACGCCGCCGGCGCGGCGGCGGTGGCGCACCTGATCGCGCGCGGCCATCGCGACATCGCTTTTATCACCGGCTCGCTCGATTCCCCCACCGGGCTGGAGCGGCTTTCCGGCTACAAGTCCGCGCTGGCGCAGCAGGGCATTGCGGTTAACGAGGCGTTGATCGTCGAAGGAAAATGGCACGCGCAAAGCGGCGTGGCGGCGGTCGATGCGCTGCTGGCCGGCGGGCAGCCGTTCAGCGCCATCGTCGCCGGCAACGACGAGATGGCCATCGGCGCGATGAAGCGGCTGGCGGAGCGCGGCGTGGCGGTGCCGGAGGCGGTATCGGTCATCGGCTTTGACGACATCCCGCTGGCGCCCTATACCGTGCCATCGCTGTCGAGCATGAAGATGCCGGTCACCGAGATGATCCAGGAGACCATCAACCGCCTGCTGTCGATGCTGGACGGCGGCGAGCTGAGCAAGCGCCCCAGTTTCCCGGCCAGCCTGATCGAGCGCGAGTCGGTGGCGGCGGGGCCGTATTGGGTTGGTAACTGATCTGCCGATTTTTCATCCATCGCCTCAATAGACAAACCCGTCGGCCGGCCTTATATTGCTAATGAGAATCACTATCAAAAACCTCGCCGACGGTCGGCGTCATCACTCACAGGCAGGGCGAACATGTCTACGTCCCCTCAACGGTTACTGCAGGAATATCATCAGCAAGCGCAGGACTATGCGCTGTCGGACATGCTGCGCGCGCGGCGCGGCGTGTTGGCCGCCGACGTCGATATCGAGCTGGATGAACCCCACCGCGCGGGCCTGAAGATCGTGGTGATCCGCCGCGGGCGTCTGCGCTGTGAAAGCGGAGCGGGGCCGCAGGTGGAGCTGAACGGCCCTTCGCTGTTGCTGGCCGCCGGGCGGGACGACTTCGTGTTGAACAACCTGTTCCAGGCCGGCGAACCGCTCGATTACACCCTGATGCAGTTCTCCGCCGCCTGGCTGGAACAGAACGATGTCCGCCTGCCGCCCGGCCTCGATGGGCGGCGGCATGCGCAGTTGGTGCCGCTGGCGGCGCCGGCAGCGCTGATTGGCCAGGCCCGGCAGCTGTTCGCCTGCCCGTTGCACGAGTCTCAGCGCGGGCTGTGGTTCAGCGCCAAGGCCAACGAACTGGCGGCGCATTGCCTGCATCAATGCTGGAACCGCAGCGCCGCCGCGCCGTCTGTTGGCGTGCGCCTGGCTGCGCGGGACGTGGCGCGCCTGCAGCTGGCGCGTGAAATCCTGTTGGCGGAGATGGAGCAGCCGCCGAGCCTGGATCGACTGGCGCAACGCGCCGGGTTGAATACCCGCAAACTCACGCAAGGGTTCCGCCAGCTGTTTGGCGCCAGCGTGTTCGGCCTGCTGCAGGAGCACCGGCTGCAAACCGCCTGGCGCTTGCTGAGCGAGCAGGATCTGCACGTTTCCACCGTCGCCTGGCAGGTGGGTTATACGCCGGCGCACTTCTCCGTCGCTTTCCGCAAGCGTTTTGGCGTCATGCCCTGCGACGTCAAAAAGCGTTAGCCACGCAATCGAAAGAAAAAGTCCCGCCGACGAAAGCCTTTGCGGATGAAGGCGCCCGCCGCTTGTGGCTACAGTAGGCGCCTTTGCCGTGGAGGATCTCATGCTGAGTGACCTGCGGGCGCTGACGCGTCCTTTCCGCATCATGTTGTATTCCGCGCTGGCGCTGCAGGCGCTGGCCGGCGTCAGCTCGCTGTTTCCCTGGCTGGCGATCGCCCGGCTGGTGGACGCCTCACCGGCGGCCTATCCCTTTTGGCTCGGCGTCGCCGCCGGTGGCCTGGCGCTGTGGCTGTTCGCCCAAACGCTGGCGCTGCATCTGACTCATCTGCTTGACGCGCGTTTGTGCCACCGGCTGCGCAGCCAATTGGCCGCCAAGCTGGCACGCCTGCCGCTGAACTGGTTTGTGCGACAGGGCGAGAACGGCGCCGCCCGGGCGCTGTCGCAGGACATTCAGGCGCTGCATCAGCTGGTGGCCCATGCGCCGGCGGAACTGGTGCAGCTGGCCGTCGTGCCCGGCTGCGCGCTGGCGCTGCTGGCGGCGGTGCAGTGGCCGCTGCTGCTGTTCGCGCTGATACCTTTGCTGGCGGCCGCGCTGCTGTTTCGCGTCATCCGTTCGCCGCGCCTGCGGCCGGCGTTTGAACAACGCGATCGGGCGTTTCGGCAGTTGAACGACGATTATCGGCAGCTGGCGGCGCATCCGCTGTTGGCGCGCCAGTTTCCCGGTGCGGGCATCGAAGCGCGCGCCCGGCAGAGCCTGCGGGACTTTCTCGCCGCCTTTCACCGCTGGCTGCGGCGTATCGGCGCGCTCGGCGCCGTGACCCAATTGCTGCTCAGCGCCGCGCTGTCGGCCGGCTGGCTGTTGCTCGGCGCCCGCTGGCTGGCGCCCGATCTCACGCTGGCGGAGCTGGCGCTGTTCGTGTTGCTGTTGCGCAGCGTGTCGCAACCGGTGATGGCGATGGGGCACGGCGGCGATGCATTGCGCGCGGCGACGCTGGCCGCCGGCCGCATTCGGGCGCTGCTGGCGCATCCCGAAATACGCTGGGGAGAGCGCTCGGCGATCGCTTCGGCGCCGCAGGGGGCGGCGCTGCGGCTGAGCGATCTCGGTTGCCGACAGGACGAACGCTGGTTGTTGCAGGGCGTCAATCTGGCCGTCGAACCGGGGGAATGGCTGGCGATTGTCGGGGCGTCGGGCAGCGGTAAAAGCACGCTGCTGCGGTTGATCGCTCGTTATAGCGAGCCGGATAGCGGAACGGTATCGCTCAACGGCGTGCCCGCCGACGCGTTTTCGGCGCAGGCATTCAATCAGATGGTGGCCGTGGTGCCGCAGGAGCATGCGCCGCCGGCGATGTCGCTGCGCGACAACCTGACGCTGTTCGCCGCCGGGGCGGAGGCGGCGCAGCTGCGGCGCGTGCTGGCCGCGCTGGGGCTGGCGGCGCGTTTGCAGGAGCGGTTGGATGAGGCGCCGTCGCTTTCCGGCGGGGAGGCGCAGCGTCTCGCCATTGCCCGGGCGTTGCTGGCGCGGCGGCCGCTGCTGTTGGCCGACGAACCGACTTCGGCGCAGGATCGGCAGAGTCGCGAACGCATCCTGACGGCGCTGGCGCAGCTGCCCGCCACTCGGCTGGTGGCAACGCACGACGCGGAACTGTGCCGCCGCGCCGATCGGGTGGCGGTGCTGGCGGAGGGGCGGTTGCTGGCGGTCGGCACGCCCGCCGCGCTGGCGCAACATCCGGCGCTGCTGGCGGCGTTGGCCGAGCGCCGGGAGGTGGACGATGAAGCGTGAGCTGGCGCAGGCGCTAGCCCCGGCGCTGCTGTTGATGGCGTTGGCCGCGGCGCTGGAGGGCGTCTGCGCCTTGCTGCTGGCGGCGGCGGTGGCGAGCTGGCGGCAAAATCCCGGCCATTGGTTAGGGTTGCTGGCGCTGGCCACGCCCCTCGCGCTGGCGGTGCAGTATGCGGCGGCCACCCGCGGTTTCTTCGCCGGCGGCGCGGTGATGAACGCGTTGCTGCGGGCGCTGTTCCGCCGTCTGCCGCGCGCGCTGTCGCCGCAGGAGCAGGCGCCGGGCCTGTTGACCGGGGCGATCGGCCAGGCGATGTCGGCGCCGGCGCACCTGCTGGCGCCGCTGGTTGGCGCGATCGTCACGCCGTTGACGCTAGTCGCCGGGCTGGCCTGGCAGAGCCTGGGAATGGCGCTGGCGTTGCTGGCGGCCGGCGTGCTGCTGGCGCTGGTGTTGCGCGGTTCGGCGGTCCGGCTGCACCGGCGAGAGCGGGAGCTGGGGGAGGCCAACCAGAATATCGAAGGGGCGCTGATGCAGTTTGCCCGTCATCAGGCATTGCTGCGCTTCGGCTACGGGCAGGCCGCCGCCGCCGAAGCGCTGACGCAGCGGTTGGATAGCCATCATCGAGCGTATGCCGCGCTGCTGCGCCAAAGCCTGCCGTATCATCTGCTGTTCAGCGCCGGGTTGCAGCTGACGCTGTTGGCGGCATTGTGGTTCGGCGCCCATGAGGTGTTGGCGCAGCGCCTGAACGCCGCCCAATGGCTGGCGCTGATGATTGTTCTGGCCCGCTCGTTGGAGCCGCTGCTTCAGCTTTCTCACCTCGATCAGGCGCTGCGTCAGTTGAAGAACGGCTGGGGCCAACTGCGCCAGACGCTGGCGGCGCCCGCGCTGCCGTTGCCGGAGCGGGACGGCCCGGCGCCGCAGGACGACGGCATCGCGCTTGAGGCGCTGAGCCTGGCGGCGGCGCACGGCGGTTGGCGGTTGCGGGAGATAGGCGGAGCCTGTGCCGCCGGAGAGATGTTGGCGATCGTCGGCCCTTCGGGCGCCGGCAAAAGCAGCCTGCTGAGCCTGATGGCGCGCACGCAGGATCCGACGGCGGGGCGGGTGTTCTACGGCGGCCGTGACGTGCGCGCGCTGTCGGCGCGGCAATTGGCGAGCGGGCGCGGCGTGATGTGGCAAGACAATCGCCTGCTGCGCGGCAGCGTGCGCTGGAATCTGACCCAGGGGCGAACGGATATCGGCGATGAGCGTCTGCTGGCGCTGTTGGCGGCGCTGGATCTGCCGCCCGACGTGCTGGAAGAAGAGGTCGGCAGCGACGGCGATCGTTTCTCCGGCGGGCAGAAGCAGCGGCTGTGCCTGGCGCGCACGCTGCTGCAGGGGGCTCCCCGGCTGCTGTTGGATGAACCGGGCGCCAGTCTGGATCGGCGCAACGCCGAACGCGTGGCGGCCCTGCTGGCCGGCTGGCCCGGCACGCGGGTTGTCGTCACCCACGATCCCGCGTTGGCCTGTCGGGCGGATCGGGTATGGGTGCTGGAAGGCGGGCGGCTGACGGCGGCGGGCAGCCCGGATGCGCTGCGCGAGGCGGGGGGGTGGTTCGCCCGTTTCTGCCAGGCGAAAATGACCGGCGATCGATAGAGAAACTCCGGCAATCGAAAAAGTCGCGGCGGCCGTTTTGTTAGATTGATAACGATTATCATTTAACAATAACAACCAGGGAAAAACATGCGACTCATTCACCTCTCACCAGTGGCGGCCGCGACGCGCCGCGGCGCGTTGCTGTGCGCGCTGTGCGGCACCGGGGCGCTGGCGCAGGATGCGCCGGCCAAAACGGACGTAAAAGAAGATACCCTCACCGTGACCGCCGGCGCGGCGGCGCGGGATGACTATGTGGCTCCCGGCGTCACCACGCTGGGGAAAATCCCGCTGAAACCGCGTGAAGTGGCCCAGTCGGTCAGCGTGATCGATCGCCAGCAGATGGACCAACAGAACCTCACTTCGCTGGACGCGGTGATGACGCGCGCCACCGGCGTCACCAGCGCCCCCTTCGTGTTGCTGACCACCGCGTGGTATGCGCGCGGCTTCAAGATCGATTCGTTCGAACTGGATGGCGTGCCGACGCTGCTGGGCAATACCGCCAGCTCGCCGCAGGACATGGCGGTGTACGAGCGGGTGGAGATCCTGCGCGGCTCCAACGGCCTGCTGCACGGGCTCGGCAACCCGGCGGCCACGGTCAACATGGTGCGCAAGCACGGGCTGGCGCAAAACCGCGCGCAGTTTACCGCCAGCGCCGGCAGCTGGAACCAGTATCGCGGCGAAGCGGACGTGGGCGGCCCGCTGAACGCCTCGGGCAGCGTACGCGGCCGGGCGGTGATGGCATGGGAAGACCGCGATTATTTCTATCGCGTCTCGGATCAGAAAACCCGTTTGCTGTACGCCACCGTCGATGCCGATCTGACGCCGGACACGTTGCTGCGCGTCGGCGCGCAGTACCAGACCATCGATTCCGTCACCAACATGGCCGGGGTGCCGATGGGGAAAGACGGCAGCGATCTGCACCTGCCGCGCAGCACCTATCTGGACGTGGACTGGGATCGCTTCAAATGGGACACCACGCGGCTGTTCGCCGCCGTGGAGCAGCGGCTGAACGACGCCTGGCAGCTCAAGCTGAGCAGCGATTATCTGTATGCCAAGTCGCGGCTGCTGTATGCCGGCGCCTGGGGCAACGTCGATCCGGCCACCGGCGACGGCGCGGCGCTGATGGGGGGCGCCTATCGTTTCCGCAACCGGCAGCTGGGGCTGGATGCCAGCCTGAACGGCAAGATCGACGCCTGGGGACGACAGCACGAGCTGATCGTCGGCGCCAGCTACACCCATGCCGAAGAGGAGCAGTTCACCGCGCAGTTAGATCCGGCGTTTCAGGTGCCGGTTAACGTCTATCGCTGGGATCCGCACGGCGTGCCGAAGCCGGCGATCGGTGCCTACGGTTCGCCGGGATCGACCAAAACCATTCAGCGCGGGGTGTACGGCATGGGCCGCATCAAACTGGCGGAACCGCTGACGCTGGTGGCGGGCGCGCGTGAGAGCTGGTGGCAGCTGCGTTCACCCAGCGACAGCCTGGAGGAGAACGCGCGCCTGACGCCCTACGGCGGCCTGATCTGGGACTTCGCCGAAGACTGGTCGTGGTATGCCAGCTACGCCACGGTGTTCCAGCCACAGACCGGCAAAACCTGGAGCGGGCAGATGCTGAAGCCGGTTGAAGGCCGCACGCTGGAAAGCGGGGTGAAGGCGTCGCTGATGCACGGCGCGCTCAACCTCTCGGCGGCGGCGTTCCGCATCGATCTGGAGAACAATCCGCAGGTGGACCCCGATCATCCGGGCGGCGGTTTCGATACCTGGTACATCAGCGGCGGCAAGGCGCGCAGCGAAGGCTTCGAACTGGAAGGGCGCGGCTATCTCACGCCCTGGTGGGACGTCACGCTCGGCTACACCTATACCGACACGCGCTACACCCGCGACGTCAGCAACCAGGGGCGCGCCTACAACAGCCTGACGCCGCGTCATATGCTGCGGCTGTGGAGCGATTACGATCTGCCGTGGGATCAGCGCAAGTGGAGCATCGGCGGCGGCATCCAGGCGCAGAGCGCGTTCAGCAGCGCCAACGGCGCGACGACGCTGCGTCAGGGCGGCTATGCGCTGGTCAACGCCCGGCTGGGGTATCGCATCGACGAGACCTGGTCGGCGGCGCTCAACGTCAACAACCTGTTCGATCGCCGTTACTACGCCGGGCTGTTCTCGCCGCAGTGGAACAACCGTTACGGTGAACCGCGCAACCTGATGTTCACCGTCAAGGCCGAGTTCTGATGAGCCCGCGCGTATGGGCGGCGTGCCTCGGCAGCGCCATGGGGGGCGTTACCCTGGCGCTGCTGTTGGCGCGCGGCTACCCCTCGGCCGACCCGCTCGATCGGCTTTACGGCGCGCTGTTTCTGGCGCTGTTCGGCGGCATCGCGTTGCTGACGTATAGCCTGCTGGCGCCGGACTGGCGTCGCACGCTGCTGCGCGCCTGGCTGTGGTGGCCGCTGCCGCTGGCGCTGTTGGAGGCGTGGCGATGAGCGCCGTCGCGCGACGGGCGTTGGCGGCGCTGCATCGGGGCTGCGGCGCGCTGTTCGGCTGCGCGCTGTTCGTGATCCTGTTCACCGGCTGCTGGAGCCTGGCCGGCGACAGCTTCACGCTGTGGTGGAACGGCGTGACGATGAGCGGCGAGCAACGGCCGTTGGCGCAGCTGCTGGACGACGCGAAAGCCTACGGTGAAGACGGCGCGGCGCCTTACGTCATACTGCCGAGCGCGCGTTATCCGGTGATTCGCTTTTGCCGCGCCCCGGACGACTGCGCCCTTGCGCTGAGCGCCGTCAGCGGGCGGCCGATCAGCCTGACGGCGCCGACCACGCTGTTGGTGACGCTGCACAAGAACCTGTTTCTCGGCTTTCCCGGTCGGGTGTTTCTCAGCCTGTTCGGCATTGCGTTCACTGTGTTGCTGATCAGCGGGATCGCGCTGCATGGCCGACGGCTGCGCCAGCTGTTGCAGCTGCGGCGGCGTCAGGGGCTGCGGGTGCTGCTGTTCGATCTGCACAATCTGTTGGGGCTTTGGTGCTATCCGTGGCTGGTGATGTTCGCTTTGACCGGCGCGCTGTCCGGCCTTGGCGCGCTCGGTACGGTGCTGCTGGCCGACCGCGTCAGCCCCGGTGCGCCGCAGCGGGTGATGGCGCAGTTGATGGGCGGCGCGCAGCCCGCGCCGCCGATGCCTGACGCCGGGCGTACTCCCGCGCAGACGCTGGCGGCGCTGCGGCGCCAGGCGCCGGAATTTACGCCGCAAACCCTGCAGCGCGCGCCGGATGGCGCACTGCTGGCGGTGGGCGGCGTCACCCGCGGCATTCCCAGCAGCGCGCTGTTCGAGCAATTTCGTTTCGGCAGCGGCGAGCAGCCGGCGCTGATGCGGCGCAGCGCCGCTCGTCAGGGGCCATGGACGCGCGCGTTCATCGCCGTGCAGCCGTTGCACTATGGCCAATACGCCTGGTTGCCGCGGGCGGCGGCGGCGGTGAGCGCATTGCATTTTCTGGCCGGGTTCGGCGCGGCGACGCTGGCGCTGAGCGGGCTGGGATTGTGGTGCCTGCGGCAGCCGCAGCGCCGTGCCGCGCGCTTTATCACCGGCGTCTGCTGCGGTCTGACGGTGGCGGGAAGTTTGCTGTTGGCCGCCCGGCCGCTGGCGGCGTTCCCTGCCGCCTGGCTGTTTTGGGGAATGTGGGGCACGGTGGCGCTGTCGGCGTGGCGGGTTTGGCCGGGGTGGCTCTTGTTCGGCAGCGGAATGGTCGGCGGCACGGCGCTGCTGGCGGCGGCGCTCGGCCATATGCTCAGCGCCGGCCCCGGCCTGTACTGGCTGGACAGCGCTTTATTGTTGGTCAGCGCGGCCCTGTTCGCCGCCGGCGCCTTGTTATGGCAATCGCGCGGCGCCTGGCCGCGCCAATCGGAGTAAAATATGCGACAACTATTGCAACATCGGCATCTGGTGCTGACCCTGGGGCTGCTCTATTTCAGCCAGGGCATCCCGATCGGCATCGCCATGGATGCGTTGCCGACCCTGCTGCGCCATGACGGCGCCAGCCTGCAGGCGCTGGCGTTTTTGCCGCTGGTGGGGCTGCCCTGGGTGGTGAAGTTTCTTTGGGCGCCGCTGGTGGACAATCACTGGTCGCCGCGCTTCGGACGCCGCCGCAGTTGGATTATTCCGCTGCAGTGCGTAGTGACGCTGTGCCTGATCCTGCTCAGCGCGGTCGGCATTTCCGCAGCGGCGGCCGGGCTGTGCGTCGCGCTGCTGGTCGTCGCGTCGCTGGCCAGCGCTACGCAGGATATCGCCACCGACGGCATGGCGGCGGAACACGTCAGCGGTGAGTTGCTGTCGCGCGTCAATGCCATTCAAATCGCCGGGGTGATGAGCGGCTTCTTCGTCGGCGGGGCGGGCATGATGATGCTGAGCGCCAGAGTCGGCGTGCAGGGTGCGCTGCTGGCGATGGCGATCTTCCCTGCCGCCAGCCTGCTGGCGATTGGCCGCTTCCGGCAACACGCCGATCTGCCGCCCGAACGCGCCGCTTCGCGTCCGGCCAGCCTGCTGCGCACGCTGCGCCGTCGCGGCGCGGCGCGGTTGCTGACGCTCACGCTGCTGTCGGCGGTGACCGCGGTATCCGGCTTCGGGTTGGCCAAGCTGTTTTTAACCGATCACGGTTGGACGCCGGCGCAGATCGGCCAGATCGGCATGGCCGGCGGCATGGTGACGCTGGTGCTCGGGTGCGGCGGCGGCGCCTGGCTGGTGAGCCGGCTCGGGGTGTGGAAGGCGTTCGCGGTTGGCCTGGGTTGCGCGCTGGGCGCCGCGTTATGCTGGCTGGCGATGGCCAACTGGGGCCTGCAATCCGGTGGCGTGATCGCCGCGGTGATGGGCGGCGCGCTGGCTTCCGGCGTGACCTCGGTCGCTATCATGACTGCCGGCATGCAGTTCGCCGCGCAGGGCGATCAGGCGGGCACTGACATGACCATGGTGCAAAGCTCGCGCGATATCGGGGAAATGGTCAGCAATATGCTGATGGTGGGGATGACCGCCAGCCTCGGTTACCGTTTCTCCTTCGGGTTGGCGGCCGCGCTGGCCGTGCTGCTGCTGGGCATCAACCTGGCCAACTACCGGCGCCATGCGGGGGCGCAGCGGCAAGAAGAGTAGAGGCGATCGCTGGGGCCGGTTAAGCCCGGCCTCGATGTTTAACCGCGAAACGGTCCAGCTTCCCGGCCGGCCAGAGCCAGCGTGGCTCGGTGGCGGCCGGGTCGTATTTTCAGAAGGGGCGAGGTAGCTGAGGACGTCTTCGATGCTTAGTTAGAATGAAAGATGTTCTGCCCTTTTTATTTCATTGGGATCTTTGCGCTCCCAACCCCCCAATCCTTCCCCGAATCTCCTCCTCCGGCAGATCCACGCCGATAAACACCAGCGTACTCTTGCGCTCTTCCTCCGGCAGCCATTCCCGATCCCAGTCGGCGTTATACAGCCGCTGTACGCCCTGGAACAGCAGGCGGCGCGGTTCGTCTTCGATGGACAGAATGCCTTTGTAGCGCAGCAGGTTGTCGGCGTATTCCAGCAGCAGGCCTTCCATCACGTCGGAGATTTGCATCAGCGGCAGCGGCCGTTCCAACGTTACCACGATCGAGCGGATGTCGCTCTGCGGCTGCGGGATGCGGCGGAACAGCGGGGCCGGCGGCGTCAGGTTCAGTTTGTCGTTCAGCGTAAAGCCTTCGATGTCGAACAGCACGCTCAGATCGATATCGCCGTGAGTCACCTTATACACCGGCGCGCGGGCGTTCATCCGCTGCAGCCGCTGGATCAGCGCCTCGCAGTCCGGCGCCACGTCGGTTTTGGTCAGCAGGAGGCGGTCGGCGTAGCCCACCTGCGCCTGGGCGATGCTGAACTGGCTCAGCTGCTGCTCGGCGTGCGCCGCGTCCACCAGGGTGATGATGCCGTCCAGCAGGAAGCGCTCGCACAGGATCTCGTGCGAGAAAAAGGTCTGGGTAATCGGGCCGGGATCGGCCATGCCGGTGCATTCGATGATCAGCCGGTCGAACGCCAGCTGGCCGCTGTCGACGCCGTCCAGCAGATCCAGCAGTGCGTCCGCCAGTTCGTTGGACTTGCTGCAGCAGATGCAGCCGTTACTCAACGTGGTGATGCGGCTGGCGCGATCGCCGATCAGCGCGTCGTCGATCGGCACTTCGCCGAACTCGTTCTCGATGACCGCGATTTTATAGCCGTGTTCGGCGTTCAGGATGTGGCGCAGCAGGGTGGTTTTGCCGGCGCCCAAAAAGCCGGTCAGGATGGTGACTGCAATGGGTTTCATACGGATCCTTGTGACTGCGGGTTAACAGCAGCGCATGCCGCCTTTACCGTCGCCGCCGTAGCGCGCTTGCTGGCGCTCGCGGAAAAATTCTTTATAGGTCATCACCGGCTTGTCCGGGTGGTTGTCTTTCATGTGCTGGACGTAGGTATCGTAGTCAGGCACGCCCACCAACATGCGCGCCGCCTGCCCGAGATACTTCCCCGCCTGGCCGAGATTTCCGAACATAAGCCTTCTCCAACTCTACCCTGCATCACTACAGCGCTTGCTTTAGCCTGATATTAGGGGAAGCCGGGGGATGGGGTTCCCGCAGGGATGCCCCACCTCCGGGTCACCCCGGGTATCTCGATTGCATCGCGCCGCACGCCTGGCATCTTGCGATGCACAGGCCGTGCGGCTTTGGGTACTACTTAACGTTTATTATGCAGGGTATCCGTTAAATCACATCAATGCTGGGTCGAAACTTTGACTTCCCCCTCAGTTACGCCGTCGGCGGGCGCGGCCTGCGGCACCGGCACGTAAGGCGTTTCCTGGTCGGTGCGTTTCGGGTTCTTGTGCGCCGCCATCGCGGTTTTCACCCCGTAGAAGATGATGCTGTACACCACCAGCAGGAACAGAATGCTCAGCCCGGCGTTGGTGTAGTTGTTTATCACGATGTGGTTCATGTTGGCGATCTGCTGGGCGCTCAGCTCGGCGCCGCCCTCGGCGATTTTGCGTTTGTACTCGCCGGCCAGGAAGAAGAAGCCTTCCAGCTGCGGGTTGTCGCTGAACAGCTTCAGGCCCAGCGCGTAGGTGGTGCAGATCAGCAGCCACACCGCCGGCAGCACGGTCACCCAGATGTATTGGGTGCGCTTCATCTTAATCAGCACCACGGTGCCCAGCACCAGCGCCACGGCGGCCAGCATCTGGTTGGAGATGCCGAACAGCGGCCACAGGCTCTTCACGCCGCCGAGCGGGTCCACCACGCCCTGATACAGCAGGTAGCCCCACAGCCCGACGCAGCCGGCGGTGCCGACGATGCCGGCCACCAGCGAGTCGGTTTTCTTCAGGAACGGCACGAAGTTGCCCAGCAGATCCTGCAGCATAAAGCGGCCGGAGCGGGTGCCGGCGTCCAGCGCGGTCAGGATGAATAGCGCCTCGAACAGAATGCCGAAGTGGTACCAGAAGCCCATGTTGGCGCCCGGAATGATCTGGTGGAACACGTGGGCGATGCCCACCGCCAGCGTTGGCGCGCCGCCGGCGCGGTTCAGCACCGAAGGTTCGCCGATGTCGGTGGCGGTCTGCAGGATCTGTTCCGGGCTGATGACGAAGCCCCAGGAGCTGACCGCCGCCGCCGCGTGCACGGTCACGTCCTTCAGCGAAGCCATGATCATCGGCGCGTCTTCGGTGCCTAAGCGGTGCAGATCCGGCATGGTGATGCCCAGCGCCGCCGGCGGGGTGTTCATGGCGAAGTACAGGCCCGGCTCGATGATGGAAGCCGCCACCAGCGCCATGATGGCGACGAAGGACTCCATCAGCATCGCGCCGTAGCCGATAAAGCGCGCGTCGGTCTCATTGGCCAGCAGTTTCGGCGTGGTGCCGGAGGCGATCAGCGCGTGGAAGCCGGAGACCGCGCCGCAGGCGATGGTGATGAACAAGAACGGGAACAGCGTGCCTTTCCACACCGGGCCGGTGCCGTCGACGAACTGGGTCACCGCCGGCATTTTCAGCTCAGGGTTGAGGATCACGATGCCGATCGCCAGCCCGACGATCACGCCGATTTTCAGGAAGGTGGCCAGGTAGTCGCGTGGCGCCAGGATCAGCCACACCGGCAGCAGGGCGGAGACGAACGCGTAGCCGATCAGCGTGAAGGTGATGGTGGTGTCTTTAAAGGTCAGCGCCGGGCCCCAGTACGGGTCGTGCGCCACCACGCCGCCAAACCAGATGGCGGCCACCAGCAGCACGATGCCGATGATTGACACTTCACCCACGCGGCCGGGGCGCAGGTAGCGCATGTAGATGCCCATAAACAGCGCGATCGGCACGGTGGAGCAGACGGTGAACACGCCCCACGGGCTTTCCGCCAGCGCTTTCACCACGATCAGCGCCAGCACCGCCAGGATGATGATCATGATCAGGAAGCAGCCGAACAGCGCGATGGTGCCCGGTATCGGCCCCATCTCTTTTTTGATGATCTCACCGAGCGAGGCACCGTTGCGGCGCGAGGAGATGAACAGCACCATAAAGTCCTGCACCGCCCCCGCCAGTACCACGCCGCCCAGCAGCCACAGCGTGCCGGGCAGGTAGCCGACCTGCGCGGCCAGCACCGGCCCCACCAGCGGCCCGGCGCCGGCGATGGCGGCGAAGTGGTGGCCGAACAGCACGTTCTTGTTGGTCGGCACATAGTTCAGGCCGTCGTTGTTGACCACCGCCGGGGTGGCGCGGCCGGCGTCCAGCTTCATCACCTTGGTGGCGATGTACAGGCTGTAGTAGCGGTAGGCCACTAGATACACCGCCACCGAAGCGACGACGATCCACAGCGCGCTGATGTGTTCGCCGCGGCGCAGCGCCACCACGCCGAGGCAGGCTGCGCCGAGTATCCCCAGCAGCATCCACGGAATGTGCTTTAAAATCCCCTCTCGTTTCATGAGGTATCCTTAATTCCAGTCTGCAAAATATGAATGAACTCATCCGCTTGTAAGAGATGTCAGAGTGGCGCGGTGAGCCGTAGCGTCTTTCCCGAGGTAAGGCGGGTTTAGGAACAGCTCATCATCGCCGGGGGTAAGGGGGGAAGACAGGCGTATTTCGGTCAGCGGTCAGATCCGCCGGGTGAACGGTTGGATTGGCGGGGTAAGCGGTTTGTTGCATAACCAACAGCCGCCCGTCAGCCGCTGTTGCCAATGCAGCACCCGCCCGAACTCGCTGGCTTTAAACTCCCGGTTTTTCAGCCAGATGCCTTAATGCGGCGGTTGGCACACATCCTGCTATCGGTTTTATAACCAAAACAATGTTTTCAATATTTGTAAGTCAATAATGGTTATATGCGCGCCGCATAACGGCGCCGACGGTCAGAGGGAGAGAAGCATGTCAGCAGCAAACCACTCGCAGCAGCCGATTCAGTTCGCCTACTGGGTGCCGAACGTTTCCGGCGGCCTGGTGATCAGCAATATCCCGCAGCGCACCGGTTGGGACATCGGTTATAACCGCAAGCTGGCGCAGATCGCCGAGCGCGCCGGCTTCGACTACGCGCTTACCCAGATCCGCTTCACCGCCGGTTACGGCGCGGAAAACCAGCACGAATCGGTGTCGTTCTCACAGGCCCTGTTGGACGCCACCGAGAAACTGAAAGTGATCGCCGCGCTGCTGCCGGGGCCGTGGAACCCCACGCTGGCGGCCAAACAGATCGCCACCATCAGCCATCTTTCCAACGCGCGCATTGCGGTGAACATTGTCAGCGGCTGGTTCCGCGGCGAGTTCAAGGCCATCGGCGAGCCGTGGCTGGATCATGAGGAGCGCTACCTGCGTTCGGAAGAGTTTATCCGCTGCCTGCGCGGCATCTGGACTGAGCCCAGCTTCACCTTCGCCGGCGATTTCTACCGTTTCCGCGACTACTCGCTGAAGCCGAAGCCGCTGGCGCCGTTGCCGGAAATTTTCCAGGGCGGCAGCTCACGCGCGGCGCGCGACATGGCGGCGCGGGTCTCGGACTGGTATTTCACCAATGGCAACAGCGTGGAGGGAATTCGCCGGCAGGTGGAGGATATCCAGAGCAAGGCGCAGGCCAATCACCATCGGGTGAAGGTGGGGGTGAACGGTTTCGTCATCGCCCGCGAGAGCGAACAGGCGGCGCAGGCGGTGCTGCAGGAGATCATCGATCATGCCAACCCGGAGGCGGTGCAGGGCTTCGGGCACGAGGTGAAAAACGCCGGGGCGGCCTCGCCCGAGGGCGAGGGCAACTGGGCCAAATCCACCTTCGAAGATTTGGTGCAGTATAACGACGGGTTTAAAACCAACCTGATCGGCACGCCGCAGCAGATCGCCGAGCGCATCATCGCGTTGAAAGACGCCGGGGTGGATCTGCTGTTGCTGGCATTTCTGCACTTCCAGGAAGAGGTGGAGTACTTCGGCCGCGAAGTGATCCCGCTGGTGCGCGAACTGGAGCGCCAGCGGGCAGCGGCCTGAGCGTTCAACCCGTTTGCAGAGTTTGTAGCAGGTGGATAAAGGCGGCGCTGAGCGGCGGCGTGGCCGGCTCATGGCGGGTAAAGACGTAAAAGCGCGCGCTGATGTCGATCTCGTGCGTCGGGATTTTCTGCAGGTGCAGCTGCGGGGCGTAGTGCGCGACCACCCGATCGCTCAGCAGCGCGATATAGCCCTGCTGCCTGACCAGGCACCAGGTCGCCAGAAAGGAGTCGGTCTCGACGATCTGGCCGTGCGGCGTGTAGCGTTCGGCGATCTCGCGGATGGCGGCATGCCCCACCGAGCAGGAGCGCGGCACCACCCATTTGGCCTCGGCCGGCGGCTGCCCGGCTGCGGTAAGATCGCCTCCCTGATAGAGCGAGAAGCGCTCGCTTTTCAGCGCCTGCATGGCCAGATCGGCGCCGCCCGCCGCGCCGTTCAGGCTGCTGACCGCCAAATCCAGCTCGCAGTTTCGCAGCCGGGCCAGCAGGCCTTCCGGGCCGTCCTCCACCACCGTCACCCGGGTATGCGGGTAGCGGCGGTTGAAGCCTTCGAGCACCTGCGGCAGGTAGCACAGCAGCGGATCGACGCTCATCCCCACCCGCAGGCGCTTCTCGCCGCCGGCGCTCAGGCCGCGCAGCTCGTCAAACGCGTTGAGCAACTGGTTGGTGGCGGCGTCTATCCGCCGGTAAAACAGCTCGCCGACCGCCGTCAGGCGCACGCCGCGGTTGCTGCGCTCCAGCAGCCGCGCGCCGATGGACATTTCCAGCTCTTTGAGCACCCGGCTTAGCGTCGGTTGCGAGACGGCCAGCTTTTTCGCGGCATCGTGCAAACTTCCGCAGTGAACGATGTCTTTGAACATCGTCAGATGAGCCAGTTTTGGCATGGTTTTCATGGTGGATCTCCCTGGAAGTGAACGGCATTAGCCGGAGCCGGCGATGCGGCTGTAATAGGCCTGTTTCATCATGCTGTCGTTCAGCAGTTTATTGATGGTCTGGTCGAGCACCGGCGTGGTGACGGAGGCCGGCATCAGCGTGGCGGTGATCTCCACGTCGTCGTCGCCAAA
This sequence comes from Serratia sp. CY33802, assembly GCF_052169095.1. Lineage (NCBI taxonomy): Bacteria > Pseudomonadati > Pseudomonadota > Gammaproteobacteria > Enterobacterales > Yersiniaceae > Serratia > Serratia sp. CY33802. Next base: position 27,541 of record NZ_JBJNLL010000014.1, read on the forward strand.
GGGTTCGATATCCAGATGCGAGATAAAGCAGTTTTCTCCTTGCAGCACCTGTTTGAATTTGGCCAGCGCTTCACGCTGTTCATGCTCGAAGGCAATGACGCAAATCTGGTAGGTGGATTCGCCGTTAACGTCATTGAAGGGCTGTTTGTTGACCATATTGACCAGCGGGCGCAGCAGGGTGTTGGCGGCGAGCACGAACAGCGTGGCGGCTAGCGCATCGCCGTACAGGCCGCAGCCGGCGCAGGCGCCGACCGCCGCGGAGCCCCAGAGCGTGGCGGCGGTGTTCAGGCCGCGGATGTTCATCCCTTCTTTCATGATGGCCCCGGCGCCGAGAAAGCCGACGCCGGAGACCACGTAGGAGATGACCCGCACCGCGCCGCCGCTGCCGTCGATGGTCATGGCCAGGTGGACGAAGATCGCCGCGCTGGTGGCCACCAGCGTATTGGTGCGCAGCCCGGCGGTGCGCTGGCGGAATTGTCTTTCGTAGCCGATGGCGGCGCCCAGGACGGACGCGGTCAGCAGCGTCAGCAGTGTATGAATGAAATGCATGATAATAACTCGATGTATTATCCGCTTATCATGAGCCACCCGTGGCGGGGTAACTCTTGATAAACAGGTAGTTAAGTTGGCGGGATCCGTCCCGCCAGGCCAGGCCAGGGCGGCGCTCAGTGCGCGGCGGCGATCTGCCGGCTGAGCGTCTCGCTGATTTTGTCCGTCAGCGGCTGCATCCCCTCGCGGGTGCGCGTCTCGCGGCGCTGCGCGATGTGATAGCAGCCGTCGAGGGTGCCGGCGCCCAGCAGGAGGATGCGATCAGACATCATCACCGCTTCCTCTACGCTGTGGGTCACCAGCACGATGGAGCGGGTTTTGATCTGGCGCGTGCTCCAGATGCGCAGCAGATCGCTGCGCAGGTGTTCGCCGGTATAGACGTCCAGCGCGGAAAAGGGCTCGTCCAGCAACAGCAGCATCGGTTCTACCGCCAGCGCGCGCGCAAAGCCGACCCGTTGACGCATGCCGCCGGAAAGCTCGCGCGGGTAGGCGTCGCGGTAGGGCGCGAGCCCGACCAGATCGAGCATTTTCTGCGTCTGGGTTTCGACCACCTGCGGCGGCAGATCCTGCGCCTGCAGCCCGAAGGCGATATTTTGATAGACGTTCAGCCACGGGAAAATGGCGAAGGTCTGGAACACCATGTTGATCTGCGGATTCGGCCCCGAGACTTTTTTATCCCCCAGCATCACGGTGCCCAGATCCGGCGCGATCAGGCCGGAAAGTATGCGCAGCAGGGTGGATTTGCCCGAGCCGGACTGCCCCAAAATGCTGACGACCTCGTTGTCGTAGAGGCGCAGGTTGATTTCATTCAGCACCAGGCGTTTTTCTTTACCGGTAGGCTGAACGCTTTTGCTGACGTTATTAACCGTCAGCAGCGTGGTTTTTTTTACCATCATGATGTTTCTCCACTCAATTAAAAATATGAGCATGGAAAAATGGCCGATAGTTATCGCCGCGCAGGGGTAAAATAAATGCGAGCGCAAATAAGCCTGAGCGTTATCGGACTGTTAATAAGCGTATGCTGGAAGGATTAGCCTGTCAGGCGCGCCGGAGCGGCGTACGCGGAGGCCATGCGCTGAAGGGGTAAAGCGAAGGGATGTGGTAACTGACGCATATCCTGACACTTTCAGGATGCAATGGGATGACTATTGCTCCTGTGACCTCAGCGATTCCAACAATAAAATAAACAACCAACTGTCGCCGTCCATATCATTTCCCCGTTATTTTTCGTGTGGCCATAATACGCGTGATATTGACTGTGATTCAATGTGGTTAGGCGGAATTATCGCGGCAAAATGTAATTTAATATGAATGCGGGAAAGTTTTTCTTTATTTATTAAACGGGGTGTCAACGAAAATCATGAGAATGAATATAGGCGTTATTTTATGGAAATATAAACCTGAATTAAACGAGAGAATAACAGGGCGGGCGCAAGACAAATAATGAACCGGCCGCAGCGTGCGCTGCGGCCGGTATCGGGTCAGAACTGATACATGATGCCGGTTTCGACAATGTCGTCGGCGCCGGCGCCGACGGCGTTCTGCCGTTGCAGCAGGTTG
>NZ_JBJNLL010000015.1:0-25995 GCF_052169095.1 Serratia sp. CY33802
ATCGAACGTGGTCAGGTACTGGCTAAACCAGGCTCCATCAAGCCACACACCCAGTTCGAATCTGAAGTGTACATCCTGAGCAAAGATGAAGGTGGTCGTCACACGCCATTCTTCAAAGGTTACCGTCCACAGTTCTACTTCCGTACTACTGACGTGACCGGTACCATCGAACTGCCAGAAGGCGTAGAGATGGTAATGCCAGGCGACAACGTGAACATGGTTGTAACCCTGATTCACCCAATCGCGATGGACGACGGTCTGCGTTTCGCAATCCGTGAAGGCGGCCGTACTGTAGGCGCTGGTGTTGTTGCTAAAGTTATCGCTTAATCGCGAATAATTTTTCGACACAAAAAAGGGGCACTTCGGTGCCCTTTTTTTATGCAATTTGCTCAAATCTTAATTGAAATAAAAACCATTCCTATTTAGACTCAATGCATTGGTTAAGAAGTGAGTCTCTCTATGTATGTATGTCTGTGTAATGCGGTGACTGACAAAGCGATCCGTAATGCGGTGCGTCAGCACAATCCCCATACCATGAAGCAGCTGCGTGAACTTGTGCCGATTGGTACCGATTGTGGAAAGTGCATTCGTCAGGCAAGACAGATTATGGTGGAGGAACGCGGAACTATCATCCCAATGCATGAAGTTGCCTAACAAAGGGTAAGGTTATTTTTGACTCTTGGCTTACAGGTTCTACACTTTTAGAACTGGCCAGGAGGAGTTACCTATGAAAGGCGATAAAAAGATCATTGCTCACCTCAACAAGCTGCTCGGCAACGAGCTGGTTGCCATCAATCAATATTTCCTGCACGCCCGCATGTTCAAGAATTGGGGCTTAATGCGCCTCAACGACAAGGAATACCACGAGTCGATCGACGAAATGAAACATGCCGATCGCTACATCGAGCGTATCCTGTTCCTGGAAGGGCTTCCTAACCTGCAAGATCTCGGCAAGCTGAACATCGGCGAAGATATTGAAGAGATGCTGCGTTCCGATCTGGCTCTGGAGCTGGCTGGTGCCAAGAACCTGCGTGAAGGTATCGCCTATGCCGATTCTATTCACGATTATGTCAGCCGCGATTTGATGATCGATATCCTGGTCGATGAAGAAGAGCATATCGACTGGCTGGAAACCGAGCTGGACCTCATCGCTCGCCTCGGTATTCAAAACTATGCCCAGGCCCAGATTTTGGAGCGCAAAGAGTAAAGCCTTCAGCCTATTCGCCATTGCCTCTCCTGCCGGCGGCCGTTTTCACGGCGGGGCAGGGGAGAGCTCAACCCACCCTAAGCATAATTCATTCCCTGCTCACCGTGCTAACCCGCAAACTGACACTGAACGCGCAAAAATGACGATTTCCTGAGCATATTCCCAACTGCGGCTTGCTTCCTGGGCCATTTTGCGTATAATGCGCGGGCTTACCTAATCTTGGTAAGCCTGATTTTAGCGAATCAGTCGATTGGCAGGCCTTTCTTGCCTTTCGAACAATACTCCCGATATGGGGGTTATATGTTGACGATTACACTCCCCCATCAATCGAAATGGGTGTGAGGAGTAATTATTTACGTTTATAAATAATTGGAGCTCTGGTCTCATGCAGAACCAAAGAATCCGTATCCGCCTGAAAGCGTTTGATCATCGTCTGATCGATCAATCAACCGCGGAAATCGTCGAGACTGCAAAGCGCACTGGTGCGCAAGTCCGTGGTCCGATCCCGCTGCCAACTCGCAAAGAGCGCTTTACCGTTCTGATCTCTCCGCACGTCAACAAAGACGCGCGCGATCAGTACGAGATTCGCACTCACAAGCGTCTGGTTGACATCGTTGAGCCAACCGAGAAAACCGTTGATGCTCTGATGCGTCTGGATCTGGCTGCCGGTGTAGACGTGCAGATCAGCCTGGGTTAATCAGGTCATTGAGCGATTGAGAGGTTGAAACAATGATTGGTTTAGTCGGTAAAAAAGTGGGTATGACCCGTATCTTCACTGAAGATGGCGTTTCTATCCCAGTAACCGTAATTGAAATTGAAGCGAACCGCGTGACTCAGGTTAAAAGCCTGGACACCGACGGTTACCGTGCCGTTCAGGTTACCACTGGTAGCAAAAAAGCTAACCGTGTAACCAAGCCGGAAGCGGGCCATTTCGCTAAAGCTGGCGTTGAAGCTGGCCGTGGTCTGTGGGAATTCCGCCTTGAAGAAGGTCAAGAGTTCGCTGCAGGTCAGGAAATTAGCGTAGAAATCTTCGCTGACGTTAAAAAAGTCGATGTTACCGGTACTTCTAAAGGTAAAGGTTTTGCTGGCACTGTTAAGCGCTGGAACTTCCGTACCCAAGACGCTACCCACGGTAACTCCTTGTCTCACCGCGTTCCGGGTTCTATCGGTCAGAACCAGACTCCGGGCAAAGTGTTCAAAGGCAAGAAAATGGCTGGCCACCTGGGTGATGAGCGCGTAACCGTTCAGAGCCTGGACGTAGTACGTGTTGACGCTGAGCGCAACCTGCTGCTGGTTAAGGGTGCTGTACCGGGCGCAACCGGTGGCAACCTGATCGTTAAACCAGCTGTGAAGGCGTAAGGGGATAGCAATGGAATTAGTATTGAAAGACGCGCAAAGCGCGCTGACTGTTTCCGAAACTACCTTCGGTCGTGATTTCAACGAAGCGCTGGTACACCAGGTTGTTGTTGCTTATGCAGCAGGTGCCCGTCAAGGTACCCGTGCTCAGAAGACCCGTGCTGAAGTAACTGGTTCCGGCAAAAAGCCATGGCGTCAGAAAGGCACCGGCCGTGCGCGTTCAGGTTCTGTAAAGAGCCCGATCTGGCGTTCAGGCGGCGTGACCTTTGCTGCTAAGCCACAGGACCACAGTCAGAAAGTAAACAAAAAGATGTACCGCGGCGCGCTGAAAAGCATCCTGTCCGAGCTGGTACGTCAAGATCGTCTGATCGTTGTCGAGAAGTTCTCTGTAGAAGCGCCTAAAACTAAGCTGCTGGCACAGAAACTGAAAGATATGGCTCTGGAAGACGTGCTGATCGTGACCGGTGAACTGGATGAGAATCTGTTCCTGGCAGCTCGCAACCTGTACAAGGTTGACGTGCGCGATGTAGCAGGTATCGATCCGGTTAGCCTGATCGCCTTCGACAAAGTGGTTATGACTGCTGATGCTGTGAAGCAAGTTGAGGAGATGCTGGCATGATCCGTGAAGAACGTTTGCTGAAAGTGCTGCGTGCACCGCACGTATCTGAAAAAGCATCCGCTGCGATGGAAAAAAGCAACACCATCGTTCTCAAAGTTGCCAAAGACGCGACCAAAGCAGAAATCAAAGCTGCAGTGCAGAAACTGTTTGAAGTCGAAGTCGAAGACGTGAACACCCTGGTAGTTAAAGGGAAAGTGAAGCGTCACGGTCAGCGTGTTGGTCGTCGTAGCGACTGGAAAAAAGCTTACGTCACCCTGAAAGAAGGCCAGAATCTGGACTTCATCGGCGGCGCAGAGTAAGTCGGAGGAGTAAGAACAATGGCAATTGTTAAATGTAAACCTACATCTCCGGGTCGTCGCCACGTTGTTAAAGTGGTTAACCCTGAGCTGCACAAGGGTAAACCTTATGCCCCGCTGCTGGAAAAACTGAGCAAAAGCGGTGGTCGTAACAACAATGGCCGTATCACCACCCGTCATATCGGTGGTGGCCACAAGCAACATTATCGTCTGGTTGACTTCAAGCGCAACAAAGACGGTATCCCTGCTGTGGTTGAGCGTCTGGAGTACGATCCGAACCGTTCCGCGAACATCGCGCTGGTTCTGTACAAAGACGGCGAACGCCGTTACATCCTGGCGCCGAAAGGCCTGAAAGCTGGTGACCAGATTCAATCTGGCGTTGATGCTGCAATCAAAGCGGGCAATACCCTGCCGATGCGCAACATTCCAGTTGGTTCAACGGTTCACAACGTAGAAATGAAACCAGGTAAAGGCGGCCAGATGGCTCGCTCCGCTGGTGCCTACGTTCAGATCGTTGCTCGTGATGGTTCCTACGTAACTCTGCGTCTGCGCTCTGGCGAAATGCGTAAAGTTCCAGCTGATTGCCGCGCCACCCTGGGTGAAGTCGGTAACGCTGAACACATGCTTCGCGTTCTGGGTAAAGCAGGTGCTGCACGTTGGCGTGGTGTTCGTCCTACCGTTCGCGGTACGGCGATGAACCCGGTAGATCACCCGCACGGTGGTGGTGAAGGTCGTAACTTTGGTAAGCACCCGGTAACTCCGTGGGGCGTTCAGACCAAAGGTAAGAAGACCCGTAGCAACAAGCGTACTGATAAGTTCATCGTACGTCGCCGTAGCAAAAAATAATTAGAGGATAAGCCATGCCACGTTCTCTCAAGAAAGGTCCTTTTATTGACCTGCACTTGCTGAAGAAGGTAGAGAAAGCGGTGGAAAGCGGTGACAAGAAGCCTTTGCGCACTTGGTCCCGTCGTTCAACGATCTTTCCTAACATGATCGGTTTGACCATCGCTGTCCATAATGGTCGTCAGCACGTACCAGTGTTCGTTTCCGATGAAATGGTCGGTCACAAACTGGGTGAATTCGCGCCGACTCGTACTTATCGCGGCCATGCGGCTGATAAAAAAGCTAAAAAGCGCTAAGGTAGGAGGAAGAGATGGAAACTATCGCTAAACATCGCCACGCTCGTTCTTCTGCTCAGAAGGTTCGCCTTGTTGCTGACCTGATTCGCGGTAAGAAAGTGTCGCAAGCTCTGGAAACTCTGACCTACACCAACAAGAAAGCTGCTGGTCTGGTTAAGAAAGTGCTGGAGTCTGCCATTGCTAACGCAGAACACAACGATGGCGCTGACATCGATGATCTGAAAGTTACGAAAATCTTCGTAGACGAAGGCCCAAGCATGAAGCGCATTATGCCGCGTGCAAAAGGTCGTGCAGATCGCATCCTGAAGCGCACCAGCCACATTACTGTGGTTGTGTCCGATCGCTGAGACTCTGGAGACTAGCAATGGGTCAGAAAGTACATCCTAATGGTATTCGCCTGGGTATTGTCAAACCTTGGAACTCTACTTGGTATGCGAATACCAAAGAATTCGCTGACAACCTGGACAGCGACTTTAAAGTTCGTCAATTCCTGACTAAGGAACTGTCGAAAGCTTCCGTTTCTCGCATCGTTATCGAGCGTCCTGCGAAGAGCATCCGTGTGACCATTCACACTGCTCGCCCAGGCATCGTTATCGGCAAGAAAGGTGAAGACGTCGAAAAACTGCGCAAGGTCGTAGCGGACATCGCTGGCGTTCCTGCACAGATCAACATCGCCGAAGTCCGTAAACCGGAACTCGACGCTAAATTGGTTGCTGACAGCATCACTTCTCAGCTGGAACGTCGCGTTATGTTCCGTCGTGCTATGAAGCGTGCAGTACAGAACGCAATGCGTCTTGGCGCTAAAGGTATCAAAGTTGAAGTAAGCGGCCGTCTTGGCGGCGCTGAAATCGCACGTACCGAATGGTACCGCGAAGGTCGTGTTCCATTGCACACTCTGCGTGCGGACATCGACTACAACACATCTGAAGCGCACACCACTTATGGTGTAATCGGCGTTAAGGTATGGATCTTCAAAGGTGAGATCCTGGGTGGTATGGCTGCAGTTGAACAACCGGAACCGGCTGCTCAACCTAAAAAGCAGCAGCGTAAAGGCCGCAAGTAAGGAGAGTCGCTGATGTTACAACCAAAGCGTACAAAATTCCGTAAGGTGCACAAGGGCCGCAACCGTGGTCTGGCGCAAGGTACGGATGTTAGCTTCGGCACTTTCGGTCTGAAAGCTGTTGGCCGTGGCCGTCTGACTGCTCGTCAAATCGAAGCAGCTCGTCGTGCAATGACTCGTGCAGTTAAGCGTCAAGGCAAGATCTGGATCCGTGTATTCCCGGACAAACCGATCACCGAGAAGCCGCTGGAAGTGCGTATGGGTAAAGGTAAGGGTAACGTGGAGTATTGGGTTGCCCTGATCCAGCCTGGTAAGGTCCTGTACGAAATGGACGGCGTGCCAGAAGAGGTTGCCCGCGAGGCATTCAAACTGGCAGCAGCGAAACTGCCGATCAAAACCACCTTTGTAACTAAGACGGTGATGTAATGAAAGCACAAGAGCTGCGTGAAAAAAGCGTTGAAGAGCTGAATGCCGAGCTGCTCAACCTGCTGCGTGAGCAATTCAACTTGCGCATGCAGGCGGCCAGTGGCCAGCTGCAACAAACTCACCTGTTGAAACAAGTGCGTCGTGACGTCGCACGCGTTAAGACTTTACTGACTCAAAAGGCGGGTGTGTAAATGACTGAAGTTATCCGTACCCTGCAGGGTCGTGTTGTTAGCGATAAAATGGAGAAATCCATCGTTGTTGCTATCGAACGTACTGTGAAGCACCCGATCTACGGGAAATTCATCAAACGTACGACCAAGCTGCACGTACATGACGAGAACAACGAATGTGGTACCGGCGACGTGGTGGAAATCCGCGAATGCCGCCCACTGTCCAAGACTAAGTCCTGGACGTTGGTTCGCGTTGTAGAGAAAGCGATTCTGTAATAGAGTAGCTGGCTCTCACTTAATAAACGGCTCAGAAAATGAGCCGTTTATTTTTTCTACCCATACCAAGTAAGCGGTGTTATAATGCTGCGCCCTCGGTTATGGGGCTTTTCAACGGCCTAATTTTTACTTGGGTCTTTAAAGTAGTAGTTGACATTAGCGGAGCACTAAAATGATCCAAGAACAGACTATGCTGAACGTCGCCGACAACTCCGGTGCACGTCGCGTAATGTGTATCAAGGTTCTAGGTGGCTCGCACCGTCGCTACGCAGGCGTCGGCGACATCATCAAAATTACCATCAAGGAAGCAATTCCTCGCGGTAAGGTGAAGAAAGGCGATGTTCTGAAGGCGGTAGTGGTGCGCACCAAGAAGGGTGTACGTCGCCCGGACGGTTCTGTCATTCGCTTCGATGGCAATGCATGCGTTATTTTGAACAATAACAGCGAGCAGCCTATCGGTACGCGTATTTTTGGGCCGGTAACTCGTGAACTGCGTAATGAGAAGTTCATGAAAATTATCTCTCTGGCACCAGAAGTACTCTAAGGAGCGAACATGGCAGCGAAGATCCGTCGTGATGACGAAGTTATCGTGATTACCGGGAAAGACAAAGGTAAGCGCGGTAAAGTAAAAAATGTCCTGTCTGCTGGCAAGGTCATTGTTGAAGGCATCAACCTGGTTAAGAAACACCAGAAGCCGGTTCCGGCTCTGAACCAACCAGGCGGCATTGTTGAAAAAGAAGCTGCAATTCAGGTTTCTAACATTGCTATCTTCAACGCGGCTACCGGCAAGGCTGACCGTGTAGGCTTTAGATTCGAAGACGGCAAAAAAGTCCGTTTCTTCAAGTCTAACAGCGAAACTATCAAGTAATTTGGAGTAATACGATGGCGAAACTGCATGATTACTACAAAGACGAGGTAGTCAAACAACTGATGTCTCAGTTTGATTACAACTCTGTCATGCAAGTCCCTCGGGTCGAGAAGATCACCCTGAACATGGGTGTTGGTGAAGCGATTGCTGACAAGAAACTGCTGGATAACGCCGCAGCGGACCTGGCAGCTATCTCCGGTCAAAAACCGTTGATCACCAAAGCCCGCAAATCTGTTGCAGGCTTCAAAATCCGTCAGGGCTATCCGATCGGCTGTAAAGTAACTCTGCGTGGCGAACGCATGTGGGAGTTCTTTGAGCGTCTGATCTCCATTGCTGTTCCACGTATCCGTGACTTCCGTGGCCTGTCCGCCAAGTCATTCGATGGCCGTGGCAACTACAGCATGGGCGTGCGTGAGCAAATCATCTTCCCAGAAATCGACTACGACAAAGTCGATCGCGTTCGTGGTTTGGATATTACCATTACCACTACTGCGAAATCTGATGATGAAGGCCGCGCGCTGCTGGCTGCTTTTAACTTCCCGTTCCGCAAGTAAGGCAGGGTTACTGATGGCTAAGCAATCAATGAAAGCACGCGAAGTCAAGCGCGTGAAATTAGCTGACAAGTTCTTTGCAAAACGCGCTGAACTGAAAGCTATTATCTCTGATGTGAACGCATCCGATGAAGATCGTTGGAATGCCGTTCTCAAGCTGCAAACTCTGCCGCGTGATTCCAGCCCGTCTCGTCAGCGTAAACGCTGCCGCCAAACTGGCCGTCCACATGGTTATGTGGGCAAATTCGGGTTGAGCCGTATTAAGCTTCGTGAAGCCGCTATGCGCGGTGAAGTACCAGGCTTGAAAAAGGCTAGCTGGTAATTACCAATTGAATCACGGGAGTAAAGACAGATGAGCATGCAAGATCCGATCGCGGATATGCTGACCCGTATCCGTAACGGTCAAGCCGCGAACAAAGTTGCGGTCACCATGCCTTCCTCCAAGCTGAAAGTGGCAATTGCCAACGTGCTGAAGGAAGAAGGTTTTATTGAAGATTTCAAAATCGAAGGCGACGCCAAGCCTGTTCTGGAACTGGTACTGAAGTACTTCCAGGGCAAAGCTGTGGTAGAAAGCATTCAACGTATCAGCCGTCCAGGTCTGCGCATCTACAAGAAAAAAGATGAGCTGCCAAAAGTTATGGCCGGTTTGGGTATCGCTGTTGTTTCTACCTCTAAAGGTGTTATGACCGATCGTGCAGCTCGCCAGGCTGGTCTTGGTGGCGAGATTATCTGCTACGTAGCTTAATTCGGGAGGAAAGAATGTCTCGTGTTGCAAAAGCACCCGTCGTCATTCCTGCCGGCGTAGAGGTAAAACTCAACGGTCAGGTTATTTCGATTAAGGGTAAAAACGGCGAGTTGACTCGTACTATCCACGACGCCGTTGAAGTGAAGCAAGAAGCTAACGCACTGACTTTCGCTCCGCGCGAAGGTTTTGCTAACGCATGGGCTCAAGCGGGTACCACGCGCGCTCTGCTGAACGCAATGGTTGTTGGTGTTACCGAAGGCTTCACCAAAAAGCTTCAACTGGTAGGTGTTGGTTATCGTGCTGCCGTTAAAGGCAACGTGGTGAATTTGGCCCTGGGCTTCTCTCACCCTATCGATCACCAGCTGCCGGCAGGTATCACTGCTGAATGCCCAAGCCAAACTGAAATCGTGCTGAAAGGCGCTGATAAGCAGGTTATTGGCCAGGTAGCAGCAGATCTGCGCGCTTACCGTCGTCCTGAGCCTTACAAAGGCAAAGGTGTTCGTTACGCCGACGAAGTCGTGCGTACCAAAGAGGCTAAGAAGAAGTAAGGTAACACTATGGATAAGAAATCTGCTCGTATCCGTCGTGCGACCCGCGCACGCCGCAAGCTCCAAGAGCTGGGTGCAACCCGCCTGGTGGTACATCGTACCCCGCGTCATATTTACGCACAGGTGATTGCTCCAAACGGTTCTGAAGTACTGGTAGCCGCTTCTACTTTAGAAAAAGCTATCGCGGAGCAACTGAAGTATTCCGGTAACAAAGACGCAGCAGCAGCCGTAGGTAAAGCTCTGGCTGAGCGCGCGTTGGAAAAAGGGATTGCGAAAGTATCCTTTGACCGTTCCGGTTTCCAATATCATGGTCGAGTCCAGGCACTGGCAGATGCTGCCCGTGAAGCTGGCCTTCAGTTCTAAGGAAGAGGTTTAAGATGGCTCACATCGAAAAACAAGCTGGCGAACTGCAGGAAAAGCTGATCGCGGTAAACCGCGTATCTAAAACCGTAAAAGGTGGCCGTATTTTCAGCTTTACCGCACTGACTGTAGTTGGTGATGGTAACGGTCGCGTTGGTTTTGGCTACGGCAAAGCACGCGAAGTTCCAGCAGCGATCCAGAAAGCGATGGAAAAAGCCCGTCGCAACATGATGAACGTCGCGCTGAACAGCGGCACCCTGCAGCACCCTGTTAAGGGCGCTCACACGGGTTCTCGCGTGTTCATGCAGCCTGCTCATGAAGGTACCGGTATCATCGCGGGTGGTGCAATGCGCGCCGTTCTCGAAGTTGCTGGGGTGCACAACGTATTGGCTAAAGCTTATGGTTCCACCAACCCGATCAACGTGGTTCGTGCAACTATCGACGCTCTGGCGAATATGAAGTCTCCTGAAATGGTCGCTGCTAAGCGTGGTAAATCCGTTGCCGACATTCTGGGGTAATTGACCATGGCTAAGACTATTAAAGTTACACAAACTCGCAGCTCAATTGGCCGTCTGCCGAAGCATAAAGCTACTCTGCTCGGTCTGGGTCTGCGTCGTATTGGTCACACCGTAGAGCGCGAGGATACTCCTGCTGTTCGCGGTATGGTCAACCTGGTTTCCTACATGGTTAAAGTTGAGGAGTAACAGATGCGTTTAAATACTCTGTCTCCGGCTGAAGGTGCCAAGCATGCGCCTAAGCGTGTAGGTCGTGGTATTGGTTCTGGCCTGGGTAAAACCGGCGGCCGTGGTCACAAAGGTCAGAAGTCTCGTTCTGGCGGTGGCGTACGTCGTGGTTTTGAAGGTGGTCAGATGCCTCTGTACCGTCGTCTGCCGAAATTCGGCTTCACTTCACGCAAAGCGATGATCACGGCAGAAGTTCGTCTGTCTGAACTGGCTCTGGTTGAAGGCGATGTTATCGACCTGAACGCGCTGAAAGCCGCTAACGTAGTTGGTGTCCAGATCGAATTCGCGAAAGTTGTACTTTCTGGCGAAGTCGCTCGTCCGGTAACCCTGCGTGGTCTGCGTGTCACCAAAGGCGCTCGTGCTGCTATCGAGGCTGCTGGCGGTAAAATTGAGGAATAAGTAGCAGATGGCTAAGCAACCAGGATTAGATTTTCAAAGTGCTAAAGGCGGGCTCGGCGAGCTGAAGCGCAGACTTTTGTTTGTCATCGGCGCGCTGATTGTCTTCCGCATCGGCTCTTTCATTCCGATTCCTGGTATCGATGCCACTGTGCTTGCCAAATTGCTTGAGCAGCAGAGAGGCACTATCATTGAAATGTTTAACATGTTCTCTGGTGGTGCCCTCAGCCGTGCTTCTATCTTCGCTCTGGGGATCATGCCGTATATCTCGGCATCGATCATTATCCAGCTGCTGACGGTGGTTCATCCAGCGTTGGCGGAAATCAAGAAAGAAGGGGAGGCTGGCCGTCGCAAGATTAGCCAGTACACCCGTTACGGTACGCTGGTATTGGCCATATTCCAGTCGATTGGTATTGCTACCGGTCTGCCGAATATGCCTGGTATGCAGGGCCTGGTGTTAAATCCAGGCTTTGCATTCTACTTTACTGCGGTTGTGAGCCTGGTAACCGGGACAATGTTCCTGATGTGGCTGGGTGAGCAGATTACTGAGCGCGGTATCGGCAACGGTATCTCGATCATTATCTTCGCGGGTATTGTAGCGGGGCTCCCGCCGGCAGTGGCCCATACTATCGAGCAAGCACGGCAAGGCGACCTGCACTTCCTCCTGCTGCTGTTGGTTGCAGTATTGGTGTTTGCAGTAACCTTCTTCGTTGTTTTCATCGAGCGTGGTCAACGTCGTATCGTCGTTAACTATGCGAAGCGTCAACAAGGTCGTCGTGTTTATGCAGCACAGAGTACACATTTACCGTTGAAAGTGAACATGGCGGGTGTTATCCCGGCGATTTTCGCTTCCAGCATTATTCTGTTCCCGGCCACGATTGCATCATGGTTTGGGGGCGGTACCGGTTGGAACTGGCTGACTACGATTTCGCTGTATTTGCAGCCAGGGCAACCGCTTTATGTGTTACTCTATGCGTCTGCAATCATCTTCTTCTGTTTCTTCTACACGGCGTTGGTTTTCAACCCGCGTGAGACAGCAGATAACCTGAAGAAGTCCGGTGCCTTCGTACCAGGAATTCGTCCGGGAGAGCAAACGGCGAAGTATATCGATAAAGTAATGACGCGTTTAACCCTGGTGGGCGCGATGTACATTACTTTCATCTGCCTGATCCCGGAGTTCATGCGTGATGCAATGAAAGTACCATTCTACTTTGGTGGTACCTCGCTACTGATCGTGGTTGTCGTCATCATGGACTTTATGGCTCAAGTGCAAACTCTGATGATGTCAAGTCAGTACGAGTCTGCATTGAAGAAAGCAAATCTGAAAGGCTATAACCGCTAGTCAGATTCGTTTGAGAAGTTACGGAGAGTAAAAATGAAAGTTCGTGCTTCCGTCAAGAAATTATGTCGTAACTGCAAAATCGTTAAGCGTAACGGTGTCGTTCGTGTGATTTGCAGCGCCGAGCCGAAGCATAAACAGCGTCAAGGCTGATTATCTCGCATATTTTTCTTGCAAAGTTGGGTTGAGCTGGCTAGATTAGCCAGCCAATCTTTTGTATGTCGCACTGCAACATTATTTGAGTATCCTGAAAACGGGCTTTTCAGAATGGTGTTGCTGTATAAAATAGTAGGAGTGCATAGTGGCCCGTATAGCAGGCATTAACATTCCTGATCATAAACATACCGTTATCGCCTTAACGTCGATCTTCGGTATCGGTAAAACCCGTTCACAGGCTATCTGTGCATCCACGGGTATTGCTGAAAATGTTAAGATCAGTGAGCTGTCTGAAGAGCAAATCGAAAAGCTTCGTGATGCAGTTGCCAAATACACCGTTGAGGGTGATTTGCGTCGTGAAATTACCCTGAGCATCAAGCGTCTTATGGACCTTGGTTGCTATCGTGGTTTGCGTCATCGTCGTGGTCTGCCGGTACGCGGTCAGCGCACCAAGACCAACGCTCGTACCCGTAAGGGTCCGCGCAAGCCGATCAAGAAATAATCGGGGTTATTGAATAATGGCAAAGGCACCTGTTCGTACACGTAAGCGTGTAAGAAAGCAAGTCTCTGACGGCGTGGCTCATATCCATGCTTCTTTCAACAACACCATCGTTACCATCACTGATCGTCAGGGTAATGCTTTGGGTTGGGCAACAGCCGGTGGTTCCGGTTTCCGTGGTTCTCGTAAGTCCACTCCGTTCGCAGCACAGGTTGCAGCAGAACGTTGTGCTGACGCAGTAAAAGAATACGGTATCAAGAACCTGGAAGTTATGGTTAAAGGACCTGGTCCTGGTCGTGAGTCTACTATCCGCGCTCTGAACGCGGCTGGTTTCCGCATCACTAATATTACTGATGTGACTCCGATCCCTCATAACGGTTGTCGTCCGCCGAAAAAGCGCCGCGTGTAACGCAGCTTTTAGGATTGTTGGAGAAAGAAAATGGCAAGATATTTGGGTCCTAAGCTCAAGCTGAGCCGTCGTGAGGGCACAGACCTGTTCCTTAAGTCTGGCGTTCGCGCGATCGATTCCAAGTGTAAAATTGAACAAGCACCTGGTCAGCACGGTGCGCGTAAACCGCGTCTGTCTGATTACGGTGTTCAGTTGCGTGAGAAGCAGAAAGTTCGCCGTATGTACGGCATTCTGGAGCGTCAATTCCGTAACTATTACAAAGAAGCAACCCGCCTGAAGGGCAACACCGGTGAAAACCTGTTGCAGCTGCTGGAAGGTCGTCTGGACAACGTTGTTTACCGTATGGGCTTCGGCGCTACTCGTGCAGAGTCACGTCAGCTGGTTAGCCACAAAGCAGTTATGGTAAACGGTCACGTTGTTAACATCGCTTCTTATCAGGTATCTCCGAATGACGTAGTCAGCATCCGCGAGAAAGCTAAAAAGCAGTCTCGTGTTAAAGCTTCTCTGGAGCTGGCTGAGCAGCGTGAAAAGCCGACTTGGCTGGAAGTTGATGCTGCTAAGATGGAAGGCGTGTTCAAGCGTATGCCTGAACGTACCGATCTGTCTGCGGACATTAACGAACACCTGATCGTCGAGCTTTACTCCAAGTAAAGCTTAGTACCAAAGAGAGGACACAATGCAGGGTTCTGTGACAGAGTTTCTAAAACCGCGCCTGGTAGATATCGAGCAAGTCAGTTCGACGCACGCCAAGGTGACCCTTGAGCCTTTAGAGCGTGGCTTTGGCCATACTCTTGGCAACGCACTGCGCCGTATTCTGCTTTCATCTATGCCGGGTTGCGCGGTGACCGAGGTTGAGATTGATGGTGTACTGCATGAGTACAGCACCAAAGAAGGCGTACAGGAAGATATCCTGGAGATCCTGCTCAACCTGAAAGGGCTGGCGGTGAGAGTTCAAGGCAAAGACGAAGTTATTCTTACCCTGAATAAATCTGGCATTGGCCCTGTGACCGCTGCCGACATCACCCATGATGGTGATGTCGAAATCGTCAAGCCTCAGCACGTGATTTGCCACCTGACTGATGAGAACGCGGCTATCAGCATGCGTATCAAAGTTCAGCGCGGTCGCGGTTATGTGCCGGCTTCTGCCCGAATTCATTCGGAAGAAGATGAGCGCCCAATCGGTCGTCTGTTGGTTGACGCCTGCTACAGCCCTGTAGAGCGTATCGCCTACAATGTTGAAGCTGCGCGTGTAGAACAGCGTACTGACTTGGATAAGCTGGTCATCGAGATGGAGACCAATGGCACGATCGATCCTGAAGAGGCGATCCGCCGTGCGGCCACCATTCTGGCTGAACAACTTGAAGCTTTCGTTGACCTGCGTGATGTACGTCAGCCGGAAGTTAAAGAAGAGAAACCAGAGTTCGATCCGATCTTGCTGCGCCCTGTTGACGATCTGGAATTGACTGTCCGCTCTGCTAACTGCCTCAAGGCAGAAGCTATCCACTACATCGGTGATCTGGTACAGCGTACCGAGGTTGAGTTGCTGAAAACGCCAAACCTGGGTAAAAAATCTCTTACCGAGATTAAAGACGTGCTGGCCTCACGTGGTCTGTCTCTGGGCATGCGCCTGGAAAACTGGCCGCCGGCAAGCATTGCTGACGAGTAACCGGATCACAGGTTAAGGTTTTACTGAGAAGGATAAGGTCATGCGCCATCGTAAGAGTGGTCGTCAACTGAACCGTAACAGCAGCCATCGCCAGGCTATGTTCCGTAACATGGCCGGCTCTTTGGTTCGTCATGAGATCATCAAGACGACCCTGCCAAAAGCAAAAGAGCTGCGTCGCGTTGTTGAGCCGCTGATTACTCTTGCCAAGACCGACAGCGTAGCTAATCGTCGTCTGGCATTCGCCCGTACTCGTGATAACGAGATCGTGGCAAAACTGTTTAACGAGCTGGGCCCGCGTTTCGCGAGCCGTGCCGGTGGTTACACTCGCATTCTGAAGTGTGGCTTCCGCGCAGGCGACAACGCGCCGATGGCATACATCGAGCTGGTTGATCGTGCTGAGTCTCAAGCAGAAGTGGCAACTGCAGAGTAATCTGTAGACGCGTAAAAAAACCGGGCTTGCCCGGTTTTTTTACGTCCAAATCCAGCCAAATGTGCGCAATTCCCCCGCTGTGCTTAAGATCCTCGCCCCTATCCGCTATGCTAAGGCTTAATCATTAGGCTAACCGAGGCTGTTTGCCATGGGGTTGCTCGATCAATGGGCGGAACGTCATATCCTTGATGCCCAAGATAAAGGCGAGTTCGACAATTTGCCCGGCCAGGGACAACCATTAGCGCTGGAAGACGATAGCGCGGTGCCGGCTGAACTGCGCGCCGGTTACCGTCTGCTGAAAAATGCCGGTTACTTGCCACCGGAACTGGAAGATCGCAAAGAGGCGCTAACTGTTGCTCGCTTACTGCAAGGGATCAACAGTGAGCACCCAGACTATGTCGATCTCAGCAAGCGCATGTTGCTGTTGGAACATCGATTGCGTCAGGCTGGGATGAGCACGGATTTCTTGCATGGTGAATATCAATGCGCACTGGATGGCAAGTTCACCCGAGAGGAGCAGTAATGTTCAAGATAGGTCAGTTGGCCAAGCTTGCCGAAGTAACGCCTGATACCGTGCGTTACTATGAAAAGCAGGGCATGATGGATCACAATGTCCGCACCGAGGGCGGTTATCGACTCTACACCGAGCAGGATCTTCAACGGCTGCGCTTTATTCGCTATGCTAAGCAGTTGGGATTTACTCTGGAAACGATCGCTGAGCTGCTGTCGATCCGCGTCGATCCTGAGCATCATACCTGCCAGGAGTCAAAGTCGATCGTTGATGCGCGCCTGAGCGAAGTGGAAAGCAAGTTGGCTGAGCTGACGCGTATGCGTGAATCGTTGAAGCGGCTGAGCGACGCCTGCTGTGGCACTGCCCATACCAGCAATTAT
Organism: Serratia sp. CY33802; assembly: GCF_052169095.1. Lineage (NCBI taxonomy): Bacteria > Pseudomonadati > Pseudomonadota > Gammaproteobacteria > Enterobacterales > Yersiniaceae > Serratia > Serratia sp. CY33802. Next base: position 16,151 of record NZ_JBJNLL010000015.1, read on the forward strand.
TGTTCGATCCTGGAAGCTTTGGAACAGGGCGCCAGCGATGACAAAGGCAAAAAAGGTTGCTGACGGCACTTTAATTTTTATATCGCCGGCAGTATTATCGCCCCGTTTTATCCCTCATATTTTACAGGAGCATTATCATGACGAAATATCGTCACACCAAAGGCCAGATTCAAGATAACGCCATTGAGGCGCTGCTGCATGATCCTCTATTCCGTCAGCGGGTAGAAAAGAATGTGAAAGGTAAAGGCAGCTATCGGCGTAAAGAAAAACACAACAAAGGCGGTAACTGGGAGGCCAGTGGTAAAGTATCAAGCGATAATTTACCACTGGCCTTCTGGTTTTAAGTATTAAAAAAGCCACCTTCATCAGGTGGCTTTTTATTGGCATAACCAAACGCTGTCTTACAGTTTTGGCTGCTGTTGCTGGCTCAGCAAATCACGGATTTCCGTCAGCAGTTTCTCTTCTGCGGTAGGTGCCGGCGGCGCTGCGGGCACTTCTTCTTGTTTGCGGCGCATTTTGTTCATCAATTTAATCGCCAGGAAGATGGCGAAGGCGACAATCACGAAGTCGAATACGGTTTGGATGAATGAACCGTAGTTCATTACCACCGCCGGTACGGCGCCCTGAGCTTCACGTAATACCAGATGGAACTGTTTAAAGTCGACGCCGCCGATCAGTAAGCCCAGCGGTGGCATGATGATATCAGCCACGAAGGACGAAACGATCTTGCCGAATGCGGCACCGATAATCACACCGACGGCCAGATCGACCACGTTGCCACGCATGGCAAATTCGCGAAACTCTTTCAACATACTCATAGAACGCACCCCTTGCAGAATTAATAACTCAAGTTTAACAAAGCAATTTCCCTTTGCCACAAAAGGAGAGAAGTTTTATCTCCTCCCAAGGCAGAGAACAACCACGCGATTATAGACCATAGCCAAATAAATTCGTTCTACAAGAAGAACGGGCTCGGTTGGAACAAGCGTTCAACGTCAGGCACGAATTTCTTGTCGGTAATAAACATGATGACGTGATCGCCCTGTTCGATTTTGCTATTGCCGTTGGCAATGATCACGTCGTCGCCACGCACGATCGCACCGATGGTCGTCCCCGGTGGCAACTTGATATCTTCGACGATGCGGCCGACCACTTTGGAGGTGCTTTCATCGCCGTGGGCAATCGCCTCGATCGCTTCCGCCACGCCGCGGCGCAGTGACGAAACGCTGACGATATCCGCTTTGCGCACGTGCCCCAACAGGGCGGAGATGGTCGCCTGCTGCGGCGAAATGGCGATATCAATCACGCTGCCCTGCACCAGATCGACATAGGCGCGGCGCTGGATCAATACCATTACCTTCTTGGCGCCCATGCGCTTAGCCAGCATGGCGGACATGATGTTGGCCTCATCGTCGTTGGTGATGGCGATGAAAACATCCACCTGCTCGACGTGCTCTTCGGCCAGCAGTTCCTGATCGGAGGCATCGCCGTAGAACACGATGGTATCGTGCAGCTGTTCGGCGAGTTCGGCGGCGCGTTGCTGATTCCGCTCGATCAGTTTGACGTTGTAGTCTTTTTCTAGTTTGGCGGCCAGGCCGGCGCCGACGTTGCCGCCGCCGACGATCATGATGCGCTTATACGGTTTTTCCAGCCGCTGCAGTTCGCTCATCACCGCGCGGATGTGCTGTGAGGCGGCGACGAAGAACACTTCATCACCGGCTTCGATAATGGTCGAGCCTTGCGGACGGATCGGCCGATCCTGGCGGAAAATAGCGGCGACGCGGGTGTCAATATGCGGCATGTGTTCGCGCATTGAAGAGAGCGCATTGCCGACCAGCGGGCCGCCGTAATAGGCTTTAACCGCGGCGATGCTGACCTTGCCTTCGGCGAAGTTGACCACCTGCAGTGCCCCGGGGTACTCAATCAGCTTGTAGATATAGTCAATGACCAGCTGCTCCGGCGAAATCAGATGGTCGATTGGCACCGCTTCCGGCAGGAACAGTTTCTCCGACTCGCGGATGTATTCCGGCGCGCGGATGCGGGCGATACGGTTGGGAGTATTAAACAGAGAATAGGCGATCTGGCAGGCGATCATGTTGGTTTCGTCGGAGTTGGTGACGGCAACCAGCATGTCGGCGTCTTCTGCGCCGGCTTCGCGCAGCACCCGAGGGTGGGAGCCATGTCCCTGAACCACCCGAAGATCGAATTTATCCTGCAGCTGACGTAACCGGCCGGAATCGGTATCGACGACGGTGATGTCGTTGTTTTCACCCACCAGGTTTTCCGCCAGCGTCCCGCCAACCTGACCGGCACCAAGAATAATTATTTTCATCGTGTTCTCTGCTTCACACTGAAAGACTTAGGGCGCGCGAGCACGCCCTGAAGAATTACATTTTAATCAGCTTAGCGTAAAAGAAGCCATCGCCGTCCTCGGGATGCGGGATATTCTGCCGCCCTGGCCGCTGCGCATCGCCGGTTTCAACCAGCTTGGCATCGGCGTGGCGCTGCAAGAACGCGGCGATCTGGCTGCTGTTTTCATCCGGCAGGATAGAGCAGGTGGCGTAAACCATCACGCCGCCCGATTTCAGATGCGGCCAGACGGCTTCCAGGATCTCGGCCTGAAGCGCGGCGAGTTCGGCGATGTCGCGATCGCGGCGCAGCCATTTGATGTCGGGGTGACGGCGGATCACGCCGGTAGCGGAACAAGGCGCGTCCAACAGGATACGGTCGAACTGTTTGTCACCGCACCATTGTTGCGGAGTGCGGCCATCGCCCAGCTTAACTTCTGCGTGCAAACGCAGGCGCTGCAGGTTTTCCTTCACCCGTGCCAGACGCTGTTCGTCGATATCGACGGCCATGACGTGCGCTTTCGGCGCCGCTTCCAGAATATGCGTGGTTTTGCCGCCAGGAGCGGCGCACAAATCGAGGATCTGTTCGCCGTCTTGCGGATCCAACAGATCGACACAGCCCTGGGCTGAGGCATCTTGCACGGTGACCCAGCCGTCGGCGAACCCAGGTAGATCGACCACGGCGCAAGGCGCCAGCAACCGCACTGCGTCGGCATAGTCTGCATGAGGCTCCGCGGCGATGCCGGTGTCGGTCAACAGCTGCAGGTAAGCTTCGCGGCTGTGATGCAGGCGGTTGACGCGCAGCCACATTGGTGGCTTCTGGTTATTGGCGTCGACGATCTGCTCCCAGTTGGCGGGATAAGCTTGTTGAATGCGTTTCAGCAACCAGCTCGGGTGCAGATAGCGGCTGTCGTTGTTGGCAGCGCGCTGTAGCAGCTCTTCCTGCTGGCGCTGGAACTGCCGCAAGACACCGTTAATCAGGCCTTTCAACTGCGGGCGTTTCAGCGCTACCGCGCCTTCCACGGTTTCTGCCAGCACGGCGTGCGCCGGGATACGGGTATACAACAGCTGATACAAGCCGACCATCAGCAAATAGTGCAGCGTACGCTGCTTGCCGGTCAGCGGCTTGGCCATCAATTGTTGAATACACCATTCAAGCTGCGGCAGTACACGTAACGTGCCGAAGCACAGTTCCTGCAGCAACCCGCGGTCTTTATCGCTGATGGAGGTTTGCAGTGCCGGCAGGGCAGTGCTTAGCGACTGCCCTTGATCCAGTACCTGGCCGATGGCTTTGGCAGCGATGCTGCGGAGATTGTAATTATTTTTCATAGGCTGAAGCTGATAACGATCGGCATTAAGAAAATAACGGCCCGACGATGAACGGCCGGGCTGTGGGGTGACTTACAGCCGGTTACCCGGGGTAAACCATTCACGACGTGAATTTAATAGGTCTTGCGCCAACATCGGTTTCTTGCCGGCGGGCTGCAGTTGGATCAGGTTGAGGATACCGTCGGCAGTCGCCACCTGAATACCGTGCTTGTCGGCATGGACAACGGTGCCTGGCTCCGCGTTGGCGCTTTGCGCCAGTACGCTGGCCTGCCACACTTTCACCGGTTGATCGTCGATGGTGAAATAGCTGACCGGCCAAGGGTTGAAGGCGCGGATGCAGCGCTCCAGCTGTGCGGCGGACAGTGTCCAGTCCAGACGAGCTTCTTCTTTGCTCAGTTTCTCGGCGTAGGTGACCAGCGCTTCGTCCTGAACTTCGCGGGTGGCGCTGCCGTCTGCCATTTGGTGCAGCGTAGTCAACATGCCCTGCGGGCCGAGCTGTGCCAGCTTGTCGTAGAGACTGGCGCTGGTATCGCTGCTCTCAATCGGGCAAGCAATCTTGTGCATCATGTCACCGGTATCGAGACCGACGTCCATCTGCATGATGGTCACGCCGGTTTCGCTGTCACCGGCCCAGAGCGAACGCTGGATCGGCGCCGCGCCGCGCCAGCGAGGCAGCAGCGAGCCATGTACGTTGATGCAACCGAGACGCGGCATATCCAGCACCGCCTGCGGCAGGATCAGCCCGTAGGCCACTACCACCATCACGTCGGCGTTGAGATCGGCCACCAGGTGCTGGTTCTCTTCGGGACGCAGCGATTTGGGCTGAAATACCGGCAGTTGGTGCTGCTCGGCCAGCACTTTGACCGGGCTGGGCGTCAGCTTGTTGCCGCGGCCTGCCGGGCGGTCGGGCTGGGTAAAAACGCCGACAATCTGGTGCTCAGATGACAACAGCGCGTCAAGATGACGCGCTGCGAAGTCTGGTGTTCCGGCGAAAATAATCCGTAAAGAGTCAGACACGTTGATTTCCTGATCGGTTAGGCGCGGGCTTGAAGCTTGGCCATTTTTTCCAGTTTCTGACGAATGCGCTGACGCTTGAGCGGCGACAGGTAATCGACGAACAGTTTGCCCATCAGGTGATCCATCTCGTGCTGGATGCAGATCGCCAACAGGTCGTCCGCTTCCAGTTCGAAAGGTTTGCCTTCGCGATCCAGTGCGCGGATCTTCACCTGCGCGGCGCGCGGCACTAACGCACGCTGCTCGGGAATGGAAAGACAGCCTTCCTCGATGCCGGTTTCGCCGCTTTTTTCCAGCAGCTCCGGGTTGATCAGCACCAGGCGCTGATCGCGATTCTCGGAGACGTCGATCACGATAATGCGCTGATGGATATCCACCTGAGTCGCAGCCAAGCCAATGCCTTCCTCTGCGTACATGGTTTCAAACATATCATCCACGATGCGCTGGATATCTGCATTGACTTCTTTTACCGGCGCTGCGACTTTGCGCAGACGCTCGTCTGGGAAATGTAATACCTGCAAGACTGACATATATCTTTAGATCTGTATCCGAGTAATGAACGAGGTTTAACCTCTATTCTAGACATTTCCCGACCTGATTGACAGCATTGTGCACCAATTGCTCAGATTGGTAATACCACCGTTTTTGCTGAGGGAACAGACGATGCGGCCGGAAGAGATCGCTTTACGGATGCGAGGGGTAACGGGGCTACAGACCGTCGTGGCCAGCCGGATCGTGCAGCAGCTATCGCAAATGGGTTGCGAGCCTCGCCGCGTGCTGCATGAGCTGGGATTGAACGAACGGCAGCAGACGCAGTTCAACCAGTTGGATCCCGGTTATCTGTCGGCCAGCCTGCGTTGGTTGGAGCTGCCGGCGCACCGTATGCTGAACTATGGGGCGGCCGGCTATCCCGAACGCCTGGCCCAGATCGACGATGCGCCGCTATTTTTGCTGATCGAGGGCGATCCTCAGGCGTTGTTGCACCCGCAGCTCGCCATGGTTGGCAGCCGGCAGTTCAGCCACTACGGCGAACGTTGGGCTAACCATTTTGCCGAGGAATTGGCGCGTTGCGGCTTCACCATCACCAGCGGTCTGGCTATCGGCATCGACGGTATTTGCCATCGTGCGGCGCTGGCGGCCGGTGGCTGCACGATTGCGGTGTTGGGTAGCGGGCTGGGCAATATCTATCCGCGCCGGCACCGCCGGCTCGCGGAGCAGATAGTCGAGCAGGGCGGCGCTGTGATTTCAGATCATTTAGTCACCGACTTGCCTCTGGCCGACCATTTTCCTCGCCGTAACCGTATTATCAGCGGGCTCAGCCTGGGCGTTCTGGTCATAGAGGCTTCGCTGCGCAGCGGTACCTTGGTGACGGCTCGCTATGCGTTGGAGCAGGGGCGTGAGGTGTTCGCCTTGCCTGGGCCATTGGGAAACCCGATGAGTGAGGGTACGCATTGGTTAATCCAGCAGGGTGCGCATCTGGTCACCGGGCCGAAAGATATCGCCGAATTGCTGGGAAGCGGCCTTCAATGGCTGTCACTGAACGAAAATACAACTATTTGTGCGTCGCAGGCTGAAGTTGAATTGCCATTTGCCGATGTGTTGGCTAACGTAGGAGATGAGGTGACACCTGTTGACGTCGTCGCTGAACGTGCCGGCCAACCTGTGCCAGTGGTGGTAATCAAGTTACTCGAACTGGAGTTAGCAGGGTGGATCGCAGCTGTACCCGGCGGCTATGTCCGAATAAGGAGGGCAAGCCATGTTCGACGTACTCATGTACTTGTTTGAAACTTATATCCACAATGAACCAGAGATGCGCGTCGATCAGGATCAACTGACCGATGATCTCGCTCAGGCGGGGTTTCATCGGGATGATATCTACAACGCGTTGAATTGGCTTGAGAAGTTGGCTGACCTGCAAGAAGGTCAAAATGCCCCTTACTTTATGGATGCCGATCCGCTGGCAATGCGGATCTATACCGAAGAGGAAGGTGCGCGTTTGGACGCCGGCTGCCGTGGTTTTCTCCTGTTCCTGGAACAGATTCAGGTATTGAACCTCGAAACCCGTGAAATGGTTATCGATCGCGTTATGGCTTTGGATAATGCGGAATTCGATCTCGAAGATCTGAAATGGGTCGTGTTGATGGTGCTGTTTAATATCCCCGGATATGAAAGCGCCTATCAGCAAATGGAAGAACTGTTGTTTGAAGTGAACGAAGGTTATCTGCATTGAGCCGATAACGCGCATAGAAGACGTTATGACAAAAAACGCGATTTTTGCCGCCAGGCAAAATGAACCCTGCCCGGAATGCGGGGCCGAGCTGGTGATCCGTAGCGGTCGCCACGGCCCCTTCCTCGGCTGTTCCCAGTATCCTGAATGCCAATATATTCGCCCGCTGAAAGCGCAGGCCGATGGGCATATCGTCAAAGTGTTGGATGGGCAACCGTGCCCGAAGTGTCAGGCGACGTTGGTGCTGCGCCAGGGGCGCTATGGCATGTTTATCGGATGCAGCGATTATCCGCAATGCGATCACACTGAAGTGATCGATAAGCCTGATGAAACCGCCATTACCTGTCCGCAGTGCGGCCAAGGCAAACTGCTGCAGCGCAAGTCGCGTTACGGCAAGGTTTTTCATTCCTGCGATCGTTACCCGGAATGCCAGTTCGCCCTCAATGTTAAACCTGTCGCCGGTGAATGCGCCTATTGCCATTATCCGCTGCTGATGGAAAAGCGCACGGCAAAAGGGCCCGTCCTGTGCTGCGCCAGCAAGCTGTGCGGAAAACCCGTCGCGACTACAGAATAATCACATCATGAACTCAGAATTAAGCCCGAACCTTTTATCTATCATCGATGCTTTGCATCAACAGCAGGTGATTGCCTATCCTACCGAAGCCGTATTCGGCCTGGGTTGCGATCCCGACAGCGAACAGGCGGTCAATGCATTGCTGGCGCTGAAACAGCGGCCGTGGGAAAAGGGGCTGATTCTGATCGCCGCCGACTATGCGCAGCTTAAACCTTATATCGACGACAGTGCGCTCAGCGAACAGCAGCGCACGACGATGTTTGTCAGCTGGCCTGGGCCGGTAACCTGGGTGTTGCCTGCTCGCCCGGAGACGCCACGTTTGTTGACCGGGCGCTTCAGCTCGCTGGCGGTGCGCGTCAGCGATCATCCGTTGGTGCAGCTGCTGTGCCGGCAGTACGGCAAGCCGCTGGTGTCGACCAGCGCCAATCTCAGCGGGCTGGAGCCGTGCCGCAGTGCCGATGAGGTTACACGGCAATTCGGCGAAGCTTTCCCGGTATTGGCCGGCGAGGTGGGCGGCCGTCTTAATCCTTCCGAAATCAGAGATGTTCTGACCGGCGAACAGATCCGTCAGGGCTAGAGGTAATAGGCATGGAGAAGTTTGCGGTATTTGGCAACCCTATCGGCCACAGCAAGTCGCCGCGAATTCATGCGCTGTTTGCTGCCCAGACCGGCATTGAGCATCCTTATGGAACAGTGCTGGCGCCGCTGGACGGTTTTGAAACCAGCCTGCAGGCGTTTATCCACGCCGGAGGGCTGGGGGCGAACGTCACGGTGCCTTTCAAGGAGCGAGCTTATTCGGCCGCTTCTGAGCTGAGCGAGCGCGCAGCGATGGCTGGTGCGGTCAATACTCTGAAGGTGTTGCCGAATGGCGATCTATTGGGGGATAACACCGACGGCATCGGTTTGCTGACCGATCTGCAGCGTCAGCAATTGATCCGGCCGCAGGATCGCATTCTGCTGGTGGGCGCCGGCGGTGCGGCGCGCGGTGTGATCCTGCCGCTGCTGTCTTTCGGCTGCCGGTTAACAATCACCAACCGTACCTTCAGCCGGGCCCAAGAGTTGGCCGACGCTTTCCGGCATCTGGGGGAGATCTCGGCGGCGCCGATGGATCAATGTGATCAGCAAGCATTCGATCTGGTGATCAATGCGACGGCGTCCGGCATCAGCGGGGAGGTCCCGGCGTTGCCTGCGGGCGTAGTTAACGCGCAAACCCGTTGCTATGACATGTTTTATCAGCAGGGCGTCACGCCATTTCTAGCCTGGGCGCAGAAGCTGGGGGCAACGGAATATGCCGATGGGCTGGGTATGCTGGTGGGGCAGGCGGCGCATGCCTTCCTGCTTTGGCACGGCGTAATGCCAGAGATCGAGCCGGTATTGCGCCAGCTGCGCAGCGAACTGGCGGCATAAATCCCGCCCGTTCTCTTTATAGGGAACGGGGGGCTGTCAGATGTCTTCCGACAGGTATTCATCTTTCCAGCGTACATAGTTGTTCGAAGAATAAAGCAACCCTTCCAACTCGGCGGCGGTTAACGGCCGAATCTGGCGTGCCGGGCTACCCATATAGAGATAGCCGCTGGCCAGACGTTTGCCCGGCGCCACTAAACTGCCGGCGCCAATCATCACGTCGTCTTCTATTACTGCACCGTCCAACAGGATTGATCCCATACCGACCAGCACTCGGTTGCCGATGGCGCAGCCGTGCAGCATCGCTTTATGGCCCACGGTCACGTCTTCTCCAATCAGCAGGGGATAACCGTCAGGGTTATGTTCGGAGCGATGAGTCACGTGCAGTACGCTGCCGTCCTGAATATTGCTGCGTGCGCCGATCTTTACCGCATTGACGTCGCCGCGGATGGCGACCAGCGGCCAGATACTGACGTCATCCGCCAGATCGACGTCGCCGATGACGACGCTGGAAGGATCGATCAGGACGCGCTGACCGAGTTTAGGGGTGTATTGAAGATAAGAACGTACTGCATCGGACATAGTGCTGCCTCACCTCGGGATCATATTTACCGGCAATACTAGACTCTGACGATGGAATTACAACCAATCTCAGCGCCGGATCCTGCGGAAAATGGCCCTGATCGCACAAGATCCACCCGGAAGGGCTGAAAAGTGTGCAAACAGAAAGAAAAGATCAAAAAAGGGGTTGTGCAAAAAACTCGGATCCCTATAATGCGCCTCCATCGACACGGCGCAAGTGATTCACTTCACACAGCGGCCGGGAAGAAAGAGAAAAAATCCTGAAAATTAGGGTTGACTCTGAAAGAGGAAAGCGTAATATACGCCACCTCGAGTTAGCAAGCGAAAGCGCCTAACTCACTGCTCTTTAACAATTTATCAGACAATC
>NZ_JBJNLL010000016.1:0-12974 GCF_052169095.1 Serratia sp. CY33802
CGTTCGCAGTTGCCAGACCGCAAACTGTTTTAACAAATCAAAAGGGGTCTTTATAACTGGCTCAAAGCTGAAAGCTTTACGGAACCCCCAGCCTAGCTGGGGGTTTTTGCATACAAAAAGCCGCGGCGATTTGCCGCGGCTCGTCCTGCCAGTGCCTGTGATTATTGACCGGTTTTCCAGCGGGTGCGCAGGTACTCCACGGCCTTATCCGTTTGCGGCTCGGTCAGATAGCGTTGCCGGAACAGGATGGTTCCCCCCATCCCCGGCAGGCTCTCGTTGAGATCCAACTGCCTTTTCAGCTCGGGAACGCCGCCATCGACGGTCCAGGCCGGCTCGCTGGCCGATGGCGTGCCCACTTTATACAGCGCCACCCCGGCATAGAGCCGAACCGGCGTGCCTTTCACCACCTCGGCCCACCAGTTGGCCAGCACGTCGTAGCGGACAATTTCACGATCGAAAGGCCAATACAGCTGTGGTGCGATATAGTCGAGCAGCCCCAGTTTTACCCACTGGCGCGTATCGGCATAGGCCGTATCGTACGATGGCGCCCCTGCCCGCGTCGCCGAGCCGGCAGGATCGTCCGCTTTGTTTCGCCATACGCCCGCCGGGCTGACGCCAAACGCAACCGCGGGTTTCAACGCTTTGACGGTGGCTGAAACCTGTTTTATCAATTGCAGCGTGTTGTCCCTGCGCCAGGCGGCTTTGTCTGCAAACCCTTTGCCGTAGGCGCGATACGTCTTCCCATCATCCAGCGGCGATTGCGGCGTTTCGTAATAGAAATAATCGTCAAATTGAATGCCATCGACATCATAGTTTTTGACTATTTCAGCCACCACGCCAGTGATCCAGTTGCGCACGTCGGGTAAGCCAGGATCGAGCACGAAGCGGTCGTTGGCCGTGCGGATCCAGTTAGGATGCAGCGCATAGACGCTGGCCGGTGGGGACTGCAACGTCTGATTAAGTGCATCAATCGTTTGCTGTCGGGTATTCATGGAAACCCGATAAGGGTTCAGCCAGGCATGCACTTTGATGCCGCGCCGGTGCGCTTCTTGCAGCATAAAGGCCAGCGGATCATAACCCGGATCCTGGCCCACGGTGCCGGTCAAGACCTCAGACCAAGGCAAGATGTCAGAACGCCACAGGGCCGTTCCGTCCGGTTTAACCTGAAAATACACCGTGTTAATCCCGGTTTTCACCATGTCGTCCAGCGCATCCGTCAGCCCCTGCTGCTGCAGGCGCACCCGCTCTTGCGCCGTTTCCGCTTTCAGGGAGGCCGCCAGCGGCCAGTCCAAGCCAATGACCGTGGCCAGCCAGATGCCCCGCATCGGTGTAACTGGCGGTGTCGGCTGTGCAGGTTTCTCCGGTTCGGGGGGCTTGGCGCATCCGCTCACGCCCAGCATGGCGGCCATCAACAGCCATCCGCCTAGTTTTGTTGCGCCTGTCGGCATAAATATTCTCCTTCCGTGAGTGACGGTTATCCCATGTCGTTTCGTGCAGAGCAAGAAACCGCCCGCTTTCTCAACGCGAGCAAGCTGCCGGCGTCGCCCTTTCTGACGACGCCGGTACTTGTCCCATTACCAGCTCAGCCCAGTCCCGCGAGGGAATGCGATCTTGCCCGTGTTGGTCTCCACATCGTAGTCATGCCAGGTGTTGACCGGCAGTTTTCCGTGCGGTGTGATTTTTCCCGTCAGCACCTGTGCCAGAGATATCATCGAGGGACCGCGCCACACGCCGCTGTCATACCCGTAGTAAGAATAGGTGGCGACGGCCGCCTCCACGTCTGCGGCATAGTTCACGATATCGTAAGGTGCGCGCAGTGAGAGGTGAACGCGCTTTTTCCCCTGTTCGGCGGCGTATTTCAACCAGCCCGGATAAGGGATGCTGTCATTACTCGCTCCGGTGGCGGAGGTAATGACCCCATCCTGTTCAGCAGGCGTAAAGCGGGTCGAAAGCGTGCCGAGCAGGAACACGTCGCAATCGGCAATATGCGCCCTGACCTGAGCATCGCTCAGTTCCGTTTCCTTCGCGGCAACGACGTTCTGGTAGCCTTCCTGTGCCATCACGTTAGCGATGCCTTTGGCCTGCTCACCCCACGGGGTCAGGATAAAATAGCGCAGCGCTTTGTCTTTCAACGGCAGCAGGCTGTGACGGTTGATAACCACGGTAATGGAGCGATCGGCAATGCGCTTTTCCAGCTTGTGTGCTGACAACGCGGCGTCGTTGGAACAAGGGTTATCGCTATGCCCCATCAGGCCATGGCGTAATTTCAGGCGCAAAATGCGCTCGACCGAGGCATCGATATCAGCCTCGCTGAGATGCCCCGTTTTCACCCTTTCCGCAAGATAACGAATCAGGTCCGGCAGCAGGTTAGCCTGGGCCGGCGAAGCGATGCTGACAGGCATCAGGGCGATATCCACCCCGGCGGCAAAGACGTTTTCAGCCGCCCCCTGTTGGGTGAAGTGCTCAGCAATCGCGCCCATATCCAGCGCGTCTGAAATCGTTACGCCGGCATACCCCAACTCATTGCGCAGAATCTGTGTCTGAATTTCATGCGACATGGTGGCCGGCACCGTGATTTTTTCGCCGCTGCGGGTAGCGATCTGGCGGTTGTCCAGAGCCGGATACTGAATATGCGCGGTCATGACCATGTCCGGCGCCGCGCAGCGATCGATAGCTTGCTTATAAGGGGCGATATCGATGGCAAACGCCTCTTCCCGCGTGCGATCGACGCGCGGCAAACCGGTATGCGAGTCGGTGGAGGTGCTGCCATGGCCAGGGAAGTGTTTGTAAGCGGTGATCAGCCCTTGCTGCTTCATCCCCGCCACTATTTTCTCGGCCAGGCGGGACACGGTGTTCTTATCATCGCTGAAGGCGCGAACGTTAATCACCGGGTTGAACGGGTTGGTGTTGACGTCCACGACCGGGGCAAAGTTGGTATTGATATGCAACGCGCGCATATCCTGGGCCATCAGCTTGCCCTGTTCAACGGCGAGCTGTTTATCCGCACCGCCCTCAATCGCCGCCGCCAGCGCCATATTGCCGGGGAATGAGGCATAGTCGCCGCGCGGCAGCCGGAAAACGTTACCGCCCTCATTATCCGTGCCGATAAACAGGCGAATGCCGGCGTGCGTTTTCATCGCGGCATACCAAGCCGTCAACGTTTTGATCTGCTGCTTGTCTTTCAGATTATTGGCGAACAGGATCACCCCGCCCACGTGGTTATCGGCGATCAGCTTGCCAATGGCTTCATCGGGAACGGTCATATCCTGATTGCTGCTACCGTTCCGATCCCAGTAGCGAAAATCCAGCATGATTTTTTGCCCGATCTTCTCTTCCAGCGTCATGTTTTTGACTTTCTGTTTAATATCCACAGTAAACCTCCTGTTAAAGCACCCGTTAATGACAGAAGAAAAGATAACCCCAAGGGCTCATAGCGTCCTGCCATTCTGTTTGTTCCAGCGATTGGACAACGGCAAACGAGAAATGGACTAAACAAAAAATAAACGAGCGGGAAAAAATTCATCCATGAATCAAAACCATAAGAAGACCAGGTTTATTTTCGACAATCACGCTTACCCGCATGTGTGGCAGACGAGCGAGAGAATTCCCCCTGCTACCCGCCCTATTTCCCCCTGGTAAGCCGGGCGGGCAGTTAAGCCGAGTATTTCCCCATCGCCGATGTTGCCCCCAGCCTGCTACTCTCCTATAGTATGTTGTAACTAAAATAGGAGCGTACGATGAGCAGATACGATGTGATTGGCCGAATGAATGCCTGCTTTGTCGAGCTAGAGCAGGCGCTGGGCGCATTGCAGCAGCAGATCACCCCGCTGCGCTTGCTGGCAGCGCGGGTGTTCAGCCTGCCGGAGGTTGAAAAAGGCCAGGAACATCAGGCTATCTCGCATATCGCGGTCGAACAGCATGTGGGACAAGCGGCGCGCGATCTGGCGCTGGAGCATTATCAGCGGCTGTTCATCCACCATAACCGGGAGAATGTCAGCAGCAAGGCCGCCGTGCGGCTGCCCGGCGTCATCTGTCTGGCGGTGGAGCAACCGGAGTATCAGGCGCTGCAGGCGCAGCTGGCGCTGGTCAACCGCCTGAAGGGCGAACTGGAGCAGATTATCACCGTCGATTCCGGTCTGGCGCCGGAGCAGCGTTTCGAGTTCGTACACACCCATCTGCACGGGCTGATTACCCTCAGCGCCTACCGCACCCTCACCGCCCTGACCAACCCCGACTCGGTGCGCTTCGGCTGGGCCAACAAGCACATCATCAAAAACGTCAAGCGGGACGACATCCTGGCGCAGCTGGAGAAAAGCCTGAAAGCCGGCCGCGCGGTGCCGCCGCACAGCCGTGAACAGTGGGCCACCCTGGTCAGCCGCGAAATAGACGATGTCAGCCGTCTGCCGCAGCACGCGACGCTGAAAATCAAGCGGCCGGTCAAAGTGCAGCCGATCGCCCGCGTGTGGTATCAGCAGCAGCAAAAGCAGGTGCAGCACCCCTGCCCGCTGCCGCTGATCGCCCTGTGTCAGGTAGAGAGCGGCGCCGCAGTGCCGAAGATTGGCGAGCTGCTCAACTACGACGTTGACGCGGTGAAACACCGTTACAAACCCGACGCCCGACCGCTGCGGCTGCTGGTGCCGCGCTTGCACCTGTATGCCGATGACGCTACTCGCTGAGGGCATATACTCGCAGGCGATGGCCGTCCGGATCCCGTGCGACGAAGGTGTAACCGAATTCCATCTCGGTCGGCGTTTGCTCGATAGGCAGCCCGAGTTCGCGCCACTGGTTATAGCGCGCTTCGACCTCTTGCGGATCCTGGCACAAGAAGCCCAGCTCACCGCCGCCGCCGGTCAACGTGGCAGCGGGTTTTACCCCCTGTTTGGCCCACATCCCCAGCTTGAAGCCGTTGTTGAGCACAAACAGGGCGAAGCCGGGAGAAAGCTCTACCGGCGCCTGTCCCAGTAAACGTTGATAAAAGGCGGCACTGTTCAGCGGATTGTCGACGTAAAGCAGGGTCATGCTGGGAAGGGTCATCGGTCTGTCCTCTGGATGATGGGAACCGGCCGGTTCCCGATAGGCACAGACTAAGGCGCGCGACTGACAGTTTATGGCAGCAGCGTGCCGCTATTGCTCCGCAATGCCCTCGCTGAGGCGCCACTCTTTCAGCAGCCGCCGCCGTCCGCGCGGATAGCGCGGTTCCAACGGCGTGGCGGCCTGGATGCGATCGAGGCGAAAATGACGAAAGGCCTGGCGCAGCTCGCACCAGGCGACCAACATCTGGAACTGGTCGAAAAAACCCAGTGCAAAGGGCCACAACAGGCGTTCGCTGCGCTGCCCCGCCAGGTCAAGATAGTCGATATGCAGCTTGCGCTCGCGGCGGATGGTGTCACGGATCAGCACCCGCAGCTCATCCGCCACCGGCGGCGCCTGAACCGGCGCTATCAACAGCGTGTTGGCCTCAAGCTCCTCCCGCAGTGCCGGCGGCAGCACGTCAGCGATCTTGGCCAGCGCCTGGCCCGCCGCACTCGCCAGCTGACTGTCGCCGTGGCGGCTGACCCAGCGCATCCCCAGCACCAGTGCTTCTGTCTCCGCCTGCGAGAACATCAGCGGCGGTAGCATGAAGCCGGGGCGCAGCACATAACCGACGCCCGCCTCGCCGGCGATCTCCGCCCCCTGCTGCTGCAGCGTGGCGATATCGCGGTACAGCGTGCGCATGCTGATGCCCAGCGTCTGCGCCAGCGCATGGCCCGCCACCGGATAACGGTGGCTGCGCAGCAGCTGCATCAGATCGAGTAAACGTTGTGCGCGCGACATATCACGGCTCCCTGCATAACGCGGTTTGGACAAAATCGGCAAAGGCCCGCGCCTTGGCCGAAACGAAATGGCCGCCGGGGAACACCGCCCACAGCGCCAGCGGCGGCAGTTGCCAGTCCGCTAAGGCCGCAATCGCCGCCCCGCTTTGCAGCTCGTTGCGAAACATGCCTTCGCTGGCGACGGTAGCACCGAAGTCCGCCATCACCAGCTCGCGCACGCACTCCGCCGCGTTGACCCGCATGCGCCCTGGCAGCCGCAGCGTGCGCTGTTCCTCTCCACGGCTGAAGCGCCACTGCTCGCCGCCGCCACGGTGATGGTAAATCACCATCTCATGCTGCAACAGATCTTCCGGCCGCTGCGGCATACCGGCAGCGGCAAAATAGCCGGGCGTGCCGATCACGCATTGCTTTACCTCACCCAGCTTGCGGGCGGTAAAGCCGGAATCCTCCAATTCGCCAATACACAGGGCAATATCGATGCCCTCTTCAATCAGCGACAAATTGCCGTCATCCAGCAGCAGATCGACGTTCAACCGCGGATTGGCGCGCATAAACGCCGTCAAATCAGGCAAGGGAACGATGCGGGCGAACACCGCCGCCGAAGCGACCCGAAGCCGGCCGCTCAGGGTCTCGCCAGCGCTCTGCACCAGCGCTTCGGTCTCCGCCAGCTCGTTAAGGATACGTCGGGTGCGTTGATACAGCTGCTGTCCCGCATCCGTCGGCTGCAGGCCGTGGGTCGAGCGCAGCATCAGGCGCGTGCCGAGCTGCTGTTCCAGCCGCGCCACCGCTTTTGAGACTGCCGGCTGCCCCACGTGCAGCCGCCGCGCTGCCGCGGTAAAGGAACCGCTCTCGTAAACGCAGGCATAGGTTTCGTAATCGGCAAATTTACCCATGACATTCCTTGATGGAATAACGGTTAGCATTTATTGCAGTCTACACGCGCCATTTAGGAATGGGCAAGATGAGCGCTCCCCCTCATTCCCATCAGGAGAACGCATGACACTGCAAGACAAACTCGATGCCTTCAAAGTGGCATTCGAAACCGACCAACTGCCGTTCAAACTCGCGGCGCAAGATCACGCGCTGATGCGTGAGGCGATCCAGGCGCAGATCGCGTCGGGCATTACCGAATGCGCGCTGACGGTCGGCGACGCCGCGCCCGGCTTTATCCTACCGGACAGCGAAAACCGGCCATGCTCTTCCGCGGCGCTGTTGGCGAAGGGCCCACTGGTCATCAGTTTCTATCGCGGGGTCTGGTGCCCTTACTGTACGCTCGATCTGCAGGCGCTGCAGGCCGCACTCCCCGCCATCACGCATCACGGCGCGCAGCTCGTGGCCATTTCACCGCAGAGCGCGGTGCATAACCGCCAGGCCGCGCGCGATCACGATCTCACCTTTCCGCTGCTCAGCGATGCAGGCAATCGCCTGGCGGCTCAATTCGGCCTGCGTTACCGCCTGCCGGACGCGCTGATCGCCCTGTATCAACAGCGGCTCGGCCTCGATCTGGCGCAGTTCAACCAGGATGACAGCTGGACGCTGCCGCTGCCGGCGCGGTTCGTCATTACTCCCGATGGCCGTATTGTCTACGCCGAAGCGCACGCCGATTACACCCGGCGGCCGGAGCCGCAGGCGCTGTTGTCGGTGCTGGAAGGATTAGCATGAAAAGACGGGGCGCAACCGCGCCCCGTTAAGAGATGGTGATGAACGCGGTTACTTCTGCATGCTGCCGACCATCGCTTCCGGCCGCACCCACTCATCGAACTGCGCTTCGGTCAGATAGCCGAGCTTCAGCGCCGCGGCTTTCAACGTCAGCCCTTCCTTGTGCGCTTTCTTGGCGATTTCCGCCGCTTTGTCATAACCGATATGGGTGTTGAGCGCCGTCACCAGCATCAGCGATTCATTCAGCAACTGGGTAATGCGATCGCGGTTCGGTTCGATGCCCACCGCGCAGTGCTCGTTGAAGCCCTGCATACCGTCGGCCAGCAGGCGGATCGACTGCAGGTAGTTGTGGATCACCATCGGGCGGAACACGTTCAGCTCGAAGTTGCCGGAAGCCCCGCCGATGTTCACCGCCACGTCGTTGCCCAGCACCTGCGCGCACAGCATGGTCATCGCTTCACACTGGGTCGGGTTGACTTTGCCCGGCATGATGGAGCTGCCCGGCTCGTTCTCCGGGATCGAGATCTCGCCGATGCCGCAGCGCGGGCCAGACGCCAGCCAGCGCACGTCGTTGGCGATCTTCATCAGCGAAGCCGCCAGCCCTTTCAGCGCGCCATGCCCTTGCACCAGCGCATCGCAGGTCGCCAGCGCTTCGAACTTGTTCGGCGCGGTGACGAACGGCTGATGGGTCAATTCCGCCAGCGCTTTAGCGACGCGCACCGCGTACTCCGGATGGGTATTCAGGCCGGTGCCGACCGCCGTGCCGCCCAGCGCCAGCTCGGCGATGTGCGGAATACTGCCCTCGATGTGTTTCAGATTGTGCGCCAGCATCGCCGCCCAGCCAGAGATTTCCTGCCCCAGGGTCAGCGGCGTGGCGTCCTGCAGGTGGGTGCGGCCGATTTTAACGATGTCGCGGTAGGCTTCGGCCTTGTCGCTCAGCGTCTTGTGCAGCACTTTCAGCTCGGGGATCAGGTGCTCGCGCAGCGCAATCACCGCCGCCACGTGCATCGCGGTGGGAAACACGTCGTTGGAGCTCTGGCTTTTATTGACGTCGTCGTTCGGATGCACCTTGCGCTCTTCACCGCGCACGCCGCCCAGTAGCTCGCTAGCGCGATTGGCCAACACTTCGTTCATGTTCATGTTGGTCTGGGTACCGGAGCCGGTTTGCCAGATGGACAGCGGGAACTGGTCAGCATGACGATCCGCCAGCACTTCGTCGGCGGCGTTGATGATGGCGGCACCCCGCTCGGCCGGCAGCAGCCCCAGATCCACGTTCACCTGCGCGGCGGCGCGCTTGGTCAACGCCAGCGCGTGGATCAGCGCGGTCGGCATCTTTTCGGAGGAAATACGGAAATGTGCCAACGAACGCTGGGTTTGCGCGCCCCACAGCTTGTCGGCCGCGACTTCGATGGGGCCCATAGAGTCTTTTTCGATACGAACGCCTGCCATCATGATCTCCTTAGCATAATTCCTAAAATTGTAGGGTTAGGCCGACGCGCTACCCCCCGTCGGCATGCACTCCCAGTATAGTGACATAATAACTATTCGCATTAAGAGAGTTATCTCACAGCACGTTTCATCTCTTTTACCCATCAATGACGCGGTTATTTTCCGCCGGTTAACCCGCGCCGAAATAAACGGCCGGAAATGAGTCCGGAGAATAAAAGTGTGGGTAGCCATTAACGCGGATGACGCGAATTAAAATTATTGATGCGTTGCGCCTGTAAATGATTGAGCTCATCGATACGTTGTTGCTGCAGATGATTGATTTCGTCATAGGCGTCCTGCCGTTCATTATGCCGATACGCCCCGGTCGCCACCGCGCCGGCGGTAAGTGCCAGCGGGTGCGCCACGGGTGCGATCGCGGTGGGAACCGCTACCGGCGCGGGTGCAACGACGATCGGTGCCGGCGCGATCACCACGGCGCGCGGAGCTGCGTAGGGATAGGCGACAATCACCGCCGCCTGAGCTGCGCCGGTGCAAAAGCCCAACAACAACAACAGTTTTTTCATGCAACAGACCTCTTGTTTCGTTAAATCGACTCATTGGCCGTTACGGTAAAGGGGTCTGACGCGCCGGTTTAAGCTCGGCGTGTGATCGCCCGGCGCAGCGCGAAAATAATAATAAGGGAATGGCTCAGACGGTAAAAAATAAATTCAGCCGACATAGTTTGACATGTTGAAGAATAAATAATGACGCAGGATAAACGAGCTATCGGCAATAACCCATTCTCCCAAAGAATAATCTTGCGACGGATTTTCTGGGCCGCGTTGAGACCTGCGCACCAATTGAGACGCCGATCGTTATCACGCTATACTTTGGCCCCGTTGCCGGGCGCGACGTTATCCGGCGATGTTTTGATCGCGCCCATGATTTTTCCTGCCGACGCGAGGGTATGATGGTCGTCGGCATAGATTGAGTTAACCGTATAAAATCAGAAGGTTAATTGCCAATAGTGCGGCAATGACGCAGAAGGACGTTTATCGACATGCAAAAAATGACCAACGCGGTACAGAATTACGCTTGGGGCAGCCACGACGCGCTGACCCGTCTTTACGGCATCGCCAACCCGGATAATCAGCCGATGGCCGAACTGTGGATGGGCGCCCATCCCAAGAGCCCTTCCCGCGTGCCGGGCGCCGACGGTGAACTGCGTTCGCTGCGCGATCTGATCGACGAAGACCAGCCAAAACAGCTGGGCGCCAACGTCGCCAGCCGTTTTGGCGAGTTGCCGTTCCTGTTTAAAGTGCTGTGCGCCGATCAGCCGCTGTCGATCCAGGTCCACCCGAGCAAAGCGGCGGCCGAGGTCGGCTTCGCGAAAGAGAACGCCGCCGGCATCCCGCTGAGCGCCGCCGAACGCAACTACAAAGATCCCAATCACAAGCCCGAGCTGGTGTTCGCGCTGACGCCGTTCCTGGCGATGAACGGTTTTCGTGAATTGGCCGATATCGTTTCCCTGCTGCAACCTATCGCCGGCGCGCACCACGATATCGCCGCCTTCCTGCAGCAGCCGGACACCGCCCATCTGTCTACCCTGTTCGCCAGCCTGTTGACGATGAGCGGCGAGCAGAAGTCGCTGGCACTCGGCGTGCTGAAAGCCGCGCTCAACAACCAGCAGGGTGAACCCTGGGATACCGTGCGGTTCATCGCCGGTTTCTATCCGGACGACAGCGGCCTGTTCTCACCGCTGCTGCTGAACGTGGTGCAGCTCGCGCCGGGCGAAGCGATGTTCCTGTATGCCGAAACGCCGCACGCCTACCTGAAAGGCGTGGCGCTGGAAGTGATGGCCAACTCGGATAACGTGCTGCGTGCCGGCCTGACGCCGAAATTTATCGACGTGCCCGAGCTGCTGGCCAACCTGCAGTTTCGCCCGCAGCCGGCTTCCGGCCTGCTGACCCAACCGGAGCGGCGCGGCAACGAGCTGTTCTTCCCGATCCCGGTGGAAGATTTCGCCTTCTCACTGCACGATTTGACCACCGCGCCGCAGGCGCTGGCACAGCGGAGCGCGGCTATCGTGTTCTGCGTCAGCGGCGAAGCGACGCTGGAAAAATCCGGGCAGCACCTGACGCTCAAACCGGGTGAATCCTGCTTTATCGGCGCCTTCGAATCCCCGGTCAACGTCAGCGGCAGCGGCCGCATCGCCCGGGTTTATAACCAACTGGCCTAACCGTTGATAAATTTCAGCAAATTGCTTGCTGAAAGCGAGAGCTGCCCCCACAATTAAACGCCTGCGGGCGTTTTTTGGCGGCCCCTATTTGCCCCTCCCACGCAACGGAGGGTGATAAGAAAAAAGGATGAAACAGAGCTATGAAAAAATCGTTAGTCGCTGTCAGCGTCATTGTCGTTCTTGGCGCAGCATGGACCGGGGCATCCTGGTACACCGGGAAACAGATCGAGCAGCACATGGGCGAAGTCGTCGACAACGCCAACGGCCAACTGAAAGCCTACCTGCCGAAAGCCGGCGTCAAGCTGAGCTATGAAAATTACCAGCGCGGCCTGTTCAGCAGTAAAGTGCGTTATGTGCTGCGTTC
Source organism: Serratia sp. CY33802 (assembly GCF_052169095.1). Lineage (NCBI taxonomy): Bacteria > Pseudomonadati > Pseudomonadota > Gammaproteobacteria > Enterobacterales > Yersiniaceae > Serratia > Serratia sp. CY33802. The sequence continues at coordinate 11,504 of NZ_JBJNLL010000016.1, forward strand.
CGACGGCACGGATACCAGTGAAAACGCGGCGCTGAAAGCCGGTGAAGAAGTGGCGTTCCTGGAAACCATCGATCACGGTCCGTTCCCGTTCGCGCAGCTGAAAAAATTCAACCTGCTGCCGAGCATGGCGTCGGTGCATACCGAGCTGGAAAACACCCCGGCGGTGAAAGGCCTGTTTGAAACCACCAAAGGCAAATCGCTGTTTACCGCCGATTCGCGCATCTCGTACAGCGGCGATACCGCGTCCACCATCGACTTTATCCCACTGGACTACCAGAAGGATAAATCTTCGTTGAAATTCAGCGGCGCCACCATTGACGCCGACGTGTCCCGCGATCTGAAAAAATTCGCGCTGGACGCCAATAGCGACACTATCGTGTTCGCCAGCCCGAACGAATTCGGCCAAAACGAGCAGATCACCTTCCAGGGCTTCAACCTGAAAGGCAACAGCAACGAAAGCAAGTTCGGCGTGAAGCTCGGCGATCAGACGATGACCCTGAAACAGTTCAAACTGACGATCGACGGTAAAGACACCGTGGCGTTGGACGGTTTCAATCTGGTGAGCAAGTTCGGCGAGCAAGGCAGCAGCAACATCGGCGGCCAGATCGATTACACCATGGACGCGCTCAAGGTGCAGGGCAACGACTTCGGCGCCGGTAAACTGACGCTGAAAATCGACAACGTCGACGGCAAGGCGCTGAAAGACTTCTCCGACAGCTACAACCGCCAAACCATGGCGCTGCTGCAGCAGGGCGAGAACCTGGATCCGGACGTCTACGAACAGCAGACCTCCGAGATGCTGCAAAAGAACCTGCCGATGCTGCTGAAAGGCAACCCAAGCCTCAGCATCGCCCCGCTGAGCTGGAAAAACAGCAAGGGTGAGAGCCTCTTCACGCTGGATCTGGCGATGACCGATCCGAGCAAGGCCGCCTCCCCGGCACAGTCGCCGGATCAAGTGATCGCTCAGGCGGTTAAAAAGCTGGATCTCAGCCTGACCATTCCGGAAGCGATGGCCACCGAAGTGACCGCGAAGACCGCTCTGTTGCAGGGTTACAATGAGGAAGACGCGCAGAAACTGGCGCAGCAGCAAGTGCAGGGCCTGGCGGCCATGGGCCAGATGTTCAAGCTGACCACTCAGAAAGACGGCGTGATCGCGAGCAAGTTCCACTACGCTGACAATCAGGTTGACCTGAACGGCAACAAGATGTCGCTGCAGGAGTTCATCGGCCAGTTCGCCATGCTGGGTGCCCCGGCGGAAGACGCTGAACCGGCGCAGGAAGCGGAACCCGCTCCGGCACCGGCGCAGTAATCGCCTGAAAGCCTGACAAGGGCCCCCTGCGGGGCCCTTTTTATTGTATGCAAAAACCCCCAGCTAGGCTGGGGGTTCCGTAAAGCTTTCAGCTTTGAGCCAGTTATAAAGACCCCTTTTGATTTGTTAAAACAGTTTGCGGTCTGGCAACTGCGAACGTTC
>NZ_JBJNLL010000017.1:0-5419 GCF_052169095.1 Serratia sp. CY33802
TCTGGCGCGTTATCGATCTGGTCGAAAGCACGTGCAGAACCGCCGTAGGTTTTAGCCAGAACGGTGGTGATCGCTGCAGTCAGGGTAGTTTTACCGTGGTCAACGTGGCCGATAGTACCGACGTTAACGTGCGGTTTTGTACGTTCAAACTTTTCTTTAGACATCGATTGTCCCTCTAAGACACGGATAAATCGGTGGTATCACCACATCAACCAAGCATTTGCTCGTTGAATCCAGAACAGAAAGAAAATCAGGGGGCGAGAAATTAAGAAGTGGTGCTGATAGGCAGATTCGAACTGCCGACCTCACCCTTACCAAGGGTGCGCTCTACCAACTGAGCTATATCAGCACATCTTGGAGCGGGCAGTGGGAATCGAACCCACATCATCAGCTTGGAAGGCTGAGGTAATAGCCATTATACGATGCCCGCATCCTGGAACTCGGCTACCTGATTTTTCTGTAGAATTTTGGGATGGAGCAGGACTATTCATCACTCGCTTCGCATCCTTCGGGCCGGCTGCGCCTTGCGCTGCACAGCTCGAACCTTGCCGAAGGCTTTCGCCCTCTCCTCCCGCCATCAACCGCTGCGGTATTTATCGCATCTCAGTTAATCGCCGAAGGCAAGATTTGGTGGTGGGGGAAGGATTCGAACCTTCGAAGTCTGTGACGGCAGATTTACAGTCTGCTCCCTTTGGCCGCTCGGGAACCCCACCAGATTTTAACTACTTGTGACTTGAATGGTGCCGGCTACCGGAATCGAACTGGTGACCTACTGATTACAAGTCAGTTGCTCTACCTACTGAGCTAAGCCGGCATCAAGTGCAGCGCATTCTAGGTAGAGCGGACGGCCTATGCAACAAAAAAATTGCTTTACGCGCACTTTCGCTCACAAATCAGTCAATTTTGCATGCTGTCATGCAATTCGCAGCCTGCGGTGTGCAAACATTCACCACTTGCGGCAATCATTCTCTACAATTTTATCCACTTTTTGCAAGCATTGAGAGCCCCTTTCTCCGTGTCGGGCTTCTCAAAACACGTAACCTGCGTCGGTAAACCGTGAGCGGGATCGATGCACCAAAAAGAGGATCGCTGCCCAGGTTCGTGGCGTGAACTACACTTATTGCTCGCTCTTTCGCCGTGGCTATGCCTTTCGTCGTTCTGGCGCAGTTATTGCTTATCTTCATTACCCCCATCTCTGGAGGAATGACCGATGAAAATAGTGCCTATCAACGCCGCTACGCTCCCGATTTATCGCGATGAATTGGCTCGCCTGTTGACCGATGCGGTCACCCACGGTGCTTCAGTGGGCTACGACACCTTAATCCCGCATGAAGACGCCGAGAGTTACTTCCACAGCCTGCGTCCCGCCTTGGCCAAAAGCGAGCTGCTATTGTGGATTGCCCGCGACGAACGCGGCGTCGTTGGCACCGTGCAACTCGAGCTCTGCCAGAAACCGAATGGCCGTAATCGTGCGGAGGTGGTGAAGCTATTGGTGCATAGCCGCGCTCGCCGCAACGGCGTAGGTCTGGCGCTGATGAAGACGTTGGAGCAGGCGGCACTGCAACAGCAGCGCGGGCTATTGTACCTGGATACGCAGGCTGGCTCAGCGGCTGAAGCGCTTTATCGCAGCCTGGGTTATCGCTGTTTGGGCGAGCTACCGGATTATGCAGCGGGCCCCGATGGGCATTATCATCCGACCGTCATTTATTACAAACGTCTATTCACCGTAAACCAACCTTCGCGCGCCATTGCCTGCTAGCCTTCAGGCGGTATCCGGCCCCGATGATACCGCCTTGCAACCCCGCCTTATCAACTGCGCGCCGCTTCGCACAATTGACATAAACTGCTGCCTATCGACAACTTTTGCGAAAAAAGTCTACGCCAAAAACGAAGCTGTCTATAATATGCAGCTTGTTTATTCTCTGGAGTTGGCGTCCGGCGCCTTTCCCAACCTGCGTTAACAGGCAGAATTTGGCTTATGATAAAAAGAGATCAATCTTTAGCAACGCCTTACCTACAGTTCGATCGTACCCAATGGGCTGCGTTGCGAGATTCGGTGCCGCTGACGTTATCGGAAGAAGAGATCGTTAAGCTGAAAGGGATTAACGAAGATCTCTCGTTGGAAGAAGTTGCGCAGATTTATCTGCCGCTGTCACGACTATTGAACTTCTATATCAGTTCCAACCTGCGCCGACAGGCGGTGCTCGAGCAATTCCTCGGCACCGACGGGCAAAAAATTCCCTATGTCATCGGCATCGCCGGCAGCGTAGCCGTAGGTAAGAGCACGACCGCACGTCTGTTGCAGGCGTTGCTGAGCCGCTGGCCGGAACACCGCAGCGTTGAGTTGATCACGACCGACGGCTTCTTGCATCCTAATAAGGTGCTGAACGAACGCGGCCTGATGAAGAAAAAAGGCTTCCCGCAGTCTTACGATATGCATAGCCTGGTGAAATTCGTGTCAGAAGTGAAATCCGGCGCCAAACGCGTTACCGCTCCGGTTTATTCTCATTTAATTTATGACGTTGTACCTGAGGGTAATAAAGTCATCGAGCAACCGGATATTCTGATCCTGGAAGGGCTTAACGTATTGCAAAGCGGTATGGATTACCCGCACGATCCTCATCGCGTATTCGTTTCCGATTTTGTCGACTTCTCCATATATGTCGATGCCCCGGAGACGCTATTGCAAAGCTGGTATATCAATCGTTTCCTGAAATTCCGTCAGGGCGCATTTTCCAATCCCGATTCTTATTTCCATAACTATTCAAAATTGCCGGAACCGGAAGCGATTAATATCGCTACACAATTGTGGAATGAAATTAACGGCTTGAATTTGCAGCAGAATATACTACCTACCCGCGAACGCGCCAGCCTGATCATGACCAAAAGCGCCAACCATGCCGTTGAAAGCGTGCGCTTAAGAAAGTAATACTACCGATCGCTCAAGGGGACGGTAACGTCCCCTTGGTTGCTATCGCTATTCTGCACTGCGCAGCGATATCTCTCCGCCGATAAAGGGTTTGATCTCCCCATCTTGTTCCAGCAGCAGTGCCCCCTGCGAATCGATGCCTCGTGCGATGCCTACAATCTGCCGCTCACCAATCAGCAGTTTGACCGGTCTGTCGATAAAATTATCCAACGTGCGCCAACGACCAATGAATGGCCCCAGCCCATCTATCTCGAATTGTTTTAACGACTGCCGCAATTCATTGAGCAAAGTAGCAGTCAGCTCATTACGATCGATGTTAATGCCGGCTTCTTGCAGGTTGATCCAACCTTGGTTGATCCCCCCGGCATTGGTATCCCGCATCGCCAAATTAATGCCAGCACCGATGACCAACTGAGCCGCATCGCCAGTTTTTCCTGTCAACTCGACCAGGATCCCTGCCAATTTGCGATCGTTCAGGTAGAGGTCGTTGGGCCATTTTACCCGTACGTCTTTAGCGCCAAGGCGCTGTAAGACCTCCGCCATCACCATGCCGATCACCAGGCTCAGCCCCATCGCCGCAGCTGGCCCCTGTTCCAATCGCCAAAACATCGACAGGTATAAATTGGCGCCAAACGGCGAAATCCACTGGCGCCCACGACGACCGCGGCCAGCCAGTTGATACTCAGCGATGCAGGCGTCGCCAGATTGTAGTGTTTCGATACGATCCAGCAAATATTGATTGGTAGAGTCGACTACCGGCAACACGGTAACGCGTTTGTCGTCCAACCCTTTTAGAATGCGTTCCGCCTCCAATAGTGGCATGGGGGCAGGCAAGCTGTACCCTTTGCCAGGCACGGTAAAGACATCCAGCCCCCACTCGCGAATGGTTTGAATATGCTTATTGATCGCAGCACGGCTCATGCCGAGTGACTCACCGAGGTGTTCCCCGGAATGGAATTCGCCGTCGGCCAACAACGCGATCAGTTTTAACGGAACCTTGGTATCTTTCATGACAGCACCGCCACGGCATTCAGCTCACCGGTCGCGCCAATAAAGCGCACCTCAGGCTCCAACCACACACCGAATTTATCGGCCACCGTCTTGCGTACGTGGCGCGCCAGCGCCACCACATCCTGGCTGTGGGCATTGTCGATGTTCACCAGCACCAGCGCCTGCTGGCGGTGTACCGCAGCACCACCGATGCGATATCCTTTCAGCGCGCATTGGTCGATAAGCCAGCCGGCGGCCAGCTTCACCTGACCATCCTGCTGCGGATAATGCGGCATGCCAGGATATTTGGCGACGAGTTCTGCGGCTTTCTCTGCGTTCACCAAAGGATTCTTGAAGAAGCTGCCGGCATTGCCGGTTTCGCGCGGATCGGGCAGCTTGCTGCGACGCATAGCACATACGGATTCAAATACCTGAAGCGGCGTCACCGTGGTGGGCTCCAGCTTGGCCAGATCGCCGTAACTCAATTTGGGTTGCCACTGTTTGTTGAGACGCAGACCCAGCCCGACAATGACATGCCCAGTTTGGAAACGGTGCTTGAAAATGCTTTCCCGGTAGCCAAAACCACACTCGGCAGCCGGGATGCGATCGATAGCGCCGGTAGAGAAGTCCAGCAAATCGACATACTCGCAGACGTCTTTCAATTCGACGCCGTAGGCGCCGATGTTCTGAATAGGGGCGGAACCGGCCAATCCAGGGATCAACGCCAGGTTTTCCAGGCCGCAGATCCCAGCCTGCAGCGTATATTGCACCAGGTCATGCCAATTTTCACCGGAGCTGACGTGGAGATACCAGGCATCGTTATCTTCTCGAACATCGATACCCTTCAACTGATTGACCATTACCGTGCCCGAGAAATCCTCCAGGAACAGCACGTTGCTACCTTCACCGAGAATCAGCAGCGGCTCCTGACGCTTGCGCGTTTGTTGCCATACCTTGAGCATCAGCTCAATTCTATCGGCCATGATCAGGTGCGCTGCGTTGACCGGGAGCGCAAACGTATTGTGGTTTTTTAAAGACGCGCTTTCAGTAGACATAACGTTCAGTACCTATACGGAAATAATCTTTCGCCTAGTCTACTCGATTCGAGGCGTCTGGCTAATATTTGTTTTAATTAACGTGAAATTTATCGAATAATACACTAAAGAATTAAGATTTATCTTTGATATAACCAGATATTTCTTATTAACACATTAATAAATAGGCATTTTTATTATTTAAATAATAATCTGAAGCTATCAATTATATATTAATCTGGCTATTTCTCCGGCAAAAAACATTATGCTTCCTTATAAGAATAAGCTACATATGCCAAAAAGGTATTTTTCAAAGTAATAGATACAGTCAGGATATTTATTTTACGCATAGCAAAAAGCCCTGAACGTCAGTTCAGGGCTTTCGGCTTTATTTGATGCCTGGCAGTGTCCTACTCTCGCATGGGGAGACCCCACACTACCATCGGCGCTACGGCGTTTCACTTCT
>NZ_JBJNLL010000019.1:0-711 GCF_052169095.1 Serratia sp. CY33802
TTGTATGCAAAAACCCCCAGCTAGGCTGGGGGTTCCGTAAAGCTTTCAGCTTTGAGCCAGTTATAAAGACCCCTTTTGATTTGTTAAAACAGTTTGCGGTCTGGCAACTGCGAACGTTCAACAAGAAATCAAAAGGGGGTCCCTATGAGGGACGAAAAGAGCTTAGCGCACACGCGCTGGAACTGTAAATATCACATAGTATTTGCGCCGAAGTACCGAAGACAGGTGTTCTACGGGGAAAAGCGCAGAGCAATTGGCAGTATCTTAAGAAAGCTTTGTGAATGGAAAAGCGTGAATATTCTGGAGGCGGAATGTTGTGTGGATCACATCCATATGCTTCTGGAAATTCCCCCCAAGATGAGTGTATCGGGGTTTATGGGGTATCTGAAGGGCAAGAGCAGCCTGATGCTTTATGAGCAGTTTGGGGATTTGAAGTTCAAATACCGTAACAGGGAGTTTTGGTGTCGAGGGTATTACGTTGATACGGTGGGTAAAAATACAGCCAAGATACAAGAATACATAAAGCACCAACTGGAAGAGGATAAGATGGGTGAGCAGTTGTCGATCCCCTATCCAGGTAGCCCGTTTACGGGTCGTAAGTAACCGATAGAAGCAAATGTCAGATCGCGATGCGCCTGTTAGGGCGCAGCTGGCAAGAGAGCCTTATAGGCGCATATGAAAAACCTCCGGCTATGCCGGAGGATATTTATT
>NZ_JBJNLL010000020.1:0-699 GCF_052169095.1 Serratia sp. CY33802
GTACGGCCGCAAGGTTAAAACTCAAATGAATTGACGGGGGCCCGCACAAGCGGTGGAGCATGTGGTTTAATTCGATGCAACGCGAAGAACCTTACCTACTCTTGACATCCAGAGAACTTTCCAGAGATGGATTGGTGCCTTCGGGAACTCTGAGACAGGTGCTGCATGGCTGTCGTCAGCTCGTGTTGTGAAATGTTGGGTTAAGTCCCGCAACGAGCGCAACCCTTATCCTTTGTTGCCAGCGGTTCGGCCGGGAACTCAAAGGAGACTGCCAGTGATAAACTGGAGGAAGGTGGGGATGACGTCAAGTCATCATGGCCCTTACGAGTAGGGCTACACACGTGCTACAATGGCATATACAAAGAGAAGCGACCTCGCGAGAGCAAGCGGACCTCATAAAGTATGTCGTAGTCCGGATTGGAGTCTGCAACTCGACTCCATGAAGTCGGAATCGCTAGTAATCGTAGATCAGAATGCTACGGTGAATACGTTCCCGGGCCTTGTACACACCGCCCGTCACACCATGGGAGTGGGTTGCAAAAGAAGTAGGTAGCTTAACCTTCGGGAGGGCGCTTACCACTTTGTGATTCATGACTGGGGTGAAGTCGTAACAAGGTAACCGTAGGGGAACCTGCGGTTGGATCACCTCCTTACCTAAAGATATTGATTCGAGTGGCGTGCTCACACAGATTGTCTGAT